>JACKDN010000021.1 GCA_020633465.1 Myxococcales bacterium
TTCTTGGCCTCGGCCTCGGCCTCGGCCTGGGCCTTCTTGGCCTCCTCGTCGCTCAGCGTGTCGCCGCCCTGCTCGGCCTCGGCGGCCTCCTTCTCGGCCTCGGCGGCCTCCTTCTCGATGGCGGCGGCCTCGGCCTCGGCGGCCTTCTTCTCGGCGTCGGTCATCTCGGGCGCGGCGTCGCCCGCGGCGGGCGCCTCGGCGGCGGCGCCGTCGGCCGGCTTCTCGGCCTCGCCGTCCATCTCGCCCTCGGGCTTCGCGTCACCCTCGCCGTCGGCCTTCGCCTCGCCGTCCATCTCGCCGCCGGCCGGCTCGCCGCCGGCCTCGTCACCGCCCGCCGGCTCGCCGCCCTCGTCGCCGCCCTCCTCGCCGGCCTGCGCCATCACCGCGGGCGCGAGGTCCGGCCCGGCGCCGGGGCCGCCGTTGGCCCCTGGGCCCATCAGGAACCAGTAGCCGGCGCCGCCCGCCGCGAGCAGCGCGACGAGCGCCAGCGTCAGGGTGGCGCCGCCGCCGCGCGCCTCGGGGGCGGCGTCGGGCAGGGCCGAGATCGACGGCGTACCCGCCGGCGTGGCCGGCACGAGGCCGGTGGTGGTGTGCAGCGTGAGACGTGGCATCGCGGCCATGAGGTCCTCCAGAAAGGCGAGAGCGGACGGCTGCCGCTCGCTCGGGTCCTTGGACAACGCCCTGAGGGCGATCGCTTCCAATCGGGACGACTCGGCGTGGTCCCGCGTGTCGGGCCCGCGCTCGAAGGGAGCGGGGGCCGCGGAGAGATGTTTGGTGAGCATCTCGACGACCGTGCCCGCCTCGAAGGGCAGGTGACCGGAGAGCATCTGATAGAGGATCACGCCGAGGGCGTAGACGTCCGAGCGGGCGTCGAGCTCCTCGCCCCGGATCTGCTCCGGCGACATGTAGTGCGGCGTGCCGAAGATCGCGCCCTGGCGCGTGATGGTCTCGAGCTTCCCGCCGCTGCCCGACTGCGTGACCTTGGCGATGCCGAAGTCGAGCACCTTGACGAAGTCGTGCTGGCCGCCGCGCTCGGTGAGGAAGATGTTCTCGGGCTTCAGATCGCGGTGCACCATGCCGCGCCGGTGGGCCTCTTCGAGCGAGCCGCAGATCTGCGCGAGGATGCGCACGGCGCGCTCGGCGTCGAGCGGGCCGGCGTCGAGCAGCGCGTCGAGCGAGCGGCCCTCGAGGTACTCCATCGCGATGAAGAGGGTGCCGTCGTCGTCCTGCCCGAAGTCGTGGACGATGATCGTGTTGGGGTGGCTCAGCTGGCTGGCGGCCTGCGCCTCGCGTTTGAAGCGCTCGACCTGCTGGGGGTCGTCCGAGAGCTCCTGCCGCAGCACCTTCAGCGCCACCGACCGGCCCATCGGCACCTGCTCGGCGACGTAGACCTCGCCCATGCCGCCGTCGCCCAGCTTGCGCAGCATGCGGAAGCGGCCCGCGACCATGCGGCCGGCCCAGGGATCGCTGGTGTCCGTGGCGGCGGCGTCCTCGAAGGCGTGGCCGCATTCGAGACAGAACCTCGCCTGCGCCTCCGAGGGGGTGCCGCAGCTGGGGCAGGACTTCATGGGCGACCATTTATCACTTGCGGTGTCCTTTGCAAACCACTCCGGGGGGTTGCGGGCCCCGCGGCCCGACGCGGTGGCGGTTGTGCCATTCACCGGCGTGTGGTAGGGTCGGCCGCAGCGTCCAGGGGGTCCACCTGGATTCCCGCGCTTCACCCCCACGACGACGCGAGGCCGACCGACGTGGGCACTCCCCGGCGGCCGCGCGTATCCGGTCAGCCGGACCGACCCTGGAGACGGGTTTGTCGCAAGGTCAAAGCAACCGAAAGCGCCGCAGCCGCGGACGCGGTGGGCAGAGCAGCAACAACAAGGCAGCCGAGCACCAGGCGCGCATCGATCTCGACGCGGTCGAAGATCCACAGACGTTCTGGGCGCGCTCCAACGCGCGCCTCGGCGTCGATCCCGCCATGGACGTCCCCAGCGGCAAGCGGGGCCGGTCGCCGGTCGAGTTCCCCTGCGCCGTCTGCGGCATCTGGGTGATGCTCGAGCGCTGGCCCAAGGATCGTCACGAGGTGCGCTGCGACGCGTGCCGCGCGGCGGTGGGCGATCTGCTCACCGGCGACGAGCGGTCGATCGCCTCGAGCTACCGCGACGCCAACGGCAACGGCCGCGCGCGCCTCGAGGGGCTGCCCCAGATGTCGCCCGAGGATCTCGAGGCGATCGCCGAGATGCGGGCCCTGGCCAACGCGATGGGCAACGGCCGGAGCAGCAACCGCAAGCGCGGCGGCGGCGGCGGTGGGGGCGGCGGCAAGCGCAAGCGCAAGCGCGCCGGCAGCTCGTCCTCGCGCCGCGGCGGTGGGGGCGGCGGCGGTCAGCGCAAGGCCGCCGAGGCCGACGGCAACAGCGGGGGCGGTGACCGCAAGCGGCGTCGCCGGCGCAAGAGCCGTCGCCGCGGCGGCGAGGGCGGCGAGGGCGATCGGCCGCAGTCCTCGGGCGCCGAGGCCGCGGCCGACTGATCGACTCCCCGGGGGCCCTCGCTCCCCGGAGAGGCGGGTCGGCCACCGATCGCCCGGGGCGTGATCCCCGGGCCAGCGGCCGACGCGCGCGTCAGACCCCGGGCGCGGGGTGCTTCGCGGTCAGATCGGCGACGTCGGCGGCGACGCGGTCGCGCACGGCCTCGTCGTCGGGCGCCGCGACCAGGGCCGCGATCCAATCCGCAAGGTGCCGCATGTCGGCCGTCCCCAGCCCGCGCGACGTCACCGCCGCCGTGCCCAGGCGCACCCCGCTCGGGTCGAAGGGCTTGCGCGGATCGAAGGGCACGCTGTTCGCGTTGCACACGATGCCCGCGGCCTCGAGCGCCGCGGCGGCCTGCTTGCCCGACACGCCCTTGTTCGTCAGATCGATCAGCAGCAGGTGGTTGTCGGTGCCGCCGCTGACCAGGTCGAAGCCGTGCCCCAGCAGGCCCTCGGCCAGCGCCTGGGCGTTGTCCACCACCGCCCGCGCGTAGTCGCGGAAGGCGGGGGTGGCCGCCTCGGCCAGCGCGACGGCGATGGCGGCGGTCGTGTGATCGTGCGGCCCGCCCTGCAGGCCGGGGAAGACCGCCCGGTCGATGGCCTTCGCGTGCTCCTTCTTGCACAGCAGCATCCCGCCCCGCGGCCCGCGCAGCGTCTTGTGCGTGGTCGTGCTGACGACGTCCGCCACCGGCACCGGCGAGGGGTGCACGCCGCCGGCCACCAGGCCCGCGATGTGCGCGATGTCGCACAGCAGGTAGGCGCCCACCTCGCGCGCGATCTCGGCGAAGCGCGCGAAGTCGATGATCCGCGGGTAGGCCGACGCGCCGCAGACGATCAGCTTGGGCCGGTGCTCGCGGGCCAGCGCGGCCACCTGATCGAAGTCGATGCGGCCCGTCTCCTCGCCGACGCCGTACTGCACGGCGCGGTAGTAGGTGCCCGAGGCGGTCACCTTCCAGCCGTGGGTCAGGTGGCCGCCGTGCGGCAGGCTCATCGACAGCATCAGATCGCCGGGCTGCAGCAGCGCGAGGTAGGCCGCCAGGTTGGCCGGCGACCCCGAGTAGGGCTGCACGTTGGCGTGATCGGCGCCGAACAGGGCGCAGGCGCGGTCGCGCGCGATGCGCTCGACCTGATCGACGACGGCCTGCCCGCCGTAATAGCGGCGGCCGGGGTAGCCCTCGCTGTACTTGTTGGTCAGGCAGCTGCCCGTGGCGGCCAGCACCGCCGCCGAGGCGTAGTTCTCGGAGGCGATGAGGCGCAGGCAGCCGCGCTGGCGGGCGGCCTCCTGGCGGATCAGGGCGGCGATCTCGGGGTCGACGGCGTCGATCGGGGTGGCGTCCATGCGGGCCTCGGGGCGGTTCGGGTGGCGCGAATGATTAGCACCCCCGCGGGGAGGGGACAACCGCGGCCCGAGTGTGGTAGGGGTGCCGGTCCGTTCGAGCGAGGTGGGCCGTGGCCGGAAACGCACGATCAGCGAACAGCGAGGGGCGCCGCCGCACGCGCGGCATCGGCTGCCTGCTGGTGCTGATGACCGGGCTCGCGGGCCTGGGCATGCTGGGCCTCTTCCTGGCCACGCTGATGGGCGGCGGCCCCGGGCCGGGCCAGGTGATCGAGCGCATCGAACGCACCCACCCGGAGGCGAAGAAGAAGCTGGCGGTGATCGAGCTGCGCGGCGTGCTGCTGACCGGCCCCTCCGGCTTCGGTCAGCCCGCGGGCATCACCCAGCGCGCCCTCGACATGCTCGATCACGCGCTCGAGGACGAGAAGGTGGCCGGCGTGCTGCTGCACGTCGACACGCCCGGCGGATCGGTCACCGACGCCGACGCGCTGCACGCCCGCATCAAGAAGCTGCGCGAGAAGGGCAAGCGGGTGGTGGTCGAGATGGGCGACGTGTGCGCCTCGGGCGGCTACTACCTGGCGGTGGCGGCGGATCGCGTCTGGGCCCTGCCCACCACCATCACCGGCAGCATCGGCGTCATCATCCCCGCCCTCAACGCGCACGCCTTCCTCGAACGGCACGGCGTGACCGACGAGTCGATCATGTCCGGGCCGAACAAGGCGATCCTCAGCCCGACGCGCCCCGTGTCGCCCGAGCAGCGGGCGCTGCTGCAGGGCGTCGTCGACAGCCTCTACGAGCGCTTCGTGACGCTGGTGGCCGAGGGCCGGGGCCTGTCGGTCGACCAGGTGCGCCCGCTGGCCGACGGTCGCCTGCTGACCGCCGAGCAGGCCCGCGCGGCGGGGCTGATCGACGGCGTGGGCTACCGCGAGGCGACCCTCGACACCCTGAGCCAGCTGGCCGAGGGCGGGCCCTTCGACGTCGTCCGCTACGAGCGCGAGCCCTCGCTGGTCGATCTGCTGCGCGCGCGGCTGGCCTCGCCCATGCCGCAGGCGGCGTCGCTCGAGGCGCTGCTCGGCACGCCACGCGCGATGTACCTCTACGCGCCGCTGGGGCACCTCGTCGCGCCCAGCGGCCCTGCACTATGATGGCACCGATGAACGCACTGCACGTCGCGTGTGTCGGCTACACCGGCCCGCGCCGCCGCTACTGGCAGGCCGTGGACACGCTGGAGCTGACCGATCGCGACCTGGCCGCCAAGCCGGCCACCCTCCGTCGCTGGCGCAGCGAAGCGCCCGCCCACGCCCGCTTCGTCGTGCGCGTGGATCCCGCCCTCGTCGCGGCGGGCTTCGCCGGGCCCGAGGCCGACGCCGCCTGGGCCCGCACGCGCGAGGTCGCCGCGCTGCTGGACGCCGACACGCTGCTCTTGCGCACGCCCCCTTCGTTCCGCCCCACGGCGGCGAACCGCGAGGCCCTGCGCGCGTTCTTCGCCGCGCACCGCGGCGACTTCACCGTCGCCTGGTGGGCCGACGGCCTGTGGGAGAGCCAGCCCGAGGATCGCGACGCCGTGTGCGCCGCGGCCGGCCTGCTGCCCGTGGCCGATCCCCTGGCCGACGACGACGAGGAGCTGCCCGAGGGGCCCACGGTGTACTGGCGGGTGCGCGGGCGCGTGGGCATGGGCGGCCGCCTGAGCGACGACGATCTCGATCGCCTCTGCGGGTTGGCCAGCGAGCGGGCCGGGGGCCACCTGGTGTTCGACGCCCCGACCATGATGAACGACGCGCGGCGCTTCGCCACGCTGCAGGGGCTGGATCTGGACGTCGACGACGACGCCGGCGACGACGACGAGGATCTCGACGACGACCCCGACGACGCGGCCCCGTGAGCCGGTGACCAGCCGCTTCCCCCGCCTGATCGGCCCCTACGCCGTCGAGCGCGTCGTCGGCGGCGGTGGCATGGCGACGGTGCTGCTGGCGCGGCACCGCCTCCTGGGGCGGCTGGTGGCCGTCAAGATGCGGCGCCGCGAGGACGGCGCGGACGAGGCGCTGCTGGCCGAGCGCTTCCGCCACGGCGCGGCGCTGCAGGCCGAGCTCGATCACCCGCACGTCGCCCGCGTCTTCGATTACCTCGAGTCGCCCCAGTTCCAGGCGATCGTCATGGAGTACCTGCCCGGCGGCTCGATCGAGGACGCCCTGCGGGCCATGGCCGGCCCGCTGCCGGTGGATCGCGCGGTCGACATCGGCATCCGCGCCGCCGACGCCATGGCCTACGCCCACGAGCGGGGCGTCGTGCACCGCGACATCAAGCCGGGCAACGTGATGCTGGTGGACGGCGAGGACACGACCACCACGCGCATCACCGACTTCGGCGTGGCCAAGGCGCCCGAGCGCAGCCCCGACCTGACGCTGGCCGGCGCCAACGTCGGCACGCTGTGGTACATGCCGCCCGAGCAGTTCAACCACGAGCGGCCGACCCCGCTGGTGGACGTCTACGCGCTGGGCGCGACGCTCTACGAGATGCTCACCGGGCACATCCCGTTCGCCGCGCCCGACACCGCCGAGATCTTCCGTCGCTTCCTCGACCGGGTGCCGCCGCCCTCGATCCAGGGCCGCAACCCGCAGGTGCCGCCCGCGCTGGCCCACGTCGTCGAGATGGCGCTGGCGCTGGACACCGCCGATCGCATCCCGTCGGCCGCCTCGCTGGCGCTGCTGCTGCGGGCGGTGGCCGAGCGCGAGCGCATGGCCGTCGACGACGGCGCGGCGCGTCGGCTGCTGCACCAGGCGGGGGACGACGAGGTCGAGTCGCTGCGCGCGGTGCTGGCCGGCGGCCAGAAGCCGGGCCACGCCGTGCTCGACGCGCTCGACGCCCTGCGCGTGCGCGTCGAGACGGGGCCCTTCACGCGGGTGAACCTGACGCCCGCCCTGCTCGAGCGGCCGGCCGATCTGGCCACCGCGCCCCTCGACGTGCTGACCGACGCCGATCCCTTCGAGGCCACGCGGGACGATCTGTTCGAGGACGACGACGACCGCACGATGGTGATGGGGCCCATCCTCACCGACGACGACGAGTAGTCCGCCGCGCATCGGGTCCGTCGCCGCCGTGCTTCAGTCCTCGGGTGGGCGGACCGGCGCGGGGGCCTGGCTCAGCGGGGTGCGCGTCGAGGCGCCCAGCGCGTGCGCGGCCTCGGCGTCCTCGTCGTCCTGCGGCCCGAGCTCGGTCACCGTCCAGGCGCCCTGCAGCCCGCCGCCCTGCACCGTGCCGGCGTAGATGCGCCGATCCGGCGTCTGCGGCCCCCCGGCGATCTCGAGGTCGAAGCGCGTGATCTCCCCCGACGCGTAGTCGAAGGCGAAGGTGTGCGCCTCGACGATGCGGCGCTCGGCGTCGAGGTGCACGTGCAGGCGGCGCAGGCCGAAGGGCGTCGCGACCGCCAGCTCGACCTCGCCGTTGGGATCGCGCACGCCCGCGATGGGGCAGCGCTTGATGTCGCCGTGAAAGCTGAGCTCGAGCGCGCCCTCGAGGATCCGCATGGTGGCCTCCCGCCAAGGTGGGGCCGCCGCGCCCGGCTCGGGCGGCGGCCGATGGGGCGACGTTAGCCCCCACCGCGGGGCCTTTCAACCGGGTCGGGGGCGCCGCGCGGGCGGCCGTCGGCGGCGACGAACGACGCCCGTGCCCGGTCCTTGCAATCCGAAGCGGTCTGCGTATGGTGGGCGCGTGCCGACCCCCGACGCCCCCCTCATCGTGCTGCGCGCCGCGACGCCCGCCGACCTGCCGGCGGTCACGGCCCTGGCTGCGTCCGCCTTCGAGCGCCTCGGCGACTACGCCGCGATCCTCGACGGCTGGTGCCGCGAGCCGGGCGTCCAGACGACGGTGGCGGTGGTCGCCGGCGAGACCGTCGGGTTCCTCGCCTGGGCCTTCTTTCGGCGCGATCCGGCGCGCCCCCCGGTGCTCGAGCTGCTGGCGCTGGCCGTGGCGCCCGACTGGCGGCGGCGGGGCCTCGGGCGGCGCCTCCTGTGGCAGACGCTGAGCCTGGCCGAGCAGCACGCGGGCGCCGTGGGCGCGCGCGAGGCGGCGCTGCACGTGGCCCGGGGCAACGACGGGGCGCGCGCGCTGTTCGAGCAGCTCGGCTTCGTGCGCGATCCCGCCGCCGACACCACCTACCCTTCGGGCGTGCCGGGCCTGCGGATGGTCCGCCCGCTGGAAGGCACCGCCGCCCTCGTCCTGGAGACCGCATGAAGTACACCATCACGCTGCTCGCCGGCGACGGCATCGGGCCCGAGGTCACCGAGGCCGCGGTTCGCATCGTCGAGGCGACCGGCGTCGACATCGCCTGGGAGTCGCACCTCGCCGGGGTGGACGCCGTCGAGGCGGGCCTGGGCACGCTGCCCGAGGCGACGCTCGACTCGATTCGGCAGAACCGGGTGGCGCTGAAGGGGCCGATCACGACGCCGGTGGGCAAGGGCTTCCGCAGCGTCAACGTGGGCCTGCGCAAGGCGCTGAACACCTACGTCAGCCTGCGGCCCGTGCGGTCGTGGGACGGCCTGAAGACGCGGCACGACGGCGTCGACCTGGTGGTGTTCCGCGAGAACACCGAGGGGCTGTACGCCGGGCGCGAGCACACCGTGGTGCCGGGCGTCGTCGAGGCGCTGAAGATCATCACCGCCGACGCCAGCCGGCGCATCGCGCGGTACGCCTTCGAGTACGCGCGGTGGACCGGGCGGCGGAAGATCACCGTCGTGCACAAGGCCGCGGTCATGAAGCTCAGCGACGGGCTGTTCCTCGACAGCTGCCGCGAGGTCGCCGCCGACTACCCCTTCATCGAGGTCGAGGAGATGCCCATCGACCGGCTGGCGATGAAGCTGGTGCTGGCGCCCGAGCAGTTCGACGTGCTGCTGATGGAGAACCTGTACGGCGACATCGTCAGCGATCTGTGCAGCGGCCTGGTGGGCGGCCTGGGCATCGTGCCCGGCGCGAACATCGGCGACACCTGCGCGGTGTTCGAGGCGGTGCACGGATCGGCGCCGGACATCGCGGGGCAGGGGAAGGCCAACCCCATCGCCCTGACGCTGTCGGCGGCCATGATGCTGCGCCACATCGGCGAGCGCGTGGCGGCGGCCCGCGTCGAGGGCGGCATCGCGCGCGTCCTGACCAAGGGCGAGGTGCGCACCGGCGACCTGGGCGGCAAGGCGTCCACCCACGAGATCACGCAGGCCATCATCGATGCCCTGCCGGCCCCCGAGGAGGTGCGCGCGTGAAGGCACGGACCGTCACCCTGTTGCCCGGCGATCTGATCGGGCGCGATCTGGCCGGCCCGGTCACCGAGCTCCTGGCCGACGCCGGCGCCGACATCACCTGGGAGTGGGTCGAAGAGGTCGCCGACGAGGACGGCATCTGCGACGGCTGCCTCGAGAGCGTGCGGCGCAACGGCGTGGCGCTGAAGGGGCCCTTCCAGACGCCGCCGGGGGTGGGCAACCTGTCGCCGTCGGTGGCCCTGCGCAAGGCGCTCGATCTGTACGCGGGCGTGCGCCACGTGAAGAACCTGCAGGGCCTGCCGAGCCGCTACGCCGACATCGATCTGGTGGTGATCCGCGAGAACACCGAGGACGTCTACGCCGGGCTCGAGCACGAGGTGCACCCGGGCGTGGTCGAGTCGATCAAGGTGGTGTCGCGGGCGGCGAGCGAGCGCATCTTCCGCTTCGCTTATCGGTACGCGCGCAGCAACGGGCGGCGCCGCCTGGCCATCATCCACAAGGCCAACATCATGAAGCAGTCCGACGGGCTGTTCTTGAAGGTGGGGCGCGAGGTCGGGGACGACTACCCCGACGTGGAGAGCCGGTCGCTGATCGTGGACAACACCTGCATGCAGCTCGTGCAGCGGCCGCACCAGTTCGACGTGCTGGTGTGCGGCAACCTGTACGGCGACATCATCAGCGATCTGGCCGCCGGGCTGGTGGGCGGCATCAGCGCCGTGTGGGGCGTCGATCAGGGCGACGACTGCGCGATGTTCGAGGCCATCCACGGGCGCGTGCCCGAGCTCTTGGGCAAAGACAAGGCGAACCCGTTGCCGATGGTGCTGCCGGCCATCAAGCTGTTGAGCCACATCGGGCAGTACCAGGTGGCGGACCGGCTGCTGGCCGCGGTCGAGAAGGTGCTGGTCAAGGGCAAGCACCTGACGGCGGATCTGGGCGGCAAGGCGCGCACCAGCACGATGATCAAGGCGATCCGCGACGCGCTCTGAGCTGCGGCGCCGGGTAGACCGCGAGGCGAGCCGGCGAGCGGCGCGCAGGGAGGGAAGAGGTGGCCAGGAAGCCGGCGAAGAAGCCGTTCGGGGAGTTCTCGGTTTCGACGGTGCTGGAGTGGTACCGCATCGCCCACCTCGGGCGGCTGCTGGAGGATCGCGCCGTCGGCTACATCCGCAAGGCCAAGGGCTGGTCGTACCACGCGCCGTTCGCCGGCCACGATGGCATCCAGCTGGCCATCGGTCAGGTGTTCCGGGCCGAGCACGACTACCTGTTTCCCTACTACCGCGATCTGCTGACCGTGCTGTCGGCGGGGCTGACGCCCGAGGAGATCATCCTCAACGGGCTGTCGAAGGCGGGCGACGTGGCGGGCGGTGGGCGCCACATGTCGAACCACTTCGCCAAGCCGGCGATGGGCATCCAGAACGTCTCGAGCTGCACCGGCAACCACACGCTGCACGCGGTGGGGGTGGCGCGGGCGATCAAGTACTACGGCGCCGACGGCGTGGCCATCAGCAGCCAGGGCGAGGCCAGCACCAGCGAGGGCTACGTCTACGAGGCGCTCAACGGGGCCAGCCGCGAGAAGCTGCCGGTGGTGTTCGTGGTGCAGAACAACGGCTTCGGCATCTCGGTGCCGGTGACCGAGCAGTCGGCGAACACGCGCATCAGCGACAACTACACGGGCCTCGCGCACCTGAAGATCTTCAACGTCGACGGCACCGACTTCGTCGACTCGGTGGCGGGCATGCAGGCGGCGGTCGCGTACGCGAAGAGCGGCGAGGGGCCGGCGCTGGTGCACGCGCAGTGCGTGCGCATCGGGGCGCACTCGAACAGCGATCGGCAGGAGCTGTACCGCAGCGAAGAGGAGATCGAGGCCGCCGGCAAGCGCGATCCGGTCACGGCGCTGCGCGCGGCGCTGCAGAAGGCGGGCGTCGCCGAGGACGAGCTGGCCGAGCTCGAGGCGAAGAACGAGGCCGAGCTCGACGCACAGGCCGAGCGGGCCGAGAACGCGCCCGATCCCGATCCCGCCACGGTGCTCGACTTCCAGTGGCCCGAGCCCTGGACGCCCGACGAGACCGAAACGCCCGCCGAGGGCGACAAGTGGAAGCTGCGCGAGGCGATCAACGAGACGCTGCACGCCGAGTTCGAGCACAACCCGGACACCTTCCTCTGGGGCCAGGACGTCGCCAGTAAGGAGAAGGGCGGCGTCTTCAACGTCACGAAGGGCATGCAGCAGGCCTTCGGGGCCGGGCGGGTGTTCAACGCGCCGATCGCCGAGGACTACATCGTCGGCACCGCCAACGGGCTGTGCCGCTTCAAGCCCGACATCCGGGTGGTGGTCGAGGCGGCGCAGTTCGCGGACTACGTGTGGCCGGCGATGGAGCAGATCGTCGAGATGTCGCACGAGCACTGGCGCACGCGGGGGCAGTTCACGCCCAACGTCGTGCTGCGGCTGGCCAGCGGCGGCTACATCGGCGGCGGCCTGTACCACTCGCAGAACGTCGAGGCGATCATGGGGCACCTGCCCGGCGTGCGGGTGGTCAGCCCGGCCTTCGCGGACGACGCGGCCGGCCTGCTGCGCACCGCGATCCGCAGCGGCGGCATGACCTTCTTCCTCGAGCCCAAGTTCCTCTACAACCAGGGCTTCGCGGCCACGCCGCGGTGCGGCGGCGATCACGCGGTGCCCTTCGGCAAGGCGCGGGTGCGCCGCGCGGGCACCGACGCGACGATCGTCACCTGGGGCACGCCGGTGCACTGGAGCCTGCGCGCCGCGAACAAGGCCGCGAAGGCGGGGCACGAGGTCGAGGTGATCGACCTGCGCTCGCTTCGACCGTGGGACGTAGCTACAGTGGGGGCGTCGGTGAAGCGCACCGGCAAGCTGATGGTGGTGCACGAAGACCACCTCAATCAGGGGCTCGGGGCCGAGATCGCCGCGACGGTGGCCCGCGAGTTCTTCGAGTGGCTCGACGCGCCCATCGTGCGGGTCGGGGCCAAGGACGTGCCCGTCGCGTTCTCGCGGATCCTCGAACGGGCGACCTTGCCGTACGAAGAGGACGTGAGCGAGGCACTGGACGCGCTGCTCGCCTACTGAGGCGGCCCGATCGAGGTTGTCCCGACACAGAGCGCGCGCGCACGCCGGGAGACCGGGTGGAGAGACCTTTGTTGACGAAGCGATTTTTCGCGGGCCTGACCTTGGCCGTCGCCGCCTGGACGACGCCGGCGGCCGCGCAGCCGTTCACGCTGGAGACCTCGGCCGAGTGCGACCCGGAGCTGGGGCGCGTCTCGCTGGGCATCGACGCGCAGGGGGCGACGGGCAGCAGCACGGCCGGTGGGCGCTCGTTCTACGACCCGGTCGACGACGAGCCGGATCAGGAGCTGGTGTCGACGATCTTCGACTCGCACCCCTTCGTCTGTGTCCAGCGGGCGAACGGCGCGGTGGACGGCGTCTGGTTCGACTCGGGGCGCAACAACATCGACGCCGACGCGCGCCTCGTCGACGACGCCGTCGAGAGCAACTTCTCGACGCTGGGCCTCGAGGTGAACGCCAACTTCCGGCTGAACTGCACCCGCCTCGAGCAGTGCTACACGTTCACGAACGTCAGCCAGGAGGTGGTGCAGACGGTCGCCGTCACGCACTACATCGACGGCGACCTGTTCTTCGCCGGCGGCTTCGGCAACGACTTCGGCGCCACCGGCCTCGGCTCGCCGCGCACGCTGTGGGAGTTCGACGAGGGCGACAACCCGGACGAGCCGACCACCTTCGTGGGCATGTACGGGCTGAACAACGCCGACCAGTTCCTCAACTCGTGGGAGATCGGCCGCTTCAGCGAGCAGATGAACCGCATCGAGGACGTCGACGGCGGCTGCCAGGTGCTGCGCAACGACATCAACAACGGCGGCAACAACAGCGACCAGGACGGTGATCTGATCACCGACAACGGCTACGACGTGACGCTGGCCATCCGCTGGGATCTGGGGCCGCTCGAGCCCGGGCAGACCAGCGAGGAGCTGTGCTACGCGGTGCAGTGGGGCGTGGGCCTGCCGTGCTCGGACGAGGATCTCGACGAGATCTGCCTGCCCGACGACAACTGCCCGACCGTGCCCAACCCGGATCAGCGGGACGACGACGGCGACAACGTCGGCGACGCCTGCGACAACTGCCCCAAGTTCCCCAACCCGGAGCAGGCCGACCAGGACAACGACGGCAAGGGCGACGCCTGCGACCGGGTGTACTGCACGCCGGACGGCGGGCCCGAGGTGTGCGACGGGCGGGACAACGACTGCGACGGGTTGATCGATCAGCGCGCCGACGGGACGCCGGTGGTGGTGCCCGGCCAGTGCGCGACGGGCCTGAGCGGGCAGTGCGGCGTCGGCCGCTGGGAGTGCGTGGGGGGCACCACGCGCTGCGTGCCCGAGGTGACGCCGGCGGAAGAGGTCTGCGATCTCGAGGACAACGACTGTGACGGCCGCATCGACGAGCGCGTGCGCAACATCTGCGGTACGTGCGGGGGGCTGCCGCCCGAGACGTGCAACGGCGTCGACGACGACTGCGACGGGCTGCCCGACGAGGGGGATCTGTGCGGCGACGGTCAGGGCTGCCGCGAGGGCGCGTGCCTGCCGTTCTGCGACGCCAGCGGGCAGTGCCCCGAGGGCACCGACACCTTCTGCGCCGACGGCGTGTGCGTGCCGTGGTGCCTGGTGACGCCCTGCGAGGCCGGGCTGCGGTGCACCGAGCGCGGGTGTGAGGACGCGTGCCAGGGGATGAGCTGCGGCGCGGGCGAGGTGTGCTTCGACGGCGCGTGCGGCCCGAACACGTGCGAGCACACGGGCTGCCCCGTGGGCCAGCGCTGCACCGCCGACGGGTGCGCGGACGATCCCTGCGACGGCGTCGACTGCGGCGGCGACAGCTTCTGCCGCGACGGCGACTGCGTGTTCACCTGCGCCGAGGTCAGCTGCCCGGCGGCGTCGGCCTGCATCGATGGCCTGTGCCGCGAGATCGGCTGCGGCCCGGTGGGGTGTCTCGAGGACGGGCAGGTGTGCGTCGACAACGTGTGCGTCGAGGATCCTTGCGCGGGCGTCGAGTGCGCGTCGGGCCAGGTGTGCGCGCGCGGCGAGTGCGTGAACGACCCCTGCAACAGCGTCACGTGCCCGCGGTTCCAGCGCTGCGAGCGCATCGCCGGCACCGCGCAGTGCGTGGCCGACTGGCCGGTCCTACCGCCCGACGGCATGGGCGGCGCGGACGGCATGGGCGGCGCCCCCGGCGCGGGCGGCGAGCCCGGCGCGGGCGGCGAGCCTGGCGCGGGCGGCGCCCCTGGCATGGGCGGCAGCCCCGGCGCGGGCGGCGAGCCCGGCGCGGGCGGCACCGGCGGCGCCCTGGACATGGGCGTCGGCAACGACGCCGCGGCCGTGCCCCCCAAGAGCGGCAGCAGCGACGACTGCACGGTGGCGTTCGACGGCGGCCGCTCGACCGGCGGCGCCTGGCTGCTGGGGTTGGTGGTGCTGGGCCTGGGGCTGCGCCGCCAGCGACGGTAGGGGGGGTCATCGCCCCTTGACCTTGACCTTGACCTTGACCTTGACCTTGCCCTCCCGAGCCCCCAGCTCGAAGCGGGCTCGGCGCCCGGGCGGGCGGCAGCCCCCCTCCCTCTACCCCTGACCTCCCGAGCCCCCGGCTCGAAGCGGGCACGGCGCCCGAGCAGGCGCCAGGGCCCTCGCCCTTCCGCACCCCAGGCCCCAAGGCTGCCCCCACCCCCAGGCGTGCACAGCGGCCCCACCCCGCCCGCACTCGTCCCCACCGTCCGCGCTCGAAGACGTGCCCGTGCGCGTGCCCGTGCCCGTGCCCGATCGGCGTTCGGGCTCTAGGCCGAGAGGGGGGCGGGCAGGGAGGGGAAGGTCAAGGTCAAGGTCAAGGTCAAGGGCACCGTCCGCGCTCGAAGACGTGCCCGTGCGCGATCGTCGCTCGGGCTCTAGGCCGAGGGGGGCGCGGGCAGGGAGGGGAAGGTCAAGGTCAAGGTCAAGGTCAAGGTCAAGGTCAAGGTCAAGGTCAAGGGCGCGCTTCGCGCGGGGGGGCGGCGCTGCGCGCCTTCGGGCACGGGCACGGGCACGGGCACGGGCACGGGGGGCCCGCGCTCGGGATCAGAGGTTGCAGATCCCCGGCGTCGGCATCGCCTGCACCGCCCAGCCGTCCGCGGTGCGCTCCACCGACTGGCCCGCGGGGGCGTCCCCGGCGTCCACCGGGGCGGGCATGCCGTCGGGGCCGATCAAGCCGTTGCCGTTCGTCTCGCCGTACAGCACAACGTCCACCGGGACGGTGTCGGCGCGCAGCATCGCGGCGGGCACGTCGAACAGGGCCACGCCGTCGGCGTCGCCGCCGCTGTTCTGCAGGTCGGGCTGGAAGTCGACGGCCTGGTCGAAGTCGGGGTTGGCGTTGTCGGCCACCGACATCGGGCCGCCGACCACGACGCAGCCGCCGGGCGGGACGGTGCCGGCCAGCTGCAGGCGGGTCACCGTCCAGTCGCCGCCGCCCGAGCCCAGGCTGTAGCCGGCGAGATCGATCTCGACGCCGGTGCCGTTGAAGATCTCGACCCACTCCTTGCCGTTGTCGTCGCCGGCGGTGTCGTACAGCACCTCGGACAGCACCAGGCCCAGGGGCGGGCGGTCGACGATCGTGATCGTCAGATCGACGTCGCCGCCGAGCGTGGCGGTCAGGGTCACCTCGCCCTGCATCGCGACGGCCTCGACCTGCACCACGGCCGTGCGGCTGCCCTCGGGCACCTCGACGGTGGCCGCGTGGTCGAGCGCGCCCTCCGGATCGCTGCTGAGGTCGACCTCGGCGCCGCCGGGGCCCGCCGGCGCGTCCAGCGTGACCATCACCTCGGCGGTCTGGCCGGCGAGCACGGTCAGATCGGCCGGGCCCAGCCCCACCACCCGCCGCGCGGCGGCCGGATCGTAGACCACCACCGCGGCGGTCCGCTCGACACCGTCGAGCTCGGCCGTGACGGTGACCGCCCCGGCGCCGGCCTGCAGGCCGCGCACCGGCACCGCCACCGAGTCGGCGCCGGCGGGCACGACGACCGTCGCCGGCACGGTCAACGCCGCGGCGTCGCCGCTCGACAGCGCCACCGTCACGCCGCCCTCACCCGCGCTGCGGTCGAGGTGCACGGTCAGGGGGGGATCCGTGGGGCCGGCCTGGGCGGCGACGGGCGCGAAGGCCTGCTCGGGCGACAGGCGCGCCAGCGAGGGCGGCACCGCGCCCAGGATCTCGATGTCCGCGGCGCCGCGGGGCTCGAGCTTCGACTTCTGGTTCGCCAGGCGCAGCACGCCGGTCACGCGCACGCGGTCGCCGACGAAGGGCAGGGGATCGATGCCGTGCAGGAAGCTGCGCACCTCGAGGGTGCCGTCGAGCACGAACGAGGGCTCCTCGACCCCGCCCGGCCCGGGCGCCGGGTTCAGCGCGGTCACCTCGCCCTCGGTCACCACCAGCACGGCCTCGAGGGCCTCGGCGCGGGCGCCGGTCAGCTCGGCCGGCGTGCCGGGCGCCGGCGTCGGCACGCCCTCGTCGGGCGCGAGCACCTCGACGGCGTCCACGAAGGACAGCTGGGTCTGGCCGAAGAAGTCCTGCACCTGCGCCTGCAGGCTGATCAGCTGGCCGGGCTCGAGCGCGGGCACCCCGCTGGGGTTGCCGTTGGGCACGAACGCGAACACGCCGCTGAAGTCGGCGCCCAGCATCGGATCCTGGTCGCCGGTGGCCACCTGCAGGAAGAAGCTGCGGCCGCCGTCGCCGGGCGGCAACGCGGTGACGACGCCGCTGAGCTGCACCCGCTGGCCGACGCCGAACTGCCCCTGCTTCACGCCGTAGATGGTGGCCGGGCAGGGCGCCGTGCCGGGGTTCGGATCCTCGGGACACGCGTCGCAGCCGTCGCCGTGGCCGTCGTCGTCGGCGTCCGCCTGATCGGGATCGAACAGCCCGGGGCACACGTCGCGGTGGTCGGGCACGCCGTCGCCGTCGCCGTCGTTGGGATCGGGCGGCCGGCAGTCCGAGGTGTTCGGATCGATGGGGCAGGGATCGCAGGCGTCGCCGTCGCCGTCGGCGTCGTGATCGGCCTGGCCGTCGCCGTCGACCGGCCGCACCGGGTTGAAGACGGTGGGGCAGTTGTCCTGCGCGTCGCCCACGCCGTCGCCGTCGGCGTCGCCGTCGGTCGGGACGCCGTCGAAGGCGCCCGGGCGCCAGGGCACGCAGGTCGGCTCGTCGGGCGGCGGATCGCAGAAGAACAGGCCGTAGCTGGCGGCGTTGGCCGCCTGCAGCGCGTCGAACGTGCGTCCCGTCTCGCGCTGCGCGCAGACGCGCTTCGAGACGCCGCAGACGTCCCCCATCTGCTCGCAGCCGGGCGACAGGGTGTCGACCATGCTCGCGTCGCCGTACAGCACGTCGCGTCCCCGCACCACCAGCATCACGTCGCCGGGGTGGGCGCCGACGACCGCGCCGTAGGGATCGTCCGCGCCGCGGCCGTCGAAGAGCGCGATGTCGCCGGCCAGGCCGGGGCGCAGGCTGCCGGTCGCCGCGTCGACGCCCATCGCGGCGGCCGACTGGTAGGTCGCCATCGCCCACAGATCCTGGTTCGAGAAGTAGCCGCCGTAGAGCGCGTTCAGCTCGCTGGCGCACTTCAGCTCGCGCAGCAGGTTGACGCTGCCGCTGAGCGTCCAGTCCGTGCCCAGCGCGATGCGCACGCCCTGCGCGGCGAGCATCGTCACCGGCGCGGTGTGGCCGTAGAGCGCGATGTTCGTGCGCGGCGACCACACCACCGCGGTGCCGTTGGCGGCGAGCTCGGCGCCGTCGATCGCCTGCAGCGGGATGCCGTGGATGAACGCGCCGTTCGACTCGGTCACGTCGACGCCGCCCCGCTCCTCGCTGCTGAGGCAGAGGAACTCGTTGCGCGCCTCGGGATCGATGCCCTCGGCGACGTGGGGCGACCACGCGTTGGCGCCCAGCACGCCGTCGTCGGGCAGATCGCTGTAGCTGCAGTCGCGCGTGCGGAAGCCGCTGCTGCCCAGCGGGAACACGTCCAACCGCACCGACTCGACGGGCAGCCCCTCCAGATCGGCGCCGCGGTCCAGGTTGCGCAGGAAGCCCTCGACCGATCCGGCGCCCGACAGCGAGGTCGTCCCGCCGAGCACCTGGCGCAGCTCGCCCCAGATCATCTCGTCGTCGCTGGCCCGTCCCTCGTACTCGATCTCGGTGTGGCCGCGCGCGCCGAGGCGCCAGTCGTTGCGGTGCTCGTAGCGCTCGTCGCCCCAGTCGCCGGGCGCGTTGAAGGTGTAGGTCAGGTGGTCGTGGGCGTTGATCAGGCCCGGCGACACGACGCCCTGGGGGCAGGTGATGGTGGTCGCGTTGGCGGCGGCCGGGTGGTCGGCGCAGCTGCAGGCCACGCAGGCGATGGCGCCGGCCGCGTCGACCAGCACCTCGCCGCCGTCGAGCGCGCCCTCGGGCGTCAGGATGCGCCCGCGGAAGAGGCGCGCGTCGCCGCCCGGCTCGACGGCGCAGGCGGCGCCGTCGGCGAGGGGCTCGAGGGGGGTGCACTCGGGCAGGGGCGCCCCGCCGCCGCCGCCCATGCCCGGCTCGCCGCCGGCCCCGGCTGCCCGCCCATGCCGGGCTGCCCGCCCATGCCGGGCTGCCCGCCCGCGCCGGGCTGCCCGCCCGCGCCAGGCTGCCCGCCCATGCCGGGCGCGCCGCCGGCCCCTGGCCCGACGTCGAAGCCGCCGCCGCCGCCGCCTCCGCCGCCGTCGTCGCAGCCGGCGCCGAACAGGCCGAGTCCCAGGGCGATGAGCAGTGCGATGCGTCTCATGATGTTGGTCCTTGGCCGCTGGCCGGGGTCGGGGGTCAGGCGTCTCGCAGGCTCGCCGCGAGGCTCTCGTCGAGGTCGAAGGAGGCGCCGGTGCGCAAGAAGCGGGTCATCGCGTGGGCCAGCTGGGGCCGCAGCAGCAGCTCGTTGTGGCCGAAGGGCAGCGCCAGGCGCGCGGTGGCGCCGGGCAGATCCGCCTCGTCGGGGCGCACCAGCAGATCGCGCGTGCCGATCACGACGCCCACCGGCGCGGCGTGCGGCGCGGGCTCGCAGCCGTAAGCCGTGATCTTGCCGGTCGCGGGCAAGAGCCGCGCCAGGGGCGAGCGGCGCGCGCGGCGTCCGACGCGGCAGCCGCGGTGCGGCGTGGCCACGAACACGCGCCGCACCAGGGGCAGGGACGGATCCAGCGCGACGGCGCGGTGCAGCACGAGGCCGCCGAGCGAGTGCGCCACGACGGCGGTGGGGCCGTCGACCGCCCGCACCCGCGCGACGAGCGCCTCGGCGTGGGTGTCGAGGTCGTCACGGTGGGAAGGATAAACGAAGACGTCCGTTGGATGCCCGAGGCGGCGCAGCCGCCCGGCCAGCGGCCAGAACAGCGCGCGCGGAGCCAGGAAGCCGTGGACGAGCAGGACCTGCATCAGGACGATGGACGGCGAGCCGGGGCCCGGTCGCGCCGGCGCCCAAAAAGAAAAAAGCCGGCACGAAGGCCGGCTTTGGTGGAGCAGAGGGGGATCGAACCCCTGACCTCTTGACTGCCAGTCAAGTGCTCTCCCAGCTGAGCTACTGCCCCAGAGAGTCTGGCCCGGCGGGCGGCGAAGCCCCCCGAAGCGAGCGGGACTGTAAGCGAAGCGGTTGGGGGTGTCAAACCGTTTTTTCGGCCGCGTTGACAGGGGCGCCCGGCCCCCCCACCATCCCCTGAATCGACGGCGTGGAGGCGCGGATGCGCGGGCTGTGGGTGCTCGGGATCGGGGTGGCGCTGCTCGGCGGCTGCCGGGGTGAGGACGGCGCCGAACAGGCGCCGGCGCCAGCGGCGGCCGTGGGCTCGATCGACGGCGAGCCCATCGCGCGGGCCGAGTTCGTCGACGCGCTCGTCGCCGCGCAGGGCGACGCCTTCTTCGACCGCTTCGTCGAGCGGCGGCTCATCGAGCGCGCGGCCGCGAAGGCCGGCGTCGAGGTGACCGAGGACGAGGTGGACGCGGCGGTCGAGGCCCAGCGCAAAGAGATGGTGCAGAGCCGCTTCGCCGGCAACGAGGCCGCCTTCGCGGCGCAGCTCGAGCGCTACGGCCTGACGCCGGCCACCTGGAAGCGCAGCCGGCGGGCCGAGGCGCGGACGCGGCTGCTGGCCGAGCGCACCGTGCGGGCGCAGGCGGGCGGCGATCGGCTCGAGGCGCTGTTCGAGCTGCGCTACGGGCCGGGCGGCGTCGACCGCAAGGTCAGCCACCTGCTGATCAGCACGCACGTGGCGACCAGCCGCTTCTACACGCGCGAGCAGTTCGACGCCGAGCGCGAGAAGGTGCGGGCCGAAGCGAAGGCCGAGGCCGAGCGGCTGCGCAAACAGCTCGCCGAGGGGGCGGACCTCGCGACGCTGGCCGAGGCGCACTCGGACGACTGGTCGAAGCGGCGCGGCGCCTCGTTGGGGGTGGGCTGGGCCGGGCGCTTCGGCCGCGCCTTCGACGACGCCGTCGCGCGCCTCGCGGTGGGCGCGGTGTCGCCGGTCATCGAGAGCCGCAAGGGCTTCCACATCGCCCGGGTCGACGGCGTCCAGAAGGGCGCGCGCTACAGCGGCGCGTACATCCTGGCGTCCGCCCGCGCGACCAGCCCGGACGATCCCCGGGACGAGGCGGCGCGGCGCGCCGCGGCGAAGGAGAAGGCCGTCGCGCTGCGCGCCCGCCTCGAGGGGGGCGCCGACTTCGCGCAGGTGGCCAAGGCCGAGTCGGACGATCCGGTGACGGCGCCGCGCGGCGGCGATCTGGGCACCTTCGCGCCCGGCCGCCTGGGCCCCGAGGTGGACGCCGTGCTCGAGACGCTGCCGCTGAACACGGTGTCGCAGCCCCTCGACGTGGGCGACGGCTACGTGCTGGTGCGCCTCGACAACCGCGAGTTCCTGCCCGGCGAGGATCGCAAGCTGGTCAGCCACATCCTGATCGGCACCACCTACCCCAAGGTGAAGGCCCGCCGTCTGGCCGAGGGGCTGGAGGACCGCGCCCGCGCGAAGGCCGAGCAGCTGCTGGCCGAGGCTCAGAAGCCCGGCGCGGACTTCGGGGCGCTCGCGCAGGAGCACTCCGAGGACGAGCTCAGCCGGCGCGCCGGCGGCCGGCTGGGGCGCTACCGGCCGGGCGCCCTCGGGCCCGAGGCCGACGCGGCGCTGGCGCTGATGAAGGTGGGCGACGTGCGGCTGGTGGCGTCGCCGAAGGGCATCCACCTGGTGCGCCTGGACGCCGAGGTGAAGACCGATCTCGAGGCGGTGCGCGCCGAGCTGGCCGCCGAGCTGGCCGACAAGCCGGTGCGCGACGCCGACATCGAGGCCTTCGTCGAGAAGCTGCGCGCCGAGGCGCGCATCGAGCGCAGCCTCTGACGGCGCGCGGGGTGATCAGCCGCCGGCGGGCGTCAGCTGCACGTTGACCGTGGGGTGGGGCGCGTCGGAGGTGACCTCGACGGTCTGCCGCCACGGGGCGAAGCCCTGGTGGTCGATGCGCAGCTGGAAGCGCTGGCCCGCCTCGGCCGGCGCCCGATCCACCGGCGTCATGCCCAGCAGATGATCGCCGTCGTAGACCCGGACGCCGCTGGGATCGCTGCGCACGGTCAGCGAGTAGCCGTCGGGGCCGCCGCCGACGAGGCGGCCGGCGAAGAACGCGCCGATCAGGCCCACCAGGGCCAACACCAGCCACAGGCCGCCCCGGCCGCCCCCGGCCTTCGGGGGGGTGGGCGTCGTGGCGGCCGGCGGAGCGTCGGTCGGCGCGGCGGCCGGCTCGGTCGGGGGCGCGTCGGTGCGCGCCGCCGCGCTGGTGTCGACCCCTTTGTCCCAGTCCTCGTCGGCCCCGTCCGCGTTCGGCGGCAGCTCCTCCGGCGGCGCCGACGCCTCGAACCCCGCCGGCAGCGCCTCGCCGGGCACGGTGGCCCCGGTCTCGACCTCGGGCAGCGGTGAGGGCGTCTGCTGGCGCTCGGGCGGCGCGTCCTGGGGGGCGGCCACCGGGGGCGCGTCGGCCGGGTTCAGGCTGACCGCGTGCTGCGCGGCGGCGGCGGCCTCGTCGATCTCGGGCACGGGCGACGGCGTCGCCTCCGGCCGCTCGGCGGCGTCGTCGAGCGGGGCCTCGATCGACTCGGCGGGGGGCTGGATGGTGGCCCCGGGCGCGGGCGTCCCGGTCGGCGCCGGCGTGCCCTTCGGCCGCGGGTCCGAGGCCTGGGCCAGCCGCCACAGCTCGGCGCGCCGCTCGGCGATCGCGTCGCCGTACAGATCGCGGAGGAAGCGCACCAGGGCCTCGGTGCTGGTGTCGACGCCCAGCTTGCGCGCGACCGACCAGAGCGCGTCACCGAAGGCCCGCGCCGACGGGTAGCGCTGCTCACGCTCGCGGTGCAGCGCCCGGACGACCACCTCTTCCAGGCTCTGCGGGTAGTAGCCGTCGATCGCCGTCGGCAGCGTCACGAGCCCGGCGCGCGCCTTCTTCTTCGTGTCGTCGGTGTCGGCGCCCTTGAACAGGCGGCGTCCGAGGCTGAGCTCGAAGAGCACGACGCCCAGCGAGTAGACGTCGCTGCGCTGGTCGAGATCCTTGGCCCGCGCCATGGCCTCGGGCGACATGTAGGCGAACTTGCCCCGGCGGCCGCCCGGCGCCGGCTCGTCCATGCGCGTCGCCACGCCGAAGTCGAGCAGCTTCACGTCGCCGTCGTAGCTGATCTGCACGTTGTGGGGCGTGACGTCGTGGTGGAGGATGCGCAGCGGTCGACCGTCCAGATCGGGGGTCTGGAAGCAGTAGTGCAGGGCCTCGGCCACCGAGCCGACCACGCGCAGCGCGACGCCCAGCGGCAGCGGCTTGCGGGCGCGCGCGGCGTCGGCCATCAGCTGCGCGCCCGACACGCCGTGCACGTACTCCATGGCCATGAAGTAGGCGTCGTCCAGCTTGCCGAGGTCGTGCAGGCTGACCACGTTGGGGTGGTTCAGCACGGCCGCGGTGCGCGCCTCGGTGAGGAAGAGGTTCTCGTAGGCGCGCCGCCCGCGGTGTTCGGGCAGCAGGCGCTTGATCACGACGAACTTGGCGAAGCCACCGAAGCTGAGCCGGCGCGCGAGAAAGATCTCCGCCATGCCGCCGACGGCGATCTTGCGGAGGAACACGTACCGGCCGAACTTTGCCTTCATCCCCGTCCCATGGCGTCGCGCACGCGGGCGCTCCGGCGGCAGTCTATACCGGACCGCCCCGCGGGAGAACCTCGTCGGCGGCCGGGTCGTGGATCCGGCGCTCGACGGCGCTGCGAGCCTTGAGCCACGGTGGGTGGACGCCGTACAGTCGCCGCAACACCGCTGCCCCCTCGAAGGCACACCTTGAAGGCGTCCGACGACGACATCCTCGCCAGCTTCCCCAAACCCCCCGCCACGGTGCACCTGCGCGACCTGCTGCGCCAGCTGGGCTTGCCCCGCACCGACCGCGACGCCCTGCGCGATCGCGTCGACGCGCTCGTCGAGCGCGGCGACCTCGAGCGCCACCGTGGTCGCCGCTACGGCCGCCCGCCGCCCTCGGGCGAGCTGGTCGGCACGCTGACGCTCACCGGGCGCGGCTTCGGCTTCGTCGCCGTCGAGGGCCTGGTCGACGACGTGTACGTCGACGCCCGCGACCTGGGCCCCGCGATGCACCGCGACCGCGTGCGCCTGCGCCTGCAGTCCGACGGCCGGGGCCGCAGCTCGGGGGTCGTCACCGACGTCGTCGAGCGCGGCACGCACACCTTCGTCGCCACCTGCCGCCAGGGCCGGCGCGGCACGCCGGTGCTGCACCCCCAGGACGATCGCCTGCCGGATCACGTGGCCGTCGATCCCGAGGGGCTCGAGGCCGACGACGGCGATCTGGTGGCCGCCACCTTCGTCACCTGGCCCGATCGGCGCGGCGAGGGCGCGACGGCGCGCATCATCAAGCGCTTCGGCCTCGAGGGCGAGGCCGCCCGCGAGACCGACATCATCGTCTACGACCTGGGCTTGCCCCTCGGGTTCAGCGAGGCCACCGAGGCGCAGGTGGCCGCCTTCCCCGCGCACATCCCCGAGGCCGAGCTCGCCCGGCGCACCGATCTGCGCGCGCGCCGGCTGTTCACCTGCGATCCCGAGAGCGCCCGCGACTTCGACGACGCCATGCACGCCGAGGCGCGGCCCGCCGGGGGCTGGCGCTTCACCGTCGCCATCGCCGACGTCGCCCACTACGTCACCGCCGGCTCGCCCCTCGACGACGACGCCCGGGCGCGCGGCACCAGCGTCTACCTGCCCGACCGCGTGCTGCCGATGCTGCCCCATCGCCTCTCGAGCGATCTGTGCAGCCTGCGCCCGGACGAGGATCGCCTGGCGATGGTGGTCGAGTTCGACATCGAGCCCGACGGCACCCTGGGCGAGGCGCAGGTGTGCGAGGCGGTCATCCGCAGCCACGCCCGCTTCACCTACGAGCGCATGGGAAGGCTGCTGGGCATCCGCGGCCCCGACGACGCGCCGCAGACCGACGACGATCCGACCTTCGAAGCGCTGCGGCCGGTGGCCGAGCAGCTGCTGCACGGCACCCGCGCCCTGCGCGCGGCGCGGCGCCGCCGGGGCTACCTCGAGCTGGATCTCGCCGAGCCGCGCGTGCTGCTCGACGCCGAGGGCAAGGTCGACGACGTCCGCCCGGCCCCGCGTCACGAGGCCCACAAGGTGGTCGAGGAGGCCATGCTGGCGGCCAACGAGGTCATCGCCCGCCAGTTCGTCGAGGCCGATCACCCGACCATCTTCCGCGTGCACGGCGATCCCTCGCCGGACGGGCTGGCGCGCTTCCGCCTGCTGGCCGACGCCTTCGGGGCCCCGCTGAAGGGATCGAGCGCGCCGACCGCCAAGCAGCTGTCGAAGTACCTGCGCGGCATCGCCGATCACCCGCAGGCCACCGTGCTGAACGTGCTGCTGCTGCGGGCCATGGCGCGGGCGGAGTACGAGGCCTCGGACGCCCCCCACTTCGGTCTCGGCGCGCCCCACTACCTGCACTTCACGAGCCCCATCCGCCGCTACCCCGACCTGATCGTGCACCGCCACATCAAGACGGCCCTGACCGGCGGCGAGGGGCCGGATCCGGTCGCGCTCGACGAGCTCGCGCGCCACTGCTCGCGCCGCGAGCGCCTGGCGGTGGACGCCGAGCGCACCGTCGAGGCGCTGTACAAGGCGCTGTTCCTCGCCGAGCGGGTGGGGGAGGTGTTCGACGGCACCATCAGCGGGCTGACGGCCAGCGGCATGTTCGTACAGCTCGACGATCACGCCGTCGACGGGTTCGTGCACGTCGAGCAGCTCGACGACGACTACTACGAGCTCGACGACGACGGGCTGCGCCTGATGGGGCGCCGCAAGGGCGGCTTCTACCAGCTCGGCGATCGGCTGCGCATCAAGGTGCGCGACGTCAACGTGCGTCGGCGCCGGGTCGACTTCGCCATCGAGAAGCGCCTGCCCCGGCTGGGGCGCGGCAAGTAGCGTCAGCGCCCGGCCAGGCGCAGCACCTCGTCGTAGATGCGGTCGATGGGCTCCTCGCTCGTCACGTAGTCGATGTCCGAGGTGTCCAGCGCCAGCAGGGGCACGCGCCCGGCGTAGTGGGCGAAGTGGTGCCGGTAGGCGTCGCTCAGCGACGCGAGGTAGTCGCCGTCGAAGTCCCGCTCGAAGGGGCGGTCGCGCTTGCGGATGCGCGACAGCAGCACGTCGTGGCGGGCGTTCAGGTAGATCAGCACGTCGGGCTGCAGGATCTGCGTCTCGAGCGACGTGTAGACGCGCTCGTACAGCATCAGCTCGTCGTCGCGCAGCGTCAGCCGCGCGAAGATGCGGTCCTTCAGCAGGTGGTAGTCGGCCAGCGTGCTCGGGCTGAACAGATCGGCCTGCAGCAGCTCCTGCTGCTGGCGAAAGCGGCTCATGAGGAAGAACAGCTGCGTCTGGAAGGCGTAGCGGTCGCGATCCTCGTAGAAGCGGGCGAGGAAGGGGTTCTCCTCGACCACCTCGAGCACCAGGCGGGCCTGCAGGCGCTTCTTCAGCCCCTGCACCAGCGTGGTCTTGCCCACGCCGATGGGGCCTTCGACGGCGACGTACAGGGCTCGGGACGCGTTCGGGTTCATGGCGTTCGGTGGCTGAGGGCGCGCAGGGCGACGCGGACGGCGTTCTGTACCACGTCGTGGGGGTCGTTGCGCAGGGCTTCGAGCGCGCGCGCGGCGGCCGGATCGCCCAGGCGGCGCAGACCCTCGACGGCCGCCACGCGCACCGGCCACTCGGCGTCCCGCAGGGCGCCCTCGAGCGCCGCCCGGTGGTGGGGCCGGGCGAGGTTGCCCAGGGCCAGCGCCGCGGCCTTGCGCACCGTGGCGTCCGCGTCGGCCAGCGCGCCCTCGAGCCCCTCGTCGACGCCCACCCGCCCCATCAGGTAGGCCGCGGCCCGGCGCAGGGCGGGGTCGGGCCCGTGCAGGGCGTCGGTCAGCGCGCCGTGCAGCAGCTTGCGGGGGAAGCGGGTCAGCGCGTCGGCGATGGCCGCGCGCACCTCGGGGTTCTCGCCCGGCACCGCCTCGATCAAGGGCTTGAGCGCCATGCGGTCGTTCAGGTGACCCAGCGCCAGGGCGGCGTTGCGGCGCACCCCCGCGTGGGGATCGGCCAGCGTCCGCACCAGCGACGGCGCCGCCCCCGGATCACCCAGCCGCGACAGCCCCATCGCCGAGAGCTGCCGCACGCGCGCGTCGCGGTGCCGCAGGCCGCGCCGGAACACCGCGTAGCCCGCGCGATCGCCGATGTCGACCAGGGCCCGCACCACCAGCACCGCCACCTCGTCCGCCTCGCCCAGGCCCTCCCACGCCTCGATCAGCGTCGGCACCGCCCGCCGCTCGCCGTGCGCGGCCAGATCGCCCAGCGCGAACGCCGCGGCCGCTCGCACGTCGTCGTCCGCGTCGGCCAGCAGCAGCGTCGCCAGCCGCTCGAAGGCCCCCACCACCCCCAGCCGGCCCAGCGTGTAGGCCGCGCCGATGCGCACCTCGGGATCGGCGTCGTCCAGCGCGTCGTGCAGCAGCTTCACCGCCTCGAGATCGGCGGGCCACACGATCTGCGTCAGGGCCATGCTGGGGTTCGACGGATCCTCGCCGCTGAAGTCGGGCATCTGGCCCGAGCGCGCCTGGCCGATGGCGATCAGCGCCGAGAACGCCTCGCCGCGCACCTCGTCGTCGGGATCGCGCAGCAGGCTGACCAGCGGCGGCACCGCGCGGGCGTCGGCCAGCAGGCCCAGCGACTCGCAGGACGCGGCGCGCACGTCGGCGTCGGCGTCGCGCAGCGCCGCCACCAGGTGCGACACCGCCTTGCGATCGCCGAGGGCGCCGAGCGCCTCGGCCGCGTCGATGCGCGCATCGACGTCGGCGCCGCGCAGCGCGGCCAGCAGGGCGTCGAGGCTCACGCCGCTACGTGTTCATGCCGAAGCGGCCGAGCTTCTTGTGCAGCCCCTCGCGGGTGATGCCCAGGGTCTCGGCGGCGCGGGTCTTGTTGTTGTCGTGCTCGCGCAGCGCCCGGGCGAGCAGGACGCGCTCGACGGCGTCCATCATCTCCTTGAGCGTGCCGCGCGGCACGCGCGGATCGTCCACCAGGCTGGTCTCGCCCAGGATGCGCGGCGAGAGATCCTCGACCAGCACCAGATCGCCCTCGGTGCGCTGGATCAGCACGCGCTGCAGCTCGTTCTGCAGCTCGCGCACGTTGCCCGGCCAGTGATAGGCCTTCAGCCGGGCCAGCGCCTCGGGCGTGAACCCGTTGGTCGGCCGCCCGAACTCCTTGCCGTAGCGGGCCAGGAAGTGCCGCGCCAGCACGCCGATGTCGTCGCGCCGCTCGCGCAGGGGCGGCAGGCGGATGGGGAAGACGTGCAGGCGGTAGAAGAGATCCTGCCGGAAGGTGCCCGCCTTCACCATCGCCTCGAGATCCTGGTGCGTCGCGCTCACCACGCGCACGTCCACCCGCTTGGGGCGCGGCGCGCCCAGCGGCCAGATCTCGCCCTCCTGCAGCACCCGCAGCAGCTTGGCCTGAAGCTGCACGGGCATCTCGGCGATCTCGTCGAGGAAGATGGTGCCCCGGTCGGCCAGCTCGAACAGGCCCTTCTTGTCGCGGTCGGCGCCGGTGAACGCGCCGCGCATGTGGCCGAACAGCTCGCTCTCGAGCAGGTTCTCGGGCAGCGCGCTGCAGTTCTGCGCCACGAACAGGTGGTCGGCGCGCTGGCTGGTGTAGTGCAGCGCGCGCGCCACCAGCTCCTTGCCGGTGCCCGTCTCGCCCTGGATGAGCACCGGCACCCGCGTGTCGCGCACCTTGCCCACGGCCTCGAGCACCTGGGCGATGCCCCGGCTCTGCCCGATGATGCCGGGGAACTTCTCCTCCTGCTCCCGCTCCTTCAGGTAGCGGTTCTCGCGCTCCAGCCGCTGCTCGGCCAGGCGCAGCCGCGCCACCAGCCGCGCGTTCTCGGCCGCGAACGAGATGTGGCCCGCGGCCACCGTCAGCACCTCGAGGTCGTCGGCGGCGAAGACGCCCGTGGCGTCGCGGTTGTCGACGTGCAGCACCCCGCGGATGTCGGCGCCCGTCCACAGCGGCACGGTCAGCGTCGACGCCAGGCCCGCCTGCACCACCGATCGCGCCGACGACATCTCGGACGCCGCGTTGGTCAAGAGCACGCCGGCCCGCGCCTCGAGCACCCGCTTGATCAGCGTCCGGCTGACCGGGATGTCGGTGGGCGCGCCGTCGCGGCGGCTGGCGTAGACGACCGGGAAGCGACCCGCGCGCTCCTTCAGCGCCACGGCTAGGTGCGTGGCCTGCGGCAAGAGCTCGAACACCAGCTCGGCGGCCACCGAGAGCACCGTGTCGAGATCCGTGCTCGCCCCCAGCGCGGCGCCGTGGCGGTACAGCACACCCAGCCGCCCGGGCTCGGCCGTGATGCGGTCGGCGAAGCGCTCCACCTCGGCGATGGGGCGCATGGCGACGACCGCGCCCTCCTCGTCCTCGGCCAGGTGTACGCGCAGGATCACCGGCTCGGCCGGATCCCCCAGGTGCAGCTCGTCCCCGTCCCACAGCTCGGCGTCCAGGCAGTCGCCCCGCAGCGGCGTCGCCACCCCGTCGCGCACGTGCACCGAGCCGTTGCTGCTGCCGCGATCGACGTACCGGTAGGTGTCGCCGTCGCGCTCGATGCGGCCGTGGTTCGTGCTCAGGTGGGCGTCGGGCAGGGTCAGCGTGGCGTCGGCCGCGCGCCCGATGGTGCAGGGGGGGGTGGCCGCGCAGCGGGTGCCGGCGCGCTCGCCGGTGGTCACCTCGATGACGACGCCGTCGGCCTGAGCCGCGTCGGTCATGGATCCTCCTCGGACACGGCCGCCAGAAGTCCGACCCGTCGCGGCGCGCGCCCGGGGCGGGGCGCGGCGCCCGGCGCCCCGGCGCGGGCCGCCGCGCGCGGACGGTGCGCTCAGCCGGCCTTCTTGTGGCCCAGCTTCGCGATCATCAGCTCGATCGTGTAGACCGCGCCGCGGAACTTCTTGTCCTTGGCCGCGCGCTCCTCGTCCTTCGCCCGCGCCTCCTCCAGCTTGGGCAGCAGCGAGGCGTCGCCCAGCCGATCGAGCCCGAACAGCACCACGTTGCGCAGGGTCATGTCGTCGGTGTCCGCGTACTCGACGAGCTGCTGCTTCGCGGTGTCGGCCGCCTCGCTCATCTGCGCCAGCCGGTAGCCCGCCAGCAGCGCCACCGCCGGCTTGTCGCTGCCCAGCTTCTTGCCCCAGCACACGGGATCGTTGGTGCACTCGCGGATGGCCGCGATCTTCGCCTCGACCTCGCCGTAGTTCTGGGTCCACTCGGCGTAGCCCTTGATCAGCCCGTCGTAGCCGCGCTTCTCGTTGTCGGGCGCCTTCGCCTGCTCGGCCTTGGTCTCTTCGTCCCACTTGGCCAGCGTCTTCTTGATGTCCTCGATCTGCTTGGCCAGCGCGTCGAGCGCCTTGGTGTCGGTGCCGTCCAGCAGGTTCGCCGTGTTCAGCGCGATCTGCACCCGGAAGCCGTTGCTCACCGGATCCCGCGGGTGGGGCTCGTCGGCCAGCAGCTTCATCATGCCCGGGATGGCCTTCGGGCTGCCCAGGAAGCCGATCTGCTGCACCGCCGCCAGCTTGTGCTCGAGCGCCAGCTCCTTGTCGCCGGCGATCTTCAGCAGCGGCTCGACCGCCCGATCGTCGCCGATGGTGGCCAGCGCGTTGGCGATCGAGATCACCTTCTGCACGCCGGCCATCACGAAGGCCCGCGCCTTGTCGGGGTTCTGCTGCACCGAGGGCGGCATCTCCTCGAAGTTGGCCAGCGCCGCCAGCAGCGGCTCGACCGCGTCCTTCGCGTTCAGGTCGCCGAGCAGCTCGGCCGCCTTCGCCTCGATCAGGCCGCCCTTGTCGAACTTGAACTTGCGCGCCCGCGCCTCGACGACGCGGTTCTTGCGCTCCAGCGTCTGGATCAGCAGCGGGATGGCCGCCGGCCCGACGCGGTTGATGGCCAGCCGGCACTGCGGCACGGCGTTGCGCCCCAGGTTGTCGTCCAGCCACAGGCAGCGCACGAGCCCCGGGATGGCCTTCTCGGACTTCAGCTTGCCCAGCGCCTCCGCCGCCAGCCCGGCCAGCGCGATGGGCTGGATGTCGGGATCCGCCTCCAGCACCGGGATCAGCGCGGGGATGGCGCTCTCCTTCGGGTACTTCGCGAGGATCTGCAGCGCGCCGTACTTGATCTCCTTGGGGGTGCCGGGATCGGCGACGACGGCCTGCGCGGTGTCGGCGGCCTCGGGCACGTCCCACTCGAGCAGCGTCGTCGCCGCCAGCTGACCGGCCTTGGGCTCGTCCTTGTCCTTCAGCGACTCGATCAGCGTCGGCGCGGCGGCCTTGTCGCCGATCTGCGCCAGCGAGGCGATGATCTCGTAGCGATGCCGGTCGTCCTTGTAGGCCTCCATCAGCGGCTGCACCGCGTCCTTGGCCTCCATCTCGCCCAGCTTGCGGATGGCCTCGCGGCGGTTCTCGGTGCCCAGCTGCTCGATCCAGTACGCCGAGGACGTGGGATCGGCTTGCTTGCAGGCCGTGACGCTCAGGGTGAGGCCGAGCGCCAGAGTCAGAAGGCGGAGCATGCGCTGCATCGCCGGATACCCCCTCGTTCGAAAGGTGGCGCGGCGGCCGGTCAGACCGCGTAACCCATCTAGATAAAAGGTCTTTGTGCGACTGCGGCGGCACGATACACCGTTGCCCCCAGGCGGTCAAGGCAGGTAGGCTGGCCGGGTGGAGGGCTTCCGAACACCGGTCCAGGCGTCGCCGCGGCGTCTGAGCGTCGCGCTGCTGCTGACCTCGCTGATGCCGGGCCTGGGCCACGTCTACTGCGGCCGCGCGCGCACCGGGCTGGGCATCTGGGCCGCCGTGCTGGGGGTGTTCCTCGCGGTCGCGCTGGCCTGGGCGCGCTGGCTGTTCGTGCCGGTGCTGCCGATCGTGGTGCTGGTGGCCGCCTGGACGGCGCTGCAGCTGGCGCTGGCGATCGACCTGCGGCGCATCGTGCGCGCCGACGGCGCGGACTATCGGCTGCGCCCCCTGAACCACGGGCTGACCTACCTGGCCGTCTTCCTCGGCCTGGGCGTGCTGCCGGTGGGCGGGGCGCTGGTCTACCTGAGCGTCGCCCGCGTGGCCTCGGTCGAGGTGAGCGGCTTCGCGATGTTCCCGCGGCTGCTGCCGGGTGATCGCGTGCTGGTCGATCGCCGGGCCTTCGTCGACGCGCCGCCGCGCGCCGGCGAGCTGGTGGTGGTGGCCTGGGGCGATCGGCCGGCGCCGGGCGTCGGGCGGGTGATCGCCACCGGCGGCAACACCGTGCACCTGCGCGACGGCCGCCCGGTGATCGACGGCGGGCCCCTCGAGCGCACCGCGATCGAGCAGATGCGGGTGGCCCGCTTCGGCCCGGCCGACGCCGAGCGCCTGGCCGCCCTCGACGGCTACCTCGAGCGCCTCGGCGAGCGGGCCTACGTCGTCACCTACGCGCGGCAGCGGCCGCTGCTGGAGGATCCGCCCCCGGTGGTGCTGCGCGACGACGAGATCTTCGTGCTCGGCGACAACCGCGACGCCGCCCTCGAGGCGCGGGCCTTCGGGCGCGTGTCGCTCGACCGCGTGCTGGGGCGCCCGCGCTACGTCTGGGCGTCCTTCGACGTCGAGGATCACGCGCGCGCGGGCCGGGTGGGTCTGGCGGTGCGCTGACACCGTGGTCGTTGACACTGGCGCCCGCGCGACATAAACCCGCGGGTGACCCCGCGGCGCCGGGTACGGTGGGGACCGCGCGCCGGCTCGCCGCGGAGCGGACGGCGATTGAGCGGACAGCGGGCGGTGTTCATGGCGGAGCGGATGGGCCGGGTCCTCGTCGTCGACGACAGCGAGGACGACCAGATCCAGATTCGGCGCCTGCTGCGCGACGAGTTCCAGCTCATCTACGCCTACACCGGCGCCGAGGCGCTCGAGCGCCTCGAGCACGATCGCGACACCTTCGACGCGCTGATCACCGACCAGAAGATGCCCCGCATGTCGGGCGCCTCGCTGATCGCGCGGTTGAAGGAGGAGCCGCAGCTCGCGGGCCTGCGCTGCGTCCTGCTGTCGGGCAAGACCGACGACACGCAGCTGGTGGAGATCCTGGCCAGCGGTCAGGTCTACCACTACTTCGAGAAGAACAAGACGCTGCTCACCCCCGAGGGGCAGAACGATCTGCTGCTCGCCGTGCGCAACGCGGTGCAGGCCAGCCGCCTCGAGCGCGAGCGCGAGCGCCTGACGCAGCGGCTGCGCGCGCAGAACGAGGCGCTCACCGGGCAGTACCGCCTGCTGCGCACCCTGGTGAACGTCAAGGATCCCGCCGTGGCCGTGCGCCTGGTGGTGCAGAGCCTCGCCCAGCGCCTGCCCTGCCGGGCGGCGGTGGGCCTCGTCGATCTGCAGCCCAGCCACGGTGTGTTCGGTCACTTCGCCGTGCGCGGCGACGCGGCGCTGCTGGGGCAGGGCGATCTGCACGCCTGGTGCGACACGGTGGCCGCCGCCTACGCCGATCTGTCCGGGCGGCCGCGCCCGCACCGCGGTGTGTTCAGCCACACGCCCGAGGCGCTGCCCGTCGAGGGCCCCAGCGGCCCCGCGCCGCACGACGACGCGCCGATGATGCCCGTCTTCGTCAACCGCGACCTGCGCGGCGTGCTGATGCTGGTGCGCGAGCCGGGCCTGCTCGAGGTCGACGAGTCCGAGCTGTTCGGCATCTGGCGCGACCAGCTGCAGGACGCCTTGACCCGCATCGTGACGCAGATGCTCGACGAGCACCGGCGCATCGAGCTGATGGTCGAGACGATGACCGAGGGCGTCGTCCTGACCGACGAGGAGGGCGCGGTCACGCTGATGAACCCGGCGGCCCGGCGCATGCTGGGCATCCAGGAGTTCGACCGCCCCGACTTCAGCGTCGTCGTCTCGGCGATGGGCCTCGCCAGCCTCGACGTGCTGCGCCAGCTCGGCGTCGGCGACACCAAGATCGCCTGGCGCGAGATCCGCCTCGGCGAGGCCTGGTTCCAGGTGCTGTTCTCGCACGTGCGCGATCACTCGGGATCGTCGGTGGGCATCCTGACGGTCATGCGCGACGTGACCGAGCAGAAGCAGGCCGAGAACCGGCGCGAGGAGTTCGTGCACATCATCGGGCACGAGCTGCGCAGCCCGCTGACCAGCATCGGCGGCGTGATGGATCTGCTGTCGAAGCAGGTGCTGGGCGAGCTCAACGCCCGGCAGCGCGAGTACGTCGACATGGCGAAGGACTCGTGCGTCAAGATCAACCACATCCTCAACGACCTGCTCGACCTCGCGAAGTTCGAGAAGGGCAAGATGCCGCTCGCGCTGACGCCGGTGAACCTCGAGCAGGTGGTCGGCGACTCGGTGCGGCGCTTCGAGCCGGTGGCGCTCGAGAAGGGCGTCGACCTGCGCTTCGAGTGCCTGCTCGAGGGGCTGTACTGCCAGGCGGATCCCGATCGCCTGGGGCAGGTGATGAACAACCTGCTGTCGAACGCCTTCAAGTTCACCCCGGCCGAGGGGCTGGTGCGGGTCTCGGTGTTCAACACCTTCACCGCGCCCGAGCTGTACCTCGTCGCCGTGCACAACACCGGCGAGGAGATCGACGACCGCGATCTCGACCGCATCTTCGACAAGTACGAGCAGGCGGCGCTGCACGACCGGCGGTCGATCGGCGGCACCGGCCTCGGGCTGTCGATCTGCCGCAACATCATCCGCGGGCACGGCGGTGAGATCTGGGTCGAGAGCGGGCGCGGGGAGGGCACCACCTTCGTCTTCAGCCTGCCCTCGGCGCCGGTGCCCGGCGTCGAGCGCGAGTCGCTGGGCGAGGCGCCCTCGGGGCCGGCGAAGACGGACGGTCAGCCCCTGCTGGTGGTCTGCCCCGACGAGCCCGAGGGCCTCGCGCTGAAGGCGCTGCTGTTGGCCATGGACTTCGCGGTCCGCGTGGTGCGGCCGGACGGCGCGCTGGTGCAGCGCGAGGTGCTCGGCCACGCGCCGGCGCTGGCGGTGTACCTGGACGTCGAGGGCCACCCGGATCCCGCGGTGCTGGCCGAGCTCGCGAGCCACAACGATCTGCCGGTGGTGGGCATGTTGCCGACGGGCAGCCCGGCGCCGCCCGCGGTCGACCTGGTGATCGAGGTGCCGCCCGATCCCATCGTGCTGGCCAGCATGCTCAACGTCGTGCTGGCCCGGCAGCGGCAGCGGCGGCGCATGCGCGTGCTGGTGGTCGACCGGGACGCGGGCTGGGCCGCCTGGGCGGCCGAGCACCTCGACACGGCGGGCTATCTGCCCTACAGCGCCGGCTCGGCGGCCCAGGCGCTGCAGCGCATCGAGACGCTGCTGCCCGATCTGGTGATCCTCGACCTGGGCCTCGAGGGGGTCGAGCCGGTGCTCGGGCGCGTGCGCGGCGACGCCGGCACCGAGGTGCCGGCGCTCTTCACGCACGCCGACGAGGCGGGCCCCATGGCGGCGCTCGCCGGGGGGCAGCGCCTCGACGCGCTCGACGATCCGCGCGCCCTGCTGGTGCGCGTGCGCACGCGCCTGGCCGAGGATCGGCGGCGCGGCATCGACACGCTGATCGTGCTGCCCGGCGCGCGCGAGCTGCAGCGCGAGGTGCACGGCCGCATGCGCGATCGCGAGGCCTACGCCTACTGCGCCATCGACATCCAGGGGCTGCGCGACGCCGTCGAGCGCTACGGCTTCATGTGGGGCCACGGCACGATGGCCCACGTGGCCGAGCTGGTGCACAACGTCCTGCGCGAACACGCGGACGAGCGCGCGTTCCTGGGCCACCAGCGCGACGACGACTTCGTCTTCCTCGTGGCGCCCGAGCACTGCGAGACGGTGTGCAACGAGATCACCCGGGCCTTCGACCGCCTGGCGCCGGCCATCGCCGCCGGGCAGCGCGAGGATCCGGTGCCGCTGAGCCTCGCGCTGACGGCCATCGTCGACGGCAACGGCCGCTTCGACCGCTTCGCGGCGCTGCAGGCCGACCTGAGCAGGGCGCGCACGCGCGACACCGGCGAGGTGCTGCTGATCGTCCGCTACTGACGTCGGCGCACATGTAGGTCAAAAGACCGTTGCGCGCACGATCTCGTTCATGTACCTACATGTGGTAGCCCAAACGGGCCGACCACGGGGGGACACATGAACGAGCGTCGTGAAGCGTTGCGCGTGCCGGTGAAGCTGTTCGTGGATCACATCCTCAGCGAAGAGCAGCACTGCCTGTGCGTGACCGAGGATCTCGGCTTCGACGGCCTGCGGCTGACCGGCACGCCGGGCCGCGGCTGGGGCGCGCCGCGCCACGTGTGGCTGCAGTTCCGCCTGCCCGACGGCGACGCCGGCCTCATCCGCGCCCTGGGCGAGCTCCGCTACGAAGGGGAGGGGGACGGCGGCGAGCGTGTGCGCGGCTACCGCTTCAAGTACCTCGCGCCCCGCTACCGCCGCCGCTACGACGCCTACCTCGCTCGCTCGCTCGGCGCCGCCTGACGCGACGACGGCCGCGTCACCGCGGCCGCCCGGCGCGTTGTCCGCGCGTTTCCTTTCGGCTACCCTGCGCCCGTGATGGCCATCGTCCGCCTGCCTCCGATGCCCGCGCCGCTGCGCGCCCTCCGCCCGGCCTGGGTCGGCGCCGCCGCGCGCCTGCCCCACGGCGGCACCACCCTGCACCAGCCGCCGGTCCTGTGGGTCGAGGCCGACGCCGCCGCCTGCCGCGCGGCCTGGCCCGCCCTGCAGCCGGACGCCGCGCTGCCCGGGCACCTGAAGGCCGAGGGCGTGCGCGTGCGACCCCTCGACGGCCCGCTCGAGCCCGCGCTGCGCGCCCGCGCCGTGCCGGTCGACGCGATGGCCGTGGACGCCGAGGGGCGGCTGATCGATCCGCTCGACGGTCTGGCCGATCTGCGCGCCGGGCGCGTGCGCGTGCCCGACGCCGACGCCTTCGGCGCGCGGCCCGAGCTCTTCGTCGACGTGCCCGCCCTGGCCAGCGAGCTGGGGGTGCGCCTCGAGCCCGAGCTGGTCGAGATCCTGACCCACGACGCGGGGCAGGTGCTGCGCGCGGATCGTGACGCCCTGCGCGAGGGCCTCACGCGGCTGCTGGTGGGGCGTCGCCCCTCGGGCGCCCTGCAGCTGCTCGCCCGCACGGGCATCCTGCACTTCGCCCTGCCCGAGGTGGCGGCGCTGATCGACTTCCACAAGAGCAGCCGGTTCCACCACAAGGACGTCTGGGCGCACACCCGGCAGGTCGTGATGCAGGCCGTGCCGGTGCCGCGCATCCGGTGGGCGGCCCTGCTGCACGACGTGGCCAAGGTGCACACCCGCAGCTACGCGCCCGGGCGGAAGGTCCACTTCTTCCGCCACGACGAGCTCGGGGCCTACATGGTCGAGGGCATCGCCGCCCGGCTGCGCTTCCCGGCGCCCCTCGCCGAGCGCGTGCACGCCCTCGTCCTGCACCACCTGCGCGCCAACCTGTTCGACGGCAGCTGGTCGGACGCCGCCATCCGGCGCTTCGACCAGGAGATGGGGCCGCTGCTCGACGATCTGCTGGCGCTGTCGCGGGCGGACGTCACCAGCAAGCGCCCGGGCCGGCGACGCGAGGCGATGTACACGCTGCACCGCCTGAAGACCCGCATCCTCGAGGTGCGGGCGCTCGACGCCGCGCGGCGTCCGGTCGTGCCGAAGGGGCTCGGCACCGCCATCATCCGCGATCTCGGGGTCGCGCCCGGGCCCCGCGTGGGCGATCTGCGCCGCGTGTGCGAGCAGGCCGTGCGCGCCGGCGATCTGGGGGCCGATCCGGCGGTCGAGGCGTGCGTGGCCTACCTGCGGGCCCACCTCGCCGACCAGGGCGCGCTGCGCGACGCGGGCTGACCCCGCTTGAATGCGCCGAGACGGGCCCCCGTCGGCCGGGCGACTTTTTCTCGTTGGAGGTGACCATGTTCCGGCTCGTACGCACGATGGTGTTGGCGATGGCGGTGGCGGTGCCCGCCGTCGCGTTGACCGGCGGTGAGTCGGCCTGGGCCGCCGACGCCAAGGACGCCGCGAAGAAGAAGCCCAAAGCCAAGAACAAGCGACAGCGGTGGCCGACTCAGCGCAAGGCCATCGAGCACGAGCTGCCCCCCCGGCGGGACGCCCAGCTGCAGGAGGGCGAGCGGCTGGCCTTCCGCGTGAAGATGTTCGGCGCCGACGCCGGCGAGGTCGTGCTGGCGGTGGGCCAGCGTACCGAGGTCAAGGGGCGCACCGTCCTGCCCCTGGCCGGCTTCGTGCGGGGCAGCGAGTTCCTCAACAAGTTCTACCCGGTCGACGACAAGATCGTCGTGCTGGTCGACGAGAAGACCTTCCTGCCGGTGAAGGCGGACTTCTACGCCCGCGAGAACGGCAAGGTGCTCGACTACCACACCACCTTCGACCACCGGGACAAGCTGATCGCGCAGGTGCGCAAGAAGAAGGGCGAGCTGCTCGAGCGCAACTTCACGCCCGAGCGGCCGGTGTACGAGACGGTCAACGCGGCCTACGGCGCGCGGCTGCTCGACCTGAAGCCGGGCATGCGCTTCCAGTTCTACGCCTGGACCAACACCAAGGAGCGCCTCATCTCGGTGCACGTGACGCGCCTCGAGAAGGTGTGGACCGAGGCCACCGGGTGGCGCGAGGCCTTCCGCCTCGAGATGAGCGGCCTGGTCACCGGCGGCTTCGTGAACAGCGCGTCGCTGAAGGACGAGGTGCCCAAGAAGGGCATCATGTGGATCAGCGCCGACGACGAGCGCATCCCGCTGAAGGTGGTCATGCCCACCAAGCTGGGCGAGGCCGAGGGCATCCTGGTCCGGCGCTACGTCGAGAAGCTGGATCCCGCGGCGCTGGGCGCCAGCCAGTAGGCGGGATCAGGGGGCGGGGCAGCCGTCGAAGCTGCAGCCGCCGTCGGCGTCGCAGCACAGGCGCTCGGCCTGCCGCCCGGGCGCCCCGTCGTCGGCCGGCGTGGGGTGCTCGCACTCGGCGCGAGGCGCCGGGGCGACCCCGGGCTCGCCGGCCACACCGAGGGCGATGCGGCTGTCCTCGTCGAGCTGCACCGCGACCTCGCCGAGGGTGACCAAGCCGATCACGTGGCCGCCGTTGCCGCCGCACCCGTCACCGCCGCAGCCCCCTTGGCCGCCGCGACCGCCCGCGGCCGCGGGCATGTCGCCGCCCATGGCAGCCAGGCCGAACAGCGCGCCGCGCTCGCCGATGGCGCCGCGTCCGCCGTCGCCGCCGTCGCCGCCCCGTCCGACGACGATGACCGACCGCGTCACGGTCAGCGCGCATGGCCCGGCGACCACCAGCCCGACGGCCACGCCCCCGGGAAGACCGTTGCCGCCGGGCTGCCCGCCGCAGCCGCCCGCTCCGCCTCCGCCACCGCCCGGCGCAGGGTCGTCGGGCGAAAGCTGACAACCCTCCAAGTACGCTGCCGCCGCCCCCGCCGCCGCCCGACCCGTTCTGACCGGCCGTCGCTGGCGCTGGCAGCGCGGTCAGCAGCGCGAACGAGTCGGGATCCACCCGGACGACCTCGACTGGCTGCGCGCACTGCGCGCCGAGCGTGCCCTGCGCCTGGGCCGGGCCACCCTCGATGGCCGGGGTGAGGCGGTTGGCGGCTCGGCCACCCTCACCGCCGGCGGGGCCCTCGCCGCTCATGCCGTCGCGGGGCTCGGCGATCTGATTGCCCCCGGTGCCGCCGATGCCCCCGGTCGTGCCCTCGGGACACGCGGGGTTCGTCCCGCCCTCCCCCGAGTTGCCCACGTCCTCGCCGCGCTCTCCCTCGGTCGCGGTCGCGATCAGCCGGGGCGCCGCCGCCCCGTCGTCGCCCGACGCCGCGGCGGGCGTCCGCAGCTCGGCGTCGCGCAGATCGAGCGACGCGCACTGGTTCGCCTTCAGCGTGACCGGATCCGGCGCGGCGCCGCCCTCGACCACCAGGTTGTCGATCAGCAGCGCGGCGCCCGCGCCCTCGAGCCGGAGGGTGGGCACCACGCCGTCGGCGGCCCGGATCGTCGTGGGGTGCTCGGCGCGCGGCCCGCGCGTCCAGCGCCGGCCCTCGGCCGCGCCCGCGTCGTACCGATAGCCGCCGTGCAAAGTCAGCGGCACGTCGACCGTCACCGTCGCGTCGACCGTGTAGGTCCCCTCGGCCAGCAGCACCGCGCTCCGTTGCCGGATGCGGGTCGCGATGGCCAGCGCGGCCTCGATCGTCGCCACCGGCGCGTCCACGCTGCCGTCGTTGCCGTCGTCGCCGCCCCGCGTCGCCACGAACACCGCCCGGGTGACGTCGCCGTCGACGCCGTCGCAGTTGGCGTCGACGAAGTCGGGATCGGGCAGGTCGATCGCCGCCGCGTTGCACTCGCAGCCGTTGTCGATGTCGCCGTCGTCGTTGCTGAAGCCCGGCTGGCAGGAGGCGATCGCGCACAGCCCGCGCTCGCACGCCGCCACCGCGTTGTCGAGCGCGCACGCGAAGCTCGGATCCAGCGCCGCGCAGCCGCCGCAGTTGGCCGGATCGTTCTGCAGGTCGAAGTCCTCGTCGGCGCGCCCATCGCAGTCGTTGTCGAGCAGATCGCACAGCTCGTCGCTGGCGGCGAGCGGCTCGCGATCGCAGACCACCGCGCCGGGGTTGGCCGCGTCGCAGACGAACGTGCCGGTCACCCGGCAGGCGCCGACGCCCACGGTGCAGGGCTGCCCCAGCCCGGGGAAGCCCTCGTCGGTGGTGCCGTCGCAGTCGTCGTCGAGGTCGTTGCCGCAGATCTCGTCGGCGGCCGGCGGGGCGGCCTGCGCCGAGCACTCGACCGCGTCGCCGGCGTCGGTGCAGGTGGCCACGGCCTCGCGCCGGCACGCGCCCACGCCGTCGCTGCAGGGCTCGCCCACGCCGGGGAAGTCCTCGTCGGTGGCGCCGTCGCAGTCGTCGTCGACGCCGTTGCACGCCTCGACGGGCACCTCACCGCAGGCGCCGCAGGCGTTCAGCAGCCCCTCGTCGGTGGTGCCGTCGCAGTCGTCGTCTTCGCCGTTGCACGTCTCGACCGGCGGCTCGCCGCAGTCGCCGCAGGCGTTCAACAGCCCCTCGTCGGCCTCGCCGTCGCAGTCGTCGTCGGCGCCGTTGCAGGTCTCGACCGGCGTCTCGCCGCAGTCGCCGCAGGCGTTCAGCAGCCCCTCGTCGGTCTGGCCGTCGCAGTCGTCGTCCGCCCCGTTGCAGGCCTCGTCGGGCACCGGCCCGCACGCCCCGCAGGCGTTGAGCACCTGCTCGTCGATCTGCCCGTCGCAGTCGTCGTCGACGTCGTTGCAGCGCTCGTCGCCGTCGGGCACGCAGGGCGCCGCGTCCACCTCGGCGTCGCGCACGGCGCAGGCGCCGTCGACGCACTCGCCGGCGCAGGCCGCCCCGCAGGCGCCGCAGTGCTCGGCCGAGGATCGCAGGTCGAAGTCCTCGTCCACCCGCCCATCGCAGTCGTTGTCGAAGCCGTCGCACACCTCGGGGCCGCAGGCGCCGCAGCGGCCGTCGACGCAGGCGCGCTCGGCCGGGCAGTCCGCCGCCGTGACGCAGTCGACGCCGGCGACGGCCTCGAGCGACGGGTTGACGCACCCGGCCGCGGTCAGCGCCAGCAGCGCGGCGGCGAGCAGGCGGCCGATCGGGGGACGGGGGAGGGATGTCGTGCCGAGGCGACGACCGTCTCGCAGGTTGAGCATGCGCAAGGTGTTCGACAGGTCTCGTGATAGCGAGCGGACGCACCGCACGGCGCGCGGATCGTCGCAAGCTCGCGTCGGACCTGTCAACCCGCGCCGGTCGCGGTGGTTGATGGGCGCCCGAGCGCTGTGCTATCGCCTTCGCGCCCACGAGGAGGTTCCCCATGTCGGTCGCCCGCACCACCCCCTTGTCGTTGCTGGTCCTCGCGCTCGCGCTGGCCTCGCCCACGCTGGCCGCGAAGGCCCCCGACGACGGCCTGCCCTCGGTCGACGAGGTCGCGACGCAGGCGCGCGCGGTCTACGACGAGATGGCCGGCAACAGCGATCCGCTGGTGCGGCGCGCCGTCTTCGAGGGGCGCCTGGCCCTCGGCGGCGACGACGCGGTCAAGGCGATCGAGGCGGGCCTCGAGGACGCCGATCCGGTCATCCGCGAGAAGGCGCTCGAGCTGGCGCTCACCAGCAAGGACCGCAAGCTGAAGGCGCTGGGCAAGAAGGCCGAGAAGGCCCTCGCCAAGCTGCTCGAGTCGGCCGACGAGGCGGATCGCGCGCTTGGGTATCGGCTGCTCGACGCGCACGAGACGAAGAAGAAGGCCTGGCTCGGGTGGGTCTCGACGGCCGCGCGCGACGGCAGCCCGGAGGCCCGCGCGGCGGCGCGCGGCAAGCTGCTGGCCGAGGGCGGCAAGGTGGCCTGGGACGTGATCGAGAAGGGGCTGGCCGAGGAGCCCTCGGAGCCCGAGCACGCCGAGGCGCTCGAGGCGCTGAAGACCTTCGACGATCCGGTGGCGATGAAGTGGGCCCTGGCCACGATGAACGACGAGGGGCAGCTGGGCCGCCTCGCCCGCGGGGTGCTGATCCGCATCGACGACAAGCGCGCGGCGAAGAAGCTCGAGCGCGATCTCGAGAAGACCTACGACAAGTCGGCCGAGTTCGAGGAGCGCCTGCGCATCGCGGTGGTGCTGGCCGGCCGCGGGCAGGTCGACAAGGTCACGCGCACGCTGCTGGCGGGCCTGAAGTACCAGAAGCCGTGGTCGAAGGTGCTGGCCTTCGAGGGGCTCGCGCACAGCCGCGACCTGACGGTGCTGGGCAAGCTGCGCGAGTACATCCTGACCAACCAGAACGAAGAGCAGGCCGACGCGGCCTACGACTGGCTGCGGCAGTGGGCGGCCGCCAAGGGCGAGCCGGCCGTCTTCGAGATCCTGCAAGAGGCGGCGCGGGGCGATCGGCGCCCGCTGCGCATGCGCGCCATGGCGGCGCTGACCGAGCTGAAGCACCGCCCCAGCGTGGCGGTGTTCGAGGCCGCCATGAAGGAGGGCCAGACCGAGGTGCGGCTGGCGGCCGCCAAGGGCATCGCCGCGGTCGCCAAGCCGGGCGACGAGGCCCGCATCGCGGACTTCCTGCGGCGCGAGCCCGACAACGCCGTGAAGCTGGTGCTGATCGAGGCGCTTGCCAACATCGGCACGCCCGAGATCCTCGATCCCCTGCAGTTCTTCGTGACGGCGCGCGACACCGAGCTGAAGACGGCGGCCGCGAAGGCGATCGCGGCGACGCAGAAGCCGAAGGCGGCGCAGCTCTTGGGGCTGCTGCGGCGCGATCCCGATCTCGACGTGCGCTTCCTGGCGCTGCACGCGCTGCTGACGCTCGAGCCGAAGGATTCGCTGGCGATGATGCCCGCGGCCATCCAGTGGCTGCGGCCCGACCAGGTCGAGGCGCTGGGCCAGGACGCCAAGGTGCCGGTCGAGGCCATCCAGCTGATCGCCGAGAAGGGCGACGACGCCCAGCGCACCTTCGCGGTCGAGGCGCTGAAGACGCGCGGCGGTGACAAGGCGGCCATCCGGCTGCTGACCCTGTTCGAGAAGAGCCCGCACGCGGACACCTCGGCGACCGCGCTGGCGGCGCTGGCGGCCGTGCGCAAGGCCGAGTCGGTGCCGACGTACCGGCAGGCGCTGCAGCACGCGGACGGCGCGGTGCGCGCGGTGGCCTACGCCGCGGTGGGCGCCTACGGCCCGCGCGCGCTGCTCGAGGCGACGCTGCAGGGGCTGGCCGACAAAGAGCCCCGCGCCCGCGTCGAGGCCGCCCGCGCCGCCGTGCAGCTCGCCGGCCGCGACGCCTGAACCGAGCGCCGCCCCACCCGTGATCGGGTGCATTCGAACAAGGTGGTCCACCGCACGCCCCGCCAGGATGGCCGGGCTATCAGCTCTCAGCGGTCAGCTTTCAGCTCCGTCGCGGCGATTGGACCTCGTGCCCGGCAACACGGCGCCCCGAGCTTGCCGAGCGGTTCCGTGCTCGGCACGGCGTACGGGGCCCGGCTGACAGCTGACTGCTGACCGCTGACAGCCGGTCGGACCGACCACCAACGGCTCGTGAGCAGAACCCCGTGATCCACCTCAACGACATCGAGAAGATCTTCGGACCGCAGACGCTGTTCGAGGGGCTGTCGTGGCACATCAAGCCGGGGCAGCGCGTGGGCCTCGTCGGCCCCAACGGCGCGGGCAAGAGCACCCTGATCAAGATGATCATGGGGCAGGTGCACCCCGACGGCGGCGAGGTGCGCGTCGCCAAGGGCACGACGCTGGGGTACCTGCCGCAGGAGGTCGCGACGCTCGCCGGCACGACCGTGCGCGACGAGGCGCGAAAGGGCCTCGAGCGGGTGCTGGCGGTGGGGCAGCGGGTGCGCGATCTCGAGCACGCGCTGGCCGAGGCGTCCGGCGCCGAGCTCGAGCGGCTGATGGCCGAGTACGGCGCGGTGCAGGCGCGCTTCGAGCAGATGGGCGGCTTCACCGTCGAGAACCGGGTCGAGGAGATCCTGCAGGGCCTCGGCTTCCGCGGCGACGACTTCGATCGCGACTGCGGGACGCTCAGCGGCGGCTGGCAGATGCGCGTGGTGCTGGCGCGGCTGCTCTTGCAGCAGCCCGACGTGCTGTTGTTGGACGAGCCCACCAACCACCTCGATCTCGAGAGCGTCGTCTGGCTCGAGACCTTCCTGCAGAGCTTCCCCGGCAGCCTGGTGTTCATCAGCCACGACCGCTGGTTCCTCAACCGGCTGGCCACGCACATCGCCGAGCTCGCGGCCGGTGAGCTGAACGTCTTCACCGGCAACTTCGACAGCTACCTCGAGCAGGCCGAGCAGCAGCGCGATCTGCTCGAGCGCCGCGCGAAGAACCAGGCGCGACGCGTGGCCGAGCTCGAGCGCTTCGTGACGCGGTTCCGGGCCAAGGCCAGCAAGGCGCGTCAGGTGCAGAGCCGGGTGAAGGCGCTCGAGAAGATGGAGCGCATCGACACCGGTCGCAGCGAGCGCACGATCAGCTTCTCGCTGCCCGAGCCCCAGAAGAGCGGCCGGGTGGTGCTCGAGCTCGAGGACATCCGCAAGGCCTACGGCGACATGGAGGTCTACGCCGGCCTCGACTGCGAGCTGCTGCGCGGCCAGTCGGTGGCGCTGGTCGGGCCGAACGGCGCCGGCAAGTCGACGCTGCTCAAGCTGTTCGCCGGCGTCACGCCCTACCAGAAGGGCGAGCGCCGCCTGGGCTTCCAGGCGCGGCTGTACTACTTCGCGCAGCATCAGGTCGAGGTGCTCGACGTCCGGCGCACGGTGCTCGAAGAGGCGCTGGCCGACGTCGAGGGGCTGTCGCCGACGAAGGTGCGCTCGGTGCTCGGCGCCTTCCTCTTCGACGAGACCGACTGCGGCAAGAAGGTGGCGGTGCTCAGCGGCGGCGAGAAGAACCGGCTCGCCCTGGTGAAGATGCTGCTGACGCCGGCCAACGTGCTGCTGCTCGACGAGCCGACGAACCACCTCGACATGGCCAGCCGCGCGGTGCTCGAGCAGGCGCTCGCCGAGTACACCGGCACCGTGGTGCTCATCAGCCACGACCGGCACTTCATCGACGCGGTGGTCGACCACGTCTGGGAGGTGCGGGACGGGCGCGTGACGCCCTTCGTCGGCACCTACAGCGAGTACCAGGCGCGCGTGGCGCGCGGCGATCGGCCGGAGCCGCTGCCGCTGCATCACGAGAAGAAGGCGCACCGCAAGCCGCGGCCCCAGCCGGCGGCCCCCGCGCCGAAGCCGATCCCGACGGCGGCCGCGGCGCCCCCGCCCAGCATCGACTGGGGCGGCGGCGACGACGACGGCGTGCGCCGGCGCAAGTCGAAGGACCAGAAGCGCGCCGAGGCCGAGGCGCGCAAGAAGCTGGCCGACGCCACGCGCGGCCTGCGCCAGGCCGCCACGCGGGCCGAGGCGCGCGTCACCGCGCTCGAGGAGGAGCTGAGCGCGCTGCACGCCCAGCAGGCCGATCCGGCCCACTACGGTGACGCCGAGCAGGTGACGCGGGTCGCGAAGCGGGTCGGCGAGGTCGAGGCGGAGCTGGCCGCGGCCTACGCGACCTGGGAGCAGTCGACCGCCGCGCTCGAGGCCGCCGAAGCCCAGGGTTGAGTCCGCGCGTCAGGGCGGGGCGGCCGGCGCCTCGACGGGCGCCGCCTGCGCCGTCGCCGGCTCGCCTCGAGGGGCCGCGGGCGGCGGCGGCGCGGTGGTCTGGAAGGCATGGATGCGCGAGCTCATCCCCGGCACGCCCTCGGCGTCCAGCGCCCGCACCCGCCAGTACCACGTGGCCCCTTCACCCAGGCCGTCCGGCGTATAGCTGGGCGTGTCCACCAGCCCCCGCGCCACCGTCTGGAAGAAGTCGACCTCGGGGGCCACCTCGACGGCGTACCGCACCGCCTCGTCCACCGGCTGCCAGGTGAGGGTCGGGGCGCCGGGGAAGGCGCCCTCGAAGGGCCCGACGATCACCGGCGCGCGCAGCCGCCCCCGCGGCTCGGCCGCCTCACCCAGCGCCAGCGCCTGCCCCTGCGCCACCGCCGTCGACGCCGGCCCGCCGGTGGCCACCTGCACCCGCCCCCGATCGACGGTCACCCGCCCCTGGCCCTCGCCCGACACGGCCAGGGCGAAGTCGGCGGCGATCGTCTCGACGCTGCCCCCGGCATAGGACACCAGCGTGCGCGACGCGCCCCGCTCCAGCGGGTTGGCCATCACCGTCACCGCCCCCTGCCGCACGCGCAGCGCGATGTAGGTCTTGCCGGCGCGGTCGTAGAAGATCTTGCTCAGGCGCAGCCGCGTGTCCGGCTGCATCATCACCCGCGTCAGATCGGGCAGGCGCAGCAGCAGGTGCGCGCCCGGGCCGGTGCGCAGGTCGGTGCCCTCGCCGAACTGGGCCTTCACCGTCACCGCCTGCCAGGCGAGGCTGTCCTCGGCGGGCGCCGCGCCGTCGTCGTCCTCGTGATCGGCGTCGGTCTGCGGCGTCGTCACCCAGTCGGCGTCGCCCCACAGCCCCACGGCGGCGGCCTGCCCCCACTCGGACGCCGCCCGCCGCATCAGCGCGCGGCGATCCCCCTCGACCAGCCGGAACAGCACCCGGCGGTTCTGCGCGCGGTCGTGCGAGACCGGCCGCGTCTCGCCGTAGCCGTAGGCGACCAGCCGCTCCGGCGCGACGCCGCGCTGGATGAGCGCCTCGCGCACCGCGCTGGCCCGCGCCTCGCTCAGCTTCTGGTTGTAGCGCAGCGTGCCGGTCTGGTCGGTGTGGCCCTCGATCAGCAGCAGGCGAATCTCGGGGCTGGCCTGCAGGTGGTCGACCACCTCCTGCAGCGCCTCGCCGGCGTCCGCGGCGAAGGTGATCGAGTCGTGGTTGAACCGCACCCGTCGCGCGAACTCGATCTCCTCGCCGCCCGCCGTGCCGCGGGCCTGGGCGGCCTCGCGCGGCGTGACCGTCTCGACCACGCCCCACTTGGTCTTGCGCCCCCCCGCCTCGCCGGTGCCCTCGAGCGGCTTCCAGTCGCGGCGCCGCTTCTTCGGGCGCCGCGGCCGCACCCGCGCCGGTGGCGCCGCCGCCGGATCGGCCGGGCCCGCCGGCGGCGCGGGTGGGCCCACCGGCGCGGGGGCCGAGGGCGCCGGCGGCGGCTCGAGATCCTCGTCGACGCGCACCGGGCGACCGCGCTCGGGCGGCGGCTCCGGCGGCCCATCGTCCAGGCGGATGGGCCGCCCGCGCGGCTGCTCCTCGTCGGGGCCGGGCGAGTCGCCGTCGTCCTCCATGCCCAGATCGGCCGGCGTCAGCCGGATGCGGATGCGCGGCACGCCGGCGTCCGGCGTCGGCTGCGCGGCCACCGGCGCCGCGAGCAGGCTCACCGCGCCCAGCGCGACCAGCAGACGCGCGCGGCTCATCGCGGCCTCCGGGGGGCCAGGGTCGACAGCCCGCCGTTCTCGAGCACCGTCAGCTCGACCCGGCGGTTGATCGCGCGATCGGCCTTCGTGTCGTCGGGTCGCAGGCGCCGCGTCGCGCCGTAGCCGCGCGGCACCAGCCGCTCGGCCTCGACCCCGCGCTCGACCAGCGCCGCCTTGACGGCCCGGGCGCGCTCGAGGCTCAGCTTCGCTTTCCAGCGCAGATCACCCAGCCCGTCGGTGTGCACGCCGACCTCGACGCGTCGCCAGGCGGGGTTGGCCTTCAGGCGCTCGGCCAGGGCGTCGACCAGCGGCGCCGCCTCGGGGGTGAGGCGGTGGTTGCGCACGACGAAGACGATGGGGCGGTCGGGCCGCAAGATGACCGCGCCCGGCGTGTCCCAGGTGTCCCGCGGTGGCGGCAGCGGCGCCGCGCGACGGCCCCCGGCGCGCTTCGGCCCCGCCTGCTCCACCGGCGACAGCACCCGCAGCTCGACCCGCCGGTTCTTCGCGCGCCCCTCCTTGGTGTCGTTGGTGGCCACCGGCATCTCGGGGCCGTAGCCCCGCGGCACCAGCCGCCGAGGGTCGACGCCGTACGCCACCAGCGCCTGAACGATGGTGTAGGCCCGCCGGTTGGACAGCCAGTGCTTCCACCGGCGGCTGCCCATCGCGTCGACGTGCACGCCCACCTCGACCGGCCCGACCGTCGGGTTCTCGGCGAGGAAGGCCGCCAGGCCCGCGATCACCGGCGCCATCTCGGGGGTCAGCTCGGGCTTGGCGAACTGAAACAGGATCGGCCGCGCCGGGTGGATGGTCTGCCCCAGAAGCCAGGGCGCGTCGGGCCCCCCGGGGCGCTCGAAGCCGGGCCCGTCGGCCAGCGTCGCCGGATCCAGCGGCGGGCTGCCCGGACAGCCGTCGCGCCCGCCCGGCTCGTTGGGGCAGCCGTCGCGGAAGTCCGCCACGCCGTCGCGATCGTTGTCGAGATCGGGCACCCCGTCGGCGTCCTCGAAGTCGTCCCAGTCCTCGGCGCCCACCGGATCGGCGTCGTAGGCGTCGGCGATCAGGTCGAGATCGTTGTCCCCGTCGGGGCAGCCGTCGTCGTCGCGGAACGTGTCGCGGTCCTCGGGCAGGCGCGGGCACTGATCGAGATCGTCGGGCACGCGATCGCCGTCGGCGTCGGCCACCGGCACCTTCGGCGGCTTCTTCTGCGCCACCGGCGCGGGGCAACCCCCGTGATCGGGCGCGCCGGGCACCTCGAGGCAGTCGTCCCAGCCGTCGGCCACCCGGTCGCCGTCGAAGTCGTGGCGGCGCGGCGCGGCCTCGACGCCCGCGAACAGCCGGAACGTGGGCGAGCCGTAGCCCGGGTTCAGCCCCGCGCCGGCGCCCGCGACCAGCTGCAGGCCGCGCCACAGGTGCAGCCGCACGCCGCCGTTGACGTCGGCCGGCGAGGTCTCGGTCGAGCCGAACAGGTCGTCGACGGGCGTGGCCGCGTTCAGCTCGGCCACCAGCGCGAAGGCCGGCGTCACGCGGAGGCTCGCGCCCAGCCCGAGCAGCAGCTCGTCGTCGAGCACCACGTCGTCCAGCGGCGTCGCCTCGCGGGCGCGGTAGCCGGCGTTCACGGCCAGATCGAAGCGATCGCCCCAGGGCACCTCGAGCGCCACCCGCCCGGCCAGCGTCGCGTTCTCCTCGCCGGTCAGCGCGGTCGCGTCGCCGAAGGGCAGGGTGGCGTGGGCCACCAACGCCAGGCCCACGCCCACCTCGAGCTTGTCGAGCAGCTCGAGCTTCAGCGCCAGGCCGGGATCACCCAGCGCGAAGCTCTCGAGGTCGCCGCCGGTCTGCACGGTGCGGCCGTCCTGCGACAGCACCAGGGGCAGGGTCAGCCCGACGTCGATCCAGGGCGTCAGCCCGAAGACGCCGGTGACGTCGGCGGCGGCGCGGTAGGCCACGATGTCCGCCGTGCGCCGGCCGTTCTTGTAGAAGATCAGCGGGCGGCGCTCGTAGCCCAGCAGCAGGCTGGCGGCCGCCGAGCCGTCGCCCTGCGTGTGGCTGCCGTCCAGCGTGAGGTAGGGCGACAGCGCCGGCGACGGGTAGAAGCGCCGGGCGTTCCCCTGCGCGCCCGCGGGCGAGGCCAGCAGCAGCGGCAAGAGCAGGGCGAGCCACCTCATGGGCGCCACCGCCGCCGCAGGGCCGGCCAGGCCAGCGCCGCCAGCAGCAGCGGCCAGGGCCAGCCGCGCCCGTCGGCCGCGTCGCAGCCGAGCGCGCCGCCGCGGGGCGAGCCCAGGTCGAAGGGCGCGCCCGCTTCGGGCCCGGCGTTCCCGTCGCGCAGGTCACCGCCCAGATCGGGGGCGCCGGGATCGCCGAGGTCCGCCGTCGCGTCGCCGCCCGCGTCCGCCCCGAGGTCGGGCGCGGCGTCCGGCCGCGCGTCGATCCCGGCGTCCACGCCGACGTCGTCCACCCCCACGTCCGGCACGCCCAGGTCCGGCGGCCCGAGGTCGATGCCCCCGTCCGGCGGCGTCCCCACCACCACCGTGACGATGACCGAGTCGTTGGGCTCGTCCCGCCCCAGCATGTCGTCGAGGCTGTTGTCCTCGTAGACGGTGATGCGCCCCCGGTACACCCCGATGGGGGTCTCGGCGGGCACGTCCACCGTCACCTGTACCGGCGCGCGGCTACCGCGCGCCAGCGACGCCGGCAGGCCGTCCACGCGCACGTGCTCGGGCGCGATCACGTCGCCCTCGAAGGTCTCGCTCGCGAGCCCCTCGGTGGTCCAGCGCAGCTGCTCCACCGCGCCCGACGTGGGGATCGGCGTGATCACCCCGTTGAGATCGAAGCCGTTGTCCTGATCGAAGTCGACGCCCCCGAAGTCGTTGTCGACCAGGAACTGCCGGGGGCCGGCCAGCCCACCGCCTTCTTCCACCTGCCCCAGATCGAGGCTGCGCTCGACGATGTCGACGTCCTCGACGCGCAGCTTGACGTCCTCGACCTCGAACACCTCGGAGTAGTCGCCGTCGTCGGGCACGATGTCGAACAGGGCGCCGATCTGGATGCCGCCGTCCGTGCTCAGCGGCAGGCCGGCCGGATCCGGGCGGCGCGCGTGGTACAGGCGCACCGAGAAGCGCGTGTTGCCCAGGGTGGGGGGGTACTGGACGATCACCCGCACCTCGTCGATGTCGGCGCGGCTGCCGAACCAGAAGCGCACGCGCTGCGGCGACACGTCGAGCAGGTCGAGATCCTCGCCGCGCGCGGGCCGGTTGGTGAAGGGATCGCCCTCGAGGCCGCGGGCCGCGCCGCCGGCGCTGTAGTCCAGCCCCGGCAGACCCCAGCGCGCGTCCGAGGCGGCCAGATCGTCGGCGCGCCACAGCACCTCGGCCACCGTCGCCCCGGTCAGCAGCAGCTCGCCCGACATCGACTGGAAGTCGCGCGCGCCGTCGTGCAGGCGCAGGTACAGGCTCTGCTGGTTGGTCGCCGGATCGAAGCGCTCGCGCACCACCACCAGATCGGGATCGTTGTCCGCCGATCGGGGGGTGAACGCGCCGTCCACCAGCGGGGTCTGAGCCGCGGCGGGCAGGGCGAACGACCAGAGCAGCAGCGCTGCGATGAGGCGCGTCGCGTTCATGCGTCTCCCGCGTTCGGGAGAGTCGAGGTCGACGCCGGGGGCAGGCCGCCCGCAGGGTCAGCCGACGAGGTCCACCACCTGGCCGGTCATCTCGTCGGCGGCCTTCACCACCGCGAGGTTGGCTCGGTAGAGGACGGCCGTGGTCTTTCGAGCGACCACGTCCGCCACCGGATCAGCGGACGGCGCGTCGGCTGGAGCGGTCGTCACCCGGGGGGTGACGCCGCCCGCTGCGGCCTCGGCGCCGGTCACGTCGACCCGGCGGAACCCGTCGGTGAGGGCGTTGGCCGAGTCGTGCGCCGACGCTTCCAGCCGGCGTGACGCCAGCTGCAACCCGGAGCTCGCTCGGTCGATCGCCCGGATCGACATCGTCTCTCCCGAAGCGCGCAGTATTCAGTTCGAGCCCGGCGACCCACCGGACCCGCACGTCGGCCACCTTACCAACGGTCCCGAGGGCGGGCAAATTGAGCGCGGGGGTGCGCGCAGGGCGGGGTCACCGGGTCGCGACGGCGTGCTCGGCGCGGGCCTCGAACCAGGCCTCGAGCACCACCCGGGCGACGTCCGGCGCCTTCTGCCACCACAGCTCGCCGTTGCCCACCATGACCGCGATGGCCACCTGCGGATCGTCGACCGGGGCGAAGCCGACGAACCACGTGTAGTGGGTGTAGGGCTCGCGGATGGCCAGCGTGCCCGTCTTGCCGGCGACCTTCACGTCGCGCAGCTCGCGGGGCCACTTCGAGAAGGCCCGGCGGGCGGTGCCGCGCGCCACCGTCTCGGCCAGCATGCCGCGCAGCGCCTTGGCGTGCGCGGGGGCCATCGCGGTGGCGAAGGGCCCACGCTGCGGGGCGTCGACGGTGCGCCCGTCCGGCGTGCGCAGGCGCTTCACCAGGCGGGGCGTCGGCATCGTGCCGTCGGTGGCGATGGCCGAGGCCAAGAGCGCCGCGTGCAGCGGGGTCAGCCGATCGTGCCAGAAGCCCGCCGCCATGCGCGCGCGCTCGAGCGCGTTGCGCGGCACCTGCGCGGTGCTCGCGTCGGTCAGCAGCGGGAAGGGCACCACGCGGTTGAAGCCCACCCGCCGCACCAGGGCGTCGAGCGCCTCGCGGGGCAGGTGCGCGTCGGCCAGCCGCGCGAAGTAGCTGTTGTTGCTGTGCGCCAGCGCGTCGCCCATGTCGGCGGTGGGCGCCCCCGGCCCCGGCGCCTCGAGGTGCTGCGCGTACACGCGGCGGCGCGCCGAGGTGTAGGGGTAGGCGCGCCGAGGCGAGACGCCCGCCTCGAGCAGCCCCACGGCGGTGACCATCTTGAAGACGCTGGCCGCTGGCGCCAGGGCGCGCAGGGCCAGATGCGGCGGGCCCTCGGGATCGAGGGCCGGGGCCACCGGGTGCCGCTCGTCGTAGCGATCGGCCATCGCCAGCACGTCGCCCGACTTCGGATCGAGCACGACGACGGCGCCGAAGGGCACCTTGGCGCGATCGAGCGCGCGGCTGGCCGCCGCCTGCAGCGCGGCGTCGGTGGTCAGCTCGGCGGTCCAGTCGTGGTCGAGATCGGCCAGGATGTGGCCGTCGTCCGCGTACACCCGGCTCAGATCCAGCGGGCCCGGGCGCAGGGCCGGCACCTCGAAGGCGGGCGCCGCCGGGGCCAGGGCGCCCTCGGCGACGGCCTGCTCGGTCAGCAGCGGATCCTCGGTCGGCGCCTCGACGACCGGCGCGCCCAGCGCCGGCCCGTCCTGCCCCGGCCCGATGAACCACAGCACCACGGCGTGCAGCGCGACGACGTGCGCGAACACGAACCAGGGGTTCACCAGGCGGGTGCGCATGACCAGATCCTCCGGCGTGCGGGCGTATCGCCCAATGTAGGACGGTGTGATCCCTGGCGCAAGCGCGCAGGCCGATCGGCCGCGACTTTCTGGTCGGCGCGCCCGCGCCAAATTCGCTTGCGCCGTCGTCGGCACCTCTGTTAGCTTCCGCGCCGCTTCGGCTTCGTAGCTCAACTGGTTAGAGCGAGCGGCTCATAACCGCTAGGTTCGGGGTTCAAGTCCCTGCGAAGCCACCCGAACCCTCCTCGTCCGCGGGGAGGGTTTTTTCGCATCTGGAGGGCGACATGCGCCACGAGACGATGCGCTGGATCATGGTGGCCGCGCTGGTGGGCGCGGTCGGCTGTGAGGGGCGCGACGGCGGCGGGAACACCGAGCCCGAGCAGGGCAACGTGGCCTGCTCGGACGGCCTGGACAACGACCAGGACGGGCAGATCGACTGCGACGACCCCAGCTGCAGCGGCGCCCGCAGCGCCTGCCCCGGCCTCGACATGGGCCCGGGCGGCGGCCCCGGGGGCGGGCCGGGCGGCGGGCCCGGCGGGCCGAGCGGCAACGAGACCGGCAACGAACTCTGCAGCGACGGCCTCGACAACGACGGCGACGGCTTCACCGACTGCGCCGACCGCCACTGCACCTACAACCCGGCGGTGACCGTCTGCGAGGACGCGCCAGGCGAGCGCACCAACGACACCTGCAGCAACGGCGTCGACGACGACGGCAACGGCTTCGTCGACTGCGACGACTTCTCCTGCTCGCAGAACCCCTGGGTGTCGGTCTGCCCCGGCGAGAACACCGACGCCCTGTGCCGCGACGGCCTCGACAACGATGGCAACGGCTTCGCCGACTGCGACGACTTCGGGTGCAGCCGCAACGCGCTGGTCAGCGCCTGCGCCGAGGGCGAGGCGGGCTTCTGCCTCGACGACGTCGACAACGACGGCGACGGCATGACCGACTGCGACGATCCCGACTGCGACGTGGCCGCGGCGTGCGGCGGCGGGCCGGGCCCGCAGACCGACGGCGGCGTGCGGCCGCCCATCGGCGACATCCCCCCGCTGACCGGCGAGTTCCACGAGACCGGCGACGAGCGCTGCAGCAACGGCGTCGACGACGACGGCGACGGCCGGATCGACTGCGACGACCGCCACTGCACCTACAACCCGAACGTGACCGTGTGCCCGGGCGCGCGCGAGAACAGCGACGCCCTGTGCAGCGACGGCGTGAACCAGGACGGCAACGACTTCACCGACTGCGACGACTTCTCGTGCTCGCAGAACCCCTGGGTCACCGTCTGCGACGGCGAGGCCAGCGACGTCCTCTGCAGCGACGGGATCGACAACGACGGCAACCGCTTCGTCGACTGCGAGGACTTCGGCTGCAGCCGCAGCGCGCTGGTGAGCGTGTGCCGCGACGACGAGGCGGGCTTCTGCCTCGATGGGCTCGACAACGATCGCGACGGCAAGATCGACTGCGACGACGACGACTGCGCGGCGGCGTCGGTGTGTGGCGGGGCGCCCCCGGCCGACGGCGGCGCGCCCCCGGCCGACGGCGGTGTCCCGCCGGCCGACGGCGGTGTCCCGCCGGGCGACGGCGGCCTGCCGCCGGGCGACAGCGGCGTGCCCCCCGAGGATCTGCCCCCGCCCTTCGACCCCGCCGACTTCGAGACCGGCGACGCGCTGTGCGACAACGGCGTCGACGACGACGGCGACGGCGACGTGGACTGCGACGATCGCCACTGCCTCGCCAACCCGGCCGTCACGGTGTGCGACGCGCCCCGCGAGGCCGGTGACGAAGCGTGCAGCAACGGAATGGACGACGACGAGAACGGGTTCGTCGACTGTGACGACTTCAGCTGCAGCCGCAGCCCCTTCGTGACCGTGTGCGGCGTGCAGGAGAACTCGGATCGCGCCTGCAGCGACGGGGTGGACAACGACGGCAACGGCCACGTCGACTGCGACGACTTCTCCTGCAGCCGCAACCGGTTCGTCGGCGTGTGCGACGACACCGAGGCAGGCTTCTGTGGTGATCAGTGGGACAACGACGGCGACGGCGACGTCGACTGCGCCGACAGCGACTGCGCCGAGGCGGGCTTCTGCGCCGCGCAGTGAGGCCGCGGCACGCGACTGCCCCCATCCCCGCCACTCTGTGCTAAGAAGGGGAGCGATGCGTCTCGCCGTCCCCGCCCTGCTCGCCCTGCTCGTGCTGCCCGCGACGGCGGCCGCCGACCTGTACACGGTCGTCGACAAGAACGGCGAGGTCACCATCACCACCACGCCGCGCAAGGGCGCGCGCATCCTGCACCACGTGCGGGACGACGCGCCCCGTCCCGCCCCGCGCGCCAAGCGCGCGGCGCGGCGGGCCACGCGCGGGGCCACGACCCCCTCGGCCCGGGCTCAGCGCTTCGCCACCCACGTGCGCGGCGCGGCCGATCATTACGGTCTGCCGCAGGCGCTGGTGTGGGCGGTCATGAAGGTCGAGAGCGGCTTCGACCCCACGGTGGTCAGCGACAAGGGCGCCCAGGGGCTGATGCAGCTGATGCCCGGCACCGCCACCGACATGGGGGTGGCCGACGCCTTCGACCCCGTGCAGAACATCTACGGCGGGGCGCGCTTCCTGCGCATCCTGGCCAACAAGTTCGACGGCGATCTGGTGTTGACGCTCTCCGCCTACCACGCGGGCGGGGGCGCCGTCGATCGCGTCGGGGGCATCCCCTATCAGCAGACCGCCGAGTACGTCCGCCGCGTCCTGAACGCCTACTACGCCTACCAGAAGCAGCTGCCGGTCGCCGACACGCCATGAGGGCAACCCTGCGGGAGGAGCTCTTCAACCTCCCCAACATGCTCACGATGCTGCGGATCGTCGGCATCCCGCTCGTCATGCTGTTCATCTGGCGCGGCGAGCCGGTCGACTGCGTCATCGCCGGCTGGATCTACTCGGCCGCCACCATCACCGACTACTTCGACGGCTACCTGGCCCGCAAGCAGGGCCTGGTGACGGTGATGGGCAAGTTCCTCGACCCCCTCGCCGACAAGCTGATCGTCATGGCGATGCTGGTGATGCTGGTCGCGCTGCACCGCGTGCCCGGCTGGCTGGTGGTGGTCATCCTCGCGCGCGAGATGACGATCAACGGCCTGCGCGCCATCGCGTCGAGCGAGGGCCTGGTCATCGCCGCGGGCAAAGGCGGCAAGATCAAGACGGCGCTGCAGATGATCGGCATCCTGTGCCTGGTCATCCACTACCCCTACGACGTGAACTTCGTCGGCCTGCACACCGCGCGGATCGACTTCAACGTGGTGGGCATCTGGGTGATGGTCGGATCGGTGTTCTTCAGCGTGACGAGCGCGCTGGACTACTTCCGCGCCTTCTTCGCCGCGCTCGATCGCAAGCGGCGCGGCCATGACGAGGTGGAGGGGACGGCATGACGCAGCGCGCGGTGGACGTGCTGGTGATCGGCAGCGGCATCGCCGGGCTGTCGCTGGCGCTGGACGCCGCGCGCCACGGCAGCGTGCTCGTCGTGACGAAGCGGGCCTGCGCCGAGGCCAACACGCGCTATGCCCAGGGCGGCATCTCGAGCGTGCTGGCCGACGACGACAGCTTCGACGACCACGTGCGCGACACCCTCGTGGCGGGCGCGGGGCTGTGCAAGGAGCACGTCGTCCGGCTTTGCGTCGAGGAGGGGCCCCCCGCGATCCAGCGCCTGATCGACTGGGGGGTCGCCTTCGATCGCGACGCCGCCGGGCACTACGACCTGGGGCGCGAGGGCGGTCACAGCCACCGGCGGGTGCTGCACGCGGGCGACATCACGGGGCAGGAGATCGAGCGCGCCCTGGTCGAGGCGGTGGGCGCGCACCCCGACATCGAGGTGCTCGAGAACCACCACGCCGTCGACCTGATCACCACCGCCAAGCACCTTCGCCGGGGTGGGCCGGTGCAGGTGGTGGGGGCCTACGTCCTGGACGTCGAGGCCGCCCGCGTCGACACCATCCGCGCCCGGGTGGTCGTGCTGGCGACCGGCGGCGCGGGCAAGGTCTACAAGTACACCAGCAACCCGGACGTCGCGACCGGCGACGGCGTCGCGATGGCCTACCGGGCGGGCGCGCGCGTGGCGAACCTGGAGTTCTTCCAGTTCCACCCGACCTGCCTGTTCCACGCCAAGGCCAACAGCTTCCTCATCAGCGAGGCGCTGCGGGGCGAGGGCGGCGAGCTGCGGCTGGCCGACGGCACGCCCTTCATGCGCGGTTATCACGAGCTGGGCAGCCTCGCGCCGCGCGACGTCGTGGCCCGCGCCATCGACAACGAGCTGAAGAAGAGCGGGCAGCCCTTCGTGCTGCTCGACATGACCCACCTCGAGGGCGACTTCATCGTCGAGCGCTTCCCGACGATCCACCGCCGCTGCCTGGCGCTCGGCATCGACATGCGCACCGAGCCCATCCCGGTGGTGCCGGCCGCGCACTACATGTGCGGCGGCGTCGCCACGGACACCGACGGGCGCGCCAGCGTGGGCGGCCTGTTCGCGATCGGCGAGGTCGCCTGCACCGGGCTGCACGGGGCCAACCGCCTGGCCAGCAACAGCCTGCTCGAGGGCGTCGTCTTCGGCGCGCGGGCGGCGCGTGCGTTGCCCGACGCGCTGGCCGCGGCGCCCGCCGGCGCGCCGCTGCCCGAGTGGGATCCCGGCAACGCCCGGCCGCCCGACGAGGGCGTGGTGATCACGCAGAACTGGAAGGAGATCCGCCGGTTCATGTGGAACTACGTGGGCATCGTGCGCAGCGACCGCCGGCTGGCGCGCGCCCGCCGGCGCATCGACCTGCTGCGCGAGGAGATCCACGAGTACTACTGGGACTACCGGGTCACGAGCGATCTGCTCGAGCTGCGCAACCTGGCGATCGTCGCCGAGCTGATCGTCCGCTCGGCGCAGCGCCGCAAGGAGAGCCGCGGCCTGCACTTCAACATCGACTATCCCGAGCGCGAGGACGCCCGCTTCGGCACGGACACCGTGCTCGAGGGGCTGGTCTGATTTTTTTGTTGCGCCTGCCCCGGCCCCGCGTTTATAACCCCGCTCCACCACGCGGGAGTAACTCAGTGGTAGAGTGCAACCTTGCCAAGGTTGAAGTCGCGGGTTCAAATCCCGTCTCCCGCTCCACCACCCGACCCGTCTAGCAACCGACCTTCTGGGTCCTGGTCCGCTCGGGTCGGCCCCGAGGCAGAGGAGTTTCGGCACGTCCATTCATTCGCGGGAGTAACTCAGTGGTAGAGTGCAACCTTGCCAAGGTTGAAGTCGCGGGTTCAAATCCCGTCTCCCGCTCCCTGGACGTGCCGAGGCCCTGCCTCGGCCTTTTTCATTACGGCCCCCGATTTCAATCCGGCCCCGGAGTGCGGTAGAACCGGGCGTCGCGCGGGTTGGGGGCACAGGTGGCCGAGCCGAACGAGCCGGACCAGGCGCAGGGCGCGTCCGAGCGCCGCAAGACCGGCACCTACCTCTTCGTCAAGCAGGGCCGGGCGCGCAAGGCCAGCGCCGGGCTGCCTCAGCGCACGACGCGGTCGGTGCCGCCCGTGCCGCGCGACAGCCTGGTGGGCGGCGAGCTCGAAGCGACCCCGATGCCGCTCCGGCACCGGCGAGCCACGCTGACCCCCGCCGATCTCGATCGCCACCTCTGCTTCTTCTTCGCGCCCGACGGCGGCGCCGCGCAGGCCTACCGGGGCGCGGCCGAGGCGCTGACCGAGGCGCGCGGGGCCGGGCGCCGCATCCTGGTCAGCTCGCCCACGCGGGGGGCCGGGCGCACCTTGAGCTGCTTGAACCTGGCCTCGGCCCTCGCCGAACGGCAGGCCGTGGCCGTGGTGGACTGCGACGTCGGCGGGGCCGGCGTGGGCGCCGCCTTCGGGGCCGGCGCCGCCGGGTGGCCCGCCCAGCTGAGCGCGCGCGCGACCGATCCCCGCCGACCCCTCGATCTGCTGCTGGTGGCCGATCGCCTCGCGGTGCTGCCGCGCGGCGAACAGGCGCCCGACGCTGGGGACTTCGCCCGCCTCGAGCCGGCGCTCGAGGCGCTCGCCGAGGCCCACGACCTGGTGCTTCTCGACGGCCCTTCGGTGCTCGACGACGATCTCGCCCCCCTCGACGGGCTGTACGACGCCGTCCTGCTGGTCGTGCGGCCCGAGGACCTGGCGCGCGGCCGGCTCGAGAAGGCCGCCGCCGCGCTGGGCGATCGCCCGGTGGTCGGCGCCTTGGTCAACGACGCGCCCTAGCGTACGGACACCGACCGAGGCCGGGCGCATCGTCAAGGCTTTCCGCTTGCCTTCGCCCCGGGCCTTCCGTATGGTGCCGCACCATTCCGCCGGCTCCCCAGCCGGCGGCCTCGCCCGTACGGGGGAGTGCAATCCAATTCTCAGGGGGATTCAATCAACATGGAGTACCGGAGCGTCGACATTCAGGAGCTCCGCGGCCGAACGTCCGTCCCGGAAGACGAGGACGGCAGGTCGCGGCTTCCTGGTGGCGAGTCGTTCGCAGACCTGTACGAGAAGTTTCAGGCCAACCAGAACTTCAAGGTTGGCGACATCGTGCAGGGCCGCGTGCTCTCGATCACCAAGGACTACGTAGTCGTCGACATCGGCTACAAGTCCGAGGGTCAGATTCCGATCAGCGAGTTCCGCGACGAAGAGGGCAACCTCGACGTGGCGGAGGGTGACGAGGTCGAGGTCTACGTCGATCAGGCCGACGAGGACGACGACGCCCTCGTCGAGCTGTCGAAGGACAAGGCCGAGAAGCTGCGCATCTGGGACCAGATCAGCCTCGCTTGCGAGCGGGACGAGCTGGTCAAGGGGAAGATCGTCGCCCGCGTGAAGGGCGGCCTGTCGGTGGACATCGGCGTCAAGGCCTTCCTCCCCGGCAGCCAGGTGGACATCCGTCCGATCCGCAACCTGGAGAAGTTCCTCAACCAGGAGTTCGACTTCAAGGTCATCAAGTTCAACAAGCGGCGCGGCAACATCGTGCTGTCGCGGCGCGTGTTGCTCGAGAAGGAGCGCGCGTCGCTCAAGAGCAAGACCCTCAAGATGCTCGAAGAGGGTCGGGTGCTCAAGGGCACGGTGAAGAACATCACCGAGTACGGCGCCTTCGTCGACCTCGGCGGCATCGACGGCCTCTTGCACATCACCGACATGAGCTGGGGCCGGGTCAACCACCCGTCCGAGATGGTTCAGGTCGGCGACGAGATCGAGGTCAAGGTGCTGAAGTTCAACCCCGAGACCGAGCGCGTCTCGCTGGGGTTGAAGCAGATCAGCGAGGATCCCTGGGGCCAGGCCGAGACCAAGTACCACGTCGGCGACCGCGTCACCGGCAAGGTGGTCAGCCTGACCGACTACGGCGCCTTCGTCGAGCTGGAGGAGGGCATCGAGGGCCTCATCCACATCTCGGAGATGTCGTGGACGCGCCGGGTCAAGCACCCGTCGAAGATGGTCGCCATCGGTGACGAGGTCGAGACGATCGTTCTGGACATCGACTCCAAGAACAAGCGCATCAGCCTCGGCATGAAGCAGATCGAGCCGAACCCCTGGACGCTGCTCCACGAGAAGTACCCCGTGGGCACGCGCATCCTCGGCAAGATCCGCAACATCACCGACTTCGGCATCTTCATCGGCATCGAGGAGGGCATCGACGGCCTGGTCCACATCAGCGACCTGTCGTGGACGCACAAGGTCAAGCACCCCTCGGAGCTGTTCAAGAAGGGCGACGAGGTCGAGGCGGTCGTGCTCAACATCGACGTCGAGAACGAGCGCTTCAGCCTGGGCATCAAGCAGCTGACGCCCGACGCCTGGGAAGAGGAGATCCCCAACAAGTACACGATCGGTCGGGTCGTGCGCGGGCGGATCACCAAGATCCACGACTTCGGCGCCTTCATGGAGCTGGAGCCGGGGGTCGAGGGCCTCATCCACGTCAGCGAGATGTCGCACGAGCGCGTCAACAGCCCGGCGGACGTCGTGTCCGAGGGGCAGGACGTCACCGCCGAGATCATCTCGGTGGACCGCGAGGAGCGGAAGATCGGCCTGTCGCTGAAGCACGTCGCCGACGGCGACACGCCGGACGTGCGTTCCTACCTCGAGAAGCAGGGCAAGAGCACCGCGTCGCTCGGCGACGTGTTCGGTGACCGCCTCGGTGGCTTCAAGGGCGACGAAGAGGGCTGATTCGCCCCCTCGACCGCCCCGGCGTCGGCCCCGCGTGCGCGGCCGGCCGACGCCGAGCCCCCTCTCCCCGATTCATCCTGTCTCCCCGATATACGCAGGGGCCAGACGCCATCCGTCCCCCGGAGGATCCGGTGACGAAGAGCGATCTCATCGAGGCGGTGTCCGACACCACCCGCGATTGGACCAAGAAGAACGTCGAGGCGGCGGTCAACACGATCTTCGACGCGATGTCGGACGCGCTGAGCCGCGGCGAGCGCATCGAGATTCGCGGCCTGGGCACCTTCCGCGTGAAGGAGCGCAACGCGCGCGTGGGTCGCAACCCCAAGACGGGCGCGGCCGTCGAGATCCCCCCGCGCCGGGTGCCGCACTTCATCGCGGGCAAGCGCTTGAAGGACCGCGTCGCCGACGCCTGAAGCCCCGCCCGCGCGGCTTTACGGTCGACCCCCGGCGTGGCACTGTCGGCCGACTCGGCCTGGCGGTGGCGCGCGGACCGCGCGCCACCGAGGAGCGCGCCCCCGATGCCCACGACCGCAGCGCCCACGCCCCTGCTGTTCGGGCTGCTGGCCGGCGCGACGCTGGCGCTGGTGGTGGTGCTGTGGACGGCGGCGCTGCGCGCGCGGCGGCGGCGACGCCGGCGCGCCCCACACCGGGCGCCGCCTGGGGCGGGGGTGGCCCTCGCCCGCGCGCTCGAGGGCGATCTCGCCGGGGCCCAGGCCGCCCTCGAGGCCGTGGTCCGGGCGCGGCAGGGCACCCCGGACGTCGTGCTGGGGCTGGTGGCGGTGCTGCGGGCCCGGGGCGAGTCCACCCGCGCCGGGCGCTGGGTGGAGCGCCTGGCGCGCCGATCGCCCGGACCCTGGCTGCAGGCCTTGCGGCTGCGCCTCGCGTTGGATGTCGGCGACTCCGAGCGGGCGCTCCGCATCCTACGGGCGTCGGCGGCGGTGCCGCTGGAGCTGGAGCTCGCCGCGTGGGTGCGCGCCGGCCACTGGGAGGATGCCCTGCGGCGCTATCGCGAGAGGACGACACGTAAGGCGCGCCAGCCCGAGATCCTCGGCGCCCTGGTCGCCGGTCTGGCGGCGCAGCGCGCGCGGGCGGGGCACGAGCGCAGCGCGCGGCGGCTGGTACGTCGGGCCGTCGGGCTGGATCCGACCGGGCTGGTGCCGGCGGCGGTGGGCGCGCGGCTGCACCCCCGCGCGGCGGAGCGCGAGCGGTGCGTCGGCCTGTTGAAGCGCCGCGCCCCGTCGTTGGTGCCGGGCGGCGAGGCGACGCCCGCCGAGAGCCCGGCGCTGGCCGAGGCCCGGGCCGCGCACGCGGCGGGCGACGTCGAGGTGGCCCTCGGAGGCCTGCGGGACCACCTCGAGGCCGCGCCCGGCGATTGGTCGGCGCGCCGACAGTACGTGCGCTGGCTGCTCGACGCGGGCACGCCCGAGGACTGGCGGGTCGAGCTGGCCGAGCTGCTCAGGCTGGGGGCGCCGGCCGCCGAGGAAGGGGCAGGGCGCCCGCGGTGCGCGCGGTGCGGGTTCGAGGACGCCCGCGGCTTCTTCGTCTGCCCGCGCTGCGACGCGCTGGGGTCGATGACGATCGAGGGCCCGGGCGCCGCGCCGGAGGCCGCGCCGCCCGTGCTGGCGACCGGCGCCGAGTGGCGCACATTGCTCAATGGGATCGCCCCCCTGCAGGCGGGCGACGATGAGGAGATGACCCCTGGTTGACACTTTTTTTTCGCCGGTGCTAACGTCCGAGTCATTCGCCCCGAAAGAGTAGCGGGATGCCGACCAACCGAACCTTCCACCTGCGCTGCTCGTTCTGCGGCAAGGAAGCGATCGAAGTCCGAAAGCTGATCACCGGTCCGCAGGTGCACATCTGCGACGAGTGCGTGGCCCTGTGCAACGAGATCCTCGCCCAGGACGGCGCGGGGGACGTGCCCGAGGGCAACGAGCGCAAGGACCTCAAGCCCAAGGACATCAAGGCCTACCTCGACGAGCACATCATCGGTCAGCAGGCCGCCAAGAAGGCGGTCTCGGTGGCGGTGTACAACCACTACAAGCGCATCAACGCGGGGGCCGACGAGGACGTCCAGCTCTTCAAGGGCAACATCCTGATGGTGGGCCCGACGGGCTCGGGCAAGACCGCGATCGCGCAGGCGCTCGCCAAGCTGCTCGACGTGCCCTTCGTGGTCACCGACGCCACGTGCCTGACCGAGGCCGGGTACGTCGGCGAGGACGTCGAGAGCATCATCAAGTCGCTCTGGATCGCGGCGGAGCGGGACGTCGAGCGCGCGTCGCGCGGCATCGTCGTCATCGACGAGATCGACAAGATCGCCCGCCGCGGCGACGGCGCGTCCAGCACGCGCGACGTCGGCGGCGAGGGCGTCCAGCAGGCGCTCCTGAAGATCATCGAGAGCGACAAGGTGACGATCTATCCGGACGGGGCCCGCACGCGGCCGCAGAAGGAGCTGATCCAGATCGACACCACCAACGTGCTGTTCCTGCTCTGCGGCGCCTTCGTGGGCATCGAGAAGCTGATCCAGCAACGCCAGTCGCCCGGCTCGATCGGCTTCGGCGCCGACTCGAAGGGCAAGTCGAAGGACGAGGACTACAACGCCCTCATCCACGACGTGACCTCCGAGGACTTCATCAAGTTCGGCCTGATCCCCGAGTTCATGGGTCGGCTGCCGGTGATCGTCGGCTTCGAGCGCCTCGACGAGGACGCGCTCTACGAGATCCTCTGGAAGCCGAAGAACTCGCTGGTCAAGCAGTACAAGAAGCTGTTCGAGCTCGAGAAGGTGAACCTGCGCTTCACGCCCGAGGCCATGCGGGCCATCGTGCGCGAGGCCGTCGCCCGCAAGAGCGGGGCGCGCGGGCTGCGCGCGATCATCGAAGAGATCATGCTCGACATCATGTACGAGCTGCCCGATCTCGAGGACGTGCGCGAGTGCGTCATCACCGAGGGCGTCGTCATCAGCGGCGAGCGGCCCGAGCTCATCCTGGCCCGCCAGAGCGCCTGAGCAGGCGCCCGCCGCTCGGCGGGCGCTTTGCCCTCCTCATTCTCCAGATGGTCTTGCGATCGCGGCTGCGTGCGGCCGCCGGCGGGGGTTCGCCTCGGGTGAGGTGCGTTCGCCGTCGCGAAGGAGGGGGTGGTCGCGCGGCGTAGGCGCCGCGCGCGCCACGGGCGCGGTCAGATGCTCTGCGCCAGCGTGAAGTAGTAGTAGGTGCGGTGGTGCAGGTCGGAGTCGAAGTCGTAGAACGGCTGCGTCCGGTCCTTGCCGTCGTTCGTGAACAACGACCGGCGGGTGGCCATGGCGGCGGTCAGGCGCGTCTTCTCGAACAGGTTGTAGCTGATGCGGAAGTCGGTGCCGTGGGTGCCGACGCCCTCCTGCTGGCCCGTCTGGGCGAACTCGCTGGTGAACTCGTCGTCCGGGAACTCGACCGCGCCGTAGCTGTTGGTCAACAGGTACGACATCGACACGCTCAGATCATCGAGGATCGAGTAGCTGATGCCGGTCTGCAGCAGCAGCGTGTGCAGCGCGTTCGGGTTGCCGGTGTCCTGCCCCGACACCTCGCAGTTCTGCGGGGCGATCGTGCAGTCGATCTCCACCGTGGGGTTCTCGTTGAGGTAGTAGAAGTACGCGAACGTGGCCGACAGGCTGAGGTCGTTCCACGACCACGCGGCGCTGACGCTGGGGTAGGTGATCAGCAGCGTGCCCGCGGCCTGGCTGGCCTTGCTGGTGGGGAAGTCGAAGCCGAGGCCGGCCGAGAACGAGATGTCCGCGACCGGGATGGTGGCGAACTTCGACCAGCTGGCGCCGAGGCTGACGTCCCGCAGCTGGGTCTGCCGCACGGTGCGCGTCGACGAGCCGCCCAGCGTGGGGGCGCGGTCGAAGCTCTCGACGAGCTCCTTCTCGACGGTGAACGAGGCGCTCACGCCGATCGACTTCGTGATGTCGTAGCCCACGCCCGCGTCGAGCCACATGAACTGGTAGCCGAAGTCGGCGTCGCCGGTCTCGTTGTCGACGAAGTTCGCGTGGTTGAAGCGGTAGGTCAGGGCCAGCGAGCCCGAGACGGGGAAGGCCTCGTCGGCCTCGTCGTCCTGCGCCTCGGCGACGTCCTGGACGTCCTGGACCGTCCCGGCCCCCTCGTCGGCCTCGTTGGCGACGGCGGCCTCCGCGGCGGCGGGCTGATCGTCATCGGCCAAGGCCGGCGTACCCGCCAGCAACCCCAGCGTTGCCGCCCACGCGACGGTCGACTTGTTGCGCACCATGTGTCCTCCCACTGGGGCGTCCGCGGCGTGCGCGGCGTGACGCTCCGTCAAGTCGGCCCCTCCGAAAGCAAGAGCCGTACCGATGGCAGCGGCGCGGCGGACGGTCGCTCGGACCGTCGCGCCGCGGCGCTGTTCGCCTTGCGCGGCGCGGCCGCGCGCCGGCGTCAGGTTCCTAACGACGTCCCGCGCCGCAGCGCGGGCCGGACTGATCGGACAGCGCTGCCAGGCGATCGGCCACCCGCCGGTTCAGGCTGTCGTCGGGGAAGCGCCCCGCGTCGTCCGCCTCGCCGACGACGAGATCGGTCACCCGCGCGAGCACCGCGTCGATGTGGCGCACCGACCAGACGTGGAACTGCCCGGCGCGCACCGCGTCGACCACGTCGTCGTCGAGCTGCAGGTGCTCCTCGTTGGCGGCGGGGATCACCACGCCCTGCGTGCCGTCGAGGCCCCGGACGCGGCACACGTGGAAGAAGCCCTCGATCTTCTCGTTGAGGCCGCCCACCGCGTGCACGCGCCCGGTCTGATCGACGGCGCCGGTCATCGCGACGCCCTGCCGCACGGGCACCCGCGCGATGGCCGACACCAGCGCGACGGCCTCGGCGAGCGAGGCGCTGTCGCCGTCGAGCTCGTCGTGCATCTGCTCGAAGGCCAGCGTGGCCGCCAGCGCGGTGGGGGCGTCCGCCCGGTAGCGGGCCCGCAGATAGCCGGTCAGGATCAGCGTGCCCTTGTCGTGCAGCCGGCCGGACAGCTCGACCTCGCGCTCGACGCTCGTGATGCCGTCGTGCCCGGGCGCGCAGGTGGCCGTGATGCGCACCGGCTGACCGAAGGCGTGGTCGCCCAGATCGAGCACGGTGAGCGCGTTGACGCTGCCGACGCTGCGGCCGGTGGTGTGCACGTCGACGATGCCGCGATCGATCACGTCGCGCAGCCGATCCTCGGGCAGCGAGTGGCGGTGCCGGCGCGCGTCGAGCGCGGCCTCCACGTGCCGGGCGGTGGTCGTGTCGGCGCCCGCGGTGCGGGCGGCGTGGCAGGCCTCGCGCAGGACGTCGGTGAGGTCGCTGAACCGCGTGGACAGCCGATCGCGGCGGCCCGACAGGCGCACGCCGAACTCCGTCAGGCGCGCGAGCGCGGCGTCGTCGAGGGGCGTCAGGTGCTCCTCGTCGATCACCCGGTGCACGTGCCCCGCGTAGATGCGCAGGCCGTGCTCGTCGCGCGGCATCACGTCGTCGAAGTCCGCCTTGATCTTGAAGATGCGGCGGAAGTCCTCGGTGCCGGCGTAGAGCATCCGGTAGAGGTCGTCGTCGCCCACCGCGATCACCTTGACCTCGATCGGCACGGGCTCCGGCTTCAGCGCGGTGCTGCCGCCGTGGCCGAAGTACTGCTCGGGCGACTGGATCTCGAGCTCGCGCGTCTTCAGCACGCGGGTGAGGGCGCGCCAGACGCCGTTCTCGACCACCGCGTCGTTGGCGTTGAACACCAGGTAGCCGCCGTCGGCGCGCAGGATGGAGCCGCCGCGGATGTCGTTGAAGTCGACGGTCGGCCGCGCCTCGTCGCTCGGCCGCTCGACGGTGCCCAGCAGGTTGGTGAAGGTCGGGAAGTTCTCGAACACCACCGGCGGCCCGTTGCACGCGTGGTTGTCGAGCACGACGTTCACCCGCAGCGCGCGCGGCGGGCTGTCGCGCACGGGACCTTCGTCGTCGCCGTCCTCGACGAACCGGTGGCGATGCTCGGCCACCCAGCGCGCGGCCCGCTCGAGCCACCGCGCCACGCCCTCGATCGGGTACTCCTCGAAGAGATCGGCGAAGGGCTCGGCCAGCCCGACGCGCACCGCCTCGCTCTCGAGCTCGTCGACCTCGCGCTGCAGCTTGAAGGCGGCGCGCCGGAGCTGCCCGAGGACGGTCCGCAGCTCGTCCTTCAGCTCGGCGTGGCGCCGGTTGGTCTCGGCCAGCCGAGGCACGCGGCCCTGGCCGGTCCGGGCGATGTCGTTGAGCTCGTCGATGTCGATGGGCTTGCGCTTGTACACCGGCATGATGTCGATGTGCTGCACCCCCCCCATCTGCACCTGCACCAGCGCGAACCGCTGCGCCTCGCAGCGCGCCTCGAGGTCGGCCAGCAGGCGCTCCTCGAGCTGCTCGATGTCGCGCTCGAGGGCCCGCCGCCGCTTGTCGATGGGATCGGCCTCGAGGAAGCGCCGGATCATCTCGGGCAGCTGCTCGACCAGCGTCTCGAAGTCGCGCCGCAGCCGCCGCGCCATGCCGCCGGGCAGCTCGAGCAGGCGCGGGCGATCGGGATCGTCGAAGTTGTGGACGTACACGAAGTCGCGCGGCGGGCGCGTCCGCTCGACCTCGGACTCGAGCAGCGTGCGTACCGTCGAGGTCTTGCCGGTGCCGCTCGGGCCGCAGACGAAGATGTTGTAGCCGGGCGAGCGCATCGCGAGGCCCAGCCGCAGCGCCTCGAGCGCGCGGGCCTGGCCGATCAGCGTGGGCGCGCTCTGCGCGTCCCGCAGGGGGGTCAGCGTCGCGGGATCACAGCGCCACTGGAGATCGTCGGGCTCGAGGCGGCGCGCGGCGTCGCGGGGTGTGTCGGCCAAGGGTCCCCTCTCGCGGGCGGGGCAAAGGGGGCCTCATAGCCCAACCCGGCCGCCGGAGGGAAGGGGGTCGTCGCTACTTGCCGAGGGCGGCGAGCAGGTCGTGGGGGGCCGCAGGGGCGGCGGCGAAGGGGTGGGTGTGCCGGGTGACGAAGCTGACGGTGCGTCCGCCCCGCAGCAACAGGGTCGTCCGCGTGTCGCGCTCGCGGGTCTCGGTGGCGACCACCACGACGTCGGCGGGCGCGATGCCGGCGGGCAGGACGATCGGATCGTCGAAGCTGAAGGTCACCGGCGGCGCCCGGTCGAGGTCGATGGGGCGCGCGGGCGGCGCGCCGAAGGCGGGGGCGCTGAGCGCGGTGACGGTCAGCAGGGCGAAGAGGCGGCTGATGGTGCGCATCGGTCACTCCGGTTCGGTAGCTGGGCCGTCCCGCGGCGCGGGACCCCTGGCTTTGCGTCCCACCCTCGCGAGTGGTTTGCCGTTTCGTCGGGGTGGGCGACACCATGCCGCCGGCCCCGGGTGCGTCGGTCGTGCTGGCTCTGCAGTCGGCATGCCCGGGGGGATCGCCGAGGGCTTCGGGGGCGACCCGGGTGCCGGGGCACCCGGGCAGATCGCCGACGGAACAGGCAACCCCCCGAAAGCAAGGCGGATTCGGTCGCCGACTCCCCACCGGGTCGCGTCGGACCCCGGCGCGAGGCTCGACCTCGGATGGGCGATGTTCTAGATCGCAGGTGCGAACGAGGAGCTTGCGTGGGCAAGGTCACCTACCGGGGCGTCGGCCTGGCGGCGCCCGACGCCGAGGCCATGGCGGGCCTGCTCGAGCGGGTGGACGGCTCGGGCGGCGCGTCGGTGCTGCTGTCGCGCCTCGACGAGGGCGGCCGCCGCGGGCTGCTCGATCTGTTCGCGGCGGTCTTCCGCGCGGGCATGCACGCGGGCGTCGACGCCTCGATCGATCACCAGGCGCCCGCGGCGGCGGCCGGCGCAGGCGGGCCGCCCGCGGCGCCCACGCCGCGGCCCGTGCGCACCCCGATCCAGGCGGTCGTCGAGCGCTTCCGCAACTCGGAGCTGACCCTGCCCCAGCTGCCCGAGGTGGGCGTCGAGCTGAACAAGCGGCTGACCGATCCCGACTTCGACATCGCCGGCGTCGTCGAGCTCATCCGCCGCGACGCCACGCTGACCGCGAAGGTGATGGCCCTCGGCGCCTCGCCCGTCTTCGCGGGCGGCGCGCGCCCCCCCCGCTCGCTGCACGACGCCATCGTCCGCGTGGGCTCGCGCGAGCTCGTGAAGTACCTGATGGCCTTCACCAACCGCCGCCTGTTCTCGTTCAAGAGCTCGACGGCGGCGGCGGCCATGCGCGACCTGTGGCAGCACAGCCTGGCCACCGCGGTCATGGCCGAGCAGCTGGCCGCCGAGGCCAGCGACCTGCACCCGGCCACCGCCTTCCTGCACGGCCTGCTGCACGACATCGGCCGCGCCCTGCTGCTGCAGATCTTCGACGAGCTGCCCGACGCGCCCTACGGCCCCGACGAGGTGCAGCGCACCATCGACGCGCTGCACGGCCAGTTCGGCGCGACCCTGCTGCGCAAGTGGCGCTTCGACGACTCCTTCGCCGAGGTGGCGATGTTCCACCACCAGCCGCAGAAGGCGTTCTCGAACCTCGAGATCGTCGCGGCGGTGGCGCTGGCCGACGTGGCCGCGTGCCGGATGGGGCTGGGCGACGAGCAGCACGCCTTCGGGGACGAAGAGCTGGCCCGCCACCCGTCGGCCAAGCTGCTGGGCATCTCGCCCGAGGCCCTCGACTTCGCCCAGCAGCAGGCCCGGCGCAACTTCGACGCGATGGCCCAGCTGGTTTGAGCCCGCTCAGGGCGCGCAGTAGTTCAGATCGCGGACGCCGCTGACCGGGCCGGCGCAGAAGCTGCCCTCGGGGCAGCGCGGGGCGGCCGGATCGCAGACCGGGACGCAGGTGCGCTGGCCGTCCCGGTCGAGGCAGGCCGTGCCCACGGCGCACTGGCCCGGGGCGCACGCGGCGCCGGCGGGCGCGTCGCCCGCCGGCACGCAGACGGGCTGGCCGATGCCCTCGACCGGCGCGCACGTCTCGCGCGCGTCCGCGCAGCCCGCCGCGACCCCACAGGTGGTGACGCACGCGCCCCACGCCGCCCCCTCGATCTCGACCGCGCACAGGCCCCCGGCGCAGTCGTCGGCCGCCGGATCGCAGACCGCGCGGCACGTCGTGCGGCCGAGGAAGGTGAGGCAGCTGGCGCCGGGCGGGCACGCCGCCGCGTCGCAGGTGACCGCCGTGATGCGCGCGACCGGCGCCAGGCAGATGGTGGTGCCGTCGCCCACCAGGCGGCAGTGTTCGCCCCGGGGGCAGCCGTGATCGTCGCGCGGATCGCAGCCCGCGCGGGGGCCGGACTCGACCCCCTCGCCGCAGCCGAGCGCGAGCAGGGCGACCAGCGCCGGCGCGAGGCGGCCGGCCGCGCGCGCGGGACGCCTATCCATCGGCGCAGGCGTCGAAGCCGGCGCGCAGCGCGGCGACGAGGGCCGGGGCGGGGGGCAGGGGCGCGCCGTCGAGCGAGCGGACCGGCGCGAGCTGCAGCGCGGCGTTGGTGACGAAGGCCGGCCCCGCGGCCAGGCGCGCGCGAGGCAGGGGCCGTTCGCGGGCGCGGAGCCCCTGCCGGCGCGCTTGCTCGAGGACGACGGCGCGCGCGACGCCGGGCAGCAGATCGCCGTCGGCGGGCGGCGTCCACAGGGTGCCGCCGTCGACGACGAAGAGGTTGCAGGTGGCGCCCTCGAGCGCGTGATCCGCCGCGTCGCACGCGATCGGCTCGGCGCCCGGCGGGGCCTCGGCCAGGGCCAGCACCGAGGGCAGGTAGCTGGCGGTCTTGAGCCCCGGCAGACAGCGGCGGGCCGCCGGCACGACGACGAGGTCGACGCCCTCGCTCCGGCGGCGGCGGACGCCCTCGGGCAGGGGGGCGGCCGTCACGACGACGGTCGGGCGCGCGTCGGCGGGCGGCCTCGGCCCCTCGCCGGGCCCCCGGCTGACGCGCAGCCGCACGATCGCCTCGCCCCGCCGCAGATCGTTCGCTTCGATCACGGCGGCCGCGGCGGCCGCGAGATCGGTCGTCAAGGGTGGGAAGTGCAAGGCGCGCAGGGTCGCCTCGAGGCGCGCCCGGTGGCGGGCGAAACCGACCGGCCGTCCGTCCACCGCGCGCAGGGTCTCGAACGCGCCGTCGCCGTACAGGAAGCCGCGATCGTCGGCCCGCAGGACGGGCGCGTCGGACCGCGCCAGGCGGCCATCGACCCAGAGCATGGTGGGTGCCTCGGACACGCGCGAACCCCAGCCGGCGGGCACGTCAAGCGGGTTGTGCTCCCCGGGGGCGCTTTGTACCATGCGACCGCTTTGGCCGACTGTTTTTCGTGGAAGCATCGGACCTGCCGGGTCCCGCCGTGCGCGGCGGCCGGGCAGGGTGGCATATCGGCCCGCAGCCGATCGTTCGAGCCCGCCGCGGCGGCGCTCGGGCGGCGCGCGCGGGCGTGAGCGAACGGCGCCATCACGTCGGGTCGCGCGGCATTCGAGTTGCCCCTCATGGACAAGGAACTGGAGAGCTACCGCAGCCAGCTGGCGAGCAACCCGGACGACGCCGAGGCGCTCGCCCGTTTGGAGGCGGCGCTGCTGAAGGCGGGTGACTGGGACGGGCTGGTGGCCCTGACGGCGGAGCGCGTCGAGGGCCTCGAGCCGGACGACGCCGCCGGGGCCTGGGAGCGCCTCCTGCTCGACCTCGTCGAGCACGGCGAGACGCTCGAGGACATGGGCTCCGCCTCCCGGCTGGCCCTGGTCGTGGGGCGCGTCTACGACGTGCGGCTGGGCCGCACCGACGAGGCGATGCTGAGCTTCCAGCGCGCCTTCCAGCTCGACCAGTCCAACGTCGAGGCGCTCGAGGCCGCCCGCGCGTCCTACGAGACCCGGGGCAACTGGGAGCTGGTGCTGCAGCTGTACACGCTGCAGGCGCAGGCCACCGAGCAGCCCGACGCGCAGGCCGACGTCCTGCTCGAGATGGCCGATCTGTGCCTCAACCGGCTCGACCGGCCGACCGACGCGGTCGTGTGCGTGCGCCAGGCCCTGCAGCTGGTGCCCGATCACCCGGGCGCCGCCCCCTATGTCGAGCTCCTGAGCTCGGCCGAGCGCGACGTGCTGGCCCGCGTCGAGGAGCTCGTGCGCGCCGCCGAGGCCACGCGCGATCCCCGCCAGCGCTCGGCGCTGCTGGTCGAGGCGGCCGAGCTGGTGTTTCAGGTCACCCCCCAGGATCCGCGCGTCGAGACGCTGCTGCAGCAGGTGCTCGAGGTCGATCCGCGCAACGAGGCGGCGCGCGCGCTGTACGAGCAGTTCCTCGAGGCCAACGCGCGCTGGGCCGATCTGGTCGACTACCTCGTGGGGCGGGCCGAGGCGACCGCGCGCAAGGGCGATCGCCAGGCGATCTACCAGCGGCTGGCGCTGGTGGCCCAGACGGCGATGGACGATCCGGCGCAGGCGGTGAAGTGGCACCGCGAGGTGCTCAAGCTCAACCCGGTCGAGCACGACTCGCTGAACTACTGCGTCGACTACTACAGCGAGCGCGAGCAGTGGCTGGATCTCGTCGAGGTCTACGAGGCCGCGCTGCGCACCCGGCATCGGGGCGGCAACGAGTCCGCCATGCTGGTGCAGATCGCGATGATCCTCTGGAAGAAGGTCGAGGATCTCGACGCGGCCGAGAACTACTTCAAGCGCATCAAGCTGAACGATCCCCGCAACGGGCTGATGCTGCAGTTCTACAGCGAGTTCTACAAGGCGCGGCAGGACTGGAAGCGCCTGCTGGGCGTGCTGGCGTCGCGCCAGAACAACGAGCCCTCGTCCGACGCGAAGATCGGCATCGGGCTCGAGATGGCGCAGGTGGCCGAGCACGAGCTGGGCAACCTCGAGAAGGCGATCGACATCTGGAAGTCGATCCTGAAGTTCCAGGGCGACCACCAGATCGCTCGGGACAACCTGCGCCGGCTGTTCCACGGCACCGGCAAGTGGAACGCGCTGCTCGAGTTCCTCAAGGAGGATCTCAAGCTCGCCGCCGACGACGACGTCGACGCGCAGGTGGCCATCTACCAGCAGATGATCGCGATCTACCGCGACCAGCTGAACCTGCCGGTGATGGTGATCAACACCTACAACCAGATCCTGCAGGTCGATCCGACCAACGCCGAGGCCCTCGACGCGCTGCAGCAGAAGTACGAGGCCAGCGCGCGCTGGAACGACCTGATCGGCATCCTGAAGCGCCGCGTGGACGCCGCGACCGAGCGCGGCGACGAGGACGAGGTGGTCGCGCTCGACCGCCAGATCGCCCAGCTGTGGCTCGAGAAGTTCTCGAACCCCAACCAGGCCATCGAGTACCTCGAGGGCATCCTCGAGCTGCGGCCCGCGGACGATCAGGCCATCGGGCAGCTGATCGAGATCTACCGGCACCGCAAGGACTGGCGGGCGCTGTACGGCATCTATCGCCGCCAGCTCGAGCTCCTGACCGGCGACGCGCGGCTCGACCGCATGGTCGAGATGGCGCGCATCGCGGCGAAGCGCCTCGACGAGAAGGAAGAGGCGATCGACCTGTGGCGGCAGGTGGTCGAGGCGCGGCCCGGCCAGGCCAAGGGCTGGGAGGCGCTCGAGAACCTCTATCAGAAGACCGAGCGCTGGGACGATCTCGCCGGGCTGTACCGGGAGCGCATCGCCGGCCTCGAGCCGGACGCCCGCGTCGAGCAGCTGAAGAAGCTGGGGGCGGTCTACGCCGAGCGCCTCGACGACGAGGCGCGCGCCGCCGACGCGTGGCGCGAGGTGCTGGCGCTGCAGCCCGGCGAGCTGCACGCCGAGACCTACCTGCGCGAGCTGTACCTGCGGCGGGCGGATTGGGACGCGCTGAGCGCCCTCTACGGCGACAAGGGCGACTGGGAGGGGCTGGTGCGTCTGCTCGGCGGCGTCGCGGCCGACGCGGCCGACGTCACCACGCGGGTCGAGCTGTTCCGCCGCATGGCGCAGGTGTGCCTGGTCGAGCTGGACAACGAGACCGCCGCGGTCGAGTGCTGGGAGCGCATCCTCGAGGAGGACGGCGACAACCTCGAGGCGGCGCGCACCCTGGCCCCCTACTACGCGCGCACCGAGCGCTGGGACGCGCTGGTCACGGTGCTCGAGGTCGTCCTGCGGAACGACCCCGAGGATCCCGTGGCGGTGATGACCGAGCTCGCGCGGGTGCACGAGCAGCACCGCGACGACGTGGCGCTGGCCTACGGCTGGAACGCCCAGGCGTTGCACCGGGCGCCGGATCGCGAGGGGCTGCTCGAAGAGGCGCGGCGCACCGCCGGGGCCAGCGGCCAGTACACCGAGCTGGCCGAGCTGCTCGAGTCGATGGTCGAGGAGGTCGAGTCGGCCGAGGTGGAGGTGCGGCTGCGTCGCGTGCTGGCCGAGATCTGCGCCGAGGAGCTGGGGCGCAACGAAGAGGCCGCCGTGCACTACGAGCGCGTGCGCGCGCTCGACGGTGACAGCGACGCGGTGCTGGCGGCCCTCGAGAAGCTGTACCAGAAGCAGGGCGCGTGGGCGCAGCTGCGGGCGATCTACGATCGCCAGCTCGATCGCGCCGACGAGCCGGCCGATCAGGCGCGCATCCTGGTCGACATCGGGCGCCTTCACGAGACCGTGCTGGACGATCCGGGCGAGGCCCAGGCCGTCTACGCGCGGCTGCGGGATCTCGATCCGTCGAACCTGGAGGCCCTGCGCGGCCTGCAGCGGCTGGCCGAGCGCGCCGAGGACACGCGGGCGCTGGCGGACTACGTGGCCGCCGAGCTGGCCTTGGTCAGCGCGCCCGGCGAGATCGCGAGCCTGCGCTTCCGCCTCGGTCAGCTCGCCGAGCGTCAGGGGGATCTCGAGGAGGCGCTCGAGGCCTTCGCCGAGGTGCTGTCGCTGGATCCCGAGCACATCGGCGCGGTGAAGGCCCTCGAGAACTTCCTCGACGGGGCGTACGGCGCGCGCGCGGCCGAGATCCTCGAGCCCTACATGCGGGCCCACGAGGAGTGGTCGAGCCTGCGGCGGGTGCTCGAGCTGCAGGTGGACGGCAGCGGCGATCCCGACTTCCGGGCGGCCCGCCTGCGTGAGGTGGCCGAGCTGCGCGAGCGGGCGCTGTCCGATCCGCGGGGCGCCTTCGACACGTGGCGCCGGCTGCTGGCCGAGGCGCGGGGTGACGCCACCGTGCGGGCCGAGATCGAGCGCCTGGCCGCCGAGCTCGCCGCATGGGAAGAGGTCGCCGAGCTGTACGGGCGCTTCGCGGTCGGCGGCGATCTGTCGGACGAGGACGTCGAGCTGAGCGCGCTGTACAGCCGGCGCCTGGCGACGCTGCTCGAGGATCGCCTGGCGCGCTTCGCCGACGCCCGGGCCACGCTCGAGGCGCTGCTGGTCGAGCAGGGCGACGATCTGGCGACGCTGGAGGCGGTCGACCGGCTGACCTCGCGCCTGGAAGACTGGCGCGGGCTGGTCGAGGTGTGCGAGCGCCGCATCCCGCTGCTCGAGGGGCCCGAGGCGCGCGTCGAGACGCTGTTCCGGGTGGGCGATCTGTGGGAGGAGGTGCTCGACGAACCCGAGAACGCGGTCGACGTGTACCGCCGCGTGCTGGGCGAGCAGCCGGGCAACGAGCGCGCGCTGGCGGCGCTCGAGCGCATCTTCCGCAACGTCGGGCGGTGGCGCGATCTGGCGGATCTGCTCGAGGATCGGCTGGCCGACGCCGAGGGCGAGGCCCGCATCCCGCTGGCCTTCCAGCTGGGCCAGGTGCTCGAGACGAAGCTCGACGCGCCCGGTGAGGCGGTCGAGCGCTACGCCGACGTCGTGGCCCAGGCCCCGGATCACGAGCCGGCGATCGACGCCCTCGAGACGCTGCTGATGGACGACGCCGAGGAGGCGCGGGCCCTGCGCCACCGCATCTGCGACGTCCTCGAGCCGATCTACGACGCGCGCGACGACTGGCAGTCCGGCGTGCACCTGCTGCAGGTGCGGCTGGCCGACGCGCGCACCGACGCGGAGCGCGTCGACCTGCACACGCGCATCGCCCGCACCTACGAGGAGCGCGCCGCCGATCCGGTGGCGGCCTTCGCCAGCTACGGCGCGGCCTTCGCCGAGGACTTCGGCAACCGCGAGGTGCTGCAGCAGCTCGAGCGCCTGGCCGAGGCGCTGGGCAGCTGGCCCGAGCTGGCCGCCGTGCTGCGGCGCGGGCTGGACGATCCGACGCGGGCGGGCGCGCTCGAGCCGACGCTGCGCCGCGCGATGACGGCCCGCGTGGCGACGCTGTACGAAGAGCGCGTGGGTGATCTGCACGAGGCGATCGCCTTCAACCGACGGATGGTCGACGAGGACGAGGCCGACGTCGACGCGCTGGCCTCGCTGGATCGCCTGTACGGGCGGGTCGACGACGTGCAGGCGCTGGCCGAGGTGCTCGAGCGTCGCATCGATCTGACCCTGGACGCGCCGGCGCAGGCGGCCCTGTGCTTCCGCCTCGGCGCGCTGCTCGAGGAGCGACTCGACCAGCCGGAGCGCGCGATCGCGGTGTACCGGCGCGTGCGCCTCGACATCGCCCCCGACGATCTGCGGGCGCACGAGGCGCTCGAGCGGCTGTACGGGGCGGCCGCCGACTGGGAGGCGCTGGTCGAGGTCGTGCTCGATCACGCCGAGCTGGTCGAGGACGACGCCGACACCATCGCCCTGCTGTTCCGGGCGGCGCGCACCTACGAGGACGCGCTGGACAACCCCGAGGCGGCGGTGGACGTGTACCGCCGCGTGCTGGCCATCGACGCCGAGCACCGCGACGCCCTGGCGCAGCTCGACCGCCTGTTCGGGCTGCTGGCGCGGCCGATCGATCTGCTGGACGTGCTGGAGCAGGAGCGGGCGCTGGCCCGCGACGACGCCGAGCGCAACGCCTTCGAGTTCCGCATCGGCTGCCTGCAGCGCGACGCGCTGGGCGAGCTGTCGCGGGCGGTGCTGGCCTTCGAGGCGGTGCTGAGCCGCGATCCGCAGCACGCCGAGGCGCGCGCCGCGCTCGAGGGCCTGCTCGACGCGCCCGAGGTGCGCCTCGAGGCCGCGCGCATCCTCGTGCCGCTGTACGAGGACGACGGCGCCTGGGCGCGGCTGCGCGACACGCTGCGCGGCACGCTGGAGGATCTGGACGATCCGACCGAGCAGGTCGAGACGCTCGAGCGCATGGCCACCATCGAGGAGGCCTACCTCGACGATCAGGCCGGGGCGTTCGCGTCGCTGGCCGAGGCCTACCGCCGCGGCGAGGCCAAGGCCGCGTTGGAGCCGGAGCTCGCGCGGCTGGCCGACACGCTGGGCACGCTGGCCGAGCTGGCCGATCTGTACGCCGAGGTGATCCCGCTGGCGCCGGAGCGCGCGGTGGATCTGCACGTCGAGGTGGCGCGCCTGGCCGAGACGCGGCTGGACGACGCCGAGCGCGCCATCGGCGAGCTGCGCGAGGTGCTGCTGCTCGAGCCGGACAGCCGGGCGGCCCTCGACGGGCTGGAGCGGCTGTACGAGCGCACGGGCGACGCGGAGTCGCTGGTCGAGGTGCTCGATCGCAAGGCCGAGCTGACCGAGGACACCGAGGCGCGCAAGGCCCTGTTCCGGCGCATGGCCGGCATCCAGGAGGACGTGCTGGGCGATCCCTCGGCCGCCATCGACACCTGGCGACGGGTGCTGGCCGAGGACGAGGCGGATCTGACCGCGCTCGACGCGTTGGAGCGGCTGCTGGGTCAGACCGAGCGGTGGGGCGAGCAGGCCTCGCTGTTCGAGCACCGGCTGGGCATCGCGTCGACCGGCGCCGAGCGGGCGGACATCGAGTTCCGCCTGGCGCGGGTCTGCGAGACGCGGCTGGCCGATGGGCAGCGGGCGCTCGACCTCTACCGCGCCGCGCTGGTCGAGGTGCCGGGGCACCACGGCACCCGCGAGGCGCTCGCGGCGCTGTTCGCCGAGCCGGCGCGCGCCGAGTCGGCGGGCATCGACCGGCTGCAGGTGGCCCGCATCCTCGAGCCGCTGTACCGGGCCGACGGGGACGACGCGGCGCTGGTGGCCGTGCTGGACGTGCGGCAGGCCGCGCTGCTGGACGATCCCCTCGAGCGCTGCGTGCTGCTGCGCGAGATGGCAGAGCGCCGCGAGGGCGCGCTCGATGACGCCGAGGGCGCCTTCGACACGCGGGCGCAGGTGCTGGCGCTGATGCCCGAGGACGCCGAGAACCGCGCCGACCTGCACCGCATGGCCGAGCGCACCGGGCGCTGGGACGAGCTGGCGCTGCGGCTGGACGAGGCGGCCGCGGGGGCGCTGGATCCCGATCTGAAGGTGGCGCTGCTGTTGAGCCTGGGGCGGGCCCACGAGACGCGCCGCCACGACGACGACGCCGCGCGCGACACCTACCGCGAGGTGCTGAGCATCGAGCCCGGCAACCGACCGGCCACCGACGCGCTGGTGGAGCTGTTCTCGCGGACGGCCGCCTGGGAGGAGCTGGTTCAGCTGTACCTCGACCAGGCCGAGGCGTCGCTCGAGCCGGAAGAGCAGAAGTCGCTGTACTTCAAGGTCTGCCAGCTGCTCGAGGACGTCATCGACGACGTCGATCGGGCGATCGCGACCTACCGCAAGGTGCTGGAGATCGAGCCCGACAACGCGCAGGCGTTCCAGGCGTTGGAGAAGTTCTTCGTCCAGCAGGAGCGCTTCGTCGATCTGGCCGAGCTCTTGCGCGACGAGATCCAGTACGCCGAGGCGCCGGCCGAGCGCGCGGATCTGCGGCACCGGCTGGCCGAGGTGCTCGAGACGCGGCTCGACGACCTGCCCGCCGCGGTCGAGGCCTGGCGCACCACGCTGACCGACGACGCGCCCGATCACGCGGCCTCGCTCGAGGCCCTCGAGCGCCTGCTGATCGAGCTCGGGGACGAGCAGGCCGAGCAGCGGCAGCGGGTGGCGGGCATCCTCGAGCCCATCTACGCCGACGCGGCGCGCTGGGACGACTGGGTCATGGTGATGGAGGTCGCCCTGACCTATCAGGAGGATCGCTGGCAGCGGCTGGACATCCTCACCCGCGTCGCGAAGACGCAGGAAGAGAAGCTGGGCGCCGCCGACGCCGCCTTCGCGGCCTACAGCCGCGCCTTCGCCGAGGATTACGGCAACCCCGATCTGCAGGTCGAGCTCGACCGGCTGGCCGGGCAGCTGGGCCTGTGGCAGGGGCTGGTCGAGACCTACCTGACCGGCATCGAGGACTTCCAGGATCTGGACGCCGCCGTCGACATCCTGGGCAAGGTGGCGCGCACCTTCGACGCGCGGCTGAACGACGCCGAGCGCGCCATCGAGTGCTACCGGCGGGTGCTGGCGATCGACGAGGCCAACGCCGAGGCGCTCAACGCGCTCGAGCGCATCCTGGCGGCCGAGGCGCGGCACCAGGACCTGGTGACGGTGCTGTCGCGCAAGGCCGATCTGGCGCGCGACGTGCTCGAGAAGAAGGAGCTGCTGTACCGGATCTGCGAGATCTGGGAGGAGGTGCTCGACCGGCCCGATCAGGCGATCGACACCTATCGGCGCATCTTCGAAGAGGATCCCGAGGACCAGAACGCGGTCGAGGCGCTGATCCGCCTGTACGAGCGCACGGCGCAGTGGGAGCTGCTGGTCGAGGTGCTGCAGGAGAAGCTCGACGCCGCCAGCGACGACGACGAGCGCAAGGCGATCCTGTACCGGATCGCGCGCACCTACGAGGAGCAGCTGAAGGATCCGGACGAGACGATCCTGACCTATCGGTCGGTGCTCGAGTCGAACCCGACCGATCGCAAGGCGCTCGAGGCGCTCGACCGGCTGTACAGCCGCGAGGGGCGCTGGGGCGAGCTGATCGACCTGCTGGAGGGTGAGCGCGACGCCTACGAGGGCGAGGACGCGGCGCGCGCGGACGCCATCGAGCTGCGCATCGCCGACGTGCTGGAGCACCAGCTGCACCAGGTCGAGCAGGCCATCGAGCGGTACGGCGAGATCCTGCGCCGGCAGCCCGAGCACGCCGACGCGCGGCGCGCGCTCGAGCGGCTGTTGGGGGACGAGGGCCACCGCCTGACCGCGGGTCGCGTGCTCGAGCCCTACTACGAGGCGCAGGGCGAGCCGGAGGCGCTCGCCCGGGTGTACGAGCTGCAGCTGCTCGATCTGGACGATCCGTCCGAGCGCATCGACCTGCTCAAGCGGCTGGCCGAGCTGCGCTACGGCGTGCTGAAGCACCCGCGCAGCGCGTTCGAGAGCTACGCGCGGGCGTTCCAGGAAGAGACGACCGATCCCGACGTGCTGCAGGCCCTGCACGACCTGTCCGACGAGCTGACCCTGCACGATCGCCTGGCGGATCTGTACCGCGACCGGGTGGCGCAGACGCTCGACGCCGAGGTGGCGCGCGATCTGAACCGGCGCCTGGCGCGCATCTACGACGGCAAGCTGGACGATCACCGCGCGGCGGTCGAGTCGTGGCAGGCCGTGCTGAACGCCGATCCCTACGACGCCGAGGCGCTCGAGGCGCTCGATCGCCGCTACACGGTGGCCGAGAACTGGCAGGCGCTGATCGAGGTGCTGCGCCGACGCATCGATCTCGGCGGCGAAGAGGACGGCTACGACCTGCGGTTCCGCCTGGGGTACCTGCTCGAGGTGGTCGAGGGCGACGTGGCGTCGGCCATCGACCTGTACCGGTCGATCCTCTGGGAGAAGCCCGACCACACCTTCAGCCGCGAGGCGATGGAGCGGCTGGCGGTGCACGTCGAGCACCGACGGGCGATCGCCGAGGTGCTGGATCCCATCTATCGGGACGCCGCGCAGTGGGACAAGCTGGCGATCCTGACCGAGATGCGGATCGAGCTGAACGAGGATCCGCGCGAGCGGGCGATGCTGTGGACCCAGTCGGCGCACCTGCGCGAGCAGGAGCTGAACGACACGGACGCCGCGCTTTTGTGCATGCTGCGCGCGCTGGACGAGATGCCCACCGACGAAGAGGTGCGCTCGGAGCTCGTGCGCATCGCCACCGAGCGCGGCGCCTGGGCGCAGCTGGCCGATGCCTTCGCGGCCACCCTGGATCGCATCGACGATCTCGATCTGCGCCTCGAGGACAACCTGCGCATCGCCGACTGGTGCCGGGGGCGGCTGCGTGATCCCGGCCGGGCCGCGGGGCACTACCTGGCGGCGCTCGAGATCGACGAGGGCAACGAGCGCGCGCTCGACGCGCTCGAGTCGCTGTACGAGCAGGCCGAGGACTGGGCGTCGCTGGCCGACATCCAGCGCCGCAAGGCCAACGCGCTGTTCGATCTCGACGAGAAGCGGGCGCGGCTGCACCGGCTGGCCGAGCTGAGCGCCGACAAGCTGGAGGATCCGGCGGCCGCGGTCGCGGCCTACGAGGAGATCCTCGAGATCGACGAGGCGGACGCGAAGGCGCTGCAGGCGCTCGAGCGGCTGCACGAGCGGGCCGAGGACTGGCCGGCGCTGGTCGGCGTCCTCGAGCGGCGGGCCGAGACGATCTACGACGGCGAGGCCCTGGCGCGCATCCATCGGCGCCTGGGCGAGCTGGCGCGCGATCGCCTGGGTGACGCGGGGCGGGCGGCCGAGGCCTTCGAGCGCGTGCTCGACCTCGAGCCCGACGCCCTCGACGCCACCGAGGCGCTGATCACGCTGTACGGCCAGCTGTCGAACTGGGCGGCGATGCAGGAGGTGCTGGTCAAGAAGCTGGCGGCCGTCGGCGACGACGAGCGGGCGCGGCGCGCGGTGCTCTTCGCGCTGGGCGACAACGCCGAGTCCCAGCTGGACCGCCGCGACAACGCCATCGAGTACTTCCGCCAGATCCTGGCGTCGGCGCCGGCCGACCGCGAGGCGCTCGACCGGCTGGTGCACCTGTACGAGGCCACCGAGCGCTGGTTCGATCTGGTGCAGGTGTTGCGCGACCACCTCGAGGCGGTCGGCGAGGAGATCGAGCCGGCGACGCGGGTGCGCCTGCTGGTGCGCATCGCGGGGGTGGCCGAGGAGCACCTGATGGACGCCGATCTGGCCATCGAGACCCTCGACGAGGTGCTCGAGGCCGATCCCGATCACGCCGGGGCGCTGAACGTGCAGGCCAAGCTGTACCAGCGGTCGGGCGAGTGGGAGAAGGCGGCCGAGCTGCTCGAGCGCGCCATCGAGCACGCCGAAGACGGGCCCGACCGGGCGGTCGCCTGGCGCAACCTGGGGCTGCTGTACCTGCGCCAGCTCGATCGGCCGGCCGACGCGCGGCGCGCGCTCGAGGCGGCCGTGTCCGAGAGCGGCGACGCGCAGGCCCTCGAGGCCCTGCTCGAGATGGCGCGCGAGGCGGGCGACGACGCGACGGTGGCCAACCTGCTCGAGCGACGGCTCGACCAGGCGAAGGGCGAGGATCGGGTGGCGCTGCTGTCCGAGATCGCCAAGCTGCGCGGCCGCGCGGGCGACGCCGTCGGCGCGGTGGTCGCGCTCGAAGAGGCGCACCGCATCGCGCCGGAGGATCTGACCGTCGCCGACGCGCTGCTCGAGGCCTACTTCGACGCGGGGCGGCACGACGAGGCCGAGCCGGTGCTGCAGTCGATCATCGAGCGACTGAAGACCAATCGGCGCTTCAAGGATCTGTTCACGTACAACTTCCGCATGGGCTGCGTGGCCGAGGAGCGCGGCGACGACGAGGCGGCGCTCGACTACTACACGCAGTGCTTCGAGTTCGACGCGACGTACGTGCCCAACCTGGTGCGCCTCGGCCGCCTGCACTTCCGGCGCGAGGACTGGGACCGGGCGCTGAAGACGTTCCAGACGGTGCTGCTGCACCAGATGAAGCTCGACCGCGAGGGTCGGGTGGACGTCTTCTACCACCTGGGCCGGGTGCGCCACGCGCTGGGTGACGAGCGCAAGGCGAAGGACATGTTCAACCGTGCCCTGGCGCTGGACGCCGACCACGCCCCCAGTCGCGAGGCGCTCGACGCGCTCTGAGTTCAGCGGAGGTCCCGTGAAGGACGCGTTGTTGCTGGGCACCCTCGGGGTCGTGCCCAAGAATCTGCTCAGCCGCGCCGTGGGCGCGGCCGCCCACGCGTCGTTGCCGGCGCCGGTGCGGCGCGCCAGCGTGTGGGCCTTCGCCCGGGCGTACGGCATCGACGTCTCCGAGGCGGAGCTGCCGCTCTCGGCCTACCCGACCGTGGGCGCCTTCTTCACCCGTCGGCTGCGGCCGGGCGCGCGCAGCGTGGATCGGCGGCCCGGGCGGGCCGTCTGCCCGGCGGACGGGCGGGTGCTCAACGCCGGGCGCATTCAGCACGGCGAGCTGCTGCAGGCCAAGGGGCGCCGCTTCACCGTGGCCGAGCTGCTGCGCAACCGGCACGAGGCCGATCGGTTCCTCGGGGGCAGCTGGCTGACGGTGTACCTGAGCCCGCGCGACTACCACCGCGTGCATCACCCCAGCGAGGGGCAGGTGCGGGCGGCCCGCTACATCCCGGGTCACCTGTGGCCGGTGAATCGGGCCGCGGTGGACAACATCGAGGATCTCTTCTGCGTGAACGAGCGCGTCGTGACCTACGTGGACGGGCCGCTCGGTGAGGTGTGTACCGTGATGGTCGGGGCGACCTCGGTGGGCCACATCACGATGGCCTACGATCCCGCGCTGCAGACGAACCGCGGCCTCGCGGGTGGCCTCCGCCACTACGATCCGCCCCGGCGCGTGGCGCGGGGTGACGAGCTGGGCACCTTCCACCTCGGCTCGACGGCGATCGTGCTGTTCGCGAACCCCGCGGTTCAGCTCGAGAAGCTGGAGGCCGGTGAGATGGTGCGCCTGGGTCAGCCCGTGGCGCGGCTGGGGTAGGGCGCGCCCGCGAGGCGAGTCGGTCGCTGACGCTGGCCGGCGCTTTCTCTTCGCGGACGTGACAGGCGTTTAGGGGGCAGCGGTGGGCCGTGTTAGCATCGGGTCCGCGCCCGGCCAGAGGTAGGGGGACTTGGCCCAGAACGACGACAACGCCGAGCGCGCGGACGAGGCCGGGGGCCCCGCCGACGCGCAGGACGACGACCTGGAGCGGACCCGCATCTACTCGCTGGGCCAGGGCGAGGGGGTGCCCCTGGCGGCGGTCTTCAAGACGCGCAAGCCGGGCGGCCGCCGCCGTCGCCGATCCGGCGAGCCGGCGGGCGCGCCCGAGGTGCAGCCGGACATCAGCGAGCCCGAGGAAGGGGACGGGCAGTACGACATCGTGCTGACCGACGCCTTCCGCGTCGAGGACGGCTCGAGCCAGCCCCCGGCCGCCCGGGCGCCTCAGCGCAGCACGCCGCCCGTCGAGGCGCGCGCGCCCGAGGCCACACGCCGCCGCCGCCGCCCGCCGCCTCGCCGTTGCCCCAGGCCGCGCCGGCGTCGCCGCCACCCCAGGCGGCCCCGCCGCCCCAGGTCGCCCCGCCGTCGCCGCCGGCCCAGGCCGCCGCGCCGGCCCCCCCGGCGACGCCCTCCGCGCCGCCGCGGGCCACCGAGCCGGTGCTCGAGCCCCAGCAGAAGGGGCCCCCGCCCACGCTGCCCGAGCTCGTGCCGCCCGACGCCGATCCGGTCTGGGCGCGCGACGCGCTGCTCAGCCTGGCGGGCGACTATCTCAAGCAGCACCGCACGCCGACCGAGCGGGCCTGGTTCGCCGAGGTCTTCCGCGCCGAGTACCTGAAGGCCCATCCGGTGCGCAGCGACGTCACCACCCAGGCCGAGGTCGACTTCATCGAGCAGCGCCTGGGGGCCCTCGAGGGGGCGCGGCTGCTCGACGTCGCCTGCGGATACGGTCGCCACAGCTTGGAGCTGGCGCGGCGCGGCCACGAGCTGGTGGGCCTGGATCTCAGCCTCGACATGCTGAAGCGGGCCCTGGCGGCCGCGCAGGAGGAGGGGCTGGCGGTCAAGTTCGTGCACGGCGACATGCGCGATCTGAACTTCGACCAGGTGTTCGACGGCGTCCTCAGCTTCGACACCAGCTTCGGCTTCTTCTCGGACGCCGAGAACATCGCGGTGCTGCGCTCGCTGCACCGGGCGCTGAAGCGCGGCGGGCGGCTGGTGATCGACGTCCTCAACCGCGACTACGCGATTCAGGCCATCCCCAACCGCAACTGGTGGGAAGGGGACGGCTGCCTCGTGCAGGAGGACATCGAGTACGACCACGCCGAGAGCCGGCTGCGCATCAAGCGCTTCCTGGTGTACGCGGACGGCACCCAGCGAGACTACGACATCTCGTTGCGCCTGTACGGCCCGCACGAGCTGGTGCGGGCGCTCGAGCTGGTCGGCTTCGAGATCGTCGATCTCTCGGGATCGGTGCACAGCGCCGGGGCGTTCTTCGGCGCCTTCAGCCCTCGGGTGGTGGTGACCGCGCGGCGCAAGCCGGGCTGACGCGCGGTCGGCGGGCGGGCGCCCGCCTGGTCAGCGGCGGCGCTTCTTGTCGTCGTCCTCGGGCGGCAGCTCGAGGCCCTGGATGCTCTCGTACACCAGCAGGCCGGTCGACAGCACGAAGCCGTCGTCGCTCTTGCGGTCGAACGTGCCGGTCACGACGTACTGCTCGCCGACGGTCAGGGCGTCGCGCACGCGATCGTCGATGCCCACCAGCATCAGCTTCTTGTCGCCGCCAGCCGGCGTATCCGCCAGCCAGGCGTGCGGGCGCTCGCAGCGCTTGGCGTCCTCGGGGCACTCGTACTTCTCGACGAGGTAGCCGCGCGCCACCAGCTTCTGACCGAAGTACTTCTCGCGGCGCGCGACGAGGCCGTCCACGCGCATCGTGCCGTCCGGGTGCGTCTCCGGGGGGATGGTGCCCTCGAGCTTGATGATCGGGGGCAGATCCACCCGCGCCGGCGGGCCCGCGTTCTGCGGCTTCTGCTCGGCCTCGGGCGTCTCGGCCTTGGGCGGGGTGCAGGCCGCGAAGGCTGCGGCGAGTCCGACCATCAACGACAGCGTGCGCATGGCTCTCCGTTCCTCGAACCGTTGATCCGGGCAGGCCGGCGGGGACTCAGTCCGCCTCGGCGAACTCGATACGAACCGTCCGGCGCCCCAACGTCTCGCCGTTGACCGCTTCGATCAAGTCTTCCGCGAAGTCGTCGTGCACCGACACCAGCGCGTGGCGGCTGCGGAGCTCCACGTGGGCGATGTCCTCGGGCAGGATGCCGCCCAGCTCGGCGAGCGCCTCGCGCAGGGCGTCGGCCTTCATGCCATCGCGCCGACCCAGGTTGACGAACAGCCGCGCGTGATCCGGCTCGAGAGGGGGCGGGGGCGCGTCCTGGGTGCGCTCGCTGCGGGCGGCGCGGTCGCTCCGGTCGCCGCGCTCGGCGCGGCCGCCGCGCTCGGCGCGCTCACCGCGCTCACCGCGCTCACCGCGCTCACCGCGCTCGGCGGTCGCTGCGCTCACTGCGCTCACTGCGCTCGCTGCGCTCGGCGCGCGCTGCGCTCACCGCTCACCGCGCGCGCTCGCCACGCGCCACGGCGGCGCGCGGCGCGCGCTCGGTGCGCTCGGCGTCGTCCGTCCGCCCGCCGCGCGCGCGCGCTCCTCGGGCGCCGCCTCGCGCGCCGGCGCGGGCGCCTCGGCGTCAGGCGCGCGGCGTCGAGCTGCTGCCCCGGCGGCGGCGCCGGCGGCGTCCGTCCCCGTCGTTCGCGGGCTGCTCGTCCTCGGCCTCCGCCTCCGCGGCGGCCGGCGCGGCGGCCTCGGCCTCGGCGCGGGCGCCTCGTCCTCCGCGCTGCGACGGCGGCGACGCCGCGCGCGGCGGCTCGTCGGCGCCGGCGGCCGACGCGGCGTCGGCGGTCGCGTCGGCGTCGGCGGGCGCCGCCTCGGCGGTCTTCTCGGCTCAGGGGCGGGGCCTGCGCCAGGGTCTGGCGCTCGGCGGGCTCGTCCGCGGGCGCGGGCGGCGCCGGCGCCTTGGCGCTCGCCGGGGCCTTCTCGGCGGGGCGGCCCCGGTACTCGCTCTGCACGATGGCCACGCGCTCGGCGACGCCGGCCAGCGTCTGCGGCAGCGAGCCGGGCGCGGTGCGCTGGGGCTTCGGCACGTCGTCCAGCATGCCGCCGAGGCGCTTGGCCGGGCTGGCCCCGCGCCGCCGGAACAGGCGCAGCAGCGCCTGCACCACCTCGACGGACTCCTCGCGCTCGAGCAGCCGCATGGCCTCGGCGCGCAGCGCCGGATCGGCCGGCGTCTCGCCCGCCGCGTCGAAGATCTCTGCAATCAGCCCTTCGGTGCGCCGGTCTTCGCGCCGCATCTCGATCTCCGCCTGGGTGGGAACGCTGCGCTCCTGGAGCGCCACGTTGTAGATGCGCTTGAGGTAGTAGTACACGCCGATCTCACGCGGACCCACCAGGCTGATGGCGGTGCCCTTCGCGCCGGCGCGCCCCGTCCGCCCCGTGCGGTGGATGTACACCTCGGGCGACTCGGGCAGGATGTAGTTGACGACGTGGCTCAGCTCGCTGATGTCGATGCCGCGGGCGGCCACGTCGGTGGCGACGAGGAAGCGGACCTCCTTGTCCTTGGCCCGCTGCATGATGCGCTCGCGCTCCTTCTGGGGCAGGTCGCCGTTGAGGTACTCGGCGTCGTAGCCCTGCCGCCCGAGGTAGCGCGCCACCAGCTCGCTGTCCTTGCGCGTGTTGGTGAAGATGATCGCGCTGTCCGGCTCCTCGAACTCGAGCACCTGCACCAGCTCGCGCTGCCGCCCGACGCCCGACACCATGTAGTAGTGGTGCTCGACGTCGGTGGCCGCCACCTGCTCCTCGATCAGGCTGAGGAACTCGGGCTCGTTCATGAACCGCTTGGCGTAGCGCTTGATGTCCTCGGGGATGGTGGCCGAGAACAGCAGCGTCTGCCGCCCCTGCGGCACGAAGCGCATGATGGCGTCGAGCTCCTGCGCGAAGCCCATCGACAGCATCTCGTCGGCCTCGTCGAGGATGAGCACGTCCAGCCCGTTGAGCGACAGCGTCTTGCGCCGCAGGTGGTCGAGCACGCGGCCGGGCGTACCGACGACCACGTGCGCGAAGCGCATCTCGGCCACCTGCTTGTCGAGCGACGCGCCGCCGTAGACCGGCACGGTGCTGATGCCCTTGAACTTGCCCAGGCGCGCGAACTCCTCGCTCACCTGCTTGGCCAGCTCGCGGGTGGGGCAAAGCACCAGGCCGCGAATGCCGCGACCGGGCTTGTCACCCAGGCGCTCCATGAGCGGGATGCCGAAGGCGGCGGTCTTCCCGGTGCCGGTCTGCGACTGCACCATCAGATCGCGGCCGGTCGAGACGAGCGGGATGGCGCTCGCCTGGACGGGGGTGGGCTCGACGTACCCCATCTCTTCCAGGGCGGACATCGTGGTGTCGGAGAGGGCGAGGTCGGCGAACTGCAGGTCGGTCATCGAGTGTCTCGGATCCGGTGAGGCGGGACCTTCGCGGGGCGGCTAGCGGCCGCCGCCGAGGTGCTCGGCGAGGTGTTCGAGGACGCTCTGCACCCTCGGCACGATGGCGGGACCCACCGAGTTGGTCTCTTCGTAATGGTCGCCCTCCGCTTCACGGAGGTACGGGGTGAGCGGGTGTACCACGAAGTCGTAGGGGGGGACCAGATACCCGAGCTCGTCCATGCCCAGGCCGACGACCCAGTGGTAGCGACCCGGCATCAGATCGTTCAGGTACGGGGGCCCCGGCGCCTGGCTCAGGTCGGGCGCCAGCGGATCGTCGGGCGCCACGACCGGCCGCCCGAAGGCCTTGGCGCCGTCGTAGCCGCCGATGGCCAGCTCGGGGAACAGCTCGCCGGGCACCGTGTACAGCGTCAGCGGCCCCAGCGTGACGATGGCCGTCTCGGACAGCACGTGGGGCAGGTTGCGGTCGTTGATCACGCCGCGGTCGTTCCAGTCGTACAGCTGCCGGTCGAACAGCCCGGCGATGAAGCCCAGGTGGTACACGCGGTTGTGCACCGGGATCTTGTAGGCCGTGGCGGCGAAGGCCAGGTCCGGCGCCTCGACGTCCTCGGCCTCGCCGCTCTCGAGCGCGTCGAGCGCGATGTCGGCCAGCCGCCACCCGATGACGTCCGAGCGCAGGAAGCTGGGGTTCGGCAGCGGCGCCCCCATGCGATCGAGCACCGGCACGTTGAGCGGCGTCATCAGGCCGCCGACGGTGCCCTGCACGAAGATCGCGACGCCGCCGATGCCTTCGCGCGCCTCGGTGCCGGCGCTGTCGGGCACGCCCTGCTCGATGGCGGTGCGCAGCGCGCCCGGGAAGTCCGCCGAGATCAGGTTGTTGGTGTCGTCGAGGGCCTCGGGGTGGTTGCCCCAGTTGACCAGCGTGGCGATGGTGCCGCCCCGCGCGTCGCTGAACCGCACCACGCCGAGCTCGTCGTTGATCACGATGGGCTCGCGCGAGTCCTTCACCAGCCCTTCGGCGCCGGTGTACGTGCGCGCGATGCGCATGTCGGCCGGCTGCAGCGCCTCGATCGCCTCGACGATGCTCAGCGCGGCCTGCGCCTGCAGGCGCGCCATGTAGCGAGGGCTGACCGCGCTCTCGAGGGGGATGGGGATGTCGGGGTTCACCTCGCCGGCCCACAGCCCCATGGTGTCGGGCACCTCGTGGCTGTGCGTCGCCTGCACCACGATGAGATCGACGTCCACGCCGGGCAGGCGCTCGGCCAGAAGCGCGCGCGCCTGCGTGCGGATGCGCACGATGTCGTCGTAGAACAGGCCGACGGCGTCGATCGAGGTCACCGTCACCAGCGTCTCGCCCTGCTCGATCGCCACCGTGCGCGCCCAGGTGGGATCGCGCACGCCCATCGCGGGGCGGTTGAGCTGAAAGCCCGCCAGCCAGAGCCCTTGGAACTTCTGATCGCCCTCGCCCTCGTCGGGCCCCGGGTAGGTCTCGCTGCCGTCGGCGTCGGGTCCGGGATAGCCTTCGTCGCCCGGGCACAGGTCGTCGGCGCCGCAGTTGCCGTCTTCGTGCGGGCAGACGTCGTCCAGCCCGCAGTCGCGGAAGTAGTCGTACAGCGGCTCGTCGTCGTCGTCGCGGTCGCCCTCGCTGCCGTCGGGGTCGGGGCCGGGGTAGCCCTCGTCGCCCTCGCACAGGCGATCGGCGCCGCAGTTCTTCAGAAAGTCGCTGTCGAGGGCGCCGCAGCGCGGATCGGGCAGCTGCTGCAGCTCGTTGCAGTCCGCGCGGGGGGCCAGGTAGGCGTGCAGCGGACGTTCGAAGCCGATGTCGCTGATCACCTGGGCCGAGGCCCCCACCCGCAGCGCGCCCATGGCGGTGGCGCAGCCCTCGTCGCCGGGGCAGCTGCGCTGAACGGTGGGCTCGAAGGCCGGCGGCGGGGCGGCGTCCGGGGCGGCGTCGACGGGGGCGCGACCGCGTCGGCGGCGGCGTCCGGTCCCGCGTCGGGCGCGCGCTCGCGTCGGCGGGCGACGCGTCCGGGGCGGCGTCGGTCGCGGCCGCGTCCGCCCCCGACGCGTCCGCTGCGGCCGAGCGGGGCGACGGATCGGTCGCCTCGTCGGGCACCAGGCACCCGCCGAGCAGCAAGGCGCCGAGCAGCCAGAGCCGGCCCCCCATCAGTAGGGCGGCTCCACGGCGACCGGCTTCCGGCCGTTCGGGTTGATCATCACGATGGTGTTGGGCAGCTGGAAGAAGCGCTGATAGCCCACCACCTTCAGCGCGCCCCCCTGCCACGCGACCGACACCATGCCGTTCGGGCCCGCGGGCACGTTGAGGCTGGCGTAGGTGCCGCGCGCGTTGGTCTGCACCCGACCCGGCTGCGGCAGCACGTCGGCGGGGTTGCCGTTGAAGTAGATCGGCGTCCCCGCCCGGGCGAAGGACGCCGCCGCGTTGACCACCGACTGCCCGTGGCAGTCGTACTGCCGCCCGGCCACCGCCCCGTTGCCCAGCTCCAGCCGCGCCACGCCGGCGGTCGGCGGGAAGCTGATCCAGGTGGCCTGACTGATGACCGTCAGGTCGCGATAGAAGAACGGATCGTCGCCGCCCTGCAGGTCGCAGCCCCACTCGACGCCCTCGGGGCTGTCGGTGACGTCGCTGGGGCAGGTGCCCGACGTCGTCCGCGGGTGGCCGTTGTCGCAGGGGTTGATGTACAGGCCGTAGGTGTAGGTCGGCACCCACAGCTGATAGTCGCCGGTGATGCGCACCACCAGCTGCGCGTGCGTGGGCAGGGCGTCGACCGACCAGCACGCCGACTCGGCGTCCGACTCGGGGCAGTCGACGGTCTCGACCTCGGCGAGGGGCTCGAAGGCCGCGTCGAGGCAGGTCTCGACCGCCCGCCGCGCGTCGATCACGTCCTGCTGATCCCCGCCCGCGTCCGCGCAGGCGCTGGGGTCGAAGGTCGCGAAGTCGTAGAACCGCACGGTCAGCCCGACGGGCTTGGTGCCGTCACCGAAGAACTCGAGCAGGCCCCGCGCGGGCACCTCGGCGGGCCCGTCGCCCGACGGCGGCGGCGTCTCCCAGCAGTCGAGGGCCGGCGTCGAGCCGGGGATCACCTGGTCCATGCAGCTGAAGAGGCCCGGATCCATCGGGGGCGGGGTGGCGCAGATGCCGAGGCGGCAGACCGCGCCGCCCGAGCAGTCGGCGTCGCCGGTGCAGCCGCCAGGGTAGGGCACGACCGGATCCGGCGCCGGCGCGCCGCCCATGCCGGGATCGCCGCCCGCGCCGCCCGCGCCGGGGTCGCCGCCCATGCCCGGATCACCGCCCGCGCCCGGATCGCCCCCCGCGCCGCCCACGCCGGGCGCGCCGCCCATGCCGGGCGGCGCGCTCGCGTCCGCCGTGCCGCCGGCGTCGTTGAGATCCTTGCCGCCGCAGGCGGCCAGCGCCAGCGCGGCCGCGGCGATCGCCCAGGTGGGTCGCGTCATGCGCTCGGGCCTTCCATCTCCAAGGTTGTCGACACCCTTTAGGTCGCGCGGACGGCGGGTGTCAAGGCGTCTCGGGCGGCCCCATGCGCCCCAGCAGCCGCGCGCAACGGGTGGCCAGCGTGCCGCCGGCCTCGTCGGCGCAGCGCCGCAGCGCCGCGCGGCTCTCGGGCGTCCGGTGCCGCCCGATCACCGCGGCCGCCGGGTGCCGCAGGCGATGCGGTGAGAGGTGCGCGAAGTGGCGCGCCAGCCAGACGGCGCCCCGGCCTTCGGGCAGGCGGCCCAGCAGGCGCACGATCACCTCCTCGTCCCCGGCCGCGCCGCCGGGGGCGATCAGCGGCGCCGCGAGGCGCTCGAGGCGCTCGCCTCGCAGCAGGGGGGCGACGCGGTCGAAGTGATCCGTGATCGCCTCGAGCCCCACCCGGCGCGCCAGCGCCGAGGGATCCTGCGTGGCCGCGATCCAGTCGTCGAGCCGCTCGGCGGGCGGCGCCGCAGGGGCCGCGCGCCAGCGACGCACGAAGCGCAGGGCCGCGCGCTCGGTCCGGCGCTCCACCTGCAACGCCTCGCGCGTGTCGGCCGTGTAGCGCCAGCGGCCGGCCGGGCTGCGCGCCAGCGGCGCCAGGACGCGCTCGCCGGCCCGCAGGCTGTGCAGGTGGTGGCCCTGCTGCACCATGTCGAAGGTCTCGGGGGCGCGCCCGGCGATGGCCACCACCGTGCGCACCGCCGTCCGCGCCCCCTCGGGCGTCTTCTGCGTCGGGCTGACGGCCTCGACCAGCACCAGGACGGTGGCCTCGCGCAGCGTGCTGCCGGCGCTCGCGTACGACGACTTCAAGTGCGCGCGCGCGAGCGAGGGGGCCGCGACCAACCACAGCCCCAGGCTCAGGCGCAGGGCGATCTTCACGGGCGGCTCTGGGGGGTGGCGGCCAGGAGCGCGTCGAGCGCGCCGCGCAGGCCGGCGTGATCGACGTCCTCGGTGCGCGGATCCGCCGGCGGCGGAGGCGGCGCGGGCGTCCGGGGCGCGGCGGGCCGCTGGGGCAGGGTGCGCAGCTCGAGGCGCTGCAGGCCGGGCACCGCGCGGCGCAGGCGCGACAGCAGCTCGCGGCGGTGCTGGAAGCAGGCCTCGCGCCAGTGCGGCCCGTAGGCCCCCACCTGCAGGGTGCCGTCGACGAAGGCGATCAAGGTGGTGTGCCGCGCGAGCTGCGGCCCGCAGGCGCGGGGCCAGGCCATGCGCGCGCGCTGCAGCGGATCGGTCGCGTGCCGCGCCAGGCCGCGCAGCAGGCGGGCGACCAGATCGTCGAGCGGAGCGGGCGCATCCTCGGGGCGTTGGCGCTGCACGCGGGCAGGGTACGCGGCGCGCCCGCGGCACCTCAAGAGCGGGGCGCGCGAAACGGGCGCGTTTCGATTTTCGGGTTGACCGCCGCGCCGCGCCCCGGGTATAAGCCACCCCGCTCTGCAGCACTCCGGTGCTGTGGTCTGCAGGCGCGTAGCTCAGTGGGAGAGCACTTCCTTGACGTGGAAGGGGTCGGCGGTTCAATCCCGCCCGTGCCTACCAGAACTCTTCGGCGCCCGCTGGTCCCAAGCCCGCGGGCGCTTTCATTTCGGTCGAATGGCGAGGTGTCTCCGATGCCGAAGATGAAGACCAACCGCGGGGCGCACAAGCGCTTCAAGGTCACCAAGAGCGGCAAGATCAAGCACTTCCGCTCGGGCAAGCGGCACATCCTCACGAAGATGAGCAGCAAGCGGAAGCGCCACCTCCGCGGGGGCGACTTCCTCGAGACCGGCGACGCCGGCCTCGTCAAGCGCCAGCTGCCCTACGCCTGAGGATCCGGGCGCGGTCTCCGGCTCGATCTGCTCGAGCGCGGACCGCGCGGCTCGATGGGGCGCGCGGCCCCGAACCGCGCACACTGCAGCGCTCAGGGCGTGCGCGATGAACACCCGGCCAGGGCCGGGGGCGTGCGACCGGACGTAGGAGGACTGAGATGCCGAGGGTCAAACGCGGATTCAAGGCGCGCCGGCGCCACAACCGCATCCTCAAGCTGGCCAAGGGCTACCGCGGGTCGCACTCGCGCCTGTTCCGCAGCGCCGTCGAGGCGGTCGAGCGGGCGCTCTGCTACGCCTACCGCGACCGCAAGGCCCGCAAGCGCGCCTTCCGCCGCCTGTGGATCGTGCGCATCAACGCCGCGGCCCGCACGAACGGCCTCAGCTACAGCCGCTTCGTCAGCGGCATGCGCAAGGCCGGCATCGAGCTGGACCGCCGCGTGCTGGCCGACCTGGCCATCCACGACCCCGCCGCCTTCGGCGACGTGGTGAAGGCCGCGCGCGCCGCGATCTGACGCGCCGGAACGCCGGGCGGGCCAGCGGGGCCCGCCGCCCACCTCCAACCGTCCATCCCGCGGGAGCTGTCATGTCCGACGCCCTCGCCGCCCTCCGTGCCCGACTCGACGACCTGCGTGAGCAGGCCCGCAGCGTCGCGGCCGGAGTCGATCGCGACGCCGATCTCAACGAAGGCAAGGCCCGGTTCCTGGGGCGCAAGGGCGCCTTCGGGCCGGTCATGCGCGAGCTGGGATCGCTCGACCGCGCGCAGCGCCCGGCCGCCGGCGCGCTGATCAACGAAGCGAAGCAGGCCATCGAGGCGGTGTTCGCCGAGGCGCGCGCGCGCATCGAGCAGAAGGCGCTCGACGCCGCGCTCGAGGCCGGCCGCATCGACGTCACGCTGCCCGGGCGTCGCTCGGCGCCGGGGGCGACGCACCCGGTGCAGGCGGTGCTCGACGAGCTGGTCGATCTGCTGGTCGAGCTGGGCTTCGCGCTGGCCGACGGCCCCGAGGTCGAGACCGAGCACTACAACTTCGATCAGCTGAACATGCCGGCGTCGCACCCCGCGCGCGACATGCAGGACACCTTCTACCTGCAGGGCGATCTGCTGCTGCGCACGCAGACCAGCCCGGTGCAGATCCGCGCCATGGAGGACACGAAGCCGCCGGTGCGCATCATCGCGCCGGGCAAGGTGTTCCGCTGCGACGCCGACGTCACGCACAGCCCCACGTTCCACCAGATCGAGGGCCTGTGGGTGGACACCGACGTCACCATGGCCGACCTGAAGGGCGTGCTCAGCTACTTCCTGCGCCGCCTGTTCGGCGCCGACCGCGGCGTGCGCTTCCGCCCCAGCTTCTTCCCCTTCACCGAGCCCAGCGTCGAGGTCGACGTCGAGTTCGGCGACGGCTGGATGGAGGTGCTGGGCGCCGGCATGGTGCACCCGCGCGTGCTGCGCAACGTGGGCTTCGACCCCACCGCCGTGCAGGGCTTCGCCTTCGGCCTCGGCGTCGACCGGCTGGCGATGGTGCGCTACGGCATCACCGACATCCGCTACCTGTTCGAGAACGATCAGCGGTTCCTGACGCAGTTCGCCCGCGGGCGCTGACGATCCCGTTGAAGATCCCGAGCTCCCGAGGGAGGCAGCGATGAAGATCAGCCTCAACTGGCTGCGGCGCTACGTCGACGTCGACTGGGACGCCGACACCATCGCCGAGCGGCTCACGCTGGTGGGCCTCGAGGTGGACGGCGTCCACCGCATCGAGGCCGACTTCACCGGCGTGCGCGTCGGCAAGGTGCAGGCCGTGCGCCCGCACCCGGGCGCCGACCGCCTGCAGATCGCCCAGGTCGACACCGGCGACGACGTGCTCGACGTGGTGTGCGGCGCGCCGAACTGCCGCGCTGGCCTGACGGTGGCGTACGCGGGCCTCGGCGCGCGGCTGCCCGGCGGCTTCAAGATCAAGAAGGCGAAGATCCGCGGCGAGATCAGCCTCGGCATGCTGTGCAGCGAGGACGAGCTGGGGCTGTCGGAGGCGTCCGAGGGCATCCTCGAGCTGCCCGGCGATCTGCCGGCCGGCCAGCCGCTCGAGCAGGCGCTGCCCATCGAGGACGTCGTCTTCGATCTGGGCATCACCGCGAACCGCGGCGACTGCCTCAGCCACCTCGGCGTCGCCCGCGAGCTCGCCGCGCTGGCCGGGGTGCCGCTGAAGTGGCCCGAGGCGTCGTTCCCGGTCACCACCGAGGGTGAGCCGGTCCCGGTCACCGTCGCCGATCCCACCCGCTGCGCCCGCTACGTCGGTCGCGTCGTGCGCGGCCTCGGCGTCGCGCCCAGCCCGCTGTGGATGCAGCGCCTGCTGAGCGCCGTGGGCGTGCGGCCGATCAACAACCTGGTCGATGTCACCAACTTCGTCCTGTTCGAGTACGGCCAGCCCCTGCACGCCTTCGACCTGCGCGACCTCGAGGGTCCGGCCATCGTCGTGCGCACCGCCGAGGCGGGCGAGCGCATGACCACGCTGGACGACGTCGAGCGCACGCTGACCGCCGACGATCTGGTCATCTGCGACGCGGCCCGCCCCGTGGCCCTGGCCGGCGTGATGGGCGGCCAGAACAGCGAGGTCAAGGACGACACGACCGACGTGCTGCTCGAGTCGGCGTGGTTCGAGCCCACGACGGTGCGCCTGACGTCGCGCCGCCTCGGCCTGCGCAGCGAGTCGAGCCACCGCTTCGAGCGCTCGGTCGATCCCGAGCGCACTGTCGAGGCGGCCAACCGCGCGCTGCACCTGCTGTGCGCGCTGTCGGCGCCGGGCACGTCGCCGCAGGTGGTCGAGGCGTTCACCGACGCCCGCCCGCGCGTGGTGGCGCGCCCGACGGTCGAATACGACCCCGCGCACTGCACCCGCCTGCTGGGCGTCGAGCTGCCCGCCGCCCGGCAGCGCGAGGCCCTCGAGCGCCTCGGCTTCGCGGTGCAGGGCGCCGAGGCGGGCCCGTGGTCGGTGCAGACCCCGAGCTGGCGCAACGACGTCGACGAGGCCGCCGATCTGGTCGAGGAGGTCGCGCGCTACGTGGGCTACGCGATCATCCCGACGCCGCCGCCCCGGGTGACCGCGCGCACCGGCACGGACGCGGGCTACGCGCGCAGCCGGCGGGTGCGCCGCGCGCGCGAGCTCCTCAACGGGCGCGGCTTCCACCAGGCCCTGAACTACAGCTTCCTGGGCAAGGCGCTGCAGGCGCACTTCGCCGCCGAGGCGCCGCTCGAGCTGCTCAACCCGCTCAGCGAGGATCAGCGGGCGCTGCGGATGCTGCTCGCGCCGCGGCTGGTCGAGAACGCCGCGCACAACCTGCGCCACGGCGCCGAGGGCGTGCGGCTGTTCGAGGTGGGGCGGGTGTTCCTGCCGCGCGGCGCGGGCGTGCAGCCGGCCGAGGTGGAGCGCCTGGGCCTCGTGTGGGCCGGGCCGGCCGCTGACCATTGGCAGGGCGGGCCCCGGGAGGTCGACTTCTTCGACCTGAAGGGCCTGCTGGTGGATCTGTGCGCCATGCTGGGCCGGCCGGCGCCGACGCTGACGCCCGCCGAGCGGCCGTGGCTGCACCCGGGCGCGACGGCGACGGTGCGCCTCGAGGGCGCCGATCTGGGGGTCATCGGCGAGCTGCACCCGGGCCTGGCGCGGACGCTCGACCTGGGCGCGCGGCTGTTCGTGGCCGAGCTCGATCTCGAGCCGCTGGTGGGCGCGGCGGCGCCCGCGCCGCGCTTCGTCGACTTCGGTCGCTTCCCCGCGGTGACGCGCGACCTGGCCCTGCGCCTGCCCCGAACGGTGTTGGCCGCCCAAGTGCTTTCATCTATTGAGGAATTGGCCCTCGGTTACGTTGACAGCGTGCGCGTGTTCGACGTATACGAGGGAGGTTCGCTCGGGGCCGACGAGCGCAGCCTGGGGCTGCGCGTGACGTACCGGGCGCCCGACCGCACGCTGACCGACGAGGACGTCTCGGCGGCGCACGGTCGACTGGTTGATCATCTGCGGGACGCGTTCTCGGCCCAGCTCCGCTGACGGAGCACCGGGCCCGAACGCCTGGACGACGAAGCGAACAGGATGACCAAGGCGGACATCGTCGAGAGGGTGTACGAGAACCTCGGTGGCTTCTCCAAGAAGGAGTCGGCGGAGATCGTCGAGATGGTCTTCGAGACCATCAAGGAGACCCTCGAGCGCGGCGAGAAGATCAAGATCAGCGGCTTCGGCAACTTCGTGGTTCGCCAGAAGAAGGAGCGGACCGGCCGCAATCCGCAGACGGGGGAGGAGATCAAGATCGCGCCGCGCAAGGTGCTGACCTTCAAGCCCAGTCAGGTCCTGAAGAACTCGATCAACGCCTGAGAGGCCCCCCATGGCCAAAGCCGATCTGCCCGAGATCCCAGAGCGGCTCTCGTTCAAGATCGGCGAGGTCAGCCGACTCGTCGGGGTGAAGCCCCACGTGTTGCGCTTCTGGGAGAGCGAGTTCGGCCGCATCCGCCCCCAGAAGGCCAAGAACGGCCACCGCATCTACAGCCGCGCCGACGTCGAGCTGCTGCGCCGCGTGCGCGCCCTGCTGCACGAACGCAAGTACACCATCGCGGGCGCGCGGGCGCTGCTGCAGGAGGGCGAGGCGGCCGTCGACGCCGTGCTGCGCGCGATGCCCACCGAGACCGCCGTGGCGCTCGACGAGGTCGAGGCCGCGCGCGAAGCGCTCGTGGCGCAGCTGAACGAGGCGCGGGCCGACCTGGTCGAGGCGCGGCGCGCGCGGGTGGCCGCCGAGGACGAGGCGGCGTTCTGGCGCGGCGAGGCCCGCAAGGCCGAGGCGCTGCTGACCCGCGCCACCAGCCGGCTGGGCGTTCATCTGCGGGCCCTCAAGGAAATCGTGCGCAGCGGATGATCGAGGAGGTTGACACGCGGCGCGGTCCTTCTTAGGATGCGCGCCGTTTCCGGGGTGTAGCGCAGTCTGGTAGCGCACTTGCATGGGGTGCAAGTGGTCGGAGGTTCAAATCCTCTCACCCCGACCCCAAAGGCCGTGGAGCCCCGCTCCACGGCCTTTTTCTTTTTCTGGCCCCGCGCCGCGAGCGGGGGGCGATGCCCGAAGGGGGCGCCCGTGCCACGCCGACTCGCCTGCCTGGTCGCGGCGCTCGGCGTCGCCGCGCTCGGCGGCTGCGCCGGCGGTCCCCCCACGCGCGCGGCGGACGACGCGCCCGAGCTGGTGGGCGTCTGGTACACCGTCGAGCGGGGCGACACGCTGGGCGGCATCGCGCGCGCCCACGCCGTGCCGATCGAGGATCTGGTCGAGATCAACGGGCTGGTCGATCCCGACCGCCTCGAGGTGGGGCAGGTGCTCTTCCTCTACGGGGTCGACGAGGCCGTGCGGCGGCTGCCGCCGGGCGAGCCGCCGGCCCCGGGCGAGGCCGCGCCCCGCTTCCGCTGGCCGCTCGAGGTGGGGACGTTGAGCAGCGGCTTCGGCCCGCGCGGCGGCCGCCCCCACAAGGGGATCGACATCGCCGCGAAGCCCGGCACGCCGGTCTTCGCCGCCGCGGCCGGCAAGGTGGTCTACAGCGACGACAAGCAGCGCGGGTACGGCAACCTGGTCATCCTCCGCCACCCGGGCGGCTACGTCACCGTCTACGCCCACAACCGGCGGAACCTGGTTGACGTTGGCGATCAGGTCCGGCAAGGATCCCGCATCGCCGAGGTGGGCAGCACCGGTCGCAGCACCGGGCCACACCTCCACTTCGAGATCCGGGTGGACGGGCAGGCGATCGACCCCCTCATCCACCTGCCGGCCCGATGACGACGGGGATGCGGTGCCCGAGATGGTGAACCTGCGCGACCTGGTGCGAGACGTGCCCGACTTCCCCAAGCCGGGCATCCTGTTTCGCGACATCACGCCCATCCTGGCGGACGCCGAGGCCTTCGAGGCGGCGACGAACGCCATGAGCGGCATCGCGCGCGTGCACGGCGCGACGAAGGTGCTGGGCATCGAGTCGCGGGGCTTCATCCTGGGCGCGCCGGTGGCGCACCACCTGTCGCTGCCCTTCGTACCTTGCCGCAAGCCGGGCAAGCTGCCGGCGGCCACCGCGCGCGTCGAGTACGACCTCGAGTACGGCAGCGACGCGCTCGAGGTGCACACCGACGCCGTCCAGGCCGGCGATCGGGTGGTGATCATCGACGATCTGCTCGCGACGGGCGGGACCGCCGAGGCGGCCGCCCGGCTGTGCGAGCAGCAGGGCGCCGAGGTCGCGTCGGTGCTGGTGATGATCGAGCTGCTCGATCTGGGCGGGGCGGCGCGCCTGGCGCCGCGGCACGTGTACAGTCTGCTGAAATACTGAGGGCGCCGGTCGCGCCGACCGGCCTCCTGCGCACTCCGCGCCCCCATAGCTCAGCTGGATAGAGCACAGGATTCCTAATCCTGGGGTCGCAGGTTCGAATCCTGCTGGGGGCACCGTGCGCGCCCGTCACCCGGGGCGGGGGCCTCAGGGCGACGGGTGCTCGCAGACGCACATCAGGTCGCGCAGCGCCGGGATGGCGCAGTCGACCGCGAAGGTGACCTGGCAGCGCAGCCCCGCCGTGTAGGTGGCGCTGAGGCAGGCCAGCCCGAAGTCGGCGCAGAGATCGTCGCACGAGGCCGCCGGCGGCTCGGTGACGTACTCGTAGACGCAGTAATCCTCGTCGAGGCAGACCCGGCCGTCGACGAAGCCGGGCACCCGCTCCCCGGCGAGCTCGATGGGGCAGCCGCCCTCGGAGAGCGCGGGGGGCGGCGGCGCGGCGTCGGGCAGGGGGCGCGGGCGCGGCGTCCACGGCGGCGTCACGCGCGGCCGGCGCGGCGTCGGTGGGCGTCGGCGGCGGCCCCCGGTCGCTGGGGGCGGCGGCGCGGCGTCGAGCGCGGGCGGCGCGGGCGGCGCGGCGTCGGTGGGTCCCCGGCCGATGCGGCCGGCGTCGCGGTCGCCGCCGGGCAGGCGGCCGGGGCCGAGGAAGGCGTCGCCGGCGCGGAAGGGGCGGGGGGGCACGCAGGCGAGCTGCCCGTCGGCCTGCGGCAGGCAGCGCCGACCGTCGACGCAGTCGAGGTCGCGCTGGCACGGGGCCGCGGCGGGGAAGTCGGTGACGCAGCCGGCGAGCAGGAGGGCCGAGGCCAGGGTGAGGGCGGAACAACGCCGCGCCGCCTCGGGGTTGCTCGGTCGAGGCGGTCTGGCCCGCTGGTCGTCGGGGCGCATCATGGCGGCGCATCATAGCAGGGCGCGCCGCGCTGCGCCGAGATTGACGGCCTCGGTGGGTGTAGGTATATGTAGTTGAAACTTGGCGCCGACCGGCTCATCGCGGGCCGACGGGCCAGGCTCGGACAGGAGGGGACATGAAACTGCGCGACATCAGCGAGATGGTCCGGGAGATCATCGAGGTCTCTCCGGACACGCTGCTGAACACGGACGTGGCGCACGCGCTCGTCCAGGACATCCAGGACGTGCAGACGGTGTACCGGCCCATCGCCGCCACCGGCAAGAAGGCGGCGCTGCTGCCCTGGCTCGCGTTCAGCTTCGAGCCCTTCTCGGGCCTGATCGAGCCCTTCAACGTCTACCCCGGGCGCTTCTGGGCGATGCAGCGCATTCACCGCCAGCCGTCGGGGCTGCCCGAGCTCGTCACCCACGTCGACCGCGAGCTGCCGAGCGCCTCGCAGCCGATCGAGCCCGACCTCTACGCCAGCTTCAGCCACAGCTCGAAGGTCGAGACGCTGATCCGCAAGACGGGCAAGGATCCCGCGTCGCTGCGCTTCTTCCATCGGGGCAACCTGATGCTGCCCGACCGGGCCACGCTGCCGGCCGAGTACTGCCTGCCCGGCATCGCCGAGGCGCTGCCCGAGGGCTACCCCGACGACGGCATCCCGGGCCTGGTCGACGTCGACGGCGAGTCGGTGCTCTTCCTGGGCGAGCTGGTGTTCTACAACCAGTACCGCACGCCGGATCGCGCCCGCCTGCGCAACTTCCTGCTCAACTGCGTGGCGGTCAGCACGGTCGCCCGCTACGTCCGCGAGCGCGTGCGCAAGAGCGTCCGCGCGGCCGGCTGACGCGCCTCACGGCGCGTCGGGCAGATCCTCCACCAACGCCTGGTACTTCACGATGCGCGAGCCCGGGTTGGGGAAGCCCATCTCACCGAGCGCCGTCACCGCGCACGCCGCGAAGTCGCCGGCGGGCTTCGGCGCGTGCAGCCCGGCGCTCATCACGTGCCCCTTCCGCCCGACGTAGGCGGTGACGTGAAACGGGCCGGCGAAGCCGTGCTGCTCGCGGCAGGCGTCGATGGCGCCGCGCCCCTTGCGCAGGGTCTCGTAGCCCCAGGCCTCGTCGATGGGCGCGGTCAGGCGCCGGGCGCGCTCGTTCCAACCGAAGGGGAAGACGAAGCGGGCCGGGCCGCCGCCCATCGGGCGCGGGAACTCGAGGAAGCGGGCCGTCTGCACCAGGCAGTCCTCGACGGCCCAGCTGCCCAGATCCGACTGGGCCACCCACACCTTGTCCACCCGACCGTTGGGCGCGACGACGAACTGCAGCAGCACCTCGCCCGCCACGAAGGCGCCGGGGGCGCGGCGAAAGCAGTTGCGGAAGCCCGCCATCTGCTCCGACACGACGCGGGCGACCTCGTCGTCGTCGAGGGTGCCCTGCATCCCTTCCACCTCCATCCCGTCGTCCGGGCCGGCGCTGGGGCGGCGCGGATCGTCGGGCGGGGGCTTGTGCTCGATGGGGCCGGGGCCCCGGGTGCCGGGCGAAGGGCCGCAGGCGGCCAGCAGCAGGGCGGCGAGGACCAGAGAGGGTGCGCGCATGGCGGCATGCTAGCCGGGATCGTCGCCGAGTGCACGGGGTCAGGTCGCGCGGGCGGCGGCCCCGACCGCCGCGGCGGCCAGGCGTGGCGATGAGCCGCGTCACGGTGCTGGTGCCGGTGCGCGACGGCGCGGCCTTCCTGCCGCCGACCCTGGCCAGCCTCGCGCGGCTGCGGGGCGACGACGTCGAGATCCTGGTCGTGGACGACGGCAGCGTCGACGCCACGCCGGCGCTGTTGGCCGCCGCGGCGAGGCGCGACGCGCGGCTGCGGGTGCTGCGCCGCCCGGCCGAGGGCCTGGTCGCGGCGCTGAACGCGGGGCTCGAGGCGGCGACCGGCGAGCTGGTGGCCCGCCTGGACGCCGACGATCTGGCCCACCCCGACCGGCTGATCCGCCAGCGAGCCGCGATGCGCCGCCACGGGTGGACGGTCTGCGGCACCGGCGTCCGCTGCTTCCCGACGCAGGCGATCAGCGACGGCCTGCGGCGCTACGAGGCTTGGCAGAACGGCCTGGTCGACCACACGGACCTCGCGCTGGCCCGCTTCGTCGAGAGCCCGCTGGTGCATCCGAGCGTGATGTTCGAGCGGGCCGCCGTCGAGCGGATCGGGGGCTACGTCGACCGGGGCTGGCCCGAAGACTACGACCTGTGGCTGCGGCTCTTCGAGGTCGGCGCCACGTTCGGCAAGGTGAGCGCCCCGCTGACGTTCTGGCGCGACCACCCGGGGCGGGTCACGCGGACGGCGGCGCACTGCCGCGCCGAGGCCGTCCGCGCCTGCCGGGCTCACTACCTGCTGCGCGGCCCTGCGCGCGGACGCGCGCTGCGCATCGCCGGCACCGGGCGCGACGCCAAGCGGCTGGCCCGCCTGCTGGTGGCCGGGGGCGCGACGCTGCGGGGCTGGCTGGACATCAACCCCCGGCGCCTCGGTCAGCGCATCCACGGCGCCCCGGTGGAGCGCTTCGAGGACGCGCCCCTGCGCGACGACGAGGTGCTGCTGGTCGCCGTCGGCAGCGTGGGGCGGCGCGACCACGTGCGCGCGCTGTTCGCCGCCGCCGGCCTCGTCGAGGGCCACCACTTCTGGTGCGTCGCGTGACGCTGGCCGACCGGCGGGTGTGAATCGCGCGCCCACCGGGCTGTGGCTCGAGGTTCACGAGCGGACGGTGGGCCGCGGCGCGCCGCGGGGCGCGCGGCTGGCGCGCCCCTTGCTGCACGGACGCCGCGTCGACGTCTCGAGGAGCACACCATGTCCATTCGCCGTCTCGCCGCACTCGGCTTCGCCCTGACCGCCGGCCTCGCGCTCACCGCCGCCCCCGCCGCCGCCCGCCCGTCCACCGGCCACGACTGGTCGTGGGACGAGGGGCGCTTCGAGCTGGGACCCCGCATCTCCAGCCTCACCCTGAACGACGAAGACACCTACCAAGGCCTGGGCATGGGCGGCGCGGGCGCCTACGCGCGCTACCGCATCAGCCGCCGCTGGGGCATCGAGGGCGGCCTCGACGTGATGGTCAGCGACGAGCTCGCGCAGTCCTCGCCGGGCGACGTCGTCCGGGTGACCGCGCCCTTCACCGCCTCGGCGCTGCTGTACCTCTTCCCCGACTGGCGCTTTCAGCTGTACGTGCTAGGCGGCGTCGGCGTCGCGGCGCACTCGGTGCGGTTCGACGCCCTCGGCGAGCAGATCGACTTCGCGACGCCCTTGGCCCAGTTCGGCCTCGGCGCGCAGTACCGCTTCGGATCGGTGCGCCTCGACGCGTCCTTCCGCACCCTGCTGATGCACCGCGACGCCGAGGACGTGGAGCGCGGGCCGATCGCCGACGGCGGGTACGACGCCCGCCCGGTGGCCTACCAGCCCTACACCGGCGATCGCACCGTCACCGGCGGCATGTTCACCGTCGGCGTCCACTGGGGTCTTTGAGGCGAGCGCCGGATCAGTCCGGCTCGACCGGCTTCGGATCGTGGTCGAGGCGCCCCTCGAAGCCGCGGTCGGGATCGGCCTTGTCGGCCTCGGGGGTCAGCGGATCGAGGTTCTCGCCCTCGCTGACCGCCATCACGCTGGTCACCGCCAGGTCGCCGGTGACGTTGACGGCGGTGCGGAACATGTCGAGCAGGCGGTCCATGCCCAGGATCAGCGCCAGCCCCACCTGGGGGATGCCCGCCGCGGTCAGCACCATCGCCAGCGTCACCATGCCGGCGCCCGGCACGCCCGCCGCGCCCACCGAGGCCATCGTCGCGGCCAACACGATGCTCAGCTGATCGCCCAGCGTCAGGTCCATCTGGAACACCTGGGCGATGAAGATGGCGGCGACGCCCTGATACAGCGCGGTGCCGTCCATGTTCACGGTCGACCCGAGCGGCAGCACGAAGCTCGACACCGAGTTGCTGACGCCGAGGTTCTCCTCGGCGCACTCCATCGACACCGGCAGCGCCGCCGATGACGACGAGGTCGAGAACGCGATCAGCTGCGCGGGGCGGATGGCCTTCATGAAGCGGATGAGCGGCATCCGCGCCAGCACCTTCACCAGCCCGCCGTACACGAGCGTGGCCTGCAGCGCGAGGCCCGCGACGACGACCAGGCCGTACACCAGCAGGGCCTTCAGCACCGAGAAGCCGCTGGTGCCGACGACCTCGGCCACCAACGCGGCGACGCCGTAGGGCGCGATCGCCATCACCATGTGGATGACCACGATCATCGCGTTCTGGATGCGGTCGAAGAAGTTCACGACCGGCTTGCCTTCGCCCTCGCCCAGCATGGTGAGCGCGACGCCCAGGATCACCGCGAAGAAGATGATCTGAAGCATGTTGCCGCTGGCCAGCGACTCGATGGGGTTCAGCGGGATGATCGCCAGCACGTTGTCCATCGCCGAGGGCGCCATCGCGGCGGCCTCGGACTTGCCCTCGGCGGCGCTGCCGAACTGCGCCAGCAGCGCGGCGCGATCGGCCTCGGCGATGAACGAGCCGGGCTGGAACACGTGGGCCACGATCAGCCCGATGGTCACCGCGACCGCGGTCGTCAGCATGTAGAGGCCGAGCGTCTTGCCGCCCAGGCGGCCCAGCTTGCGGACGTCGCCCAGGCTGGCCACGCCCACCAACAGCGACGCGAACACCAGCGGCACGATCACCATCTTGATCAGCCGCATGAACAGCTTGCCGATGGGCTGGGCCCACGCGACGATCGAGTCGCCCAGCGCGCTGACCGGCATGGGCGACAGCGTGAAGCCGCCCCCCGTGAGGGGCTCGGCGCTGATGGGAAGCCAGGCCTCGACCGACTGCCCCAGCTTCTTGTTGCCCAGCTGAGCGGCCAGCTTGCCGCCCTCGTCGCGCAGCAGCAGGCGCTCGCTGAGTCGGAAGCGCACCTTCACCCAGGTGGGCACCGTGTGCGTCGCGCCGGTGCTGTCGGTCACCGTGCCTTCGACCGTCTCGACGTGGCGCAGCTCGAGGGGCACGCCGCGCGGCAGCTTCAACTCGCTGTCCGGCTCGTTTCGGTCCAGGCGCAGCCCCACCGCGGCGCCGTCGCTCACCTTGTAGAGGTCCTTCTCCAGCAGCGAGCTGTTCGGCCCCAGCGTGAGGCCGACGACCGCGCCCACCGCCATGCCGATCAGGATCTTCGTGTAGATCTGCATCTGTCGCGTGCCGCTCCGCCGATGGTCGAGGTGTCGGACGGTCTTATCGCGGCGCGCCCGCGCCCGCAAGGAGGGCGCCGGGCCGGGCAGGGGGGGCTACTCGGTGAAGAACGTGGTCGCGATGCCCCAGCTCTTCCAGCGGGCCTGCGACAGGTCGTCGTAGGTGAACTCGTCGAAGTCGAACTCACCGTCGACGATGAAGGGGATGATGGTCAGGATCATCGCGCCCGCGCCCAGGCCGGCCGTGCCGACCTCGGCGGGCAGCACCGGCACCTCGAACTCGGTCACCAGGCTGGGCGTCACGTAGCGCCACAGCGGCTTCGGCCCGGCCAGGCCGGGCTCCTCGATGGTCACCATGTTGGCCGAGGGCTGACGGATGGGGCCGTCGTAGCCGTCGAACACGCCCCAGGTGACCAGGCGATCGAGGCCCAGCGTGCCGCCCGGCGTCGGGGCGACGAAGAAGGGGGCGCCGACGAAGGGCGTCACCAGCACGCCGGCGTCGACGTCTCGCGTCTCTTCGATGGTGATCGCCATCGGCGTGTTGTCGTCGCTGAAGCTGGCCGCCACCGCGAACAGGTAGTAGGTCATGTCGGCGTCCCAGCCCTCGAGGCTGGGCATGCGGTTCAGGGTCAGCGCGGGATCCAGCGCCACGGCGTCCGTGTCGAGCTGCCAGAACCCCTCGGCCCCGAAGTTCAGCGTCGGCAGCACGAAGTAGTACTGCGGGCCGGTGTCGCCCCCCAGCGGCGGGTTGTCGAGGTCGACGGGGAAGCTGAGATCGGTCGGGTGATCGAGGTCGATGAACAGCCCCTGGATGGTCTGCCCCGGGCTGGCCGACACGAAGCGGCGGATGCCCATCTTCAGGGGCGTCAGCTCGCGCCGCATGTCCCAGTAGCCGATCTCGCCGTCCTCGTAGGCCTTCAGGGCGTCGCGATCGATCTCGCCCGCCGTCGCGACCACGGCCAGCTCGCCCGGGCGCGCGATGATCTCGAAGGCGCCGTCCTCCAGCAGCAGGCCGCCCGGCCCGGGCGGGGGCAGGCGATCTCGCGTGAGGGGGCTCGGGTGGGTCGTCTCGACCACCACGACGTTCAGGTAGCGCTCGTTGACGGGCTTGGGCAGCAGGTCGAGGCCCGAGATGGTGCCCTGCAGGATGGCCGCGGGCACGCCGGGCGGCGGCGAGCCTTCGCCGTCGTTCGGCTGCAGATAGATGGTGACATTCTCCACCTCGACGTCCTCGACCGTCGTGACCTCGAAGCCCTCCTTGGCCGCGGTGATGGTGGCCGGCCCGACCAGATCGGGGTGCGACAGGGTCAGCTGGCCGTCGGTGTTGGTCACGCCGTCGAGCGACAGCTCGCTGGCCTCGCTGTACAGCAGCACGACCGCCTCGTCGACGGGGGCGCCGCTGCCGGCGTTGAGCACGGTGATGTTCACCGCCGCGTCGATGGGATCGCCCCACACGCCGCCGAAGCGGTTGACCGGATCGAAGTACGTGAAGCCGCCCGGGATGGTCGAGCGCGAGAACTCGGTCGCCACCCGCACGTCGACCGGCCCGGCCGTGTTGGCCGGCGTCACGCCGCGGGCGGTCGTCTCGTCGATCACCTGCAGCTCGACCACGTCCTGCCCGCCGAGCTGCACCTGCATGCCTTCGACGAAGCCCGCGCCGTTGAGCGTGACCACGGTGCCGCCCGCGACCGCGCCGCGATCGGGCGAGATGGCCACCAGCTCCAGCGTCTGGAAGTAGGTGTAGCCGTCGGCCAGCGTGGCGCCCGCGTCGCCGGTCTGCACCCGCACGTCCACCGGCCCGACGAGGCCCGGCGGCGTCGTGCACCGCAGCTGGTGCGCGTCGACGAGCTCGCAGGCGATGGCGCGGTCGTCGAAGCTGACCGCGGTCTGGGCGGTGAAGCCGCTGCCGGCCACGAACACGGTGGCGCCGCCCTCGACCGGGCCGCTGGCCGGGGCCACGCCCACCACGCCGAAGTCGTCCCGATCGGCGTCGTAATAGAGGAAGCCGCGGGGCGCGGTGAACTGGCCGTTGTCGTTGTCGACCGTCACGTCGACGGCCCCGGGCGCGTCGGCGGCGGGCACCGCGACGGTCAGCGCGCCGTGATCCGCGGCCGCGTCCTGCACCTCGGCGGGCGCCGCCCCGAAGGTGACGCGGCTGTCGCGCACCAGGCCCGAGCCGCGCAGCACCGCGTCGATGCCGCCCTGCAGCGGCCCGACCGGGGGATCGATGAGGGCCACGGTGAGATCTTCGAAGTAGAAGACGCCGCCCGGCAGGTCATCCATGCCGTTGAAGTTGCTGACCAGCACGTCGGCCGGTCCAGCGGCGCCGGGCGGGGCGATGGCGGTCAGCGAGCCGTCCTCGCGCACGGTCACGTTGGCCGCGCGCTCGCCCCCGATGTCGACCCGGGTGCCCTCGACGAGGCCGCTGCCTTCGAGCACCAGCGTCTGGCCGCCCCGCAGCGGGATGCGCGCGGGCGTGACGCGGTCGAGGCGCACCTGCTCGAAGTAGGTGAAGCCGCCGGCCAGCAGCGCCTGGCGCCGCTCCATCGAGCCGTCGGGCAGCTCGACCTCGTCGAGCGCGAGCACGTCGGCGGCGCCGGCGGTGCCGGGCGGCGTCTTGCAGCGGGCCCGGTTGGGGCTCTCGATGCGCACGTCGGCGCAGAAGTTGCCCCCGAAAAGGAAGCTCATGCCGGTCACGAAGCCGGTGCCGATGATGCGCACCTCGGTGCCGCCCTCGGCGGGACCCCGGTTGGGGATCAGCGAGTTGATCGACAGCGCCTCGGGCGGCGCCGCGCCGTCGGCGGGGGGCGGGGCGCCGTCCTCGGGCGGCGCGGCGTCGACGGGGGCCGCGTCCTGTGTCGGCCCCACGTCGGCGTCGGGCGTCACGGCGGCGTCGGCCAGCACCGCGCCCTGGTCGGGCGTCGGATCGGCGGATCCCCCGTCGTCACAGCCGGCGACGGCGAGCGCGGCGGCGAGACACAGCAAGTAGGCGGAACGCATCGACCCCTCCCTCCGAAGCTCAGGGCTCCGCTTCGCCCGTCTCCGGGTCGACCACGTCCAGGTTCAGCCCGCCCGGATAGCCATAGGAGACGTACTGGTCGTAACCATACACGATCACCGAGAGGGGCTGATCCGACTGGATGAAGTGCACGCCGTCGCCGATCGGGAAGCGCGCGACGTGCCACAGGGTGCCGTCGCCGACGGGCTCCCACGACACGGGGATGGGGATCTCGTCGAAGAACACCTGCGCCGTCGTCGGCGCGATGACCGTCACGTAGTCCAGCGCGTACTTGTCCGGGGCGAGGAACACGAAGTCGCCGCGGTACTGCTCCACCGGCACGGCGAGGATGAAGGCCGGATCGCCGATGCCGGCGTCGCCCTCCTCGATGATGTCGCGCAGGTTGGGCTCGGGCGCCTGCTCGCTGGCCAGGAACTGCCCCACGAGGATGGGCTTGTCGCTGATGATCTCGAAGTGCTCGCGGCTGCCGAACTCGAACCACTCGCCGGCGTTCAGCGTCGGCACGACGGCCTGCGGCGGCACCGTCTCGACCTTGGTGTCGTCCTCGGCGGCCAGGATGCGCCAGTAGTCCTCCTCGAGGCCGCGATCGTAGCTCTTCGAGGCGATGTAGTGGCGGCCCCAGGTGGTGACCGGGAACAGCTGCTGCTCGAGGTGGTCGGCGCAGCAGGTGTTCAGGTTGGCCTCGTTGCAGTCGTAGTTCGTGCGGCACGGTACGTCGCGCTTGTAGGCGCAGACGCCCTCGCCGGTGACCTCGTCGACGTCGACGCAGTGGTTGGTGTTGGGCGCGTTGGCGGCCTCGCTGCCGCCGAACACCACCACCTTCGCGTCGGCCTCGATGAGCGACCCGGTGAGATCGGCGCCGGGCGCCTGCGTCTCGATGTTCAGCACCTCGAAGGCCTCGAGCACGGTCTCGAAGGTGTCGCCGGGGTTCAGCGCGGGGATGTTGCCGACGCCGGGCTGCGTGCGCGCGGTGACGGTGACGCGCACGCTGGTGGGCTCGTCGTCGATGCCCACGACGGTCAGGTAGCCCCGCAGGCGGTCGAAGCTCTGCTCGCGCGTCATGACGTAATAGCGATCCCCCAGCACGTGGCTGGGCAGCAGGAGCGACGCGTCGTTGCTGAAGACGTCCTCGTTGTCGAGCGGGTTGAACTGATACGCGACGATCGGGATCGAGCTGCGCACGCGGTAGGCGCGGAAGGCCTGGACCGTGCCGTCGATGTCGCGCCGGGGCAGCTCGAAGACGTGCAGGCCGAGGGGGGGCACGATGGCCGTCTGCACGGTCTCGAGGTCGTCCTCGCGGCTGGCCCGCTGGAACACCGACACCTCGGCGGTGAAGTCGGGGTGGGGGTTCGACACCACCACCGCGTAGGGGGCCGCGGCGGCGTCGAGGAAGCCGCGCTCGCCGCCGGGCACGAAGGCGTTGTCGAGGTCGGCCGCCCAGTAGTCGCAGCCGATGTTCGTCTTCACCTTCTCGCTGAGGATGCACAGGGGCACGCACTCGCCCCCGTCGCACTGCCGCCCGGTGCGCGCGCCGTTGCAGCGCTCCGAGAACTCGTACTGGGTGCCCGCCTCGTTGCACACCAGCACCACCTGCTCGCCGTTGCAGATCGTCTCGCCGGGGATGCAGGTGACGTCGTCGCAGGTGGCCATGCCCGCCGCCTCGCGACAGGTGCCTTCGCAGGGCAGCGGCTCCCAGCCGCTGCGGTCGGCGTTGCACACCTCGAGCGTGGTCTCGTCGACGCAGCGGCTCTCGCCCTCGTCGCAGGCGAGATCGGGCACGCAGGTGCCCTCGGTGCAGATCTCGTCGCCGCCGCAGGCCGCCTGAGGCGCCCAGACGCCGTCGGCGGTGCACACGCGGGGCACGCCCTCGTCGTCGCAGTCGCGCGCGGCCGGCTCGCAGGCGGGGGGGGCGGCGTCGGTGACCTCGGCGTCGTCGGGGGCGAGCCCCCCCTTGAGGGCGTCCGCGCCGGTGTCCTCCCAGCAGCCCGCGAGCAGCAGCGTCGCCGCGCCGCAGGCGGCCATCAGTCGTCTCATCGTGCGATCCATTTCCGCGCGGGCGCCGCCGCGGCCATCGAAGACCCCTGAATCTATGCGGACCTGGGTTCCGCGGTCAACGCGCCCCCGACCTTGATCGCGAGGCGCCACCGGATAGAATCGCGGGGCGGACAGCGGGAGTCGAATGGCCCACGACGAGTTCTCAGCAGCCGATCTCCTCGGATCGGTGGTCGACGACCGCTTCGAGATCCTCGAGAAACTCGGTGAAGGCGGGATGGGCGCGATCTACAAGGCGCGCCAGATCTCGATGGACCGGGTCGTCGCGCTCAAGATCCTGCTGCACGACCAGCGCGGCGATCCGATCTCGGTGGAGCGCTTCCGCCACGAGGCCTACCTCGCCTCGAGGCTGCGGCACCCCAACGCGATCGTCATCCACGACTTCGGCCAGACGCCGGACGGCCTGCTGTACATCGCGATGGAGTTCCTCGCCGGCGAGACGCTGAAGGAGCGCCTCGCGCGGGTGGGGCCGCTCGACGTGCCGGTCGCGGTGAAGGTGATGACGCAGGCCCTGCGCACCATCGCCGAGGCGCACCGCATGAACCTGGTGCACCGCGATCTGAAGCCGGACAACATCTTCCTCACGAGCCTCGAGGGCGACACCGACTTCGTGAAGGTGCTCGACTTCGGCATCGCCAAGCTGACGGCGGTGCGCGACGGCGCCGAGGGCTACCAGGGGGGCCTGACCGCCCAGGGGAAGATCTACGGCACGCCCAACTACATGAGCCCGGAGCAGATCCGGGGCAAGCCGGTCGACCAGCAGTCCGACCTGTACTCGTTGGGGGTCATCTTCTACGAGGTGCTGACCGGGCAGGTGCCCTTCACCGCGCAGACGCCGGTGGACGTCATGATGATGCACCTGCGCGAGACGCCGGCGCCCTTGACGGATCTGCGCGCCGATGTGCCCCTCGAGCTCGAGCGCACCGTGCTGCGCGCGCTCGAGAAGGATCGCCGCGTGCGCTACCAGAGCGGCGACGAGTTCCTCGAGGCCATCGAGAACTTCAAGTTCAACAGCGGTTTCTACGCCGTGCCGGCGCGGCTGGCGGCGATGTCGATGAAGGAGCCGCCGGAGGAGCCCGTGATCGACGACGAGGACGACGACGACGACGAGCTGGGCGAGACCCTGATGCTGGCGGACGGCGCCCAACCGGCGATCAACCCGTTCGCCCCGCAGGCTCGCGTGCCCAGCGCGCCGCCGCCCGGTCCGCCCTCGGCGCCGCCGCGCGTCGCGCCCCGGCGCCGACGCCGCCCCCGCCGTCCCCGCCGGTCCCGTCCGCGCCGCCCGCGCCGGCCACCTTCTCGCTGCCCGACTTCGCCGGCGACGAGGACGACGGCGATCCGACCGTCATGGGCATCGCGGCCAGCCTCGAGGTGGACGAGAAGACCATCTTCGAGCCGGAGGATCCCGACGAGAAGACGGTGTTCGAGGCCGATCCCGAGACCCCCGACGACTCGCTGGCCGGGCTGGCCACGCCGGCGGGCTTCGAGCCGGACGACAGCGTGATGGCCTCGTCGCCGATGCCCCCGCTGGCGCGGGGCGGGGTGCTCTCCGGGCCCACGCCTGGGCCCTCGGACGCGCGCCCGGCGGTGCCGCGCATGTTCGACGACCTCGACAGCCACGACGTCGAGCCCTCGCGCGTGGTGCCCATCCTGGACTTCGGCGACGACGACGAGCCGCCGCCGCGGCGCACCGCGGCCCAGCCCGAGCGCCGAAGCGCACGCTGTTCAGGGGGCCGGGCGTCGTCGCGCCTCAGGTGCCGAGCGCGCCCCTGCCGGCGCCGCCGCCCCCCGCGCCCGCGCCGCCACCCACGCCGACCGGAGGCGGCGGCGCGCGCCGTCCCACGGTGGCCGGCATGCCCGCGCCCTCGCCCTTCGGCAGCGTGGTCGAGCCGCCCGCCCGCCCGGCCCCCGGCCGGCCGCGCGCGCCGCGTCCGCCCATGCCGGCGGCGCCCCGCGCGCCCGCGCCGATGCCCGCGGCGCCCGCGGTCGCCGCGCCTCGCGCGCCGATGCCCCAGGCGCGCCCCGATGGCCGCGCCCGCCATGCCCGCGCAGCCCGCCGGCTTCGGCGGCGTGCCGGTCGACGCGCCCATCCCGGTCGGCGCGCGCCGGGGCGGCAAGGGGCGCGTGGTGCTCTTGCTGTTGCTGTTGCTGCTGGTGGGGGGTGGCGTCGCGGCCGTGCTGGTGCTGAAGCCCTTCGGCGTCGGCGAGCCCGCGGTGCCGGCCGGGCCCCCCCAGGTGCAGTTCGCGTCGAACCCGCCGGGCGTCGAGATCTTCGATCACGGCCTGTTCGTCGGCGAGACGCCGGTGCTGCACACCCTCGAGCAGAAGCGGCCCGATCACGATCTTCAGATCGTCACCGCGCGTCGCACGTTCAGAACGGCCGTGCCCGCCTACGACGGCCCCAGCTGGGTCTACGTGGCGATTCCCCCCGAGGGGGTGGCGAAGGTCGGCTGGGCCGCCATCGTCACCGACCCCGCCGGGGCGGACGTGAAGGTGGGCGGCGAGGCGGTGGGCAAGACGCCGCTCGTCTACCTCGGCGCGCCGGACTCGGCGCTCGAGCTGGAGGTGTCGACCGCCGACGTCAGCGCGCGCTCGAGCGCGAAGCTGGCGGCGGAGGGCGTCACCGTCGCGGTGCCCTTGGAGTAGGCGCGGCGAGCCCGGAGCGGGCCGGTGCGCGCGTTGACTTGCCGCAGACCCTGTGGTCTAGTCTTTCGTTGTATCTTTCCGTGCTTACCGGCACGAAAGGGGTCTTTTGACCATGCGCAGATGGGTGTCGAGGGGCCTGCTCGTGCTCGCGATGGTGGCGCCGGCCGCCGGGTGGGCCGGGCCGGTCGAGGACGCGCGCAGCCTGGCCGACGAGGGCAAGGAGATCCTCGAGAAGGCCGACAAGGCGCGGGCCAACAAGAAGCCGCTGATGCTGGCGGAGGGCCTGCGCAAGTACGCGCGGGCGTATCTTCTCTTGACCAGCCGCAAGCTGGAGAACGACGCGCCGGATCTGCTGCAGTCGATCTCCGACGCGATCAAGGACACCAACGCGCTGCCCGAGGTGGCGCAGATGCGGCGCGAGCTGCTCGGCAAGGCCATCGAGGCCGCCGAGACCGGCAAGCTGACCGAGGCCTACGATCACCTGGCCAGCCTGCGCGATCTCGATCCGCGCGAGTGGACGGTCGAGTACGCGCTGACCGTGATCGGCCAGCGGATGGAGGGCGGCTGATGGCGCTGCGAATGCTGAGGCCGCTGATGCTGGCGGGCGTGGCCCTGCTGGCGGTGGGCTGCGGCGCCGGGCCGGTGTCGATCGGGGGGCGCGTCGTCGATCACCGCGGGACGCCCATCCAGAAGGCCGAGGTGGTCACCGAGCCCGAGACGGACGTGTCGCTGACCAACTCGCGCGGGTTCTTCGTGCTGCGGCAGCGCATCACCGAGATCGGCGAGACGGCGCCGATCCCGCCGGGCGAGTACACGATCAAGGTGCGCAAGTTCGGCTTCGAGGAGCTGGCCTTCCGCGTGGCGGTCGAGGGTGGGCCGACGCGGGTGGAGGATCTGGTGATGCAGCCCCGCACGCCGGACATCGGTGAGGCGGCGCCCGAGGTCACCGAGGATCCCGAGCGGGCGCCCGACGAGGCCTCGACCCCGAAGTCCGGCATATGAGGTCGGCGCGACGCCGGCGCTTGGAAAGCCTTATGAAGCGCATGACGATTGGAAGCCTGTCGAGCGCCGCCGCGCTCGCCCTCGTCGTGCTCGGCCTCGCCGGGTGCGACAAGGAGGAGCCCCCGCCGCCCAAGGCGCAGGAGGTCATCCTCAACGTGCGCACGCTGGATCTGGCCGAGAAGCCGGTGCAGATGGTGCGCTTCTACATCAACGGCAAGAAGTTCGGCATCACCGACCAGGACGGGGCCTTCCGCGGCCGCTATCCGGCCAAGGACGGGGACGTGCTGACCTTCAACGTCGAGCCGCCGCCCGGCTACAGCGTGCCCCCGAACATCGATCAGAGCCGCTGGCAGGTGACGGTCAAGTACCCCGCCGACGGGCGCCCGCTGCAGGTGGACTTCACCGCGCCGCTGCAGCGCCCGGAGCGCGACTACCTGTTCATGGTGCGCACCGGCACGCCGGCGACGCCCGTGCGGGTGAACGACAAGATCGTCGGCAAGACCAGCGAGACCGGCGAGGCCCTGCTGCGGGTGAGCGGGGTGCCCGGCACCCGCTTCAGCGCGCGGGCCGGCGACGTGGTGCTGAGCAACGCCACCTTCGCCGAGGACGACGAGATCTACCTGCTGACGGCGGTGAAGCAGGGGCCGCTCGGCGGCGCCGGCGGCGAGCCCGCCGAGGCCGTGGCCCAGAACGACGCCCCCGAGGAGCCGCCCGCCGAGGAGCCCCCGGCGCCGAGCTGCCGCCCGCGGCGCCGGCCCTGCGCGCGTCGAGCGCGAGCCGGATCCGCCCGCGCCTGGTCGTCGCGGCGCGCACGCCCACGCCGCGCGCCGAGCCGGACGATCCCTGGGAGCGCGCGCGGCGGCGCGCGCCTGCCGCGCCGAGCCTGAGCCCGGACGAGCCCCGCTGGGAGCCCCGCCGCGCGAGCTGGATCCGCCGCCGCGCGCGCCGGATCCGGAGCCGGTGCGGCCGCAGGTGGTCGAGATCGGCGGCGGCGACGACGGGGAGCTGCTGGTCGACGAGCCGGCCCCCGCGGCGCGCGACGACAGCGTGGCCGAGCTGCTGGACGATCCGACGCCCGCGCCGGTCGCGGCCATCGCGCCCGCGCCCTCGGCGGCCCGCGCGGCGCCCTCGCCGGGCCTCGACGACGGCATCCTCGACGACGACGGCGCCACGGTGGATCGCGCGGCGATCGATCAGAAGACGACCATCGCCGCCGGCGCCGGCGCCAGCCCGGTGACGATGAGCCGCGAGGAGATCTCGACCCGCCTCGACGAGGTGCAGTCGCGCCTGAAGCGCAGCCAGGTGCTGCAGAAGGCCGACGTCGACTTCCTGGCGCAGATCGACCGCTCGCACCCGGGCTACTACGAGGCGAACCGCCTGCTGGCCGACTTCTACTACCGCCTGAAGGACTACCGCCGGCAGGCCGAGTCGCTGGAAGAGGCGACGAAGCGCGGCCGCTACAAGCACGATCCGGCCATCCTGCTGTCGCTGGCCAAGGCCTACGCGCAGCAGAAGCGCTACCGCAAGGCGCTCAGCGCGATGGGGCGGGTCGAGGCGAAGATGCGCCGGCTGCCGGCCGATCAGAAGGCCGACGCCTACCGGTTCCACGCCGAGATGCTGGAGTTCGAGTTCCTGCGCCAGTACCACGACGATCCCAAGCGGGCGAACATCACGCTCGTCGACAAGGCGATCAGCAAGTGGGAGCGCTACCGCACCTTCTCGGCGGGCGCCAACGCCGGGGCCGTGGCGACGGCGGACAAGCGCATCGCCAAGCTGAACGAGCTCAAGTCGGGCCTCGAGCTCTGAGCACAGGACGGCGCGGGGCGGGCGCGCGCTCGTCGGGACGTCGGGTGAACGAGAGGACCGACCAGGGGGCGTGTTGATCCGCGATCAGGACAGGCCGATCGGGCGGCGGCGCGTGGCGCTGCGGCTGGCGCTCGTCTGCGCCGCGCTGCTGTGCGCGCCCGGCTGCAAGAAGCGACAGGACGCCGGCGGGGCAAAGGGGGGCGGCGCGGCGGTCGAGCCCTCGGTCGACGTGACCGCCGACAAGGCGGCCGCCCGGGACAGCTGGCTCTTGAAGGTGGCGCGCGATCCCGCGCCGCTGCTGACGCTGGCCGGCACCAGCGAGGGCTGGCGGCATTACTTCACCGGCAAAGCGAGCGAGGCGCTCGAGGCCTTCGAGGGTGACCTGGCGAAGGGCGAGGCGGCGCGCATCGGCGCGGCGCGCGCGGCGCTCGAGCTGGCCTTCGCGCACCGGAACGCCGGCCGCCTGATCGTCGCGCTGACGCCCGCCGTGCTCGACGCCCAGAAGACGCTGCCCGGGGCCGAGGCCGGCGCGGCGCACCGCACCTTCGTGGCGGCGCGCCTGGCGCAGCGGACGGGGAAGACGCCCACGCTCGACGGGCTGGCCGGATCGCCGCTGGCCGCGCTGGCCCAGGCCGCGGCGACGGGCGCCGCGGGCCCCGAGGCGGCCCTGCTGCGGGTGACGCCGAGGGCGCCGACGCCTCGCCGCCCGCCGGGGGCACCGACGCCTGGGCGGAGCGGCTGGCGCTGCGGGCGCTGGTGGCCGCGGGGCGGCTGCGCGAGGCGCGGGCGCGGATGGGGCGGCTCGACGCGCGCGCGGCCGATCTGGTGGTGGGCGAGGGCAGCGCGGCGGTGCGCTTCCGCGATCCCGCCGTGGCCGGGGTCGAGGCCCACGTCTACGCGGCGGCGGCCCTGGCGGCGCTCGAAGGGGTCTCGGGTTGGGCCGATCTGCTGCGCGCGCAGGCCCAGCTGGTGCTGGGCAAGCCCGCCGAGGCCGCGAAGACGCTCGAGGCGCTGATCGCCGCGCCGCCGCCCGAGGCGCCGCTGGCGCTGCTGGTGCTGTCGCCGGCGCTCGACGCCGCGGATCTGAAGGCCTGGGCCACCGCACTCCGGGCGGCCGCGCTGGCCGAGGCGGGGCAGGCCGAGGCCGCGCAGGCTTTGGCGAAGACCGTCGGCAGCGAGACCGTCGGTCGCCGCGTCTTCCGCAACTACGCGCTGGCCTTCACCGGCCAGAAGGCCGCCCCGGACGCCTTCCCGGCCGACCGCGGCGTGCTGGGCAAGGCCCTGCTCGACGAGGTCGAGGCGCTGGGCGAGGCGGCGAAGGGCAAGCAGGACCTCGCCAGCCTGTCGCTGGTCGAGCGCTATCTCGACGCGCTGCAGCGCCTCGACGCGCAGGCCCAGCAACGGGGCGGGGATCCGACGCTCGCGGTCAAGGCGCGCGAGGCCGCCGAGGACAAGGCGCACGCCGCCGAGGTGTCCGACCGGAACTCGATCTCCTCGCTCACGGCGACCGCCTATGACAATGTGGCCATCGGGCGCCCTCGCGTGGCGCTGAAGTACCTCAGCCGACTCGAGCCGGTGCTGCCGACGGTCGGCGCGCCAGCCGAGATGCTGCGGGATCTGCTCAGCCTGCGGGCGATGGAGCAGGGCGGCGGCGCGACGGCCGGCCAGTGAACGACTCTTCAAGGAGCCCGAAGCAGCGATGATGAACCGTCTGATGTGCTGCCTGCTCGCCTCCGTGGCCGTGCTCACGGCTGCGTCCGCCGCGTCGGCGCAGACCTTCCGCTATCCGGAGGACACCCGCCCGACGTCGCTTCTTCCCTTCTTCGCCGAGGACATGAGCGCGGTGCGGATGGTGGAGCTGATCTTCGACTCGCTGGTCGTCATCAACAAGCGGGGCGACGTCGAGGGCGAGCTGGCCACGTCCTGGGAGGTGGACGCCGACAAGATGGGCATCCGCTTCGTGCTGCGCGAGAACGTGAAGTGGCACGACGGCCAGCCCTTCAGCGCCAAGGACGTGGTGTTCACGATCCAGGCGGCCCAGGATCGAAAGACCATCTTCAACGCGAAGAGCAAGTACGCCTTCATCCGGCAGGTGAGCGCCGAGGGCGACTACGCGGTGCACTTCGCCTTCGACCGCCCCATCAACGAGCCCGAGCGGCGGTTCCTGTTCAAGATCATCCCGCAGCACAGCTTCGACGGCACGGCGATCAAGCGGACCGACAAGTTCAACCGCAGCCCGATCGGCACCGGCCCGTACCGCGTGCGCAAGTACTCCCTGCGCAGCGTCGAGCTCGAGGCCAACCCGGACTACTGGAACGTCGCGAAGATCCCCACCGTGATGATGCAGCACACGCCGGACAAGTCGGCGCAGGTGAACCTGCTGCAGTACTCGGGCGGCAAGGCCGGCGTGCAGGCGGTGATCTTCCTGCCGCCCAAGAACATCCCGCTGTTCGAGAACAGCGACTCGGTGATCCTCGAGCCCTACCACACGGTGTCGTGGTGGTACATGGCGTACAACCACAAGAACAGCGCCCTGAAGGATCCGGTGGTGCGCGAGGCGATCGCGCTGGCGATCAACCGCGAGGAGCTGCTCGAGGCGCACCTGGGCCGCGGTGACATCCTCAGCGGGCCCTTCACCGAGTCGAGCCCCTTCTACAACTTCCAGGTGGAGCCGCGCAGCCAGGACATCGAGCGCGCCAAGCAGATCCTCGCCGACGCGGGCTACAAGATGCGCGGCAGCAGCCTGCGCAAGGGCCGCGTGAAGCTCGACTTCAAGTTCGTCATGGACAAGGAGCTGGCGAGCAACCAGGCCCTGTTCCTGGGCATTCAGGCCCAGCTGAAGAAGGTGGGCATCGTCGTCCGCCCCCAGTACGTCGACCACGCGCGCTACCGCGAGCAGGTGTTCAGCAGCCAGAAGTTCGACCTGACCCTCAACGTGTGGTCGTTCGAAGAGGTCGAGGACGTCTACCCGCTGTTCCACAGCGAGGGCGTCATCAACTTCATCGGCTACAGCAACCCCGAGGTGGACACGCTGCTGGCGACGGCCAAGGCGACGCGCGACTACAAGAAGTACAAGGAGTACATGAAGCAGCTCCACGCGACCCTGAACAAGGATCTGCCCTACTTCTTCCTCTGGTCGCTGGACGTGTACTCGGGCATCAGCAAGCGGGTGAAGAACGTCTTCATCCAGCCCTACTACTACTTCACCTCGTTCCACGCGTGGGAGATGGCCCCTTGACGCGAGCGTCGCTTCTGCTGATCGCCGCGTTGCGGCGCACAGCGGGCGGCCTTCTTCTCCTGGTCGGGGCCAGCTTCGTCATCTACATCACGATCCGGTCGGCCCCCGGTGATGCCATCGACGCGATCAGCCCGATGGGCACGCCGCCGGAGGTGAAGGCCAAGCTGATGGCCGAGTTCGGCCTCGACCGCGATCCGCTCACCGGGTACGTCGCCTGGCTGTCGCGGTCGGCGGTGGGCGACTTCGGCGAGTCGCTGGTGTTCGCGCCGGGCGCGACCGTCATGGACGTCGGGCTGCCGGCGTTCGAGCGCACCCTGGCGCTGGCCGGCCTTGCGCTGGCCGCCTGCCTGGTGCTGGCCTTGCTGGGCGCTTTGCTCTTGGGGCGGCCTCACCCGCGACAACAGCTCGTCACCGGGCCGCTGTACTTCGTGACGGCGGCCCCGTCCTTCGTGGTGGCGGTGCTGTTCGCCCAGGGCATGAACTGGTTCGTGCACACCTATGTCGAGCAGGGCGGCTACGAGACGCCGCCCTGGTACCCCATCCCCATCTACAGCGAGTCGTGGATGCCCTACCTGTTCGCCGGCATCGTGCTGGTGGCGGGCGACGGGCTGTTCACCGACTTCCTCAACGCGGTGCGGGCCGAGCTGCAGGGGCTGCGCAACGCGCAGTTCATCGCGGCGGTCCGGGCGAAGGGCGCCCGGACGGTGAGCCACATCGCGCGCAACATGGTGGTGCCGCTGGTGTCGGGCTACGCGGCGCGGCTGCCGATCGTGCTGGGTGGGGTGGTGATCGTCGAGTACATCTTCACGCTCGACGGCGCGGGCTATCTGCTGCTCGAGGCGGCGCGCGAGCGCGACTTCCCCATCGTGGTCGGGCTGAGCGTGCTGTTCACCGCGACGATCATCGTGGTGAACCTGCTGGCGGACATCGTCCGGGCGCTGGTCGATCCGCGCGAGGTGGCCCGTGGAGGCTAAGGCCGAGCGCCTCGGCCTGTGGTCGAGCGGCGCGGTGGTGGCCGTCGTGCTGCTGCTCGGCGTCGTGGCGCCCTTCGTCGCCTACGATCCCGCGAGCGCCGTCGATTACGACCAGCAGCTGGTGGGGCCCAGCGCGGCCCATTGGTTCGGCACCGACGGGCAGGGGCGCGACGTCGCCATCCGGCTGCTGAAGGGCATCGAGGCCTTCTTCCTGCCCGGGCTGCTGGCGGGGCTGGCGGCGACGACGCTGGGCGCGCTGGCCGGCGCCATCGCGGGCTACGCCGAGGGCTGGGTGCGCAGCGCGGTGCTGGGCTTGATGCAGCTGATCGATACGCTGCCGCGCCTGGTGTTCATCATCCTGGTCTGCACCATCCTGAACCCGTCGATCAGCCTGATCGCCGGCGTGGCCGCGGTGCTCTTCGTGCCCAACATCGCGACGGTGGTGCGGCGCAAGGTCGAGGCCCTGGCCAGCGAGGACTACATCCTGGCGCACATCGCGCACGGCTTCCGGCCCACGCGCATCCTGCTGTACCACATCATCTGGCTGCAGTGCCGACCCCTGCTCATCCGCCAGGCCACCTACGTGTTCGGCTACGTGCTGTTCGTCGAGACGGCGCTGTCGTACCTGGGCGACTACGGCGTGCAGGAGCCCACGCCCTCGTGGGGCAACATGGTGGCGCAGACCCGCGAGCTGGCCGGCGCCGCGCCCTGGCCCTGGCTGTTCCCGGCGCTGGCCATCGTCATCACCATCTCGGGCTTCCTGGCCTTCGGCAACCTGCTGGCCCGGCGCGAGGAGGAGGCCCTGCGATGAGCGCGCCCCTCCTGGCGGTGGACGATCTGGTCATCGAGTTCGACACGCAGGCCGGGCGGCGGCGCGTGGTGGACGGCGTCTCGTTCGGCGTCGCCGAGGGCGAGGTGCTGGGCATCCTGGGCGAGTCGGGCAGCGGCAAGACGATGAGCACGTTGGCCGTCCTGGGCCTGGTCGCCGGCAACCCGGGCGTGATGGGCGGCTCGATCAAGGTGTTCGACGACGGCCAGCCGCGCGAGCTGCTCGAGGGCCTCGGGCGCGTGATCAAGCGGCGGGGGGACAAGCCCGCGCGCAAGAACGATCGGCGCTGGCAGCGCCTGGTGTTCCGCCGCATGAAGCCGCTGTGGGGTCGGGTGATGACCGCGGTGTTCCAGAACCCGCGGCACTCGCTCGATCCGCTGATGACGGTGGGCGCGCAGGTCGAAGAGTCGGTGCGGTTGGCCGAGCCGGCGCTGTCGAAGGCCGAGGTCGGCGCGCGGGCGGTCGACTGGCTGGCGCGGGTGCAGATGACCGATCCCTCCCGCGTGCACGGCAGCTACGCCCACGAGCTGTCGGGTGGCATGTGCCAGCGAGCCATGATCGCCGTCGCGTTGGCGCGGCGGCCCCGGCTGCTGATCGCCGACGAGCCGACGACCGGGCTCGACACCACCGTGCGGGCGGAGATCGTCGCGCTGTTCAAGGAGCTGCTGGCCGACCGCGGCCGCTCGATGTTGTACATCTCGCACGACATCCGCGAGGTGCTGTACCTGGCCGACCGCGTGATCGTGATGCGGCACGGCCGCATCGTCGAGGAGGCCACCGCCGCCGATCTGAAGGCCGGCGTCGGCCGCCGCGATCCCTACACGGCGTCGCTGCTCGCGGCGGCCGAGCTGCCGGTCGGGCAGCAGGGGGCGGCGTGAGCGAGCCCACCCCGCTGTTGACCGGGCGCGGCCTGGTGAAGCGCTTCCGCACCCGCAGCCTGCTGCGCGGCACCAAGGAGACGCGGGCGCTCGACGGCGTGGACATCGACGTCTTCCCCGGCGAGGTGGTGGCGCTGATCGGCGAGTCGGGGTCGGGCAAGACGACGCTGGGCAAGGTGCTGATGCGCCTGACGCCCATCGACGCCGGCGAGGTGAAGCTGCTCGGGCGCGATCTGTTCTCGCTGGGCCGGCAGGCGCTGCGCGAGGCCCGCCGCGACTTCCAGATGGTGTTCCAGAACCAGACCGCCAACCTGCACCCCAAGATGACCGTGCGGCAGATGGTGGACGAGTCGCTGCGCCTGCACCGGCCCGATCTGGACGCCGCGGGGCGCGCCGCGCGCATCGACCAGCTGCTGGGCCGCGTGGGCCTCGCGCCGCGGGCCGATCAGCGCCCGGCCAGCCTCTCGGGGGGCGAGCGGCGCCGCGCCGGCCTGGCGCGCATCCTCGCCACGAAGCCGCGCCTGATCGTGGCCGACGAGCCCACGAGCGGCCTCGACGCCGCGATCAAGCTGCAGACCATCGAGCTGCTGCGCGAGCTGAAGGAGGAGGCGATGACCTACCTCCTCATCAGCCACGACCTGGGCCTGGTGCGGCGCATCGCCGACCGGGTGCTGGTGATGCTGCACGGCCGCATCATCGAGCAGGTGCCCGCCGACCTGCTGGGCAAGACCGAGTTCCACCATCCCTATACCCACCGCCTGATGCGCGCGGCGGACCTGGACGACGAGCGGCGCGCGCCCCCGCGCGAGCGCCGCGACGACGGCCGGGGCGGCGACGCCGAGGCGGCCCCCGAAGACCTTCACGCCGGCTGCGTCCACGTGGCCGATTGCCAGCTGGCCGCGCGTTTGGGCATTCTGCCGCGGTGCACGCGCGAGCGACCGACGCCGGTGGAGGTCGGTCGGGGCCATTGGGTAGCTTGTTTCGGGGCCGAGTCGCCCTTGGAGGACGCCAGATGAGAGTCACCGCGCTGATCTGCGCGCTCGCGATCGGGGGCGTCGGCCTGCCTTTCACCCCCGCGCTGGCGCAGGCCACCCAGACGCTCGAGGACGTGCGCGACCAGGGCATCCTGTACTTCAAGAAGGATCACCTGAAGCAGGCCAAGGCCATGCTCGACCGGGCCTACGGCATGCCGAAGGGCCCGACCGACTTCCTGACGGTCTATTACCGCGCGCGCACCGCCTACAAGATGCTGCTGCTCGAGCAGGCCTTCGAGATGGCCCGCAAGGCCGAGGGGCTGGCGGGGGACGACGAGAAGAAGAAGGCGACGGTGACCGAGCTGTTGACCGAGATGTCGTCGCTGTACGGCGGCGTCACCTTCACGGCGGCCAAGGGCGAGACCAACAAGAAGGGGCGCATCTTCTTCGAGGCGAAGACGGGCATCATCAACAAGGACAAGAAGCAGCGCTTCAACGCCATCCGCGAGCGCTACCGGTCGACGGACATCGAGCTGCCGACGACCATCTACCTGCCCTACGGGGCCTACACGGCCAACAAGGTGCCCTTCACGCTGAAGCAGGGTGAGGATCCCCCCGAGGTGGAGATCTTCCTGCAGGTGGTCGTCTCGGAGGGAGGCGACGACGACAGCGCGCTGTGGTGGTGGGTCGGCATCGGCAGCGGCGTCGCCGCGGTCGGGCTGGGGGTGGGGGCCTACTTCCTGTTCCAGGAGCCGGAGCCGGAGGAGCGGTCGATCCACCAGTGGTCGTTCGAGAACGCCAACAATTCGCTGAGGGTGCGTCACCGATGAGCACGAAACTGACGCTCGCGTTGAGCGGGGGACTCCTGGCTTGGCCCGCGCTGGCGGCCGCCGAGGTGAGCACGCCGCGACAGATCGCCGATCGGCCGGCGGCCCACTGCCAGACGCCGCGCTGGTCGCCGGACGGCAAGCAGCTGGCCTTCGACGTCTACCGCCCCAAGAAGGACGAGCGGGAGACGTGGATCCTGAAGTTCGACGGCGACCGCAAGGCCGGCGAAGAAGAGGTGACCACCGGCCGCGCGGCGGCGGCGGCGGCCCTCGGCGGCGGCAGCAAGGCGCCGATCGTCGACTTCGCCTGGGCCCACGACATGACCGCGCTCAGCAAGCCCTACGTCTTCAGCAGCCGCGGGGTGCGCAAGAACTTCGACCTGTTCGCCGACGGGCAGTGGCTGACGCCCGACAACCCGGGCAACGACGGCCAGCCGGCCTGGTCGCCCGACGGGCGCTTCATCGCCTACGCGTCGCAGCGCAAGGACTCGGGCGACATCTACGTGCTCGACCTGGCCAACGACAACAAGAACCTGCAGGTGACGCTGTGGCCCAACGCCACGGAGTTCCGGCCGATCTGGGCGCCGGGCAAGAGCTACCTGCTGTTCACGCGCTCGCAGAGCGGCTCGAAGGGGCAGGACATCGGGCTGGTGGTCGACGTGACCCGGCCGCAGGACACCACGAAGATGGTGACCAGCTGGGCCGGTGACGAGATCCGGCCGACCTTCTCGCCCGACGGCACGCAGGTGGCCTTTCTGTCGAACAAGGGCAACAAGAACGACAAGGAGTTCGACCTGTGGGTCATCGGGCTCGACGGCAAGGGCGCCAAGCGGCTGGCCCGCGACGTCGTGGTGCCCGAGACGCTGGGGCCGGCGTGGACGCCGGACGGGTCGACGCTGCTGTTCGTGAAGAAGGACTTCGGGCGCGACAACCCGGTGATGTGGGCGCGGGCCGACGGCTCGGCCAGCGGGCGCCTGGAGACGGGGACGCAGCTGAACGGTGATCTGGCGCTGTACGGGGACGGCGGGCCGATGAAGCTGGCGTTCAAGGCGCTGGGCCAGAAGGGGTCGACCGACAAGACCTGGGAGCGCCTGTACGTGGTGACCTTCACGATGGAGGATCTGAAGGCGGGCGCCGGGGACGCGCAGTGACGCGGATCGCGCGCCTGACGCTGGCCGCGCTGCTGGCGCTGCCCGTGCTCGCGCGGGCCGAGGACACGCCGCGGGTGGTGGTGCTGGTGTTCGCCCGCGACGGCGCGGACGCCAACACGGCGGTGCGGGTCGAGCGCGATCTGCGCAACATGTTCGATTACGCCCACAGCGAAGGGCGCACGGTGCCGCGGCCGCTCGACATCGAGCCCCGCTACGACGTCGGCAACCTGAGCAAGGGCGAGATCACCAAGAGCCGACGGCACTTCAACGACGCCCAGCGCGCCCTCGAGAACGGCGACGCCGACGAGGCCATGGAGCAGCTGTTCCGGGCCGAGCGCTTCTACACGAAGGCCATCCCCTACGCGTCGGACCACCCGCTGCTGCGCGGCATCTTCTTCTACTACTACCTGGCCCGGCAGGCGGCGGGCCTCGAGGACGAGGCGCGGCAGAACTACTGCGCCTACGTCGCGCTGACCCGCAACCTGGCGGGCAGCGCCGGGCCGCTCGAGCAGTTCGAGCCGCTGGCGGACAAGTGCGGCGAGACCCGCATCGCGGGGACGGGCGAGCTGCGGGTCACCGCGGACGTCGACGGCGCCCACGTGTACGTCGACAACCGCGCGGTGGGCGTCATCGGCAAGCAGCTGCCCTACGTGGATCCCTTCGCGCCGGCGGGCCCGCACCTGGTCGAGGTGCGCAAGGCCGGCTTCGCGCGCTGGGGCACCCTGGTCAACCTGCAGAAGGGCAAGAGCGAGTCCCTGCGCGCGAAGCTGAAGAAGGCGCGCAACCGGGCCGAGGAGTTCGATCCGTTGGCCAAGCTCGTGTTCGAGGGGCCGGACGCCTTCAGCGAGGACTACATCGCCGACGTCTACTTCCAGATGGCCGAGAAGTTCCACGCGGACGAGCTGGTCGGCGCCTATCTGGAGCCCGCCGGCGGCGACAAGCTGCGCCTGACCATCTTCAGCTTCGGCCAGGCCGGCCTCGAGCGGAAGGACTTTACGGTCACCGGGGAGCTTGATGGGCATCGGCCCGCTCTGGTGCAATACTGGCGCGCCCGCTTCGGTGAGGCGCTGGATCCGGCGGACGCGCTGCCGTCCGCCGATCGCTTCGCTCCGACGCTGTTCAAGGTCGAGTGAGCGCCGACGAGGGCGCGAGGGAGAGGTTGCTGATGGCGTTGCGGGTCGAGTCGACGCGTCGACGGGGCGTTCGCGGGGCGATGCTGGCCCTGGGGGTGGCGGCCACCGTGGTGGGCTGCAAGGACGCCGAGGTGACGCGCATCCCCACGCCGATCCAGGTGGATCTGACGTCGTGCCTGGGCGACGGATCGGGCGCGCTGCCCGACGGCGACCAGACGACGTGCCGCGCGACGCTGGGCGCGGCGGTCGCCGACACGGCGGTCAACGCGTGCTTCGTCGTCCAGGACGCGCAGCAGGGGGCCAGCAGCCGGAAGACCATCCCGCTGCGCTTCGCCGACGGCGTGCTGGGGCTGGCCGCCGGCGAGACCGGCCAGGTCGATCTGAGCCCGGGGCGCGACGCGCAGGCGGCGCTGTTCTTCCTCGACGACGTCGGGGCCACCCTGTGCAGCGACGCCAACCCCACGCTGCAGGTGATGGGCGCCTGCGAGTCGGCGCAGGGCTGCGTCGCGCGCCTCGGCCCGGTGGTGCGCTCGATCCCCGATCGCACCGCGGACGTGAAGCGCGATCCCGACGCGGTCGAGCCGGTGCGCTTCGCCTTCGTCGAGGGCAACGGGCAGTGCCCGGTCGAGTGGGCCGTGGCCGCCGGCACCGAGGCCTGCAACGACCAGGACGACGACTGCGACGGCAAGGTCGACGAGGACTTCCTGCCGACGGGCGGCGGCAACAAGGGCGACAGCTGCGACAACGGTGAGGTGGGCGTCTGCGCCCGCGACGGGGTGTTCGTCTGCGCGCCCGACGGCGCGGGCACGCTGTGCGACGCGCCCCAGGTGGGCGACGGCCAGCGCGGCGAGGAGCTGCGCGAGGCCTGCGCCGACGACAGCCTGCCCTGCTGCGACGGCGTGGACGACGACTGCGACGGCAACGTCGACGAGGGCGTGCCTGCGTGCTGCACCGCCGGGCAGCAGCAGCCCTGCGGCATGACCGTGCCCAACAGCGACTGCGCGGCGGGCACGCAGGTGTGCGACGTCGAGGCGGGCGCGCAGCGGGGGCGGTGGAGCGCCTGCTTCGCGGACGTGGCCGGCCGCGAGCCGGTGGTCGTGCCGGGCGATCGGGCCGAGACCTGCGATCACGTCGACAACGACTGCGACGGCAACGTCGACGAGGACCTGTTCCTGGGCGCCGGCGGGCCGGGCAAGCTGCAGCCCTGCAGCGACGGCGTGGGCGTGTGTGAGATGCCCGGCCTCGTCGGGTGCGTCGCCGGCGAGCCCGCGTGCTGCACCAACGCGACCGCGATGGGGGACTGCGTCTCGCCGGCCGGCCCGCCCGCGGCCGCCGAGGCCTGCGACAGCCTGGACAACGACTGCGACGGGACGGTCGACGAGGATCTGCCCGGCCTGGGCGACGCCTGCAACGTGGGCACCGGCGCCTGCGCCAACACGGGCAACCTGGTGTGCTCGCCCGAGAGCCTGATCGTGTGCAGCGTCGAGCCGGGCATGGCCATCGACGAGCTGTGCGACAACGGCGCCGACGACGACTGCGACGGGACGACCGACGAGGGCTACCCGACGCTGGGCGACCGCTGCACGGTGGGCCTGGGCGAGTGCGAGCGCACCGGCGATCTGGTGTGCGCCGCCGATCGCCTGTCGGTGACCTGCAGCCAGGAGCCGGGGCCGTCCTCGAACGAGGTGTGCGATCTGCTCGACAACGACTGCGATGGATCGAGCGACGAGGACTTCGATCTCGGCGCCGACATCGACAACTGCGGCGGCTGCGGTCCGCTGGCCGGGCCGCAGGCCTGCGAGGGCGGCGGCGGCCCCGAGGCCTGCCAGTTCGTGTGCCGGCCGGCCAACGCGGTGCCCACCTGCAACGCGGGGCGCTGCGAGGTGTCCAGCTGCGTGGCGGGCTTCGTCGACGTCAACGGTGATCCGGCCGACGGCTGCGAGTGCAACGACCGGCTGGAGGATCTGCCGGATCCGAACTTCCAGGACGTCAACTGCGACGGGGTGGACGGCGACGCGAACGAGGCGGTGTTCGTGTCGGCCGAGCGGGGCGACGACGACAACTCCGGGCGCATCAACAGCCCGTACCGCACGCTGGCCGCGGCGCTGGCGATCGCCCGCGCCACCAGCGCGGACGTCTACCTCGACGCCGGCACCTACGACGTCCTGGCCGGGCAGTCGGTCCCGCCCGGCTCGGCCGACGGTGGCCTGCCCGTGCCCAGCGGCGTCAGCATCCACGGCGGCTACCGCTACGACGGCATCCGCACCTGGCGGCGCGCCGGCCGCGCCGAGAACGAGAGCATCATCACCGGCAACCCGATCGTGCTGCGCTACGAGGATCTGACCGCGCGCACCCTGCTGGACAACGTCATCGTCCGGGCCGAAGACCAGATCGAGGCGCGCATGCCCTCGGTCGCGGTGCTCGCGGTGAACGTCGGTGAGCACCTCGTGGTGCGCGACAGCCTGCTCGAGTCGGGGCGCGGCGGGCAGGGCACGGCGTCGGCCGAGGGCCAGCCGGGCGTGGACGGCAGCGCCGGCCAGCCGGGCAAGAACGGCAACGCCGCCATCTGCCCCGGGTGCGGCGGCGACGCCGGGCCGGTGGGCGTCGGCACCACCTGCATCAACACCTCGGCCGGCAGCGGCGGCAACGGCGAGAACGCGGCCGGCTCCAACGACGACGCGCAGCCGGGCGAGGACGGCAACGTCTCCGGCGGGGGCGCCGGTGGGCCCGCGGCCGAGGGCAACGGGGACGGCTCGCCGGGTGAGCCGGGCGACGACGCGCCGCCCGGCGCCAACGGCGTGCCCGCCGATCCCTTCGGCTTCATCGATCCGGGCAGCTTGCTGTGGACGCCCCGCGAGGGCACCCGCGGCGACACCGGCTTCCGCGGCAAGGGCGGCGGCGGCGGCGGCGGCGGCGGCAGCACCGGCGGCGGCGTCGGCGGCGGCGGCGGCGGCGGCGGCTCGGGCGGCTGCGCGGGCACGGCGGCGACGCCGGCCAGCGGCGGCGGCGGGTCGTTCTCGTTGGTCGTGATCGGCGGCACGGTGCGGCTGGCCGAGGCGACGCTGGTGCCCGGCCGCGGCGGCAACAGGGGCGCCAGCGGCGCCGGCGGCGAGGGCGGCGAGGGCGGCCCCGGCGCGGACGGCGGCAACGGCGCCTGTGGCGGCGGCACCTGCGGCGGCGGCGGGCGCGGCGGCGACGGCAGCAAGGGCGGCTGCGGCGGCCACGCGGCGGGCGGTCCTGGCGGCCCCAGCTTCGCGGTGCTGCGCGTGTCGACCGACGCCATCGAGGCCAACATCGACGCCTCGGGCGTGCGCTTCGAGAACTACGCCGGCGCGGCGCTGCCCGATCAGCAGGCGGCGGCCGGCCGGCTGCTGTCGGCCGGCGTGGCCGGCACGCCGGGCAGCGGCGGCACGCGGCCGGGCTGCGGCGAGGCCGCGGCGGACGGCGCGGCGGGGCCGGCGGGCAGCGTCGGCTGCTGCGCGCGCGGCGCCGGCGCCGAGGGCTGCGGAGCGTTGACGTGCGCGCCCTGAGCCGCCGCGCCCGCCTGGCCGCCTTGGCCGCCACGGTCGCGCTCGCCCCCGCGGTGGGCGCGGCGCAGGACGCCGAGGACGACGAGGCGCCGCTGCACGTGCGCGAGGTCGGGGCGCTGGATCAGCAGACGCTCGATCGCGCCGAGGCGCTGTTCTTCGAGGGGCTGGCCGACTACCGCGCCGCGCGCTTCGAGGAGGCGGCGGTCAAGTTCCAGCAGGCCTTCCTGCTCACCCGGCACCGCGATCTGCTGTTCAACGTGGCCCGCAGCCGCGAGCGGCTGGGCGACAAGGAGGGCGCGGTCACCTGGTACCGCGCCTACCTGGCCACGAAGCCGGCGGACGAGACGGCGGTGATCCACCGCATCCGGCTGCTGGGCGGCGATCCGACGCCCAAGACGCCCGTGGCGTTGGGCGGGCCGGCCGACGAGGCGCCCAAGGGGCCCGAGGTGGTCGAGCAGGGCGCGGGGCCGTGGCCCTGGGTCGCCCTCGGGGTCGGCGTCGCGGCGGCCGGCGCCGGCGCGGTGCTCGGCCTGCAGGCCCTCGACGACGCGTCCGCGGCCCGCCAGAGCGACGTGCGCAGCGAGGCGTCGGCGCTGAAGGACGACGCCGAGTCGAAGGCCCTGATCGCCGACGTGGCGTTCGGGGTCAGCGCGGTGGCCGTCGGCGCGGCGGTGGCGCTGTGGTGGTGGGCCGATCGCGAGGCGTCGTCTCAGGGGGCGGTGCAGGTGGGCCTGGGGCCCGACGCGGTGCACCTGGGTTACGGCCTCAGCTTCTGACGCGCCCGCGGGGGCCGTCAAACCACCGGCGACGCCAGGCGATCACAGACCTGCTCGAGGGCGTGGCGGAAGTGCTCGTTGTCCGGCTCGAACGCCATCGCGACGCGCAGCAGCCGCGCCGACTCGCGCAGGGCGGGGCGGATGCTGACCTCGGACTCGCGCGCCGTCTCGAGCACCTCGCGCGCGCGGCGCCAGTAGTAGTCACCGACGCGGGTGCTGCCCCGCCGCACGCGCTCGTGGCGCCGCGCGGCGTCGTGATCCTCTTCGCTGAGTCGCAGCCGCCAGGTGTGCGGCGCGCCGACGAGGCCCTCGTCGTACGCGCGCCGGCGGCGCGGGCTCTTCAGCGTCGAGTAGGCCTCGTTCATCCGGCGATAGACCGCGTTGATCGCCTGCAGCAGCCCGGCGTCGGCGTGGCCGTGGTACAGGTCGGGGTGATGGCGGCGGGTCAGCGCGTGGAAGGTGATCTGCAGGGTCTCGGCGTCGACGTCGCGCGGGACCTGCAGCAGGTCGTAATAGGTCAGGGTGTCCAGGCGCTCGTACAGCGCCCGGATCTGATCGGGCAGATCCTCGGTCGGCGCCGGCGTGGACTGGATGCGCGGCAAGGGCGCGGTGTCGTCCGGCGCGCCCTCGGGCGCCGCCGAGGCGCGGTCGAGGCCGGCGCGCAGCCCCACCAGATAGGCCCCCAGCCACCCCGCGTCGGCGTCGCGGGGCTGCACCTCGACGCGCAGCCGCACCGAGCCGTCGCGCCGCGGCGTCACCTGAGCGACGCGCCCCATCATCCGCAGCTGATCCGGCGCGCCCGGCGGGCTGATGATGACCAGCATCTCGGTGCCGACGGCGACGGGCTCCGGGTGGCGCAGCCCGACGACGTGGCGGCCGAGCTGCTTCTCGTAGAACTCGACGAACTTGGCGGCGTCCTCGAAGCGCATGCGCGAGGCGATCTGCACCTCGGCGCTGCGGCCGGGCGGCGGGACGTCGGGCGGTGGGGCGGACACGGCGGGATCGTATCCGCGCCGGGCCCCACCGGCAAGCACGGGGGCGCGTCGTGACGCCGCCGCCCGACGGGGCCTCGGCGCGGCTGTCGCTGCGCGGGCTGCTGTGGCCGGCGCGCGGGCGCCTGGCGCAGGTGCTGACGTGGTCGCTGGTGCTGGCGGGGGCGACGGCGGCCTACGGCGCGCTGGCGGGTCCGCTGCTGCGGGCGCTCTTCGGCGGCGAGGCCCTGGCCTGGCCCACCTGGCTGGCGCCCCACCTGCCGCCGCCGCCGTCGGTGTCCACGCTGCGGCGGGTGACCCCGGCGCTGGTGTTGGGCACGGCGGTGGTCAAGGGGCTGGCCCAGCATCGGCACGCCGTGGCGATGGCGCGGCTGGGGCAGGGCGTCGTGGCCGATCTGCGCCGCCGCCTGCACGCGCGGGTGCTGGCGCTGCCCCCCGACGCCGTCACCGCCTTCGGCGCGGGCGATCTGCTGGCGCGCGGCACCGGCGACGCCGAGGCGGCCGAGCGCCTGGTCAGCCAGGGCGTGGCCGGCGCCGCGCGCGATCTGCTGCAGGTGATCGCGCTGCTGGTGGTGTGCGTCGCGGTGGATCCCTGGCTGGCGCTGGTGGCCTTCGGGATCTATCCGCTGGCCTTCTGGCCGGTGGCGCGCTTCGCGCGGCGGCTGCGGCGCAGCGCGGGCACGGCGCACGCCGAGCGCGCGCGGCTGACGACCGAGCTGCACGAGCAGCTGCGCCGCCTGCCCCTGATCCAGCTCAGCGGCGCCGAGGCGGGCGCGGCGGCGCGCTTCGGCGCGCGGGTGGACGCGGCCGTCGACGCGGCGGTGCGCACGGCGCGCGTCCGCGCGATCGCGTCGCCCTTCACCGAGGTGCTGGGCGCCATCGCCCTGGCCGGCTCGCTGGCCTTCGCCGTCCACCGCATCGACGCGGGGGCCCTGGCGGCCGAGCACGTGCTGAGCTTCGTGGCCGCGCTGCTGCTGCTGTACCAGCCGGTGAAGGGGCTGGTGCGCGCGCAGGAGGTGCTGCAGCCGGGCCGCGCCGCGCTGGATCGCGTGGACGCCGTGCTGGCCGCGCCGGATCGCCTGCCGGTGGGGCAGGGGCAGGCGCCCCCGGCGGCCGCGCCGCACCTGCGGCTGCGCGGCGTCACGGTCGAGCGCGGCGGGCGCCGGGTGCTGGACGCGGTCGACGCCGACGTCCCCGCGGGCGCGGTGACGGCGCTGCTGGGGCCGAACGGCGCCGGCAAGACGACGTTGGCGTGGGTGCTGGCCCGGCTGGTCGAGCCGAGCGCGGGCAGCGTGCAGGTCGACGACGTGCCGTTGGCGGCGTTGGACGCGGCCGCCTGGCGGGGCGCGGTCGGGTGGGCGCCACAGACGCCGCTGCTGGGGCGCGGCACGCTGCGCGAGAACGTGCTGTTCGGCGCGCCCGAGGGCGCCGAGGCCCGGCTCGACGCCGCCGCGCGCGAGGTGGGGCTCGACGCCGTGATCGCCGGCCTGCCGCGGGGCTGGGACACGCCGCTCGGCGACGACGGCGCCAGGCTGAGCGGCGGCGAGCGGCAGCGGGTGGCGCTCGCCCGCGCGTTGGCCCGCGCGCCGCGGCTGTTGGTGCTCGACGAGCCGGACGCGCACCTCGACGCCGCGGGGCGCGACGCGATGCGGGCGCTGGTGCGGCGCCTGGCCCGGGGCCGCACGGTGCTGCTGGTCACCCACGATCCGGCCCTCGCGGCCACCGCCGATCACGTGATCCGCCTGGCCCACGGGCGGCGCGTGCCGGCCGAGGCCGCCGCGTGAGCCGCGCCGGGCTGCTCGCCTGGCTCGCGGCGTGGCTGGTGCGCGCCTGGATCGCCACGCTGCGCTATCGGCGCAGCGGCCCCGTGATCGAGGGCCCCGGCGTGGTGGCCTTCTGGCACGGCGATCAGCTGCCCCTCTTCGGGCAGCGTCCGGCGGGGCCGCTCGTGGCCCCGATCAGCCTCAGCCGCGACGGCCGGCTGCAGGCCCGCATCCTGGCGCGCCTGGGCATCGCGGACGCCCCCGGCTCGAGCAGCCGCGGGGGCACCCGGGCGGCGCGGGCGCTGCTGCGCGCGGTGCGGCGCGGCGCGGTGGCGCTGATGGCCGTCGACGGGCCCCGCGGCCCCCGGCACGAGGTGAAGCCCGGCGTCGTCTTCCTGGCCCGGCTGTCCGGCGCGCCGGTGTGGCCGGTGGGGGTCGCGGTCGGCCGCGGGCGCCGCCTGGCGCGCGCCTGGGATCGCTATCTGTTGCCGCTGCCCTTCACGCGCGCCTGGGTGGTGGTGGGCGAGCCCCTGCGCTTCGCCGCCGACGCCGATCCCGAGGCGGCGCGGGCGGCCCTGGCCGCGGGGCTGGCGGAGGTGGGGGCGCGCGCCGAGCAGCTGCGGTGCCGATGAACTGGCCGCCCCCCGACGTCGTGGAGACGCTGCAGGTGCTGCGGCTGTCCTCGCTGGGCGACGTGCTGCTGTGCGAGCCCGCCATCGCCGCGCTGGCGGCGCGGTATCCGGCGGCGCGGCTGAGCGTGGTCACCCGGCCGCGGTACGCGGCCCTCGTGCGGCACCACCCGGCGGTCGCCGCGGTGCTGGACCTCGCCGAGGCGCGCCGGGCCCCCGCCCCCGATCTGGCCGTCGACCTGCACAACCGGGTGGACACGCGGCGGCAGGCGGCGCGGGCCCGGGCGGCGCGGCACTGGCGGAAGCGGCGCGGGTGGGATCTGGTGCGCGGCGTCGTGGGGCGCCCGCTGGCGGGCGACGCCCAGGGCGGCCCGCACCAGGTGGTCCGAATGCTCGAGGGGCTGGGGCTGGGCCCGGCGCGCGCCCCCCGGGTGTACGTCGACGACGCGGCGCGGCGGCGCGCCGCGCCGCACCGCCGATCGGACGCGGTGGTGCTGCTGCCGGCGGCGTCCAAGGCCCTGAAGCGCTGGCCCGTCGAGCACTTCGCGCGGCTGGCCCGGTCGCTCGTCGCGGACGGCTGGCCGGTGCAGGTGGCCGGCGGCCCGGGCGAGGAGGCGGCGCTGCGGGCGGTGGCGGCGGGCGAGGGGGTCGTGCCGACGGATCTGCCGCTGGACGCGCTGGCCGACGTGCTGGGCGCGGCGCGGCTGGTGATCGGCGCCGACACGGGGCTGCTGCACCTGGCCGCCGCGGCGGGGGCGCCGGTGCTGGGCCTGTTCGGGCCGACCGCCCCGGGGCGCTGGGGACCCCCCGCGGATCGGGGCGCCGCGCTGTGGCGCGCGCCGCCCTGCGCGCCCTGCAGCGATCACGGGGCGGGGCGCTGTCGGGTGCCGGGGCGCCCCTGTCTCGAGGCGCTCGATCCGGCCGCCGTGGCCGCGGCGGCGACGGCGGCGCTGCGCGCGTCCGGTCCCCGGGGCGACGGCGGGGGCGTTTTTCCCGTCCGGGTCTTGAGTTAGACTGACGACGTCCGGAGGACTGGCAGGGTCGTCCGGGGCGCGCGTGGTCGTCACGAGGCGCGCGACTCAAGGCTCTGCCGGGCATCTCCGATTGTGTGGGGGCGGCGCGCGGCCGCCCTTCCGCCGCCGCCCGTTTGCCCGGGCCGATGGAGGTCGCGATGTCGGGAACGAGGGACGACGACGAGCCCAGGGATGACGAGCGCCCGGCCGAGAAGACGCGGCGGCGGCGCAGGAGCCCGGGCAACAACGCGGAGAAGCGAGGGCCCGATCAGGGCGACCTCGACAGCGTCCGCATGTACCTCTCGAAGATCGGCTGCGTCGACCTGCTGACCCGCGAGCAGGAGGTGTCGATCGCCATGCGCATCGAGGCCGCCCGCAACGGGGTGCTCGACGGCGTGCTGCAGACCGCGGCCGGGGTGAACGATCTGGTCGATCTGCCGCGGCAGGTGCGCAAGGGCGCGCGCTCGCTGCGCGAGATCCTCGACGGATCGTCCAACCAGGAGCCGGATCAGGAGACGGGGCTGGCCGGCATCGAGCGCGTCGAGGCGCTGGCCGTCGAGATGAAGCGGGTGGCGCGGGCGCGCGTGCGCAGCGATCGCCGGGTGACGAAGACCGACCGCCGCAAGAACCGCGACTACGACGCCGAGCTGCTCGACCTGCTGCAGCGCATGAACGTGAGCTGGCCGGTCATCGTGGAGATCACCGACCACCTCGCGGCGCTGCGCGACGAGATGAAGGACTGGCAGGCGTTCATCCGCGAGTGCGAGGTCATCGCGGGCGTGCCGGCGAAGAAGCTGGTGGCCAAGGGCAGCCGGCCGACGGCCGAGTCGGGGCTGGACGCGGCGGCCTGGGCGGAGCTCGCGGCCAGCGTCGCCCAGGCGCGCAAGCAGATCGGGACGCTCGAGACGCGGGCCGGCGTGCCCTACGACCGCCTGGTCGAGGTGGTGGCCGACATCCGCAAGAAGCAGCGCGAGCTCGAGCGCGCCAAGAGCGAGATGATCCTGGCCAACCTGCGCCTGGTGGTCAGCATCGCCAAGCGTTACCTGAACCACGGCCTGCACTTCCTCGACCTGATCCAGGAGGGCAACATCGGGCTGATGCGCGCGGTGGACAAGTTCGAGTACCAGCGCGGGCACAAGTTCAGCACCTACGCCACCTGGTGGATCCGGCAGGCCATCACGCGCGCCATCGCCGATCAGGCGCGCACCATCCGCATCCCCGTGCACCTGATCGAGACCATCAACAAGATCAGCCGCGTGGCGCGCCAGATGGAGCAGGAGCTGGAGCGCGAGGCGCTGCCCGAGGAGATCGCGGCCCGGCTGGACATGACGCCGGAGCAGGTGCGGCGCGCCCAGAAGATCAGCCGGGCGCCGGTGTCGCTCGAGACGCCGGTGGGCGACGACGACAGCCACCTCGGCGACTTCATCGAGGACACCAGCATCGCGCAGCCGGACGCGACCACCGGGCGTCAGCTGATGAACGAGGCCACCGCGCAGGCGCTCGACACGCTGACCCCGCGCGAGGCCAAGGTGCTGCGGCTGCGCTTCGGCATCGGCGTGCGCAGCGACCACACGCTGGAGGAGGTGGGCAAGGTGTTCGACCTGACCCGCGAGCGCATCCGCCAGATCGAGGCGCAGGCCATCCGCAAGCTGCGGCAGGCGCACCGCAGCCGCGCGCTCAGAGCCTTCTTCGAGAGCTGACGCGCCGGTCCCGGTCCGCCCTCACTCGCCGTCCAGCAGATCCGCGAAGTAGCCGCCGAGGCGGCGCGCGGCCCGGCGCAGCGTCCGCTCCTCGTCGTCGCTGAAGCCCTTGGCGCCCGCCCGATCGAGCAGCTCGATGACCCCGAAGGCGCGGCGGCGCTGGACGATGGGCGCGACCAGGATGCAGCGCGGCAGGTGGCCGACGGTGTCGGCGACGTTGCGGGCGAAGCGCGGATCGCGCGCGGGATCGTCGATGTTGAGCGACCGACGGGTGCGGATCGACGCCCCCGCCAGGCCGACCTCGAGGGGCACGCGCTGCGTCTTCAGGCGCTGGGCGGCGGGGCCGCGCGCGGCGGCGAAGTACAGACAGCGGTCCCGCGCGTCGACCAACAGCACCGAGCCCGCGGCGCTGGGGATGTGGCGGATGGCGGCGTCGAGCACGAAGCTGCAGGCCTGGTAGACGTCGTCGCCCAGCAGCGCGAGGCGCTCGAGCTCGTCGAGCAGCGTGCTGCCCGGATGCGTGACCTCGGCGGGCAGCGGTGGGGGGCCCTTCGAGCGCACGGCGTGCGACTCGAAGTTCAGATCGGCGTCGAAGTCCACCGTGTCCAGGCCGTTCGGCCGGGCGGCCTCCGGCGCCCGCGGCGCCGCGGGCGTGGTGTCGCGCGGGCGCTCGGCGCCGCGCGCGCGGCTGCGCAGCGCCATCGGCTGCAGCCCGCTCGGCGGCGTGGCGTCGTCCACCTCGTCGACGTCGTCGAAGGGATCGTCCACCCCGCCGCCCTCGAGGGCCACCGGCGCGCGGCCGTCGCGGTCGATGGCGCGGGCGCCCGTCGCCGCGGCAACCATGGGATCGTCCAGGGGACAGACGCTGTAGACGGCCCCCGAGCCGGCGTCGGTGATCTCGACCGAGCCGTCGTCGCGCAGGTCGAAGCGCAGGTTGCGCGTGGGCGCCGGCAGGCCGGCCGCCTTCAGGCCCCGCCGCAGGCCGTCGAGCCAGTTGTCGCCGTGCACCCGCTCGACGCGGGCCGGCGCGGTGTCATCGGCAGGGATGTGGATTTCGTAGCGCTGCACGGTGGGGGATGATAGCCCGTGCGCGGCCCGAGCGCATCGGCGGAGTGGATGACGAGGCACCTGGCCCAGCGATGGCTGCACCGCGATCGGCCCGGCGTGGCGGCGCGCGCCCTCGGGCGGGTGGTGGCCGCGGGTGGGCGCGCCCTGGCCGGGCGGCCCGCGGGCGCGCCGCCCGCGCCGACGGTGGTGGTCGGCGGCCTCGCGTTCAGCGGGGGCCAGGCGGACGCCGGTGGTGGCCCACCTGGCGGCGCGCGCGCGGCGGCCGGCGCCTGCGTCGCGGTGGTCGGGCACGGCTACGGCGGTCGCGGGGGCGGCGGCGCGGCCGGTCGAGACGCCGGACGCCGGCGCGACGGCGACGAGGCCGCCTGGCTGCGCCAGGTGCTGCCGGCGACGGTGGCGGTGTGGGTGGGCCGCGATCGGGCCGCGGCCGTGCGGGCGGCCGCCGCGGCGGGGGCCACGCGCGTCTTCGTCGACGGGGCCTGTTCGACGCCCGCTGCCCGCGCACCACGACGGTCGCGGTGGTCGACGCGGCGGCCGGTCGCGGCGTGGCGCCCGGCGGCCCGCTGCGCCTGCCCCTCGACCTGCTGGATCGCGCCGATCGGGTGTGGCTGCACAAGGTCGACCAGCCGGGCGCCCGGCCGCTGGCCGGCGCGCACGTGCAGAGCGTCGTCCGCCCGCGCGCGCTCGAGACGCCCGCCGGCGATCGCGTGCCCCTCGACTGGCTGGCGGGGCGCCGCGTCCGGGCGCTGTCGGCCATCGGCCGGCCGGCGTCGTTCGAGGCCACCCTGACGTCCCTGGGCGCCGAGCTGGCGCCCGGCCTGCGCCGCGCGGATCACCACCGCTTCACGCGCCGCGAGCTGAGCGCGCTGCCCACCGACCTGCCCTGGATCACCACCGCCAAGGACGCCGAGCGGCTGGGCGGGTTCCCCGCGTGGGTGCTGCACGTCGACGTCGGCGTCGTCGAGGGCCGGGGGGTGGTCGACGAGCTCGCGGGGAGGGCGCCGTGATCGGCGCGGTCGCCGCCGGGGCGCTGCGCGTGGTGGGCGCGATCGCCCGCCGCGTGCCGGCCCGCGCGGCGGTCGCCCTGGGCGACGCGCTCGGCTGGGCCTGGTACCGCCTGGTGCCGGTGCGGCGCGGCGTCGCGCGCGCGAACGTGGCGCGCGCGCTCGGGTCGGCCCTCGACGGGGCCACCCGCGAGGCGGTCGTCCGCGGCATGTACCGGCACTTGGGCCGCTCGTTCGTCGAGCTGGTGCGCGGCGCCGGGCGCCCGCCGGCGGCGCTGGCGGCCGAGCTGGACGTACAGGGGCCGCGCGCACCTCGACGCGGCGCTGGCCGAGGGCCGCGGCGCGCTGGTGCTGACCGCGCACCTGGGCAACTGGGAGGTGCTGGTGCGGGCCGGCGCGGCGCTGGGGGTGCCCGTCTCGATCGTGACCCGTCGCTTCCGCGCGGCGTGGGCCGAGCGCGCCTGGCGCCGCCTGCGTCGGGGCGGGGCCGGGCTGATCGTCGCCGAGGGCGGGGCCCGCGCCGTGCTGGCGGCGCTCGCGGCGGGCGAGGTGGTGGGCTACGTGCTCGACCAGCACATGCCCCCGCGCCGCGCGGTGTGGGTGCCCTTCTTCGGCCGGCCTGCCGCCACCTCGCCCGATCTCGCCCGCCTCGCGCGGCTGACCGGCGCGCCGGTGGTCCCGCTCTTCACCTGGCGGGGGCCCGACGGGCGGCACGTCGTCGAGGTGCAGGCGCCGGTGGCGCTGCCGCGCACCGCCGACGCGGCGGCGGACATCCTCGAGGGCACGCGCCGCTGCGCCGCGGTCGTCGAGGCGGCCGTGCGCGCCCGGCCCGAGCAGTGGCTGTGGATCCACCGGCGCTGGAAGCCGCCGCCGCCCGCGGCGGCCGCGATCCTCGCCGCCGCCGACGTCGCCGACGTCCGCCGCGCCCCGCCGATCAGCGGGGCGGGGGCAGCTGCTCGATGAGCTGGCGCGCGTCGGCGTGATCGGGCGCGCGGTCGAGGATCGCCCGCCACTGCGCCCGCGCGCCGGCGTAGTCACCCAGCCGCGCGAGGGCCACGCCCAGGTTCAGGCGGGCGCGCAGGTGATCGGGGTGGTCCTTGACGAAGGCGGCCAGCAGCGCGCGCGCGGCGCCGTCGTCCCCGGCGCGCCCCACCTCGCGGGCCAGCCGCAGCACGGCGTCCTCGTCGTCGGGGTGGTGCGCCAGGTGAGCGCGCCAATAGCGCACGGCCAGCGCGCCGTCGCCCGTCGCCTCGGCCGCCTCGGCGGCGCAGCGCGCGGCCTCGGACGCCAGGCGCTCGGCCGCGATGGGCTCGCACAGGGCCAGGGCGCGGGCGGCGTCGCCCTCGGCCAACGCGGCCTGGCCCGCCGCCACGGCGTCCGCGCGGTCCGGCGTGGTCGGGGGGCGCGTCCGCGGGCGGCGTCTCGGCGCCGGCGACCTCGGCCCACAGCGCCCGCCGCCGGGCGACGCGCTCGCCGCAGGTGCGCAGGGGGGCCGGCGCGGCGGTGAGGGTGGCCGCCGCGCGGCGCGCGACGTCCTTCGGCAGCCGCTCGGCCCCGCGGCGCAGATCGAGCGCCGCGTGCAGTCGCACCAGCGCGAGGTTGGTGGGGTGCCAACGCCAGGCGGTGGGCTCGCCGCGGCGGAAGTCGAGGCGATCGCTCATCACGCCGGTGCCGCAGGTCGGCAGCGCCCCGAAGATGCGCCCCACGCCGTGCATCAGCGCCAGCACCTCGGCGTCGTGCAGCGGGCGCCGCGCCGCGGGCGGGAAGTAGGGGGTCAGGCTGCGCAGCAGGACGGCGCGGCCGAGGTAGCGTGCCCGGGCCAGATCGTCCATGCGCGCGCGCCGCGGGGGCGGCGCCGCCGAGACGCCGATCACCAGGTCGACGTCCTCGGGGACGGGCAGGGCCTCGAGCGTATCGAGCAGGGTGGGCGCGTCGCTCGCCCCGCCGGGTGACCAGGACTCCACGCGCGCGAGATCGAGGTACAGGCCGAAGCGCGCGGCGAGCTGGTCGGAGGCGCTGTCGACCACCTCGCCGATGCGATCGCGGTAGCCGGGGATGGCGCGGTAGCGATCGTCGACGCGCGCCAGGACGCGCAGGCGCTGCACCCGCGGCGCCGGCCGCGCGTCGCCCAGGTCGAGCGGCGAGGGGGGCGGGGCCGGGCGGGGGGCGCCGCAGCCGCCGGTCAGCAGGCCGACGAGGCCGACCGCGATGGAAAAAAGGGCCCCGCTCTGCACCGCGGCATGGTACGAAAACGGGTCGACGCAGGGCAACGGCCGTCGCAGGGGACGAGGATGGGGAACGGGGCTTCTGGCCTGGGTGCGGAGCCCTCGGGTGCGCGCCGCGCCACCGGCACCCTGCTGGTGGTGGATCCCGATCCGCGCACGCACCGCGCCTGCGACGACCTCTTCGGGCGCACCTTCACCGTCGAGCACGCCGCCTCGGGGCGCGAAGCCCTGGCGCTGCTCGAGGCCGGCCCGCCCGACGTGCTGGTGACCGAGATCGCGCTGGGCGACATGGACGGGCTGGCGCTGGTGCGGCAGGCGCGCGCCGCCGGCCACCGCGTCGCCGTGGTGGTGATGACCGGCACGCCCTCGGCGCGCACCGCCGCCCGCGCCCTGCGCCTGGGCGTCGACGACTACATCCTCAAGCAAGCCGACTCGGCCGACCACCTGCGCAACTCGGTGCGGCACGCGCTGAAGCGTCACGTGCATCAGGGCGAGGTGCAGCGCCTGCTGATCGAGCTGACCGAGCTGAACGAGGCGTTCCTGCAGAACATGGCGGCGCTCGATCAGGCCAACCAGCAGCTGCGCGAGGCCCTCGAGCCGCCGGCCGAGCGCGACGGCGCGTGGCGCATGCTGGTGGTGGACGACGAGGTGGCGACGGTCGCGCTGCTCGAGACGCTGCTGCGCTCGCAGGGGTTCGACGTGGACGGCGCGAACAGCGGCGCCGAGGCCCGCGCGATGTTCGGCGCCCGCCGCTACGACCTGGTGCTGACCGACAAGAACCTGGGCGACGCGAACGGCGTGGATCTCATCAAGGAGATCCACGCGCTGCACCCCGACACCCAGGTCGTGCTGATGACCGGCTTCGCGACGGTCGACTCGGCCGTCGATGCCATGCACTTCGGGGCGGTGGGCTATCTGCGCAAGCCCTTCGAGGATCTCAGCGTCGTCGTCAACCGGGTGGACGAGGTGGTGCAGCAGCAGAAGGCCGAGCGCGCGCGCAGCCGCTACGTGCACGCCTTCCGCGAGCGCAACGCCGACTTCCTGGCGCGCTACCGCCTGCTGAAGACCAAGCTGATGACGCTGCAACGGCAGGCCCCGTGATCTGTCCCCACTGCGCCTGTGATCTGCCGACGCTGCCGCCTCGCTGCCCCGGGTGTGGCCGGTCGCTGGGGGGCGAGCGGCCGACGCGCTCGCCGCTGGTGGGGCGCGCGCGGGCGCTGGCCCGCCTGGACGAGGCGCTCGACGAGGCGCGCAAGACGCGCTCGCCCCGCTTCCTGGCCGTGCGCGGCGCGCCGCGCAGCGGTCGCAGTCGTCTGCTGGCCGAGTTCCTGCGCCGCCACGACAACGCGTTCAGCGACGTGCGGGCGGTGCGCGGCTTCCCGGTCCCCGGCGGGCGGGTGGCCGATCCCTTCCAGCCCTTGGGGCGCGTGCTGCACAACGCGCTGGGCCTGGACGATCAGGAGGCGCCCGAGGCCGCCCGGGCGCGCGTGGAGAAGGCGCTGGCGGCGCTCGACCCGCCCTCGCTGCCCGACGCCGTGCGCGGCGTGGCGTTCTTCCTCGGGCGCCACCTGGCCGAGGGCGACGCGGCGCTGGCCCTCGAGGCCGGCCCCGACGAGCTGCGGCGGCGCGCCTTCGCGGTCTTCGGCTGGTTGCTGCGCAAGCTGGCCGAGCGTCGCCCCCTGATCGTGGCGCTCGAGGGCGGCGACGAGGCGGGGCCCGAGGCCTGGGAGCTGCTGGGCTCGCTGCGGCCGGCGCTCGAGGGACGCACGGTGCTGCTGCTGGTCGAGATCGCCCCCGACCCAGCGACGGAGCGGGACGTCTTCGACGGCGCCGTCGAGGTGGAGCCGTTGGATCGTTCGGCCGTGGCCGAGCTGATGAAGAAGCTCGCGGATCGCGCGGCGCTGCCGCCGGCCAACCTGCTGGACGCGGTGGTCACGGCGACCGACGGCCGGCCCGAGGCGGTCGTGCACGTCGTGGACACGCTGTACCGCGAGGGCATCCTGACGCCGGACGGGCTGGGGTGGGGGGTCGACGCCGACGCCGAGGTCGCCTTCGACTTCCCGCTGACCCCGCGGCAAGCGGCGCGGCAGCGGCTGGGCGCGCTGGACGACGAGGCGCGCGCGGCGCTGCGCCTGGGCGCGGTCGTCGGGCCCGTCTTCTGGCGCGGGGCGCTGGTGCCCCTGCTGCGGGCCGGCCAGGGGGTGCACGACGCGCTGACCAACTGGATCGAGGTGCCCGATCCGGCGCGGCTGAGCGCCGCCCTCGAGCGCTGCGCCGAGGCCGGCGTCGTGCAGCCGCGGCCCGAGAGCGCGCTGCCCGACGACGTCGAGTACGCCTTCACCCGCGCCCGCGAGCGCGAGCTGCTGCTCGACGAGGTCGAGGACGAGGCGCGCCCGCGCCTGCACGCCCTGGTCGCGCAGTGGCTCGAGGCGCACCGGGCGTCCGGCGATCTGCTGCTGCGGCCCATCGCCGAGCACTACCGGCACGCGGGCAGCGCCAAGCGCGCCGCCTTCTTCTTCCTGCGCGCCGGCGACGAGGCGCGCTCGCGCTTCGCCAACGACACCGCCATCGAGTGCTACGAGCAGGCCCTGACGCTGCTCGACGCGCGCGACGGCTTGGCGCTGATGGACGTACACCACGCCCTGGGCGCGCTGCACGCGCTGGCCGGCCGGCACGACCGGGCCGAGGCCGCCTTCGAGCGCATGCTGGCGACCGCCTGGCAGCTCGATCACCGCGCGAAGGCCGGCGCCGCGCTCAACCGGCTGGGGCGCCTGCTGCGGGATCGCTGCCAGCTGGCGCGCGCCGACGACGTGCTCGAGCGCGGGCGCGCGCTGTTCGCCGAGGCGCGCGACGTGCCCGGGGTGGCGGCGTCGATCGACGATCTGGGGCAGGTGGCGCTGCTGCGCGGCGATCGCGCCCGGGCCGAGGCGCTGTTCAAGGACGCGCTGACGCATCGGCAGCGGGCCGGCGATCCCCGGGCGGTGGCGCTGTCGCTGACCAACCTGGCGCGGCTGTGGCGCGACGCCGGCGCGCGGCGGCGGGCCGAGGCCGCGCTCGAGGAGGCCCTCACCCTGCGGCAGCGCCTCGGCGACGTGGCCGGCGAGCTGGACACGCGCCTCGAGCGGGTCGAGCTGCTGCTGCGCGATCGGCGCGCGGCGGACGCCCTGCAGGAGGCCGAGACGGCGCTCGAGATGGCCCGGGCGACGGGGAACCGCGGACGGCGGGCGCGCGGCCTGGCGCTGGCGGCGCTGGCGGCCGCGGCGCTGGACGATCACGCGGCGGCCGGTCAGCGCGCGCGGGAGGCGGTGGCCCTCGCCGAGCAGCTGGGCGACGTGCACTCGCGGGTGCGGGCGCTGCGGGCGCAGGCCCTGGCCGAGCTGGGCGGGGGCGAGGCCGAGGTGGCGCTGGCCCACCTGACGCACGCCGAGCGGCTGGCGCGGACGCACGGCGACCGGGTCGAGCTGGTCGAGTGCCTGCTGATCGAGGCCCGCCTGCGGGGCGAGCAGGTGGGCGTGGATCTGGGCGAGGCGGCGCGCGTCGCGCGGGCGCAGGCCGACGCCACCGAGGCCGACGACGACGCGGACGGCGACATCGCGGCGCTGATCGACGACGCGCTGAAGTCGGCCGAAGACACCGTGCCGCCCGAGGTGCTGGCGCTGCCCGACGAGGCGCGGGCGGCGCTGGGCGCGGCGGCGCAGGCGGCCATCGAGGCGGTCGACACGCTCGACGCGCTGGGCGACGCGGCGCGCGCGGCCGAGGTGCGACGGACGCTGGCGCTGCTGGCCGAGGCGCAAGGCGACGTCGGGCGGGGTCGCCGGCTGCGGCGCGAGGCCGAGGCGCTCGAGGCCGGCGACGAGGCGCCGCTGAACGAGCGGCAGGGGACGGGCAGCCTGCCCCGCGTGGGCGCGGCGCTGCGGGAACGGGAGGGACCGTGACCCGCGGCGGCATCACGCCGCCGCCGGGCGCGCGCGCCGTGCTGGACGCGCTGCAGGCCGCGGGCCACGAGGCGGTGTTCGTCGGCGGCTGCGTCCGGGATCGCCTGCTCGGGCGGCAGGCCGCCGACTGGGACGTCGCCACCGACGCCCTGCCCGAGGCGGTGATGGCGCTGTTCGACAAGGCCATCCCCACCGGCCTGCAGCACGGCACCGTCACGGTGGTGTCGCAGGGCGAGCCGGTCGAGGTCACGACCTACCGCGTCGAGCGAGGGTACGCGGACGGGCGCCGGCCCGACGAGGTGATCTACACGCGGGCGCTGGCCGACGACCTGGGGCGGCGCGACTTCACGATGAACGCGATGGCGTGGGATCCGGCGACGGACCGGCTGGTGGATCCCTACGGGGGGCAGGCCGATCTGGCCGCCCGCCGGGTGTGCGCCGTCGGCGATCCGGTCGAGCGCTTCACCGAGGATGGCCTGCGCCCGCTGCGGGCGGTGCGCTTCGCGGCGGTGCTGGGCTTCGCGCTCGATCCCGCGACCGAGGCCGCCATCGGGGCGACGCGGGCCACCTTCCGGCGGGTCAGCGCCGAGCGCGTGCGGGTCGAGTTCGTCAAGACGCTGCTGTCGGATCGCCCAGGGTGGGGGCTCGCGGCCCTGCACTCGACGGGGCTCTTGGCCGACTTCCTGCCCGAGGTGGCCGCCCTGGGGCGGGCCCGCGTGGCGGGCATCGAGGCGGCCCTGGGGCGGGCGCCGGCGCGGCTGGCCGTGCGGCTGGCCGTCACGCTGTGGGACGTCGCCGACGCCGACGCGCCCCTGCGCCGGCTGACCTTCTCGAACGCCGAGCGCCGCGCGGTGGTGCACCTGCACGGCTTCCGCCACGCCGATCCGTCGGCCCGGCGCGACGACGTCGCGGTGTGGCGCCTGGTGGCGGCGGTGGGCGCCGAGGCCCTGGACGACCTGCTCGCAGTGGGGGCGGCGGTGGGGGACGCCGCGGCCTGGCGGGCGTTGGGCGCGCGGATCGACGCGCTGGGCGCGCGGGAGGGGCCGCTGACGACGCGGGCGCTGCCGGTGGACGGGCGGGACGTGATGCAGACGTTGGGGCTGCCCCCGTCGCGGCGCCTGGGCCGGCTGCTCGACGCGCTGCTCGAGCGCGTCTGGGCCGACCCCGCGCTGGCCGACCGCGACGCGCTGCTGGCGCTGCTGCCCGCGGTGAACGCTACGCTGGACGCCGAGGAGGCTCCATGAAGGTGCTGCACATCGAGGATCGGCGCGAGAACCGGCTGCTGGTGCGCAAGCTGCTCGAGTCGCGCGGCTTCACCGTCACCGACGCCGCCGACGGGCTCACCGGCATCGAGCTGGCCTTCGAGACGCGCCCGGATCTCATCCTGGTCGACATCAACATCCCGGGCCTCGACGGCTACGCCGTGGTGACCAAGCTGAAGGGCGATCCGCGGCTGGCCGACATCCCGGTGGTGGCCATCACCGCCGAGGGCGACCGCCGGCGCGCGCTGTCCTTGGGCTTCGACGGCTTCCTGACCAAGCCGATCCAGATGGCCACCTTCGTCGACGAGCTGCGGCAGTTCCTCGAGGGCAAGCGCGAGACGGTGTCGGACGCCGAGCGCACCACGCAGCTGGTCGAAGAGAACCGGCGGGTGGTCGACCACCTCGAGGCGAAGGTGCGCGAGCTGACGCGCGCCAACGAGCGGCTGCGCGAGGTCGACGCCCTCAAGATGGAGGTGCTGCGCAACGTCAGCCACGAGCTGTCGACGCCGATGACCCCGCTGCTGGGCTACGTGAAGATGCTGGCCGGCGCCGAGCTGGGGCCGGTCACCGACGCCCAGCGCGGCGTGCTGACGCGCATGGACGGCTCGCTGCACCGCCTGAAGGGCCTGATCGACAACCTGCTGAACGTGACCCGCTTCGCCACCGGCGCGGTGTCGTTGCAGCGGGCGGTGGTGGATCCCGGCCGGGTGGTGGAGCAGGCGGTGCTCGCGACGCGCGAGGCGGCCGCCGCGCGCGCCTGCACGCTGGACGTGGCGGTGGGCGCGGTGGAGCCGGTCATCGCCGACGCGGGGCGCCTGACCGACGCCCTGCGCCAGGTGATCGACAACGCCATCCGCTTCGGCCCCGAGGGCCAGACCGTGCGGGTCGAGGCGCGGCTGGTCGTCGAGGGGGACGGCGACCGGCGCGGACTGGAGCTGATCGTCGACGACGCCGGTCCCGGCATCGCCCCCGAGCTGCGCGACCGCGTGTGCCAGCCCTTCTATCAAGTGGACGGCAGCGCCACCCGCCAGGTGGGCGGCGCGGGCCTGGGCCTGGCCATCGCCGAGCGCACCTGCGCGCTGCACGGCGGTCAGCTGCGCATCGGCCGCGCCCCGAGCGGCGGCGCGCGCGTCGTCCTCGCGATCCCGACCCGCCCGGATCACTGACCCGCGCGCTCGGGCGCCGCGTTGAAACCACCTCGGCGCGGCGCTACCCTGTGCGGCCCACGCGCGGACGCGGACGCATGATCTACCTCGACCACAACGCCACCGCGGCGCCGCTGCCCGAGGCGGCGCAGGCCGCCGCCGCGTGGCTGGCGGGCCCGCCGGCGAACCTGAGCAGCGTCCACGCGGCTGGCGGCGCGCCCGCGCCGCGATCGAGCGCGCGCGCTGGCCGTGGCGGCGGCGCTGGGCGCCGCGCCGGGTGAGATCGTCTTCACCAGCGGCGCCACCGAGGCCCTGCACCAGGCGGTGGCCGATCGCGTGCGGCCCGGTCAGCACGTCGTCGCGAGTGCGGTCGAGCATCCGGCGCTGTTCGGCGCCCTCGAGCGGTGCAGCGCGCGGGTGACGCGCGTGCCGGTCGACGCGGCCGGGCGCCTGCGCGTCGAGGACGTCGTCGCCGCGCTCGAGCCTGCCACCGCGCTGGTGGCGCTGATGGCCGCCCAGAACGAGCTCGGCAACCTGTACCCCGTGCGCGCCGTGGCCGACGCCGTCGCGCCGGTGCCCTTGCTGTGCGACGCGGTGCAGGCCTTCGGCAAGGTGCCGCTGGACGTGCGGGCGCTGGGCTGCGCGGCGGCGGTGGTGTCGGGCCACAAGATCGGCGCGCCGCCGGGCGTGGGCGCCCTGTGGTCGCCGGCGGGCCGGGCGCCGCGGGCGTTGCTGGCCGGCGGCCCGCAGGAGCGCGGCCAGCGGGCGGGCACCGAGAACGTCCCGGCGATCGTGGGCTTCGGCGTCGCGGCCGAGCACCTGCCCCGCCGCTTGGAGGCGATGGTGGCCGTCGCCGCGCGCCGGGAGCGGCTGCGGGCCGGGCTGGCGGCCACCGAGGGCGTCCGCTTCCACGGCGCGCCGGATCTGCCCAACACGCTGGCGTTCCGGGTCGACGGGGTCGCCGGCGAGGCGCTGCTGCAGGCCTTCGACCTCGAGGGCGTGTGCCTGTCGAGCGGCTCGGCCTGCAGCGCCGGCGGCCTGGATCCGTCGCCGGTGTTGCTCGCCCTCGGCCTGGACGCCGCGACGGCGCGCGGCGGCCTGCGCGCGTCGCTCGGGCCGGAGACCAGCGACGCCGACGTCGATCGGGTGCTCGCGCTGTTCCCGCGGCTGGTGGCGCGCGCCCGCGCGGCCGCCGAGGGGGCGCGAGCGTGCGCGTAGTCGTCGCGATGAGCGGGGGCGTCGACTCGTCGGTCGCCGCCGCCCTGATGGTCGAGGCCGGGCACGAGGTGGTCGGGCTGACGATGAAGCTGCGCGACACGACGCCCGACGAGCGCGCCGGGCGCTCGGCCTCGTGCTGCTCGCCCGACGATCTGCGCGACGCGCGCGGCGTCTGCGACGCCCTGGGCATCGCCCACTACGTCGTCGACTACCGGGACACCTTCCGCGCCGCCGTGATCGAGCCCTTCGCCGCGGCCTACCTGGCCGGGCGCACGCCCAACCCCTGCGTGCTGTGCAACGACCACGTGAAGTTCGCCCCGCTCTTGGCGCGGGCCGAGGCGCTGGGCGCCGAGCGGCTGATCACCGGGCACTACGCCCGCGTCGAGGCGGCGCCCGGCGGCGGCTGGGCGCTGCGGGCGGGCGTCGATCCCGCCAAGGATCAGTCCTACTTCCTCTTCGGCCTCGACCAGGCGGCCTTGGCCCGCGTGCGCTTCCCGCTGGGCGGCATGAGCAAGGACGACGTGCGGGCCGAGGCGCGGCGGCTGGGCCTGCCCACGTGGGACAAGGAGGACAGCGAGGACATCTGCTTCGTGCCCGACGGTGACTACGCGCGCGTGGTGGAGCAGGTGGCGGGCGCGGCGCCGGCGCCCGGGCCCATCGTGCACGCGGACGGCCGCGCGCTCGGCGAGCACGGCGGCGTGCACCGCTTCACCGTCGGCCAGCGCAAGGGCCTGGGCGTGGCGACCGGCGAGCGCCTGTACGTCCTGTCCGTGGACGGCCCCACGCGCACGGTCACGGTGGGGCCGCGCGACGATCTGCGGGCCGCGGGCCTGCGCGCGTCGCGCTGGCGCTGGATCGCCGGGCAGGGCCCCGCGAGCGCGCGTGGCCGGCTGCGCATCCGGTACCGGCACGCCGGGGCCGACGGTGACGTGCAGGTGCGGGGCGACGCCGCGGCCGTGCGCTTCGACGTGCCTCAGGTGGCGGTCGCGCCCGGCCAGGCCGTGGTGCTGTACGGCGGCGACCGGGTGCTGGGTGGCGGCTGGATCGACGAGGCGGTGCCGCCGCGCGAGGACGCGCCGGAGGAGGTGGGCGTTGGCCGAGGGTGATCGGGCCGGCATCGCCGCGTTGGCCGAGGCGCTCGGCTATGCCGAGGGCGCCACGCCGCTCTTGCGGCAGGCGGTGACGCACAAGTCGTACGCGAACGAGCAGAACGGCAACGCGCCCTACAACGAGCGCCTCGAGTTCCTCGGCGACGCCGTGCTGGGGTTGGTGGTGGCCGAGGCGCTGATGCGGGCGCACCCGGGGCTCGAAGAGGGCAAGCTGAGCCGGCTGCGCGCCAGCCTGGTCAACGCGCGCAGCCTCGCCGACGCGGCGCGCGCGCGGGGCGTGGGCGGCGTGCTGTGCCTGGGCAAGGGCGAGGAGCGCACCGGTGGACGCGAGAAGGACTCGCTCTTGGCCGACGCCTATGAGGCGATGCTGGGCGCGATCTACCTCGACCGGGGCCTCGAGGCGGCCCGCGCGGTGGTGCACGCCGACTTCGACGCGCGCATCGCCGCCGGCGAGCCGGCCGTGGCGCACCGCGACCACAAGACCGCGCTGCAGGAGCTGGCGCAGGCGCGCTACGGCGAGGCGCCGGACTACCGCCTGGTGGACGAGTCGGGGCCCGACCACGACAAGCAGTTCTCGGTCGAGACGTGGATCGACGGGGCCTGCGTGGGCCGGGGACAGGGGCGGTCGAAGAAGCAGGCCGAGCGCCGCGCCGCCCGCGAGGCCTGGCGCGCGCTCACCGGCGGCTGAGGCCGGCGGCGGCGGTCACCCGCTCAGGACTCGCCGCGCGCCTGCTTCAGCCGCTCGAGCGTCTGCTGGTAGCGGATCTCCCAGTCCTGCGTGCCCTCCTGCAGGTTCTTGATGCGCTTGCGCACCTCCTGGTCGAGGGCGTCGCCCTGCGCCATGTGCTTCTTCAGCACCGGCGCGATGGCCGCGCGCAGCTCCTTGTCGTCGCCGTAGATCTCCTCGACGTGCTGGCTGTGCAGCAGCGTCTCGATGAGCTGGTTGGCGATGTAGCCGACCGACTCCTCGTAGAGGCCGAAGCGGCGCTTCTCGGCGAGCTGGCGCTTGATCTTCTGGTGGGCGCTGTAGTCGAGGCCGCGCTGGTGGGCGAGGTCCTTCGCCTCTTCGGTCAGCTGGCGCTCGGCCCGCAGGTACTCCTTGAGCACCGACTCGACGTCGAGCTCGACCTCCTTGACCATCGGCGGCTCGATCTCGACGAGCTCGCCGTCGACGAGCGCCTCGATGATGTCGCGGATGATCGGGGCGATCCGGCTGGAATACAGACGCATGGGCACGCTCCTGAGCGTTCGGGCGGGTCTGTCTAGCATGTGGCCCCCGTGGGGCACAACGGGGCGGATCGGGGGGCGCGGCGCGCGGGGGTCAGGCGGGGAAGTGCACGCAGTCGATGGGGGCGTCGCAGGCGACGTTCAGCACGGTGCGCTCGCCGGCGGCGTCGCCGGACACCTGGAAGGGGGCGGGGCCGTCGAACTCGAGGCGGCAGGCCGAAAGGGTCAGGTCGCACACGCCCTCACCGGCCAGGGTGCCGTTCCACGCCTTGTGCAGCTGCGTCACCGCCGACACGGGGTGCATGTCGACGAGGCGCAGGTGGAAGTTGCCGGGCGTGTGATCGGCGTAGGGCATGATGTTGAACTTGAAGCCGAAGTACGGCGTGGTGCCCATACACGCCATGCGCGTGCGGCCCTCGAAGACCACCTCGCCGGGCTGATAGGTGGCCATCACCTGGCCGCCGGGGCCGAGCCGCTTCGCCACGCCGCCGGTGTTGACCACGCGCACCTGCCACGAGGGGCGGCGCAGCACCAGCTCGGGCACCGACTTGCCGACGCCGGCGATCAGATAGCCGGCGACGCTCTTGAACAGGGCGCGGGTGACGGCGAAGCGATCGGCCGCGTCCTTCATGCGCTCGTAGTTGTTCAGGATGTAGGCGTCCCACCCGAAGCCGGCGAAGGTGCTGCGGCGCTCGCCGTCGAGCAGCAACATGTCCAGCGGGCGCGTGGGCGCGTCCTTCAGATCGCGCAGGTCGTCGAGGTAGGTGCGGGCGCCGAGGAAGTCGGCGACGGCGTTGCCGGTGCCCAGGCGCAGCACCGCGAAGCGCGGGCGCGGCTGGTCGGGGGCGATGCGATCGTGGTTGGCCAGCACCTCGTGCAGCGTGTTGGCGACGGTGCCGTCGCCGCCGCCGGTGACCACGGTGCCGTAGCCGCGCTCGACGACGCGGCGGGCCACGAACTGGGCCTGCTCGAGGCTCTCGGTGAAGAAGACGTCGGCCTCGGGGGCGGCGTCCATCACGCGGCGGCGCACGCGGGGGCCGACGCGCTTGGCGTTCTTGTTGAGGATGACGGCGACCTTGTCGCTCCGCGGGGCGGCGCCGGGGGCGGGGGCTTCGCGGTGTCGGGTCGTGGCCAGAGCCATGGAGATCCTCCGGGACGTCGTTGGCGCGCACCGTGAGCAATGTCCATGCCACATGACGCGGCGCGTCAGGCCGCGTAAGTCCGTCGTGGGGTGCGAAGCGCGCTTCGCAGTCGGCGCGTGGGGTGGGTATCGGGCGACGCACCCCGAGGGCGCGCGCGTCGGTTGACGCCGGACCGGCGGCGGCAGTAATGCAGCGGGGGACTTCCACGGGGGCGTGCATGCAGGTTGCGGTGGTGGGCGCGGGGCGCTGGGGTGCCCTGCACGCGGCCAAGCTGGCGGCCCTGCCCGGCGTCACCCTGGCGGCCGTGGTGGACGCCGACGCGCGGCGGGCCGCCGCGCTGGCCGCGCGCCACCCGGGCGCGCGCCCCTGGAGCGCGTGGCGCAGCTGCCGCCGACGGTGACCGCCGTCACCGTGGCCGTCGACCTGCCCAACCTGGCCGACGTCGCGCGCGGCCTGCTCGCGCGCGGCCTGCACGTGCTGGTCGAGAAGCCGATGGCGCCGGACGCCGCGACGGCGCAGGCGCTGGTCGCCGCCGCCGAGGCCTGGATCGCGTGCTCGCGGTGGGCTTCCTCGAGCGCTTCAACCCGGCCCTGGTGCGCGGTCCGCGCGCCCCGCGGCGCGTCGTCGCCCGGCGCGTGGGCCCGCCGCGCCCGGACGCGCCGCCCCTCGACCTCGACTGGCTGGTGCACGATCTCGACCTCGCCGGCCACTTGCTGGGCGACACGCTGCGCGTGGTGCGCGCGCGCTGGTCCGACGACGCGGTGCGGCTGGCGCTGCGCGCCGACGACGGGCGCGAGGCGCGGGTGTGCGCGCGCCGCGCGCCCGCCACTCGGCGCCGCGTGGGGCCGACGGCGCGCGGGTCGATCTGTGCGGCGCCGGCGATCCGCTGGCCGCGCAGCTCGCCGCCTTCGTCGACGCCGCGCGCGGCGGGCCGCTCGGTCGGCTGGCCACCGGCGCCGACGCCGCGCGCGCGCTGGCGCTGCTCGACGCCGCGCGGGCGCTGGGACGGGCCGCCGCGGCGTGAGCCGACGCCTGCTGGCAAAGTGCCGTGAAGTCAGTCTGTTGAGTCCACTCAGTTGATCCTCTGCGTTGCCGGTGAGGCGTCGGGCGACGCGCTGCTCGCGCCCGTCGTCCGGCGGCTGGTTGGTGCCGGCCACCGGTGCGTGGGCCTCGGCGGCGACGCGTCGGCCGCGGCCGGCCTCGAGCTGCTCGGCCACGCGCGCAGCGTCGCCGCGCACGGCCTGGTCGAGGCGGCGGGCACGGTGCCGGCGCTGGTCGGCGTCGGCCGCCGGCTGGTCGCGCGGCTGCCGAGGCGCGCGCCCTGCTGCTGGTCGACTTCCCGAGCTGAACGTCCGCCTGCTGCGCCGCGCGCGCCGCCGGGCGTGCCGGTGGCGTGGCTGGCGCCGCCTCAGGCCTGGGCGTGGCGGCCGTGGCGCGCGCGGGCGCTGGCCGAGGCGGACTGGTGGGCTGCCTGCTGCCCTTCGAGGCCGACTGGTATCGCGCGCGTGGGGTGGCGGCGGACTGCGTGGGCACCTGCTCGCCGAGCGGCCGGCGCCGCCCCCGGCCGAGGTGCCCGGCCTGGCGCTGCTGCCCGGCAGCCGCGATCCCACCGTGCGGCGGCTGCTGCCGATCATGCTGGCGGCGGCGGCGCGGCTGCGCGCGACCGGCCCGCGCTCGCGCTGCACCTGGGCGTCGCGCCGACGGTCGATCGGCTGTTCCTGCGGCGCGCGGCGGCGGCGAGCGATCTGCCGGTCACGCTGCACGCGGGCGCCGAGGGCGCGCTGGCGGCGGGCTCGGTGGCGCTGGTGGGGGCGGGGACGGCGACGCTGCAGGCCGCGCTGGCCGGGCGCCCGCCGGTGACGCTGGCGGCGCTGCACCCGTTGAGCGCGGCCGTCGCGCGCCGGCTGGTGCGCGTGCCGCACGTGGCGCTGCCGAACCTGGTGCTGGGGCGGCGGGCGTTCCCGGAAGCGATCCTCGAGGGCTGCACTCCGGACGCGGTGGCGGCGGGGGCCGCGGCGATGCTCGACGCGCCGGATCGCGAGGCGCTGGCGGCGGTGCGCGCGGCGTGCCTACGGCCGGGGGCCGCCGCCCGCGTCGCCGACGTCGTGGCCCGCCTCGGCGACCGGCGCGTCGAGCAGATCCGCGGGATCCGGGCGTGAGACGAGCAGCGCGGCCAGCACCAGGGCCAGGGCCAGGACGCTGAGGCCGAGCTGGATGCGGGGGTCGAGGTCGAACATGGGCGCCTCCTCGGGGTGGGAGCGTCCCTTCGACCGCGCCAGCCGCCGTTGGTTCCGGGTGTGATTCGAGCCCGTTGGTCCATCGGACGCCCTGCGAGGACGGTCGGGCTATCAGCGGTCAGCGGTCAGCTCTCAGCTCCGCCGCGGCGATTGGACCTTCTGCCGGAAGACCGGCGCCGCGAGCTTGCCGAGCGGTTCCTTGCTCGGCACGGCGTCCGGGGCCCGGCTGACGGCTGACCGCTGACAGCTGACAGCCGGTCGGACCGACCACGCACGGCTCGTAGGCAGACCCGGTGGCCCGCGGGTGTTTACGGGGCGGGGCGGGGGACCGTAGGATGCGGCGCCCCGACGGACCCGGGAGGACGCCGTGTCGGCCCCGCGACCCCTGATCGTCATGCCCACCTACAACGAGATCGAGAACCTGCCGCGCATCCTCGACGCCGCGCTGGCGGCGCTGCCCGAGGCGCACGTGCTGGTGGTCGACGACGGCTCGCCCGACGGCACTGGCGACCTGGCGGACCGCCGCGCCGAGGCGGACGATCGCATCCACGTGCTGCACCGCACCGAGAAGGCGGGGCTGGGGCGGGCCTACCTGGCCGGCTTCGGCTGGGCCCTCTCGCGCGACTACACGCACGTCTTCGAGATGGACGCCGACTTCAGCCACCCGGCCGACCGGCTGCCCGCGCTGCTGGCCGCGACCGAGGACGCCGACGTGGCGCTCGGCAGCCGGTGGGTGAAGGGGGGCGGGACGGTGGGCTGGCCGCTGAAGCGCCAGCTCATCAGCCGCGGCGGCAGCTTCTACGCGCGCCGCGTGCTGGGCGTCGACATCCGCGACCTGACCGGCGGCTTCAAGTGCTTCCGGCGCGAGGTGCTCGAGGCGCTCGACTTCGACGCGATCTCGGCGGTGGGCTACGGCTTCCAGATCGAGCTGACCTGGCGGGCGCTGCAGAAGGGCTTCCGCGTGGTCGAGGTGCCGATCACCTTCACCGATCGCGTGCGCGGGCAGTCGAAGATGTCGGGGGCGATCTTCGCCGAGGCGCTGAAGCTGGTGTGGAAGCTGCGTCTGGGCTTGGTCTGAACGGGCTTGGTCTGAGCGGGCCTGGTTTGACCGACCGGGCGCAGCCCCCTTGGCGCGCGGTCGCCGCGTTCACGCTGCTGTGGGGCTGCCAGTGGATCGCGGCCGGTCTGCTGCCGCTGCAGGCCGACGAGGCCTACTACCTGGCGTGGAGCCGCGACCTGCGGCTCGGCTATCTGGATCACCCGCCCGGGGTCGCTTGGTGGATCGCCCTCGGCGGCGGCTTCCCTCGGCTGCCCGGCCTCGTGTTGATGCCGGTGGCCTGGTGGCTGCTGGCCGACGCCGCGCGGCGCTGGGGCGCCGCGCACTGGGCGTGGTTGCCGGCGATCCTCGTCGGCACGCCCCTCGGCTTCGTCGCGGGCCCGCTGATCACGCCCGACATCCCGCTCGTCTTCGCCTGGTGCGTGCTGCTGTGGTTCTTGGCCCGCGGCAGCGTCGTCGGGGTGGGGGTGAGCCTCGCGGCGTGTCTGTGGGCCAAGTCGGTGACGTTGGTCGCGGTGCCGGGCCTGGTGTGGGTGCTCGGCGCGCGCAGCGTGCCGGTGCTCGGGATCGCGGCCGCGCTGTACGCGCCGCACGTCGCCTGGTCGCTGCAGAACGAGGGCCTGCCCTGGACCTTCCAGGCGCGCCGCGGCCTGACCGGCTTCCACCTGCCCGAGGCGCTGGGCGGCCAGATCCTGGTCGCGGCGCCGCCGATGTTCGCCTGGGCGGTGTGGTGCTGGGCGCGGCCGCGCGACGCGACCGAGCGGACGCTGCGCGCCCTGGGGCTGCCGGTGCTGCTGGCCTGGCTGGCGGCGAGCTGCGTCACGCGGGTGGAGGCGAACTGGCCCGCGCTGGCGTGGCCCGCGGCGGCGGTGCTGGTGGTGCGGCGCGCGCCGCGGCGGTTGCTCGGCGCCTCGGCGATCACGGCGGCGGTCGTCGTGCTGGCCGGCTTCGGGACGGCGCTCGTCCGCGGCCGCCAGGCGACCGACCCGGGCATCGAGCGGGGGATGATCGTCGGCCGCGCGGGCGGCCTGCCGCCCGTCGCCGCGCGCTACCAGGAGAAGGCGCTTCTGGATTCTGCCGGGCCGCCCATCGCGTACCTGCGCGCCGTCGGCCACCGCCCCTGCGAGTACGATCGCGTGCCCTCGGGCCCGCCCCCGCCCCCCTGCGGCTTCGTGTACCTGGCCGACGCCCGCGCCCTGGGTGACCGCTGCGCCGGCCCGACCGAACCCACCCAGGCGATGGGGCGCGCCGCGACGGTGTGTCATTGCCCGGCGCAGAATCCGTGACACTGCGGAATTGCTGGGGTTAAGCTCGGCCGTCGCGTCCTGACGGAGGGGGGGCCGGTGAGCGAGATCGCGATCGGCATCGATCTAGGCACCAGCAACAGCGTGGTGGCCGTCGTCGAGAACGGCCAGCCGAAGGTCATCCCCAACCGATGGGGCGAGACCGTGCACCCGTCGATCGTCAACTTCGGCGAGAACGACGACGTGCTCGTGGGCAGCCGCGCCAAGAAGAAGCTGCTGCTCGACCCCGAGAACACCGTCTACAGCTTCAAGCGCCTGATGGGGCGCTACTTCTTCAGCGAAGAGGTGAAGAAGGCCCGCGAGCTTCTGCCCTACGACCTGGTCGAGGGGCCGAACCGCGAGGTGCGGGTGCAGGTGCGCGATCACGCCTACCCGCTGCCCGAGATCAGCGCCTACATGCTGACCGAGATGCGCCGCGTCGCCGAGGCCTACCTGGGCATGCCCGTGTCGAAGGCCGTCGTCACGGTGCCCGCGCACTTCAACGACAACCAGCGCCAGGCCACCAAGGACGCCTGCCGCATCGCCGGCCTCGACGTCCTGAAGATCATCAACGAGCCCACCGCGGTCGCGCTGGCCTACGGCTACGACAAGCAGATGCGCAACCGCGTCGCCGTCTACGACCTGGGCGGCGGCACCTTCGACGTCACCGTGCTCGACATCAACCTCGACGTCTTCGAGGTGCGGTCGACGGCGGGCGACACCTTCCTGGGCGGCGACGACTTCGACGCCCGCATCATGGACTACCTGATCGGCGCCTTCTACGAGCAGGTGGGCATCGACCTGCGGCGCGACCGCCAGGCGATGCAGAAGCTGAAGGAGCACTCGGAGTGGGCGAAGATCCAGCTCTCCGAGGTCGACCGCGTCGAGGTGTCCATCCCCGACATCGCGCGCGACGACGAGGGCTCGCTGACGCTGTCCGCGGTGCTGACGGTCAAGCAGCTGGCGCAGATGACCTACGACCTGGTGCAGCGCACCTTCGGCGTCTGTGACGAGGCCATCCAGGCGGCCGGCTGCAACGTCACCGACATCGACGGCGTGGTGCTGGTGGGCGGCCAGAGCAAGAGCCGCTTCATCCGCTCGGCCGTCGAGGCCTACTTCAGCAAGCGCGTGCAGGCGCACGTGAACCCGGACGAGGCGGTGGCGCTCGGCGCGGCCATCCACGCCGACCAGCTCGTCAACCGCAAGACCGAGGCGGTGCTGATCGACGTCACGCCGCTCAGCCTGCGCGTGGGCACGGTGGGCGGCTACACCGAGGTCGTCATCCCGAAGAACACCCCCATCCCCATCGAGCACTCGAAGACCTTCGTGACCGCCAGCGACAACCAGGAGCGGGTGCGCATCCGCATCTACCAGGGCGAGTCGAAGGCGCACGAGCACAACGAGCTGCTCGGCGAGTTCGAGTTCAGCGGCTTCCGCATCGCGCCGCGCGGCGAGGTCGAGGTGGTGGTCACCTTCGACATCGACGCCGACGGCATCGTCAACGTGCGGGCGGTCGAGAAGGAGAGCGGGGTCGAGGCGCAGACGCAGATCACGATCTCGCAGCACCTGACCGAGGCCGAGATTCACCAGATCCGCCAGGCGCAGTAGCGCGGCGCGGTCGGCCGGGCCGCGCGTCGGCCGGCACCGAAGCCGGAAAAGAAAAAGCCCCGCCGGCATCG
>JACKDN010000022.1 GCA_020633465.1 Myxococcales bacterium
TTGAACGCGTCGCACAGGTTGATGAAGCGCGCGGCCTTGTCGGCGCTGTCGCGGAACAGCACCCCGCCCTTCTGGCGCGGCTGGTTCGCGATGATGCCCACCGGGTGGCCGTCGATGCGCCCGAACCCGGTCAACAACTCCTTGGCGAACCGCTTCTTGATCTCGTGCCAGCTGTCGGCGTCGATGATGGTCTCGATGACCTTCATCATGTCGAACAGCTTGTTCTCCTGCCGCGGGATCAGCGCGTCCAGCGTCGCGCAGTCGCCGCTGGGGTCGGCCGGCTCGGCGCGCGGCGGCGCCAGCGTCGCGTTGCTCGGCAGGTACCCCAGGTAGGCCTTGCACCAGTCGAGCGCCTCGACCTCGGTCTTCACCAGCACGTCGCCGCAGCCCGACTCCGCGGTGTGCATCTTGGCGCCGCCCATCTCCTCGAGCGTCACCTTCTCGCCGATGACCTTCTCGGCCATGCGCGGGCTGCCCAGGTACATGCTGGCGTTCTTGTCGACCATCACCACCACGTCGCAGAACGCGGGGATGTACGCGCCGCCGGCCGCCGAGGGCCCGAACAGCAGGCAGATCTGCGGGATCAGCCCCGACAGGTTCACCTGGTTGTAGAAGATGCGCCCGGCGCCGCGGCGCCCGGGGAACATCTCGACCTGATCGGTGATGCGCGCGCCCGCCGAGTCCACCAGGTACAGCAGCGGGCAGCGCCGCTTGGCCGCGGCCTCCTGGATGCGGATGATCTTCTCGACCGTGCGCCAGCCCCAGCTGCCGGCCTTCACCGTCGAGTCGTTGGCCATCACGGCCACCGGCCGCCCGTCCACCCGCCCGAAGCCGGTGACGACGCCGTCCGCCGGCAGCCCCTCGTCGCGGTTGTTGGCGTAGCGCGCGTCCTCGACGAACGAGTCGGCGTCCAGCAGGTGCGCCAGCCGCTCGCGCGCGAACAGCTTGCCCCGCGCCGCGTTCGCCTCGTGGTAGCGCGGCTTCCCGCCCGCGTTCACCCGGGCGTCGATGTCCAGCAGGGTCTTGGTGTCGGTGGCCAAACGGGGCTCCTACAGTGTGCGTGTCGATCGGAGGTCGAGCCGTGCCGAGGGTCCACGGACCCCGGCCTACTCGCCGATGTAGTTCGGGGCGCGCTTCTCGGCGAAGGCCTGCAGGCCCTCCAGCCGATCCTTCGTCGGGATCGTCACGTCGTAGCACGCGCGCTCGAGCAGCATGCCCGCCTCGAGCGGCAGGTCCCAGCCGGCGTCCACCGCCCGCTTGGCCTGCGTCAGGCTGATCGGCGCGGCCTTCGCCAGCTCGCCGGCCAGCTCGATCGCCGCCGCCTCGTGATCCTCGGCCACCCGGTTCACGATGCCCATCGCCTGCGCGTGCTCGGCGCACATCCGCATGCCGGTGAGGATCATCTCCTTGGCCTTCGCCATCCCCACCAGCCGCGGCAGCCGCTGCGTGCCGCCGGCGCCGGGGATGATGCCCAGCCGCACCTCGGGCAGCCCGGCCACCGTGTTCGTGTTCGCCACCCGCAGATCGCAGGACAGCGCCAGCTCGAGCCCGCCGCCCAGGCAGGCCCCCTGCAGCGCCGCGATCCACACCTTGGGCGACGCCGCGATGGCGTTCATCATCGCGAGCTGCTTGCCGACGAACACCCGCACCTGATCGGGGTTCATCGCCTTGCGCTCCTTCAGATCGGCGCCCGCGCAGAAGGCCTTGTCCCCCGCCCCGCACAGGATCACCGCCCGCACGGCCTTCTCGCGGGCCACCTCGGCGGTCACCGCGATCAGCCCGTCCACGACGGCCTCGCTCAGCGCGTTGCGGCGCTCGGGGTTGTTGATGCGCACCAGCCAGTAGGTGGGGTGCTTCTCGACGATGACCTTCTCGGTGCTCATGACTTCCCTTCGCTGCGCCCGCCCGCCAGCGCCTGCAGCGCGCGCCCGGGCAGCGTCCGCCCCAGCAGCCGCTGCGCCAGCAGGCCCGCGTCGACCAGGCGATCCAGGTTCACGCCGGTCTCGATGCCCATGCCGTGGAGCATGTAGACCAGATCCTCGGTGGCCAGGTTGCCGCTGGCGCCCGGCGCGTAAGGGCAGCCGCCCAGCCCGGCGATGCTGGCGTCGAAGGTGGTGACCCCGCGCTCGAGCCCCACCAGGCAGTTGGCCAGCGCGCAGCCCCGCGTGTCGTGCATGTGCAGCGCCACGCGGTCCATGGGCACCACCGCCTCGACGGCGTCCAGCACCCGGTGCGTCTGCGCCGGGTTGCCCAGGCCGACGGTGTCGCCCAGGCTGATCGCGTAGGCGCCCATCTCGGCCAGGCGCCGCGCCACGCCGGCCACCTCGGCCGGCGCCACGTCGCCCTCGTAGGGGCAGCCCCACGCGGTGCTCACGTACGCGCGCACCGCAACGCCCGCCTCGGCGCAGGCGGCGAACACGGGCTCGAACGCCGTGTAGGTGGCGTCCCGCGACTTGTTGATGTTGCGCTGGTTGTGGGTCTCGCTGGCCGACATGAAGACGGCCACCTCGCGCATGCCCGCCGCGAGCGCGCGGTCGAGGCCGCGCTGGTTGGGCACCAGCGCCGTGAACAGCGTGCCCTCGACCGTCGGCAGGCCCGCCGCCACCCGGTCGGCGTCGGCCAGCGGCGGGATCCACCGCGGGTGCACGAAGCTGGTGGCCTCGATGCGCGGCAGCCCCGCCGCCGCCAGCGCCCCGATCAGCGCCAGCTTGTCCTCGGTGGGCACGAAGGCGGACTCGTTCTGCAGCCCGTCCCGCGGGCCGACCTCGTACACCTGCACCCGATCGGGGTAACGGCTCAACCTCGCTCCTTCAGGCCGCCGCCGACGCGGCGCGAAGCACCTCGCGCGCGATCACGATGCGCTGCACCTCGCTCGTGCCCTCGTAGATGCGCGTCACCCGCACGTCGCGCAGCGCCTGCGACACCGCGTTGGCCCCGTAGGCGTCGGGCCCCAGGATGCGCAGCGCCGCCTCGCACACCCGGCTGGCCGTCTCGGTGCAGAACAGCTTCGACATCGCGGCCTCGCGCGTGAAGGGCCGCCGCTCGTCCTTCAGCCACGCCGCCCGCAGGCACATCAGCCAGGCCGCGTCGAGCGCCGTCGCCGCGTCGGCCAGCGCCGCCAGGTGCGCCGCGTGATCCGGCCCTTGGGCCTCGGCGTCCAGCGACGCCAGGTGGGCCGTCGCCGTCGCCAGCGCGCCCGTCGCCACCCCGCACGCCTGCGCGCTGACGCCCACGCGCCCGCCGTCCAGCGCGCGCATCGCGATCTTGAAGCCGATGCCCTCGGGGCCCAGCCGGGCGCTGGCCGGCACCCGGCACTGATCGAAGATCAGCTGCGTCGTGGCCGACGCGTGCTGCCCCATCTTGTGCTCGGGCTTGGCCGCCTCGAACCCGGGCGTGCCCGGCTCGATCAGGAACGCCGAGATGCCCCGCGCCCGCGCCGCCGGATCGGTGGCGGCCATCACCAGGTACACCCCGGCGTGCCCGCCGCTGGTCACCCACGCCTTCGTGCCGTCGAGCACGTAGTCGTCACCGTCGCGCACCGCCACCGTGCGCAGGCTGGCCGCGTCGCTGCCGCTGCCCGGCTCGCTCAGGCTGAAGGCCGCCGCGGCGTACGCGCCGCCGGTGATGCGCGGCAGGTGCCGCTGCTTCTGCGCGTCGTCGCCGTAGGCCTCGATGGCCTCGGCCACCATGTTGGTGACCATCATGCCCACGGTCGTGCCGGCGCAGGCGGCCGCCAGCTCGCGCACGGCCAGCGCGTAGGCCACCGCCCCCGCGCCGCGCCCGCCCCAGGCCGGATCGACGTTCACGCCCATCAGCCCGGCGCGGCCCAGCGCCTTCAAGGTCTCGGTGGGGAAGCCCGCGCCCGCGTCCAGCTCGGCCGCGTTCGGCATCAGCAGCGTGTGGGCGGCCTCGCGCGCGGCCTCGAGCGCCGCGCGCTGCCCCTCGTCGGGTACGAGATTCATCGGTCCTCGAAGGCGGCGTCGCGGCGCGCGAGGAAGGCGCCCATGCCCTCCTTGGCGTCGTGGGTGGCGAACAGCCCGGCGAAGGCCTCGCGCTCGAAGGCGTTGGCGGTGGCCAAGGGTGCCTCGACGCCGCGCGCCTGCACCGCCTTCGCCGCGCGCACCGCCACCGGGCCCATCGCCGCGATGGTGCGCGCCCGCTCGACGACCTGCCCCATCAGCTCGCCCCGCGGGAAGACCTCGACGCACAGCCCGATGGCCTTCGCCTCGTCGGCCCCGATCATCCGCCCGCTCAGCACCAGATCGGCCGCGCGCATCGGCCCGACGCGCCGCGCCAGCCGCTGCGTGCCGCCGAAGCCCGGGATCAGCCCCAGCTTCACCTCGGGCTGCCCGAACTTCGCGTTGTCCGCCGCGTACACCAGATCGCAGGCCAGGCTCAGCTCGCAGCCGCCGCCCAGGCAGAACCCGTTGACCGCCGCGATCACCGGCATCGGCAACGCGCTCAGCGCGTCGAGCGTCGCGTGCCCCAGCTCGGCGAAATCCAACGCCTCGCGCGGCCCCATCTCGGACATCACCGCGATGTCGGCGCCGGCGACGAAGCTCTTCTCGCCCGCCCCGGTGAGGATCACCGCGCGCACGGCGCGATCCGCCGCCAGCGTGGCCACCTCGGCCCGCAGCGCCTCGAGCACGGCGCGGTTCAGCGCGTTCAGCGCCTTGGGGCGGTTGACGGTGAGGGTGACGATGCCCTCGTCGCGCGCGACCAGCAGCGGCGCGTCGCTCATGGTGCCTCCCGTCGGTGGCTCAGTAGGTGTGGAAGCCGCGGCCCGACTTGCGGCCCAGCCAGCCCGCCTCGACGTACTGCCGCAGCAGCGGGCAGGGCCGGTACTTCGTGTCGCCCAGCCCCGCGTGCAGCACCTCCATGATGGCCAGGCAGGTGTCCAGCCCGATGAAGTCGGCCAGCGTCAGCGGCCCCATCGGCTGGTTCGTGCCCAGCTTCATGCCGGTGTCGATGTCCTCGGCCGAGGCGATGCCCTCGTACAGCGCGTAGACCGCCTCGTTGATCATCGGCATCAGGATGCGGTTGATCGCGAAGCCGGGCATGTCGCGCGCGATGATGGTGGTCTTGCCCATCTTCGCGGCCAGCGCCTGCGTCGTCTTCAGCGTCTCGGGCGCCGTCTGCAGCCCGGTGATCACCTCGACCAGCTCCATCACCGGCACCGGGTTCATGAAGTGCATGCCGATGAAGCGCTCGGGGTGCTTGGTCTTCGCCGCGATGCGCGTGATCGGGATGGACGACGTGTTCGTCGCCCGCAGCGCGTCCGCGGCCAGCACGCCGTCCAGCGTCTCGAAGATCGAGGTCTTCAGCGCCTCGTTCTCGTTGACCGCCTCGATGACGAACTGCGCCGGCCGGAAGCCGCCCAGGCCGTCCACCGGCGTGATGGCCTCGAGCGCGGCCTCCATCGCCGACGCCTCGAGCTTCCCCTTCTCGACCGCCCGCGCCATGCGCTTCTGGACGCCGGCCTTGCCCTTCTCGGCCCGCGCCCGGTCGGCGTCGGCCAGCAGCACCTTGAAGCCGCTCAGCGCGGCGACGTGCGCGATGCCCGCGCCCATCTGCCCCGCGCCGACGACGCCGATGACCTCGATGTCGCTCATCTCAGCGCTCCACGATCACGGCCACGGCCTCGCCGCCGCCGATGCACAGGCTGGCCAGGCCGCGCTTCGCGTCCCGCTGCTTCATCGCGTACAGCAGCGTCACCAGGATGCGCGCGCCGCTGGCCCCGATGGGGTGCCCCAGCGCCACGGCGCCGCCGTGCACGTTCACCCGATCGGCGGGCAGCTCGGCGATGTCGTTGACCGCCAGCGACACCACCGAGAACGCCTCGTTCACCTCGTACAGATCGATGTCGTTCGGCCCCAGGTCGCTCTTCTCGAGCACCTTGCGGATGGCGTAGGCCGGGGCCGTCGTGAACCACTCGGGCGCCTGCGCGTGCTGCGCGGTGCCCTTGATGGTCGCGAGGATGGGCAGCCCGTTGGCCTCGGCGTAGGCCCGGCTGGCCACGATGATCGCCGCCGCCCCGTCGTTCAGGCTGCTGGCGTTCGCCGCGGTGACCGTGCCCGCCTTGTCGAAGGCCGGCCGCAGCCCGCCCATCTTGTCCGGCCGCCCGCGCCCCGGCTCCTCGTCGGTGTCCACCACCACGGGCTCACCGCGCCGCTGCGGCACCTCGACCGGCGCGATCTCGTCCCGGAAGGCGCCCGCCGCCTGCGCCTTCAGCGCCGCCTCGTAGCTCGCCTTGGCGAACGCGTCCTGCGCCTCGCGGCTGATGCCGCAGTCCTTCGCGCAGATCTCCGCGGCGTTGCCCATGTGGAAGTCGTTGTAGACGTCCCACAGGCCGTCCTTGACCATCGAGTCGATCACCTGCTTGTGGCCCATGCGCATGCCCTTGCGGGCGTCGGGCAGCAGGTACGGCGCCAGCGACATGTTCTCCATGCCGCCGGCGACGATCACCTCGGCGTCGCCGCAGCGGATGGCCTGCGCCGCCAGCATCACGGCCTTCAGCCCCGAGCCGCACACCTTGTTGATCGTCATGCAGGCCGTGCCCTCGTCGAGCCCGGCGAAGATGGCGGCCTGCCGCGCGGGCGCCTGGCCCAGCCCGGCCGGCAGCACGCAGCCCATGATGACCTCGTCCACGGCGTCCGGGGCAACGCCCGCGCGCTCGAGCGCCGCCTTGATCGCCACCGCGCCCAGCTTGGGCGCCGGCACCGACGCCAGCGCGCCGTCGAAGCTGCCGATGGGGGTGCGCGCGGCGCCGACGATGACTGCTTCCTGCATGATCGTGTCCTCTCGTCTTCCTTCGCCGGCGCCCAGGCGCGCATGCTCGGAGCGAGCGCGCCCGCGTGTCCCGGCCGAGGGTCTTCCTCTGGGGCCGCACGGGTGCTATCAAGAGCCCGTGCGAGTGTCAATGAACAAACCGGAATTGCTAGCCTTTTCGGCCCTCCTCGCGTTGGGCTGCGGGCCGGCCGACGAGGCGCCCGCGGCCGGCGCGGTCAGCGTCGCCGCGCTGTCGAACGACGGCTGCCTGCCGGCGCGCACCCGCGGGCTGCCCGGCGGCGTCGACACGCTGGTCGTGCAGGCCCTCGATCCGGACGCGGGCTGGCAGACCATCGCCACCGAGCAGCGCGAGGACGGCTTCGACGGCCAGCCCCTGCTCGTCGAGGGCGTGCCCAGCGGCGAGGCCGTCGACCTGCGCTTCGTCGCCTGCGCCGGCGGCCTGCCCCGCCTGCTGGCCCGCGTCGACGGCCGCACCATCCGCCAGGGCCGAAAGCACGGCCTCACCCTGCTCTTCCGGCCCCTCGACCAGCTGTCCTGCACCGGCACCGGCTTCGGGCCGTCCTACAACCAGTTCGCCGGCCTGGGCGCGAACCGGGCCTTCCCGGCCTACGCCCCCCTGCCCGACGGCCGCCTGCTGATCGCCGGCGGCGCCTCGCAGGTCGACGGCGACACCTTCACCGCCACCGCGGCCGGCCCGGCCTGGGACGTCTTCGATCCGCGCGAGGGCCTCTTCCTGCCCGGCACCGAGCGTTCGATGCCCCTCGACCCCCGCCCGATGCAGGCGGCCCGCGTGGGCGCCCAGGCCTTCCCCTTCCGCCCGCTGGGCGGCACCAGCGAGGGCGTCCTGGTCGTCGGGGGCGCCCCGGCGGTCGTCCGCGGCAACCACCCCTACGGCCCGCTGGCCCCCGCGGGCGGTCGCCTCAGCGCCCCGGCCGCCGAGTTCTTCGACCCGACCGTCCCGGGCTTCGCGCCGGTCGACGCCCAGCTCACCCCCCGCTTCCTGGCCGGCGGCGCCGCGGCCGACGGCCTCGTCGTGCTGGTCGGCGGCGTCGAGTACCCCGGCGAGCGCCCCAGCACGCGCGTCGAGGTCATCGACGCCGGCGGCCTGCGCTTCACCGACCTCAGCACCGGCCTCGTCGGCCCGACGGTCACGCCCCTCGGGGGCGCGCGCTTCCTCGTGTGGGGCGCCGACGTCGACGGCTGCGGCCAGCGCCCGGCCTGGCTGGTGTCGATCACCGGCCGCATCGAGGCGGTGCCGCTGACCCTGGTGGCCGACGAGCCGGCCCCGGACTGCAGCACGCCGGCCGGCGCCTGCCGCGCTTGGTATCCCACGGCGTACCACGCCGCCGCGCGCCTGCCCGACGGCCGCGTCCTGATCACCGGCGGCATCGCCGTCGGCCCCGACGGCCTGGTCAACAACCCGGATCAGGGGGTCGACTGCCCCCCGAACGCCGTGCTGCTCGACGTGGACGCCGAGGCGCAGACCGTCGAGCTGCACCCGGTCGGCACCGGCGACGTGCAGCCGGCCACCCTCAAGCGGGCCTTCCACCGCGCCACCACGGTCGGCGATCGCGTGCTGGTGACCGGCGGCTGGGGCAGCTTCGACAACCCGGGCGCCTTCGTGGTGGGGGCCGACGCCATCTTCTACGACGCCGCGCGCGATCAGTTCGTGGCCACGGCGTTCAACCTGGCCGACGCCCGGCTCGGGCACGTCAGCGCCCCCCTGCCCGACGGCGGGGTGCTGCTGGCCGGCGGACTGGGCGGTCGCGGCGGCGCCTTCTCGGCCGCCCACACCGCCGAGGTGTTCTCGCCGGCGGTCAGCGGCCTCAGTTGCGATCCGCCCCCGGCGCCCTGAGCGGATCGGCGAAGCGCACCTCGACCAGCCCATCCCCGTGCACCTCGAAGGCCTGCTGCACCGGCCCGGCGTCGCCCAGGCGCATCCGGGCCCGGTAGCGCCCGTCGGGCAGCCGCACGGCGTGGGCCCGCTCGGCCCCCGCGAACACCGTTCGCCGCACCCGCGTGCCCTCGTCGTCCACCAGCTCGACGGTCAGCTCGCCCGGCGGCGCGGTGTACACCAGGCGCACGTCGCGGGCCGACTGCTGGAACGCGCGCACCGCGTGCACCAACGCCAGCGCGGCGCAGCCGGCGGCCGCGTAGCGCAGCAGGCGCCGCCCCAGGGGTGGGCGCGGCCTGGCGACGTCGCCGGGCTCGGGTGCCCCGCTCACGAGGCCAGCGCGACCCCGTCGGCGTCCCGCGGCACGAAGGCGCCCGTCTCGGGGTCGTGCACGTGGCGCTCGATGTCGACCAGCGCGTCGTCGCGCACGACGTACACGTTGAACTCGGCGAAGTGGTGGGCGCCCGAGCGGCTGGCGCTGGCCACCTGCACCACCGGGATGTCCGTGCCGGGCACGCGCTGCACCTTGAAGGCGTGATTGTGGCCGTGCACCACCAGGTGCGGCGCGGCGTCGCCGCAGGCGGCCAGGGCGGCGTTGAGATCGGCCGCGTCGTCCAGGCGGCGCGAGGCCTCCAGCCGACGGCTGGGATCGGGCAGCAGCGGGTGGTGCAGCATCAGCAGCCGGAAGCGATCCTGCGCCTCGGGGTGCCTCAGCGCGGCGCGCAGGGCCGCCACCTGCGGCGTGCCCACGCGGCCGTTCGCCATGAACACCCGCGTCGGGATCGCGCTGTCGAGCCCGATCACCAGCAGGCCGTCGCGCACCCGCGTGACCGGGTAGCGCCCGGCGCCCAGCCCCAGCTCGTCGCCCTGAAACTGCCCGAAGTAGCGCGCGAAGAGGTCCTCGGCCACCGCGTCCTTGGCGTAGGCGTCGTGGTTGCCGGGCACCACCGTCAGCGCGTCGGGGGCGAAGTGCGCGCGCAGCATGTCGGCGACGCGCGCGAACTCCGGCTCCAGCGCCAGGTTCACCAGGTCGCCGGTGCACACCGTGTGATCCGGCTTCACCGCCACCAGGGCGTCGAGCAGCGCCTCGAACACCTCCACCCGGTAGTGCTTGGCGCGGTTCAGGGCCAGGTTCACCGCCCCGGTCCAGCGCTTGTTGAAGAACCGCCGCGCCCGCACGCCGGTCAGCGAGAGCACGTGGGTGTCGGAGAAGTGGGCGATGCGCAGGGTCGTCACGGGCGCTCCCAGTCGAGCGTGTAGGTGTTGCGGGCGTCGAGGAAGCCGTCCACCTGCACCAGCACCGTCCCGGGCGCGTCCAGCTGCAGCTCGACGATCTCCTCGTCGGCTTCGGTGCGGCTCTCGCCCAGCACCGTGGCGCCCTCGGCGTCCCAGACCACCAGGTCCAGGTCGCCCTGCGCGTGGTCGAAGGCCAGGCGCACCGTGAGGGCGCCCGCCGCGTCGAGGTCGAGCGCGTACCAATCTTCGGTGAAGGGGCACACGACGCCCCCCTCCAATGGCGATGCGTCGAGGGGGGTGGCCGTCGCGGGGCCCTCGTTCGACCGGGGATCGTCGTCGACGCACGCCGGGGCCACCGTCAGGGCGGCCGAGCCGACGTCGTTGCCCCGGCGCACGTCGGCAATCTCGCGATCCGGATCGAGCACCACCACCACGAACCGCTCGCCCTCGGCCGCGCCGCGCGGCACCCGCAGGCGCTGGGTCAGCGTCTGCGACGCGGCGCCGTCCACGCGCGCCACCTCGGCCCGCGCCAGCTCGACGTCGTCCGCCGAGGGCTGGGCGTCGGCGCTCAGCAGGAACTGCACGTCCACGTTGCGCGCCACGTCGCCGCGCAGGTTCTGCAGATCGACCTCGGCGCGCAGATCGCCGCCGACGCCCACGGAAGCGGGCGCGAGGCGCACCCCGGTCACCGCCAGATCCACCCCGCTGACCCCCGCCACCACCAGCTGGTAGACGACGGGCTCGTCGGCGTCGACGCGCGCCCGCAGCCGGTGGAAGCCCGAGGTCTGCGCCTCGTGGGAGATGCGGCGGTTGTCGTCGCCCACCTCGACCCCGGCGGGATCGAAGAGCGTGATGCGCACGCCCGCGTCCCCCGACGCCACCTGGAAGCTGACCGTGTTGCCCGCGGGGATGCTGAAGCGGAACCAGTCCTCGTCGCCGGGGCACAGGGTCAGATCGTGGCGCCCGTCGGGCAGCAGCTCGGCCTCCTGGGACGAGCCGTTGGGCTCGAAGCGATCGTCCGCGCAGGCGTCCGCCGCCTCGACCTCGACGGCCAGGTCGTAGCCGTTGACCACGGTGGTGCCGTCGCCCGCCGCCAGGTACACGCGCACCAGCCAGGTGCCCGCCATCGGGGCGCGCAGAAGCCCGACCGACTCGCTGTTCTGCAGGCTGGCGCTCTCGTCGATCAGCGTCGCGCCGTCGGGCCCGTACAGGGCCAGGTCGATGTCGCCCTCGAGGTGCGTGAAGCTCGCGGTGACCGTCAGACGCTCGCCCTCGGCCAGCTCGACCGCGTACCAGTCGTCGTCGCCGCGGCACACGAACAGGCCGGCGTAGTCGCCGTCGGCCACCGCCGCCGCCTGGTCGGCCACGTTCTCGGGCTCGTAGGGGCTGCCGTTGGGCTCGAGCGCGTCGACCTCGCACGCCTGGTCGGGATCGACGCGCAGCGCACCGACGCCGACGTTGTCGTCCTCGCTGCCCTCGGCGATCGCCTCGCCGGCGTCCGCGCTCACCTCGAGGACGTACCGCCCGGTGGCCAGCCCCTCGGGCACGTCCACGCGCCCGCTGACCGCGACCGCCTGCCCGGCCCCGACCGTCGGCGCCTCGATCGCGCCCAGGTCGGCCGCCCCCGGCCCCGACAGCGCCACCCCGGCGCTGCTGGCCACCGCCTCGGCGCCGCCGACGTTCACCAGCTCGAAGCGCACCTCGACGGTCGCGCCCGGCACCACCACCGCGGGCGAGGCCGTCACCGCGCGCACCCGCAGGTTGGGCGCGTCGCCGGCCGGCGTCAGCGCGACGCCCAGGTCGTACTGCAGCCGAGCCCCGACCCCGGCCACCTGCACCAGCACCGTCCGCTCGGCGTCCGTGGCCGCCTCGAAGGCGCGCAGCGCCCCGGCCGGCCCCTCGCCCGCGCGCAGGGGCTCGCCCTCGGCGTCGGCCAGCGTCAGCGTCAACGTGCCCTCGGCCTCGGCCCAGCCCAGCGTCACGTCCAGCACCTGCCCCGCCGGCACCTGCACCGCGAACCAGTCCGCCGCGTCGCACGCGCCCAGCCCCGGGTGGTCGCCGGGCGCCAGCGTCACCGCGTCCGCCGGCGTGTCGTTGTCCTCGTTGGCCAGATCCTCGGCGCAGCCGCCCGTGGCGCCGGTGACCGTCAGCGCCTCGGGCGCGAACGCGACGTTGTTCGTCTCGTCCAGCTCGGCGGTCAACCGATCGGCGGGATCGACCACCAGCGCCACGCGCCACTGCGGCACTTGCTGATCCAGCTCGACCGGCACGGTGACGGTGCGGGTGACCGGCAGCTCGGCCTCGCCGGCCAGGCCCTCGATGGTGAAGCGGTCGACCTCGATGTCGTCGCCGTCGATCAGGGCGTCCGCGCTGAACACCACCGCCACCTCGAAGCTGCCGGTGGCGTCCGTGCCCAGGTTGCGCAGGGTGCCCTGCACGGTCAGCTCGTCGCCCGCCTCGACGGCGGCGCTGTCCAGCGACACGCCGCCGACCGCGGGATCCAGGCGCGGCTCGCCCCCCAGCCGCAGCACCCGCTGCAGCGTCCGGCGGTTGTTGCCCGGGTTCACGTCGTCCGTCGCGTTGGTGGGATCGGCCTCGGCGGCGAGGCGGTAGTCGCCCTCCTCCACCCGCCGCGTGATGGTGGCCATCAGCGGGATCTCGAGATCCCCGCCGGCCTCGATGCCGGGCACGTTGATCGAGGGCAGCTGCACCGGCTCGCCGCCGTCCACCGGCTGCGCCAGCAAGCGCACGACGAAGTTGCGCTCGACCGGCACGTTCCCGCGGTTGACCAGCTGCAGGGTGCCGGGCAGCGCCTGGCCCCAGAAGCCCCGGTCGCCCTGCACCTCGAGCCGCGCGACCACCAGATCGACGCCCTCGACCATGCCCGGCTCGACCAGCTCGATCGGCCCCGGCCAGCCGCGCTCGTTGTTCGTCTCGCTCTGCTCCTCGACGCGGTTCTCCACGTCGGCGGCCGCGAGCACGTACCAGACGCCCGCCTCGAGGTCGAGCGGCAGGTCGACCAGATCGTCGAAGTCCTCGCGATCGCCCGCGCCCAGGGCCAGCCCGTCGCGCCCGCCCACCGGCTGATCGGCGGGATCGACCGCCTCGTCACGGCTGAGGTACAGGACGTAGCCCGCCAGCGGGGTCGGCTGGTTGCCGTTGTTGCCCAGGCACACCGTCACCGGCAGCTGATCGCCGATCTGGGCGATGGGGGTCTGCCCGGCCGGCAGGCTGTCGAAGGCCGGGATGCTGACCCCGCACACGATCAGATCGGGTCCGTTGTCGGTGGGGTTGCGCACCTCGAGGGGGAAGGGCGCGAAGGTCACGTTGTCCGATCGATCGAGATCGCCGACGACGCCCTCGGCGTCCGCGTACACGCCCACCATCCAGTCGCCCGAGGCCAGATCGGCCGGCAGGGTGATCGGCTCGTCGACGCCCACCGGGCGGTCGCCGGGGGCGTCGTCCGCGTGGGGCCGCTCGAACAGCACGACGTCCTCGGGGCCGAAGGTGGCGTCCTCGGAGAGGAAGACGGTGGTGGTCCAGCCGCCGCGCACGGCCGCGCCGCGGTTCTGGAAGCCCCACGAGAAGTTGACGGTCTCGCCGGCGCGCGCGCGCCGCGGATCGACGACGACGTCGCTGATCACCAGATCGGCCGCCGCGTCCACCTCGACGTCGACGCTGCCCTTGCCCGCCGCGCCGCTGCCGCCCTCGGTGACGGTGACGGTGACGGTGTAGGTGCCCGGCTGGGCGAAGACGTGCGTGGGTTCGGCCGCGTCGCTCGTCTCGCCGTCGCCGAAGTCCCACGCCCAGCGGTAGTCGCCGTCGAGGGGGCCGTTGGTGCGCGCCGAGAAGCTGATCGGCAGCGGGGCGTTGCCCACCGTCCGGCTCGCGTTCGCGACGACGTCGAAGCCGCTCGTCTCACCGTCGTCGCAGCCGGCCGCCGCCAGCGTCAGCAGCATCGCCAGCCCCAGTCGCCCTCGCATCCGCGCCCTCGTCCGCCGTGGTGTTCGTGCCCGGGGCGCGGCTCGCGGCCCGCTCCGGCGCGCCTGACCATAGCCAGACGTTCGTCGGCGTGGCAAGGCTTCCCGGCCCCCCCTCGGACGCCGCGAACCCAGCAGAACTGCGGCCGAAACGCTTGACCATGCTCCGGGCCAGGGCTACTGTCCCCGTGCCGTCGGGGGGAGGCGCGAGCGGCGGGCGTCGCGCGCGTCTCCGACAGTCTGTGAACAGGGGCGGAGGACGCCGTTGAGCAACGGGGACAAGAAGCCGGGCCTGCGTGACATCAGCGACCTGAAGGCGCGCTTGGGCATGCTGAACAAGGGGGGCCCGACGCCGGCGCCCGGCGGCGGCGCGGCGAATCCCGCAGCGAACCCCTTCGGTCCGAAGGGCGGCGCCAGCGACGCGCCCGCGCCCAAGGCGGACTTGACGCAGGATCCGGAGGCCGAGGCCGGCGGCGACACCCAGGTGGTGCGCGTCGGCCCGCCGCCCGGCGCCGAGCCCGCCGCGCCGGCCCCGACGCCGAGCGCCCCGCGCCCCAACCTGAACCTGGGCAAGCCGGCCAGCGCGCCGCCCGGCCCCGCCCGCTGCTGGCGGGCCGCTGAACCTGGGCAGCGCCGACGAGCTCTTCCGCAAGAAGGAGCCGACGCCTCCGCCCCCGCCGCGCCTCCGCCCTGGGCGGCGCCAGCCGCCCCCGCCGCGCGCCGCTGGCCGAGCCGGAGCCCCCGCCCGGGGTCGACTTCGCCAACCCGCTGCAGCGGGGCGCGTTCCGCGACGCCGCGCCGTCCGTCGACCTGAGCGCCGAGGATCAGGCGCAGCTCGACAGCTTCGAGACCAAGCAGCGGGGCGTGAAGCCCTCGCTGGCCATCACGGCGACGCTGGTGGTGGGCATCATCACCGCAGTCTTCGGCTTCTTCATCGGCGACGTGCGCACGTCGCGGCGCATGATCAACGCGCAGATCGACGCGTCGATCCGGGTGAAGGACGCCGTCGAGCCGCTGCTGACGACGTTCGACCAGGTGGCGCCCATCGTGCGGGCGATGAACCCGAACGCCGTCGAGTTCGACAAGGTGCAGCAGCTGCCGGCCGAGCCGCCGAACATCGACGGCGGCCTGCTGCTGACCTCGCCCATCCCCCTCGAGCAGGGGCTCAACCGGACGCTGTCGAACTTCGTGACCGACGTGAACATGTTCTTCACGCTGCTCGACGAGCACCGGAAGACGACGCTGGGTCGCGACAAGGCAGCGCTCGAGTCGCTCAGCAAGGGCGAGGACTTCTTCCAGAAGCAGTACTTCGCCGTGCTGTACACGCCCCTGCCCCCCGACACCGAGCCGCTGAAGTACGTGCCGCCCGAGGGCCGCGTGGTGGCGGTGACCGGCAAGCCCACCAAGAACGCCGACGAGACCGCCTGGGAGCTGCCGGTGGTCGATCGGCAGGGCAAAGAGAAGCAGGTGCCGGTGCAGCGCGTGCTGCGCATCGAGAAGAACGAGCTGATGTCGTCCGGCGACTCGAACGCGCTGACGCTGTACGAGAAGCGCGTCGAGCGCCTGCAGACGCTGCTGAAGCGCATCCAGGTGTACGAGGAGTCGCTGAAGGAGCAGCTGAAGACGCAGGCCGCCCGCTCCAAGGTCTTCTCGATCTAGGCCGTCTCGGCGGGCGCTCCGACGCTTCGCCGCGCACGCCCCCGACGCCCGGGCTCCGCGTCGCTCAGGGCTCGACGTACCTCCGGTACGCCTTCACCTTCGCTCCTCGACCCCGAACGCCGGTGACGCACGCTGCTCGGTCGGCCGCTCGCCGCGACGACCTCGCCATCTCGGCGGGCGCTCCGACGCTTCGCCGCGCGCGCCCCACCGCTCGGCGTGAAACGCCCGCCCCTTTCTGGCAGACTGCGCCCCTTCGCACCGACCGCGTGGGGCGCACCGTGCTCGAGAACTTCACCGGCACCGAGGACTACATCGCCAGCGTCGAGCTGCAGGAGGCGGTCAACGTCGCCCTCGCGCTCGAGCGCCCGCTGCTGATCAAGGGCGAGCCCGGCACGGGCAAGACGCTGTTGGCGCACGCGGTCGCGGCGCAGCTCGGGCGCGAGCTGTACACCTGGCACGTGAAGTCGACCAGCCGCGCCCAGGACGGCCTGTACGTCTACGACGCCGTGCAGCGCCTGCACGACAGCCGCTTCGGCGATCGCGACGTGGGCGACATCCGGCAGTACATCCGCTTCGGCGGCCTGGGGCGGGCCTTCCTGGCCGACGCCCCCGGCGTGGTGCTGATCGACGAGGTCGACAAGGCCGATCTCGAGTTCCCCAACGATCTGCTGCACGAGCTCGACCGGATGAGCTTCGAGGTCGCCGAGACCGGCGACGTGCACGCCGCGAAGCACCGGCCCCTGGTGGTGATCACCAGCAACAACGAGAAGGAGCTGCCCGACGCCTTCCTGCGCCGGTGCGTCTTCCACTTCATCGCCTTCCCCGAGCCCGATCTGATGGCCTCCATCGTCAAGGTGCACCACCCCGCGGTGCGGCAGACCCTGGTGGACGAGGCCATCGCGCGCTTCTACTGGCTGCGCGGCCTGCCCGATCTGCGCAAGGCGCCCTCGACCAGCGAGCTGATCGACTGGATCGGCGCGCTCGAGAAGGGCGGCGTGGATCTCGAGACGATCACCGATCGCGTGCCCTACCTCGGCGCCCTGCTGAAGAAGGAGCAGGATCTCGAGAGCCTGCAGCGCCACATGCACCGCTACAAGGGGCGGCGCTGAGGTGGGCCCGGCGCGCGCCGAGGGCGGCGGGGAGCCCCTCTTCCTCGACTTCTTCTTCCTGCTGCGGCAGGCGGGGCTGCCGGTCAGCACCACCGAGTGGCTCACCTTCGTCGAGGCCCTGGCCAAGGGGCTCGTCGCCGCCGATCTGCACCGCTTCTACGCCCTGGCGCGCGCCACGCTGGTGAAGAACGAGAAGCACTACGACCTGTTCGATCAGGCCTTCACGCACTACTTCGTCGGCACCGCGCCCGGCCTCGAGCTGAAGAAGGCGCTCGAGGAGTGGCTCGCCACCCCCATCGACCCGCCCCAGCTCAGCCCCGAGGCCCTCTCGATGATGGAGCGCTACGGCCTCGACGAGCTGCGGCGCATGTTCGAGGAGCGCCTGCGCGAACAGACCGAGCGCCACGACGGCGGCAACAAGTGGGTCGGCACCGGCGGCACCAGCCCCTTCGGCCACGGCGGCCAAAACCCCGCGGGCGTGCGCGTCGGCGGCAGCGGCGGCGGCCGCTCGGCGGTGCAGATCGCCGCCCGCCGACGCTTCCGCGACTACCGCACCGACCTCGTGCTCGACGTCCGCCAGCTGGGCCTGGCCCTGCGCAAGCTGCGCCGCCTCGGCCGCGACGGCGCGCCCGCCGAGGTCGACATCGACGCGACCATCGACCACACCGCGCGCAACGCCGGCGACCTCGAGATCGCCTTCCGCCCGCCCCGGCACAACAAGCTGAAGGTGCTGCTGCTGATGGACGTGGGGGGCTCGATGGATCCCTTCGCCCACCTGGTCAGCCGCCTCTTCACCGCCGCCCACAAAGCCACGCACTTCCGCGAGTTTCACGCCTATTACTTTCACAACTGCGTGTACGAGCGGGTCTACGAGGACGCGCGCCTGTCGAAGGGCATGCTGACCGTCGATCTGCTGCGCTGGCTGCAGCCCGAGACGCGGGTGATCTGGGTGGGCGACGCGCACATGGCGCCCTACGAGCTGACCGCCGAGTGGGGCGCGATCGACTACACGCACCAGAACCCCAACACCGGCCTCGAGTGGCTGCAGCGCATGGCGCGCCACTTCACGCACACGGCCTGGCTGAACCCCATCGAGCGCCGGTTCTGGCGCCACCCGACCATCGCGATGATCGGCGAGGTGTTCCCGATGCACGAGCTGACGCTCGAGGGGCTGGAAGAGGCCGTCGAGGCCCTGCGGTGAGCGGGACGGGGCCGCCGCCCGACGACGCCCACAGCGGCGTCGGCGCGCAGCTCGCGGCCCTGCGCGCCGATCTGGCCCGCATGAAGCCCCAGGCGCTGCGCGACGGCAGCTGGTTCCACCGCGTCCTGCAGCGCACCGCCACCCGCCTCGCCGAGAAGCACCGCGAGCGGCCCCTGGCCGAGAGCGCCCGCGCCCTGCACCCGGATCTGAGCGACGACGCCCTCACCGATCGCATCGTCACCCGCAGCGCGCGCCGCGCGGCCCTGGTGGGCGGCACGGCCGGCGCGGTGGTCAGCGCCGCCGAGCTGGCGGCCATCGGCACCCTGGGGCTGCCCACAAGCGGCGCCTTCCTGCTGGTGCTGGCCGAGCTGGCGCTGCTCGAGCGCCTGCAGGTGGGCATGGTGTTCACCCTGGCCGACGTGCAGGGCCACCCGCTGGCCGACGATCTCACCGACGTCGGCGTCCTGTACGGCCACGTGCTGAAGGTGAAGGGCGCCACCCGCGCCGCGGCCTACGCGCGCGACGGCTCGATCATGCTGTTCCGCACCCTGGGCGTCCGCTTCCTGCAGCGCGCCGCGGTGAAGCTGGCCGTGCCCTTCCTGTCCGTCGGCGTCGGCGGCGGCATGAACTACCTGATGACCCGCTCGCTGGGCCGCCACAGCAAGCGCCGCTTCGCCCAGGACCTGGCCGCCTCGCGCTCGCTGCGCGCCATCGCCGTCGAAGAGGAGGCCCTGCGCCGCCTGCTGGTGGCCCTGATGGCGCTCATGGCCACCGCCGACGGGCGCCTCGATCGCCGCGAGAAGGCCCTGCTGCGCAAGACGCTCGACGAGCTCGAGGCCGACGGCGCCTCGCGCGCGTCGCTGCTCGAGGCGATCGAGCGCCCCGACGAGACCGTCTTCGCCGCCCTCGAGGCCGTCGCCGACGACGGCGCGTTCCGCGAGGTCGTGCTCGAGCTGCTCGCGCTGATGGCCGTGGCCGACGGTCGCCTCGACGCTGGCGAGGTGGCCCTGCTGCGCCGCGTGTCGGGCGTGTGCGGGCTGCCCTTCGACGAGGCCGAGCTGCGCGCGCGCCACGCCGAGTTCCTGCGCGACGCCGACGCCCGCAAGGCCAAAAAGCGGCGCACCTGATCATCCTTTTGGGGTACCTTCGCGCGCCATGAGCGACACCCAAGAGAAGCAGCCGGCGCCCAGCGCCTTCCGCCGCGTGCCGCGCACGGGCGTCATCTACGTGATGACCGAGGCCGCGAAGCACGGGTACAGCCCGGACGATCCCGAGTGGTGCAACCTGGGCCAGGGCCAGCCCGAGGCGGGCCCCCTCGACGGCGCGCCCGGGCGCGTGACCGAGGTGCCCATCCTCGGTCCCGACGTCGAGTACGCCCCGGTGCCCGGCATCACCGAGCTGCGCCAGGCCGTCGCCGAGCACTACAACCGCACCTACCGGCGCGGGATGAAGTCGCAGTACACCTACGAGAACGTGTGCATCTCGTCGGGGGGCCGGGCCGCCCTCACCCGCGCCGCCGCGTCGCTGGGTGAGATCAACCTGGGCCACTTCCTGCCCGACTACACCGCCTACGAAGAGCTCCTGGGCATCTTCCGGCTGTTCACGTCGATCCCCATCCTGCTCGACCCCTTCCGCGGCTACGACTTCTCGCCGCGGCAGCTCGAGATGGAGATCACCGGGCGCGGTCTGTCGGCGCTGTTGATGTCGAACCCCTGCAACCCGACCGGCAAGCTGGTCGCCGGGGACGAGATGGCCGCGTGGGTGAACCTGGCCCGCCGCACCGACTGCACGCTGCTGCTCGACGAGTTCTACAGCCACTACATCTGGAACGACGCCGTGCTCGGCGGCGCGCCGATGGTCAGCGCGGCCTCGCAGGTCGAGGACGTCGACCGCGATCCGGTCGTGCTGTTCGACGGCCTGACCAAGAACTGGCGCTACCCCGGGTGGCGCGTGGCGTGGACGGTGGGCCCGAAGACGCTGGTGCAGGCGCTCAGCAGCGCCGGCAGCTTCCTCGACGGCGGCGGCAGCCGGCCGCTGCAGCGGGCCGCCATCCCCCTGCTCGAGGACGACAACGCGCTGGCCGAGACCCGCGCCCTGCGCCGCGTGTTCCGCCGCAAGCGCGACCTGATGCTGCGCCGCCTGACCCGCATGGGCGTGCACATCGACCGCGAGCCCGACGGCACCTTCTACGTCTGGGGCGACGTGCGCGACCTGCCCGAGCCGATCAACACCGGCATGAAGCTGTTCCGCGCCGCGCTCGATCACGGCGTCATCTGCGTCCCGGGCCAGTTCTTCGACGTCAACCCGGGCCGGCGCCGCGCCCTCGAGCGCGGGCGCTTCCGCCACCACGTGCGCTTCAGCTTCGGCCCCAGCGAGGCCACCATCGAGCGTGGCCTCGAGAAGCTCGAGGGGCTCGTCAAGAGCTTCTGATCAGAACAGCATGCCGGCGCCGACCGTGACGGTGGGCACCCAGCTGTCGACGACGCCGCCCTCCTCGTCGGTGGCCGCGTAGGCGGGCAGCACCGCCTGCGCGAAGACGTCCAGGCGGCCGGTGGTGGTGCGGAAGAACTCCACGCCGGTGCGCAGGCCCAGCCCGAAGCCGGTCTTCGAGAACGTCGCCGTGTCCTGCGGGCCGTGCAGCGGCGCCGGCCCCTCGAAGCGCACGTGATCGACGCCCAGCAGGCCCCCGACGTAGGCCGACGTGTCGCCGCTGTACCAGGGGAACCACGACACCTGAAGCTGCAGGCCGGCGTGCCCGGTCAGCGCGAGCTGCTCGGGGTTGCCGTCCAGCCGGTGCGCGAAGGACAGCCGCGCGGCGAGGTGCCAGGCCAGCACCTCGCGGCGCACCACGAAGGCCAACCCGGGCGCGCTCGACACCTCGCCGTCGACGACGCCCACCACCTGGAAGGCCTCGGCGCCGTACAGGAACTGCCCGTCGCGCAGGGCGCGCACGCTGGCCCGGAAGACGTCCTCCTGTCGCGGCCCGCGCAGCCGGACCGGATCGTTGTGCAGCACCACGCGCAGCGCCCGGCTGATGGCCGCCTCGAGGTCGTCGCCCTCGACGCGCTCGCGGTGCGGCACCTCGGTGTTCATGCGGGCCGTGACGTACCGCCCGACGTCGAGCGCGATGATCTCGACCCGCAGGTGCGACTCGCAGTCGCCCTCGGCCGCGCGGTGCGTCTTGTGCCGGTCGAGCTCGTCCATGACCAGGCGGCGCAGCTCCTCGGCGTCGGTCTGGCGCGTGACGACCTCGACGCAGGTGCGGGTGGTCGACTGGGCCCGCGCGGCGCTCGCGCCCAGCGCCAGCCACCCGACCCCCGCCAGCGTCAGCCACGCCGCGCGCATCAGAACACCATGCCGATCTGCAGCAGGCCGCCGGGGACGTAGCTGTCGATGCCGCCGCTGTCGACGTCGGTCTGGAACTTGTAGGTCGGCGCGTGCAGCTCGCCCTGCACGAAGAAGTGCACGCTGCTGGCGCGCATGAACTCGTAGCCGATGAGCAGATCCACGTCGAGGCCGCCGCCGACGAGGTACTCGTTGTCGCCGCTGTCGCGGTCGCCCTCCGGGCGGATGACCGAGAAGACCGACAGCTGAAACTGCGCGCCGCCGCCGAAGTAGAACGAGTTCATGCCCTGCGCATCGAGGTAGCGCAGGAAGTGCAGGCCGAAGGCGCCGCCCGCCTCGTAGTCGACGTGCCCGCCGGTCGGGTTGCGCTTGGGCGCCTGCTTGCTGGTGCCCAGCGCGCCGCGCACGAAGGCGTCGAGGCCCCAGGCCTGGTACTTGCCGCGATAGCCGAGCTGGAAGCTCAGCGGGGTCAGCAGGCGCAGCTCGTCGGCCACCGGGCCGCCGTCGGCGGTGGGCAGCTCGCCGGCGCGCACCTGCGTGCCCAGCGCCATCACGAAGTGGCCGTCGCCGTCGATGGTGCGCAGATCGCTCTCCGAGTCGGCCTCGAGCACGCTGTCGCGGGTGATGGTGTCGCTGACCGGCATGTCGCGCAGCAGGGCCCGCGCGAGGCGCTGCGCGAGGGCGGTGAACTCGTCGAGGCCGACCTCGTCGACCTTCTCCTCCCGGCTGTGGCCGCTGTAGCGGGCGAACACCGTCCAGCCGGCGCGCAGGGGGTACAGCTCGACGGTCAGGCGCTCCTCGCAGTCGGTCTCGACGGCCTCGAAGCCCACCTCGTGGGTCACCTGATAGCGCACCATGCGCCCCAGGTAGCGGGCCGGGTCGATGGCGAAGGGGTCGGGGGGCAGGGCCGGCTGACTTTCTTCGAGGGCGGCTGAATGGCCCTCGGGGTCGAGCGTCCAGGACTTCACTTGCACGTCGACACACACCGTGGTGGCCGCCCGGGCCACCGAAGGCCCCACCAGGGCGCCGATGACGAAGGCGCCCGTCAGGGCGACGCGCAGCACGCGAGACATGGAGAACCTCCAGCGTCGTTTCGGCGCCGGGGGAGTGCGAAGCCCGTACCAAACCCGAAGGCCCGCGAAACCGCCGCGCGCCGCGCGCCGCGCGTGCCGCGCACGCCCAGCGTGAACGAGGCGACCGGACACATCATGTGCACGGGGCGGTCATCTGATGCGCAGCGCGCCCGGTCAGCGTCCGAACAACGCCCGCCGACAGGCCACCCACTTCTTGATCGCGAAGATGCGGCGCAAATGCTTCTCGAGGGGCGCGGCGAAGGCGCGACGCAGATCCTCCGGCGCAGGCGCCAGCGCGCGACAGGCGGCCTCGCAGTGGTCGGTGTGCACCAGGGCGAGGCGCGTCGCGAGGGGATCGGCCAGCTCGGGCGCGGCCGCCAGCACGTCGGGCAGGTGCGGGACGAGCAGATCCGGGTGCTCCATGCCCAGCCCGCGCCACGCGGCCAGCTGCAGGGCCGGCTGGGTCAGCGCCCAGGCCAGCGCCCGGCGGCGCAGCGCGCTCCGGGGCGGCGCGGCGCGCTCGACGAAGGCCAGCGCACGGTGGCCCGGCGTCGCCCCCGGCGGCCCCGTCAGCCAGTCCTCGGGTCGGGCCTCGAGCGCGTCGACCAGCCGAGCGAGCAGCGGCCGCGCGTTCAGCGCCGCGGCCACCTCGAGCGCCGCCGCGCGGGCGTCGGCGTCGGCGTCGGCGAACAGCGCGCCCGCGGTGTCCATCAGCAGGGCCGTGAACGGCGGGTGCACGACGGCCGCGCGCACCAGCCAGGCGCGGGTGGGGCCGTCGCCGCACAGCGCCGCCCGCAGCGCGGAGCCCACCGGCAGCGTGCGCCCCTCGAAGTCGGTCCGCTGGTCCAACGGTGTCCCCCCTCCCCCGTTGCACGCCCCGCGCGCCGCCGGCACACTCGCCCCGACGCAGGAGGACGCATGGCCGACGCCGCCGGGCCCCAGCAGGGCCTCTTCGCCTTCGACGGCGACGACTTCTACCACCACTTCCAGGACACCGCCCAGCTGGACCACGTCGCCTGGTTCGGCCAGATCGGCCTGCCCGACCACGGCCCCGGCTTCGACGCCATCCTGCGCGGCAAGGTGATCTACGACGTCGACCTCGACCAGCACGTCGTGGGCTTCTACGGCGCCCCCTACCTGTCGAACCCCCGCTACAACCTGGTGATCGAGGCCTTCCACCTCGACGAGGAGCGCGTGCTCGAGCGCCGCCTCGACGACGCGTTCTGATCGCCCCGGCGATCAGTAGAACGCGTCGAGCGCCTTGGCCGCCTCGGCCAGGCCCGGGGCGTCGCCGCGCGGCACCTGAACCTGCGCGCGCACGTACAGGTCGCCGCGACCGCCCTTGGCGGGCATGCCCTTGCCGCGCAGGCGCAGGCGCTGGCCGCTCTGGATGCCGGCGGGCACGCCGAAGGTGACCGTCGTGCCCTCGGGGGTCGGGATGTCGATGCGATCCCCCAGCACCGCCTGCGACACGCGCAGGGGCACCTCGATCTCGAGGTCGTCGCCGTCGCGCGCGAAGCCGGGCGGCGTCGCGATGTCGACGCGGATGTACAGGTCGCCGCGGCCGGCCGGGCCGTGGCCGCCCTTGCCGCTCAGGCGCAGGCGCTGGCCGTCGGTGATGCCCGCCGGGATCTTCACGTGGCCGCCCTCGCCGGGCAGGTGCACCTCGGTCCCCTCGATCGCCTGGCGCAGGCTGATCGTGGCCAGCACCTCGGCGTCCTGGCCCTTGCGCGCCCGCCGCGCGCGCCGGCCCCCGCCGCCGAAGAGGCCGCCGAGCAGATCATCGAGGTCGCCGAAGCCACCGAAGCCGCCGACGCCGCCCTGCCCGCCCTGGCCGAAGTTGATCGTCCAGCCCCCGGGGCCGCCGCCCACGCCGCCGGCCTGCTCGGCCCAGCGCCGGTAGTTGCGCGCCGCCTCGGGGTCGAAGCCCTCGCGCAGCCCGTCGGGGCCGAACTCGTCGTAGGCCTTGCGCTTCTCGGCGTCGCCCAGCACCGCGAACGCCGCGCTGACCTCTTTGAAGCGCTCCTCGGCGTGCTTGTCGTCGGGGTTGCGGTCGGGGTGAAGCTCGCGGGCCAGCTGGCGGTAGGCCTTCTTGATCTCGTCGGCGCTGGCCCCCCGCTCCACCCCCAGGATGCGGTACAGGTCCTTGTCGGCCATCGGGCGTCCTCTCGGTCTCTTTTGGCGTAGCGCCGCGCGGCGGGAGGCCACGCGACGGCTCCTACCCTAATCACTCGACCGCGCGGGGCAAGGAGCCTGTTGCGCATGGAGGGGTCGAGCGGGGTGCGTGACCGAAAGCTCGGATCAAGGCGCGAGAGCATGACGATACCCGCGGTATCGCCTTGCTCTCGCAACGCCGAGCCGAGCATTCGGGGACGTGCACCGCGAAGTGCCCCGAGTGTGCAGCAGGCTCCAGGACCGTGCGCCTTTACCACCGTCGGCGGATCGGGTACGCAGGGCCGGTCGGACGGCCGCCGGAGATGTCCTTGAAGCGCTACCCCGCGTACGAGTTCCCCGAGTACGTCGACTGGACGCCCTGCCCCGAGGTGCAGGCGGCGTTCGCCGGGCGCGTGACGGCCGACGCGGAGCGGCGCGCGCTGATCGAGGCCCTCGACGAGGCCGCGCTGCTGCGCCTGTACGAGGGGCTGGTGCTGGCGCGGCTGCACGACATCCAGCTCAAGCGCTGGGTGCGCCAGGGCGTGATCACCAAGGCCTGGCTGGGCAGCGGTGAGGAGGCGGTGACGGTCGGCGGGTGCGCGGCGCTGGGGCCGGACGACGTGGTCGGGCCGATGATCCGCAACGGCGCGGCCCTCATCGAGCGCGGCCTGCCCCTGGTGAGCTGCTTCGCGGCCTACCTGGGCACCACCGACACGCTCGCGCGCGGGCGCGACCTGCACATCGGTGATCTGGCGCACGGTGTCGTGCCGCCCATCTCGCACGTGGGCGACCTGGTGCCGGTCATGGCGGGCTGCGCGCTGGCGTTCAAGCTGCGCGGCGAGGATCGCGTGGCGCTGACCTGGACGGGCGACGGCTCGACGGCGACGGGCGCGGTGCACGAGGGTCTGCGGGTGGCCGCCGCGCTACAGGCGCCGCTCGTGTGCGTCGTGCAGGACAACCGGGTCGCCCTCGGCACGCACGCCGACGCGCACTACCGCGGCGACTTCGAGGCCTACGGCGCGGCCTACGGCGCGACGCTGCTGGCCATGGACGGCAACCACGTGCTCGACTGCTACGCGGCCACGAAGCTGGCCGCCGACGCCTGCCGGCGCGGCGACGGGCCGGTCATCCTCGTCGCGCGCACCTTCCGCATGGGCGGCCACGCCACGCACGACGAGCGCGAGGCGCGCGACCTGTTCGCCGACGACGTCTACGCCCACTGGGGCAAGCGCGATCCGGTCGGCACCTACGAGACGTGGCTGATCGAGCAGCGCGGCGTCGCGCGGGCCACCCTCGAGGGCGTCGAGGCGGACGCCCTGGCCCGCATCGAGGCCGCCGCGGCCGAGGCCGCCGCCCATCGCGCCGATCGCGCGCCGGACCCCGCCACCCAGACGCACGGCGTCTACGCCGACTGATGGCGGGCGACGGCACCGGGGTCCTCTTCCGCGTCACCACGTTCGGTGAGTCGCACGGGCCGGCGCTGGGCGCCGTGGTCGAGGGCTGCCCGCCCGGGCTAGCGCTCGATATCGACGCGCTGCAGGCCGATCTGGACCGCCGGCGGCCCGGCCAGAGCAAGCTGACCACGCCGCGCAAAGAGGCCGACCGCGTCGAGGTGCTGAGCGGCCTGTTCGAGGGGCGCACCACCGGCACCGCCATCGCGCTGCTGCTGCGCAACGAGGGCGCGTACTCGAAGTCCTACGATCACGTGCGCGACCTGTACCGGCCGGGGCACGCCGACTTCACCTACGCGGCGCGCTACGGGGTGCGCGACCACCGTGGCGGCGGGCGGGCGAGCGCGCGCGAGACGGCGGCGCGGGTGGCGGCGGCGGCGATCGCCCGGCAGTGGCTGGCGGCGGCGCACGGCGTCGAGGTGCTGGGCTGGGTGGCCTCGGTGGCGGACGTCGAGGCGGTCGTGGACGCCGGCGCGGTCACCCGCGAGGCGGTCGAGGCCCACGCGACGCGCTGCCCCGATCCGACCGCGGCGGCGGCGATGGAGGCCGCCATCAAGGCCGCGCGCGCCGACGGCGACACGCTCGGCGGCGTCGTGGGCTGCCTGGCGCGCGGCGTCCCCGCCGGCTGGGGCGCCCCCGTCTTCGACCGGCTCGAGGCCGACCTGGCCAAGGCGTGCCTGTCGCTGCCCGCGTGCAAGGGCTTCGAGATCGGCAGCGGCTTCGCCGGCACCCGCCTGCGCGGCACCGAGCACAACGACGCCTTCGTCATGGAGGGCGACCGCGTCCGGACGGCCACCAACCGGGCCGGCGGCGTGCTGGGCGGCATCTCGACCGGTGAGGACATCCTCGTCCGGGCCGCGTTCAAGCCCGTCTCGAGCCACTTCGCGCCGCAGCAGACCGTCACCACGGACGGTCGGGCGACGACCTTCCGGAACAAGGGGCGCCACGATCCGTGCGTGCTGCCCCGGGCCGTGCCGCTGGTCGAGGCGGCGATGCTGCTGACGCTGGCCGATCACGCGCTGCGGGCGGCCGCCGTCCGCGGCTGAACGTCACTGCAGGCAGGCCAGCACCTGCTGACAGCCCATCTCGGACTCGCCGAAGCACGACCACGCGGCGTCCGGCACCTCGGGCGCGTCGCCCAAGCAGAACAGCGTGCAGAAGCCGGGCTCGCGCAGCTCGGCGCCGTCGCTGCCCTCGGGGATGCACGGCGCCAGGTTCTCGCACGCCGCGGTGCACACCGCCGGGCTGCGCTCGGTGGCGCCGGTGCACAGCGGCACGAGGCCCCCATCGTCGTCGTTCTCGGGGGTGTCGGTGGTCAGGAAGCCGACGATGGGGGCGATGGCCTCGTGGTCGCAGGGCGACTCGGGGCCCACCGAGGTGACCGCCGCCACCGACACCTCGCCGGCGCGCACCAGGGCGCGGCACAGGCCCACCAGGCCCGCCTCGACGGCGCCGAGCGACTCGGCCGGCGCGTCGCAGGTGGGCGCCTCGAGCACGCACGCGGCGGCGCGGGCGCCGTAGGTCTCGCACGCGCCGGGCGGCGGCTCGACCCCCGGGTTGGGGTCGCCAGCGAAGCAGGGCCCGAGCGCGTCACAGGCGTCGGCGTCGGCGGTGCAGGCCCACGCGCCGCCCGGATCGGGGAACACGGCGCACAGCTGGAAGCAGCGGTCGGCGTTGCGCAGGTAGGCGTTCTCGGCCTCGGGCGGGATGCACTCGGCGACCAGCTCGCAGGCCGCGTCGCAGGTGGGCGGCGGGTTGCCGGCCTCGTCCGCGCAGTAGGCGGCCATGCCCCCGCCGTCCTCGCCGCCGTTCAGCTGCTCGTCGACGATGTTGGCCAGCACCTCGGCCTCGCAGGGGGTGTTGGCGTTGATCAGCGTGCCCAGCTGCACGGGGTCGAGGGTGCCGTTGCCGGCGGCCTCGTCGCAGAAGTGCGTGTAGGCGCCGACCAGCCGGTCGTCGATGGCGCGCGAGCGGGGGCACGCTTCGCCCAGGCAGGCCACGATGCGCTCGGCGAAGACGGTGCACTCGTCGTAGTGGGTGGGCCGCCCGGGATCGGCGACGCAGGCCTCGCTGACCGCGTCGCCGATCGTCTGGCCAGCGAAGGCGACCAGATCGCCGCAGGTCTCGGTGCCGGCGGCGACCGGGGCGAACGAGGGGTTGGCCGCGCAGCCGGTGGCGCAGGCCGCGGCGAAGGCGTCCGCGTCGGCGTCCGGGCACACCTCGGCCGCGCAGCCCACGAAGCGGGCGCAGACGGCCACGCAGGGATCGGGGCCCGCGTCGGCCATCGGCCCCGCGTCGGCGCTGGGCGCGCCGTCGGCGTCCGAGCCGCCGTCCGGGCTGACGCTGCCGTCGAGCTGGCCCGAGGGCGCCGCGTCGGCGCCGGGCTGCTGCACGCTGTCGTTGTCTTCGGTGCAGCCGGCGGCCAGGACGGCCGCCAGCGTCAGGGACAGGGAGATGCAACGCATCGCGGGGCCTCCGGCGCGCCGGGTGGAGCGCCGAAGGTACCGCAGGGCCGACCGCGGGCACAAAGAGCCCGAGGTCGGCGACCGCGCCGCGGGGATCAGCCCTGGGCGCCGCCCATGGCCGCGCCGCCCGCGCCACCGGCGCCCGCCGCGCCGCCGGCGCCGCCCATGCCGGGCTCGGCCCCGCCAGCGCCGCCCATGCCGGGCTCGGCCCCGCCAGCGCCGCCCATGCCGGGCGCGCCCGCGCTACCGCCCACGCCGCCCATGCTGGCTGCCTGCGCGCCGCCGCCCTGCGCCGCCCAGCGCCGCCCGCGCCGCCGCCCGCGCCGCCCATGCCGGGCTCGCCACCCATGCCGGGCATGCCGCCCATGCCGGGCATGCCGCCCATGCCGGGCGCGCCGCCCATGCCGGGATCCTCACCGTCGAGGCACGCGTTCACCGCGGCGCAGTCGCCCGCGTTGTCGTTGGCGCACTCGAAGTTCTCGGTCAGGTCGGCGCTGATGACGCAGGCCGCCGACACAGCTGCCGACGCAGCTCGGCCAGCGCCTCCGGCGGCACCTCCTGCCCCATGGTGTCGGCGCAGTCGATGACGTTCTCGCAGGCGCCCTCGCAGACGGCGGGGTCGGTCTGGGGGCCCTCGGTGCAGAACGCACGCAGGGCGCCGTCCTCGCCGGTCATCGGATCCTGACCGACGACCGGATCGATGCCCGGAGCGAGGGTGCCGAACAGGGCGCGCCAGCGATCTGCTGCACCTGGGCAACGGTCACCTCGCCGCTCTGCACGAACTGGACACAGCCGACGGCCTGCTGCGTGGCGAAGCCATCCTCGTAGTCGGCCAGGTTCTCGCACTTCTCGGTGACGCAGCGAGCGTAGGTCGATCCGAACGCCGAGCAGGCCTGCTCGACGTCGCCGCCGCCGCCGCCACCGCCGCACAGCTGCTGGATGTCGGGCGACACCTGACCCACCGCCTGGATGACACCCTCACAGGTGTTGGCGCTGTTGATGATGTCGGCCAGCTGGGGCGACTGATCGCAGGCGTCGTTGCAGCCCGCCTCGAGGCCGGGCGCGGTCGTCGCGTCGATGCCGGCGCAGGCCGGACCGGCCGCGCAGGTGGCCAGCTCGCTGCAGGCCGCGGCGCAGGGGTCGCCAGGGTTGCCACCCGCGCCAGGCTCGCCGCCCGCGCCCGGGGTGCCGCCCGCGCCCGGGGTGCCGCCGGCGCCCAGGCGTGCCGCCGGCGCCGGGCGTGCCGCCCATGCCGGGCGTGCCGCCCGCGCCGGGCGTGCCGCCCATGCCGGACATGCCACCATCATCGGTCGGGGCGTCGCTGCCGCCGTCGTCACAGCCAAAGACGGTGAACGCGAGCGCGCCCGTCAGCAGCCACTGAAAGCCCTTGTTCATTCCTTCGTTCTCCCCGTGTGGAATGAAAGTGTGTCGTCGCGGCCCCGGGGGCGGACGCGTCCGCGACGCCCCGGCCCAGGAATCGCCGGACCCTACACCAGCCCACGAGACGGGGTCAACGCCGCGAAGCCGCCTGGGAGGCGGACTTGGGGAGGATTGAGAGGTTCCCGGGCGGGCTCAGGCCGCGGCCAGATCGCGGGCCAGCATCCGGGTCAGGGGCTTGAGGGCGGCGACCCGGACCTCCTCAGGCACCTCGATGGCCGGCTTCAGGTTCAAGAGCGCCAGGTACAGCTTCTCGAGGGTGTTGCGCCGCATGTGCGGACACTCGTTGCACGCGCAGTTGCCTTCGGGCGGCGCCGCGATGAGGTTCTTGTTCGGCGCGGCCTTCTGCATCTGGTGCAGGATGCCCGACTCGGTCACCACGATGAACGTGTCGCGCGGATCCTCGACGACGAAGCTCAACAGCTGCGAGGTCGAGCCGATGTGGTCGGCGTGGCGCAGGATGTGGGGCTCGCACTCCGGGTGCGCGATGACCGCCGCGCCCGGGTGCCGCACCTTGAGCTGCACCAGCTTCTTCTCGCTGAAGATCTCGTGCACCTGGCAGGTGCCCGGCCACAGCACCAGATCGCGCCCGGTCTCGCGCTGGACGTAAGCGCCCAGGTTGCGGTCGGGCGCGAAGATGATCTTCTCGTCGTCCGGGAACAGCCGCACGACGTCGGCGGCGTTGCTCGACGTGCAGATGACGTCGCTCATCGCCTTCACCGCCGCCGAGCAGTTGATGTAGCTGACGACCTTGTGGCCCGGGTGCGCGTCCTTGAAGGCCTGGAAGCGGTCGGGCGGGCAGGCGTCGGCCAGCGAGCAGCCCGCCTCGAGATCCGGCAGCACCACGATCTTGTCGGGGTTCAGGATCTTCGCCGTCTCGGCCATGAAGTGCACGCCGGCGAAGACGATCACATCGGCGTCGGTCTCGGCGGCCTGGCGGCTGAGCCCGAGGCTGTCGCCCACGTAATCCGCGACGTCCTGGATGTCGCCCTCCTGGTAGTAGTGCGCCAGGATGATCGCGTTGCGCGCCCGCTTCAGCTCGTCGATGGCGGCGAACAGGTCGTCGTGGGGGATGTCCATGGGCCCTCCCGGGGGTTCAGTCGGCGGTGGCGCCGGCGACCAGGCTGCGAACCACGACCGATGCGCAGACGAGGCCGAAGGTTCCGGTGACGAACGAGGCGCTGCCGTCGATGCGCGCGCGCCGGTCACAGCTCAGCAGACCGTTGTCACCCTGCGGGCAGACGCAACGAAACCCTCGCCTTTCTCGTAGGCCAGCGGGTGCGGCGTGATGCAGGGCTCGTCGGTGAACACCGCCGGGATGCCCCACGCGGCGCGCCCCCGCGGGAAGTCCCACTTCTGCCGCAGGATGCGCCGCACGTTCTCGGCCATGCGGTCGTGGCTGGTCTTGTTCAGGTCGGCCACCTTCACGCGCGTGGGGTCGATGCGGCCGGCCGCGCCCATCGAGGTCACGAGCGGGATGCCGCGCTGCTTGCACGTCGCGATCAGGTGGCACTTCGCGGTGAACTGATCGATGGCGTCCACGACGAAGTCGGGCTGGCCGTCGAGCAGCGCCTCGCTGACCTCGGCCTGGTAGAACTGCTTGATCGGCTCGACCTCGGCCTGCGGGTTCACCAGGCGCAGGCGCTCGGCCATCAGCGTGGCCTTGGGCTTGCCGATGTTGCCCTTCAGCGCGTGCAGCTGCCGGTTCACGTTGGTGACGCACACGTCGTCGAAGTCGACGATGCGCAGGCGGCCGACGCCGCTGCGCGCCAGCGACTCGGCCGCGAAGCTGCCCACGCCGCCCAGCCCCATGACCACGACGAACGCGTCCTTCAGTCGCGCCATGCCGGGATCGCCCACCAGCCGACCCATGCGGTCGAAGCGGCGGTGCAGCTTGTACTCCTCGCTCGGCTGCTCGCTGGGCGGCGGCTGGCCGTGGAACGACAGGCCCTGCATCAGGCTCCCTCCTCGAACGGCCCGAACAGGGCCGCGGCGTTGCGCGCGGTCGCGCGCAGCACGGTCTTCTTCGTCTTCGCCGCGCGCGCGGCGACGGCGGCGGCCACCCGGCGCACGCAGGCAGGGCTCGTTGCGCGCCGGGCCGTCGGGCAGCGGCTGATCGGGGCGTCCGTCTCGACCAGCAGCCGGTCGAGCGGCACCCGCGCCGCGGCCGCCCGCAGCTTGCGCGCGTGGGCGTTCACGATCGGCCCGGCGAAGCTGACGTGAAGGCCCAGGTCGACGCAGACCTCAGCCACCTCGGCGCTGCCCGAGAACGCGTGCATCATGCCGCCCGCCGCGGGCACGCCGTCGCCGCGCAGCACCTCGAGCGCCGCGCCGTGCGCGCGGACGACGTGCAGCACCACCGGCAGGTCGCGCTCGCGCGCGAAGGCCAGGTGCGCGCGGAAGGCCGCGGTCTGCGCCTCGAGGCTGTCGCCGAAGCGGCCGTCGAGGCCGGTCTCGCCCACCCCGACCGCCGCGTCGGCGCCCCCTCGAAGGCGGCGGGGAGCGCGGCGACCGCGGCCGCCCAGTCCTCGCCCTCGGCGACGCACATCAGGTGCAGCCCGGCGGTCCACTTGACGCCCGGGCCCGCCAGGGCGCGCTGCGCCGGCCAGTCCGCGGGGCGCACGCCGGCCACCACCAGGCCGCCGACGCCGGCCGCGCGCGCTCGCTCGAGCACGGCGTCGCGGTCGCCGTCGAAGGCGGCGAAGTCGAGGTGGCAGTGGGCGTCGACGTACACGGCTGGCTTCTATAGCGAAAGCGGCGGCGCGACGCACGCGTCAGTGGGCGTCGGAGCGTGACGGAGCGTAGCGGGCGTCGCCGGCGCTGGCCGCGACGACGCGGTAGCGGCCCAGGGGCAGCGTGGCGGGCAGGCGCAGCTTCGAGGCGAAGCTGCCGTCGGCGCCGGTGGTCACCGCCTCGCCCACCGGCACGGGGGCGCCCTCGCCGACCAGGTACACCTGCACCTTCACCCCGGGCACCGGCGAGGCGTCCTCGGCGCCCAGCAGGTGGCCCTGCACGACCAGCGGCAGGTCCTCGCCGCGGAAGCCCTCGACGGTGCGGTCGCGATCGGCCAGCCGCAGCATCGTCGGCGCGCCGGGGCCGCCGCCCGAGGCGGCCGGCAGCCCGGCTGCGCGGGGGTGGGCTCGCCCGGCTCGCCCGGCAGCGGCACCTCGGGCGCGGGCCCGTCGAAGGTGGCCTCGCCGTCGCCGGGCTGGGACACGGCGTCGCCGCCGTCGCCGCCGGCGCCCCACCCCCACCGCCCGCGGCGCCCGCGCCATCGGCGCCCGGCCCCAGCCCGGCGGCGCGCCGGTCACCGTCGGCTGGTCGCCCCCGTCGCCCGGCGGCGCCCCGCGGGTGACCATGGCGCTGTACTGGTTCAGGTAACGCTCCGGCTTGGGGAACGCGTCGGGCGGCGGCGTGTGCAAGCGTCGCCCCTCGCCGCCCGCGAGGTCGAGCGAGGGCGCCTCGCCGCCGAGGTCGATGCGGCGCCAGCTGCCGTCGGGCGCCTGCACCTCGACGAAGGCGTGGGCCTCGTTGTGGACCACGCGCGTGGGCACGCCGGCCGCGCGCGCGGCGACGATGAAGGCCAGCGAGCGGTGGCGGCAGACGCCGACCTGGCCCAGCGCGAGATCCTCGGCCAGATCGCCGCGCGCCGGCGGCGGTGGCCCGGCCGCGAAGCCGCGGAACCAGGCGACCAGCTTGCCCAACCCCTGGTCGAAGGGATCGGTGGGGCGCACGCCGAGGGCCTCGAGCACGCGCTGGCCCGAGGCGAGGGCGTTGGGCGGCAGCGCCGTGCCCGGCGCGCCCTGGCGAGCGCCCAGCGGTACGTTGCCGGGCACGTCACCCGCGAAGTAGCGGGCGTCGGCGTCGACGAGGAACACGACCCGCACCGGGCCGCGGTGATCGGCGCGGACGTAGAAGTTGTCGGCGGCGTCCTTCTCGAAGGCGACGCCCACCTCGGGCTCGGTGCGCGCGGCCAGGATGCGCATGTCCGGCGCGACCGAGGGCAGCGAGGCCGCCCGGCCGGGGGTGGCGTCGACGGTGACGTCGCCCCAGAACAGCTCGCGCCCGGGCACCGGCGTGCGGGGCGAAAGGGGCACCGGCGTGCGCGGGCCGGGGGCGATGGTCAGGCGGTAGTCGGGCTCGACGCGATCGAAGGCGACGTTGCGGCGCAGGGGCGCCACCGTCGGGTTGAACATCGCGTGGTACTTCAGGCCCTCATCCTGCGTCGTGTTGCGGTCCGGCAGCGCCTCGTCGGGGCGGACGACGCTGTCCGGCGACGGGGGGGCGTCGGGCGGGCGCATCACCGGCGCGGCGGGATCGGCCGGGCCGGGCGCCTCGAGGCGCGCGCCGTCCCGCTGCACGGCGGCGGGGACGGGCTCGCCCGCCTCGACGACGGTGGCCGGGGCGTCGGCGGGGTCGTGCTGGGCGAAGAAGCCGGGCGGCACGTACTCGTGGCGCAGGCGCCGCGCGTCCTGCGCGGCGGCCGGCGCGGTGAGCGCGGTGATCGTGGCGAAGAGCGCGAAGCGCACGGCACCTCCCGCGGCGATGCTACCCCGCCCGGCGCGGCGGGTCGACGCTGGCGCGGCGTTCGAGGAGAGGCCGGCCGGGCGCATGATGGTCGGCGTGGTGGGCGAACCCGAGGGCGCACCGCCCCGATTCCCCGGCGCGTGCGATCCTCGTCGACGACGACGACGGCGACCACGACCACGCGGTGCGTTCGGGGGCACCGCGGCAGGTGACAGCGTGCCACGCCCGGGGTAGAACACGGGCCATGGCGACGATCGCTCTCGATGCGATGGGTGGCGACCACGGGGTCGGCGCGGCGGTGCGGGCGGCGGCCAGCGTGTCGCTCGACCGCGACATCGGCGTGCTGCTGGTGGGCGATCAGGCGGAGATCGACGCCGAGCTGCGGCGGCAACGCTACGACGCGAGCTACCTGTCGGTGCACCACGCCAGCCAGGCCGTCGGCATGTGCGACAACCCGCGGGCGGCGCTCGACGCCCACCCCGACGCCTCGATCCTGGTGGGCGCGCGGCTGGTCAGCGAGGGCGCGGCCGACGCCCTGGTGAGCGCGGGCAACACCGGGGCCTCGATCCTCGCCTGCGCGCGCCACTTCAAGACCCTGCCCGGCGTGCCCCGCACGGCGCTCGCGGCGGTGTACCCGACCGAGCGCAAGCGCGGGGCGCACCACGACCCCTTCGCGCTGATCCTCGACGTGGGCGCCACGCTGCACTGCGACGCCGACACCCTGGTCGCCTTCGCCCACATGGGCAGCGCCTACGCCGCGCGCATCTCGCGCAACCCGCGCCCCCGCGTGGCCCTGCTGTCGAACGGCGAGGAGGCCAACAAGGGCCTGCCCGAGATCGTCGCGGCGCACGAGCGGCTGGCGCGCGATCCGCACCTGAACTTCGTCGGCAACGTCGAGGGCGTCGATCTGCCGCGGGGCAAGGCGGACGTGGTGGTCACCGCCGGGTTCACCGGCAACGTCGTGCTGAAGATGCTCGAGGGCATCAGCGAGACGGTCGTCGACCTGGCGCGCTACGCCTACCGCAACAAGCTGGCCTGGCGCGCCGGGCTGTGGATGCTGCGCGGGGGCATCCTGCAGCTGAAGCAGCTGACCGACTGGCGCCAATACGGCGGGGCGCCGATCCTCGGCTTCGACCACCTGTTCATCAAGGCCCACGGGCGCAGCAGCGATCGGGCGATCGCCAACGCGCTGAAGGTGGCCAACAAGGCGGTGCAGAGCGGGCTGTGCGAGCAGATCGCGGAGCAGCTGAGCGAGGTCGGGAGCCGCTCGTGACCGTGCCCCACATCTACCGCTGGGACCTCGACAAGACCTACCTGCAGACCGACTTCGACAGCCTCGGGGCGTTGCTCCGAACGGCGTTCCAGCGGCCCGCCGACAAGACGAACGTGCCCGGCAGCGCCGAGCTGCTGCGCGCCCTGCGCGTCGAGTCGGCCGGGCGCGCGCTGATCTACTTCGTCAGCGGCAGCCCCAAGCAGATGCGCGGCGTGCTGTCCGAGAAGCTGCGGCTGGACGGCATCCACTTCGACGGCTTCATCCTCAAGGACAACCTGGGCAACCTGCTGAAGGGGCGCTTCCGCGCGCTGCGCGAGCAGGTGGGCTACAAGCTGCCCGCGCTGCTGGCGGCCCGGCGGCACGCCCCCGTCGAGGCGCGCGAGACGCTGTTCGGCGACGACGCCGAGCGCGACGCGTTCACCTACTCGCTGTACGCCGATCTGCTGGCGCGGCGGGTCGAGCCCGAGGTGCTCGAGCAGGTGCTCGACCTCGCCGGCGTCTACCCCGACGGGCGCGAGGCCATCTACGAGAGCCTGGGCGAGCTGGCCGAGTGCGATCCGGTCGAGCGCATCATCATCCACCTCGACCGCAAGTCGCCGCCCATCCGCTTCGAGGCCTACGGCCCGCGCGTGGTGCCGGTCTACAACTACTTCCAGGCCGCGCTGGTGCTGTTCCAGGACGGCCGGCTGCGCGCCGAGGCGGTCGGCCGCCTGGGCACCGCCCTGCGCAGCCACTACGACTTCTCGCTGAACATGCTGCTGCGCAGCTTCCAGGACATCCTGCGCCGCGGCGCCCTGACCTACGACGCCGCCCGGCGCCTGGGCGCGCAGGCGGTGGACACCGGCATCGATCCCGCGGTGGTCGAGCTGTTCGCGGCCGAGGCGCGCAACGCCAGCGTCGTGACGCCGGCCGAGCGGCCGCAGCGCGTGCCCGACTACCCCGCCCTGCTGAAGCGCGAGCAGCAGCGCCACGCCATCGAGAAGGCGCGGCGCAAGCGCCGCCGCCGCTGGTTGTAGTCACTCCGCGGGCGTGAGGGTCAGCCGCACGGCGCCGGGCGCGCCGTCGACGAACACCGTCAGCACGTCGGTCACCGGGTCGTAGCCGCTGAACCACTCGAAGGGGCCGTCGGGCTCGAGCGCCGCGGAGAAAGGCCCGCGGCCGCCGAGCGCGAAGCGGCTGAGGCCGGCCGCGCGTCCGTCGGCCTGCCACGCGGCGACGAAGCCCCCGTCGATCGTCGGCCCGAAGTCGCCGAGGCGGCCGGCGATCTCGACCGGCCAGACGCGTTCGGCCGCGACGGCGAAGCCCGGCCCGGGCAGGCCCTCGTCGTCCCGCAGCGCGTAGGCGTCGGTGGCGAAGCCGTCGTGCCAGACGGCCCAGCCGGCGCCGACGGCCTGGGCGGCGCGCAGGGCCTCGGCCAGCGCCGCGGGGTCGGCGCCCGCGACGCCGCGAACGAAGAGCGGCTGGCCGGCGCGGCGGGCGGCGGCGGCGCGCGCCTCGAGCCAGGCGGCGTCGGTGGGGCCTGCGCGCCTCGCCCGGTCCCCAGGCGTTGGCGGTGAGCACGCGGTCCGCGCCGGCCCGGGCATGATCGTCGAACACCAGCACGGGGCCCACCTCGGCCTCGAGGGTGGCGACGACGCGCGCCCGCGCCGCGTCGCCTCGGGGGTCGGCGGGCGCCCCGAGCTGGACGGCCACGCCGGCGACGGGCGCCCCCGCGCAGGTGGCGATCAGCCGGCCCCAGGCGGCCTCGAAGGCCGGCAGGCGCGTCGCGTGGAACGTCGCCCACGCCTCGGCCACCGACGGGTGCGTCGCGTCGGCCCCGGGCGGCGCGGGGGTGAGGCCCTCGGGCGTGGCCCAGGCCGGCGCGCCGTGGCCGCCCAGCGCGACCCCGTAGCGGTCGTGGTACATCGCGAGGACGACGTCGAGACCGGCCTCGCCCGCCCAGCCGACCTGCTCGCAGACGCGCCCGAGGTAGGCGCCGTTGTAGGTGCCCGGCATCGGCTCGATGCCGTCCCAGGTGACCAGCAGCCACACGAGGTCGAAGCCGGCGTCGGCCAGCCGGACGTAGTCGGCGGCCTGGTGGCGCGGCGTGCGGCTGGCGCGCGCGAGGCTGTCGGCCGACACGACCACGCCGCGCGGGGGCGCCTCGGCGGCGCCGGCGCGCGCCAGGCCGCAGCCGACCGGGTGCAGGGCGCCGTCCGGTCGGTCGGTGGGCGCGAAGGGGGCGCGCAGGGCGAGGCGTCGGGGGGCGCGGCGTCGACCGGCGCGGCGTCCACCGCGGCGTCGCCGGCCGCGTCCGGCAGGACGGCGTCCAGGGTCGCGTCGATCGGCCCGGGCGTCCGCGCCGGCGTCCAGCGGCGGCGCGACGTCCGCCCGCGGCGGGGTCGCCGCGCCGTCGTCGCAGGCCCCGGCGCCGAGGGCCAGCAGGGCGGTGAGCAGGACGCGCATCTCGGCAGGGTGGGCCAGCGCCGGGCGCGCGCGCAACCGCCTCGCGTTGCCCGGAGCCAGCGGCGCGCACTAGGATGCGCGCGGCACGGAGGTTTGCATGAAGCACGTCGGTTGGGCGCTGTTGCTCGCGCTGTGGGCCTGGGGCTGTGACGACGGCAGCGACGAGGCGGCCAAGGACGACGGCGGCGCGCGCGACGGCGGCGTCGCCGGCGACGCCCGGGTGCCCGAGGGCGACGGCGCGCTGCCCATCCCCGACGAGCTGCCCAAGGCGCTCTTCGAGCTGGCCGACGATCCGCCGACGACGCCCCTGGCGCAGATCCCCTTCCCCAGCGATCTGTACCGCACCCAGACCGGCAAGCTGGACCTCCGCGGGTTCCCCCACCCGGTCCAGGTCGGGATCCAGCGCACCGTCACGACGGCCATCGAGAACCAGCTCGACGGCTTCGGCACCTCGGCCACCATGTACCTCGCCTTCGGCAGCACCATCGACCCGCGCGCCCTGCCCGACGGCCCCGCCGCGTCGCTGGCCGACGACGCGTCGCTGTTCGTCGTCGACGTCGATCCCGACTCGCCCGAGCGCGGGCGCAAGTGGCCCATCAACTGGCGCGTCCAGGCCACCGAGACCTCGTTCCTGCCCGCCAACAGCCTGGCCGTTCGGCTGGTCGAGGGCGTGGCCCTGCGCCCCCGCACCATCTACGCCCTGGTGCTGACCACCGCGGCCGCCGAGCCCTCGCCGCTGTTCCGCCAGACGATCGAGGACGCGCGCCCGGACGGCCCGCTGGGCCGCGCCCACGACGTGCACGCCCCGCTGCGCGCCTGGCTGGCCGACCACAAGGTCGAGGTCGCGACGGCGTCGGTGTTCACCACGCAGGATCCGGTCAGCGAGCTGTTCCAGGCGCGCGACTTCATCCACACCCTGCCCAAGCCGCAGGCCGAGGACGTCGTCACCGCGGGCATCAAGCAGAGCCTGTTCGAGCTGATCGAGGGCTGGTACCGGGCCCCGCGCTTTCAGAAGGGCGATCCTCCCTACGCCGTCGCGCGCATCCCCGACGAGGGCGCCATCGAGTTCGACGCCGACGGCAACCCGATCGTCCAGGGCGAGGAGCGCCTGCGCTTCGCCCTGTCGGTGCCCCTGGGCCCGCCGCCGGCCGAGGGCTGGCCCGTGGTGCTGTACGGCCACGGCACCGGCGGCAACTACACCAGCTTCTTCCGCGCCGACGTCGCCGCGGTGCTCAGCCGGGTGGGCATCGCCGTGATCAGCATGGACCAGATCCACCACGGCCCGCGCGATCCGCGGCCGGACGGCTGCGACGCCAAGACCGGGGCGGCGCGCGACACCTGCGTGCAGCTGGCGTTCTTCAACTTCCTGGTGCCGGCGGCGGGGCGCGACAACGTGCGCCAGTCGGCGCTCGATCTGGTGTCGCTGATGCGGCTGGCGCAGACCCTCGACTTCGACGAGGGCCTCAGCGTGCAGGGGCAGCGCATCAAGCTGAACCCCAACCAGATCATGTACATGGGGCACAGCCAGGGGGGCCTCAACGGCCCGCTCTTCATGGCGATCGAGCCGCAGGTGAAGGCGGGCATGCTCAGCGCGGCCGGCGCCTGCATCCCGATCAGCATCGAGCAGAAGACCGAGCCGGTGGACATCAACCAGCTGGTGCGGGCGGCCGTGCGCGTGGGCGACAACGACTCGCTCGACCGCTGGCACCCGGTGCTGTCGCTGCTGCAGACCTACATCGAGGTCAGCGACGGGGCGAACTACGCGGGCTTCTGGTTCGACGAGCCGCCCGAGGGCTACGCCCCGAAGAGCGTGTTCATGACCGCCGGCCTCGAGGACGAGTACACGCCGCCCGACGCCATCTTCGCGCTGGCGGCGGCGGGGCGGGTGCCGGTGGTGCAGACGGTGCTCGTCCCCATCGAGGCGCTCACGCTGCTCGGCATCGAGTCCGACGACATCCCGCCCTTCGCCGGCAACGTGGCCGGGGGCGCGGCGGCCGCCGGGCTGGCGCAGTACGCGGGCGAGGGCCACTTCATCATCCAGAACGTGCCCAGCGCCAAGCAGCGCTATCGCAAGTTCTTCGAGTCGGTGGTCAAGGGCGAGCCGACCATCTACTGACCGGGCCCCGCGAACGGCGCGCCTTGTCAGCCGGCGGTCGGCGGTGTAACCCTCGCCGCCATGGGACCCCTCATCTACATCGCCATCGGGTTGGGCGTCGCCGTCGCGGTCGGCGTCGTCATCTCGCGGAAGAAGCAGGCGGAGGCCGAGCGCGCGCGCCGACGCGACGCGACGGTCACCGGCGCCAACGTCACCAACGACATCACGCGCGTGGGCAAGGGCGGCGTGCTGCGGCTGCCCCCCTTCGGCCAGAGCCGAACACCGATCGAGACCCACGTGACGCGGCGCCACCGCTACCGGCAGGACGCCGGCGACCCGTGGTACGAGCTGGTCTGCGAGCACGGCCGGCGCGAGCTGCTGGTCGAGTGGTCGCGATCGGGCGGCGAGGTGTACGTCACCGGCGGCTTCGAGGACGAGAACCCGTCGCTGGGCGATCTGATGCTGACCGAGGACGACCTGATCGCCTTCGACGAGGGGCGGCGCACCGGGTTCGAGTGGGACGGCGTCCAGTGGACGCTGGCCGAGCCGCCCGGCGAGCGCTTCTACCACGCGGACGACCGGGGCGCGGCCGAGGGCTACTACGCCTGGGAGTTTCGGGCGCCCGACGAGAGCCGCTACCTGAGCATCGAGAAGTGGGAGGGTGAGGCCGACTTCGAGGTCTACCACCTGTGGGCGATCGACGCGCGCGGCGTCGAGGTCTACGACGCGGGAGCGGCGTCTTGAGCCGGGCGGCCTGGGCGGGGCTGCTGCTGGTCGGCGCGGGCATGGGGCTGGTGGCCTGGTTCCTGTTCCGCGGCCTGCCCTCCGAGGTGGTGGACGACGCCGAGCGCGCCCGCGCGCAGCTGACCGAGACGCAGACGGCGCTGTCCGACGCGCGCAAGGAGGTGGACGCGCTGGTCGAGCAGGACACCGCCTACCTCGAGGGCCAACCCGACGTGAAGGCGGCGCGCGCGGCGCTGGACGCGAAGGCCGAGGCGCTGGCCGGCCTCGAGAAGCGCTACGCCGACGAGGTGAAGCCGCTGATCGACGGCGACGATTACGACGACGCCGACGCCGTGGCGCGGCTGGCGGCCGAGATCGGCGGGCAGACGTCCGCCGTGCTGGTCGGCCTCGACGCGCCGAAGCAGACCGTGGCCGAGCTGTTGTCCTACAAGACCGACCACCAGGCGCTGCTCGAGGGCGCGCGGGCCGCCGCCGCCACGGCGCGCACGCAGCAGGCCGACACGACCCTGGCCGAGCAGGTGGACGTCGCGGCCGCCGCCTACCCCGACGCCGCGCCCAAGCTGAAGAAGAAGCTGAGCGATCTCCAGGCGCTGCAGCAGCAGACCCTGGACAGCGCCGGCCGCCTCGAGGCGCTGGCCGCCGCGCAGCCGGTCGACTTCGTGGCGACCGGCAAGCTGGCCCAGAGCGTCGGCGCCGCGGGCAGCCGGCTGACCGCTCAGCGCGCCGCGCTGCAGACCGACCTGAGCCAGGTGCGGGTCAGCGTCGACAAGATCCTGATCGACATGAAGCAGCAGGGCGGCCAGTCCTTTCACAAGTACCGCGTGGTCGAGGGCGGGCGATCGTCCGAGACGGACTGGCAGCCGGTCACGGCCGCCGAGTACGCGAAGCACCGCGACCACCTGGGCATGGCCATCTACAGCAAGCCCGAGGGGGCCTTGCCCGAGGACGCGGTGACCGTCGCCTCGCCGCCCGGCTACACCTACGTCGGCAACCCCCGCTACGGGCGCTGGGAGACGCGCAACGGGCGCAGCTTCTGGGTCTTCTACGGGCAGTACGCGCTGATGCGCGATCTGCTGTGGGGCCGCGGCTACTACCGGCCGGTGTACCGGGACAGCTGGAACACCTACCGCACCAGCCGGCGCGCCGGGCGGCCGTGGTTCGGGCCCAACAAGGAGTTCGGGTCGAGCGGCAGCGTCACGAAGACGCGCTACGCCGGCAGCCGCTACGTGAAGTCGAAGCGGGCCGCCGCGACGCAGCGCACCAAGTACAGCGGCTCGAAGTACAGCGGCAGCGGCAGCAAGCGCACCGGCGGCGGCTACCGGTCCAGCCGGTATCGCAGCGGCAGCTTCGGGGGGTCGGGCAAGTGACGAGTCTGGCGTCCGAGTTGATGTACGCCGCCGCGGCCCTGCTGATCTGCGCGGGCCTGCTGCTGCTGGGGCGCGTGGCCTACGCGCGGCTGGCCGGCTACGACGTCGACCACCAGCTGACCGAGGCCGACAACCCGGCGGTGGGCACCGCGCTGTTCGGCTACCTGGGCGGGCTGGTGATCGTCTTCGCCGCGCTTTTGGCGACGCCCGCGGTGGACGTGGGCGAGCCGGCCGACGTCGCCTGGGACCTGGCCGAGTTGGCGATCTACGGGGCGCTGGCCATCGTGCTCTTGAAGCTGTCGGGGTGGCTGAACGACCGGCTCATCCTGCACCGCTTCGAGAACAAGAAGGAGCTCGTGGACGATCGCAACGTCGGCGCCGGCGCGGTGCTGTGCGGCAGCTACCTGGCGTCGGGCCTGGTGCTGGCCGGCGCGTTCAGCGGGCGGGTCGATCCCGAGCTGATCGACGCGACGACCCGCGCCGGCGTCCTGCTGCACGAGCTGACGGTCGCGCTGGCCTTCTACGCGTTGGGCCAGGTGGCCCTGGCGCTGTACGGCGTGCTGTACCAGGCGGTGACGCCGGTGAACGTGCACGACGCCATCGAGCGCGACTACGAGGCCGACGGCCGCAAGCACGGCGGCAACATGGCCGCCGGCGTGGCCTTCGGCGGCAACCTGGCGGCCTTGGGCGTGCTGCTCTACGGCGGCGCGCGCATCGACTTCACGGGCTGGGGCGACAACCTGCTGGCCTTCGGCGTGGTGTGCGGCGTGGGCTTCGTGCTGCTGCCGGTGTGGCGGGTGTTCGTCGACCGCGTGCTCTTGGGCAAAGCGAACCTGGACAAGGAGATCTTCGAGGATCGCAACGTCAACGCGGCGCTCCTCGAGACCATCGCGATGATCGGCCTCGCGGCGGTCATCGTGCTGGTGGTGTGAGCGCCGAGGCGGCGGCCGCGCGCGTCCCCGGGCGTGGGCGGCGCCTGCTGTTGGCGGCGGTCGTCCTGTTCCTGGGCGGCTCGGGGCTGGTCTACGAGTACTGCATCTCGACGTTGGCCACGCACTTGCTGGGCAACTCGGTCGAGCAGTTCAGCCTGATCATCGCGCTGATGCTGTTCGCGATGGGGCTGGCCGGGCTGGCGCAGCGCGCGCTGAAGGACTCGGAGCGCGTGGCCGAGCTGTTCGTGCTGGTCGAGACGCTGCTGGGGCTGCTCGGCGGCGCGTCGGCCGTCGGCCTGTACCTCGCGTTCGGCTGGCTGGACCACTTCCGGCTGGTGCTGTACGGCACGGCGCTGGCCATCGGCTTCCTGATCGGCCTCGAGATCCCCCTGCTGCTGCGGCTGAACCAGGCGTGGCGGGCCGAGCTGCGCGACAACGTGGGCGACGTGCTGTCGCTCGACTACATCGGCGCCCTGCTGGGCGCGCTGGTGTGGGCCTTCGTGCTGCTGCCGTTGTTCCCGCTGGATCGCATCAGCCTGATGCTGGGCCTGCTGAACCTGGCCGCGGCGGCAGTGACGCTGGTGGCCTTCTGGGCGTGGCTGCCCCGCAAGGGGCTCGTGGTGGGCGCGCTGGTCTTCTCGGGCTGCGCGCTGGGCGTGCTGACCGCGCAGGCGCCCACCTGGGTCGACGCGGCGCGGCAGAACCTGTACGCCGATCCCATCCGCCACCACGTGCAGAGCCCCTACCAGGACATCGTCGTCACCGGGCACGGCGCGCGCTTCAGCCTGTACCTGAACGGCCACCTGCAGTTCGACAGCGAGGACGAGTTCATCTACCACGAGATGCTGGTGCACCCCGCGGTGCTGGCCCTGGGGCGCGCGCCGGCGCGCGTGCTGGTGCTGGGCGGCGGCGACGGGCTGGCCGTGCGCGAGGTGCTGCGCTGGCCCGGCGTCGAGCGGGTGCTGCTGGTCGACCTCGATCCCGCGGTGACCACGCTGGCTCGCACCTATGCGCCGCTGGTGCGGCTGACCGAGGGCGCGCTGGTCGACGCCCGCGTGGTGACGTGGGCCGCCGCGGGCGTCACGCCGGGCGAGACGACGCCGGTGGTGAAGCAGGGCGAGCGCCCCCGCGACGCCCTGCGCGGCCGCGCCGAGCGCGTGGCCGACGTCGCGCTGATGCACCTGGACGCCGACGCCTTCGTGCGCGATCTCACCGGACCCTGGGACGTCGTGATCGCCGACTTCCCCGATCCCAGCACGCCCGATCTGGCCAAGCTGTTCAGCGTCGAGTTCTACGCCCAGCTTCGCCGGCGCATGGCGCCCGACGGCGTGCTGGCGGTGCAGGCCAGCAGCCCCTACGCCAACCGCCGCGCCTTCTGGGCCGTGGCCGACACGCTGGCCGCGGCGGGCTTCGCCACCCGCGCCCTGCACGCGCACGTGCCCACCTTCGGTGAGTGGGGCTGGCACCTCGCCCGCGCCGACCACGCCCCCGATCCGACGGGCGCGCCCCCCTTCCCCACCCGCTACCTGGACGCCGAGGTGCTGGCCGCCGCGCAGGTGTTCCCTCGGCCGATGCGGCGCCCGCAGGGGCCGGCGGCGGTGTCGACGCGCCTCGATCCGACGGTGATGCGCGCCTACCTGGCCGGCGAGCCCCTCGAGGGGCTCACTCCTTTTCCAGGTTCAGCCCACCGGTGAACGCGTAGCTGACGAAGTCATCGTAGGCGTACACGACGATGCCGAAGGCGTCGTCCCCGGCCACGCGGTGCGGGCCGTCCGGCACGCGCAGGTGGACGAAGACCCGCGTCGTGCCCGGCACCGGGGTGCCCGCGCTCAGATCGATCTCGGCGCCGTCGAGCGTCACCGTCGCGTCCGGATCGGCCACCACCATCAGGTAGTCGTGCGCGAAGGTGTCGGGGGTGAGGAAGACGTAGTCGCGGCGGTACTGGCGGTCGGGCGGCACCAGGAAGGCGGACGGATCGCCGGCGGCCGCGCCGAAGGCGCTCTCGACGCCGGTCGACGCCTGGCCGCTGATGACCCCCATCGCCAGCAGCGGCTGGTTCGCGGCGAGCCCCACCGGCACCCGCAGCCCCATCTCGCAGTGCTGACCGGCGTCGAGCGTCAGCACGTCGGGCTCGGTCAGGGCGTCGGCGCAGGACGGCGCGCCGACGTTCGCCGGCGGCAGGGCGCCCAGGCTGTCGAAGGGCTGCCCGAGGATGACGCGCGTGGCGTCCCGATCGGCGATCAGCTTGAAGTAGGTCACCTCGGTCTCGGCGGGCGGATCGACCCGCGTGGCGAGGGGCACGAGGGCGAAGGCGCGGCCCCACGCCTGGGTCGGGAACAGCTGCTCTTCGAGGTGGTCGCAGGCGCGCAGCGACGCCGGGGCGCGGGCGCAGTGGTGGCCGCTGAAGACGGCGACCGCCTCGGACGACTCGACCTCGATGCCGCTGAGATCGCGGGACAGGGCGTCGAAGGTCATCGGGGCCACGTGCACCGACAGCACCTCGTGCGCCGCCAGCGTGGCGCGCCAGCCGTCCTCGCCCGGCACCAGCCGGCCCGCGTCGTCGCCCGCCGGGCGCGCCGTGGCCGGCAAGCGCAGCACGACCTCGGTGTCGTCCTGGGTGGCCACCACCGCCAGCTCGGCGTTGCCGTCGCTCTGGCTGGGCGCGCCCAGGAACCGGTAGCGCTGGCCCAGCGCGGGCGCGGGCAGCAGCAGGCTGGCGTCGTTGCTGAAGCTGAAGTTGCAGCACAGCGGGTTGAACTGGTAGGCCGCGACCGGTCGATCGGTGTTCAGGCGCCACGCCTTCCGTACGACCGACGAGGGCTGCTGCGCCTCGCCGGCGCGGGGCAGCAGCAGCGTCGCCAGCCCGCCCGGCGGCAGCACCAGGCCGTCGACGGCCCCGACCTCGTCGGCCACCACCTCGCCCGCGGCGTCGCGCACGGTGCTGCGCAGGGTGCGCGGCGCGTACAGCTCGACGGGCAGCTCGGCGTCGGTGGGCGGCTCGACGGTGTAGGTGGCCAGCGGGCCCACGGAGCTCTCGTCCGGGCCCACCAGCCGCAGGCGGGCCGCCGCCTCGAGATCGGGGTTGAACACCACCAGCCCCAGCGGGCTGTGCCGCACCGAGTCGGTGCCGGCGCCGAAGGTGCGGTAGCTCTCGAGATCGACCGCCCAGTACTCGCAGCCCAGGTAGCTGCGCGTCTGCGCCGCGGCGGCGCACTCGACCGTGGTGCACTGTCCGTTCGCGCACACCTGGTCGGCGCCGCACATCGCCTCGGCCTGCCAGACGCCGTCGACGCAGCGCACCGGGCCCCCGTCCCCGCAGGCGACGTCGCCTTCGACGCAGGCGCCGGCCGGCACGCAGTCGCCGCCCAGACACACCAGGCCGTCGGGGCACCGGTTGACGCGCCAGGCGCGATCCGCCTGGCACACCTGCACGAGGGCCTCGTCGCCCGGCACGCACTGGCGCAGCCCGGGCTCGGCGCAGGCGGGCCCCGCGTCGAGCGCCGGCCCGGGCGGCGGGGCGACGTCGTCGACGGCGCCGGCGTCCACGAAGATCTGGGCGTCGAGCAGCACCAGCGCGTCGCGCACGCGGACCTCGGCGTCCACGAGCGAGCGGCCGGCGTCGGGATCGGCCGTCGCGCCGCCGTCCTCGCATCCGAGGAGGCCCACCAGGGCCCAGAGCAGCGCGGTGCGGGTCATGAGGCTCCCTACGGGTCAGCGCTTGCGGAGGTTGAGCCCCCCGGTGAACGCGTAGCTGACGAAGTCGTCGTAGGCCACCACCAGGATGCCGAAGGGCCGGTTGGCCTGCAGGCGGTGGGGCCCGTCGCTCACCGAGACGTGCTTGAAGACGCGGGTGCTGCCCGGGATGGGCTGGGCGTCGCCGAGCGGCACCTCGACGCCGTCCAGCATGAGGCTGGTGTCGGCGTCCAGGGTCACGGTGACGAAGTCGTTGAAGTAGGTGTCCGGCACGAGGAACGCGTAGTCGTTGCGGTACTGCGCGTCGGGCGGCACGAGGAAGATGGCCGGATCGCCCGCGTGGGCGCCGAAGGGCACCGCGGCGCCGGTGCTCTCCTGCCCCGAGAGGATGCCCATCACCATCAGCGTGCCGTCGGCCTCGATCTGCACCGGGCGCTTGGTCGAGAACTCACAGAAGCCCTCGCCCTGCAGCACGATCGTGCGGCGGTCGCCGGCGAGCATGGTCGCGCAGTCGGGCACGCCGCTGAAGCCCGTGCCGCGCGCCTGGATCTCGTCCCAGGTGGCGCTGAGCGTCACCCGCGTGCCCGCGTCGCGCGCGATGATCTTCCAGTAGATCTGCTCGAAGGCGCTGTTGTTGCCCCGCTCGGGCGGCGGCACGAGCACGAAGTTGTTGCCCCACGTGCCGGTCGGGAACAACTGCTCCTGCAGGTGATCGCAGGCGGTCAGCAGCTCGGGGTAGTTGGTGCAGTGATGCGCCGAGAAGACCGCGACGGGCTTGTCGGTCGTCACCCGCGCGCCGGACAGATCCCGCGGCGGGCTGCTGAAGTCGCCCAGCCCGCGCCCGACGGTGTTCAGCACCATCACCTCCTGCGCGTTCAGTTGCAGCGAGACGCGGCCAGCGGCGTTGCGGACTCGGCCGGCCGGATCGGCCGCGATGTCGCCGTTGCGCGGCAGGGCGACGTCCACCTGCGTGCCGTCCTCGGTGCCCACCACCACCATCGCGCCGGGGAAGTTCGACACCCCGAGGTTGCCCCCCCAGTGCGGCACGCCCAGGAAGCGGTAGTCGGTGCCCAGGGCGGTCACCGGGAAGAGCAGGCTGGCGTCGTTGCTGAAGCTGTAGTTGCAGCAGTACGGGCTGAACTGATAGGCGGCCACCGGTCGGTCGGTGCGGATGCGGTAGGCGCGCTGCGCCACGCCGCTGTTGGTGGGCGGCGCGCCGCCGTTGGGCAGCAGCAGCGTCGCGATGCCCCCGGGCGGGATCTCGACGCCGTCGGCCATCACGATGCCCGTCTCGACGACCATGCCATCGCCGTCGCGCACCTCGCTGCGCACGGTCTGCGCCTGATAGTTCGCCTGAATCTGCGGCGACGGCGGCACGTTGATGCGGCGCTCGCCGACCAACTGGGCCGGCATGCCGTTGGGCCCGTCGACGCGCACCGTCGCCGTCTCGACGAAGTCGGGGTTGGCCACCACGACGCCGATCGGCGCGGTCGGGGTCGACTCGTCGCCGGGCGTGAACGCGGCGTTGGGCAGATCGACGGCGATGTAGTCGCAGCCCAGGTAGCTGCGGTTGGCCGCCGCCTCGGCACAGGCGAGGCCGCGGCAAACGCCCTCCTGGCAGATCTCGCCCTCGGTGCACGGGGTCTGGCGCTGCCAGCCGTCGGCGCCACACACGCCCGGCACGTCGGGCGACAGGCAGGTGCGCTCGCCGGGCGCGCAGTCGCCGGGATCGCCGACGCACAGGCCCTCGGCGCACAGCTCGTCGGCGCTGCAGCGCTCGACCGCCCAGCGGCGATCGTCGCGGCACACCTGGCGGAACTGCTGCCCCTCTTCGACGCAGCGCACCATGCCCGGCGCGCACTCGCCCATCGGCGCCGCGTCGACGCCGGGGCCGCCGTCCGGGGTCGGCCCGGGGCCGCCGTCGGACGGCGCGCCGGTGTCGGGTCGGGCGACGCGCGCGTCCTCGACGGCCAGGATGTCGGCGTCGGCGCCGATGCCCCGGCCGGGACCGCTGTCGCCGAGGACGACGGTGCCCCCGCCGCCGCCCTCGTCGTCGCAGGCGACGAGGGCCAGGGCCAGGCCCACGGCCAGTGTCGTGCGTGCGCGCATGGAGCCACCTCCGAGTGAGCGAAGCGCGGAGGATAGCAGAAAGGCCGGTCGAGGGGCGCATCGTGCTATCGTCCCGCGCCGTGCCTCCCCTCCCCTCCGTCCACGCGCTGCTGCTCCTGACGATGCTGCTGCCCCAGGTGGCCGGGGCCCAGCCGCTGACCCGCAAGGATCGGCTGGCGGTGCTGTACAGCAACCAGGTGGTGTTCGACCGACACGGCGAGCCGCTGGTCTCGGTCCGGCTGACCGAAGCGCAGGACAGCGTGACGGTGCGGAGCGGCGGTCGGCTGACCCTGTTGCCCGGCGGCGACGACGCGGCGCGCGTGACCGCGCGGCGCCGGGCGCGCTGGACCTTCACCGTCGAGGACGGGCGGCCCGGGCGGGTGCGTTCCTGGGTGGTGGCCGAGCGTCTGCCGGCCGCCCAGCTCGAGGCCGTCGCCGCGGCGCGCGCCCGCTGGGCCGCGACCGGCCTCGAGGTGCGCCTGTTCGAGGCCGGCGCCCTGCTGGGCCTGGCTGGCAAGACCCTCGACACGCGCACCGTGACCATCGGCCTCGACCCTCAGCCGGACGCCGCGGCCGCCCGCGCCCGCGGCGCCGCGCTGCGCGCCGCCGGCCACGCGGTGACCGACGAGGTGATCGCCGAGGCGCTCAGCCGCCCGACCGGCTGGATCGTCGCGCGCGAGGCGAAGAGCAAGGTGCAGGTCCGCGCGCGCGACCTGCTGTGGATCACCCCCGACGACGACGCCGAGGTCGAGATCGTCGATCTCGAGTGGGGCCACGGCACGCCCAAGCGCGGCCGGGCCGACCGGCGCTACCGCGGCGACGTCTACCTCGCGATCGGCAACGACGGGCGCCTGGTGGTGGCCAACCTGCTGCCCGCCGAGCGGCTGCTCGAGGGCGTCGTGCCCTCGGAGATCTTCCCCTCGGCGCCGGCCGCGGCGCTGCGCGCGCAGGCCGTCGCCGCGCGCGGCCAGCTGTTGGCCAAGGTGGGCACGCGGCATCGCGCCGACCCCTACCTGCTGTGCGCCGAGACCCACTGCCAGGTCTACACCGGGGCGACCAAGGCCCACCCCCGCACCACCGCCGCGGTGCGCGCCACGCGCGGTGAGCTGCTCTTCGACGCCGAGGGCCTCGTCGACACCACCTACAGCAGCGCGTGCGGGGGGCACTCCGAGGCCTTCCACAGGATGTGGGGCGGCGCGCCCAAGGCGGCCCTGCCGGGGGTCTGGGATCAGCCCGCGGGGGGGGTCGAGCCGATCACCGACGTCGCCGCCTTCGTCGATCACCCGCCCCCGAACGCCTGGTGCGCGGCCAGCGCCGGCAAGGCCGGCGTGTTCCGATGGACGCGCCGCCGCACCGCCGAGCAGGTCGCCGCCGGGTTGGCGTCGCGCGGCGGCGTGGGGCGCGTGCTGCGCATCGAGGCGGCGCGCCGCGGGGTCAGCGGGCGCGCCCTGGCGGTGACCTACGTGGGCGACGCGGGCCGGCTGACCGTCGAGGGCAGCTACGTCAACCGGACGCTGCTCGGGCGCCTGCCCAGCGGCGCGTGGGTGGCCCGGCCCGAGGGCCCCGCCGATCGCCCCACCGCCTGGACCTTCGACGGCGCGGGGTTCGGCCACGGCGTGGGCATGTGCCAGCACGGCGCCATCGGGCAGGCCCGCGCCGGCCGGGGCCACGCGGACATCCTCACGCACTACTACCGGGGCAGCCACGTGGAGCGCGCGTGGTGACCCCCGAACGGTTGCGCCGGATGTCGACGTTTGCGACGTTTCGGCCCGGGCCGAGTCTATCGGCTGCACACCGGACCAGGAGTTTCCCCATGAACGCACGTCTGCCCTTCGCCTTCGCCGCGCTGTTGCTGCTCGGCTTCGCCGGTCAGGCGCAGGCTCACTGTCAGGTGCCCTGCGGCATCTACGACGATCACGCCCGCATCCACGCCATGCTCGAGGACGCCACCACCATCGAGAAGGCCCTGAGCGAGATGAAGGGGCTGGTCGGCAAGACCGACGCGCAGAGCTTCAACCAGGCGGCGCGCTGGGTCGCGACCAAGGAGCAGCACGCGACGCACATCCAGGAGGTGGTCGCGGTCTACTTCATGACGCAGCGCGTGAAGCCGGGCGAGAAGGACACCGCCGCGCAGCTCGCCGCGCTCCACGAGGTGATGGTGTGGGCGATGAAGACCAAGCAGTCGGTCGACCCGGCCAACGTCACGAAGCTGCGCGAGGCGATCACCAAGCTCGAGACGTGGTGGCCCCCCAAGAAGTAGCGGCCCGCGCCGCGCCCCTCACTCCACCGTCAGGCCGTGGTGGGCCAGCAGATCGCCCGTGAGGCGCCGCAGGCGCGCCGCGGCGACCAGCCGATCGGCGCGGGCGCGCGCCAGCGCCAGCCGCGCCTCGGCCAGGCCCTGCTGCACCTGCAGCACCGCCAGGTTCGTCGACCGGCCCAACGCGTACTTCTGCTGCTCGGCCTCGTGCGAGGCCTCGGCCGCGGCCACCGCGTCGCGCGCCAGCTCGGTCTGGCGGTCGGCGGCGCGGGTGGCCCGCAGCGCCTCGGCTGCCGCGCGCCGCGCCTCGCGCGCGCGGGCGGCGAGGTCGAGGCGCGACGCCTCGACCTCGAGCTGGGCCTCGCGCGCCGCGCCCTCGGCGGCCTGGTTGCTGGGCGGCCAGGCGAACACCAGCGACGCCCCGTAGTAGTGCGTCTCGTTGTCCGGCACCGCGGCGATGGCGTCCGCCGCCGTCTCGTCGAGGCCGATCTGGCGGCCACGAGCCGCAGATCGAGCTGCGGCCGGGTGGCGTCGGCCTCCTGCGCCAGGGCCTCGGCGCGCGCCTCGATGTCCTTGGCCGCGGCCTGCAGCTCGGGACCGGCTGCGGCGGCCTCGGCGGCGGCCGCGGCGTCGCCGACCCAGGGCGCGGGCTCGGGCAGCCTGGCGGCCTCGGGCGGCGCCTCGACGCCCATCAGCACCGCCAGGCTGGCCGCGCGATCCTCGGCCAGCCGCGCCGCCGCGTGCTCGGCGCGGCGGCGCTCGGCCAGCGTCTGCCGGACGACCGCGAGGTCGACCGGCGCCGCGCGCCCGGCGTCGATGCGCGCCTCGGTGGCCTCGAGCTGCCGCTCGGCCAGCTGCACCGCGCCCTGGCGGATCGCCAGATCCTCCTGGGCGAAGGCCAGCTCGACGTAGGCGACGACGACGCTCTCGAGCACCTGCTCGGCGGCGGCCACGCGCCGCGCCTTGCCGGCGTCCACGGTGGCGCGGGCGGCGCGCACGCCGGCCTCGTTCACGCCGCGCCCGAAGCCCCGCAGCAGCGGCTGCTGGACGACCAGCTCGAGGCGCGCCTGGTGGCACTGATCGCTGGCCTGGCCGGGGATGCAGTTGCGGAAGGGGTTGTCGGTGGCGGTGAGCGTGTGGCCCAGGCCGAGCCGAAGCTGCGTACCCCACACGAGGGGCTGCACGACGGCGGCCTCGATGGCGAGGTTGGTGGTGTTCAGGGCCTCGGGCGCCGAGCCGGGGAAGGCGCCGGTCTGGCGCTCGGTGTCCGCGTCGAGCTGCAGCTCGAGCACCAGATCGAAGGCGCCGCGGGCCGACACGACCGCCGCCTCGCGCGCTCGCGTGCGCACGCCGGCCGCCGCCAGCGTGGGATCGGTGGCCAGGGCGGCGCGCAGCGCGTCGTCGAGGTGGACGGGCGGCGCGGTCAGCGCCAGCGGCAGGGCGAGCAACAGGGGGAGCGTCATGCGGGGGAGGATAACCCCGGGCGCCCCGCGGTCGCAGCCCCCCGCCGCCGACCGCGCCGACGACGACGAGGCGCGGCGACCGAGCGCGCCTCGTTTGATGCTAGACTCCGCGGCCGGAGGGTGCCCATGGCGACGACCGTAGAGTCCTTCGAGCTGGACATCGACCGCGAGCGCGTGTGCCTCGACGGCGAGTGGCTGACGACCGGGGATCTGACCCGCCGCATCACCGAGAAGGTGCAGGCGGGTGATTACCGCGTGTCGCGGCTGTCCCTGGCGCTCGAGCAGCTCGAAGAGACGCTGGCCCGCGTGCGCACGGTCGAGCTGCGGGTGGCGCCGGAGCTGCTGGCCAGCTTCGAGCGCATCGCCGGCTTCGAAGAGGTGCCGCTGACGACCGTGCTGCGGCAGGCGCTGGTGCACTACGTGGCCTCGGACGACGCGGCCCGGCGGCTGTTCCGCGCGCACCGCGCCGAGGCCGCCGCCGACGAGCCCGAGGTCGAGCCCTGACCGGCGGCCTGCCCGGGCTGGCGGTGCGCCGCCCGGTCACCGTGGCGATGAGCCTGGTGGCCCTGGGCGTGGTCGGCTTCATCGCCGCGCGCGCCCTGCCGGTGCAGCTGCTGCCCAGCGGCTTCGATCCGCCCTTCCTGTGGGTCGAGGTGCCGACGCTGCCCGCGGCGCCGACCGACCACGCGCGCAGCATCGCCGAGCCCCTCGAGGACGGCTTCGCCACCCTGCCCGGCCTGTCCGAGCTGCGCGCGCACGTGCGCAGCACCTCGGTGGGCTTCCTGCTGCGCCTCGACCCGTACACGGACGTCGAGCTGACCCACAGCCGCGTGCGCGATCGGCTGGACCGCGTGCTGCCGACGCTGCCCCCGGGATCGCGCGAGGCCTTCATCTGGCGGCACGATCCCAACGCCGAGCCGGTGGTCATCCTCGGCGTCACCTGGCCCGAGGGCGTCGACGACCCCTACCCGATCCTGCGCGACCAGCTGCTGCGGCCCATCGAGCGGCTGGCCGGCGTCAGCAGCGTCGGCCTGCGCGGCGTCGAGGCGCGCGAGGTGCGCATCGAGCTCGACGAGGGCGCCGCGCGCGCCCACGGGGTCGACCACGGCGCCCTGGTGCGGGCGCTCGAGCGGGACAACTTCACGCTGCCCCTCGGCACCCTCGAAGAGGCGGGGCAGCGCGTGCTGGTGCGGGCGGTGGCGCGCTACGCGGGCCTCGACGACGTCCGGCGCGTGCCGGTGGCCGAGGGGGTCGCCCTCGGCGACGTGGCGACGGTGCACTTCGGCACCGATCCCGATCCCGAGATCCACCGCATCAACGGCGCCGACGGCGCCTCGCTGGTGATCTACAAGGAGGCCAACGCCAACACGATCGACGTGTGCGAGGCGGTGGCGGCCCGCGCGGCCGAGCGGCTGGCGAAGGATCCCAAGCTCGAGGGCTTCGAGCTGTTCCCGCTGTTCGACCAGGGCGCCTACATCGCCCAGAGCATCGACCAGCTGTGGCGCGCCGCGCTGTTCGGCGGCGCGCTGGCCGTCGTCGTGCTGTTCGCCTTCCTGCGCTCGCTGGCGATGACCGCGCTGGTGACCGTCGCCATCCCCCTGTGCCTCTTGGGCACGGTGGTGGTGCTGTACTTCCTCGGCGACTCGCTGAACGTGATGTCGATGATGGGCCTGATGTTGTCGGTGGGCATGGTGGTCGACAACGCCATCGTCGTGCTCGAGAACATCGACCGCCGTCGGCGCCTGGGCGAGTCGGCCGCCGACGCCGCGGTGAGCGGCGCGGGTGAGGTGGCGCTGGCGATCACGCTGGCGACGCTGACCACGATGGTGGTGTTCCTGCCGATGGTGCTGCTGGGCGCCCAGCCGATGGTCGCGTTCTACCTGGGCAAGATCGGCTTCCCCGTGTGCTACGCCCTGCTGACCAGCCTGGGCGTGGCCCTGATCTACATCCCCAGCGTCGCGCGTCGGCTGCCGGTGGCGGGGGCGGCCACCGGGGGCGTGCTGTTCCAGAAGCTGCAGTGGCTCTACGGGGCGACCCTGGGCTGGGCCCTGCGCCACCGGCTGGCCGCCGCGCTGATCATCCTCGGCTTCGTCGCCAGCGCGGCCATCCCCTGGGCCAACGTGAAGCGCGTCGATCGCATCGAGGGCGGCCTGGACGCCGTCACCGTGCGCATCTCGGGCCCGCCCAACGGCAACCCGGCCGATCTGGACAAGCTGGTGCGCGCCTTCGAGGCCGACGTGCTGGCGGCGCGCGAGAAGCTCGAGGTGCAGACGGTGCTGGCCGAGCGCGGCTGGTCGAAGGAGCAGGTGCGCGTGCGGCTGTTCCTCGTCGACCTCGACGAGCGGGTGCGCGAGCGGCGCGAGGTGATCGCCGACATCGAGGCCCTGCTGCCGAAGGCGCCCGGCTACGACACGCGCATCGGCTGGCGCGGCGGGCGCGGCGGCGGCGAGGAGGGCGGGCTGGCGCTCGGCGTGTCGGGGCCCGACGCCGACGTCGCCGCCGAGCTGGCCGAGGCGCTGGCCGAGGATCTCGAGCGGCTGCCGGGCGTCGACCAGGCCGCCCTCGACGACGAGGAGGCCGCGACCGAGCTGCGGTTCCGCGTCGATCGCGATCGGACGGCGCGCGCCGGCCTGACGCCCTTCGCGGTGGGCGCGACCCTCGACTACGGCCTGCGCGGGCGGCCCCTGCCCGACCTGGTCGTCGGCGGCCAGCGCGTGCCGGTGCACGTGGGGCTGGCGCCGGACTCGGCGCAGGATCCCGCGGCGCTGGGCCGGCTGCCCGTCCGCTCGCTGGCCGCGCCGGCCGATCCCGGCGTGCCGCTCGACCGCCTGGCCAGCGGCACGCCGGCGCCGGGCTACGGCAAGCTGGTGCGCCGCGACCGACGCACGACGGTCGAGGTGCGGGTGACCGGCGACGAGGCCGCGCTGTTCGACACGCTGCAGGCCGCCATGGCCCGCCTGGCCCTGCCGCCCGACTATCGTGTCGACTTCGGCGTCCGCTTCGACGAGCGCGACCAGAACGAAGAGGGCGGCCTGTCGGCGGTGCTGATGGCCATCTGCCTCGTGTTCCTGCTGATGGGCGTGCTGTTCGAGAGCGTGCTGCTGCCCTTCGCCATCCTGTGCTCGGTGCCGGTGGCGTTCGGCGGCGTCGCCTGGATGCTCGGCCTCACCGGCACCCCGCTCGACATCATGGCCATCGTCGGCTGCGTCGTGCTCGTGGGCGTCGTGGTCAACAACGGCATCGTCCTGGTCGATCAGGTGCAGCAGCGCCGCGCGATGGGCGAGCACCGCACGGACGCGCTCGTCGAGGCCGGCCGGCAGCGCGTCCGCCCCATCCTGATGACCGCGCTGACCACCATCGGCGGCCTCGTGCCGATGGCCGTCGGGCAGGCGTCGCTGCTGGGGCTCGAGTACGCGCCGCTGGGCCGCGTAGTCATCGGCGGGCTCATCGCCGGCACCGGCCTGACGCTCTTCGCGGTGCCCCTGCTCTACAGCCTGCTCGACGATCTGCGGCACCTGCCGCACCGCGGCCGCCTGCTCTTCGGCCGCCGCCCCGCCACCGACCCCTGATCGGCTACTTGCGCTTGCCCCGCTTGCGCTTGCGCGGCGCCGGCTTCTCGGGCGCGCCCTCGGGCAGCTTGGCGCCGGTGAGGCCCCGGGCCAGGTGGTACAGGTGGTGGTCGGCGTAGCGCAAGAGCAGCTCGCGCAGGCGCGGAGCTTCGGGGTGCACGTCGTAGACGTTGTCGCGCTCGAGCGGATCGGCGGCCAGATCGTACAGCTCGAAGTAGTTCTCGCTGATGCGATAGATCAGCTTCAGATCGCCCAGCCGCACGCCCACCTGGTGGCCAGCGTAGTTCGAGTCGGGGAACACCTCGAGGAACACCGGCTCGAGCGGCGCGGCCTCGCCGGTGCGCACCTCGTCGGCGCGGCTGCGCCCGGTGAAGGTGCGCGGGATGGCGATGCCCAGCAGGTCGAGGATCGTCGGCGCCACCTCCAGGTGCCCGATGGGGCCCTCGATCGTGCGGTGCCCGACGCCCGGCACGTGCACGATCAGCGGCACGTGCGTCATCTCCTCGTACAGGGTGCTGCCGTGGAACCGGTGGCCGTGATCGAGGAACTCGTCGCCGTGGTCGGCGGTGACGACGAACACCGTCTTCGACCACAGCCCGCGATCCTTCAGCCCCTGCACCAGCCGCCCGACGTGGCGGTCGGTGTAGCGCAGGAGCGCCTCGTAGCGCGCCTTGTCGCTCGAGTCGGCGGCGGGCTCCTCGGGCACCTCGAAGTAGGGGTCGTGGGGATCGTAGTAGTGCCCCCACAGGAACATCGACTCGCCGCCCTTCAGCTGCCCCGCCTGGAAGGCGTCGACGTGCTTCAACAGCCCGTCGGTCAGGTGGGCCGACCCCGGCTTGGCGCCGTGCACCGTGAAGTGGCTGGTGTCGTAGTTGGCCACCATCGCGCCCTGCCGCAGGCCGCGGACGAAGAAGATGGTGACGTTGGCGAAGAGGCCGGTGTGGAAGCCCGCCTGGCGCAGCACCTCGGTCAGCAGCACCTCGCCCGCCACCGGCGTCTGATCGCGGCCCATGTGCAGGCGGCTGGGCATCTTGCTCGCCAGCAGCGCCGGGATCGACCAGTAGGTGGCCGCGCTGTGCGCGTACGCGTTCGTGAACTCGACGCTCTCGGCCGCCAGCTTCCGCAGCTCGGGCATGTGCTGCAGGCTCAGGTCGTAGCGCACCGCGTCGAGGGTGACGAGCACCACGTTCCAGCGCTGGCGCTCACCGGGCGGATCGCGCTGCACGCCGCCGATCGGATCCTCGGCCAGCACCAGATCGGCGCCGGTGCAGTTCTGGTCGACGCCGTCGCCGGGGGCATCGTAGACGCCGGGCCGGATCGAGGGATCCGTGTCGTCGCAGTCGCCGCCGGCGAACAGGCGGGGCACGCCGTCGCCGTCCCCGTCGCCCAGGCGCCCCAGCCGGCGCGACACCTTGCCGGCCAGCAGCGTGTCGCGATCCAGCGCCAGCAGGCGCCGCTGGCTGTCACCCAGCGCCGCGGCCGACCAGCCGAAGCCCGCGCCGAACACCGCCGCCAGCGCGCCCGCGGCGAGCAGCCACGCGACGCCGCGCGGCCGACGGCCGGTCCAGACGACGAAGCCGATCAGGCTGACCCCCCACAGCAGCGCCAGGCGCGCCGGCCGAAGGTCGACCGTGTGCAGCTCCTTCAGCACCACCGGCGCAAGGAAGGCGCCGACGAACAGCGCCGCCAGCGTCCAAGCGGCCGCGCCGCGCGGCGTCGTCGGATCGACCCAGCGGGGCACCCGCCCCCGCACCCGGCCGAGCGCCCGCGCCAGCGCGCCCACGATCGGCCCGGCCAGCGCGGTCAGCCCGACGACGATGCCCGCCGCCACCAGCCCCGCGCCCAGCCCCTGGTAGACGGGCCGGCGGAACAGCTTCACGAACTTCGTCGTGGCGCCCTGGACGCCCAGCACCAGCACCACCAGCGCCACCAGCCCGAAGAGCACCCAGGCCGCCACCCGCGCGGGATCCGGCGGCGGCGCGTCCCCCCGCCCCCAGCGCCACCCGCCGCGCACGCCGTCGGCGCCGATCACCAGCGTCGCGCCGCCCAGCCACAGCGGCAGCCCCAACAGCCCCGCCACCGCCAGCGCGAAGCCCAGCGCCTGCCCGGCGCTGCCCAACCGCGTATCGCCGAGCGCCAACGTGCGCGCCACCTCGAACACCACCACCAGGGCGGCGGCGAAGGCGGCCGGCGCCGCGTAGCGCACCAGTCGCTGCATCATCGCGTCCTATTGAACTCGCAGATCGAAGGGATACTTGATCACCTGCACGCCGCCGGGCGGCGGCGGGAAGCGCCAGCGGTGCGCGCGCGCGCGCAGGCAGCTGCCCACCGACTTGTCGCTCAGCGTGTCCTGCACCACCGCGGTGGCCGTCGGGGCGCCGTCGCGGCCCAGCGTCCACTGCAACACGATGCGGCCCGCCACCGAGGGATCCTTCAGCGCCACCTGGCCGTAGCAGTGCTCGACGTCGCGCATGTTCGAGCGGATGGTCTGCATCGGCGAGGTCGGCCCCGCGGGCGCCTTGCGGGCGGCCGGCCGGTCGGCCTTCATCACCGGGCGCTTGCGCGCCGGGCGCCGCGGCTTCTTGGCGGCGGCCACCTTCTCGGGGGGCGGATCGACCACCTCGAGCCCGCCGTCGGGCAGCATGATCTCGATCTGGGGCTCACCCATCGTGATGGTGATCGGCCGCATGTCCGGCGGGGCGGCGTCGACGGGCGGCGGCGCCGCGTCGGGCGCCGCCGGCGCCGGCTCCTCCTTGCACGCGCCCAGCGCGACGGCCAGCACGCACACCATCGCCCGCGTCATCCCTCGTCCTCCTGCCCCCAGCGGAACGCGCGCACCTGCGGGTGCTGCCGATACCACCCCAGGATGCCCTCGGCCTGCCCGTCGGCGCCGCGCGCCGCGTACGCCTCGACCAGCTCCTGCGCCACCCGCGCCCCGTTGGGATCGACGAAGGCCGGCCCGACCGAGAAGCCGGGCCAGTCGCCGTCCTGCGGCGCGTCGGGATCGCGCTCCAGCCGCGCGTAGGGCTCGACCCGGTACCAGGGCACGGCGCAGCGGTTCACGAAGCCCACCAGATCCGGCTCCTTGGGCGTGGGATCCCCGGTCGGCACCAGCCCCAGCGCCAGGTGCATCACCCGCGCGCCGGCCTCGCGCCAAGGCCGCGACAGCGACGCCGCCTCCACGGGCCCCTTCACCACGGCGCTGCACAGCAGCACCCGCGCGCCCGCCTCGGGCGTGGGCAGGCGCGGCACCCCCAGGATGCGCGCCACCGCGTCGGCCACCGGCCCGTGGTGCGCGCCCTGCCCGACGACGCCGTCGAAGGTCCACTTGCGCCGCCGCACCAACGCCACGAAGCGGCCGATGGTCGAGGCGGCGTGGCGCGGCGTCAGCAGCAGATAGCGCGACCCGACCAGGCGCAGCCCGCCGTCGCCCAGGGTGCCCAGCACCACCGTCCCGCCGAACAGGTAGCGCACCGTGCGCAGATCGTCGACGCGCCGGTCGGCGCCGAACTCGCGGTAGCGCGGCAGCGCGTCGAGCAGCTGCTTGGCGCTCTCGTCCTCTTCCACCTTCTTCAGCTCGGCGGCCGCCTCGTCGTAGCGCCCCAGGGCCAGCAGCATGCGGCCCAGGTTCACGCGCACGTGGGGATCGCCCCCGTCGACCACCTGCCGATAGTCGGCCAGCGCGTCCTCGAAGCGGCGCAGCCGCCCGTTGACGTAGGCGCGCCACTCGATCACCTGCGGGTCGTCGCCGAAGCCGGCGGCCGTGTCGAGCAGCGCCAGGGCCTCTTCGTGCCGCCCGCGCGTCGCCTCGATGCGCGCCAGCGCCAGGTAGGGCTCGGGGAAGGTGGCCTGCATGTCGCACGCGCGCCGGTAGGCCTCGATGGCCTCGGGGATGCGCTCCTGCAGCTCGAACTGCCGCCCCCGCTCGAAGTGCTTGCGCGCCAGCTGCTGGATCACCGCGCGCCCTCCGCCGCCGGCGGCTGCACCTCGACCAGCGGCGCCGCGTCGAAGGTGGGCACCGCCACGCCCGGCGGCACGGCGATGCGCAGCGTCTGCCGGCCCAGCACGTCGCCGTCGACCTCGACCACGCCGCCCGGCCGCAGGTAGTGGGGCGCCACCAGGCCGCGGGTGATGCTGCGGGCCAGCGCCTGCCGCATCGCCGAGCGGCGCGAGGGCGCGTCCCTGGGGGCCTCGGCGCGGGGCGCCCCCCGCACCGGGCGCGCGGCCACCGCCACCACGTCGCCGGGCGCCAGGCGACCCCCGGCCCGCAGCACCCCGGCCAGGACCGCCTCGGGGGGCCGGTCGAACGCGGCCCGGCCGTCGGGCCCCAGGCGCGCCGGATCCGGCCCCGCGCCCGGCCCCATCGGCAGCGCCAGCCACGGGCCCGCGCGCACGAAGCCGTCGGCGGCGCGGGCGGCCGTCTCGAGCCGCGGCGTGTCGCGCGGTGACCACGCGCGCAAGAACAGGTACTCACCCAGGCTGATCTCGCCGAGCTGCACGAAGCCGCCGACCGCCGCGCGCAGGGCCGCGGCGTCGTCCAGCTGCGCCGGCGTCAGCGGCCGCGCCACCAGCACGCCGACGGTGCTGCGCGCCTCGACCAGCAGGGGCGCCTCCAGCCCCAGGCCGCCCAGCGCCCCGGCGACCACCCCCCGCAGGCTCCAGGGCAGCCGCTGCCGCGCCTCGACCCGCACCAGATCGTGCACCGTGGGCAGCACCACCGCGTGGCCGGGCGGCTCGAGCGCCCGCGCGTCCCGACGCGTCACGCCCTCGGCGCCGACCACCCACCAGGCCGCCCGCCGGCCCCCGGCCGTCGGCGTCACCGGGGCGTCCAGGCGCGCCGCCGGCACGCTGCGCAGGCAGCCGCCCAGGCCCTCGAAGTCGACCCGCCGGGCCGCGACCGAGGCCAGCGCCGCCGCCGCCCCGCCGAAGAGCTCGGCCGTGTCGCCGGCGACGCCGGGCAGGGGCACCACCTCGACGCCCCCGTCGGGCAGCGCGCGGTGCACCACCCCCCATCGATCGGCGTCGCCTTCGGCCTCCGCCGCGTCGTCGCCCAGCCCCAGCGCGCGCCGGCAGCGCGGCGCCAGCCCGGGCCCGCGGTAGCGCACCACCTGCACCGCCGCCCGCGGCGTGATCTGGGGCCCCAACAGCGCGGGCACCGTGACCGTGCTCAGCCCGGCCGCGGCCAGCGCGTCGGCCAGGCGTGGCACGGCGTCCACCACCGCGCAGTCCACGCCGCCACCCGGCAGGGCCACGATGTCCCCGTCGCTCAGCTGCCGCGTCGCGGCGGCGGCGATCGCGTCGGCGGCGCCGTCGGCCACGTGGCGGCTCCACAGCACCGCCGGGCGGTCGACCGACGCGGCCCGACCGACCGTCTCGAGCGTCGCCCGCGTCAACGGCGGGCGCCACAGGGACGGCGCGGCGGCGCCCGGCACGCCGTGGGCGGCGAGCAGGGCCTGCACCGCTCGGGCGCGCTCGGCCACCGCCCGCCGCAGCGCGGCCGCGTCCTGCCGGACGTCCTCGTCCACGTCGTCGACGCGCAGGGCCAGCGCGTGGCCGTCCGCCACCAGCCGCTCGAGGGTGCCGTCGAGGCCCGCCGCGTCGCGCTCGGCGGCGGCGATCAGGCCGGCCTCCGACACGAAGAACGTGGCGCGCAGCGGGGCCGCGGCGGGGCCCTCGGCCGCGTCGCCGTGCGGCGCGCGCAGGCGAGGACAGCAGCGGCGCCGTGCAGCGCGTCGGCGCGTCGAAGGTGAGCGCCACGCGCGGCGGCGCGTCGCCGCTCGTCGGCGCGCCCGCAGCCAGAGATCGTGGAAGACGTCGAGCGGCGAGCTGGGCGTCGGCGGCGGCGTGGAACCGCACGCCCCGCGAGGGCCGACACCAGCACGAGAGTCCAGGGGCGCATCGTGGGGAAGCTACGGGGCCGCGCCGCGCCGTGCAGGTCGCGCGCCGGCCGCCGCCGCGCGCGCGGCGCCGCGCCCTGGCGACGGCGGCGGGTGAGCGGTACCGTACGCCCGGCCGCCACCCGCGCGCCCCGGGCGCCGGGCGCCGTCGCGGCGGCGGGGCCAACCGGAGGGGTCGACGCGGTGCGCACCGCCATCGTGACGCTGGGCGCCCTGCTCGCGCCCCTGCTCGCTCGGGCCGAGCTGCTGGTGGTGCCCGACGCGCCGGCGGGCGCGCCGCCGCGCCTCGCCCGGGACGTCGTGCCGACCCTGCGCGGCTGCGCCCCGGCAGGCTGGCAGGTGCGCGCGATCGGCCACCACGCCGCCCCGCCCGACGCCGTGGCCGAGGCCGACGGCGCGCTGTGGGCCGAGCTGCGCGAGGGCGCGATCGTCCTGCACCTGTACCGCCGCGCCACCGACCGCGTGGTGACGCTGCCGCTGGGCCTGGATCTGGCCAGCCCCGCCCCGCCCGCCGCCGTGCGCGAGGCCGTGCGCCTGCAGGTCGACTACCTGTTCCAGTCCCGCGGCGGCGTGCCGTGGACGAAGCCCGAGGCGGCCCCGGCGCCGCCCCCCCTGCCGCCGCCGCCGCCGCGCTGCCGGCCGACCGCGTGGCCGATCTCCTGCTGGCGCCCCTCGCTTGCCGCCCGCGCGCGAGCCGGCGGTCGTGCCCGCCGTGCCGCCGCCGGTCGGACGCACCTCGCCGGCGGCACCCAGGTCGAGGTGGTGCGCCGCGGCGACAGCCCTGATCCGGTCCACGCGGGCGGCCTCGTGGGCGTGCCGTCGGCCGCGCCCGCGGCGCCGTCCCGCGCGCCCGCCCGCCTCGGCCTGGGCGTCGGGCTGCGCGCCGACGCCCAGGCCGTGGACCCCGCGGTGCGGGTCGACGTCGGCCTCGGCGTCAGGGGCGCCCTGGCTGGACCTCGAGCTGGCGGTCGCGCCCGCCGGGGACGACAGCGCGATCGCCCTGCGCGCGGCGCTCGGCCTGACGCTGCCGCTGTGGCGCGCGGCGGTCGAGGGCGGCCTGGCGGCCCACCTGGCCTACGAGGGCCTGCCCGCGGTGGGCGCGACCGACGCCCACCGCGCCGCCGCCGATCTCGGCCTGCGCTTCGCCGCGCCGCTGTCCGCCCAAAGCGCGCTCGCGCTGCGGGTGGCGGCGGTGGCCAGCCCTTGGGCGCTGCGCGACGCGTCGGGGGCCACCACCCACGCCCGCGTGGGCCTCGCGAGCGGCCTGGCCTGGGTGCTCCACTTCGCCGCCCCGGCTGAGACAGCGCCCCGGGCGGCGGGGTCGGAAGGGCGAACGGGGTACGGCGGAGCGACGGCGTGGGAGCCAGGGTCTTGGTGATGGACGGTCCGGTGGCCGAGGCGCCCCCGAACCCGGAGGCGGCGCTCATCGAGCGGCTGATCGCCGGCGACGAGGCGGCGCACCGCAGCTTCTACCGGACGCACGCCGCCGACGTGCACCGCCTCGCGCGGCGCTTCGTGCACAGCGACGCCGAGGCCGACGAGGTCGTGCAGGAGGTCTTCCTGTCGGCCTTCAAGGCGATCGACCGCTTCCGCGGCGGCAGCAAGCTGCGCACCTGGCTGTACCGCATCACGGTCAACCGGGCGCTGAAGCGCCAGCGCTGGTGGTCGCGGCGGCGCGAGGTGGGCAGCGAGCCCCTCGATCATCGGGCGCAGCGCGCGCCCGGGCCCGAGGTCCGCGCCGCCGACCGCGAGGCGCTGGCCATCGTGCGGCGCTGCCTGGACGCCCTCGACGACCGCAAGCGCACCGTGCTGGTGCTGCACGAGCTCGAGGGGCTGGACACCAAGGAGATCGCCGCGGTGCTCGACTGCCCGCGCTCCACCGTGCTGACCCGTTTGTCTCGCGCGCGCGCCGAGCTGGTGAAGTCGGCCCGCGCCCTGGGCGTGGCCCTGCCCGACGACGAAGGAGAGCCCCGATGACGTCCGAGCCGATCGAGGCCCGCGAGGCCGAGCAGGCGCGCGCCCTGCTGGCGCCGCTGCGCGACGCGCCGTCCGCCTGGGACGAGGCCCGCGCGGACGCCGTCTGGGATCGCATCGTCGAGGCGCGCGGGGCCGACCGCCGCCGCCGGGTGGCCCTCACCTTCGCCGCCGCCGCCGCGGCCGCCGGCCTGGCGGTGGGCCTCGCCCTCACCTCCGCCCGCCGGCCCCCCGCGCCCGCGCCGGTGGCCGAGAGCGCCGCTCCCCTGGCCCCAGGCGCCCCCCTGCGCGGCCGGGTGGCGCTGCCCTCGGGCGCGCAGGTCGAGGCCGTCGGCGCGGGCATCCGCGTGGCCACCGCCACCGCCGACGAGACGCGGCTCGATCTGCGCGACGGCGCGGTCGAGAGCCAGGTGCCGCACCTCGCGGCCGGCCAGCGCTACGTCGTCGAGACGCCGCTGGCGGCGGTCGAGGTGCGGGGCACGCGCTTCACGGTCGAGCACCACCCGGAGGGCGCGACCGAGGTGAGGGTGACCGAGGGTCGGGTCGAGGTGCGCCCCGTGGACGGGCGGCCGGGTCGCCTGGTGGGGCCCGGCGAGACGCTGCGCGTGCAGCGCCTCGACCGCGCGGGCGCCGAGGCCGCCGAGGACGCCGGCGATCTGTCCCAGGCGGTGGCCATCCTGCAGCGCCTCGCCGAGCAGGCGCCCACCGACCTCGAGCGGCGCAACCACGCGCTGCGCGCCGGCCGGCTGCTCGACGCGCACGGCCCGGTCGAGGACGCCGTCGCGTGGTGGGCGCGCCTGCGCGTGCGCCACCCCGAGGGGGCCCACGCCGAAGAGTTCGCCTTCCGCCACGCCGACGCGCTGCGCCGGGCCGGACGACTGGACGAGGCGCGCGCCGCCGGCGCCGCCCTAAGGGCCCGCTTCCCGGACGGCGCCCGCGCCGCCGAGACCCGCGGCTGGTAGCGCCGCCGCGCCTTCCCTCCCCACCCACCTTGCTCTATGGTGGTCGCCATGGCGGACCCCGCGGAGCTCATCGCACGCCTGCGCAGCCGGCTGCGCGCCGACGACGCGCTCTGCGCCCGCGTGCAGTCCGCCCTCGCCGACGGCCACGGCACCGTCGAGGCCGCGCTGGCGGCCGCCGGCCTCGAGCTGCAGCAGATCGCGCGGGTGCTGGCCGACGAGCCCGAGGCGCCCGATCACACCATGCTCGAAGAGGCGACGGTCACCGTCACGACCGTGGGCGAGGAGCCCAGCGTCGACGATCTGGTCGCGCGCCTCGTCGACATGACCCCGCGCTTCGAGCTGCAGGGCGAGCTGGCGCGCGGCGCGATGGGTCGCATCCTGGCTGCCTGGGATCTGCACCTGGGTCGGCCGGTGGCGATCAAGATCCTGCGCAAGGCCGGCGCGCGCGATCTCGACCGCGTCCGCTTCCTCGAAGAGGCCCAGGTCACCGGCCAGCTGCAGCACCCGAGCATCATGCCGGTGTACGAGCTCGGCCGCCTGCGCGACCAGGTGGCCTTCGTCATGAAGCGCGTCGAGGGCCGCAGCCTGAAGGACATCATCGGCCTGCTGCGCCGCGACGACCCGGAGGCCGCGCAGCAGTACGGCCGCATGAAGCTGCTGGGCATCTTCCATCAGCTGTGCCTGGCGGTGGCCTACGCCCACACCCGCGGCGTCGTGCACCGCGATCTGAAGCCCTCGAACGTGATGGTCGGTGACTTCGGCGAGGTCGTGCTGCTCGACTGGGGCCTGTGCAAGGTGGTCGGCCAGGCCACGCGCAGCACCCGCAGCACCAGCGAGCGCTGGAAGACCGTGCACGGGCAGATCATCGGCACGCCGGCGTACATGGCGCCCGAGCAGGCCATGGGCATCATCGACCAGATCGACGCCCGCACCGACGTCTACGGCCTCGGCGCCATCCTCTACCACCTGCTGACCCTGCGCCCCCCCTTCTCGGGCAAGACCAACCGCGAGATCGTCAACCGCGTGCTGAAGGAAGAGGTCGCGCCCCTGCGCGAGCGCGCGCCCGAGCAGGGCATCCCGGCCGCGCTCGAGGCGCTGGTGCTGCGCTGCCTGGCGCGCGATCCCGCCGCTCGCTTCCGCCACGCGCGGGCGCTGGCCGACGCGGTCAGCGACTACCTGATGGGCGGCGACGGCCCGGCGCGCGACGTCGAGCCGCTGGTGCGCGAAGGCGTCGCCGCCATCGCGCGGCACGAGAGCCTGCTCGAGGATCACGCGCTGGCCAGCGACTCGCTGCTGACCGCGCGCGCCGCGGTGGCCCCGAACGATCCGCCCGATACGAAGGCGCCGGTGTGGGCGGCCGAGTCCAGCCTGCGCGCGCTGCAGGTCGAGATCGCCGACGCCCGCGGGCGCGCGCTGACCGCGTTGATGCGCGCGGTGACCCTCGACCCCCGGCACAACGAAGCGCGGCGCCTGCTGTGCGAGCTGCTGCTCGCCCGGCACGACGCGGCGCTCAGCCGCGCCGACGCCGCGGACGTGGCCTGGTACGGCCGCCTGGTGCGCGACTTCGACGACGGCCGGTACCGCCGCTTCGTCGACGACCCCGGCAGCCTGAACGCCGAGCTGCAGCCGCGCGGCGCCACCGTCACCCTCGCCCGCTTCGAGGAGCGCGCCCGCCGCCTCGAGCCCGGCGCGCCGGTGGATCTCGGCCCCGCGCCGGTGCACGTCGAGGATCTCGCCCCCGGCGTCTACCAGCTCGCCGCCCGCGCCGCCGGCCGCTCGCCCCTGCGCACCACCGTGGTCGTGCGGCCCGGCCGCTGCACGCGCGTGCGCCTGCGGATGCTCGAGGACGGCGCCGTGCCCGCCGGCTTCGTGCACGTGCCCGCGGGCACCTTCCTGTACGGCAGCAACCGCAACCCCTACGCGGCGCCCGGCGAGCAGGCCCTGCCCGACTTCCTCGTGGCGACGGCCCCGATCACGGCCGGCGCCTACCTCGAGTTCCTGCGCGACGTCGCGGTGTCCGACCCCGCCGCGGCCGCGGCCCACGCGCCCCGCGGCCCGGGCGGCACGGTGCTGTGGCCGGCCGACGCGTCGGGCGTCATCCACCTGCCGCAGACCGGGCCCTGGGCCTGGCGGGAGGATCTGCCGGTGGTCGGCATCAGCGCCGCCGACGCCCAGGCGTACTGCCGGTGGGCCACCGAGGTCGAGGGCGTCGTGGTGCGGCTGCCCAGCGAGGAGGAGTGGGAGAAGGCCGCGCGCGGCACCGAGGGGCGCGCCTTCCCCTGGGGCAACGACTGGGAGCCGGCCTACGCCGCCGGGCCGGCGCTGTGGCCGGGCCCGCTGCCGCCGCCGGTGGGCGCGGTGCCGCACGATCGGTCGCCCTTCGGCCTGCTCGACTGCGCGGGCGGCGTGCGCGAGTGGACGGCCACCGCCGACGCGGGGCGCGGCGAGGGGGTCGTCGTCCGCGGCGGCTCGTTCTTGACCGGCGACGAAGAGGGCCGGCCGCTGTGGACCCGCGAGGTGGTCGCCGCCGACCGCCGGGCCCTCGACATCGGCTTCCGCGTCGCCCGCGACGCCCGCACCTGACCCCGGCGCCGGGACCCTGGACCTCGCCCCGCGACTCTGGCAATATCGCCCACCCGCTCGGCACCCGGATCAGTGAGGGAGAACGCACGTGTCCGAAACGGTCGTCATCGACCCCGAGACCCTGAGCAAGCTCGACGATCAGCTCTGGCGGCGCCTGGGCATCACCCAGACCTTCGATCGCCTGCTCGTCGAGGCGACCGCCAGCAACCCCGGCGCGCCCGCCGAGGTGCAGTCCGTCGCGGGCCGCGCCCTTCAGGGCGGGGCCGCGAAGTTCTGGGAGATGAGCTTCCCCCAGATCAAGAAGGATCTCTGCCGCCGCGGCGTGCTGGCCGAGTCCACCGGCAGCCTGACCCTGGCGGACGACTTCGCCGACAAGCTGTCGCGCCTGATCCACGACGTGGACGAGGGCGTCAGCCGCGTGGAGCCCACGCCCGGCGTCACCCTCGACGACGTGATGAAGAAGGCCGCCGAGCGCGAGGAGAAGGAGAAGGCCCGCAAGTCGGCCGCTCGCAAGCCCCGCGCCCGCAAGACCTCGACCACGTCGGCGACCCCGCGCAAGCGCAGCGGCGCCAAGAGCGACGAGGCCGCCGACGCCGCCGACGCCGCCGAGGCGACCGAGGCCCACGAGACGAAGGCCGCGGCCAGCAGCCGGCCGGCGCCCGCCGCCCGGGTGGCCCCGCCCAACAAGCTGTTCACCACCATCAAGGTGAACAAGCTGCTCGATCACCTCGACAACACGACGCTCGCGCGCACCCAGCTGGGCCAGCGCCTCGAGCTGAGCGGCGCCAACCTCGACCGCTTCCTCGAGGTGACCGGCGCGCTCGACATCACCCGCATCGAGCGCGACGATCTGGTGCAGCTGCACTGGCGCGGGCGCGAGCTGGCGCAGACCAGCAGCGCCGATCGCCGGATGACCGTGCACGACCTGGTGCGCGAGCTGCGCAAGCACGCCCTCGGCGAGGGCGACGAGGGCTGACCGCCTCGGACGGCCACCGCGGCCTCGCCCCGAAATCCCTGATGTCACGCCGAGTTTGACGCCCGGCGCTCGCCGGCCGATCATGCCGCCATGATCACCCACCTGTCCCTGGTGCTGGGGCTGCTCGGCGCCGCCGATCCGCTCCCGACCACCTTCGAGTGCGACCGCCTGGTGGCCACCCTGGATCTCGCGGCCGCCCGCGCCGTGTGCGCGCGCGCCGGCGCGCCGGGCGATCTGGCCGCCCTCGACCAGGCGCGCGCCGCCGTGGCCATGCCCGGCGCCGGCGAGGACTGGCCCGCCCGCATCCGTGACGGCCTGGCCGCGGCCGAGCGCGCGCGCGCCGCCGCGCCGGATCGGGTGATCGAGGAGGCCCTCGAGCAGCACCTGGCGCGGCTGGCCCGGGCGACGCTGCCCGGGCCCCGCACGCCGGCCTTCGCCCTGTGGCCGCTGCCCGGGCTGCCCATGCCCCGGCCGACGCTGCCCGACGTCGACGATCCCGACATCGCCACCGCGGCCGACCGCCTCGAGCGCAGCCAGCAGCGCCTCGACGGCGTGCGCCAGCGCCTGGCGGACGGGGGGCCCGAGACGCTGCGCAAGGCCCTCGCGTCGATGGAGCGCGAGCACGCGGTGCTCGAGGACAGCCTGCTGGCCGCCCTCGAGGACACCATCCAGAAGAAGCCCGAGCTGCCGCCCACGTACTGGCTGCACCTGGCCGCGGCGTACTTCGCCGTGGACGGTCGCCGCGACGATCCCGTCGCCCAGCGCGGCCGGGGCCTGGCCGTGCTCGAGAAGCTGCGCCGCACGCACCCCGACGACGGCGCCTCGGGCGTCGCCGCCCTGTGGTTGGCCGGCTTCGCCCTCGTCGACGGGCAGTTCGACCGCGCCCGGGCCTACCTCGACGAGGCGGGCCCCTTCGACCCCAGCCTGTCGACCTACTACGAGGCCCTGCTGGACTGGCACGCCGGCGATCTGGCCGCGGCGCGGCAGCACCTGCGCGTGCTGCTGGGCGATCTGCAGCCCCGGCTGGGCCTGCACGTGGGCGCGCTCGACGCCGAGCTGGCGGCCGCCGAGGCGGACGCCGTCGCCTCGGCCCGCGCCTGGCTGAAGCTGGCCGCGCACGCCACCGATCCTCGCCTGGCGGCCCGCGCCCGCCTGCGCGCGGCCATCGCGTGGAGCGACGCGGCCGCGCGCGGCGAGCTGCCCGAGCGCGTGCCGGTCGAGCTGCGGCCCCCCGCCCTGCTGCACCTGCTCAGCCGCGGCCAGCTGGGCCCCGCCGTCGCCCTGTGGCGCGTGCTGGCGACCGACGCGCCGACCGCCGCCTCGACGCCCCACTACGGCTTCCAGGTGCTCGACACCCTGCGCGCGGCCGGCGACGACGCCCAGGCCGACGCGCTGCTGGGCGAGATGGCCCGGCGCTACGCCGCCGACGGTCCGTGGCAGCAGGCGCGCGCCGGCGACAGCGGGCCCGCCATCCGCGCGGCGCTCGTCGCCCGACTCGACGCCCGGCTCGCCCCGGCGCTCGCGGCCGGCGCGCCGCTGGACGCCGCCGGTCGCGAGGCCCTCGGCCGGTGGTCGCGGCGCGCCTCGAGGCCGTGCCTCCGCCCCCGAGAGCCGGCTCGAGTTCGCGCGCGGCCTCGCCCGCGCGCTGGCTTCACGCGGCGCGCGCGGCGTGCTGCTGAAGCGCGCCCGCGCCGACGCGACCGACCGCGCCGCGGCGCTGCCGCCCGCGCGGGCGCTGCACGAGCTCGCGCTGCTGGCCGCCCGCGAGGCGGGCGAGGCCGGGCGCCCGGTCGGCCCCTTCCTGAACGGTCCCCCGGCCCAGCGCCCCATGCCCGCCGAGGTGCGCGCGCTGCTCGACGCCCAGACCGGGCTCATCGAGCTGCTGCGCCCCGAGTCGGACGAGCGCGACGCCCTGCGCGTCGAGCGGGCGGGCATCCGGGTGGCCTTCGGGGACGTCCGCGAGGCGCTCGACGACCTCCAGGACGTCGCCAACCGCCGCATGCAGCAGCCGATCGGCCTGCGCGCCATCCACCTGCTGCGCCAGGCCCAGCCCGAGAAGGCCGACGCCATCGCCCAGCGCTACGCCCGCCGGCGCGCGGGCCCGCCCGCCCGCGAGGCCGCGCTGCAGCGGCTCTTCCAGGCGGCGTACGGCGGCCGCGGTGGGGATCAGGCGGCCACCCTCTTCACCCAGCGCCTGTTCCCGCAGGCGGCCGCGCTGTACGCGCAGAAGGCCGCCGCCTCCCCGCCCGGCGAGCGCGCGGGGCCGCACCTCGCCGAGGCCGTCGCCTGGGATCTCGGGCTGCACGGCGGCCAGGCGATCACCGCCTGGCGCGCCTTCATCGATCAGCACCCCGATCACGCCCTGTCGGCCAACGCCCTACGCCACCTCGCCGACCTGCAGCAGGCGATGGGCCTGCGGGTGGACGCCGCCGCGACGCTGGCCGCCCTCGCCGAGCGCTTCCCCGAGCGCGCGGGCAGCGACGCCGCCCTGCGCGAGGCCGCCGCCCTGCGCGCCCAGAGCCGCGACGCCACCCTCGAGCTCTTGCGTGCGTTCATCCGCCGCTACCCGATGCACGCCGATCGGCCGGCCGTCGAGGCGCGCCTGAAGGCCCTCGAGGGCCCGGGCGCGCGCATCGACCGGCCGGCGGGCAAGCCCCCCAGCCCGCCCATCCCGCCCTGCGCCGACCGCGCCTGCGTCGTCCGGCCCTTCTGGCCCTGAACCCCTCCGGGGCGTCGCGCGGCACCCCGCCCTCAAGGCCACCCCCGGCCCGCGACGACTTCCCGGTGCACGACCTTCCGCACCGGAGCACCGATGAGCACGTCGTCGTACGAAGATCGCCGCCGCCACCCGCGCGTCGAGTGCGCCATGCGCATCCGCGTGCGCGAGGACGACACCGTCTACGACCTGACCACCCGCGACGTCAGCCTCGGGGGCGTCTTCCTGTTCAGCAAAGCGAGCGTCGCCCTGAACGCGGCGATGACGCTGCAGCTCGAGGCGGGCGAGCGCACCCTCGACGCCGGCGGCACGGTCGTGCACCGGCTGCCCGGCGTCGGCTTCGGCGTGCGCTTCGACTGGATGGCCGAGGACGGGGAGCGTCGGCTGGCCGAGTTCCTCGACGCGGTGGGCGCCGAGGCCGCGTAGGCGACTAGAACGTGCCGCCGAGGCTGACGCCGCCGACGGTGGGCGTCACGGCGACCGTGCTGCCGCCGTCGTCGTGGAAGACCAGGAAGTAGACGCTGGCGGCCGTCGCCACCACGGTGACACCCAAGGCCACGTTGGCCAGCAGCTTGGCGTCGTCGAAGTCGTCCTTCAGCGGCGCCTGCTCGGCGGCGGTGGCGCCGTCGGCCTGATCGGCCAGGTCGATCGTCTCGAGCCCGTAGTAGATCCAGGCGCCCGCGGCGGCCACGGCCACAGCACCCGTCGCGATGCCGGTCCACAGCCCGATCCGCGAAGGTTCGGTGGGACGCGAGGCTTCGGCCACCGGCGGCGGCGCCACGGCGGGCGGCGCCTCGACCGGCTGCACCAACGCGATGTCGATGGTGGCGGGCTCGCGCGTCACCGAGATGGCTCGCCGCACCGGATCGTGGGCCGGGTGCCGCAGCTCGAGCATGAAGGCGCCCGGCTCGGCCAGCACCTCGGCGGGCGTCACGCCCACCACCTCACCGTCCAGCCGGATCTCGGCCCCCGCGGGCTTCGAGCGCACCTGCAGCGGGGTCAGCGGCGGCACGTCCAGCGGCTCGCCCTTCACGAAGTCGGCCGCCAACGCCTCGAGGCGCCCCACCGCGTCCGAGCCCTTCGCGATGCGCATCGTCTGGTCGCGCACCAGCGTCTGCTTGCCGACGTCCAGCAGCTTCAGCCGCAGCGTCCACGACGACGCGTCGCGCTGCAGCTTGCCCCACAACACCAGGCCCACCTCGAGCACTTCGCCCACCTGGCTCATGCAGTCGGGCGCCTCGTCGAAGCACGAGAAGGACATGCGGGCCTCCTCGACGTTCATCTCGACGGGGCCCTTCTCGACGTAGTCCGGGAAGCTCTCGACCGCGGCGCGCAGCGCCTCGTGGATGCGGGCGCCCTCGGCCTCGAGCTCCTGCTGCTCGATGGGCAGCACGGCGATGGAGGTGGGCGGGGCGGCGAGGGCGGGGGCGCCAGCGGCCAGGGTCAGCACCGGCCCCAGGGTGAGACACACGATCGGGAGCAGTGGGCGCTTCATGGGCCCGTCATACCACGCCGGCGGCCCGACGCATCACTCGAAATCCTCTTCGGTCAGCGCCGGCCGATCGGCCGACGCCTTGGGGCGCAGCCGCGCGAACAGCGCGCGCGCCATGGGATCGGCGTCGTCGCCGGCCCCGCGGAACACCACCAGCCGGGCCTCGACGCCGCCCCGGCGGCGATAGGCGTGCATCCGCGCGTAGCCGCTCTTGTCGGTGCCCGGCTCGAACCGACGCGCGTCGCCGGTGCGCTGCAGGCGACCAGCCGGGAAGCGGAAGGTGAAGAAGGCGGTCAGGGCGTCGACCGCCAGCCGGCAGTCGAAGGCGATGTAGCTGTCGTGCGCCTTGACCGCCGTACAGTCGCGCGGCAGCCCCACGCCCCACAGGCGATCGCCGCTCCACGCCGGCACGCGGTCCATCACCCGCCGCTCGGGCGGCGTCGCGGCGTCGGGCGCCGGCGCCGCGTCGGCGGGCTCGGCCTGAGCCGCGGCGGGCGCGGGCGGCGGACCCCCTTCGCCGCAGCCCGCGCCCGCCAACGCGAGGACGCCCCCCAGCGTCAACGCGTGAACGTACTGCCCCACGACACCACCACGCTCGGGAAGGGCCCCACCCGCAGGGACTGCCCCGCGTTGTGCTTGCCCTCCCGGTCACAGTCCAGGCAGATGCTCAGCGTGTTCGTCCCCTCGTTGAGGAAGATCGAACCGTCGAGATCCTCGGTCTTCAGCTGCCCCGCCTCCACCACCTCGACCTTGGTCTGGTCCTTCTGCACCGGCCCCTTGCCGCCCGCCGACTCGTCGGCGAGGTTCAGCACGATGTCGGTCGTCGGCGCCCCGCCCTCCTCGCACGAGGGCGTCAGCGTCACGGCCAGCCCGTAGGCCAGGCGCCCCGGCGGCAGCAGCAGCGACAGCGCGTTGCTCTCGCGGTTGCTCTCTTCGTTCAGCCGCGGCAGCAGGGGCACCACGTTCACGTCGCGCCCGCCCTTCTTGAAGGTCTGGTTGTCGGGCAGCACGTCGGTGTAGTGCACGCCGTACAGACGGCCCTGCGCCGTGATGCACGGATCGTTCGCCCGGCGCTCGGCGGTGGTGAAGAAGGCCACCTTGTCGCGCACCAGCGGCGCGCCGGTCAGGCGCTCGCCGTCGTTGAGCGGCAGCACCCAGTTCGCCCGCGCGGTGTAGACCAACGCGCCCGTGTTGGGATCCAGCGTCGCCCGATCGGACAGGCTGACCACGCTGTTGCGCGCGTCCTCGGCGTCCGCGCCGGTGCCGAACACCAGCACCAGCTCGCCCGACTCGGCCAGCGCGATGGTGGGCCGGTCGACGATCGGCTTGCCCACCGGGTAGGCCTCGGTCAGGTCGTCGTCCTCGGCGGGCCACATCTTCGCCATCGACCAGTTGCGGGGATCGGGATCGCGCAGATCCACGCGCCACAGCTGCCCGTGGCGGTCGCCGATGTAGGCGCGGTCCGACGCGGCGATGCCCGCCAGCGGCCAGGCGATGGGCGAGCCGACGACCGGGTAGTCCAGATCGTCGCCCTCGACGCCGTCGCCGTTGGCGAACTTGCGGATCAGCTTGCCGGTCAGCGCGTCGAGCACCAGCACGCAGCGCCCCACGCCGTCCTCCTTGATCGGCGTCTGCTGGGTGGCCGGCGCGGGATCGTCCCCGCAGCCCACGATGACCGCCGCGCTGATCTCCTGGTCGGGCCCGTTGATGGTGCGCACGTGCGTCAAGAGCGGCCGCGACACCGAGCGCCCGAGCTGGGGATCCCAGTAGGGCACGCCGTCCTGCTCGCTGCCGATGACGTCCCAGGTGCCCGCGTAGGTGTCGTCGGTCGGCCACACCGCGTTGGCGTCGATCGACGCGTCGTCCTGGGCCCGATCGGCGAGCTCGGTCAGCGGCGTCACGTCCATCCCGAAGATGTTGGCCGCCACCTCACCCACGCCGCCGGCCAGCAGGGTGAAGAAGCGCAGCTGGTCGGCCTCGGCCGGGCACTCCTGCCGACCGGCGCCCAGGCTGCGACAGGCGGCCACGTCGGCCACCGCCAGCGGGCCGTCGACCTGGTAGGCGCCGCTCTTCACGTTCTGCCACGAGGTGCGGGGCATGAAGTTGATCACCTCGTGCCCATCGTCGGCGCGGAAGAAGTGCACCAGCCCGTCCGCGGCGCCGGCCACCAGCACGGTGGGCCGCTCGGCGTGGGCCTCCTGGAACGCCTTGTAGCTGGCGCTGCGCACGCCCAGCCGCGGCGCCTGCACCGCGATGACGTCGCCGTCGAGCAGCTGCGCCATGCTGCGCCGCCGCCGCGTGCCGTCCTCGTTGAACGACTCCGCCCCGATGTAGCCGTCGACCGTGTCGACCGCCAGCTCGAAGGGGTCACCCTCGGCCGGGGCCACCAGCGGCGCGGTCAGCAGCGAGCGCAGCGTGCCCTCGGACAGCGTGCCCGCGCGGCCGTCGGCGTTGATGGCGCCCGTGTCGGGGCTCAACACCGTGAAGTTCCGGTCCGAGGTCGGGTTGTGCGAGATGGCCTTGCGGGGCACCTCGCGCACCTGCAGCTGCTTGGCGGCCGACGTGCGCAGCGTCTCGGTGATCTGCACCGTGTCGTTCACCTGCGCGCAGGCGAAGTCCTGGATCTCCACCTCGCCGTAGCGGCCGGTGTCGGCCGAGCCGGGGATGCGCGAGTAGGTCGCGACGCGCCACTGCAGCACGTCGCGCTCGCCCAGCTCGTCGCCGAGGCCCGGCGTCAGCACCAGCGGACGCGTCCGGGTGCGCAGGCCCTGCAGCGCCGCGTTGCTCACCCGGCGCAGCGCCACGCGCAGCTGCTCGCGATCCGACGCCAGGAAGAAGCCCGGCTGATCGTCCTCGACGCCCATGCCGGGCGAGCCCACCTCGGCGATGGCGATCGCGTTGTCCTGCCCCGCCCCGTCGACGTTGAAGCCGATGACGAAGAGCGGGACGTTCTTCTCCTGGTACAGCTGCGCGGCGTACTCGGTGGGCGACTTGTAGGGATAGCCCGCCGGGTAGCGGCACTCGCCGCGCACGCAGCGCGCGCCCGGCACCCCGCAGGCCCCGTCGTTGGCGCAGTCCTGCCCGCCGTAGTACTCGGTGGGCGCGCCGTCCGTGATCAGCACCGCGACGCGCTTGCGGCACAGGAAGGCGCGGTCGGTGGCCTCCTCCTCGTCGTAGTACTTCACCAGATCGCGCAGCAGCGGCGAGATGGGCGTCCACCCGTAGGGCACCATCGAGCGCACCTGCTCCATCACGAAGTGGTTGTGCAGCGCGACGTCCGCGGGCGCCTCGGTCACGCCGAGGCCGCGGGGATCGGCGTTCGCCGGATCCCCCGCCTTGAGCAGCCGCCCCTTGCTGCCGCGGATCAGCGGCCCGAAGGGCGCCGTCTCGTTGCGCGCGCCGACGTTGATGTCGGTGACGCCGCGCGCGTCGTTGCCCGACATGCCGCTGACCGCGTTGGCGATGCCGATCGGCACCCGCAGCTCGGCGTCGTCCTCGTCGTCGCCGTAGGAGTAGTGACCGGCCTCGTCGGTGCCGTTCGCCGGCTCGGTGTCGAAGGTCATCAGGCCGAACTTGATGCGCTCGAGCTCCTGATGAATGATGCCGTCGGTCTCGATGCCCACCGGCCCCGCCGCGTCCGAGGCCCGCCCGTCCACGCCGTGATCCGCGCCGCAGGGCGCCCACCGCGTGCAGGTCTCACCCACCGCCGCGTCGCAGCACATCGGCCGGAAGTGCGAGAAGTTGCGGTCCGCCCCCAGGCTGTGCCCGTCGTCGGGGAAGTTGGGCTCGTCGCCCGCCCGGAAGGTCGGCGTGTGCTCGATGCACCAGTTCTCGACCCAATTGCCCTGGGTGGTGCGGAAGCGCTTGGCCGAGCCGGCGATCACCTCCTTGGCGATGTTGATGCGGCTCTGCTGGTAGCCCAGCGCCGGATCCGGCTGGGTGGTGCCCGGCTGCGAGCAGATCGGATCGCGCTCGGCGTTGTTGTCGAAGCTCTCGCGCCACTCCATCGACCCCGAGGTGTCGACCAGCAGCATGATCTCGGGCTTGGCCCCGCCCTCCTCCTGGCCCGCCGCGGCGCCCGCGAACAGGGTGAGGGCCACCGCCACGACGCGCGCCGCGCGGCTGGGATGCGATCGTCGGTTCATGGCTTCTCCCCCGTTCACGGCTGCACGCAGAAGGGCGTCTGGAAGGGCCCCAGCACCACGGCGGCCTTGAGGCTGTGCTCGGCGTAGGTGTCGGCGGCGGCCTCACGCTGGTTCACGTTGGCCGGATCGAGCTGCGCGCGGGTGGGCAGCGCGTTCGGCGCCACGTAGCCCCGCGCGGTGAACTGCATCATGCAGAACACCTCGCCGTTGTTGCGGATCTCGAGCGGGTCGTAGCCCGGCTGCACCGGCCCGGGCGAGAACCCGTCGACCGTCACCCGATAGCTCAGCTGCATGCCCGCGTTGGCCAGGCCGGTCGCGGACGGGCCGGCGTTCAGCACCTGCGGCGCCGGGTAGTTGGACTGCCCCAGCACGTTGTCGTCGACGTCGCGGGCACGCACGGCGCCGGCGCTGTCGATCTCGACGGTGCCCCGGCGGCCGGCAAGCAAGCGCAGCACCTCGGCGCCGCGCTGCTGCATCAGCGTGACCGCGTGATAGAGGCCCACCTCCGAGACGTAGCGCGCCTGCTTGGACAGCCGCAGGTTGCCCGAGCCGGCCATGTTCTGGGTGGTGGTGCGCATGGCCAGCATGCCCAGCGCCAGCATCGCGAACAGGATCAGCACGGCCAGCACCAGCGCGCTGCCGCGCTGGCCGGCGCGGGGCCGATGGGGGGCGGGGGTCCGGTGTCGCTGCATCCTCAATTCCCCCGCACCAGGTTGGGCGTCGCCACCTCGGACACCATCGTCGCCACCCGCGCGAACCCGTCGATGTTCGGATCCAGCTCGAACCACACGCGATCCGCCGCGCGGCGGGCGTTGGGGTTGTTCAGGTTCAGCGCCACCAGCAGCTCGGGATCCTCGCGCGGCGTGCGCGTGGCCAGCAGCACGTTCAGCGCGCGCAGGCGCTCGGGCCGCGCGGCCATCGCCGCCCCCTCGGCCGCGAAGCCCGGGAAGTTGCCCACGTCGTCCTGGGGCGCCTCGTCGAGCGTCACGTCGGGCTGCGCGCCGGGCAGATCGCCGCGCACGTCGTAGGTGCCCCACACCTGCAGGTCGACGGCGTACTCGGCCACGATCAGATCCTCGAGCACGTTGTTCGCGTTGCGCGCGTCCACCACCTCGCGGTGCAGATCGGTCTTGGTGTTGGTGGCGTCCGCCGGATCCGCCAGCAGCCGGTACCGCACCTGCTCGACCGGGTTGATCAGGCAGCCCCCCGCGTCGCACACGCCCGTCGGCAGGCAGGTGTTGCGGCCCAGCGTCACGGTGGGCGCGCCGCCGTTGTACTGGGCGTCGGTCACCACCGCGAAGTCCTTGGCGTCGCTCGCCAGCGCGTGGATGCGGACGAACTGGCCGGCGCGCCAGGTGTTCTCGAAGCGCGCCTGGCTGGCCAGCATGCTGCGGGCCTCACCGGTCAGCTGGCGATCCTCGGGCAGCACCAGCACCGTCGCGCCGGCCACGCGCCGCGTCGCCAGGGGCACCGAGCCCGAGACGTCGAGCAGCATCGTCACCTCGTCCGGGCGCACCGCGTTGGGCGCGTTGGCGAGGATGGCCGGCACCTGCCCGCCCGCCGTGTCGTCGGCGAGGACGACGCCGTTGATGCCCTGTACCGCCGCGCACAGCCCGGGATCGCGCCGCAGCGGATCGGTCGAGTTGGTCACCGCCATCCGCCCGGCGTTGCGCAGATCGGTCTTCAGGTACTCGAGGGCGAAGCGCATGCCCTCCTGCATCTGCACCACCTGCTCCTGCCGGTAGTACTGCTGCGAGTTCGCGATGAAGACGTAGTAGATCGCCACCAGCACGATGGCCGACAGGAACACCGCCAGCAGCAGCTCCACCATGGTGAAGCCGGCGGCGCGGGCGCGGGCCAGGGAGCGTCGCGTCATCGCGGGTGCCTCCGCACGGTCACCGGGATCGTCACGCTGCTGAACAGCGCGACGTTGTCCTGGAAGGCGGCGGCGCCCTGCCGGGTGCACACGGCCGCCACGCTCTGCGGGTTGAGGGTGTCGCGCGGCCAGACCACGCGCACCCGCGCGTTCAGGATGCCGTCGTAGACGTCGTCGAGCGGGCTCAGCCAGTAGTGCACGCAGAAGCGCTGCCGCACGAGCTGGCTGCCGTTGGGATCGGCCCCCTGGTGGGGCAGCCCGTTCTGATCGACCGGCAGCCCGTCGCGGGGATCGACGCCCTGCCCGGGCGGGATGTCGGTCAGCGTCGCCCAGGCGCCCGCGGGCTGGTTCAGCCGCGGCCCGGGCAGCGCGCTGCCCGTCCACTCGTAGGCCTCGGCCCGCAGCCGCTCGGCGTAGCGCTCGGCCAGGTTCATCGCGGCCGCCGTCTCGCGCGCCGAGATGTTGCCCTGCATCGTGCCGATCTGCAGCGAGAAGACCGCCGCGAAGCCCACCGCCGAGACGAAGACGGCGATGAGGATCTCGATGATGGTGAAGCCCCGGCGGGCGCCGTCTCGCGTGTGCCTCATGGTCCCACCACCATTCGGGCGTTGCTGGCGAAGGTCATCTCGACGGCGCGGCCGGGGCCGATGGGCTCCCAGCCCCCGCCGGTCGGCTCGAAGCGCCGGATCACCAGCCGCAGGCGACCGTCGAGCGGATCGACCGCGCCGTTGTCGATCCGCCAGACCGAGCCGTCGGGCGCGATGCACAGCCGCAGCGCGGCCTGCCGGGCGTTCGCGTCGCCCGCGCCGAGCCAGCCGGTCAGCCCGACGGCGTCGACCTGCTTGCCCCGGAACGCCGGGGCGACGGTCTCGCCGAAGGGCACCGACACGATCAGCGGCAGGTTGGGCATCGCGGCCGACTCGGTCAGGCAGCTGGTCGACCCGCCCTCGAACACGTCCATCTGCCCGAGGGGCTGGTTGCCGACGAAGACGGGGAAGTCGACGATGTACGCGCGGTTGCGGCGCTTCGCCGCGTCGCGCGTGCGGTTGAACCGGCGGGCGATGTCGGTCGCGACGCCGGCCTCCGAGTCCGTCCGCGTGAACGCCTCGATCGTCGGGTAGGCGATCAGCCCGAGGATGCCGATCAGCACGATGACGATCAGCAGCTCCACCAGGGTGAAGCCGCGCTCGACGTCAGGGCGTGCTGCGGCGTGTCGGCGGTGTCGGTCCATCGGTCCCCCCAAGGGCGCGTGGCGGGCTGGTTCGCAAGGAACGTGCCGCGGCGCCGGGCCCGCGCGCCCGGCGGTCGGGGGCCCCTCGCCCGTCGGGGCGGTGCGCAAGTTTTTCATAGCACGCACATCTCTGCGCACCTGTGGCCCGCGCCGAGCCTCGTGTACCATCGGCCGCCATGCCCCGCCGCCTCCGAGCCCTGCTGCCCCTGTGCGCGGCCTGCGCCGCCGCCCCGGCAGCCGGCGCCCCCCCGTGGCCGACGCCGGCGCGCTACCACGTGCGCAGCGAGACGCGGCTGCTGGCCGACCGCTGGTACGGCGCCCGCCCCGTGGCGGTGGAGCGCTTCGACGTGCGGCAGCGCCTGCAGCTCGACATCTTCGGCGCGCCCGCGCCGCGGGGGCCGCGCGCGGGCTTCACCAGCGATCTCGAGCTGGGCAGCGACCTCGGGCCCGACGTCGGCGACCTGCAGGCGGTCGCCCAGAGCCGGCGCGCCGTCGTCGATCTGTACTCCGCCCACGTCTGGGTGCGCGACGTCTTCGGCGTGCTCGACGCGCGCCTCGGCCGGCACGTGCTGGTCGACGCCCTCGGCTTCGACGCGCTCGACGGCGCCACCCTGACGCTCAACGCCGCGCCCTTCCTGGCCCTCGAGGCCAGCGGCGGCCTGGCCGTGCGGCGCGGCTGGTCGGACTTCGGCCCCGATCTGTACGACGAGGACGGCACGCTGCTCGCCGACGACCCGGGCTACGTCGTGGGCCTGGCGCTGGCCACGCGCGAGGTGGGCTGGCTGGCCGCGCGCGCCGCCTGGCGCCGGGTGTTCGAGCCCGATCAGGTGCAGCGCGAGGAGGCGGGCCTCGCGCTCACGGCGCGGCCGGGCGGCGGCCTCGAGCTGCACGGCCGGGCGCGCTACGACGCCGTCTGGCTGCGCATGGCCGAGCTGGGCGCCGGGGCCGCGCTGCGCTTGGGCGAGGCCGCGCGCGTCGGCCTCGACTGGCTGCGCGCCCGGCCCACCTTCAGCGCGGACAGCATCTGGAACGCCTTCGGCGTGCAGCCCTACCACGCGGTGCAGGGGCGCGCGCACGCCGCCCTCGGTCGCTGGTCGCTGGGCGCCGACGGCGGCGCGCGGATCTTCGACACCGGCCCCACGCGGGCGCAGTCGCCCGGCGACCTGAACGCCGAGGCCGTCGATCCGCCCGAGCGCACCCCGATCGCCTGGGACGCGGGCGCGCGCGCCGTGCGCGATCTCGGCAGCCTCACCGGCCCCGCCCACGTCGGCGTCGAGGGCCGCGTGGGCGGCGGCTACGGCGGCGTGCGCCACCACGGCGACGTCTTCGGCCGCCTGCCCGTGCCGCTGCCCGCCGGCAACCCGCCGCTGGCGGTGCGCGCGCGCCTCGGCGCCGTGTACCTGGACGATCCGGATCGCGACGCGCGCGACGCCCTGGCCGGCTGGGGCCTCTTGGCCGCCGAGTGGCCCGCCGCCGAAGGCATCGTGATCGACCTGCTGTTCGAGGGCTCGGTCAGCGAGGACGACCGCAACCCCTGGCGCATGCGCGCCTTCACCCAGGTGCGCTTCGAGGATTGGTGGTGAGCGCCCTGCCCGCCCTGCTGCTGTTCGTCCTGCTGGGCGCGCCCGAGGGCGCGGTGTACCCGCCGCGCACGAACCCGCTGCACTTCGCGCACCGCGCCCACGATGACGTCGAGTGCGCGACCTGCCACCCGGCCGCGAAGGACTCGGTGCGCCCGGGCGACCGCCTGCTGCCCAGCGAGGCCGCCTGCTTCGAGTGCCACGATCCCTTCGGTGACGAGGATCCGCCGACGTGCGCGTTCTGCCACCCGGGGTACGCGCCGACGCTGCCGCCGGGGGCCACGTCCACCGTCGGCGCCCTGCCCCGGCCGCCGGCCCTCGACAGCCCCGCCGCGGCCCTGCGCTTCGGCCACGCCCTGCACGTCCGCGCCGGCATCGACTGCGCCACCTGCCACGTCGATCTCGACCGGCCGCCGGGCCAACGCGCGCTGCCCACCATGGTCGAGTGCGTCGACTGCCACACCGCGCGCGACGCGCCCACGCGCTGCGACGCCTGCCACCTCGTCCGTCCCGACGGCCGGCTGCGCCTCGACCTGCCCGCCGGCGCGCTGAAGCCCAGCGGGCGATCGGGCCTGCCCGATCACCGCGGCGACTGGGGGCGGAGCCACGGCCCGGCCGCGGCCGCCGACGCCCCGGCCTGCGCGACGTGCCACGCGCCCGAGGACTGCGCGCGCTGCCACGCGACGGCCGCGCGCCGGCCCGATCCGCACCCCGGCCTGTTCCTGCTGACGCACGCGCCGGCGGCGCGCCGCAACGATCCCGACTGCAGCACCTGCCACCGGCTGCAGACCTTCTGCGTCGACTGCCACGCCCAGAGCGGGGTCACCGCCGAGGCCGGTCCCCTCGCCTACCAGGCCACCGACGGCGCGCGGCGCTTCCACCCGCCGGGGTTCGTCGGCTCGCTGGGCGGCGCGCCGGGCCCCGAGCACCACCGCTACGCCGCGCGCGCCAACCTGGCCAGCTGCGTCGGCTGCCACCGCGAGTCCACCTGCGTCACCTGCCACGCGGCCGACGCGCCGTCGCCGGTGCGCGCCAGCCCGCACCCGCCCGGCTTCGACTGCGGGCGCGTGTACTCGGTCAACACCCGCGGCTGCGCCAAGTGCCACCGCGACGCCGAGGCCCTGCGGCGGCTGTGCGACCGGTGAGGCTGATCAGCGGCCTGCTGTGCGCGGCCCTGATCGGCTGCGGCGCCGACGCGGACGCCCCCGCGCCCGACAACGCGCTGCCGCCGGCCACCTGCGCCTCGGCCGAGGAGCTGGCGCCCAACCTGCTGGGCCTGCTGCGCGGCGGCCAGCTCGCGGGCACGGCCGACCTGCTCGGCCGGCGGCTCAGCGACGCCCAGCTCGAGACGCTGCTGGCCGCCCTGCTCGACCTGATCCGGGGGCTCGAGCCGGCCGAGATCGACGCGCTGCTGGCGCTGACCGAGAACCCGCGCCTGCTGGCGCTTGCGCCCCTGGTCGGCGACCTGCTGGCCTTCGTCGTGGGCGATCCGGCGCGGCCCGAGACCTTCCGCGGCGAGGTGCTGGCCGATCTGCGGCGCCTGCTGACCGTGTGCGAGGCGGCCACGCTGTTCGAGGCGCTCGACGCCCTGCTGCAGGCCCCCGAGCTGCCCCGCCTGCTGGGCGGCCTGGCCGACGTACTGGCGCTGGACATCGTGCAGCAGATCCTGCGCAGTGACCTTCGAAGTGCGCTGAACAAGGATGGTTTCACGGTCCTGGTGTGCAACATCGTCGCGGCGCTGGTGGCGCCCGGGTTCACGGTGGCCGACGACGTGATCCGGCCGCTGTCGGGCATCGACCTGCTGCCGCTGGACGAGCCGCCGCTGTCGACCTTCCTGGCCGATCTGGCCGCGGTGCTGGCGCCCGAGCGCGCGGTGCTGCCGGCGCTGCAGGACGTGGTGTGCTGCGATCTGTACGGGGTGCCACGCTGCGCGCTGGTGCCCGGCGACGCGGCGCCGCTGCCCCGCGATCCGGTGTTCACCTGGTTCGCCTACGACCTGTTCGTCAGCGCGGCGATCGACTTCGACGGGCTGCTGGCCGCGCTGGCCGACCTGGCCGCCGATCCGCAGGTGGACGCCGCGCTGGCGCCGGTGAACGCCATCCTGCGGGCGCTGGGCGAGGACGCCGAGCTGCGGCGGGCGCTGGTGAGCGTCGGGGTGGTGCTGCTCGAGGATCAGACCGCGCGGCGGGTGCTGCCCGAGCTGGTGACGCTGGTGCGGGCGGGCGGCGTCGAGGAGCTGCTGTCGGTGGTGCGCTCGATCCTGAAGGGCTGCCAGCCGCCGGCGCTGGAGCCCACCCGATGAGGCGCCGGGCGCTGCTCGCCGCGCTGCTGCTGACCGCCCCCGCGCAGGCCAGCGTGCTCGACATCTACGGCTTCAACCCGCGCGGCACCGCGATGGGCAACGCGCAGGCCGCCGTCGCCGACGACTACACCGCGGCGTTCTACAACCCCGCCGGGCTGACGCGGCGCAAGAAGGTGGGCGTGGGCGCGGGCTTCGTCGCGACCTTCCCGCGCCTGACGCTCGACCGCGACTTCGCCGGGCCGCCCGAGGCCTACGTCGACCACGAGCTGCCGCCGGCGTTCAGCGGCTTCAACCTGGGCATGCTGTTCCCGCTCGGGGGGCTGATCGACAACCGGGTGGCGGTGGCGCTGACGGCCTACCTGCCCACGGTCAACCTGCTGCGCGGCGAGGGCGTCGACCCGCAGGTGCCGCAGTTCTATCGGTACCAGAACCTGCCCGACAAGTTCGTGGTGCTGGCCGCCGGGGCGTTCGAGATCACGCCCTGGCTCAGCGTCGGCGGCGGCGTGCAGGTGCTGGCCAGCCTGGACGGCGCGGTGGACGTGCACCTCGAGCTGGCCAACCGGCGAGTGCGCAGCCAGGCGGTCGAGGTCGAGATCAGCCCCGCGGCGTCGGCGGTGGCCGGCGTGCTGGTGCGGCCGCTCGAGGGGCTGGACGTCGGGTTCTCGTATCGGCAGGCCATCCAGCTGGACTTCGCGCTGCCGACGAGCATCGTGATCGACCAGCTCGTCGATCTCGACATCGACATCCGCGGGACCGTGCTCTACAGCCCGCACTACCTGAACCTGGGGGCGGCCTACGACATCGCGCCGGCCAACCTGCTGGTCAGCGGCGAGCTGGGCTACGCGTTCTGGTCGCTGGCGCCGGACCCCTCACCCAGCTTCACGATCGACATCGGCGGCGAGCTCGCCGAGGGTCTCGGCCTGGGCGAGCGGCTGGACGTGGGCAACGGGGCGCCGGTCGAGCTGAACTTCCGCGACGTGCCGGTGGTGCGGCTGGGCGTCGAGCACCGGCCGCACGAGGTGGTGCGGCTGCGCGCCGGTTACACCTGGCGCCCCAGCCCCGCGCCGGTGCCCACCGGCACGTTCAACTACGTCGACAACGACGCGCACCTGTTCGCGATCGGCGCCGGGTTCACGTTCGCCGATCCGCTCGAGGTGCGGCAGAACCCGGTGACGTTCGACGTGGTGTATCAAGCGACGCTGATGGCGGATCAGCCGGTCGAGAAGTCGCTGGGGGCCGCGGATCCGGTGGGCGACTACACCGCGGGCGGGGTGATCCACAGCGTGGGCATCGCGTTCCGCCACGACCTGTGATCAGCGCGACGCCTGGGCCCGCTGGCGAGGGCTGAGGAAGGGCATGGGATCGGCGCCGGCGGCCAGGGCGGCGTTCACGCGGGTCTGCTGGGTCTCGTCGAGGGGCAGCGACGCCAGGGGCGAGCGCTTCAGGCGGTAGTTGCGGTCGTTCGGCGCCGGGCGCACGGCCTCCGGCTTCGCGTCGACGCGCTTCACGCCGGCGCGCTTGGCCAGGGTGTCGGCGTCGGTGACGCGGGGGTCGAAGCGCACGGCCACCACCTCGGCGCCGTCGTGGAAGCCGGGCGACGTCGAGACGACGCCGGGCAGGCCACCCAGGGCGGCCTCGCCGCTCCAGAAGCAGTACATCTGATAGACGGCCGCGCCGTCGGCGCGGGCCGACTTCGCGCGCAGCCAGGTGGGCACCGGGCGGCCCGCCTTCTCGAGGCCGGCGACCATCGTGGCCGCCGTGCCCACCGGCGTGTAGTCGCCCGCCAGGCGCGGCACGAGCGGCTTCAGATCGGCGTCCACGACGTACAGGACGGGGTTGTTCCACGCCGCCTCGCCGAAGCGATCGAGCAGCGCGCGGTCGGGCGTGCCCTGGTCGGTGTTGTTGTGGATGACGAGGGGCACGAACAGCGTCTCGGCGGCCTCGACGAGCAGGTCGTCCTTCAGGACGCGCTTCGCGTAGCCCTTGACCGTCGAGCAGCCCGGGACCTCGGTGAACAGGAGCAGGATGGGTTTGCCGCTGGCCTTGGCTTTCGTCTGCGCCGCGGCGGCGTCTCGGTTCCAGTGGACGTCGCCGTACTCCTCGGGGCCTTCGGCGCGGACGGTACAGGCGACCAGCATCAGGGACATCGCGGTGAGGTATCGCATGTCCCCGCCTACGGGCGCCCCCCGCGCGACGTTACGCGCTCGGTTGACGCCGTCACCGCCGATCGCCAGGATGCGCCGCCATGGGACGCATCGACGAACTGAAGCGGCGGCGAACGTTCGCCATCATCAGCCACCCGGACGCCGGCAAGACCACCATCACGGAGAAGCTGCTGCTGTTCGGCGGAGCCATCCAGATGGCCGGCGCGGTGCGGGCGCGGCGGGCGTCGCGCCACGCGACGTCGGACTTCCTGGCGATGGAGCAGCAGCGCGGCATCTCGGTCAGCACGTCGGTGATGTCCTTCGATTACGAGGGCTTCGCGGTCAACCTGCTCGACACGCCGGGCCACGAGGACTTCAGCGAGGACACCTACCGGGTGCTCACCGCGGTGGACTCGGCGCTGATGGTGCTCGACAACGCGAAGGGCGTCGAGGCGCGCACGCGCGCGCTGATGGACGTCTGCCGGCTGCGCGACACGCCGGTGGTGACGTTCAGCAACAAGCTCGACCGCGAGGGGCTCGACCCCTTCGAGCTGATGGAGAACGTCGAAGAGACGCTGGGCCTGGCCTGCGTGCCGATGACCTGGCCCATCGGCATGGGGCAGCGCTTCGAGGGCGTCTACGACCTGGTCAACAAGCAGGTGGTGTTCTACGAGCCGACGCAGCGCGGCCGGAAGAACGAGCGGGTGGTGCTCGAGTCGCTCGACGACAGTCGGCTGGACGACTGGGTGGGCCGGGCCAAGGCCGACAAGCTGCGCGAGGACGTCGAGCTGCTCGGCGCGCTCGACCCCTTCGACCCCGAGGCCTTCGCCACCGGCCAGCAGACCCCGGTGTTCTTCGGCAGCGCGATCAACAACTTCGGCGTGCGCGAGCTGCTCGACCAGTTCGTGCGCAAGGCGCCGCCGCCCCAGGCGCGCCCCACCGAGACGCGCCTGGTCGAGCCGAAGGAGGAGCCGCTGACCGGCTTCTGCTTCAAGATCCAAGCGAACCTCGACAAGCAGCACCACGACCGCATGGCGTTCGTGCGCATCGTCAGCGGCCACTACCAGCGCGGCATGAAGCTGAAGCACGTGCGCACCGGCAAGATGATGGCGATCAACAACGCGACCACCTTCCTGGCGCAGGACCGCGTGGTGACCGAAGAGGCCTTCCCCGGCGACATCATCGGCCTGCACAACCACGGCGGCATCCGCATCGGCGACACCTTCACCGAGGGCGAGGACCTCAAGTTCACCGGCATCCCGGCGTTCGCCCCCGAGCTGTTCCGCCGCGCCATCCTGCTGGATCCGCTCAAGTCGAAGGCGCTGGTGAAGGGCCTCGAGCAGCTGAGCGAAGAGGGCGCCGCCCAGCTGTTCCGCCCCCTCGAGGGCACCGCCTACATCCTCGGCGCCCTCGGCGCGCTGCAGTTCGACGTCATCGCGTCGCGCCTCAGCGAGGAGTACCGCGTGCGCGCCCGCTTCGAGCCCATGGAGGTCAGCGCCGCCCGCTGGGTCACGAGCGACGATCCCAAGGCCCTCGAGAAGTTCACCCACGAGAACAAGCGCCGCCTGTTCCGCGACCTGGCCGACAACCTCACGTTCATCGCGAACAGCCACTTCGTGATGGACTACACGGCCCAGCAGTACCCCGAGCTGCAGTTCCACACGCACATGGAGATCTGACCCCCGTGGGCCCGCCCCCACGGGCCCTTGCCCCTGCCTCTGCCCCCTGCCCCTGCCCCTGCCCGCTGCCGCTCCCGCCCCACCATCCCTAACCCCCACCCACCCGATGTGGGGTTATCGGACAGAGCGCCGGCGTGTTGCACGAAATCGCCCCCGCCCAAGGGGTCGTGCCACACAAACAAACCAACCGGCCCACTTTTCCACTTTTCCACCCCCGGCCGCCTACCGTCGCCGGCAGTACCCCGCGCGGCAGGTCAGGTTCTGGCTGGGGCAGGGCGTGTTGCTCGGACAACACAGCTGATCCCGCCCGCCGCAGCCGCGGCAGGTGCCGTCGAAGCACGCGTTGCCGCCCCCCGGGCACGCGTCGCCGCTGTTGCAGCAGGGCTGGCCCGGGTTGCCGCAGTGGCGGCAGGTGCCGGCGATGCAGTTCACCCCCGCGTCCGGGCAGGGCCGGTCGCCGGGGCAGCAGGTCTGGCCGGGGTCGCCGCAGGGCTGGCAGGTGCCGCCCGCGCACGCCAAGCCGCCTCCCGGACAGGGCTGGTCGTTGCGGCAGCAGGGCTCACCGGGGCCGCCGCAGGCCTGGCAGGTGCCGCCGATGCAGTGGACGCCCGACGCCGGGCAGGGCGAGTCGCCGGGGCAGCACGCCTGGCCCGTGCCGCCGCAGGTCTGGCAGGTGCCGGCCACGCAGGCCACGTCGGCGCCGGGACAGGCGTCGCGCTCAGCGCCGCAGCACGGCTGGCCGGGGCGGCCGCAGTGCCGGCAGGTGCCGTCCACGCAGTTCACCCCGGCCTCGGGGCACGGGCTGTCGTTTCGGCAGCAGATCTGCCCCGCCGCCCCGCAGCGCTGGCAGGTGCCGTCGACGCAGTTGACGCCCGCCTCCGGGCACGGCCTCTCGCCGCCGCAGCAGATCTGCCCCACGTCGCCGCAACGCTGGCAGCGCCCGTCGACGCAGTTCACGCCCGCCTCCGGGCAGCGCCGCTCGCCGCCGCAGCAGATCTGATCGACGGCGCCGCAGCGCCGGCAGGTGCCATCGACACAGTTCACGCCCGCCTCGGGGCACGGGTTGTCGGTCTGGCAGCAGATCTGGCCCGCCTCACCGCACCGCCGACACGTCCCGTCCACGCAGTTGACGCCCGCCTCGGGGCACGGCCGCTCGCCCGGGCAGCACACCTGGCCGGCCTCGCCGCAGCGCCGGCAGGTGTCACCGAAGCAGGCGTTGCCCGGGCCCGGGCACTTGTCCTCGCCCGCACAGCAGGGCTGCCCCGGGTCGCCACACTGCCGGCAGGTGCCGTCCTTGCAGTTCACGCCCGGGTAGGGGCACGGGCTGTCACCGGGGCAGCACACCTGGCTCGCCTCGCCGCAGCGCCGGCAGGTGCCCGAGAAGCACGCGTTGCCCTGCCCCGGGCAGGCGTCGCCGCCGTCGCAGCACATCAGCCCAGGATCGCCGCAGTCGGGCCCCCCGCCCCCGCCGCCTCCTCCGCCGCCGTCTTCGCAGCGCGCCGCCGGCGGATCCGCCCCGTCCCGGCTGACCGCCGTGCCGCCGTTGGGCCCACAGTCGATCTGCCGGTCGACCTCGCGATCGGCCGCGTGCAGCCGGTCGAAGCCCGGGCCACCGCGCAGGATGTCGCGCCCCGGGCCGCCGTACAGGTCGTCGTCGCCGTCGTGACCTTCGAGCGTGTCGTCGCCGCCCAAGCCCCGCATCTCGTCGTCGCCGCCCCAACCCCAGATCGTGTCGTCGCCGGGGCCCCCGATCAGCAGGTCGTCGCCGCCGGCCCCCTCGAGGATCTCGATGTCGGCGGCCAGCTGTGTGCCCTGGTCGCGTTCGCAGAAGGCCGGCTGGAAGGCGCGGAAGCCCAGCTGCGCCTCGATGCGCTGCCGGCGGCGCTCGGCCGCGGTCGGGAAGTGGGTGCCGACGCGCGCGAAGCCCCCGACGTCGATGCCGCCGCCACCGACGAAGCGGTGGCCCCCGCAGGGGTCGTTCGTCACGAGCTGGTCGTTGCCGTTGCCCGCCTCCAGGATGTCGGCGTCCTGGCTGAGGCTGAGCAGCGCGTCGTCGCCGGCCCGCCCCAGCAGCAGGTCGTTCCCGGTCTTGCCGGCGAAGAGGATGTCCTGCCCCGGGTGCCCGTCCAGCACGTCGTTGCCGCGGCCGCCGTCGAGCGTCGCGGTGAGATCGCGGGGGAAGCCGTCGCCCTCGAGCACCAGCGTGTCGTCACCGTCGCCGCCGTAGCCGACGACGAAGCGCAGCTCGGTGGGCAGATCGCAGCGCACGTGGTGGTCGTCGTCGCCCTGGACGCAGCCTTCGCCGGCCACCAGAGGCCCGCCGCTGCGGACCTGCACCACCGCGCCGGCCATGGACACGACGAAGTGATCGTCGGCGTCGCCCGGCCCCGGCAGCAGCAGCAGCCCCAGGTCGACCGGGCCCGTGGCCAGCGCCACGGTCGGACCCGTCGGGACGCCCGGCCCCTGCTCCGCGACGACCCCGTCGGCGGCGTCGAGGCGATCGTCGCCGTAGCCGCCCACCAGCCGCCGCGTGCCGCCCCCGCCCGCCAGGTGATCGTCGAAGGCCGAGCCGATGACGACCTCGACGCCCGCGAGGCGCTCCGGCGTACCGTCGCCGGCCGCCCGGCCCTGCGCCGGGTTCGTGTTGTCCACCGCGACGCCGTTCACCCCGTCGAGGCCCCCCAGCGGCTGGCCGGGCGGCGTGGCGGTCATGAAGCTGACCGTGTCGACGCCCGGGCCGCCCACCATCTCGTCGCGGTTGGTGTCGCCACGCAGCCAATCGTCACCGGCCTCCCCGTCCATGACGTCGATGCCGTGACCGCCGACCAGCAGGTCGTCGCCGGCGCCGCCCGACAGATGGTCGTCCAGCAGATCGCCGTACAGATCGTCGTCGCCGGCTTGCCCGTACAGCCAGTCTCCGCCGCTGCGACCGTGGATCAGATCGGCGCCGGTGCCACCGTAGAGCTTGTCGCGGCCCAGCCCTCCGTCGATGTAGTCGTCGCCGTCGTCGCCGTAGATGGTGTCCTCGCCCGCGTTGCCGCAGATGACGTCGTCGCCGCCGAGGCCGCGGATGGTGTCGTTGCCGCCGCCGCCGAAGATGACGTCCCGGCCGGGCGTGCCGACCAGCACGTCGTCGCCGTCGGTGTACGGCATCGTGGGCCGCAGGGTGCGGCAGGGATCCTCGAAGGGAGACAGCCCGCGGGGCCCAGCGCGCCGTCCGTCGCGCCAGGGATCGCCGACGCCGCCCCGCCCCAGGGGGCCCTCGTCGGCCGCGCCGCCGTCCGCGGCCCCGCCTCCCGCGACCTGGTCGTCGCCCGGCGCCCCAGGCGCGTCCGCGGCATCGCCTCCACTCGAGGCGTCGCCGCCCATCGACGCCTCGAGCCCGGCCTCCGTCCCGAGGCAGCCAGCGAACGCCAGTGCCAGCCCGCAGGCCACGGCCCATTCGATGCGTCGCATGGCATCCCCCGTCTCGATGACATCGTCGCCGTCACCACCCAGCAAGCCGCGCGCCGGCAGCCCGCCCGGGTCGCTGCGCGCGCCGGGAACGGTCGACCCCACTCGACGCACGGGCGCACTGTGACCTCGACGTCCCAGTGGTGGACCGCACGCGTGAAGCCTCACCTCGGGGGTCGCCTCGGGGGTCGGGCCAAACAAACGAACTTACGCGCCCCTGCGTCCAGTTTTCTTCTCCGACCGCGGCACCCGACCGCGAGGCCCGCGCGCCCGAAGCGCTTGGCCTCGGCGGGCCCGATCGGCACACTGGAGCCCCCTGCTGCCTGGGCCTCACGACGATGAGCCGGCCTCCCTTGCATCGAGACGCCCTCGCCGCCCTGCGCGGCCTGCCCCGCCGCGGCTGGGTGAGCGACGCCACACCGGTCGTCGCGCTCCCGGGGCTGGCCGCGGCCCTCGGCCTGCGCTGGCTGGGCGCCAAGCGCGACGACCTGATCCCCGCCCTCGGCGGCGGCACCAAGGTCCGCAAGCTCGACCTGCTGCTCGCCGCCCCGCCCTTCGCCGACGCCCCCGCCTGGACCTCGATGGGCGCCCTCGGCTCGGGCCACCTCGTCGCCCTGACCGCTGCGTCCCGCGACGCCGGCGTCCCCTTCGACGCCCACCTGTTCTGGGAGCCCGTCGAGGCCGCGGTCGAGGCCAACCTCGCGTTCACCGCCAGCCACGCGCGCGCCCTCACCTTCGCGCACACCCGCACACGCCTCGCGCTGCGCCGGCCCGGCTTGTTCGTCGGCGCGACGCATCAGGGCGCACGCACCATCGGCCCGGGCGGCAGCCACCCGCCCGGCGTCCTCGGCGTGGCCCTCGCGGCCCTCGAGCTGGCCGACCAGATCGCGGCCGGCGAGCTGCCGCGGCCGGACCGGATCGACGTCCCGCTGGGCTCGGGCGGCACCGCCGCGGGCCTGGCCCTGGGCCTGGGCTGGGCGTTCTCCGCGCCGCCCGTCGTGTGCGCCGGCGCGGCCGTCGAGCGACCCTGGGCCAGCGCCGCCCGAGCGCGGCGCCTGGCGCGCGCCGCCGCGGACTGGGCGCGCGCGCAGGGCGTCGATCTGCCGGCGCGTCCGCTGGCCGAGATCCGCGTCGACCACCGCTACGCCGGGCCGGCCTACGGCGTCGCGAGCGACGTGTCCCGGCGCACCGCCGAGCGGCTGCGCGACGCCGGCCTGCCCGGCGAGCCCATCTACACCGGCAAAGCGTACAGCGCGCTGCTCGCGGCGCCGCCGGCCGGGCAGACCGTCCTGCTGTGGACGACGCCCCGGCGCGACGCGCCGCTGCCGACGGCGCCCGACTGGCGCGAGCGCCTGCCCGCTGCCCTGCGCGCCCGGCTCGAGGGGCGCGGCGTGCGGCGGCGCACGTTCATCCTCGGCGGCGCGGCGGCCGGCCTCACCGCGTTCGCGCTGTGGCGCACCGCGGGCTACCCGCCGCCGGCCCCCGGCGCCGGGCACCTGGCCGCGTGGGAGGCCGCGGTGCTGCGCGCCGCCGCCGAGGTCGTCGCCCCCGACGAGCCGGCGCTGCGGCCAGCCGTGGAGGCCGTGCCCGAGGCCGTCGAGGCCTTCACGCGCACCTTCCCCGCGTCCATGCGCCGCGAGATCGGCGCGCTGCTGGCGGCCGTCGAGCACGGCACCCTGGCCGCCGGCCACGTCAGCCGGTTCAGCGATCTGGACCGCGACGACCGGGCCCGCTACCTCGCCCACCTGGCCGAGCTGCCGGCGGGCGGCCACCTGCTGTACCGCGGCCTGCGCGATCTGTGCCTGGTGGGGCTGTATCAGGAGGAGGTGTCGTGGCGCGCCATCGGCTACGGCGGACCGTTGGTGGCGCCGGAGCGCCGAGCGGACGCCTACGACGCCCTACGCGCGCCCCGCGGTCGCGCGCCGGACGGCTGGGAGGCGGCGTGATGCGGCGCGAACCCGGAGAGCGATTCGAGGCCAGCCCCGGCGCGGCCGGCGGTCGGCTGGGACGCCGCGCGCTGCGCCCGCCGCCCGCGGCCCGCGCGGCGACCGAGGCCGGCGGATGATCCACGACGCCGCCGACCTGCCGCTGCCCGGCCGCCTGCGCGCCGACCTGTGCGTGATCGGCTCGGGGCCCGGCGGCGCGACCGTCGCCGCGCGCGCGGCCGAAGCGGGCCTGAAGGTGGTGATGCTCGAGGCGGGCGCCCTGACGACGCCCGGGCAGATGAACCAGCGCGAAGAGGACATGCTGCCGCGCCTGCTGTGGTACGGCGGCAACCAGACCACCGCCGACCGCCACACGCGCGTGCTGCAGGGGCGCGGCGTCGGGGGCTCGTCGCTGCACAACCTGAACCTGTGCAAGCGCATTCCCGACGCCATCCGTGACGACTGGGCGCGCCGGTTCGGCCTCGAGCACCTGGCGCCCGCGCGCTGGGAAGAGCTGTACGCGCGCACCGAGGGGCTGCTGGCCGTCGAGAAGGTCGCCCCCGAGCGCTGGAACGCACACAACCGGATGCTCGAGCGCGGGTGCCAGGCGCTGGGCTGGCGTGGCGGCGGGCTGGCGCACAACCGAACCGGCTGCATCGGATCGGGCTTCTGCGAAGTGGGCTGCGCGTACGACGCCAAGAACAACGCGTTGAAGGTGTTCGTGCCCCGGCTGGTGGCCGCGGGCGGCGTGGTGCTGAGCCACGCCCAGGCCATCCGCGTGCGCCACGACGGGCGCCGAGTGAACGGCGTTCTGGCCGTCGCGCTGGACCCGACCACCCACGCGCCTCTCGGCCGCATCACCATCGAGGCGCCGCGCGTGTGCCTGTCGGCCTCGGCCACCGGCACCGCCGCGCTGCTGCACCGATCGTCCGTGCCCGACCCCCACGCGCAGGCGGGCCGCACCCTGCGCATCCACCCCGCGGTGATCGTCGCCGGCGAGTTCGACGAGCCCATCGAGGCCTGGCGCGGCATCCCGCAGACCTACGAGTGCACCGAACACCTCGACCTGCGCCCCGGCGCCGCCGACCGCACCTGGATCGTGCCCGTGTTCGGCCACCCGGTGGGCGTGGCGACGATGATCCCGGGCCACGCCGAGGCGCACCGCGACCTGATGCGCCGCCTGCCCCACCTCGGCGCCCTGACCGCCATGCTGCACGACCACACCGCCGGCCGCGTGCGCTCGGACGGCGACCTGGGCCTGCGCATCGACTACGCGCTGGACGCGGACGACCGCGCCGAGCTGGCCCGCGGCCTCAGCCGTTGCGCGCGCCTGCTGCAAGCCGCCGGCGCGAAGCGCGTCGTGGTGGTCGACCGCCACGGCACGACGCTCGGCCCGGCCGACGACCCCGATGTGCTCGCCGCCCAGCCGATCACCCCCGGCGAGGTGGACGTCAGCGCCGTCCACCCCATGGGCACCGCCCCGATGAGCGACGATCCGCGCCGCGGCGTCGTCGCCAGCGACGGTCGGCACCACCAGCTCGCCGGCCTGTGGGTGGCCGACGGCTCGCTGTTTCCGACGTCGATCGGGGTGCCCCCGCAGGTGAGCATCTATGCGCTGGCGCAGCACGTGGCCGACCACCTGGTCGGCGCGGGGTGAGCCGGGGGCCGCGCGCTTCCGCCATCCCCAACCCCCACCCACCCGATGTGGGGTTATCGGACAAAGCGCCGGCGTGTTGCACGAAAACGACGCCGCCCCACCCAAAGCGCGCCCTCACCCCCTACCGCCGCCGCACCCGCCCCATCACCCGCCGCAGCACCACCCGCACCTCACCCACCCCCAGCGCGATCGACACGCTGACCGCCACGCCCCCACCGGCCACCCCGGCCACCGCCCCGCGCACCAGCGCCGGCAGCCCCGTCGTGTCGGCCAGCCACCCCCGCAGCGCCCAGCCGGCCACCGCCCCCACCACCGCCGCCACCGCCACCCGCGCCAGCACCCCGAAGAAGCCGCCCACGCCCGGCGCGCCGCCGACCGAGCGCCGCAGCAGCCCCAACAGCACCGCCACGTACGCCGAGATCGCCGCCGACGACGCCACCGCCAGCCCGCCCGCGTCCCAGCGCGCCGCCAGCACCCCGTACAGCGGGAACGCCGCCGCCGCCACCACCGTCCCGCTCAGCGTCGGCAACCACGTGTTGCCCTGCGCGTAGAAGCCCCGCGCCACCAGCATCTGCGCCGACCACGCCCACAGCCCCAGGCAGAACAGCCCCGTGTACAACCCGATGTCGGCCAGCGCCGTCGGCGAGAACCGCCGCAGCCCCCAGATGACCGTCGCCACGTCCTCGGCCGACGCCGCCAGCGCCGCCCCCGCCACCGCGGCCAGCACCACCATCAGCCGCAGCGCCCTCATCAGCGTCGCGAACATCTCGCCCGGCTTGCCCTCGGCCACCAGCCGCGCCAGCGTCGGATAGGCCGCCACCCCCGCCGCCAGCCCGAACACCCCCATCGGCACCTTCATCAGCGTGCGCGCGTACTGCAGCCGCGCCACCGCCCCCTCAGCCACCTCGGTCGCGTGGTGCTTCACGATCCAGTCGTCGACCGCCACCACCGAGAAGCCCAGCATCACCGGCAATGACCGCCAGATGTACGTCTTGAAATCAGCATCTCGAAGCGAGAACTTCACGTTCCACGCGAAGTCCTTCTGCCGCACCGCGCCGTACAACGGCAACCCGAAGGGCCCCAGCACCGACCCCACCAGCACGCCCCAGCAGAACCCCGCCGCCCCCAGCGACGGCCCCAACGCCAGCCCGCCCACGATGATGCACGCCGTGTAGATCAGCGGCGCCAGCGCGGGCAGCCGGTGCTGGTCGCGCGCCATCAGCGTCGCCGACAGCAGCCCGCCCACCAGGTGGAAGATCTGCGCCGGCAGCACGATGCGCACCAGCCGCACCAGCTCGGCGTCGCCCGCGGCGTCCAACCCCGGTCCCACCAGGGGCGTCAGCGCCGGCGTGGCCACCCACAGCGCCGCGGTCGCCAGCGTCAGCGCCGCCAGCAGAAAGTTCGCGATGACGCTGAACGCCCGCCAGCCGGCGGCCGCGTCCCCCCGCGCCAGGTGCCCCTGGAAGATCGGGATGAACACGATCGACAGCACGCCGCCGGCGAGCAGGTAGTTCAGGAAGTCGGGGATGACGAACGCGAGGAAGAACACGTCGGCCTCGGCGCCACCGCCCAGCACCCGGCCGATGACCGCCTCGCGCACCAGCCCCAGCAGCCGCGACAGCAGGATCGACGCGCCCCAGACGAGCGAGGCGATCCCGATGGCCCGGCTCACGCGTCGGCCTCGTCCGGCTCGGCGTCGTCACGCCGCGCGGCGACCATCGCCGCCAGCAGCGGCGCCACGCCCGCCACCACCAGCGCCGCCCCCAGCAGGTCGAACCAGATGGGCTGGAACAGCACCGCGTCCGCCGCCACGAGATCGAAGCCGGGGATGCCCGGCCGGAACCCGAGCTCGAGCGCGGCCGCGATCAGCCGCCCGGGCAGATAGGCCGCCAAGGCCAGCCCCAGCGACAGGCTACGCAGGTACAGCCACGCGGGCAGCCCGAGCATGAACACCCGCTGCGGCCACACCCCGAACAGATCCCCGATCGACGCGATGACCGCCGTCAACGCGACCACGATCCACGGCCCGAAGCGCGCCAGCAGCAGCACCCGCTGCACAACCCCCTGCGCCACCAGCAGCAGGCACACCGGGTGGATCAGCCCCACGACCAGCGCGTTGACCCACGGCACCCCACGCCCGGCGTCCGGCGGCGGCGCCGCGAGCGGCGCGTCCTGCATGCTGAGCACGATGTTGCCCAGCTCGCTGGCGAAGATCGTGAAGCCCAGACCGGCCACCGCCGCCGCCCCCAACATCCAGGGCGCCGGCGCCCGCCAGATGCGCGGCGGCACCGGAAACGGGTGGCGCCGATCGAGCTGCAACACCACCCAGGTGGCCACCACCAGCGTCGCGCAGAGCACCGACGCCGCCCAGCCGACCGGCGCGTACGCCGGCGGCGTCAGCGCCAGCGTCGCCCAGACCAGCATCGACAGGACGGCCCAGATGACGGGGGTCAGGAACATGCACTCCTCGCGGCGCGGCGACCCTAGCCCACGAGCGCCGCACAATCCACCGTCGCCAAGGGCCACCCGACCGGCTAGGATGCGCGGCCATGTCGACCATGCGCGCCGTCTACACCAATGTCCGCGCCGCCCGCACGGCGTTGAAGGACATGGCGCGCCTGCGCCAGATCGCCGCGGTGCTGGTGCGCCACGGCCTGGGCCACGTCGTCGAGACCTGGCACCTGCAGGACAAGGCGATCGTCGGCCTGCTGGTCGAGAAGCGCGATCCCGACGTCCAGGCCCTCTCCCAGTTCGAGCGCATCACCCTCGCGCTGCAGGATCTCGGCCCCACCTTCGTGAAGCTGGGCCAGATCCTCTCCACCCGCCCGGACCTGGTGCCCCAGGCCCTGTGCGACGAGCTCAAGTCGCTGCAGGATCGCGTGCAGCCCATCCCCTTCGAGCAGGCGCGCGAGGTCGTCGAGCGCTCCCTCGGCGCCCCCCTCGACACCGTCTTCCGCGACTTCGACGAGGCCCCCCTCGCCTCGGCCAGCATCGCCCAGGTGCACACCGCCCGCCTCGAGGGCGGCGAGGACGTCGTCGTCAAGGTGCAGCGCCCGGGCATCCGCGCCACCATCCAGAGCGATCTGAACATCCTCTACTTCGTCGCCAAGCAGCTCGAGAACGCCGTCCCCGAGGCCGCCGCCTTCGGCCCGGTCGACATCGCCCGCGAGTTCGACCGCGCCATCAGCAAAGAGCTCGACTTCGGCTTCGAAGCCCAGAACCTGCAGCGCTTCGCCCGCAACTTCGAGGCCTGGGACTCGATCCACGTCCCCCGCCTGTACAAGGACGTCTCGAGCGACACCATCCTGGTGATGGAGCGCCTGACCGCCACCAAGATCACCGAGGCCGCCGCCGAAGGGCACGCCATGGAGCCCATCGCGCGCGAGTGCGTGCGCATGGTGTTCAAGATGGTGTTCGAGGACGGCTTCTTCCACGGCGACCTGCACCCCGGCAACCTGCTCATCCTGCGCGACGGCCGCGTGGGCCTCATCGACTTCGGCCTCGTCGGGCGCATGACCCGCACGCAGAAGGACGTGATGGCCGACCTCCTGCTGAACATCGTGACCGGCAACCACGAGGGCGTGGCGCGCAACCTGTACGACATCAGCATCCGCACGGGGTCGATCGACTACGGCGCGTGGGAGCAGGACGTCACCGAGCTGCTCGACTTCCACTTCTCGAACGCCTCGCTGGCCGACGTCGACTTCGGCGTGATCCTCAAGGATCTCATCGACGGCGCGGTGCGCCACCGCGTGCGCATCCCGCCCGACTACACCATGTTCTTCAAGGCGCTGATGACCGTCGAGGGCATCGGCAAGCTGGTCGCGCCCGACCTCGACCTGCTGGCCGAGTGTCGCCCCTACGTCGAGCGCCTGGTCGCCGAGCGCTACAGCCCCGAGCGCGTGCTGCGCGCCGGCGCCGACACCCTGCACGCCTTCGCCCGCTTCGGCCGCCAGTTCCCGGTCACCGCCAGCCAGTTCCTCGAGCAGATCGAGGATGGCCGCCTCGCCCTGGGCATCGAGTACACCCAGCGCGAGCAGCTCGAAGAGGCCCGCGACCGCCGGAACAACCGCGCCATCCTCTTCGGCATCGCCGCCACCCTGGTGCTGGCCGGCGCGCTGGTGCCGCCGGCGTCCGACACCCGCATCCTGGGCGTCGGCCCCGTCACCTTCGTCCTCTGGCTGCTCGGCGGCCTGCTGGGCGCCCAGCTGTTCCTGGCGATCTACCTGCGCGGCCGCTGGTAGCGCCCGGGCGGGCGCCCTTCCGCCCCGCGCCTCACATTGATACCTTGGGCCGGTCCCCCGGCCCCGCCCCCGACACGAGCGCCCCATGCCCGACACCGACACCCTGTACCTCGTCGACGGCTCCGGCTTCATCTTCCGCGCCTACTACGGCCTGCGCGCGCCGATGACCGCCCTCGACGGCACGCCCACCAACGCGGTCTTCGGCTTCACCCGCCTGCTGATGAACCTGATCCGCGACCGCCAGCCGGCCCACATCGCCGTCGCCTTCGATCCGCCCGGCCCCACCTTCCGCAACGACCTGTACCCGGACTACAAGGCCAACCGCAGCGAGCGCCCCGACGACCTGAAGGCCCAGTTCCCGCTGTGCCGCGAGGCGGTCGCCGCGCTGGGCATCCCGGTGCTCGAGCTCGAGGGCTACGAGGCGGACGACGTCATCGGCACGCTGGCCTACAAGTGGGCGGCCACCGGCCGACCCTGCGTCATCGTCACCGCCGACAAGGACTTCATGCAGCTCGTCGACGGCAACGTCACGCTGTGGGACGGCAAGGACAAGGACATCGGTCGGGCCGAGGTCGTCGAGAAGTTCGGCGTCCAGCCCGAGCAGGTCACCGACATCCTGGGCCTGGCCGGCGACAGCTCGGACAACATCCCCGGCGTGCCCGGCATCGGGCCGAAGACGGCGACCAAGCTGATCGACGAGCACGGCGATCTCGAGGGCCTGCTGGCCGCCGCGCCGGGCATCAAGGGCAAGCGCGGCGACAGCCTGGTCGAGTTCGCCGACCAGGCCCGGCTGTCGAAGCGGCTGGCCACCATCGCCCGCGATGCGCCGATCGAGCTCGACGAGGACGCCGTGCGCGCCACGCAGCCGGATCCCGACGACCTGGCCGCCTTCTGGCGGCGCCTCGACTTCCGGCAGTTCCTGCAGGAGAACGAGCTGACGCAGCACGGCAAGGCCGAGCTCGAGCACGCCGAGTACCGCACGATCACCACCGCGGCGGGCCTGGACGAGGTCGTGAACGCCGTTCGTAAGAGCGGGCGGTTGTCGATCGACCTGCTGACCACCGACGAGAAGACCCACCGGGCCGCGCTGGTCGGCGTCGGCCTCGCCTGGGCGCGCGGCCGCGCCGCCTACGTGCCCCTGGCCCACCACTACCTGGGCGTGCCCGAGCAGCTGCCCGTCGACGCCGTGCTGGCCGCGCTGAAGCCGGTGCTCGAGGATCCGGGCGTGCGCGTGGCGACGCAGAACAGCAAGCGCCTGCGCCAGCTCCTGCGCCGGCTGGGCGGCGTCGAGGTCTCGAACCTCGACAGCGACACGCTGCTGACCGTCGGCCTGCTCGAGCCCGATCGCCGCCAGCTGAACCTGGACCGCCTGGCCGCCGACTACCTGGGCCGCGCGACCGAGAACGTCGGCCCCCGCGACCGCAAGGCCCCGCCCCTGCCCGACCTCACCTTCGAGCAGGCCACCGCCCGCGGCGCCGAGACCGCGGACGTCGTGCTGCGCCTCGCCGACGTCATGGCCGAGCAGGTCGACGCCCTGGGCGCCGGCGAGGTGCTGCGCACCATCGAGCTGCCCCTCGCCGACGTCGTCGGCCGCATGGAGGCGCGCGGCATCCGCATCGACGCCGACCGCCTGAAGGCCCTGTCCACCCGCTTCAGCGCCACCATCGGCGAGCTGACCGAGGCCATCCACGGCCTGGCCGGGCAGGACTTCAACATCGACAGCCCGAAGCAGCTGGCGACGATCCTCTTCGAGAAGCTCGAGCTGCCCACGGGCAAGAAGAAGAAGACCGGCTACAGCACCGACCAGAGCGTGCTCGAGAGCCTCTCGGCGCTGCACCCGCTGCCCGAGAAGGTGCTGCGGTACCGCCAGCTGACCAAGCTGCGCAGCACCTACCTCGACACCCTGCCCGGCATGATCGATCCCGACACCGGGCGCATCCACACGTCGTTCCACCAGACCGGCGCGGCCACCGGCCGGCTTTCGAGCAGCAACCCCAACCTGCAGAACATCCCGGTGCGCACCGAGGAGGGCCGCGAGATCCGGCGCGCCTTCGTCACCGACGCCGGCTGGAAGCTGCTCAGCGCCGACTACAGCCAGGTCGAGCTGCGCCTGCTGGCCCACTACAGCGAGGATCCCGGCCTGATCGGCAGCTTCGCCGACGGCGCCGACATCCACCGCCGCACGGCGGCCGAGGTGTTCGGCATCCCCGAAGACCAGGTCACCGCCGAGCAGCGCACCCAGGCGAAGGCGGTCAACTTCGGCCTGATGTACGGCATGAGCGCCTTCCGCCTGGCCAACGATCTGGGCATCGAGCGCGGCGAGGCGCGGGCGATCGTCGAGCGCTACTTCGCGCGCTACGCCGGGGTGAAGCGGTACTTCGACGAGGCCGTCGAAGGCGCGCGCACCACCAAGCGCACCCACACACTGTTCGGCCGAACGCGCCCGCTGCCCCTCATCGACAGCGAGACGCGCGCCCTGCGCGCCCAGGCCGAGCGCCTGGCGGTCAACACGCCCATTCAGGGCTCGGCGGCCGACATCCTGAAGAAGGCGATGGTGAACCTCGACGCGCGCCTGATCCGCGAGGGCCTCGCCGCGCGCATGCTGCTGACGGTGCACGACGAGCTGGTGGTCGAGGTGCCCGAGGCCGAGCTCGACCGGGTGCCGGCGATCGTGCGCGAAGAGATGGAAGGCGCGGCCAGCTTGCGCGTACCGTTGAGCGTCGACGTCGGCATCGGCGACGACTGGTCCGAGATTCACTGAGGCGACGAGACGGCGACGGGCGCGCGGGCGGCGCGCCAGCGAGGCGATGAGCGAAGCGACCCGAAAGCCCGGCGAGCCCGACGCGGCGGCCCTGGCGCCGCCGCGCCCGGACGGCCCCGCGCGCGTGGCCGCGCTCGAGCGCGCCCTGGGTCAGCAGGAGGAGCGCCTCGCCGGCCTGGTGCGCATCGCCGCCAGCCTGAACAGCACCCGCGACCCCAGCAAGGCCATGCGCGCGATGGTCGCCGAGATCTCGACGCTGCTCGAGGCCGACCGCACGACGATCTACGAGCTGCGCCCCGACGACAACATGCTGCGCGGCCTGGCGGTGCAGGGCGCGCAGAGCCTCGAGGTGGGCGTCCCCGTCGGGGCGGGCATCGCCGGCATGGTGGCGGCGTCGGGCAAGCCGATCAACCTGAAGGACGCCTACCTTCACCCGCGCTTCGACCCCAAGTTCGACAAGCTGACCGGCTACCGCACGCGGTCGATGCTGGTGGTGCCGATGCGCAACCCCAAGCGCGAGGTCATCGGCGTCGTCCAGGTGCTCAACAAGCTCGACGGCTACTTCTCGGTCGAGGACGAGCACCTGCTGGCCGCCCTCGCCGCGCAGGCCGCCATCACGCTCGAGGCCCTGCACCTCCAGCTGCGCCTGAACATCAGCAACGCCGAGCTGCGCGAGGCCTCGCGCCAGCTCGAGTACCGCGTGCGCGAGCTCGAGCTGCTGTACGACAACGAGCGCGCCATGGCCGACGCGCACGACGAGGAGGCGCTGGTCGGCCACGTCCTGCAGCTGGCCGCCAAGGTGGCCCGCTGCGAGATGGCCGGCCTGTTCCTGCCCGATCCGGAGAGCGGCATCGGCCCCGCCTGGCTGCGCACCGCCGATCCGGACGCCCCGCTGACGCCCCTGTGCGACCTCGAGGTCGGCGACGGCGTGCTCGGCAAGGCGGCCAGCCGCGGCCACGCCCTGGTGCTGGCCCGACCCGCCGACTTCACCGCCGAGGCCGTCCCCCCGCACCTCGGCGGCACCTGCGCCGTCCTCGTGCGCGACGCGGTGGCCGCGCCGCTGGTCGACGGCGGCCGCACCATCGGCAGCCTGGCGCTGATCAACCGGCGCAGCACCGGCGGGCGCAACGACGAGGAGGATCGCCGGCTCGCCGTCCTGCTCGGCGGCCAGATCGCCCGCGCCGTCGCCCGCATCCAGGAGCAGGCGTCCGCCCAGCAGCGCGACCGCATGATGACCATCGGCCAGATGCTCAGCGGCGTGCTGCACGACCTGCGCGGCCCGATGGCGATCATCAGCGGCTACACCCAGCTGATGGCCGACACCGACGACGCCGACGATCGCAGCACCATGGCGGCGCACATCCGCCGCCAGGTGAACCTGTTCAACGACATGACCCGCGAGGTGATGTCGTTCGTGCGCGGCGAGCGCTCGGTGCTGGTGCGCAAGGTGTTCGTCGACAAGTTCGTCGCGGCCGTGCGCGAGACGCTGCAGCCCGAGTTCACCGACCGCGGCATCACCTTCGAGGTGGACAACCAGGGCCTCGACGTCGCCTTCTTCGACGAGCCCAAGATGATGCGCGTGGTGACCAACATCGCGCGCAACGCCCGCCAGGCCATGGGCCAGCGCGGCGCGTTCACCTGGCGCCTGCGCCGCGGCCCGGCGGGCGAGACGGTGTTCGAGCTCGAGGACACCGGGCCCGGTATTCCCGAGCATATTCGCGACCGTCTGTTCGAGACCTTCACCACCAGCGGCAAGGCCGACGGCACCGGCCTCGGCCTGGCGATCGTCCGTCGCATCGTCGAAGACCACCAGGGCACGGTGTCCTTCCACACCGAGACCGGCCGCGGCACGACCTTCACCATCGTGCTGCCCGCTCCGCCCGAGACCGCGGCGGCGGCCGCTTGAGGTCGAGCGCCCTGGTGCTGGCCGTCTTGGGCCTGGTCGGCTGCAAGGATCGCCCGGCCCCGGCCGCGCCGCCCCCCGTGGACGCCGCCCCCGCGCCGCCCGTCGACGCCGCGGCGCCCCCGCCCGACACGGGGCCGCCCGCGCTGAGGGCCGACACGGCCGCGCAGCTCGAGGCCCTCGAGCGCGGCAACGCGGCCCTCGCCGCCCGCGACTTCGCCGGCGCCCTCCCGCACTTCCTGAAGGCTGCCCAGGGGCCGCCCTCGGGCGCGGCCGTCTCGGCCCTGCTGGCGGCCGTCGAGGCGCTCGAGGCCCTCGACCGCGCGCCCGAGGCCGCCGAGCTGGTCGACAAGGCCCTGCGCCTGGCGCCCGCGGTGCCCGAGGTGCACTTCGCCGCCGGCCGCTTCTTCGCGGGCCAGGTCGACCACGTGCGCGCCGTGCGCCACTTCGAGCGCGCGCTCGCCCTCGAGCCCGATCTGCTGCCGGTCTACCCGCTGCTGGGGGCTGTGCTGGTCAAGGCCGAGCGCCCGCAGGACGCGGCCAACACGATGGCCCGCTACGAGGCGCGCCTGAACCGGCTGCTGAAGGCGCTGGGCAGCCCGGCCGACACCCCGGACGCGCGCCGCCACGCGATCGTCGACCTGCTGGCCCTGCTCGACGACGAGCGCGCCACCGAGGCCCTGATCGCCGCCCTGCGCGATCCGCACCCGCAGGTGCGCATGGCCGCCGGCGGCGCCCTGGCCGACGCCCCGACCGCCGAGGCCGTGGTCGCCCTGTCCGAGGCCGCCGTGGCCGAGCGGGACGGCGTCGCCCGCCGCGTGCTGACCGCCAACCTGGCCCGCGCCCGCGACGCGCTGGCGGCCACGCTCGGCGCCCCGCCGCCGCCCACGCTGCCCCCGCCGCGGCCCCCCGCTGCGACCGAAAAGGGACGTTGATCCGCGTCGTTGCACCCGACGGCCGCCCGGCTTACCATCGACCGCCCACTGCCCCCGGAGGCCGCGTGACCGACCTGGTACTCACCCTCGCCAGCCGCGGCGGCGACGGCCTGCGAGTCCGCGCCGAGCTCGACGGCCGCCTCGTCGAGGCCACCCGCCCGCTGCCGCCCCCCGATCGCCTCAACGACCTGCTGCAGCAGGTGCGCGACCCCCGCGCCCCGGTCGCCGCGTACCGCACGCTGGCCGAGACCCTGGGCGAGCTGATCTTCGCCGGCGAGGTGGGCGATCTTCTCCGCGACGCCTTCCGCGCCGAGCCCGATCGCGTCGTGCTCTTCGCCGCCGATCCCACCGTCGCGTCCTGGCCCTGGGAGCTCGTCTGCGATCCGGTCGACGGCCGCTCGCCGGTGCTCGACGGCGCCGCGCTGGTGCGCGTGGCCGGGCAGCCCGACACGGCCCCCGTGGTGCCCGCGCGCGGCGTCCTGGTCGTGCCCGGCGCGCTGGGCCAGGCCCGCGTCAGCGCGCTGCAGGCCGCCACCCGTCACCTCGCGCGCAAGGCCGGCGTCGACGTCTTCCCCGCCGATCCGGTGACCGGCCCGGGCCTGCGCCGCGTGCTCGGGCGGGGCGCGTCCTTCGTGCACGTCGAGGGCGTCGGCGACGGGGGGCGCGTCGACCTCGACGACGGCCCGGTGCCCATCGAGCGCCTGGGCCTGGGCCCCGAGGTGTGGTTGGCCGTCCTGGGCGGCGCCGAGGCCGATCTGGCGGCCCTGCGCCGCGTGCGCGGCCAGGGCGTGGCCATCGCCGTCGGCCGTCAGCTCGAGCTTCGCCCCAACGAGGCGGGCGCCGTCGACCGCGAGCTGTACCGGGCGCTCGCCGGCGGCGCCTCGGTCGTCGACGCCGTGCGGCGCGCCCGCAGCGCCCTCGCGCGCCTCGGCGGCGAGGACGGCTGGCAGTGGGCCGCGCCGGTCATCTGGTCGGCCCCGCCCGGCGACACCGACGCCCCGGCGACGCTGCCCTTCCCGCCCCCTGGCATGTTGCCGGGCGGCGGCGCGGAGGCCCCCATCCAGGCGGTCAGCACCATCGCCGAGCCCCCCTCGCCCGGCGACGTCCCCTACCCGGATCTGCTGGGCGCGCCGGGTCACCCGGTGCGCGCGCCGGTGTTCATCCACCAGACCATCCGGCTGGTGCAGCAGAGCGGCGCGGCGGGTGATCCCGAGCTCGAGGCGCGCGCGGCCGCCATGCGCGCCCTCGGCGCCGGCATCGCCGGGGCCGCGCCGGCCCCCGAGGGGCTCAGCCCCGACGAGCGCACCAAGCACCTCGCCGATCGCCTCGTCGACGCCATCGGCCGCCTCGACCTGCCCCTGCAGCCGCCGCTGGACGTCGACGCCCGCGTCCAGGCCGTCGCCCGACAGGCCGCCGTGCACCCGGACGCCGTCCGGCAGGCCGCCCACGCGCTGCTCGCCGGCCGCGTGGTGCTGCTCGAGGCGCCCCCCGGCAGCGGCGCCGGCCGCCTGGCCCGGCTGTTGTGCGAGGGCTTCTTCGATCGGCACCCGCGGGTGGTGCACGGCGACCAGTCGGCCGCCCTGCTGACGCCGCCGCGGCGCGACACCGAGGGCACCGGCGGCTGGCTGTACCGCGTCGTGGCCGACAACTGGCGCCGCGACGAGCTGGATCCCTACCGCCCCGATCAGCCCGCGCCGGCCACCCGCATGAAGCTGGTGGCCCGCAGCCCGCGCCGCCAGCACGGCTATCGGGTCTACGCGGGCGGCTGGCTGGTGCTGCTCGACGCCGATCGCGCCGACTCGACGGCGCTGCGCTCGGCGATTCGAGCGATCGAGGCCGGCGTGGTCGAGGGCCTCGACGAGGCGGGTCATCCGTTCCGCGTGCCGGTGCCGGTCGACTTCCGGCTGCTGCTGACCGCCACCCGCGTGCCCGACGGTCTGTCGCCGCGCGTCGCGGTCATCCGCGTGCCGCCGCCGGCGGACGGCGGCGTCGAGGTCGAGCGCTGGCTGGCCGAGGTCGAGCAGCGCTGCGGCCCGGCCGGCGACGGGGGCGAGGCGCTCGAGCGGCGGCGCCAGGCCGAGGTGGTGGCGGCCGTCATCCGCTTCTGCCGCACCGTGGCGCCGGTGCCGACGGCCCTGGGCGCCGCGGCGTTGGCCTACGCCGTCGAGCGCGGCGGCGAGGCGGCCGACGCCGTCGACGAGGCGCTCACCCTGTTCCTGGCCCCGCGCCTCAACGATCTGACGCCCACGCGGGCCCACCTGGTGGGCGCCTTCCTGCGCGGCGACGCGGACGCGCTGTTCGACGCCACGCGGCTGTGCGACGACGACGGGCGGCCCATGGATCGCGAGGCGCTGCGCGGCCTGGCGTCGTGGCTCGACGGCCAGCAGCAGGACGGCGAGCGCCGCGCGGCCCTCGACGCCATGCTCGACGGCCCGGCGTCGCCCGACGTCGGCTTCCTGCTCAGCGGGTGGCGGCTGCGCGGCGCGGCGGCGCTGCCCGAGCTCGAGCTGCCTCGCCTGCGCGCGCGCCTGGCCTGATCGGCGCGCGCAGGGGGTCAGCGGCGGAGCGCGCCCGGTGGGCGGTCGCCCGATCCGGTCAGTCGATCTCGACCTTGAACAGCTGCTGACCCAACAGCAGCAGGTCGCCGCGCGCGACGATGCCCTCGCCCTTGATGCGCAGGTACGTGCCGTTGGTGCTGTCGAGATCGCTCAGGAAGTAGCGGCCCTCGCGCGTCGACACCTTGGCGTGGGCGCCGCTGACGAAGCCGTCCTCGTTGAAGAGGATGTCGCCGCGCTCGCGCCCGATGAACTCCTCGGGCTTGCGCAGCACCCACACCGCGGCGGTGGTGTCGATCGCCACCGCGGTGGCCAGGCGGCCCCAGGCGCCGCGCACGGGCGACCCCATGACCGTGGTGCCGTCGCCGGCCCCCGGCATCACCGGCCGCACCTGGCTCATCTCTTCGAAGCGCAGCAGCTGCTGACCGATGCGCAGCATGTCCCAGTGGAACAGCTCGACCTCGGCCTTGATGCGCAGGAAGACGCCGTTGAGGCTGCCCTCGTCCCGCACGAACAGCTGCCCCCGCACGAAGTAGAAGGTGGCGTGGCGCGGTGACAGGAAGGGATCCTCGGCGAACAGCGACGCCGGGTGCGAACGCCCGACCGTGGTCTCGCCGCTCGACAGCGGGAAGCGCGTGCCCTCGCTGCCGTCGGGGTGAATCAGCACCAGGCGCGCGGCCGACGTCGGCGCGTCCTGCACCTGCGGCACGAACACCTCGGGCGCCGCGCGGTCGGGCTCGTAGCGCGTACCGCACACCCCGCAGAACTTGAAGCCGTCGGGCACCATCGCCCCGCACGAGCCGCACAGGCGCGCGTCGATCGAGCCGCCGGGGCCCTGGGCCACCGGCTGCGGCCTCGGCATGCCGCGGATCGACGCGTCGGGCACCTCGTCGTGCTGCGACGACGCGGGCCCCGGCGCGTCGGGCGCCTCGTCCATCGACACGTCGAAGGGCAGATCGACGCTGCCCGCCGGGCGCGCCGCGGCCGGCGGCGCCGACAGAAGCCCGCGATCGGCCTCGGGCTCCGGCTCCGGCTCGGCGGCGACGGGCGGCGGCGGCGCCGACACCATCGCCGGCGTGGCCTGGGGCGCGAGCGCCTCGTCGTCGGCCTCGGCGTCCGCCGCGACCGGCGGCTCGGTGGCCTCGCTCTCCTCGGTGGGCGGCTCGCTGGTGTCGAAGCTGGGGGCGTCGCCCATCAGCGTCGGCGAGGCGTCCTCGGGGGGCGGCTCGGTCACCGGGGGCGGCGTGGGCTCGGGCCGGGCCGTCGGCACCTTCGAGGCGGGGCGCGCCATGGGCACCGCCTGCGGCGTCGACCGCGCCTGCGGCGTCGCCTTGGCGGCGGGCACCACGGTCGGCACCGGCATCGCCACCGGGGCCGGCTTCGGCTTCGCCGCCGCCGCCTTCGACAGCTCGGTGCCGCAGCCGAGGCAGAACTTGTAGTGGTCCTCGTTCTCCCGGCTGCAGTTCGGACAGATGATCAAACCTGGCCTCCTCGCGGCGTGCCCACCCCGGGCTGCGCACGCAGCACCCCGCCGCCACGCACGGCGAGCGGATCACGGCCGCGGCAGGTGAACGATCGCATCACGCGCTCCGAGCTCAATTGGTCGTGATCTCCACCCGCAGCAGCTGCTTGCCGAGGAACAGGTAGTCGCCGTGGCTCAGCTCGCGCTGGCCCTGGATGCGCACGTACGTGCCGTTGCGGGACTGCAGATCGGTGATCGTCGCGCCCTGCGGGGTGAAGTCGATGCGGCAGTGGCGCCCGCTGATGAAGCGGTCGTCGCCGAAGTTCACGTCGCAGCCCTCGCGCCCCACGGTGACGGTGTCGCCGCGCACGAAGTAGCACAGGCCCGAGCGCCCGCCTTCGAACAGCTGGGTCAGCCGGAAGGTGCGGGCCGGGCGCGGGCTGGCGAAGAAGTGCGTGTGATCGGGCGCGACGGTCTGCCCGCCCAGATCGCCCATCTCGACCCGCAAGAGCTCCTCGCCGGCGAGGAAGACGTCGCCGTCGGTCAACGCCGCGGGCTCGCGGATGCGGGTGAAGATGCCGTTGAGGCTGCCCTCGTCCCGCACGAACAGGCGGCCCCCGTCGTAGAAGAAGTTGGCGTGGCGGGGCGACAGGTAGTTGTCCTCGGGGAACAGGATGGCCCCGGCCTTGCGGCCGGCGATGTGCTCGGCGGCGTTGAGGTGATAGCTGACGCCGTCCATCCCCTCGCCGCGGATGAGGATCAGCTTGGCCTTGCCCAGGGTCTGCATCGCGCCGAAGAAGGCGGTCTGGCCGACGGCGTCCACCTGCGGCGGCGCCCCCTGCATGGGGTGGCCGCATTTGCCGCAGAAGCGGTGCGCGACGGGGACGTCGGCGCCGCAGTTGCTGCATCCCACGGTGGACATGCGTGTACTCCGCCTCGGTCGGGCCTCCCCCGCGTTATAGAGGGGTCCCGGGTCGGTGGCAACTTCCTCCGGGTGCGCCGCGACCCGTGCGCGAGGCGCCCGAACTGTGGTAACGGGGGGCGGCCGCGCACACCCGGCGCGGCGGGAGGTGACGCGTGCGCATCACAACGACGGGCGTGGTGATCGGGGTCCTCGTGGCCGGCCTCGCCGGGTGCGAGGACACGGTGACCGTGGATCCCGCGGCGCCGCCGACGACGGACGTGCCGATCTTCACGCCCCCGCCGCGCGACGCCGGCGCGCCGACCGACCTCGGCCCCGACGCCGCGCCCGCCGACGCCGGCGGGGCCGACGCGCGCGTCGACGCCGCGCCGGCCTGAATACCGGGCGCGCCGCGCCGTCGCGGGCCGCGCCCGCCCCTTCCCGGAGGTCGCCGTGAAAGCCCTCGTCGTCTTCACCCTCGCCCTCACCGCCGCGCCGGCCCTCGCCCAGCAGCCGACGGTGCTCGATCTCACCAGCTTCCAGACCAGCGATCCCGCCGCGTGGGAGCGCCTCCGCCGCACGAGCGACAGCCGCCCCCTGACGATGGAAGAGCTGGAGAAGCTGGCCGCCGCCGGCGTCGGCGACAGCACCCTGCGCGAGATGATGCGCACCCGCCGCGTGCTGGCCCTCGCCGACGCCGACGCGCTGCTGAAGATGAAGAAGGCCGGCGCCAGCGACGACGCCCTCGCCGCCTTCTCGGCCTACGCCTACCCGCCCAACGACGCCTTCCACCTGCGCGTCGACCTCGACGTGACCTCGCCGGCGGGCGTGCGCCAGGCGCCCTTCCTCTACATCGAGGTGTGGCACACCGAGCGCAAGCGCCAGGAGGCCTTCCTGCACGCCGATCTGCGCGGCCTGCTGCGCCGCGGCGCCCGCGTCGAGGTCAGCCGCGACCGCCACGATCCGCTGCTGCCCGAGACCATCCGCTCGGTGCACATCGACGGCGAGGTGCCCACCCGAACGGCCGGGCGCATCGAGCTGCGGGTGCTGGTCTCGAAGCGCGCCGGCCTGCGCGACCTGCAGAGCCTGCCCCCCGACGAGGCCAAGCGCGTCCGCACCTTCGCCTTCGACTACCCCGCCGTGTCGCTCGACGACCGCTGCCAACTTCAGCTCGAACTCCAGCGGGACAGGGTGCTGCGAGATACCTATACTCTCGGCGACGGTCGCCTGCAGTGCTGGTGGGATTGACGGTCGCGATCGCTCCGCCGCGCAGGCGGCGGGCGCGCGCGGCCGTCTGGCGGCGCTGAGGGCGGGGCGGGCAGAGCAGCCGGACGAGGAGGTCCATGTCAGCCGACGCGCAGGCGGTCTCGACCCTGCTGGGCCACGTCTCGCCCGACAACGACGAGCTGATCACGCTGTGGACCGCGGCGCTGCGGCGCGCGGGCGGGCTGTACGTCACCCTGGACGACGAGGCGCTGCGGGTGACCGCGCGCGGCACGGTGCGCATGCTGCGCGGCCTGCTGGACAGCGGGCGCCTCGGCCCCGAGGACGCCCGGCGCTTCGTCGATCCCCCCCAGTACCGCAACCAGCCGCTCGACGAGTTCGTGCTGGCCAGCATGCTGGTCGATCGCACCCTGCGCGACTACCTGCACGCCCACGCGCCCGACGTGGCCACCGCGAACGCCGCCACCGCCCGCATCGATCCGCTCATGGCCGCCGGCATGATGCAGGTGGTGCGGCTGCGGCAGCGGCGGATGAACGCCGGGCAGCTGTTGGCCGACCTCGGCCGCCTCTTCGCCGACGTCCGGCGCACCCGCGCCCTCTTCAACGCGGTCGCCGACCGCCTCGCCCGGGACACGGGCGCCGACCTCTGCATCATCTGCGGCGTCGACTCGGCCCAGGTCGAGGTGCTGGGCACCAGCCTGCCCCCCAACACCGTGGGCCTGCCCGCCGATCTGGGCATGCCGCGCGACCGGGCCAGCTGGCTCGACACGCTGACCGACGCGCCGCAGTACGAGCTGGTGCTGCAGCCCAGCGGCGAGGGGCTGGTGGCTCGCCTGCACCGCGCGGGCTGGCGCCGCGCCCAGGTGCGCCCCCTGGCGACGCACGGGCGCCTCGTGGGCGCCGTGCTGCTGGTGCAGCGGGCCGCCGAGCCCATGGGGGACGGCTTCGGTGAGGTGCTGCAGACGGTGCACCCGCTGCTGGCCGCTCAGCTCAGCCTGACCCGCCAGCGGGCCGACCTGAACCAGGCGGCGGCGGCCATCGACGAGCTGTTCGACGCCTCGCCCAACATGATGTGCGTGCTCGATCGCCTGGGCCGCATCCAGCGCACCAACCAGCGCTTCCGCGAAGAGATCGGCGTGCCCGGCGATCTGGTCGGCATGCCCCTGTCGTGGCTGGTGCACCCGGCGTGGGTCGAGCGCTTCGAGGTGCTGTGGAACCGCATCGTGCGCGAGGGCCAGGTCGACCAGGAGCGCGTCGATCTCATCACCGCCTCGTCCGCGCGCCTGCCGCTGGCCCTCGAGGCGCACTGGCTGGAGGACGACAGCATCGTCCACCGGCAGTGCATGGTGGCGCTGTGGAACGTCTCGGCGCACGTCGAGCGCGAGGCGCGCAGCCGGCAGCGCATCGACGATCTCAGCCAGTTCGCCCACAGCGTCGCGCACGACCTGAAGGCGCCCCTGCGCACCATCGCCGGGTTCACCGCGCTGCTGCTCGAGGAGCTGCCCGAGGACACCAGCGACGAGCTGCGCGCCTACGCCGCCCGCATCGAAGGCGCCGCCGAGCGGGCCGGCGATCTGGTGTCCGGCCTGCTGCACTTCGCGCACAGCGCCGACATGGGCGCGGGCGCCAGCGAGGTCGTGGCGCTGGCGGATCTGGTCGAGGACGTCCGGGTGAAGCTGGCGGCCGATCTGGGCGCGGCCGGCGGGCGCGTCGAGGTGGTCGAGGACGCCACCGCCCTGCTCGGGCGGCCGGTGCCCCTGGCGACGATGCTGGGCAACCTGGTGGCCAACGCGCTGCGCTACAGCGACGGCGACGCCCCGCGCATCGAGATCGGCGTGCGCTCCGACGGCGTCGGCTGGGCCGATCTGTACGTGCGCGACTTCGGCGTCGGCATCGACGCCGCGCTGCACGAGGAGATCTTCGAGCTTTTCCGCCGGGGCCCCACCGACCGCCCGGGCTCGGGCATCGGCCTCGCCGTGGTGCGCCGCATCGCGCGGGCCCACGGCGGCGACGTCTCGGTCGAGAGCGCCGTCGGCCGCGGCAGCACCTTCTTCGTCCGCCTGCCCACCCCCTGACCCGGTCGGCCTTGCAACGGCGGTCGGGGCCGTTGCACCCTCGGGCGGCCCGTCCCCGGCCGGAGTCCCCGTCCCCATGCGCAACGCCCTGATCGCCGGCTTCGTCGCCTTGCAGATCGCGCTGCCGCTGTCCTACTACCTGGGCGACGATCCCTACGACGAGCGCTTCGCCTGGCGCATGTTCTCGCCGGTGCGCCTCGCCCGCTGCACGCTGCAGGCCTTCGACGAGACCGACGGCGTCCGCCGGCCGATGCGGCTGGGTGAGGATCTGCACGTCGTCTGGATCAACCTCATGAAGCGCGCGCGGCGCCAGGTGATCGACCACTGGGCCTTCGACTGGTGCGCCGAGCAGCGCGCCGCCGGGCGCGAGCCGGTGCTGCGCGTCCAGCTCACCTGCGCGTCGCCCGAGGCCGCGGGGCTGGGCGTCTGCCGCGATCCGGGGGATCGCAACGGCGACGGCGTGCCCGACGGTTACGTCGGCCACCCCGCCTGCGCGGGCGACCGCGCCGACTGCTTCGCCCGCGACTGCGGCGACATGGACGCCGCCGCCTGCCACGAAGCCCGCTGCCTGCGCCGGCCCATCGCGCCGGACGCCGATCTGTGCGCGGGGGGGGCCCGATGAACGCCTGGGATCGCTACTGGCACGGCTTCGCGCTCGAGCGCCCGCGCATCGTGGTGCTGCGCGTCCTGTTCTTCGCCCTGCTCGGCCTCGACCTGTGGCTGATCAACATCGAGCACGCCCCGCGCTACGGCGCCGGCGACTTCAACGTCACGCAGATCGACTTCCTCGATCGGCTGGTGCCCACGCCGACCGCCGCGGTCACCGGGGCGCTCTGGCTCATCGGCGGCTTCCTGGCCCTGCGCGCCGCCTTCGGCGTGGCCGTCCGCCAGTCGGCCATCGGCCTCGTCGTCTGCTACGCGGCCCTGTACTTCTGGAGCCAGGCGGACAGCTACCAGCACCACTACCTGATCAGCCTGCTGCTGATCATCATGGCCTTCATCCCCGAGTGGGTGTGGCACGGCGTCGACGCCCCGGCGCCGCCGGCCGACGCCGTCGAGCAGCCCCCCGACCGCCCGCCGGCCTACCGCCATTGGGCCCTGCGCCTCATCTACGTGCAGCTCGCGCTCCTGTACTTCTGGACCGCCGTGGCCAAGGTCGACGACGTCTGGCTGGCCGGCATCACGATGGACCAGCTGACCACCTCGGCCGAGGTGCGCGCGCTGATGGCCGGCCTGGCCGAGCGCCTGGGCACCGAGCCCGCCGCGATCTACCCGCTGGCCGCCAAGGCCGTGATGCTGGGCGAGTTCTTCGCCGCGGCCGTCTTCCTCTGGCGGCCGCTGTGGGGCATCGGCCTGCTGATCGTCCCCTTCTTCCACGTGGGCGTGGAGATCCTCGAGTTCGACATCGAGTGGTTCAGCTACTACATGATCGTCCTCGATCTGGTGCTGCTGGCGCCGCCGCGCCTGGTGGCGCTGCTGCACCGGGCCGGCACCCGCGCCGCGGCGCCCCTGCGCGGCGCCTGGGCCGCCCTCACCGCCCCCCGCCCCCGCGGCAGCGATCTCACCATGGCCTACGCCGGCGTGGTCGCGGTGATCACCGCGCTCGTCGCGGCGCAGGTGCCCATCGAGGGCGCCACGCTCACCGCCACCGGCGTCGGCGTCACCGCCCTGCTCGGCGGCTGGCCCTGGCCGCGGCCCGTCGAGCGCCCCCAGCTGCGCGCGGCGGTCCAGGTGCTGTGCGCGGGCGCGATGATCGTGACGCTGGCCAGCTCGACGGTGCCCTACGACTACTACCGCCTCTGGGGCGGCGATCTCACCCGCCGCGGCCACCACGAGGCGTCGGTCGAGATGTACGAGAAGGCCAACGCCGTGGCGCCGCCCGGCCCGGCGCGCGAGCTGAAGCTGGGGCAGGTGCTGCAGCGGCTGGGCCGGCGGGACGAGGCGGTCCTCGCGTACCGCCGCGCGGTGGCCCGGGTCGAGGCCGTCATCCCCGCGGCGCAGCGGGCGGTGCACCGGAACGCGGGCGACGCGAAGGCGCGCTTCGCCCTGGCCGACCTGCAGTTCGAGCTGCTGCGCCGCTGCCAGACGCTGGCGCGCGTCACCACGGGCGACGAGCGCGCGCAGGCCGAGGACTGCGCGCGCGCGGCGCGCCTGGCCTCCGAAGAGAACTGGACCCGGGGGCTCGAGCTGGCCCCGCGCGACCGCGAGGGCCTGCGCGGCCTGAACAGCCTGCGCCGCCTGAAGCCGTGAGCCGGCCGACCTACTTCCTCAGCGATCTGCACGTGCGGGCGCCCGACGACGCGCGCACGGCGCACGTGCTGCGCTTCCTGGCCGCCCGCCGCGGCGAGGCCGAGGCCGTCTTCCTGGTGGGCGACCTGTTCGACTTCTGGCTGGGCTACCGCTCGGTGCTCTTCGCGGCCTACTTCCCGCTGCTGCGCGCGCTGGCCGAGCTGGTCGAGAGCGGCACGCGCGTCGTCGTCTTCTCGGGCAACCACGATCCCGATCCGGGCGGCTTCCTGCCGACGCTGGGCGTCGAGGTCGCGACCGGGCCCCGCGCCGTCGAGGTGCAGGGCCGCACCGTGTGGATCGAGCACGGCGACGTGCTCGACCCCCGCGGCGCCCTGCGCCGCGCCATCTGCCGCGCGGCCCGGCACCCCCTCGCCCATCGGGTGGCGCGGGCCGTCCACCCGGACCTCGCCTGGGGCCTGTCGCGCCTCTACGCCCGCGCCCACGTCGAGGACTACGCCGAGACGCTGCACCCCGCGCTGACCGGCGACTACTTCGCCGCGCGCGTCGCCGCCGGCGCCGACGTCGTCGTGCTGGGCCACTACCACCGCGCGGTGGTGCACCGCGTCGACAGCCCCGCGGGCGAGCGCGCCCTCTTCTGCCTGGGCGACTGGGTGGCGCAGCGCACCTTCCTGCGCGCCGCCGACGGCCGCTTCGAGCTGCTGCGCGACCGCGGCCCCGACCGCGCGCCGGTGGCCCTGCCCCAAGGCGACCACGGGCCGCCCCCAACCGACGATTGAACCCACCGCGGCGCTGCGGTATGCACGCCGACGCCCTGACCGAACCCCGGAGGCCCTCGCTGCGCCGCCTGCTGTCCTGCCTGCCCGTGCTCGTCGCCCTGTGGATGGTCGACGGCTGGCTCAGCCGCGACGGCTACGCCGGCTGGGAGCGCAACTCGGTGCGCAACAGCGAGCGCCGCTGGGATCCGCGCAAGTCGGCCAAGGTGGCCATCCTCGGCTCGAGCACCTCGAAGGACTGGCTGCCCGGCCAGCTGATCGAGAAGGTGCTGAAGCTGCCGCGGCGCAGCGTCGTGGACGCCCACATCAACGGCTGCCACCAGGGCTGCACCTACGCCGAGGTGCGCCGCATGATCCAGCGCGGCCACCGCTACGACACGGTCTTCTTCGGCACCAACCTGTTCCAGCTCTGCGAGTTCGCGCACAGCAAGCGCGTGCTGCAGCAGCAGATGATGACGCCCACGACCGACGTGGCGCGCCTGTTCGGGCTGTACCTGAGCGCCGAGCAGCCGCTGCAGTACATCGGGCGCTTCCTGGGCATGCGCGTGTCGGGCGCCTACGGCGACACCGCCGCCGTGCGGGCCGACCTGGGGCGGCGCGTGCTGGGCGAGGGCAAGCGCGGGCAGGCCCACCGCTGGCACCGGCCGCGCGTCGAGCGGAGCGACGAGCCGCTCACCTGCGCCTACGACGACGACAGCGTGGCGCTGAAGCGCGCCTTCACCGAGGCCCTGCTCGACGACCTCGGCGGCATGGCCGACCACGTCTACCTGATGGTGCTGCCCGACCGGACCCTGGCCCTCGACGATCCGGCCATCCGCGCGAGCTGGGCGAAGCACCTGGCGATGCACCGCGCCATCGCCGACGCGCGGCCCCACGTGACGCTCGTCGACCTGGTCACCGACGGCGTCGACGATCCGCGCAAGTACCGCGACGGCTTCCACCTGAACGCGCGCGGCATCCGCGACCAGCAGGCCCTGTTCGAGAAGCGCATGAAGGCGATCCTCGCCGCCGGCGGGGAGCCCTGAGCCGTGGTCTTCACCACCCCGCAGTTCGTCGTCTTCTTCGCGCTGTTCTTCGGCGTCTACTTCGCCCTGGCCGGGCGGCCGCGCAAGTGGTGGCTGCTGGCGGGCAGCTACGCCTTCTACGGCAGCTGGAACGCCGCGTTCCTGCTGCTGATCCTGGGCAGCACCCTGCTCGACTTCTGGGTCGGCGGCGCGCTCGGCCGCACCGAGGATGCCGTCCGCCGCAAGCGCCTGGTGACGATCAGCGTCGTCGCCAACCTGGGCGCCCTGGGCTTCTTCAAGTACTTCGACTTCTTCGTCGAGTCGGCCGCCGCCGGCCTCGCCGCGCTGGGCGTCGAGGCCGATCTGCCCACCCTGCGCATCCTGCTGCCGGTGGGCATCAGCTTCTACACCTTCCAGACGATGAGCTACACGCTCGACATCTACCGGCGACAGATCGAGCCGACCGAGTCGCTGCTCGACTTCGCGCTCTACGTCGCCTTCTTCCCGCAGCTGGTGGCCGGCCCCATCGAGCGCGCCTCGCACCTGCTGCCGCAGATCGCCCGGGTGGGCCGCGGCCTCACCGCCGATCCGACCGGCCTCGTCCTCATCGCCATCGGCTGCTTCAAGAAGGTCGTCATCGCCGACAACGTGGCGCCCCTGGTCGAGGCCACCTACAGCGACCCGTCCGGCGTCTACGCGCCCGCCCTGTGGCTGGGCACCTACGCCTTCGCGGTGCAGATCTACTGTGACTTCTCGGGCTACAGCGACATCGCCATCGGCCTCGGGCGGCTGCTGGGCCTCGACATCATGACCAACTTCCGGTCGCCCTACGCGGCCGTCGGGCCCTCGGACTTCTGGCGCCGCTGGCACATCTCGCTGTCGACCTGGCTGCGCGACTACCTCTACATCCCGCTGGGCGGCAACCGCGGCGGCTGGTTCTTCGTGCGCCGCAACCTGCTGCTGACCATGCTGCTCGGCGGCCTCTGGCACGGCGCGGCCTGGAACTTCGTCCTCTGGGGCGCCTACCAGGGGCTCTTGCTGATCGCCTTCCGCCCGGCGTTCTTCGCGCGCGCGGCCGAGCGCCTCGCGGCGCACCCGATCAGCCGCGTCGCGTCGATCGTCGTGCGCCGCCTCGTCTTCTTCCACCTGGTGTGCATCGGCTGGGCGCTGTTCCGCGCCGGCTCGCTGGCCGACTGCGGCGTCATCGTCGGCAAGCTGCTCAGCGCCGAGGCCCTGCAGGTGGGCGCCTGGCTCGAGCAGGTCGAGGCCAGCGGCGAGGGCGCGTGGCTGGCGCTGATGGCGGGGGTGATGGGCGGCTTGGTGCTGCTGCAGAACCTGTGGCCGACGGACACCAAGCGGGTGACGGCCGCGCTGACGCGTCTGCCCTTCGGCGTGGTGTTCTCGATCGTCGCGATCCTGCTCTACGCGTGCATGATCTTCGCGCCCGAGCAGCCGCCGCCCTTCATCTACTTCCAGTTTTAGGCGCGGGCCGCTCGATGAACCCGTCGAGCACCTCCATCGCCACCTTGTAGCGACCGAAGGGCGGCATCACGTACGCCCCCTGCACGCGGTGGCGCACGGCCTCGAGCGCCTCGCGCGCGATGCGCACGCCCTCGGCCTGCCCCTCGCCGCGGGCGTCGGCCTGCTCCATGCGGCGCAGGATGTAGTCGGGCACCTGCATGCCGGGCACGTTGGCGTGCAGGAACAAGGCGTTGCGGTGGCTCGCCAGCGGGCACAGCCCCAGCATGACCGGCAGGCCCAGCGCCGCCGTGTCGTCGAGGAAGCGCTCGACCTTGTAGGGGTCGTACACCGGCTGGGTCATCACCACGTGCGCGCCCGCGTCGCGCTTCATCTCCAGCCGGCGCAGCTCGCGGTCGTAGTCGATGGCCGCCGGCTCGGCGCCGGTCGCGCACACGAACGCCGTCTTCTCGGGCATCGCCTTGCCGGACGGATCGACGCCGTGGTTGAAGCCGGTCACCACGTTCAAGAGGCCGATGCTGTCCACGTCGTAGACGGCCGTGGCGTGCGGGTACGGCCCCATCTTGGGGGGATCGCCGGTGATGACCACCAGGTTGCGCAGCCCCAGCACGTGCATGCCCAAGAGGTGCGCTTGCAGGCCCAGGAAGTTGCGGTCGCGGCAGCACACGTGCACCAGCGGCGACAGCCCCGTCGCCTCGCCCACCTTCACCGCCATCGCCACGTTGCCCATGCGCAGGCTGGCGCGCGGGCCGTCGGCGATGTTGATGGTGGTGACCCCCGCGTCGCGCAGGGCCTCGGCCGCCCGCACCCGCTTGGCCAGGTCGAAGCCCACCGGCGGGTTCAGCTCGACGCTGCTGACGAAGCGCCCCGCGGCCAGCGCCGCCCCGAAGGCGCTCCGCTCGGCCAGCAGATCACGCGCCTCGACCACCGGCGCGGCCGGCGGCGCCGACGCGGCCTCGATGCGCGGCGTCGGCGTCCCCTCGTCCACCGCCAGCATGCGCGCCGCGTTGGCCATGCGCCGGATGTGATCCGGGTTCGTGCCGCAGCAGCCGCCGATCACCTTCACGCCGGCCTTCAACAAACGACGCGCAAACACCCCGAAGTACTCGGGGTTCGCGACGTAGATCGTCCGCCCCTCGACCACCTCGGGCCGCCCCGCGTTGGCCATCGCGATGACGGGCTTGCCCAGCGGCACCATCGGCGTCGCCACGCGGTACAGCAGATCGGGGCCGCCGCCGCAGTTGGCGCCGATCACGTCGGCCCCGGCGGTCGCCAGGCGCCGCCCGACCTGCTCGGGCGTCAGCCCGCCCGCGCTCTTGCCGTCGGCCCCGAAGATCAGGGACGCCACGATCGGCACGTCGGTGCGATCGCGCGCCAGCCGGATGGCCAGCTCGAGCTCGGCCAGCACCTCGAACGTCTCGAGGCACACCACGTCCACGCCGCCCGCCAGCACCGCGTCGAGGTGCTCGCCCAGCGCCTGCTCGGCGCGCTCGCCGTCGATGCCGGCCAGCCCGCTCAGCGGCAGCCCCGTCGGCCCGACGCTCGCCGCGACGTAGGCCCGCCCCCCGGCCACCTCGCGCGCCAGCAGCACCGACGCCCGGTTGATGGCGGCCAGCTTGTCGACCAGCCCGTGCTTCTCGAGCCGCAGCCGGTTGGCCCCGAAGGTGTTGGTCATCAACACCCGCGCGCCGGCCTGCAGGTACTCCTCGTGGATGCGCCGCACCAGATCCGGCTGGGTCAGCGACACCTCTTCGAAGCAGTGCGTCAGGAAGACGCCGCGCTCGTACAGCAGCGAGCCCATCGCGCCGTCGAACAGCAGCCCGCCGCGCTCGGCCATTTCGAGGAAGGGTTTCACGGGGGCGGGAGTCTAGTGGAACCCGTGGCGCCGGGTCGAGGGCCGCGCGCGGCCGGCCCCGGGGCGGGCGACCGCGGCGCGACCCCTTCGGACGAACGCGTTGAATTCTGGGCTCGGCCGCGTATGATGCGCGCGCCGTGACGCCCTCCCCCCGCCATACCGCGCCGCCCCTGCCGTCCGCGCTGCTGCCGCTGGTCGTCGCCCTCGCGACGCTGGTCGGCTGCCTCGAGACGCAGGAGGGCGCGCCGAAGCCGCCGCCGTCCAAGCCCGTGCAGCTGACCTTCCTGCACACCTCGGACTGGCACTCGCGCCTGCTGCCCTACGATCTGCAGCTGGCCGCCACCGACCGCCGCCTCATCCAGAGCTACGCGCCCGAGTCGCCGATCCTGTCGGCGGGCGATCCCCTGGTGCAGATCGGCGGCCTGGCCCGCATCGCCACGCTCGTCAAGCGCGAGCGCGCCCGCAGCGAGAACGTCGTGTGGGTCGACAGCGGCGACTGCTTCCAGGGCGCCCCGATCTTCAACGCCTTCAACGGCGAGGTCGAGATCCGCGCGCTGTCCCGGCTGGGCGCCGACGCGGTCGTCATCGGCAACCACGAGTTCGACAAGGGCCTCGACAACCTGGCCAACCAGCTCGAGTCCTGGGCCACCTACCCCATCCTCGCGGCGAACTATCAGTGGGAGCGCGACGTGAAGGGCGCCGAGACGATGGCGCGCATCACGAAGCCCTACGTCATCGTCAACGTGGGCGGGCTGAAGGTCGGCATCATCGGCATGGCCAACCTGTCGTCGCTCAACAGCATCGGCGAGGGCACCAACTCGCTGGGCGTGCAGCCCCTCGACGAGATCGAGACGGTGCAGTTCTACATCGACCAGCTCGCCGGCACGGTGGATCTCATCGGCGTCACCAGCCACATGGGGCTGACCGGCAACGGCGAGCGCGCCGAGGACTACGAGGTCATCGACGGCACCGTCGGGCTCGACTTCGTCTTCGGCGGCCACCTGCACGTCGTGCTCGACCCCCCGCAGGTGCGCCAGGACAAGGCCGGCCGCCCGGTGGTGCTGACGCACTCGGGCGCCTTCATGAAGTACCTCGGGCGCCTCGACGTGGTGGTCGAGGACTCGGGCGACCCCTACTTCGGCTACGAGATCACCAGCCACCGCTACCGGCTGTTCCCCATCGACGACAGCATCACGCCGGACCCCGACACCATCCGCTTCCTCGAGCCCTACATCCTCGAGCTGAACCGGCAGCTGGATCTCACCCGCATCATCGCTTACGCGCCGCGCCTGGTGCCGCGCTTCGGGCGCGAGAAGGCCAACAGCGAGCTCGGCAACATCGCCGCCGAGTCGATGGCCGATCGCCGCGGCGTGCAGGCCGACTTCGCGCTGACCAACACGCTGGGCATCCGCACCGACATCATCCAGGGGCCGATCACCCAGGACCAGATGTTCAATGTGTTCCCGTTCGATAACTTCGTGACCAAGATGTTCATGAGCGGGCGCGAGATCTGCGAGATGATGACCTTCGTCGCGCGCCGGTCGGCCGGCCGCGGCTGCCAGCCCCAGGCGCAGTTCAGCGATCGCGTCCACCTCAAGCTCAACTGCGTGGTCGACCGGCCCGAGTGCAGCTTCGCCAGCGAGGTGGCCGTGCGCGATCAGGCGGCCTACAACGCCTGCCGCGAGGCCGGCGGCACCGCCACCCAATGCGACGTGCCCACGCGCACGCCGATGGATCCGCTGCGCATCTACGAGGTGGCCGTCAACGACTACATCGCCGGCGGCGGCTCGGGCTTCCGGGTGCTGAAGTTCAACAACTCGAAGATCCCGACCGACATCAGCATCCGCGAGGCGGTCAGCGATCGCTTCCAGAGCTTCCCCACGTGCAGCGAGCTGTGCCTGGCCAACTGCCAGGCGCAGGGCGACATCGAGTGCGTCGAGCGCATCGAGTCGGGGCCCCTGGTGGCCAGCGGCTGCGAGGCGCTGACCAACTGCTTCGGCGACGTCACGCGCTACCGCGATCGCTTCTGCGAGGGGCGGCCCGAGCGGGATCCGCGCGACTTCTGCGATCAGTTCCAGCCCGCCTTCGCCGGCGTCACGCCGACCGAGGCGCAGGCGGTGTGGCTGAACCCGCTGAAGGCCTGGTGCGACCAGGTCGACGTCCTGGCGCGGCTGGCCGCGCAGGGCAACGCGGTCGAGATCGAGGACGACTGCTTCCTGGCCGATCTGATCGTCAGCCAGGCCGCGGCCAGCGCGGCGCCGGTCGAGGAGGTCGCGCTGGCGGCCGACACGGTCATCCGCGGCCTGGGCATCGAGCCGCTGAGCGATCGGTGCCAGTGCCGGGTCGACGCGCTGGTGTCGGCCGACGCCGAGTGCCGCGAGCTGTCGTGCGTCATCGGCCAGGCCGACGACCGCCTCGAGGCCCAGCTGTTCGAGACCTTCGAGGGGGCGCGCGACGCCTTCGAGTCGGTGTCGGGCGATCTGTGCGCCGAGCAGGCCATCGCCGCCGGCTGCGATCTCGAGGATCTGCGCGGCGTGCGCAACGACGAGGTGCCGAATTGATGCGCCGTTCGGCCGCCGCGCTGTGCGCCCTGGCCCTCGGCCTCGCGGCGCCGGGCTGCGTCTCGGACGAGGCCGCCGACGAGGTGCTGCCCGGCACCATCGCCTGGTTCGACATCGCGTTCAGCAACGACACGCTGCGCGGCGAGCCGGACAGCCCGCTCGACTTCCCCAGCGCCGTCCCCGCGCGCGCCACCATGAAGCTGGTGGCGCGCGACGCCTACGGCCAGGTGGCGCGGGGCTACGAGGGCGTCGCCCGCATCACCGTCGAGCCCGGTGAGATCGTCGGGCAGGGCAACGACCGCGTGAAGTTCGTGATGGGCGAGGCCACCGTGAACCTCGCCTGGCGCTTCTCGTTCGACGAGGTGCACATCTGGGTCGAGGACGTCGGCGAAGATCCCCTCTTCGACTGCGCCGATGGCCAGGACGACGACGGCGACGGCGTCGCCGACGTGCGCGACCCCGACTGCGGCGACGGGGCCCCGGACCGCGCCGACACGGGCGATCCGGCCGACGGCACCCGCGCCACGCAGGCGACCGGCATCAGCGATCCGCTGTACTTCTCGCGTCCGCGCATCCGCGACGTGCAGTTCAGCCCGCGCTGCACGACCGACACGCCCCTCGGCGGCAAGAACGTGCTCGTCGAGACCGGCACGCTGGTGGTCACGGGCACGACGCAGTCGGGCATGTACGTGACCGACCTCACCGGCGGCGAGGGCGGCTACAACAGCCTGTATCTGTTCACCTTCTCGAACCCCGGCGACGTGCGGCGCGGGGACCGCCTGTGCAGCATCCAGGGCAACGCGGCCGAGTTCATCGCCAACACGCAGCTGAACTTCCCCAGCTTCGTCAACGCCGACTTCGACCGGAACGGCGTCATCGAGCCCCGCGACCTGGTGCCCTGCGATCTGCCGATGCCCGAGCTGATCGGCCCGGACGCCGTGCCGCCGCCGGTGATGCTGACCGCGGCCGCCCTCGAGGGCACGGGCGGCGAGGTGCCGCCCGACTTCTACCGCCCCTGCGGCCTCGACGGCGAAGACCTGGACATCCAGGACGGCACCAGCTGCAGCCAGGCGCGCGCGTCGATCCCCAGCGAACTCCGCCGCGAGAGCGTCATCGACTGCGCCCGCGACAACTTCGCGCTCGAGCCCTACGAGCACGCCCTGGTGGGCTTCTCGGACGCCGTGATCAGCACGCGCTTCGAGCGCTGCGACATGAACGGCGACGGCTCGATCGACCGCAGCCGCGGCAACCCCGAGGGCGTCTGCGAAGAGGACTGCAGCGACGATCCCCTGTGCACGGTGTTGCTGAACCTCGAGCAGTTCGGGCAGTTCAGCGTCGGCGTCGACTGCCAGGGCGCCGACGGCAACTACCAGTGCGCCGGCAAGATCTTCGTCGCCACCCGCGACACGCTCGGCGGCACCGGCTACGACGCGATGGCCAGCGCGGGCACCTTCTACGGCAGCATCGTCGGCCACCTGCGGCAGCTGCAGCCCGGCGCCGGCGTGCCCTCGTCGTGGGTGGTCGAGCCCCGCTTCATCGAGGACTTCGTCCCGCCCGACGCCCCCGCCACCCCCGATCCGGGAGGCCCCGCCCCGTGAAGCTCTTCTCCCTTTCGTCCGCGGCCTGGGCGCTGGTGGCCGGCCTCGCGCTGGCCGCCCCGGCGCGCGCCGGCGACTTCGTCGACACGCGCCTGGTGTTCATCGCCGGCGACGACGACTTCCAGCACGACGCGGGCATCACCGTGCCGCCCAGCCAGCGGCCGGACATCGGCGATCGGGCCGGCTACACCGAGTTCTACGACGCGCGCGACGAGAGCGAGACCGGGCGCGAGAGCCGCACGCACCTGGTGCTGCACAAGGCGGCCGAGGGGTACTTCCCCGGTCTGCTGACCGAGGCGGCGCTGGTGCTCGAGCTGGATCACAGCCGGCTCTTGACCGGCGATCCGCGCTCGCTGTCCGACGACGGCACCTACCTGCGCATCGAGAAGGCCTGGGGCGAGGGGCGGCTCGAGGTGCTGATGATGCCCTTCGACAGCGACCGCATGCGCCTCGGCTGGTACTGGGACAACACCTGGGGCGGCAACCACGTGTTCCCGACCGCGACGCTGGTGCCGGGGCTGCAGCTGGCCTGGCGGCACACCTGGTACGGCGTGCACGTGGGCGCCAAGACGGCGCGCCAGACCTTCGTGACGCGCGATCTCGACGAGCGCAACGGGCAGATCGAGGCCTTCTACGGCGTCTTCGGCGGCGTCGAAGGCGGCAAGGCCGAGGGCGGGCTGCGTGGGCAGGTGCAGGGCGGCTTCTTCGAGAAGGGCCGCAACCCGAACGGCCCGGTGCGCGGCAAGCGGGTGGACGCCGCCGGCGTCAGCGCCCGCATCAGCTACGTCGACGGGCTGCCCTTCGGCCCCACGACCGACACGCGCCTCTACAGCGCCGATCCCCTGACGCCGTGGAACGTCTTCGAGCCCGCGGCCGAGCTGCGTTGGCGCGCGGCGGCCGAGGTGACCTACCTGACCCAGGTGCTCGAGGATCCCGACACCACCGGCGGCACCGAGGCCGAGCCGGGCCTGGCGCTGGCGATCTACGGCCGCGGCGAGCTCGGCAACGGCCGCCTGCGCGCCTTCTTCCTGCACCGCGATCTGGGCTTCCTGTTCTTCAATCAGCCCGGCGTGCTGCGACGCTTCCAGGCGCTGCCCGACGACGTGGACACCACGCCCGAGATGGTGTTCGGCCTGGGCTACGAGCACCACCTGCCCGGCCTGCACCTGACCCCGGGCGTCACCGTCGGCCTGCAGCAGCCCGCCGCCGTCTCGAACCAGGTGCCCAACGCGGGCATCCACCAGCCCGACATCCTGTCCGGGCGCCGCACGGCGGTGTACCGCCGCGCCGACATGTTCGACGACACGGGCCTCTTGACCGGCTACTTCCTGCCCGACGACGCCGAGGTGCTGCCGGTCTACGGCGCGCGCTTCCACCTGCAGCTCGACCTGGCCGTCGGCTTCGCGCTGCTGGCCGAGGTCACGCTGCTGCACGACGAGAACCGGGTGCTGCTCGAGCAGGACGCGCTGCAGGTGAACTCGGTGCGGACCTTCGACGATCCGCTCACGGTCGGCGGCGCGTTCATGGCGCGCGCGGAGTTCTGAGCGGTGCGACTGCTGCTCGCCCTCGTCGCCGCCGCCCTGCTGGCCTCGCCCGCGGTCGCCGGCGACTACATGGACACCACCATCACCTTCGTCGCCGGTGACGACAACGTGATGGCGGGCGCCGGCGAGACCATCCCGTCGAGCCCGCGCGCCGACTTCCGGCCGCGCCAGGGCAACAGCCTGTTCTTCGACAACTACGACACGCGCAACACCGGCGAAGAGACCCGCACGCACCTGGTGCTGTACCGGGAGTTCGAGGGGTTCTTCAGCCGGGTGACGCCCGAGGCGGCCCTCGTCATCGAGTGGGACGCCAACCGCACCGCCAGCAACAACGCGCGGTTCGAAGAGACCGGCAGCCGGCGGCCCCCGGGCGGCATCCGCGACGACGGCAGCTACCTCGCCCTGGGCGTGGATCTGGGCGGCGACGCCCACGATCGCCTCTCGGTGGTGCTGTTCCCCTTCGACAGCGATCGCTTCCGCCTGGGCTACAGCTGGGAGCTCACCTGGGGCGGCCGGGGCAGCTTCATCCTCGCCCGCGAGGTGCCGGGCCTGCGCGTCAGCTACGAGCGCGACGACGGCTACGCCTTCGTCGGCGTCAAGACGGCCCGCACGCAGGTGTTCACCCTCGAAGAGGACGATCCCGCGCGCGACGAGAACGAGACGGTGTACGGCCTGCTGGCCGGCGGCGGCGTCGACGTCACGCCCCACCTGCGCGTCGAGCTGGGCGCCGGCTACTTCCAGAAGGGCACCATCCCCATCGACCGCGAGGACCTGCAGGGCACGCCCATCGACCAGGTGGGCGTCAGCGCGCAGGTCATCTACTACGACGGCCTGACGCCCTCGCGCTCGGTCGACACGCGCCTGTACCGCAACCAGGGCGACGCCGATCTGCGGCCGAAGTCGTTCGGCCCGCGGCCCTTCGGCTATCAGATCGCCTCCGAGTTCACCTACACCAGCCAGGTGCTCGAGGACGCCGGCGATCTGGGCAGCAGCGCGCGCGAAGGCGGCTACGCCGGCGACCTCAACGGGCGCCTCGAGACCGGCGCGTGGACCTTCAGCGCCGATCTCGTGCTGCGCAGCCTCGAGTTCCTCGTGCAGGACACGCCGGGCCTGTTCCCCTTCTCGACGCTGCCCGGCGATCTGGACGTGTCGCCCGAGTGGTTCGCCGCGGTGGGCGTCGGGTATCGCATCGAGGCGCTGCGCCTGGTGCCCGGCCTGACCCTGGGCATGCAGTCGCCCGCCACCGCCGAGGTGGAGCAGATCGGCAGCGACGGCACCCCCGAGGTCGCCAACTTGATCGTGCGCAAGACCAAGAACGTGCTGGGCCAGACCTTCGTCGAGCCCACGCCGCTGCCCCCGGGCACCCCGGCGAAGCTCATCTACAGCGCGCGCCTGTCCCTCGAGAGCCACCTGTCCGATCTGGTGACCATCGTGGGCGAGGCCCAGCTGACCTGGAACGAGAACCTGGTCAGCAACGATCCCGAGCGCGGCGAGCGCACCTTCGACAACCCGCTGGTGCTGGGCCTGAGCGTGCTGGCCCAGGCCCGCTTCTGAGGCCGAGCGATGGGCCGCTCGCCTCTGGGTCACCGCACGCGGGCGGCCCGCTGAGATGAGCGCCGCCCCCCGCGCCGCGGCCGTCGGGCTGGCCCTCGTCGCGCTGGCCGCCGGCGGCTTCGCCGTGTGGTGGTCGTCGCGCACGGTCGAGCCCACGCTGGTGCAGCCGGCCATCGCGCCCGCCACCTGGGACGCCTACGTGCAGCGCGTGCAGGCCGGGCCCGAGCCCCCGCCGGATCTGGCCGCGCCGGTGCTGCAGGCCTTCGCCGACGTGAACCGCGCCGAGGCCGCCGCCGAGGGCGATCCCGCCGACGATCTGCGCTACCTGCAGGCGGCCCAGGCCATGCGCGAGGCCGCCTGGCACCTCTACGAGTTCCGATCGGCCGACGAGTACCTGCAGCTCGGCCGCCGCCAGGCGTTCCGCCTCGCCGACGCCGCGGCGCGCCTGCTGACGCACTGTCGGGGCCAGGCGCTGGACGCTTGCCTGGCCGCCGGCGGGCCGGCGGTGGTCGACTACGTCGACGTCGGCGGACGCTTCATCGGCCACGCCAGCCGCATGGGCCTGGTGGTCGACGGCGAGCTGGTCGACGCGCGCATCCCCCTGCTGCAGGCGGTCTTCCTGCAGCACTGGATGGCGTGGGTCCGCCACCGCGCCGATCCCAGCGGCTTCCTGTGGCCCGCCGAGCGCGCGTGGTGGCTGCGCTTCAAGGTCGAGCTGCAGACCTCGGCGCCGGTCGACGAGCGCGTCGCCGCGGCCGACGAGCTGCGCGCCCTGGGCGACTACCCCGCCGATCTCAACGCGGGGGTGCTGCTGTACCAGGCCGGGCGCTTCGCCGACGCCGCCCGCCGCTTCCAGCGCTCGCCCCTGCCCCAGGCCGAGGCCTATCGGCGCGCCGCGGCCCGCCGCGCGCCGTGAACCCGGACGTCCTGCGGCGCAGCTACGATCGCTTCGCTCACCGCTACGACGCCGACTTCCGCGCCCAGCAGCAGCCCAAGATCGAGGCCTTGCTCGCCGCGCTGCCCGTGCCGGTGCCGACGCCCTGGCTGGACGTGGGCGCGGGCACCGGCCTCGTCGCCCGGCTGAGCGGCGGGCGCCCGATCAACCTGGACCTCTCGGCCGGCATGTTGGGCCACGCGCCGCCGCCCCGGGTGCAGGCCGACGCCCACCGCTTGCCCTTCCCCGACGCCACCTTCCGCTGCGTCACCGCGGTGACCGCGCTGATCGATCTGGTCGATCCCACGCCGGCGCTGGCCGAGCTGGTGCGGGTGCTGCGGCCGGGCGGCTGGCTGGCGATCAGCGTGCTGGTACGCGAGCAGCCGGCGCGCTTCGTCGACGCCCTCGCCGGCCTGCCCGTCACGCCGGCCCGCCGGCTGGCGCTCGACCGCGACGCCGGCCTCGTGATGCGCCGCACGCCCGTCGACGGCGACCCCCCGATGTAGCTCCGGGCCGGCGCCGTCGTGTATGGGTGGAGACGATCACGGGGGATCGTGGATGGCGCGGTTGGGAGCGCTGCTCGCCGCCTGCCTGCTGGCGGCGCCGGCGGCGGCGCAAGATGTGGATCTGGTGCGCACCTGCCTGCCCGGCGACGACCAGGGCAACGCGATCGACCTGCGGGTCGACGCCCGCGGCGTGATGCACCTCACCCGGGTGGCGCGCGTCAACGGCGGGAACCTGCTGTACACCCGCATCGACGCGGACGGCGCGGTCGCCACCGAGCAGATCGCCGCCCGCATCTCCCGCCTGGGCATCGACGAGATCACCGACACCGGCGTCCTGGCCGACGAGGGCGAGCTGTACGCGTGCTACCGCGACGCCCGGGTCGATCAGTTCTTCGTGGCGCAGCGCGGCGCGGCCGGCTGGGCCGCCACGCGCCTCGACGCCGGGGCGGGCGTCGGCGCCGCCTGTGATCTCGTGCGCTTCGGCGGCGCGGTCCACGTGGCGTGGTCGGCGGCCGGCGGCCTCCGGGTGGCGCGGCTGAGCGCCGGCGCCTGGACCCAGCGCGTGGCCGACGCCAAGGGCGGCGCCCAGCCCCGGTTCTTCGTCGACGCGGTCGGCGGCGCGCTGGGTGTGGCGCACCTCGACGCCGACGCGGGGACCCTGCGGGTGGCGCGCCTGAGCGGCGCCGCCTGGAGCGCCGCCGAGGTGGGGGCCGGCGGCTGGTCCGCCGCCCCCGTGGTCGTCACGCCGGGCCAGGTCTTCATCTACCACGGCACGCGCCCCGACCAGCCGGACCAGAGCTCGGACGGCTCGCTCTGGGAGGCGCTCGGCCCCCCCGCCGGGCCCTTCGCGCAGGGCGAGGTGCCCGGCTTCTTCCAGGGCGGCCGCCTCGACGCCGCGGCCAGCGGCGGCTGGCGCTCGATCTTCACGCGGCAACTGCAGCGCTCGGCGCTCTTCGGCGACTTCGACGCCCTGTACCTGTTCCGCGCGCAGGACGACGAGCAGGTCGTGCGCTCGACGCTCGAGCAGAGCCCGGGCGGCGGCCGCCGGCACCGCTACCTGTTCCTGTCCGCCGATCACGATCCCTTCGACCTGCCGGTGCTGGCCTACCTCGACGAGCAGAGCGCGTTCTTCGGCCAGCCGGCCGCCGCCCCGGTCTGCTACTACCGCCCCCGCGACACGGACGCCGACGCCCTGCCGGACAGCGTCGAGGCCACGCTGGGCACCGATCCGGGCGACCCCGACACGGACGGCGACGGCCGCGACGACGGGGACGAGGTGTTCGGCGGCACCGATCCGCGCGTGCCCGACGGCGCGTGCGAGCCGGCCCCCGAGATCTGCAACGGCGCGGACGACGACTGCGACGGGCAGGTCGACGAGGCGCTGCAGCGCACCTGCTACGGCGGGCCGGCCCCCACCGCCGGCGTCGGGCGCTGCGTGCGCGGCCGCCAGACCTGCGCCGCGGGGGGGTGGGGCGCCTGCGTCGGCGCGATCACCCCGCGCGTCGAGCGCTGCGACGGCCTCGACGACGACTGCGACGGCGCCACCGACGAGGGCGATCCGCAGGGCGGCGCCGCCTGCGTCACCGGCGACGCGGGGCGCTGCGCCGACGGCGTGCGGCGCTGTCGCGGCGGCGCGCTGATCTGCGAGGCGCTGTTCGCGGCGCGCCCCGAGCAATGCGACGGCGCGGACGACGACTGCGACGGCGCCACCGACGAGGGCACGCTGTCCTGCGGGCAGGGCGCCTGCGCCCGCACCGTGCCGGCCTGCGCCGGGGGCGGCCCCAACGTCTGCACCCCACGCGCCGGCGCGCCCGACGACCCCACCTGCGACGGCGTGGACGACGACTGCGATGGCGTCGCCGACGAGGACTTCGATGGCCCGCAGACCACCTGCGGCGTCGGTGTCTGCGCCGCGGTCGGCGCCCTGGTCTGCGACGGCGGCGCGGTGCGCGACACCTGCGCCCCCGGCGGGCCCGCCGCCGACGACGCGACCTGCGACGGCCGCGACGACGACTGCGACGGCGCCGCCGACGAGGACCACCAGCCCGGCGTGCTCACCTGCGGCGTCGGCGCCTGCCGCCGCCAGGGCGTCGGCGAGTGCGTCGACGGCGTGCCGGTCGGCGACTGCGCGCCCGGCGTCCCCGCGGCCACCGACGCCACCTGCGACGGCGTCGACGACGACTGCGACGGCGCCGCCGACGAGGACGTGGCGCCCCAGGCGCTGCCCTGCGGCGTCGGCGCGTGCGCCGCGCTGGGGGCGCGGGTGTGCCTCGGCGGGGTCTTCGTCGACCAGTGCGAGCCCGAGCTGGCCGCGCCCGACGACGCCACCTGCGACGGCGTCGACGACGACTGCGACGGCACGACCGACGAGGACGTCCCGGGGACGCCGACCGCGTGCGGCCAGGGTGTCTGCGCCGCCGTCGGCGTGCGCGCGTGCCGCGACGGCGCGCTCGTCGACGACTGCCGCCCCCGCTCACCGTCGGGCGACGACAGCGACTGCGATGGCGTCGACGACGACTGCGACGGCGCCATCGACGAGGGCTTCCCGGTGGCGGCCACCGCCTGCGGCGTGGGCGCGTGCGCTGCGTCGGGCCAGCGCCGCTGCGTCGGCGGCGCGGTGCGCGACAGCTGCCGGCCCCGACCCGCCGCCGCCTTCGACGCGACCTGCGACGCCGTGGACGACGACTGCGACGGCCGGGCCGACGAGGACGCCGCGCCGGTGGCCATCCAGTGCGGCGTCGGCGCGTGCCGCGCGGCCGGCGAGCGGGTGTGCGCGGGCGGCGCGCGCACCGACGACTGCCAGCCCGGCCCCCCCGGCGACGAGGGCGCCCGCTGCGACGGCGTCGACGACGACTGCGACGGGCACGTCGACGAGGCCTACGCGCCCCAGCCGACGACCTGCGGCGTAGGCGTCTGCGCCGCGAACGGCGAGCAGCAGTGCCTCGACGGGGATCTGGCGGACACCTGCCGCCCCGGCCCCGCGGCGCGGGTCGACCTCGCCTGCGACGGCCGCGACGACGACTGCGACGGCGCCACCGACGAGGACTTCCGCGCCAGCGCGACGACCTGCGGCGTCGGCGCGTGCCGCGCCCAGGGCGCCACCCGCTGCGTGGCGGGCGTCCTCGAGGACGACTGCGCGCCCGGACCCCCCGCGCCCGACGACGCCACCTGCGATGGCGTCGACGACGACTGCGACGGGGCCGCCGACGAAAACGCGGCGGTCCTCCCCACCGCGTGTGGCCGGGGCGCCTGCGCCGCGGTGGGCCAGCGCCGGTGCGTCGCCGGCGCCTCGATCGACACCTGCGCGCCGGGCCTGCCCGCGCCCGACGACCGCGCCTGCGATGGGATCGACGCCGACTGCGACGGCGCCACCGACGAGGACTTCGTGCCCGGCGTCAGCCGCTGCGGCGTCGGCGTGTGCGCCGCCGAAGGTCAGCGCGCGTGCGCCGACGGCCGCCTGGCCGACACGTGCCGGGCGGGCGCGCCGACGGGCGCGGACGACGACTGCGACGGGCTCGACGACGACTGCGACGGCGCGACCGACGAGGGGTTCGTGGGGGGGCCCACCGCCTGCGGTCTCGGCGCCTGCGCCGCCGTCGGCGCCACGCGCTGCGTCGCCGGGCGCGTCATCGACACCTGCCGCCCCGGCCCGCCGGCCGCGGACGACGCGGCCTGCGACGGCGTCGACACGGACTGCGACGGCGCCGCCGACGAAGACTACGCGCCCGGCGTGACCCGCTGCGGCGTGGGGGCCTGCGCCGCCGTCGGTCGGGCGCGCTGCGTCGACGGCGCGATGACCGACGACTGCCGACCCGGGCAGCCAGCGCCCTCCGACGCCGACTGCGACGGCGTCGACGACGACTGCGACGGCGCGACCGACGAGGGCTTCGCGCCGCTGCCCACCGACTGCGGCGTCGGCGCCTGCGCGGCGCGCGGGCAGATCGTCTGCGTCGCCGGCGCCGTGCGCGACACCTGCGTGCCCGGCGCGCCGGCCCCGGACGACGCCACCTGCGACCGCACCGACGACGACTGCGACGGCGCCGCCGACGAAGACGCCGGGCCCCTGGCGACCGCCTGCGGTGTCGGCGCGTGCGCCGCCGAGGGCCGAGCGCGCTGCGTCGAGGGCGCCCGGATCGACGACTGCGCGCCGAGCCCACCCCGGGGCCCCGACAGCACCTGCGACGGCGTCGACGACGACTGCGACGGCCTGGCCGACGAGGCCTGGCGGGCGCGCGGCGTGCGCTGCGGCGTGGGCGCCTGCGAGGCCGACGGCGTCACGCGCTGCGTGGGCGGGGCGGAGCAGATCGCCTGCACGCCCGGGCGCCCCGCGGCCGACGACGCCGCCTGCGACGGCGTCGACGACGACTGCGACGGCGCCGTCGACGAGGACGCCGTCGGCCAGCCCATCCGCTGCGGCGTCGGGTCGTGCGCGGCGGACGGCCTGCGGCTTTGCGAGGGCGGCCGCTTCGTCGATCGGTGCGCGCCGGGCGCGCCGGCGCTCGACGACGCGACCTGCGACGGGGCCGACGACGACTGCGACGGCGCCACCGACGAAAACCACCAGGCGACCGCGACGGCCTGCGGCGTGGGCGCCTGCCGCGCCGTGGGCCAGCGGCGCTGCGTCGACGGGCGCACGCAGGACGACTGCCGACCCGGCCCGCCCGGCGGCGCCGACGACGACTGCGACGGCGTCGACGACGACTGCGACGGCGCCACCGACGAGGGCTACGCGCCGCCGGCCACCGCCTGCGGCCAGGGCGCGTGCGTCGCCGCCGGTCGCGCCGAGTGCCGCGCCGGGCGCGTCGTCGACACCTGCCGGCCCGGACCGGCGCCGCGTCGGACGCCACCTGCGACGGCGTCGACGACGACTGCGACGGCGCCGCGGACGAGGATCACCAGCCGCGGCCGGTGCGCTGCGGCGTCGGCGCCTGCTCGGTCGACGGCGTGGCGCGCTGCCGCGACGGCCGCGAGGTGGAGCTGTGCGCGCCCCGGCCGCCGGCCGCCGCCGACGCCACCTGCGACGGCCGCGACGACGACTGCGACGGCGTCTCCGACGAGGACTACGTGCCCGGCCCGATCGTGTGCGGCGCCGGCGCCTGCGAGGCGCGCGGTCGCCGCACCTGCGAGGCCGGGCGCTTCGTCGACCGCTGCACGCCCGGCCAGCCGGTCGGGCTCGACGCCACCTGCGACGGCGTCGACGACGACTGCGACGGCGCCGCCGACGAGGGCGTCGCGCCCCGCCCACTCGACTGCGGCGTGGGCGCCTGCGCCGCCAGGGCGAGCGGCGCTGCGTCGACGGCGCGTTCGCCGACACCTGCACGCCCGGCCGGCCGGCCGCAGGCGACGCCACCTGCGACGGCGTCGACGACGACTGCGACGGCGTCGCAGACGAGGGCGCCGTGGCCCGACGGGTGACCTGCGGCGAGGGCGCCTGCCGCCGCGACGGCGAGGCGCGCTGCGTGGACGGCGCGGTGCAGACGGACTGCGCGCCGGCCCCGCCGGCCGGCCGCGACGCGACCTGCGACGGCGTCGACGATGACTGCGACGGGACCCCCGACGAAGACGCCTTGCCGCAGGCGGTGCGCTGCGGCGTGGGCGCCTGCGCGGCGGTCGGCGAGCGCCGCTGTGAGGCGGGCGCCGAGGTGCAGCGCTGCGATCCCGGGGCGCCCGCGGACGCCGATGTGCGCTGCGACGGCGTCGACGAGGACTGCGACGGCGCCGTCGACGAGGACTGGGCGCCCACCGACGTGCTGTGCGGCGTCGGTGCCTGCGCCGCGATCGGCCGCAGCGCCTGCGTGGACGGCGCGCGCGTCGAGCGCTGCGCGCCTGCCGAACCGGCCGCGGCCGATCCCACCTGCGACGGCGTCGACGACGACTGCGACGGCCTGACGGACGAGGACTTCGCGCCCCCCACCACCGCTTGCGGCGCCGGCGCCTGCGCGCGGCAGACCCCCACGCGCTGCGTCGACGGCGTCGAGGCCGACGTGTGCGTGCCGGGCGAGCCGACGGGCGACGACGCCGACTGCGACGGCGTGGACGACGACTGCGACGGACGGACCGACGAGGGCTTCGCGCCCCGCCCCGTCACCTGCGGCGTGGGGGCGTGCGCCGCGCGCGGCGCCGTGCGCTGCCGCGCCGGGGCCGAGGTCGAGGCTTGCGCGCCGCAGGCCCCCTGGCCCGACGACGTATCCTGCGACGGCGTCGACGACGACTGCGACGGCCGCACCGACGAGGACTGCGCGTCGGCCGCCGAGGATGGCGGCGCGGCGTCCGACGGCGCCGCCGAGGTCGACGCCGCGCCGCACCGCCGTGACGCCTGCGTCGACTCCCTGTGCGGGGCCGCGCCCCTCGACGTCGAGGACCGCCAGCGCGCCGAGGGCTGCGACTGCCGCGCCGCGTCGGACGAGCAGCCCGGCGCGTTCGCCGCGCTCGTCGCGCTGCTCGCCCTCGCGCGGCGGCGCCGCCGCGGGGTCCGACGATGAGGGCGGTGGGGTGGCGACCGGGCGAGGTCGCCCGGCCCACGGTCAAGGGGGGTGCAGGGCGCGCAGGGCGGCGCGCCCGGTCGGCGGTCAGACCGGCGCGGGCCCCGCGTCGATGACCGCCTGGGGCACCTCGGGCAGCTTGCCGATGGCGTCCTGGAAGATGCCGGCCAGCTTGTTCGCCGTCTCGCGGTAGGCCGCGGCGTCGTCCCACGCGTTGCGCGGATCGAGCAGCGCGTCGTCCACGCCGGGCACCGACTTCGGCACGTGCAGCTTGAAGATCGGGTCGTACCAGAAGTTCGAGTCGTCCAGATCCACCCGGCCGTCGCGCACCGCGTTGATGATCGCCTTGCTGGCCAGGATGTCCACGCGACCCCGGCCCGGGCGGTTCGGCCCCAGCCAGCCGGTGTTGACCAGCCACACCTGCGTCCCGTGCTTCGCGATCAGCTTGGCCAGCAGGTTCATGTAGTACGCGGGCTTCAGCGGCATGAACGGCTTGCCGAAGAAGCTCGAGAACGTGGGCACGGGCTCGGTGATGCCCTTCTCGGTGCCCGGCATCTTGCTGGTGAAGCCGCACGCGAAGTGGAACATGCCGCCCTCGACCGTCAGCCGCGCGAGGGGCGGCAGCACCCCGAAGCCGTCCGCGGTCAGGAAGGTGATGTTCGCCGGCGCGCCCGCCATGCCGCTCGGCTTGGCGCTCTGCACGAAGTCCAGCGGATAGCCCACCCGGCCGTTCGCGGTGATCGACGCGTTGTCGTAGTCCACCTCGCCGTTCGCGTCCCGCCAGATGTTCTCGGCGGTCGTGCCGTACTTGATGGCGTCGTAGGTCTCGGGCTCCTTGTCCCGCCGCAGCGACTCCGTCTTCGCGTACTGGCCGCCCTCCATGTTCGACACGATGGCGTCGGCGTCCCCGTCGATCTCGACCACGATCTGGTCGTCGGCCACCGGGTAGCCCGTGTTCGACAGCGTCGTCTTGCCGGTGCCCGACAGGCCGGCGTGGATGGCGGTGGCCCCGCCCTTCCCCTCGCTGGCGCCCGCGTGCATCGTCAGCACGCCCTCGAGGGGCAGCCGGAAGTTCTGCACGCAGAAGATGCTCTTCTTGATCTGCCCGTGATAGCGCGTGCCGCCGATGATGGTGGTGCGCCCGGCCAGGTCGGTGATGATGAAGGGCTTGCCGTTCGTGCCGTCGGCCGGCTCGGCCTCGACGTCGGGCGCGTGCAGGATGGTCCAGCCCGGCTCGAAGTCCACGAGCTCGGCGGCGGAGGGCCGCAGGAAGATGTTGCGGGCGAACAGCGCGCTCGCCGCCCGGTCGGTCACCACGCGCACGTTCAGGCGGCTGCGCTCCGTGCGCCCGCTGAAGCCGTCGAAGACGTAGACGTCGCCCGCGCTCGACAGGTGCTGGGTGACGCGGCGACGCAGCCGCTGGTACACGGCCGGATCGATGGGCAGGTTGTCGTACTGGTTGGCGGCCGGATCACCCCACGCGATGAGGTCGTCGAGGCCCTTGCCGTCGAACCGCAGCTCGGGATCCCGGACGTAGAACGACGACTTCGCGGCGCGCCCGACGTTGGGCGTCGTGTCCTGCAGCAGCGCGCCGTTGGCCAGCACCTCGGCCTGCCGGCGCTGGACGGCGGCCTGGTACAGGGCGTCGACGCCCAGGTTCCGGTAGACCAGCCCGCTGGGCCGGATGTCGTATTCGGCCACCAGCGCACGCCCGTCCTTGAACCGCGACGCGTCTTCGATCGGCTGCTTGCCCATGGCTCCGCCTCCACCGCAGGTGTCGCGCGCTTTATAACGCATTGCGTCGTACGCCGACCACCCACACCGCCCCCTTTGCGCTCCTGTCGCCGTTCCGCTACACACGCGCCATGCAACCGCCCGCCGCCGCCTCGCCCGCCGCCGACCTCGTGGTCGACGGGCGCGCCTACCCCGCCCCGGCCGTGGTCGAGGCCCTGACCCCCCACCTGCTGCCGGCGCGCATCGAGCGCATGCGACAGGTGCTCGACGCGCGCCTCGCGTCGGTGGCCCTCGGGGTCGAGGATCTGCACCACGGTCACAACGGCGCGGCCTGCCTGCGCACCGCCGAGGCCTTCGGCGTGCAGGACGTCGTGGCCGCCGAGGTGCGCAACGCCTATCCCCTGCCCGCCCGCCCCAACCGCAAGGTCACCATGGCGGCGCACGCCTGGCTCGATCTGCACCGCCTGCCCGACGCCGACGCCTTGCTGACCTGGGCGCGCGCCCGCGACATGCGCGTCTTCGGCGCCGGCCCGCGGGGCGCGCTCACCCTCGAGACCCTGCCCATCGACACGCCGCTGCTGGTGCTCTTCGGCAACGAGGCCGAGGGCCTCTTGCCCACCACCCTCGACGCCTGCGACGACGTCTTCCGCATCCCCATGTTCGGCTTCACCGAGAGCTTCAACGTCTCGGTCAGCGTCGGCGTCGCCCTCGCCGACGTCACCCGCCGCCGGCGCGCGGCCCTGGCCGCCGAAGGCCGCGCGGGCGATCTGCCGCCCGCCCGGCGCGACGCCCTGCTGGCGCGCTGGTGCGTCGCCGACGTCCGCGGCGCCGGCGCCATCCTGCGCCGCAAGCTCGACTGACCGCGCCGCTCACGGCGGCGCCTGCCGCGCGCACAGCCGGCCCGCCCGCGCCCGCTCCAGATCCTTCTTCGCCGATCGCCGCCGATCCTCGCTGCTGAAGCCGTCGAGCGCGACCGCCGCCTCGAGCAGATCCACCTGAAAGGCGCGCCAGCCCTCGATCCGCGCGACGAAGTCCGCGTCCGCGCAGCCGAAGGCCAGCCGCCGCGCCAGCACCGCCACCAGATCGGCCTCCAGCGGATGCGCGCGCGCCACGGCCAGCAGCCGCGTCACCAGCGGCCCGTCGAAGCTGGCCACCAGATCGGCGTAGCCCGGCTTCCGCTGGGCGTGCGCGTTGGCCAGCCCGACCGCGGCGAAGGCCCGCACGGCCGGCGCGGCGTCGTCCCCCTGCGCGTCGGCCAGCAGGCCGTCGTGGCACAGCGCCGCGAAGTGGTGCCAGCCGCGCTGCTCGGCCCAGCGACAATGCGACGCCCACACCACGCGCCGCGCCCACGCGGCGGCCAGCGGCTGCCCCGCCGCCCGCACCTTGGCCAGGGCCTCGTCCGCCGCCGCGCGATCCCCCAGCGACAGCCGCGCCGAGGCCGCGATCAGCCAGGCCTGCGGTGACCCGCCGCCCTCCTCGTCGGCGGCCACGCTGCGCCGCGCCTCGGCGTCGGCGTCCAGCAGCGCGGCGCGCCCGACCGCCGGACGCCCCTGCGCCAAGGCCGCCAGCCCGTCCGCGTGGCGCCGCTTCGCCACCTCGAGGTGCGACGTCGCGCAGCCGGCGCACAGCAGCAGCAGCGCCGCCGGGATCACCCTCACGCCGGCCGCTCCAGCAGGGTCTCGACCAGGGCCCGCCAGTGCGTCTCGAGCGCCGCGCGCGCCTCGGCGTCGTCGCGCTCGGGCCCCGCCCCCACCACCAACGTGGCCAGATCGGCCAGCGCGCGGCGGCTCGCCTCGGCCCGCGTGATGCGCCGCAGCCAGGCCGCCACGTCGTCGTACTGCTCGACGATCCCGCGCAGGTCCCCGCGCGCCAACTCGACCGCGAACACCGCCTGCAGCGCGGGCCGGCGGAGCACGGTCACCTCGTACAGGATGCGGTGCGCGCGCTGCAGCGCTTCCCAGTCCTCCGCCTCGACCTCGGCCCGGAACTGCTCGGCCAGCGCGGGTGGATCGGCGTCGATCGAGAAGAGGTCGAGCACCTCGTCGGGCCCGGGCACGTCGTAGCCCGCGGGCAGCACGCCGATGGGCGCGTCGAGCACCGCGCGCCAGCGCGCGGCGGCCTGCGTCAACACCAGCTGCGCCAGCCCGGCGGCCACCTTCAGCGCGAAGGCCGGCACGGGCGCGCCCGCCGCCAGCCAGTCGGCGCCGGCGAAGAAGCGCTCTGCGGCGCGACCGAACAGGTCCATGCGCGCCGCGCGGTTCATGGCGTGCTCACTTCAGGTTCTGGTCCACGAGGCCGACGCGGATGGCGTAGCGCACCAGACCGGCGATGTCGTTGATGCCCAGCTTCGCCATCACCCGCGCGCGGTGGTGCTCGGCGGTGCGCGGGCTGATGCCCAGCACCCCGCCGATCTCCTTGCTGGTGTGGCCCTCGGCCAGGAGCGTCAGCACCTCGCGTTCGCGCGGGCTCAGCTCTTCGGCCTGCCGCGCGCGCTCGGCGCCGGGCGACAAGAAGGTCTCGCCCGCCGCCACGGCGCGGATGGCCGTCACCACGTCGCGCACCCCGCTGCCCTTCAGCAGATAGCCCTTGGCGCCGGCGTCCAGCGCCCGCTGCACCCACACGTGGTCGTGGTACATGCTCAGCACCACCACCTTGGGCGGACGCGGCAGCTCGTCGAGCCGCTTGATCACCTCCAGCCCCGACAGCCCCGGCAGCGCCAGGTCGCACAACACGACGTCGGGCGGATCGGCCAGCAGCGCGTCCAGGGCGGCGCGTCCGTCACCCGCCTCGCCGGTCACCTCGATGTCGTCGGCGGTCTCGAGCAGCGCGACCAGGCCCTGCCGGACGATCGTGTGGTCCTCGACCATGTACACCCGAATGCGATCCACGCTCACCTCCGCCGCCATCATACCTGGGGCACCCACGCCAGCAACCGCACGCCCCCCGCCGCCGGCGAGTCGACGTCCAGATAGCCGCCCAGCCCCTCGACGCGCTCGCGCGCACCGACCAGGCCCAGGCCTCCACCGGACGCGTCCTGCTCGAGGCCGCGCCCGTCGTCTTCGATCACCAGCCGCCAGCCGTCGTCGGCGGCGTCCAGCACGAGCCGCACGCGAGACGCGTCGGCGTGGCGCGCCACGTTCGTCAGCGCCTCCTGCCCCACGCGGAACAGCACCTCGGCCACGTCGGCCGGCGGCTCGACCGGCGCCAGATCGACCTCGAGCGCCAGCCCCGCGGTCTCGGCCCAGCGCTCGGCGTGGCCCCGCAGCGCCGTCGCCAGCCCCAGCGCGTCCAGCGCGGGCGGCCGCAGGTTGTGCGCCAGGCGCCGGACGTCCTCGACGGCCCCGTCCACCGCGGCCATCGCCTGCTCGACCTGGGCCGCGGCGCCCACCGGATCGCCCAGCCGCGCCTCGATCGCGGTCAGCCTCAGCCGCAGCCCGGTCAGCGTCTGCCCCAGCTCGTCGTGCAGGTCGCGGCTGATGCGCGCCCGCTCCTCCTCCTGCACGCTCACCAGCCGGCCGCCCAGCGCGCGCAGCTCCGCGGTGCGCGCGGCCACCCGCGCCTCGAGGCCGGCGTTGGCGTCCACCAGCGCGTCCCACAGCTCGAGGTTGCGCGCGTCGCCGCGGCGCACCGTGCTGAGCGGCAGGACGAACAGGGTCAGCGCCAGCAGCAGCCCGGCGACGGCCGAGGCCGACCAGACCCACCGCGAGCGCGCGCGCAGCGGCCCGGCCGGCAGCTCGACCTGCACGCGGGCCGCCGCGCGGCCCTCGACCCGCACCGCGGCCCACGCGGTGACGGCGCCCCCGGCCACGGCGGGACCGGCCTCGATCGTCCCCGCCCGGCCAGGCAGCTGCAGGTGCACGTGGGCGCTGACCGGCGGCGACGCCACCGGGATCAGCGCCGCGCTCAGGCGCGCCCGGTCGTAGGCCCACAGCCGCGGTCGCAGGTGCGCCTGCGCCTCGACCTGCTCGGCGACCTGCCGCGCCCACACGGCCGCCTCGCTCTGCCGCTCGGCCAGGGCCAGGCGGCCCCACGCCCAGGGCAGCGCCACGCCCACCACCAGCCCGGCCAGCACGGCGAGGGGCGCCATGCGCCGCGCGAAGGCCGGGGCCAGCGGTCCGGGGCGCCGCGCCACCTCAGGGCACCTCGAAGCCGAAGTCGGCCGCCAGCGAGCGCGCCTCTTCGCTCTGCACGAAGGCCAGGAAGGCGCGCAGGCGCGGGGACGCCGACGCGCCCGGGCGCACCCACAGAGGCACCCGCACGTCGACCTCGGCCACCTGCGCCAGCCACAGCGGGCTCGCGCTCAGCTGAAGGTTGCCCGAGTCCACCAGGCCCACGGTGCCGGGGCTGCGGCGCAGCGCCTCCAGCACCTGCGCGTCGCGGGCCAGCACCTCGGCGCCGCCCACCCGAGCGGCCGCCTGCAGGGGCGCCGCCCACGCCGGCGCCACCTCGGCGAGCGCCTGCATCAGCGGATCGTCCGCGCTGCGCAGCACGAAGCGCACCGGCAGGCCGCTGGGCCAGGCGCGCACGGCGCCGCGCGCCATGTCCCGCACCTGCTCGACGGTCAGCGTGCGCGCCGCGACGCCCGCGCCCACCGCCATCACGGGCCGGGTGCGGGCCAGCACGACGGCCCCGGGCGGCGGCGCGCCGATGCCCAGCGCGGCGTCCACCAGCCCCTCGGCCAGCGCCTCGTCGGCGCGATCGATGGGGGCCTCGACGACGAGGGGGGTGCCCGGCGTGCGCGTCTGGAAGACGGCCGCCAGGCGCGCGACGAGGGGCGTCGCCGAGGACGCCCCGGCGAGGCGCACCACCTGCTCGGGCGGGCGCGCGGGCGGCGGCTCGAGGGGGGGCGGCGCGGGCGCCTCGGCGCAGGCGGCGACGGCGATCAGCGTCAACGCCGGCCCGGCCCACCGCATCAGGGCCGCCGACGGCGCGCCGGCACCCAGTCCTCGACGTGCTCGACCGGGCGCTCGGGCACCACCTGAAGCGGCGTGCCCAGCACCTTGCCCAGCCGCTCGAGCAGGGCCGGCGTCAAGCGCGAGAAGGCGGCGCCCTCGATGAGGAACCAGAACCGCGCCAGGGCCGTGGGCTGCCCGAAGTCGATGTCGCGCAGCTCGAGCTCGGTGCGGCACGACGGGCAGGTGTAGGTGAAGCGGTGCACCGGGAAGACGTCGAGGCGGCCGAGGGCCTCGGCCAGGCCCGCCGGATCGATCTCGTCACCGCAGATCGTGCACGTCGCGCCGGGGAAGCCGTCCGCCTGAGGCAGCTCGGGCAGGAACGTCGCCCGCCGGGCGCGGTGGACGTGCCAGGCCTCGAAGGTCAGCTCGGCCGGCAGCAGGTGGTCGTCCGCGTCGGACGGGAACAGGTTGGCCACGTCACGCCCGGGGGGATACTCGTCGGGCGACGCGGCCTCGCCGATCACCCCGTTCTCCTGCAGGAACCTGATGGCAGCGTCGACCGCCGCGTCCTCGGGCACCGGAGCGCGCCGGCTGCGGGGGGCGAGGTACAGGTTCAGCATCGAGGCGTCCTTCGCTGGCGGGGCGGCGCCATCTTTGGCCATGCCGTCCCCCCGGCGCAACCGTGCCGAGGCGCTTGCGGGCCCTCGCCGGTCTGATAGGGTGCTCGCGTCCCGGCGCGGCGCCTGCGGGTCCCGCGCCCCACCCGGTCGCCTGGAGGACGCGGGCCCGATGAACAAGACCTACGCTTCGGCCGAGGACGCCGTCGCCGATCTCGCCGACGGCATCACGCTGCTCGTCGGCGGCTTCGGCCTGTCCGGCAACCCCGAGAACCTCATCCGCGCGGTGCACGACCGCGGCCTGAAGGACCTCACCCTCGTCAGCAACAACGCCGGCGTCGACGGCAAGGGCCTCGGCGTGCTGCTCGAGGCCCGCCAGGTGCGCCGCATGGTCGGCTCGTACGTCGGCGAGAACAAGGAGTTCGAGCGGCAGTTCCTGGCCGGCGAGCTGGAAGTGGAGCTCTGCCCCCAGGGCACGCTGGCCGAGCGCCTGCGCGCCGCCGGGGCGGGCATCGCCGCGTTCTACACGCCCACCGGCGTCGGCACGCAGCGCGCCGAGGGACGCGAGACGCGCGCCTTCAATGGCCGCGACTATCTGCTCGAGGAGGCCCTGCCCGGCGACGTCGCGCTCGTGAAGGCCTGGAAGGGCGACACCCACGGCAACCTCGTCTTCCGCAAGACCGCCCGCAACTTCAACCCGCTGGTCGCCAGGGCCGGCCGGCTGACGATCGCCGAGGTCGAGCACCTCGTGCCCGCCGGCGAGCTCGATCCGGACGCCATCCACCTGCCCGGCATCTACGTCCAGCGCATCCTGCAGGGCGCGCGCTACGACAAGTGGATCGAGCAGCGCACCGTCCGCCCGCGTTCGGCACAGGAGGCCTGACCGATGCCGCTCACCCGCGACCAGATCTGCACCCGCGTCGCCCGCGAGCTGCGCGACGGCGACTACGTCAACCTGGGCATCGGCATGCCCACCCTCGTGGCCAACTTCGTCCCGCCCGGCGTCGAGGTCGTGCTGCAGAGCGAGAACGGCCTCCTCGGCATCGGCCCCTTCCCCTTCGAGGGCGACGAGGACGCCGATCTCATCAACGCCGGCAAGCAGACCGTCACCACGCTGCCGGGCTCGGCCTTCTTCGACAGCGCCGAGAGCTTCGCGATGATCCGCGGGGGCCACATCGACGTGGCCATCCTCGGCGCGATGCAGGTGGCCGACAACGGCGACATCGCCAACTGGATGATCCCCGGCAAGATGGTGAAGGGCATGGGCGGCGCGATGGATCTCGTGAACGGCGCCCGCAAGGTGGTCGTGACGATGATCCAGGCGTCGAAGGGCGGCGCGCCGAAGCTGGTGGACCGCTGCACCCTGCCCCTGACCGGCGTGGGCTGCGTGCAGCGCGTCGTCACCGACCTCGCGGTGGTCGACGTCACGGCCGACGGCTTCCTCGTGCGCGAACTGGCGCCCGGCGTGACGCGCGACGACTTCACCGCCGCCTGCAGCGGCCGCACCCACTTCGCGCCGGACCTCTGCACCATCCAGGTCTGACCCTGCGCGGGCAGCGCCCCTCGCCCCGCGGCCGCGTTGCTTGCGGCCGCCGCGCCCCTTGCCCGAAGATGCGGACGCCAAACGACGCTCTCCGGGGGGAGATCCATGCGCCACGCGCTCGCCGTCAGCCTGCTCGCCACGCTCGCCTTCGCCTGCTCCGATCCGGCGTCCACGCCGGCCGGGCAGAACGACGCCGGGGCGGACGCCAACCTGGGCGCCGGCGGCGACCCCGGGGCCGGCGGCACGCCCGGCGCGGGCGGCGACCCCGGCCCGGGGGGCAACCCCGGCGTCGGCGGCAACCCGCCGCCGGCCTGCCCCGACCGCGACCGCGACGGCTTCCAGGACGCCGCCTGCAACCCCAACGCCCAGCGCATGGGCGGCGACTGCGACGACGAGAACGACCTCATCTACCCCGGCCGCGAAGAGAACTGCAGCAACACGATCGACAACGACTGCAACGGGCACGTGCCCGAGCGCGACCCCGCCTGCGGCGGCAATTGCCCCGATCTGGACAACGACGGCTTCCAGGACGTCGCCTGCAACAATGACCGGGCCACCGGCGGGGACTGCGACGACCAGGACAACCGCGTGAACCCGGGCGTCGGTGAGATCTGCGGCAACTTCCGCGACGACGACTGCCGCGGCGGCGACGTGCGCTGCCTGCCCAACTGCACCGACCAGGATCTCGACGGCTTCGGCGAGGGCTCGGGCTGCTTCGGGGTCGATTGCAACGATCGCGACGCCGCCATCAACCCCTGGGCCAGCGAGATCTGCGGCGACAACATCGACCAGGACTGCAGCGGCGCCGATCTCGCCTGCCCCATGGACTGCCAGGACAACGACCGCGACGGCTTCGGCCAGGGCCCCGGGTGCATCAACCGCGACTGCGACGACGGCGACGCCACGGTCAACCCGGCCGCGCGCGAGATCGCCGGCGACGGCATCGACCAGGACTGCGACGGGCGCGACCTCGTGGCGCCGATGAACTGCTCGGACCTCGACGGCGACGGCTACGGCGAGGGCCCCGGCTGCTTCGCCGAGGACTGCGACGACAGCGATCCCCGCATCCACCGCGATCGCACCGAGATCTGCAGCAACGGGGTCGACGACGACTGCGTCGGCGGCGACCGCCCCTGCGTGCAGATGGGCACCGGCGAGTGCATGGACGGCGACGGCGACGGCTTCGGCCCGGGCGCCTGCCCCAAGGGCACGCTCGACTGCGACGACACCAACGGCGCCATCAACCCCGACGCGGTCGAGACCTGCGACGGCGTCGACAACAACTGCAACGGCCAGGTCGACGAGTGCCCCCGCCGAGGGCAGGTGTGCGAGGACGGCGGCGAGTGCGTGGGCGAGGTCGGCGCGCCCTGCGGCGACGACGCCGAGTGCGCCGGCACGCAGGGCCTGGCCTGCAGCGACGAGGCCCGCGAGTGCCGCGTGCGCGACGGCGAGCTCTGCGAGCAGGGCGCCGACTGCCACCCCGGCGCCGAGTGCGCCGTCCTCGAGGCCTGCGATCCCGGCGCCCAGCGGTGCTACCAGGCCAAGGGTGGCCCCTGCACCGAGAACTGCGACTGCTCGGACATCTGGCTGTGCAGCGACGGCGGCCGCTGCGTCGAGTGCCTCGACAACCAGCAGTGCGGCGTCGACGACCGCAACACCTGCACCGACGGCGGCTACTGCGCCGAGACCCTCGCCCTCGGCGGCGCGGGCACCGACGTCCGCTACGACTTCTATCGCCGCCTGATCGCGTGCTGGAACGCCTGGGGCGAATCGAACGAGATGCAGGCCTGCGACATCCTGAACTTCGACGAGACGTTCGAGATCGGCGGCGCCGCCGCCGACGGCTTCGGCGATCTGGACGCCGAGTACGACAACGAGTCGCCCTGCGACGAAGGCGCGCTGATGGCCGCCGGCTTCAGCGGCGACGACATCGACGTCCTCGACGAGCTGTTCGGCGGCTGCGCCGATCTCAACCTGAACCGCATCAACGTCTGGTGGCAGAGCCGCATCACGCCCGGCAGCACCTGGTGCCTGTACTACGCGCCTCAGAAGAGCGGCTTCGGCTTCCCGCAGGATCGCCGCAGCGCGATCGTCGTCGACGCCTGCGACCTGTCGTTCATCGAGTAGGCCGTTCCAGTGCGCCGCGAACGCGGCGCCGGACGCCCCCCGCCGCCCCCGCTGAACACTGGGCTCCGCGCATCGGCAGCGCCACGGCACAACACCGGACGCAGCGCGCCGCCCCCCGCTGAACACCCGGCTCCGCGAATCCGCAGCGCCACGGTACAAACCCGGACGCACCGCACCGCCCCACCGCCGACGACTCGGCTCCGCGCATCCGCAGCGCCACGGTACAACGCCGGACGCACCGCACCGCCCCACCGCCGAACACTCGGCTCCGCGCAGCGGCAGCGCCCTCGGCACAACGCGAAAAGGGCACCCCGCAGGGTGCCCTCCTCGCCGCCGTCCGAACCTTGCGGCTCGTCGCGGCTGCTCGACGCGCCCGGACCTCGCGGACCGGGGGCCGACGTCGACTCAGCCGGCCTGCTCGACCGCCTCGTCGCTGTCGTCCGCGTCGTCCATCGGGCTCGCCGGCGCGTCGGCCGGGATGAACTCGATGATCGACAGCTCGGCGTTGTCGCCCAGGCGACGGCCCAGCTTCACGATCCGGGTGTAGCCACCCGGACGGTCCTGGTAGCGCTCGGCCAGCTCGCCGAACAGCTTCTGCAGGGCCTCGCGGTTGCGGACGGTCTTCCCCGCGTGGCGAACCGCGGCGACGCGGTCGGCGCGCAGCTGCACCTGCTCCTCTCCACTCGCGGCGTCGACCACGCTCAGCGCGTTGCGCTTGCCCAGCGTCACGAGACGCTCGGCCACCCGCCGCAGCTCCTTGGCCTTGGCGGTGGTGGTCTGAATCCGCTCTTCTTCGATCAGCGAGGTCACCATGTTGCGGAACATGGCGTCCCGGTGGCTCGCGTTACGACCGAGCTTTCGGCCCGACTTGCGGTGGCGCATCGTTCTTGCTCCCTGAGGCCCCGCCCGGCGCTACTTCCGCCGCGCGTCGGGGTTCCAACCCTCGAGCTTCATGCCGAGGGTGAGGCCCATCGTCGCGAGGATCTCCTTGATCTCCCGCAGCGACTTCCGGCCGAAGTTCTTGGTCTTGAGCATCTCGGCCTCGGTCTTCTGGACCAGCTCACCGATCAGCTTGATGTTGGCGTTCTGCAGGCAGTTGGCCGACCGCACCGACAGCTCCAGCTCGTCGACGCTGCGGTACAGGTTCTCGTTCTGCAGAATCTCGCTGTGCGCCGCATCCTCCTCGTACTCGGGCTCGGCCTCTTCATCGAAGTTGATGAAGATCTGAACCTGCTCCTTGAGGATCTTCGCCGCGTACGCGACCGAGTCCGCCGGGGCCACGCTCCCGTCGGTCCACACCTCGAGCACCAGGCGGTCGTAATCCGTCCGCTGGCCCACGCGGGCGTTGGTCACGTTGTAGTTCACCCGGCGAACCGGGCTGAACATGGCGTCCACCGGGATGGTGCCCACGGGCATGTTCGCCGTCTTGTTGCGCTCGGCCGGCACGTAGCCGAAGCCGGTGCGGACGGTCAGCTCCATGACCAGGCGCCCACCCTCGCTGACGGTGGCGATGTGCTGCTCGGGGTTCAACACCTCGACCTGGTGGTCGGTGATGATGTCCCCCGCCGTCACCTTGCCCTCGCCGTTCGCCTCGATGCGCAGCACGCGCGGCTCGAGGCTGTGGGTCTTCAGCCGTACCTTCTTCAGGTTCAGCACGATGTCCGTCACGTCCTCGAGCACGTCGGGCACGCTCGTGAACTCGTGCAGCACGCCGTCGATCCGCACCGCGGTGATGGCCGCGCCCTGCAGCGACGACAGCAGGATGCGCCGCAGCGAGTTGCCGACGGTGATCCCGAACCCACGCTCGAACGGCTCGGCGATGAACTTGCCGTAGGTGCCCGTCGCCTCGTCGACGATGATGCCCTTCGGCCGGATCAGCTCCCGCCAGTTCTTGGAGATCATCTCCATCTCGTCCATGCAAATCCCCTTTCAGGACGCATGCGCCGCGCGGGCCCACCCCACAGCACCCCTCTCCAAGGGTGCCACGGGTCCTCCCCGACACGACCGATGGTGTTGGCGCGGCGCCCCAGCGCCGCCCCGTTGCTTACTTGCTGTAGAGCTCGACGATCAGCTGCTCGTTGATGGGCAGCGTCAGCTCGTCGCGCACCGGCAGCGCCTTGACCGTGCCCTTGAAGGCCTTCTTGTCCATCTCCAGCCACGAGAACGTCGGCCGCCGATCGGCCTGCTCCATCGCGGTGGTGATGCACGCCTTCTTCCGGCTGCGCTCCTTCACCTCGACGATGTCCCCCGCGCGCACCTGGTACGACGGGATGTTGACCTTGCGGCCGTTCACCGTGAAGTGGTTGTGCCGCACCAGCTGCCGCGCCTCGCTCCGGCTCGACGCCAGACCCAGCCGGTAGACGGTGCTGTCCAGCCGACGCTCGAGCAGGCTCAGCAGGTTCTCACCCGTGACGCCCTTCATGCGGTCCGCGCGCTGGAAGTACAGGCGGAACTGCTTCTCGAGCACCCCGTAGATGCGCTTGACCTTCTGCTTCTCGCGCAGCTGATCCCGGTAGTCGCTCGGGCGCAGCCGGCCCTGGCCGTGCTGACCCGGCGGGTAGGGCCGCCGATCGAACGAGCACTTCTCCGAGAAGCAGCGCTCGCCCTTGAGGAACAGCTTGGTCGCCTCCCGCCGGCACAGACGGCAGACCGGACCCGTGTAACGCGCCATCGTGACGTCTCCTTCTCAGACCCGGCGGCGCTTCGGCGGCCGGCAACCGTTGTGGGGGATCGGCGTCACGTCACGGATGTGCGTGATCTTGAAGCCCGCCGTCGACAGCGCGCGCAGCGCCGCCTCACGACCGGCCCCCGGCCCCTTCACGTACACGCCCAGCGAGCGCATCCCGTGCTCCTGCGCCTTGCGAGCCGCCTCCTCGGCGGCGAGCTGCGCTGCGAAGGGCGTGCTCTTCCGGCTGCCCTTGAAGCCTCGCGACCCCGCCGACGACCAGGAGACGCAGTTGCCCTGCACGTCCGTGATCGTGATGATCGTGTTGTTGAACGTCGCCTGGATGTGGGCGATCCCGGACTGGATGTTCTTCCGGGCCTTCTTCTTGCCGCCCTTGGTCGCCGAGTACTTGGCCATTCTGGGTCCTCTTCAGCGCGAAGCTGGCTACTTCTTCTTCTTCTTGGTCACGGCACGCCGCGGACCCTTCCGGGTCCGAGCGTTCGTACGGGTACGCTGGCCTCGCACCGGCAGGCCGCGCCGATGGCGCAGCCCGCGGTAGCAGCCGAGGTCCATGAGGCGCTTGATGTTCAGCTGAACCTCGCGCCGCAGGTCACCCTCGACCTTGTAGCCCTCGTCGAGCACCTGACGGATGCGCCGGACGTCCATCTCGCTGAGACCGTCGGTCCGAGTGTCGGGATCGATGCCCGCCTTCTCGACGATCGTCTTGGCCGTCGAGTGACCGACGCCGTGGATGTAGGTCAGCGCGATGACGATCCGCTTGTTCCGCGGAAGGTCCACACCGGCAATACGAGCCATCTCAACCTCTCCTGGCCATGGGCTCGATCAGCCCTGCCGCTGCTTGTGCCGGGGGTTCTCGCAGATGACCCGGACCCGGCCGTGCCGGCGAATCACCTTGCACTTGTCACACATTCGCTTCACCGAAGCCCGCACCTTCATTGCTCGACTCCCGGGCGTCACGCCGCGCGCAACGGCTCCAATTCCGTACCGGCCCTCGCGGGCCGCCTCCGTCTCAAACCGGTGCACCGGCGCCCGAGGTGCTCAGCACCACTGGGCCCTCCGGGGTCACCGCGACCGTGTGCTCGAAGTGGGCCGACCGCCGACCATCCGTCGTCACCGCGGTCCACTCGTCCTCGAGCACCTCGACACCGGCCGAGCCGGCGTTGATCATCGGCTCGATGCACAGCACCATGCCCGCCTTCAGCGGCATGCGCTTCGTGCGGTCGAAGTAGTTGGGCACCTGAGGATCCTCGTGCAGCTTGCGGCCGATGCCGTGCCCCACGAAGTCCTGCACCACCGAGAAGCCGTGCTCCTCGGCGTAGCCCGCCACCGCCTTGCCGATGTCCCACACGCGTCCGCCCTGCTGGCACGCTTCGATGCCCTTCGCCAGGCTCGCCCGGGTCACGTCGATCAGGCGCTGTGACTCCTCGTCCGTCTCTTTGCCGACAACGACGGTACGCGCGTGATCGCCGTACCAGCCCTTGTACACCACACCAAAGTCGAGGCCGATGATGTCACCGGCCTTCAGCACGACCCGCCGCGACGGGATACCGTGCACGATCACCTCGTTCGGCGCGACGCAGAGGCAGGCGGGAAACCCGTACAGCCCCTTGAACGCCGGCGTCACCTTGCGCTCGCGGCACGCCGCCTCACAGAAGGCGTCGCAGTCCGCGGTCGTCATCCCGGGCTCGAGCACCTCGACCAGCGCGTCGAGGATCTCGCTGACGGTCGACGCCGCCACCCGCATCAACTCCAGCTCGCGCTTCGACTTGAGCACGATGGAGCTGCGCCGCACCCTCAAAGCTCGAGGGCCTCCAGGATGGCGCGGTAGACCGCCTCCATCTCACCCGTCCCGTCCACGGTGCGCAGCACGCCCTGCTCGCGGTAGTACGCGATCAGCGGCTTCGTCTGCTCGCCGTAGACGCCCAACCGGCTCTGGATGACCTCGGCCGTATCGTCCTTGCGCTGGTAGGTCTCCCCACCGCAGCGATCACACGTGCCCTCCACCTTGGTCGGGTGGAAGTCGACGTGGAAGCTCGCGCCGCAGTCGCGGCACACCCGCCGGCCGGACAGCCGACGCACGAGCTCGGCGTCGGGTACGGCCAGGTTGACGACCCGCTCGATCGCGATCGAGCGGTCGTCCAGCGCCTTCGCCTGCGCCTCGTTGCGCGGGAAGCCGTCCAGGATGTAGCCCTCGCGGGCGTCCTTCTCGGCCAGCCGCTCCTCGACCAGGGCCAGCACCAGCGAGTCGGGCACCAGCTTGCCGGCGTCCATGAACGCCTTCGCCTGGTTGCCCAGCTCGGTGCCGGCCTTGCGCGCCGCGCGCAGCAGATCGCCGGTCGACACCTGGGGGATACCCAGATCGTCCACCAGCCGCTGGCTCTGCGTGCCCTTGCCGGCCCCGGGAGGCCCCAACAGGATGAGTCGCTTGGCCTTCATGTCAGGCCGCCCGTCGCGTCCGGATGCGGGGGCCCTTCGTGTCCTGGAAGCCCTCGTAGTTCCGGGTGATCAGGTGACTCTCGATCTGCTGCACCGTGTCCAGCGCCACCGAGACGATGATCAGCAGCGACGTGCCACCGAAGTAGAACGACACCGCGAACCAGTCCTGGATGAACATCGGCACGACGCACACCGCCGCGACGTACAGCGCGCCACCGAAGGTGATGCGCGTCAGCACGTGGTCGATGTACTCGGCCGTCTTGGTGCCCGGGCGGATGCCCGGGATGTAGCCGCCGTACTTCTTCAGGTTCTCGGCCACGTCGACCGGGTTGAACATCACCGACGTGTAGAAGAAGCAGAAGAAGATGTTCAGCAGGCTGAAGATCACCATGTAGCGCCAGTCGCTGGGGTTCAGCGCCGCCTGCACCGACTGCATCCACTCCGCCTCGGTCCAGCTGGCGATCGAGGTGGGGAACATCAGGATCGACGAGGCGAAGATCGGCGGAATCACGCCCGCCATGTTCACCCGCAGCGGCAGGTGCGTGCTCTGCGCCGCGCCTACCCGGTTGCCCACCAGCCGTTTGGCGTATTGGATCGGGATGCGCCGCTGCCCCCGCTCGACGAACACGATGATCGCGATGACGCCGAAGGCCACGCCGGCCAGCGCCAGCAGCTGGAACAGCGACATCTGCTCGCCGGCCACCATCTCCTTCGTCTGCAGCAGCGCGTCGGGCAGGCCCGCCACGATGCCGGCGAAGATGATGAGGCTCATGCCGTTGCCGATGCCGCGCTCGGTGATCTGCTCGCCGAGCCACATGATGAACGCCGACCCCGTGGTCAGCGTGAGCACCGTCATGAACCGGAACCCGAACGAGCCGGGCGCGTGCACGATCTGCCCCGACGCGTCCTGCGCGTTGAGGTTCTCGAGGTACAGGGCGATGAAGAAGCCCTGCACGATCGAGAGCGCGATCGTCGCGTACCGCGTCCACTGGTTGATCTTCTTCCGCCCCTGCTCGCCTTCCTTGTTCAGGCGGTCGAGGGTCGGGATCACCACCGTCAGCAGCTGGAAGATGATCGAGGCCGAGATGTACGGCATGATGCCGAGCGCGAAGACGCTCAGCTGCTCGATCGCACCACCGCTGAACATGTTGAACAGGCCCAGGAAAGTGTTCTGCTGACTTTCCATGAACCGGATCATCTCGCTGCGGTCGACGCCCGGCAGCGTCACGAAGACGCCGATGCGATAGACCGCGAGCAGCGAAAGCGTGAACAGCACGCGCTTCCGCAGCTCGGTGATCTGGAAGATCTTGATGATGGTGCTCAAGACGCCCTCGACCTTCAGCCCTCGAGCAGCTCGACCGAGCCGCCCGCCGCGGTGATCTTGTCCACCGCCGCCTTGCTGAACTTGTGCGCGCGCACGGTCAGCCCGGCGGCGATGTCGCCATCGGCGAGCACCTTGAGGCGGTCACGGCCCTTCTTGACCAGGCCGTGGCCACGCAGGAACTCGAGATCGACCACCGTGCCCGCCTCGAACTGCGACAGCTCGCGGACGTTCACGATCGCGTACTCGATGCGGTTGCGCGGCGTGAAGCCCCGCTTGGGCAGCCGACGCGCGAGCGGCATCTGGCCGCCCTCGAAGCCGGGGCGGGGCTTGCCCTTGCCGGCCCGGGCCTTCTGACCCTTGTGGCCGACGCCGGCGGTCTTGCCCCAGCCCGACGACTCGCCGCGACCGACGCGCTTGCGCTTCTTCACCGCCCCGGGGGCCGGCGTGAGATTGCTCAGTTCGCTCATCGTCTCACTCACTCACC
>JACKDN010000023.1 GCA_020633465.1 Myxococcales bacterium
GCCGCGCGCATCGTCGTCTCCCCGTCTGCTGCCGTCCCTCTACCCGAAGGCCGGCGCCGGGCACAACGCGCATGGACGCGCCCCCGGCCGGGGTGGTAGATGGCAGGTTCCGCATCCGGGGGGTTCCATGCGACGGATCGCGTTGTTCCTGGGGGCCGCGCTCTTCTGGGCCTGTGACGACGGCGACGACACCAACACGGTCGTCCCCGTGCCCGACACGGGCGTCGAAGACGCGCGCGTGACGCCGATGGACATGGCGCTGCCCGACGCCACGCGCCCGGATGCAGGACCGCCGGCCGACGGCGGCGCCGACGCCGCGGACGCCGCCCTCGCCGACGCGGGCGACGGGGGCATCGCCGCCTGCGCCAACCGCATGGACGACGACGGCGACGGCTTGATCGACTTCCCGCTCGACCCCGGCTGCGCCGACGCCGCCGACACCGACGAGGTCGATCCCGCCAACCCGGCATGCAGCGACGGTGACGACAACGACGGGGACGGCCGCACCGACTTCCCCGACGATCCCGGCTGCGCCGACACCGCCGATCCCAACGAGGACAGCGCCTGCGGCGCCACCGAGCACGACGTGCAGGACATCTCGAACCTGACGATGGTGCAGGGCACCACGGTCGGCCGCCCGGCGGTGCTGAACGGCTGCCGCACCAACAACGCGCCCGAGGCCGTCTTCCGCTTCACCCTGCGCGAGAACGTCGAGCGCATCGTCGCCAGCACCGACGGCTCGGCCTTCGACACCCTGCTGGGCATCCGCAAGGTGTGCGACGACGACGCCGACGATCGGTGGTGCAACGACGACGAGGCCGACGGCATCCGCACCAGCTACCTCGAGGTGCCCCTCGCCACGCGCGGCGACTACTTCGTCATCGTCGACGGCTTCCTCGAAGAGCAGGGCCCCTTCACGCTGAGCCTGCGGGCGGAGCTGCCCGACGGCCTGCCCTGCCCGCCCGAGGGCGGCATCGTGCAGTGCCGCCTGGGCAGCGCCTGCGTCGACGGCCTGTGCGCGCCCGCCGCCTGCGCCAACCGCCAGGACGACGACGTCGACGGCCGCCTCGACTACCCCAACGATCCCGGCTGCGAGAGCCCCAGCGACGACGACGAGACCGATCCCGAGGTGCCGCCCCAGTGCGCCAACGGCTTCGACGACGACGGCGACGGCGACATCGACTACCCCGACGACGAGCACTGCCGCTCGGCGGCCGACGACGACGAGTTCCCGCCGCCCCAGTGCAGCGACCGCCGCGACAACGATCAGGACGGCCTGATCGACCTGGGCGATCCCGGCTGCCAGGGCGATCCGAACCGCGACGACGAGTTCAACGTGCCCGCCTGCCGCAACGCGGTGGACGACGACGGCGACGGCGCGATCGACTACCCGACCGATCCCGGCTGCGCCGTGCCCGACGATCAGGACGAGACGGACCCCGATCCCCTGCCCGCCTGCAGCAACGGCGAGGACGACGACGGCGACGGCCTGGTCGACTGGCCCGAGGACGTCGAGAGCTGCCTGTTCGCCGCCGACCCCACCGAGGACGATCCCTGCGAGCGCGCCGAGCCCGAGCTGATCGCGGGCCTCGCGACCACGCGCGGCAACACCAACGACGCGGTGAACGACTTCGAGGGCACCTGCGGCCCGGGCTCGGGCGCCGAGGATCTGCTGCTGTGGCGGGTGGCCGAGGATCGCCCCCTGGCCGGCCTGGTGCTGGACACGCGCGACAGCGACTTCGACACCGTGGTCTACGCGCGCGCCGGCTGCGGCGGGCCGGAGCTGGGCTGCGACGACGACAGCGGCGACGTCTTCGGCTCGGCGCGGCTGGAGCTGGGCCCCGCCGGCCCGGGCAGCGACCTGTGGATCCACGTCGACGCGGGCAACCCGCGCGTCAGCGGCATCTGGCGCATGCGCATCACCGCGCGCCTGGCCGACGGCGCCAACTGCGGCCCGCCCGGCGCCTGGACCTGCGCCGACGGCCTCGCCTGCCGCGCGGGCACCTGCGTGACGGCGGCCTGCGCCAACGGCGAGGACGACGACGGCGACGGCCTGATCGACTACCCCTTCGAGCCCGGCTGCGACGCGCTGAGCGACGACGACGAGACCGATCCCGCCGTGCCGCCCCAGTGCGCCAACGGCTTCGACGACGACGAGGACGGCCTGACCGACTTCGGCGAAGACCCCCGCTGCGAGGCGGCCGCCGACGACTTCGAGGGCGCCGACTGCGCCGACGGCCGCGACAACGACGGCGACGGCAACATCGACTTCGACCGCGACGGCGACGGCTTCCGCGACATCAACGCCGACTTCGAGTGCGCCTGCGCGAACGACGAGCTCGAGACACGGCAGCCGGCCTGCCAGGACGGCTGCGACAACGACGGCGACGGGCTGATCGACCTCGAGGACATCGGCTGCGACGGCCCCGACGACACCAACGAGTTCAACCCGCCGCAGTGCTCGGACGGCGTGGACAACAACGAGAACGGCGTCGCGGACTACCCGGCCGATCCGGGGTGCAACAGCGAGGACGATCCGCTGGAAGAGACGCTGGACGTGCTGCCGGCGTGCGCCGACGGGATCGACAACGACGACGACGGGTTCGTCGACTTCGCGGGCGGCGACGACGGGTGCATCGCCGCGGCCGACGACAGCGAGCTGGGGCCCTGCGACGAAGAGCAGCCGCTGCTGCCGCCGCTGCCGGTGCGGGGCAGCACGTTCGGGGGGCTGGACCAGCACACGCCGGGCTGCGGCTTCAGCGAGGCGCCCGATCGTATGTTCCGGGTGCCGGTGCCCTACCCCGCGCAGGTGACGGTGGACACGCTGGGCAGCAGCTTCGACACGGTGCTGTACGCGCGGCGCGCGTGCACGCCGACCGAGGGCTGCCCGCTGCTGCCTCCGCCCGACGGCGACGGCGGCGCGCCGGTCGATCTCGGCGTCGAGGATGCCGGGGCCGAGCCCGACGCCGACGCGCTGGACGCGGGGGTGCCCGACGCGGCCGACCTGGGGCCGATCGAGGACGCCGGGATCGAGGCCGACGCGGCCGACGCGCTGGTCGACGCCGCCGTCGAGATGCTCGGCTTCGGCGCGCTGGGCGAAGAGGATCTGGGCGCCGAGGATCTGGGCCCCGAGGACTTCGGGGTCGAGGATGCGGGCGCCGAGGACCTGGGCCCGCCCGTCGAGCTCGACATGGGCCCGCCCGTCGAGCTCGACATGGGCCCGCCGATCGAGCTCGACGCGAGCGCCGACGCCGCGATCGACGCGGCCGTCGACGCCGGCCCGCCGATGTGCATGCCCGAGCCCACCGAGATCGCCTGCAACGACGACGCGCAGGGCGTGCAGAGCCGCATCACGTTCCAGTGGGAGGGCGGCGACGTGTTCGTGGTGGTCGACGGCTTCGGCAGCAACAGCGGCGACTACACGCTGAACGTGCGGGCGACCTACCCCGCCGGCGGCCAGTGCGGCCCCGACACCGTGCCCTACGCCGTCTGCGCCGACGGCACCGCCTGCCAGCCCGACGACGCGGCCGGCTTCCCCACCTGCCAGCCCGCCCCCTGACGAAGCCCGAGAGATGGCCGGACCCCGCAAGTACATCGCCGTCGCCGGCAACATCGGCGCGGGCAAGTCGACGCTAGTGGACTTCCTGCGCTACCGCTTCGACCTGACGCCCTTCCACGAGCCGAACGAGGACAACCCCTTCCTCACCGACTTCTACGGCGACATGCGGCGGTGGTCCTTCCACAGCCAGATCTTCTTCCTGACGCACAAGTTCCGGCTGCACCAGCAGCTGACCGACCACCCCGGCACGGTGGTGCAGGATCGCACCATCTACGAAGACGCCGAGGTGTTCGCGAAGAACCTGCACCGGACGCGGCTGATGTCGGACGACGAGTACGGCATCTACCGGACGCTGTACGACGGGGTGGTGCAGACGCTGCGGCCACCCGACCTGATGATCTACCTGCGCGCCACCGTGCGCACGGTGCGGCGGCGCATCAAGCTGCGCGGCCGGCCCGAAGAGCAGGACCTGCCCCTCGCCTACATCAAGCGCCTGCACGGGCTGTACGAAGAGTGGTTCGACGCGTACGACCGGTCGCCCACGCTGGTGATCGAGGTCGACCGGCTGGACTACATCCAGAACATGGTCGACCGCATCGAGATCATTCGCACCATCGAGCGGTACCTCTGACCCGACCTCGGCGGCGCCAGCCCGCGCCCGCTCCCGCCCGAAGATGACCGATTCCGGCCGCGCCGTCCGCTGACCGTGCAGTCCGACCGCACGGATGGAATGTGAGTTTCGAATACCGAATTGGACCCCTTGACCGCCCTTCGGCGGAGGCCTACATTGCGAACGCTGACCTTGACGTCAACGTCAAGGTTGAGCCGGAGAGGGCGACGATGGCGGACGAGGGCGAGAAGGCGATGACCATCGGGCAGCTGGCCGCCCAGGTCGGCAAGACGCCCCGGGCCCTGCGCCTGTACGAGGAGCTGGGGCTCATCCTCCCCAACGGTCGCAGCAAGGGCGGCTTCCGCTTGTACGGCGACGAGGCCCTGGCCCGCCTGCGCTGGGTCATCGAGCTGACCGATCTGGGCCTGCCCCTGGCCGACATCCAAGGCATGCTGGCCGACATCGCGGCGGCTCGGACCGGCGGCGCCGGCATGGACATCCTGCGCGCCCGCTACGTCGAGCGCCGCGCCGACATCGAGGCGCAGATCCGCCAGCTCGAGACCCTGCGCCGCGGGCTGGACAAGGCCCTCGGCTATCTCGAGCGGTGCCGGCCCTGCACCCGCGGGCCCATCCCCCAGGCCTGCCACGACTGCGTGCAGACCACCGGCGACGCCCTGCCCGACATGGTGCGCGGGCTGCTGGCCCAGCCCCCCGCCGATTCGACCGATCCCTGCCAGCGACTGAACGCGAACGACGAAGAAAGGTCGTGACGATGATTACCCCGAACGAACCGCTGCTGACCCTCGAAGAGGAGCAAGCTCTCGTCGCGCGGGCGCAGAGCGGTGAGGTGCGGGCGATGGATCGCCTGCTCGGCGCCCACTACAAGCAGATGTACCACGTGGCCTTGAAGATCACGCGCGACCCGGTGAAGGCCGAGGACGTGACGCAGGAGGCCGCGGTGCAGGTGCTGCGCCGCATCGAGCAGTTCCGCAGCGAGGCGCGCTTCGGCTCGTGGCTGTGCCGCATCGTGGTCAACACCGCGCTGCTGCGCCACCGGCGCGAGAAGCGGCTGGTGCCGACGCCGGAGATCTTCTCGCCCCTCGCGGCGGCGCGCGAGCCCGGCCCGGACAAGCTGGCCAGCGACCGCGAGCTGCTGAACATGACCGACGCGTTCCTGGCCGACCTGCGCGATGGCGACCGCGAGCTGTTCATGCGGCGCTTCGTCGACGGGCTGTCGCTGAAGCGCATCTCGAAGGAGACGGGGCTGTCGCTGCCGGCGCTGAAGAGCCGCTTCCACCGGGCGCGCCTGCGGCTGAAGGAAGAGAGCGATCGGGCCTCGTGGGGCGCCGACTGGGTCGACGCCGCGGCCTGAGCGGCGTCAGGCGCCGGCCGTCGCGGTGAACGCCAGCCAGGTCAGGAAGCCCGCGTAGGTCGCGGCCAAGAGGCCGCCCTCGACGCGGGTGACCTTGCGGTCGGTCGCCATCATCACCCACATCACCGCGGTCAGCCCGATCATCAGCCCGAGCTCGACGGTCATCTCGGCCACCGGCGCCTTCATCGGTCGGATGACAGAGGCCGTGCCCAGCACGAAAGCCAGGTTGAACAGGTTGCTGCCCACGACGTTGCCGATGGCGATGCCCGGGTGGCCCTTGACGGCGCCGGCGACGCACGCGGCCAGCTCGGGCAGCGAGGTGCCCACCGCGACGATGGTGAGGCCGATCACCCGCTCGCTGATGCCGAACTGTCGGGCGATGGTCGAGCCGCCGTCCACCATGAAGTGCGCGCCGCCCACCAACCCGACCAGGCCCACGACCGTCAGCAGGATGGACTTGCCCACGCTGCCCGGCGGCTCCGAGGCGTCCGGCTCGTCGCTGCTGACGTCGGGGGTCTTCAGCCCCATGATGGTGAAGCCGAGCGCCACGGCGACCAGCACCGCGCCCTCCCAGAGGACGACCACGCCGTCGACGAAGAAGTAGATGCCGGCGGCGGTGGTCAGCAGCAGCAGCGGGAGGTCGCGGGTCAACAGCGCCTTCGACTGGATCACGATCGGGTGGATGAGGGCGGTGACGCCCAGTACGAGGCCGATGTTGGCGACGTTGCTGCCGACGATGTTGCCCACCGCGATGTCGTCGACGCCGCGGTAGCTGGCGATGATCGAGACGACGAGCTCGGGCAGGCTGGTGCCGTAGGCGATGACCGTCATGCCCACCACCAGGGGGGGCACGCCGAAGCGCTGCGCGAGGCCGACGGCCCCGTCGACCATCCAGTCGGACGACTTGACCAGGGCGATCAACCCGCCCACGAGGGACACGACGGCGAGGAGCATGACGGGTTCGACCTCGGACTTCGGAGAGCGGTGAACGGCGATCAGCGATCGAGCGCGCACGCAGGATGCGCGCCGGCGCTGCAGGGTCGCGCGGCGACGGCGCCGTCTGCGTCGACGACGGCGCAGTCGCCTTCGCCGCCGGGTATGTCGTCCAGCATCTCACCGTCCGGCCACGTCCAGGCGCCGTCCGTGCGCCGAGCCGCGATCCAGCGCGGCGTGCCGCCGGCGCGGGCCGTCGCGGCGACCAGCGTCGCGGGGCTGATCGAGCGGAGATCGGCCAGACCGCCGCCCTCGGCCGCGCAGGTGTCTCGGGCGGTCGCGGCGTCGACCACGGCGGCGCAGATCAGGTAGCCCGCCGACGGCGAGCCCAAGGAGCCCAGAGGCGCGCAGGCGACGCAGGCCAGCAGATCACCGCCCGTGAGCGGGTGCAGCGCGCCGGGCAGCACCTGCGCGAAGCTGGCCTGGTCGGCGCACCGCCCCTCGGCGTCCGCGGGCGGGCGACAGACGCCGCCGCCGAAGCGGGGGGCGCAGACGAGCCCCGGCTGGCACGGGCGCTCGGCGCTGCAGGCCCCGTCGACCGCGACGTCGCCGGCCGCGCCGCAGAGGGGCATCTCGAGCCCGTCCTCGACGCGGCAGGCTGCGCCCTCGGGGCAGTCGACCGTCGCCTCCTCGGGCCGACACGGCATGGTGCACGCGCCGATGCCCGGGCGAACGAGCGTGGCCAGGCAGCGGGCCACGGCGGTCAGCGGGTGCCCGCCCTCGTCGGCGTCGCGATAGCCCTCGGCGCAGGGATCCAGCGGCGCCTCGGTGTCGGGCACGCAGAAGCGCAGGCAGCGCGCGACGCCCAGCACCCGCAGGCAGCCGAGCCCCTCGCCGCAGTCCTCGGGGCCCTCGCACGCCGCGCCCTCGACGTAGGTGGGAGCCGGCGCGAGGCACACCGGCGCCCCGTCCCGGTCGACCGTGCAGTGCTGGCCCGAGGGACAACCGGTGTTGTCGGTGGGCTCGCAGCGCCGCGCGCTGCTGGACTCACCGCAGCCGACGGCGAGCGCGAGGATGGGGAGGAGGAGGGCTGGGCGCACGGGCGGGAGGATACCTCAACGGGTGCGCAGGCGCGCGACCGTCGGTAGGGCGGTTCAGCGCCAGCACCGAGTGGAGTGGCGGCTCCTGTCCGAGCGTACCTCCCACCGAAATCGAGAAGACCCCAGGAAAATCGGCGTGTCCGCGCAACACGCGCTTCCGCTGTCCGATAGAGGCCTCCGCCATCAGCCGCCGGAGGACCCCGTGGGCCGCCCCATCCGCTACGTCGACGAGAAGACGCCGGTCGAGACGACCATCCGCTGCATTCAGCAGCGCTACCTGCTGCGCCCGTCACCCAAGCTCAACCGCCGCATCAACGGCGCCGCCGCCTACGCAGCCGCGAAGTACGGCGTTAAGGTCCACTCGATCTACGCGATGAGCAACCACCTCAGCGCGATCGCCTGCTACCCCAGCGCGCAGGCCATGGCCGACTTCCACCGGCTGCTGAACCGCAAGGTGTCCGTCGAGGTCGGCCACCTGTACGGGTGGACCGGCCCGATGTGGGAGAGTCGCTACCACGCCATCCCGATCGCCGACGAGGTCAGTCAAATCGAGAGGTTGCGTTACGCTTTCGCCAACGGCGTGAAAGAGAACCTCGTGGCCCGGATCAAGGACTGGCCGGGGGTCCATTGCGCCATGAACCTGTGCGATGGCACGTCGCTCCCGGGCGAGTTCGTCGACCGCGTGGCCATGGACGCCGCCAAGCGCAAGAACCCCGGCGTCGAGCTCGACGAGGCCGACTTCACGCTGCCGATGAACCTCGAGCTGCACCCCATGCCCTGCCTCGCCCACCGCCCGTTCGGCGAGCGCGCGTCGGTGATGCGCCGTATCGTCAAGGAGGTCGAGCACGACGCCGAAGAGGCGCGCCGCCGCGACGGCAAGACCGTGCTCGGCGTGCAGCGCATCCTGGCCATGGACCCGACCTACCGCCCCGAGAAGGCCGCCAAGAGCCCGATGCCCCTCGTCCACGCCAGCACGCGCGCCGTCCGCAAGGCCTGGCGCGGCGCCTACATCGCCTTCGTCGAGGCCTACCGCCGCGCCGTCGACGCCCTGCGCACCCACCGCGACGACTGCCAGTTCCCGGAGGGCTGCATCGTCCCGCTCACCCTCGCCTGCGACGCCCCCGCCGCCGCGACATAGCGGCCCGCGGACCGCCCGAACTCGCCAACGGCCGCGCCACCCGAGCGCCAAGGCCCTCGTGCGTCCGGTGACCGCCTCCGCGCCGGCCTTCCGCCCACCGAAGCGCCTCCCAGCCCACGTCGACCGCCCCGATGCCCGCCAACGCCGCCGACGGGCCGCACGATCACCCAAAGAATCCACCGCCAGCGGCTCGCCGCGCCGCCCGCCGGCGGGCGTCTTCAGATTTACCTGGCACCTGATTCGGCACCTGATTCTCTGGGCGTCTTCAGATTTACCTGGCACCTGATTCGGCGCCGGCGCCGCGGGACTTCGAGCCACCCGCGCTCCGTGCCCGCGCCCCCTGCCCGCGCCGCCTGCTACCCTGCGCCGATGATCGATCTCGAGACGCTGCGCGCCGAGGCGCGCCGGGTGGGGTTCGAGCTGGCGGGCGTGGCGCCCGTCGAGCCCGCGGGGGGCGGGTGGTTCGCGCCGCACGCGGCGCGGCTGCGGGCGTGGCTGGACGCCGGGCACGACGCGGACATGAGCTACATCGCCGAGCGGGCGGCCGAGCGGGTGGTGCCGGGGCAGCTCTTGCCGGGCGTACAGTCGGCCATCGTGCTGTGGCTGCCGCACCGCACGCCGGACGTGCCGCGGCCGGACGGGGCGGTCGGGCGGGTGGCGGCCTACGCGTGGGGCCGCGACTACCACAACCTGGCGCGCAAGGGGCTGCGCAAGCTCCGCAAGGCGCTGCTGGCGCTGCACCCGGGGCTGGGCACCTACCTCAGCGTCGACACCGGGCCCGTGCTCGAGCGGGCGTTCGGGGCGCGCGCGGCGGTGGGCTGGATCGGCAAGTCGACGATGCTCATCCATCCCCGCCTGGGCACCTTCGGCTCGCTGGCCGTGCTGTTCGTCGACGTCGCGCTGCCCGCCGCGCCGGCCACCCACCCGGATCGCTGCGGCACCTGCACGGCCTGTATCGACGCCTGCCCCACCGACGCCATCGGCCCGTGGGGCGTCGACGCCAACCGCTGCATCAGCTACTGGACCATCGAGCACCGCGGCGTCATCCCGCGCGCCATGCGGCGCCAACTCGGCGAGTGGGTCTTCGGCTGCGACATCTGCCAGGACGTCTGCCCCTGGAACCGCGACGCGCCGCGCGCGAGTCCCGAGCGCTGGCAGCCCGTCGCCGCCCGTGCCTGGCCCGACCTGGTCGCCTGGATCGCGACCCCCAGCGCCGACCTCGAGGCGCTGATCGAGGGCAGCCCCCTGCGCCGCGCCGGCCCGCAGGGCCTGCGCCGCAACGCGATCATCGCGGCGGCCAACGGCCGACACACCGTCGCCCTACCCGCCATCGAGGGTGTCCTGCGCGCCGATCCCGATCCCGTCCTGCGCGCCACCGCCGCCTGGGCCGCGCAGGCGCTGGGCAGCCCCGACGCCCGCGCCCTGGCGGCCGCCGATCCCCACCCCCTCGTGCGCGCCGAGACCGCCCCCGACGCGCGCATTGCGCGCGACCCCCGATTGGGGTAGGTGCAGGCGAACCGATCGGAGGAAGTCATGGACCTCGACCTCGACGCGGTGGGCAAGGCCATCGAGGCGCCCCCCTTCGCCTACGACTGGAAGACCTGCGCCACCTACGCCCTGGGCATCGGCGCCGGTCCCGACGAGCTGGCCTACACCTGGGAGAAGGCCCCGCACTTCAAGGTGGCCCCAAGCTTCGCCGTCGTGCCCACCATGCCCATCGTCATGGACGCCCTCGCCCGCGTGCGCGCCGACTTCCGCACCCTGGTGCACGGCGCCCAGACCCTGACGCTGCACGCCCCCATCCCCAAGCAGGGCACGCTGCACAGCGAGGGGCGCATCCGCGAGGTGCTCGACAAGGGCAAGGGCGCGGTCGTCATCATCGAGACGACCACGCGCGACGCCGACGGCAACGCCCTGTTCGACACCGAGTGGTCGATCTTCTGCCGCGGCCAGGGCGGCTTCGGCGGCCCCCGCGGCGAGAGCGAGGCCGCGCCCGAGGCCAAGGCCGGCGCCGCGCCCGCCTTCGAGGATACCCTCCAGACCGCCCCCAACCAGGCCCTCGTCTACCGCCTGAGCGGCGACCTGAACCCGCTGCACGTCGATCCGGCCCTCGCCACGAAGGTGGGCTTCGAGGGCCCCATCCTGCACGGCCTGTGCACCTACGGCTTCGCCGTGCGCGCCGTCCTGCGCCACCTGTGCGACGACGACCCGGCCCGCCTGGCGTCGTTCACCGCCCGCTTCAGCCAGGTCGTGTATCCCGGTGACGCGCTGACCGTCCGCGCGGTGCCCGCCACCGAGGCCGGCACTTATCTGCTCGAGGCCGCCGTGGGCGACCGCACGGTGCTGTCGAACGGCGTGGTGCGCCTGCGTTGAGCGACCGCCGCGTCTTCCGCTACGACCGGGGCCGCCTGGCCCGCAACCTGGCGGGCCTTCTGCCCCTGGCCGGCTTCCCGGTGGTGCTGCACCTGACCGGCCTGGCCGATCCGGTGCTCTACGGCCTGTTCGGCGTCGCCGCGGCCACCCTGGTGGCCGGCGTCCTCTACAGCGCCGCGCGGTTCAAGCTGGTCATCGAAGACGCCGGCCTCGATGTGCGCGGTCGCCTGCACCACCGCCGCGTGGCCTTCACCGACCTACGCGAAGTGCGCGTCCGCCGCGGCCGCGACAAGGCCGCGCGCTTCATGGGTCCCCCGCCCTTCCGCGAGCTGGTGCTGCGCACCGACGACCGCCGCCTGGTGGTCTCGAGCCTGCCCCTGGGCGAGGAGCACTTCGAGGCCGTCTGCGCGCTGATCGCCGAGCGCCTGCCCGACGGCGTCGACCTCGGCTGAGCCCCTGCCCGGCCCCATCATCGACACGACCGCCGAGCCCGAAGTATCCTCCGGCGGGGAGATTCCGACCGAGACGGGGGCGTGGATGCGCGGAGTTGCTGGCTGGCTGGCCTGTCTGGGCCTCGGGTGCGTGGTGCTGGGGGCGACGCCCGCGTGGGCCGGAGGCTGCGTGCCCACGGGCGCGGAGGTCTGCGACAACATCGACAACGACTGCGACGAGCAGGTCGACGAGGGCAACCCCGACGCGGGGGCGGCCTGCGACACCCAGCAGATGGGCGTGTGCGCCGAGGGCGTCACCACCTGCCTGGGCGGCGAGGTCGTGTGCGTGCGCACCACCGACCCCAGCCCCGAGCTGTGCGACGGCCTCGACAACGACTGCGACGGCGAGGTCGACGACGGCAACCCCGAGGGGCGCCGCGCCTGCGAGACCGACGAGCCGGGCGAGTGCCGCGCCGGCCTGACCCGCTGCGTGGGCGGCGAGGTCGTGTGCGTCCGCCGCAACGAGCCGCAGGCCGAGCAGTGCGACGGCCGCGACAACAACTGCGACGGCAACACCGACGAGGGCAACCCGGGCGGCGACGTCGCCTGCAACACCGACGAGCTGGGCGCCTGCGCCGAGGGCCGCACCCGCTGCGTGGGCGGCGCCCTGGCCTGCGTGCGCACGCTCGATCCCGGTCAGGAGCTCTGCGACAACAGCGACAACGACTGCGACGGCAGCGTCGACGAGGGCAACCCGGGCGAGAACGTCGACTGCGTGGTGCCCGGCGCCACCGGCATCTGCGGCGTCGGCCGCACGCGCTGCAACGACGGCGGCATCCGCTGCGATCCGCTGGTTCGGCCGGGTGATCAGACCGAGATCTGCGACGGCCTCGACAACGACTGCGACGGTCAGCTCGACGAGGACGTCTCGAGCCCCGAGCCCGGCGTCATCCCCGAGGTGGGCGACGCCTGCGACGCGGGCTGCGGCGCCGGCACCATCATCTGCAGCCTGGGCCGGCTGCGCTGCGACGGCCCCACCACCGGCAGCCCCGAGAGCTGCAACGGCGCCGACGACGACTGCGACGGCGTGGTCGACGAGCTGGCCCCCGGCCAGGGCGACGAGTGCGCCACCGGCTTCGACGGCGTGTGCAGCCCGGGCACGACCTCGTGCCTCGAGGGGCGCATCCAGTGCGTCGGCGTCTTCCCCTTCGAGACCCAGCAGGACGCCCCCGAGCTGTGCGACGCCGAGGACAACGACTGCGACGGCCAGTTCGACGAGGGCAACCCGGGCGGCGGCTTCGCCTGCGTGACCGCCCAGCAGGGCGTCTGCGCCGCCGGCCAGACCGCGTGCATCAACGGCAACCGCACCTGCCGCCCGCTGCAGCAGCCCTCGCCGGAGATCTGCGACGGCCTCGACAACAACTGCAACGGCCAGGCGGACGAGCAGAACCCCGGCGGCGGCGTGCCCTGCGACACGATGATGCCCGGCGAGTGCGCCGCCGGCGTCTTGAACTGCCGCGAGGGGGCGCTGACGTGCGACGGCCTGAACGTGGCCGGCGACGAGATCTGCGACGGCCTCGACAACGACTGCGACGGCAACACCGACGAAGCGGTGCTGGGCGTCGGCGAGCCCTGCGACACCACCCTGCGCGGCTTGTGCGCGCGCGGCGAGCGGGCCTGCATCGACGGCGCGCTGGTGTGCACCCAGCTCACCCAGCCCAGCGACGAGGTGTGCGACGGCGAGGACGACGACTGCGACGGCATGGTCGACGAGAGCGACGCGCGCATCGACCAGCCCTGCCCCACCGGCCGCCCGGGCGCCTGCGCCGACGGCATCAACCGCTGCCAGGGCGGCATCCTGGTGTGCCAGCCCCAGGCCCAGGCCGCCCCCCAGGATCAATGCGACGGCGTCGACGAAGACTGCGACGGCATGGTCGACGAGGGCAACCCCGGCGGTGGCCTCGACTGCGAGGTCGACGGCGAGCAGGGGCGCTGCGCGCGCGGCACCACCACCTGCGTCGAGGGCGCGCTGATCTGCGGGCAGGCGCCCGAGCCGATCGACGAGCTGTGCAACGCCGCCGACGACGACTGCGACGGCGCCGTCGACGAGGGCGATCCCGAGGGCGGCGGCGCCTGCGACAGCGGCGTCCCCGGCCGCTGCAGCGCGGGCGTCGAGGTGTGCATGGGCGCCCAGCTCGTCTGCACGCAGGTCATCGAGCCCATCGACGAGGACTGCAACGGCGTCGACGACGACTGCGACGGCACCGTCGACGAGGGCGACTTCACCGAGGAGATGCCCTGCGCCGCCGGCGGCACCGGCCGCTGCGCCGTGGGCCACATCGAGTGCATCGACGGGGCGCGCGCCTGCGTGGCCGACGACACCGTCGGCGAGGACGAGACCTGCAACGAGATCGACGACGACTGCGACGGCACCGTCGACGAGGGCTTCCTCAACGGCTGCGGCCTGTGCGGCGAGGTGCCGTGCGAGGTGTGCAACGGCGAGGACGACGACTGCGACGGTGAGGCCGACGAGGGCTCGCTGTGCGGCGCCGACCAGGTGTGCGTGCGCGGCGGCTGCGTCGACCCCTGCATGGGCAACGAGTGCGTGGGCGACCAGGAGATCTGCATCGACGGCGGGTGCCTGCTGCCCTGCGACGCCGCCGACTGCCCCGAGGGCTGGGGCTGCGAGGACGGCCAGTGCGTGGACCCCTGCGCCGAGGTGCGCTGCGGCCCGGGCGAGGCCTGCCTGCTCGGCGCGTGCGTGGGTGACAGCTGCTACGAGGCCGGCTGCCCCGAGGCCGATCAGGTGTGCCTGGGCGGGCAGTGCGTGCTCGATCCCTGCCTCGACGCCGACTGCGAGGCGGGCACCTTCTGCCGCCCGGTGGGCGATCCGCCGACGGCCGAGTGCCAGGCGTCGTGCGCCACGCTCAGCTGCCCGCTCGACCACCAGTGCCAGGGCGGCGAATGCGTCGCCGACCCGTGCTTCGGCGTGCTGTGCCCCGAGGGCGAGGTGTGCAACGCCGGCGCGTGCGAGCGCGATCGCTGCGAGGGCGTGCCCTGCGGACCGGGGCGCCGCTGCGTGCGCGGCACCTGCGTCGACGAGCCTTGCAACCACGTGCTCTGCCCGCGCGGGCAGCGTTGCGTGGGCGAAGGCGGCGCGGCCGAGTGTGTCGCGGACTGGCTGGCCCAGGCCCCGCCGGCGGTGGAGTGCCCGCCCGAGGTGGACGGCGGCGCGCCCCCGATCGACCTGGGGCCGGGCGCCGACGCGTCCGCCGACGCCGCGGTCGACATGGCCCTGCCCATCGAGGACATGGGGCCGCCCGCGGTCGACGATCTGGGCCCGACGCTGGACACCACCACGCCCACGCCCGACGCGGGCGGCGGGGGCGGAGGCGGCGGCGACGGCTGCGACTGCGACGCCACCGACGGCCCCGGCGGGGGCCCCCTCGGCCTGCTGCTGCTCGCGGTGCTGGCCGCGGCCCCCCGGCGTCGACGTCGCCAGGACGCCCGCCGCCCCCGCTGACGCGCCTTCGCGCGTCTTCGCCCCCCGACCCGGCCCCGCGCCCTGCTACACTCGCCCCAGCCGCGCTGCGCCCGCTGATTCGGGCGGCCGCGCGCGGCGGGGAGTGGGGAGTACATGAAGCATCGTCGGGTCTTCGCCCTGCGCGTCGCGGCGCTGGTGGCGCTGTGCGCGCTGCCTGCCCACGCGTTCCGCACGCCCTTCGGCGACCGGGTCAACCAGTCGATCGAGCGCGGCCTGCAGTACCTGCGCACCATCGAGAGCAACGGCAACATGGGCGGCGCCGCCACCGGCCTGGCCATGCTGGCGTTCCTCGAGAAGCGGGCGAGCGCCGACTGGAACGCCCCCCACGTGGGCTACCGCAACTCCCTGCCCGCCGATCAGGCGCTGCTGCAGCGGGCGGCCCGCTACATCGTGCAGAACGACGGCGGCGTGCGCGGCGCGGCCGCCAACGCCTACCAGACGGGCTCGAGCCTGATGGGTCTGTCGCTGTACCTGGCGACGGGCGGGCCCGACCAGGTGGGCGCCGACCGCGCCGTCTCGGCCGCCATCCGCCAGGGCGCCAACCGCCTGCTGGCCCAGCAGGGCAACAGCGGCTGCAACCGCGGCGGCTGGAACTACACCTCGCCGGGCACCGACGGCGATCTGTCCACCACGCAGTTCGCCATGGCCGGCCTGTCGGCCGCCTCGGCCCATTACGGCGACGCGGACGACACGCTGCCGAACACGCTGCAGTTCCTGCTGAACACCCAGCACGCGGACGGCGCGCACATGTACCGGGCGTGCAACACCAGCCACCGGTTTCACACCATGGGCGCCTCGGGCCTGTGGACGTTCCGGCTGGCCGAGCGCCCCTCGACCGACGCCAACGTCCAGCGCACCCTCGGCTGGCTGCGCGCCAACTGGCGCTACGACGGCGACATCCCCTGGGAGACGCTGTACTACATGTGGGCGGTGGCGAAGGGCCTCGAGGTCACGCCCGACGTCGGGCAGCCGGGAGTGTTCGAGAACGACATCGGCGGCGTCCGCAACATGGCCGCGCTGGGTTACCCGGAGGAGCCGAACAACTGGTACTCGGACCTCGCGTACACGCTGGTGACGACGCAGCAGAACAACAACAGCTGGAGCCACAGCCACAGCACCGTGGCCGGCACGGCCTTCGCGCTGCTGGTGCTCGAGCGCTCGCTCGGCGGCGTCTGCGGCGACGAGCTGAACGATCGCGACGGCGTCTGCCAGGGCGACGACAACTGCCCCGACGTGCCCAACCCCGATCAGGCCGATCGCGACGGCGACTTCGTCGGCGACGTCTGCGACAACTGTCCGGACGTGGCCAACCCCAACCAGGGCGACGCCGACGGCGACGGGCTGGGCGACGCCTGCGACCCCTACAACTGCGTGCCCACCGGCGGCGAGGTGTGCGACGGGCGCGACAACGACTGTGATCAGGCGGTCGACGAGGGCGATCCGGGCGGCGGCGCGGGCTGCGCAACCGGCCAGCCGGGGCTGTGCGGGCCCGGGGTCCAGCACTGCATCGACGGCGCGATCACCTGCGTGCGCACGACCGACCCGGTGGCCGAGATCTGCAACGGCCAGGACGACGACTGCGACGGCCAGATCGACGACGGCAACCCGGGCGGCGCCCAGCCCTGCGACACCGGCGCCCTCGGCGAGTGCGGGCCCGGTCGCACCGTGTGCCGCGACGCGGCCATCGCGTGCGACGCGCTGGCCCAGCCCACCCCCGAGGTGTGCGACGGCCTCGACAACAACTGCGACGGCAACACCGACGAGGGCAACCCCGGCGGCGGCGAGGTGTGCGACACCGGGGGCATCGGCTTCTGCGGCCGCGGCCTGTCGGTGTGCCTGAACGCCGAGCTGCGCTGCCGGCCCCTGGGCGCGCCGGGCATCGAGCTGTGCGACGGCCTCGACAACGACTGCGACGGCGACACCGACGAGGGCGGCCCCGGCGCCGGCCAGCCCTGCCCCATCGGCGGCGGCGTGGGCCAGTGCGGCGTCGGCGTGACGGTGTGCGGCGGCGGCGGCCTGCGCTGCGACGCGGCCAACGAGGCGGCCCCCGAGATCTGCGACGGCCTCGACAACGACTGCGACGGCGTGACCGACGAGGACGTGCCCGACGTGGGCGGCGCCTGCCAGACCGGCGGCAACGGCGCGTGCGGCGCGGGCACCTGGCGCTGCCGCCTGGGGCAGCGGGTGTGCGTGCCCGAGGTCACCGGGCTCGATCCCGAGGTGTGCAACGGCGCCGACGACGACTGCGACGGGCTGGTCGACGAGGGCACCCCGGGCGAGGGCGACCTGTGCCAGACCGACGGCCAGGGGCGCTGCGAGGTGGGCCTGATCCGCTGCCTCGACGGCGCGCGCGCGTGCGTGCCGCGCGACACGGCCATCGACGAGACCTGCAACGGCGAGGACGACGACTGCGACGGTGAGATCGACGAGGGCAACCCGGGCGGCGACGAGCTGTGCGACACCGGCGTGCCCGGCGTGTGCGCCGAGGGCCTGAGCGTCTGCCGCAACGGTGAGATCCAGTGCGTGCAGGGCGCCGAGGCCGCGCCCGACGTCTGCGACGGCCTCGACAACGACTGCGACGGCGCCACCGACGAGGGCAACCGCGGCGGCGACGTCGCCTGCGCGACCGGCGCGCTGGGCGCCTGCGGGCTGGGCATCGAGGACTGCGTGGGCGGCCGCGTGGTGTGCGCGCCGCGCTTCGAGGCGCAGGCCGAGCTGTGCGACGGCATCGACAACGACTGCGACGGCCGCGTCGACGAAGGGCAGCCGGGCGCGGGCGATCGCTGCGACACCGGCGGCGTCGGCGCCTGCAGCGTGGGCACCCGGCGCTGCGTCGACGGGGGGCTGCGCTGCGTCGCCGAGCACGAGGCCGGCGTCGAGACCTGCGACGGGCGGGACGACGACTGCGACGGCCTGGTCGACGAGAGCGATCCGACGCTGGGTGATCGGTGCGAGACCGGCCAGGCCGGGCCCTGCAGCGTGGGCGCGCTGGTCTGCGACGGCGGCGTCCTGGCCTGCCAGCCCCAGCGCGAGCCCGAGGCCGAGGTGTGCAACTCCGCCGACGACGACTGCGACGGTCAGGTGGACGAGGGCGATCCCGGCGCCGGCGTCGCCTGCGTCGTCGACGGCCGGCAGGGCTTCTGCGCCCAGGGGATGACGGTCTGCGATCGCGGCCGCGTGGCGTGCACCACCGACAACGGGCCGCAGGCCGAGATCTGCGACGGCATCGACAACGACTGCGACGGCGCCGCCGACGAGGGCGAGCCGGGCGCGGGCGGCGACTGCGACACCGGCTTCTTCGGCGCGTGCGCGCCCGGCACCCTGTTCTGCCGCGACGGCGGCCTGGTGTGCGTGCAGGCGGTGGGCCCGGTCGACGAGAGCTGCGACGGACTGGACAACGACTGCGACGGCACCGCCGACGAGGGCGAGCTGGTCGCGCCCGGCGCGGTCTGCGCGACGGGCGAGTCCGGCGCCTGCGCGCGCGGGCGCCCGCTGTGCCTGGGCGGCGTGCTGGGCTGCGTGCCCGAGCAGGAGGCCAGCGTCGAGATCTGCGACGGCCTCGACAACGACTGCGACGGCCGCGTCGACGAAGAGCTGCGCAACCGCTGCGGCCTGTGCGGGGTGCTCGAGCCGCCCGAGGTGTGCGACGGCTTCGACAACGACTGCGACGGGCAGGTGGACGAGGGCGATCTGTGCGACGGCGAGGCCGTGTGCGAGCGCGGCCTGTGCGCCGAGCGCTGCCAGGGCAACGAGTGCGCCGACGACAGCGAGGTGTGCAACGCCGGCCTGTGCCTCGACCGCTGCCAGGCCGCCGAGTGCCCCGCCGGGTGGGGCTGCGACGACGGCGTCTGCCTCGACCCCTGCGCCGGGGTGCGGTGCGGCGCGGGCGAGGTGTGCCGTCTGGGCCGCTGCGTCGGCGACTCGTGCTACGAGGCCGGCTGCCCCGACGGCCAGCTGTGCCGCGCCGGCGCCTGCGTCGCCGATCCCTGCGCCGACGTCACCTGCGACGCGGGCGCCTTCTGCGTCGACGGCCAGTGCGTCGCGAGCTGCGCCGACATCTCGTGCCCCCTCGACGCGCGCTGCGTCGACGGCGACTGCGTGGGTGATCCCTGCTTCGGTGTGGACTGCGTCGCCGGCGAGCGGTGCGTCGTGGTCGGCGCCCGGGCGATCTGCGAGCGCGACCGCTGCGCCGGCGTGGTGTGCGGCCTGGGCCGCAGCTGCGTGCGCGGCCAGTGCGAGGACTCGGCCTGCGCCGGGGTGGTGTGCCCCGACGGCGAGCGCTGCGTGGACACCGAAGGCGAGGCGCAGTGCGAGCCGGCGTGGCTGCCGCCCACGCAGCCCGACGGCGGGGTGCCGCCCGCCGACGGCGGCGTCCCGATCCGCGACGCGGGCGTCGGGCGCGACGGCGGCGACGAGCCCCCGCCCCCGCCCGCCGACGAGGACGCGACCGTCCCGGGCGGCGACCGCGACAACGCGCCCGGCGCCGCCGATGGCAGGCCCGGCGGCGGCATCACGCCCTTCGACGGCGGCGGCGTCGGCGCCGACGCCACCGCCGACCCCGAGCCCGTCGTCGAGGGCTGCGACTGCGACGCGGGCCACAGCGCCCCCGGCGGCGCGCTCGCCTGGCTGCTGCTGCTGGGCCTCGGCGCCGCCCGCCGCCGCCGACCCTGACAGGCGCCTCGCCCGCCCCGTCACCCGCTGATATGCTGCCGCGCATGCGGCTCGCCCTCTGCCTGCTCCTCATCGCCGCCGCGGCTTGCGACGACACCGACGACGAAGCCCCCGCGCCCGACGCGGGGGTGCCCCTGACGCTTTCGGTGGTCGCCGGCGATCTGGACGCCGCGCTCTTCGGCGTCTGGGGCGCGGCCCCCGACGCCGTCTGGGTGGTGGGCGGCACCAGCGCGCCCGACGGCGGTCTCGTACTGCGGTACGACGGGCAGACGCTGCGACCCGAGACCACCCCGCCCGGGCCGCGCCTGTGGTGGGCGTGGGGCGCCGACGCCGACCACGTCTGGGCGGTCGGCGAGCAGGGGCGCATCCTCGCGCGCCGCGACGGCGCCTGGGTCGACGAGCCCTCCGGCCTCGACGAGAAGGCCGTCCTGTGGGGCGTCTGGGGCAGCGGACCCACCGACCTGTGGGCGGTCGGCGGCTCCATCCGCCCCGGCGGCCCCAAAGGCGTCGTGTTGCGCTCGACCGGCGACGGCGTCTGGACCCGCGTGGACGATCCCGCCCTGCCCGCCGACCTCAGCCTCTACAAGGCCTGGGCCGCGCCCGGCGCCCCCGGCCCGATCATCGTCGGCGAGGGCGGCGTCACCCTGCGCTGGGACGGCGCCGCCTTCACCCGCCAGGACGTCGGCGTCCTCGACCTGCTCTTCACCGTCCACGGCGCGCCCGGCGGCCCCACCCTGGCCGTCGGCGGCCTGACCAGCGGCCTGATCTTCCGCCGCGCCGACGACGGCTGGGTCGACGAGTCGGTGACCGGCGCGCCCCCGCTCAACGGCGTCTTCGTCGGCGACGACGGCGCCGCGCTCGTGGTGGGCGCGCGCGGCGTCCTGCTGCACCGCAGCGCCGCCGGCGACTGGGCCCGCGCCGCCCTCGACGGCGCGCGCGGCCGGACGCTGCACGCGGCCTGGCGCGACGCCGCCGGCGCCACTTGGACCGTCGGGGGCGATCTCACCGCCAGCGTCGACGGCCTGATCGCCACCGATCGCGCCCCCCTGCCCCGCCTGGAGTTGCCGTGAGCCAAGACGGCCGATCCGAGTCGCCCCACCCGAGCGCCATGCTCGAGCAGCCCCGCGCGCTGTTCGGCTGGCTCGGGCGGCGCCTGTTCGATCACATCGAGCTCGACGCCGCCCGCCGCGAGGCGCTGACCGCGCTGCCCGAGCAGGGGCAGATCGTCTACGTCATGCGCACCCGCAGCCTGCTCGACTACCTGTTCTTCAACTACCTCTTCCTGAAGGTGGGCCTGCCCCTCGCCCGCTTCGCCAACGGGCTCGACCTCACCTTCTTCCGCGGCCTCGGGCGCTGGCTCGTCGGCTGGCTGCGGCGCCCCTTCCGGCGCCGCAAGGCCCTGCCGCCGCCCCAGGATCAGCTGGTCGCGACCGTCGAGCGCGGCGAGGCGGCGATGCTGTTCCTGAAGCGCCGCGCGTGGGTCACCGAGCGCCACGTGCGCCCGCCCTACGTCGAACAGCTGGTCGCCCTGCAGCGCCAGCGCGAGCGTCCCATCCTGCTGCTGCCCCAGCTCATCAGCTGGCCGCGCCAACCGCCGAACAAGCGGCGGGGCCTGTTCGACATCCTCTTCGGCGAGCGCGAGGCGTCCGGCCGCCTGCGCAAGCTGGGCCACTTCGTCCGCTTCCACAAGCTGGCCACCGTGCAGATCGGCGAGCCCATCGACCTGAAGGCGGTCATCGCGCAGCACGAGGGCTGGTCGGACGAGCGCGTGGCTCGCAAGGTGCGCCGCGTGCTGTTCATCCACCTCGGCCGCGAGGCGATGACCATCCACGGGCCGAAGATGAAGCCCCCGGCCATGCTGCGCCGCGAGATCCTCGAGCGCCGCACGGTGCGCCGCGCCCTGGCCATCGAGGCCGAGCGCGAGGGCATGCGCCCGGCGACGGCGCTGGAGCAGGCCCGCAAGGACCTCAAGGAGATCGGCGCCCAGTTCAACTTCGAGGTCATCCTCACCCTCGGCCGCCTGCTCGACTTCGTCTTCAACCGGGTCTTCCAGGGCGTCGAGGTCGACGAGGCCGGCATGCGCCGCACCCGCGACGCCGCGCGGCACTCGCGCAGCGCGCCGCTGGTGCTGGTGCCCTGCCACAAGAGCCACGTCGACTACCTGGTCATCTCGTGGGTCTTCCTGCGCAACGACTTCATCCCGCCCCACGTCGCGGCCGGCGCGAACCTGTCGTTCTTCCCGCTCGGCCCCATCCTGCGCCGGGCGGGCGCGTTCTTCCTGCGCCGCAGCTTCGCCGGCCAGCCGCTGTACAAGCTGGTGTTCCGCGCCTACCTCTGGAAGCTGGTGCGCGAGGGCTACCCCATCGAGTTCTTCATGGAGGGCGGCCGCAGCCGCACCGGCAAGCCGCTGCCGCCCAAGATGGGCATGCTGTCGATGCTGCTCGAGGGCGTGAAGCGCGGCGAGTACAAGGACCTGCAGTTCGTCCCGATCAACCTGTCCTACGAGCGCGTGGTCGAGACGTCCAGCTACCGGCGCGAGCTGACCGGCGCCGAGAAGAAGCCCGAGTCGGTCACCGGCGTGGTCAAGGCGGGCAAGGTGCTGCGCTCGCGCTACGGCCGCATCTACGTCAGCTTCGAAGAGCCCGTGCAGCTGTCCGACTACCTCGCCGAGCGCGGCGCGACCGACCTCGACGCGCTGGACGCCGACGGCTTCCGCGACGCCACCAAGCGCCTGGGCTACCACCTGATGCGGCGCATCCAGGAGGCCACGGTGGTCGCCCCCTCGTCGCTGGTGGGCGCGGTGCTCTTGAGCCACGACCGCCGCGGCCTGTCGGGGGCGCGCCTGCGCGAGCTGGTCGGCTTCCTGGTCGACATGCTGACGCGCCGCGGCGCGCGCCTGTCGCGCTCGATCGGCCACGTGCTCGAGGCCCAGGCCAGCTACATCGAGGCGTCCGATCAGAAGGGGCTGCGCGAGGGCTACCGCGCGCGCGGCGAGGCGCTGCGCCCGCTGATCGACGAGGCGCTGAAGCTGCTCGGCAAGCTGGTGCAGCGCGTCGAGCACGGCGGCGATCCCATCTACGTCGTGCCCGAGCGCAGCCGCATCGAGCTCGACTACTACCGCAACGCCATCCTCGGCATCCTGGCGCCCGACGCCATCGTGGCGACCGCCCTGCGCGCGGCCGGCGTGCCCCTGGCCCGCGCGCAGCTCGCCGCCGAGGTGCGCAAGCTGAGCTTCTGGTTCCGCCTCGAGTTCATCTACCGGACGCAGACCACCTTCGAGGAGAACTTCGGCGACACCCTCGCGCGCCTCGAGGCCGAGGGCCTGCTGCAGGTGGGCGACGACGACGTCGTGCGGCCGAGCGCCCCGCTGACCCTCGACTTCCTGCGCGGCACGCTGCTGCACCTCGTCGAAGGCTACTGGATCGCCGCCGACGCGCTGCGCGGCCTGCAGGGCACGCCGCTCGACAAGAAGGGCTGGCTCGAGCACGCCCGCGAGCACGCCGAGCGCGAGTTCCTGCAGGGGGACGTGAAGCGCGCCGAGGCGGCCTCCACGGCCGTCCTCACCAACGCGCTCGAGCTGTTCCAGCAGGAGAAGCTGGTCGCCGCCGAGCAGCGCAGCGGCGGCCGGCGGCCCACCACGCACTACGTGCTGGCCGACGGCGTCGACCTCGAGACCGTGGCCTTCCGCCGCGACGACCTGGGCCACTTCCTGGTGCGCCGGCAGGACGAGGGGCTCAGCCGACCGCCTCGCCCGATCGCCCACAGCCCCGCGACCGACGAGGCGCCGACCCCGGCGCCCGAGGCCGCTCAGGACGCGGACGGCCCCCCGTCCGACGCGGACGACCAGGACAAGAGCAGCGCGTCCTCGCCGTCGGCGTAGTAGCGCCGCCGCCGACCCACCTCGACGAACCCTAGCCCTCGGTACAGCGCGATGGCCGGCGCGTTGCCCGCGCGCACCTCGAGGTGCACGGCCGTCGCCTCGGGCACGTCGGCCCGCAGGTGCTCGACGAGCCGCCGCCCCAGGCCCTGCCGCCGCGCCGCCGGCGCCACCGCGACATCGATCAGCTCGACCTCGCCCGCCACCACCCAGTAGTCGATGAAGCCCAGGATCTCGGCGCCCCGCGCGGCCACCCACAGCCGCGCGTGATCCAGCGCGAGGTCGTCGGCGAAGGCCTGCGTCGCGCGCGGCGTCGGGTGCCCGGCCGCCTCGATGGCCGCGACCGCCGGCAGATCGGCCGCCGTCATCGGCCGCAGCCGCACCTCAGCCGGCATCGCCGCCGGTCGCGCCCACCCCCAGCAAGCGGGTCGTGCGCTTCCACAAGTGCTCGAGCCCCTCACCGCTGGTGGCCGACCAGCCCACCACCTGCCGCGCCGACAACCCCAGCCCCCGCGCCACCTGCGCCAGCGCGGGTTGGCGCTTGCTGGGCGACAGCTTGTCGATCTTGGTCACCACCGGCACCACCGCGATGCCGTGGTGGCTGCACCAGCCGATGAGGTTCTGCTCCCAGTCGCCCGGCTCCCGCCGCGCGTCCACCAGCAGCAGAAGGCCGCGCAGCGCCTCGCGCTCGGCCAGGTAGGTCTCGATCATCGGCCCCCACTGCCGCCGCACCTCGAGCGGCACCTTGGCGTAGCCGTAGCCGGGCAGGTCGCACAGCGCGAAGGCCTCGTTGACGACGAAGAAGTTCAACAGCTGCGTCCGGCCGGGCGTGCTGCTGACCTTGGCCAAGCGCTTCCGGTTGACCAACCCGTTGATCAGGCTCGACTTTCCGACATTCGAGCGCCCCGCGATGGCGACCTCGGGCAGCCCCTCCAGATCGGGGAAGTCCTTGGGGTGCACCGCGCTCTTCACGAAGCGGACGCTGCGCACGTGGGGGTTCTCGGCCATGGGTCAGTCCTCGTGGGCGCAAAAAGAGAGGGGCGCGCTCACCCCAGCGACCAGGCCAGCGCGGCCAAGGCGGCGGCCAGGCCCGTCGCGGTGCCCGCGTGCAGGGGCTCGTCGCGCTGGAAGAAGGCGCCGGCGAGCAGCACGGCCGCGCCCCACAGGGCGCCCTCGACCGGGCGCCAGGGCAGCCCGCCGACCGCGATCAGCTGCCAGACGACGGCCAGCGCGGCCACCAGCGCGGCGCCGCCGGCCACGGCGGAGCCCGACGCGCGCGCCGGCGCCGGTCGCCACGCGCTGACCGCCACCAGCAGCCCCGCGACCGCCGCCACGCCCAGCGCGGGCAGGCCGGGCACGTCGTAGGTCCAGGCCTCGGCCGGCACGCTGAAGGCCTTCACGTAGCCCAGATCGAAGCCTTCGAGGAAAGCGCGCACGCCCGCCTCGCCCGCCCCGTGCCCACCTGCGCTACCGAAGACGGCCAGCGCCCCGACGCCGCCGACGCCCGCGGCCACCGCGCCGGTGCGCGCGCGGCCGACGAGCACCATCACGCCCCCGGCCACGCCCAGGGCCAGCAGCGCGGCCAGCGCGGCCTCGCTGCCCGGCACGGCCGACCGCAGCGGCACCCGGCGCATCTGCCGCCGCGCGCCCTCGCGCTGCACCTCGGCGACCACGCTCACCGGCACGCCCGCCGCGTCCCGCGCGACCGCGTACACCGGACCCCCGACCTCGCCCTGCGGCTCGGCGATGACCCAGACGCCCAACGCCACGATGCCCATGAGCCACGCGGCGCCCGCCTGCCAGGCCCGTCGGGCCAGCGCGTCCGACCCCAGGAGCCCCGCGGCCAGCGCCACGGTCGCGGTCACCGCCACCAGCGCGATCGGCGTCACGAGGCCCTCCGCGCGAAACCGAAGCCCAGCCCGGCCACCATCAACCCCCAGCCCAGCAGCGCCAGCGTGGGCGCCCCTTGCCGCCGCACCGACAGGCGCAGCCGCGGCTCGCTCTCGACGCCCAGAAGCTCGATGGCCCACTTGCCCTGCCCCACCCGGGCGTCCAGATCGGGGGAGCCGGCGAAGATCCACGCCACGCGCGCCGCGTCGCCCTCGGTCACCTGCACCTGGGCCGCCTGACCGAGGGCGCCGCCGAAGTCGGGCGACAGGCGCAGCACCGCCACCTGCGAGCCGTCGGGCAGCGCGGCCGCGCTGCCCTCGCGCACCGCCAGCTCGACGGCGTCGCCGACCTGATCGCCGCGCGGCGCGGCCCGCAGCCGCGCCCAGCTGGGCGTGTCGCCCGGCTCGAGGCCGAGCACCGACACCGCCCACGGCCCGAGGGTCGCCTCGGCGCCCCCCTCGAGCGGCACCCGCGCGGTGCCCCGCTCGAAGCTGCCGAGACCGAGCCGCAGATCCACCGCGCCCGACTGCATCTGCGCGGTCAGCTGCCCCTCGAGGTGCGCCTCGACGGGCTGGCCCGCGAGCTGAACGGTGTAGGACTCGGTCACCGGACCCTGCGATCCGAGCTCGGCCACGCCGGCCTGACCGCCGGTGGCCCCAGCCGCCAGCGCCAGGCCCAGCCCCACGGCCCACAGCGCCGCCGGCCGCCAGTCGCGCCCGGCGAGGCCGCGCGCCAGCACCGCGAAGGGCAGCAGCGCCATCGGCGCCTGCATCATCAGCCCGTTCATCGGGTGCAGCCCCGGCTCGGTCACCAGGCCGGCCAGGGCCGCGGCCCCGACCCAGCCGAGCAGCGCCCAGGTGGTGGTCGGGTGGGCCAGCACCCGCAGGGTGGCGGCGAAGGGCCCGCGCGGGGGGGGCAAGGGCATCAACGATCTCCGGAGCCGTGGCGCACCGCGGGCAGCGCGGCGGCGTGATCGAAGGGCTGCACCGACGGGGTATCGGCCGTGTGGCAGGCGGCGCAGGTGGCCGGCTCGCCGCCGCGCTGCAGACCGATGGCGCGGGCCAGCTCGACGTCGCGCATGATGAACTCGGGCCAGTAGTGGCGCCCCGGCCCGTGGCACGATTCGCACTGCACGCCCTCGAGGCCGTCGGCCACCGAGGTCGAGTGGCAACCCGCGCAGCGCGGATCGCGCCGCTCGCTGGGCGACAGCACCTCGTGGGCGCGCGCGTGCGGCGTCTGGCGCCACTGCGCGTAGGCGTCGGCGTGGCAGGTCTTGCAGCGCTGGGCGCCGATGTACTCCGAGCGCCCGGCAGCCCCGACGCTCGACGGACGCAGCGCGACGACGGCCGCCACGCCGGCGATCCCCAAAGCGCACCCCAACCACGGCAGCACCCGACGCATCGCGAGCGGGTATAGCAAAGGCGGCCGCCGGGGGGAACGGGGTGGCGGTTGGGGTGGGGTGTGGGTGGGTGCCCGGCAGGGTCGAGGTCAAGGTCAAGGTCGAGGGCGGGGGGCGTGGTCACCGCGCGCCGGATGGTCTATCGTCGCCGCCATGCTCATCGGACTCACCGGCGGCATCGCCTGCGGCAAGAGCACGGTGGCGGACGCGCTCCGGGCGCGGGGCGCCGTGATCGTGGACGCCGATCAAGTGGCGCGGGACGTCGTGGCGCCCGGGACGCCGGGGCTGGCGGCGGTCGTCGAGGCCTTCGGCGAGGGCGTGCTCGACGCCGACGGGCGGCTCGACCGCTCGGCGCTCGGCGCGCGCGTCTTCGGCGACGAGGGGGCGCGACGTCGCCTCGAGGGCATCCTGCACCCGCTCATCGCGCAGGAGAGCATGGTGCAGCTGCAGGCCGCGGCGGCCGACGGCCCGCCGCTGGTCGTCTACGACGCGGCGCTGCTGGTCGAGAGCGGCCGCGCGGACCTGTTCCGCCCGCTGGTGGTGGTCAGCGCGCCCGAGGCCGTCCAGCGTGAGCGGCTGATGGCGCGCGACGGCCTCGACCGGGCCGCCGCCGAGGCGCGCATCGCCGCGCAGATGCCGGTGGCCGACAAGGCCGCCGTCGCCGATCACGTCATCGACAACGGCGGCGACCTCGCCGCCACCGCGGCCCAGATCGACGCGCTCTGGGCCCGCCTCGTGGAAGGTGCGCCGTGACCGACCGCCCCGAGACCGCCTTCGTCACCGGCTTCCCCCGCTTGCTGGCCCGCGGCGTCGTGCAGCGCTGTCTGAACCGCGGCAAGAAGAACCGCGCGTGGATGTTCGTGGACACCGCGCACCTCGAGGCCGCCGAGGCCTTCGTCGCCGAGCTGCCCGCGAAGCAGCGGCCCCGCGTGCGCCTGTTCCACGGCCACCTGACCGACGTGGATCTGGGCCTGCCCGGCGCCGAGGTGACCGAGCTGCTCGACCAGGTCACGCTCGTGTTCCACGCGGCCCACGAGGACGAGGGCGCGCCCCGCAGCCTGCCGCGCACCAACGTGCGCCGCCTGCACGCCATCCTCGACCTGGCGCGCGACATGAAACGCCTGCGCCGCGTCGCGGTCTTCTCGACCGCCTTCGTCAGCGGCGACCGCAGCGGCGTCATCCACGAGGAGGATCTCGACCGCGGTCAGCGCCTGCGCACGCCCTTCGAGCGCAGCATGTTCGCCGTCGAGCAGCTGGCCCGCCTGGCGATGCCGCGCCTGCCGATCACGGTGCTGCGCCCCGCCGCCACCATCGGCCACTCGCGCACCGGCGAGTCCCTGGGCCTGACCGACGGCCCCAACTACCTGGTCAGCCTCATGATCCGGCTGCCCGCCGAGGTGCCCTTCCTGCTGCCCGGCTCGGGCGTCGTGCCCTTCAACATCGTGCCCATCGACTACGTGGTGCAGGCCGCCTGGGAGCTGGCCACCCGGCCCGAGTCGGCCGGCCGCACCTTCCACCTGACCGATCCCAACCCGGTCAGCACGCGCCAGGCCTTCGATCTCTTGAGCCACCTGGTGAACCGCTCGGCCCCCTTCGCCGGTGGCTTCGCCTCGCGCATGCTGCGGCAGGCGGCGCGCCTGGGCCGCCTGGACCGCCTCGCGCCCCAGTCGGTGGCCCTGCTCGAGGATCTCACCACCAACGTCACCTACAGCTGCGCCGGCACCCTGGAGCTGCTGGCCGACACCGACGTCGCGTGCCCGCCCTTCGAGGTCTACGCCGACGCCCTGGTCGCGTGGATGGCGGCCTACGAACGCGCCGCACGGCAGGAAGCCGCCAGCTGACCGACGGCGCCGACCCTCAGCCCACGACGCCGTGCTCGACCAGCCGCGCCAGGATGCGCGTGGCCTCGAGCACGGGCATGCCCGAGATCTCGATGATGTCCTCGTAGCTGGTCATGCCGTCGACCTGGCTCAGCAGGAAGCCGGCCCGGTGATCGAGCGACTGCCACATCACCTCTTGCGGTCTGAGCTTCACCCGGGGCTGGCGCTGCATGTTGCCCAGCCGCGACCGGTACATCGCCAGGAGCCGCGTGGTGTTCTCCTCGAGGTAGCGCCGCGCCTCGACGTGGTTCGGATCGCCCGCCAGCACCTGCTCGACCAGCTCGAGCGAGCCGCTGAAGTCGCCGGCCTGCTGCTTGCGCCGCGCCTCGCGCATCAGGCCGTCCAGGTCGGTTCCGGGCGGCGGCGCCTTGATCAGCTGGCGCGGCGGGGACGACGACGCCGCGTCCGAGTCGCCGCCTTCGATCGCGTCCAGATCGGCCAGGCCGGCGCGCAGCAACGCCTCGACGTCGTTCGCCGCCGGCGCACCCGGGGGCACCGGCGCCGACGACCGGCCGGTGATCTTGGCGCCGCGCAGGGGCGCCTTCGGGGCCACCGCGGCCGGCGGGGGCGACGACGGGGCGGCCAGCGGCGGCGGGCTGACCACGGCCGCCGCCGGCGTGTGCGGCGCGGCCGGAGGCACGTCCTCGCCCAAGCCGGCCGACAGCATCGCCTCGAGATCGGCGTCGTCGTCGGGCGCCGCGATGGGCACCTCGGGCGCCAGGGGCGCGCCGCCGCCCTCTTCCCAGGCCCGGAAGTCCTGGTCGAGCAGCATCTCGATGCTCTCTTCGCTCATGTCGGCCATGTCGCGCGACTCGACCGCGGCGGGCTGCGGCGCGGGCGTCGCCAGGGCGGCGCGCGGCGGCGGCGGCGGCCCGGGGCGCGCCGACGGTAGGCCCCCGGTGCGGCGCCGGCTGCGCGGATCGCCGGGCAGGATCTCCTGGCTGATCGATCCATGATCCGCGTTGCCCGGCGGCTGGTACGGCGCGGCGAAGTGCGCGGCCGGCAGGTCGAGCGGATCGACGTCCGGCATGCGCTCGGCGCTCTCCCCCGGCCCCAGCTGAGCCGAGGCCAGATCGGCGCTGCCCGGGGCGCCCCACGCTTCGGCCTCGCGGCCGGGCGACGGCGACAGGCTGCCCGGCTGCAGGTCCGCGAAGAAGTCCTCGTTGGTCGAGACCTCGGGCACGGCCGCCGAACGCTCGGGCACCTCCGAGCCGTCCGTCTCGAGGATCTCCGACCAGTCGAGCTCCTCGATGCTCTCTTCGGGTGGGGGCGGCGGCGGCATCGCCGGCCCCGAGCGCGGCGGCGGCGTCGGCTGCTTCGGCGGCGGGGGCGGCGCCTGCGGGTTGTGATGCTCGATGAAGGCGTCGACGCCGATCTGGAAGTTGTCCTCGATGAAGCGCAGATACTCGGCCGCGATCTCGTTGTCCGGATCGAGCTGCAGCACCTGCTTCCAGCAGGACAACGCCTCGTAGAGCTTGCCTTCCTCGTAGAGGCTGGCGCCCTTCTCGAGAAGCTCCTGGGCCCGCGTATCGGGACCGGTCGTCATCAACCGATCTTCTGCACCACGCCCTTGAACATGTTCAGGGTGCGCGCCAGGGCTTCGTTCGAGGTCTTGAGGGCGGCCAGATCGTCACCCTCCATGGCCCGCTTGGCGCGGTCGAGCACGCCCTCCGCTTTGCGCAGCGCGTCCTGGCCGAAGTCCGAGCCCTCGAGCAGCCCCTTCACCTTGGGGAATATCTTGTTGATCTCGCTGATGGCGCGCTGCGCCTCCAGCTTCTGCTTCTCGAGCTCCTCGGTGCTGCGCACGTCGACGAGGTAGTCGCGGTTCTCCTCCATCATCCGCTTGATCTCGTCCTCGGTGAGGCCCGAGGTCGCGGTGACGGTGATCGCCTGCTGCTGGCCGGTCTCGAGATCCTTCGCGCTGACCGACACGATGCCGTCGGCGTTGATGTCGAAGGTGACCTCGACCTCGACCTCGCCCTTGGGCGCCGCGCGCAGGCCGGTCAGGATGAACTCGCCGAGCAGCTCGTTCTCCTCGGCGCGCTCGCTCTCGCCCTGCAGCACCAGGATCTTCACCGACGTCTGGTTGTCCTTCACGGTGGTGAAGATGTGGCTCTTGGCCGTCGGCACGGTGGTGTTCTGTGGGATGAGCACCGACACCAGGCCGCCGTGGATCATGATGCCCAGCGAGTGCGGCGTGACGTCCAGCAGCAGCACCTGCTGGCTGTCCTCCAGCAGCGCCGCGCCCTGGATCGCCGCGCCCAGCGCCACCACCTCGTCGGGGTGCACGCCGCGCAGGGGCTCCATGCCGAAGAACTCCTTCACCTTCTGCTGAACCAGCGGCATGCGCGTCATGCCGCCCACCAGCAGCACGTCGTCGATGGTCTCGCCGGCCTCTTCGACCGTCTTCTTGCAGATCTTCACCGTCCGCTCGACCAGGTCGACCGTCAGCTCTTCGAGCTTCTCGCGCGTCAGCGTCTTCTGCAGGTGCAGCGCGTCGCTGCCGCCGGTCGAGATGATGAAGGGCAGGTTGATCTCGGTCTCGCGCGCGCTCGACAGCTCGCACTTGGCCTTCTCGGCCGCGTCGCGCAGCCGCTGCAGCGCCATCTTGTCGCGGCGCAGGTCGATCTGGTGCTCGCGCGCGAAGTCCAGCACCAGCCAGTCCATGATGATGCGGCCGTCGAAGTCCTCGCCGCCGAGGAAGGTGTCGCCCGCCGTCGCCAGCACCTCGAACACGCCGTTGCTGATCTCGAGGATCGAGATGTCGAAGGTGCCGCCGCCCAGGTCGTACACGGCGATGGTGCGGTCGATGTCCTTGCCGAAGCCGTAGGACAGCGCGGCCGCCGTGGGCTCGTTGATGATGCGCACCACGTCGAGGCCGGCGATGCGCCCGGCGTCCTTGGTGGCCTGGCGCTGAGCGTCGTTGAAGTAGGCCGGCACCGTGATGACGGCCTTCTCGATCTTCTCGCCGGTGTACTCCTCGGCGATCAGCCGCATCTCCTGCAGGATGATGCTGCTGATCTCGGGCACCGAGTACACCCGATCGCGCAGCTTCACCCGCGGATCGTCGTTGGGGCCCTCGACGATGGTGTAGGGCATCGTCTCGACCATGGTGCGCACCGCCGGCGAGCCCCAGCGGCGCCCCATCAGGCGCTTGGCCGCGTAGACCGTGTTGGTGGCGTTGGTGACCGCCTGCCGCTTGGCGATGTGCCCCACCTGCCGCTTGCCGTTCTCCGAGACGGCCACCACCGACGGCGTCGTCTTGTAGCCGCCCTTGTTGGGCAGCACCACCGGGGTGCCCCCCTCGACGATCGCGACGCACGAGTTGGTGGTCCCGAGGTCGATGCCGATGATCCGCTCCATCGGTTCCCGTCTCCCTTACATGCGCTTGGCGGCCCGGAGGGCCTTTTTGGCTTCGTCGTTCTTCGGGTCGAGCTGCAGCGCCTTCTCGAGCACGGCGACCGCCTTCCGCGGAAGATTGACCTCCGCATAGATTCGCCCCAGAAGCAACAGATAGTCCACATTCTGCGGGTCGGCGTCGCTGGCCATGCGGGCCAGGCGGGCGGCGGTGTGGGGGTCCTCGCCGAAGGTGATCATCACCTCGGCCACGTGCGCGCAGTAGTCCGGGCGCGGGTAGATCTCGACCGCCTCGAGGTAGGACTGGATGGCCTCCGGGGTGCGGCCGATCGACTCCTCCATGTACCCGCGCTTCCAGGCCATCTCGGCGCGCACCTGCGCCGCCTTCTCGGCCACGCGCTCGTAGGCCTGCTGGTAGGTCTCGTTCTTGGGATCATAGGTCATGGCCAGCTGCAGCGAGCTGGCGGCGGCCAGGAACTTCTCGTCCTGGTACTGCTTCATGCCCTGCTCGTAGAAGCGCTCGGCCTTCTGCAGGCGCTCGGCCACCGGGTTGCTGGCGCCGGTGGCGCGCCGCTGCTTCGTGTTCGCCATCAGGCGATCGCGCAGCTCCTCCTTGCGGCGCGCCGCGTTGCGCAGCTTCTGCGCCCGCAGGATCTTCTCGCGCGCCTCGCGATCCCGCTCGAGCAGGTTGCGGTAGGCCTCGTTGCGGGCCTGCACCGCGTAGGCGTAGCGGGTGCGCAGGGGCTCGTCGGTGGCCAGCGCGTCGTGCACGTCGGTGCCGTGCTTGAAGATCTTCTCGAGGCGCGCCCGGAAGGGCCCGACCTCCTTGCGGAAGAAGGTGTCGGGGTGGAACTTCCGGCTGAACAGGAAGTAGGCCTTCTTCAGGGCCTTGCGATCGTCCGTCGGGTCGATGCCGAAGAACTCGAAGTGGTCCAGCTCGCCCAGGGTGGACGACAGGAAGACGATCTCGCGCTTCTGATCGATCGACAGGTCGCAGCGGGCCAGCAGCTCGTGCCGATCGAAGCTGAACGTGCCGTAGCGCCCCCGCCCCGGCTCGGCGTAGGGCCGCCCGGGCACGTGCCCGATGGGCCCGCGCGACTCGAGCCACGCCGCGATCTGGGGCTCGACGCCGTGGAAGGGAGGCAGATCCGGCCGGTGATCGTCGTTGGCCAGGCGCGGCTTGGGCGTGCGGCGCGTGCCCAGCCGGGGCCGGCTCTGGGCGATCAGGCGGCGCGCCCCGTCGGCGGGCTCGATCGCGATCAGGCCCGTCTCGAGCAGCCGCTCGAGGGCCTGCAGCGTGTCGGCCTGCTCGAAGCCGCTCATCGCGCACAGCTCGGCGATGTTGACGACGCCGTCGATGCGCGTGAGGACGAACGCCTCGCGGTTGTCGAGGTCGACCGCCGTCACATCCGCATCGAAGTTGCGCTGTGGGCGGTCCTCCCACGCGCCGAGTGAGTCACTCACCCCCTGCTCCCACCAGTCGGCGAGGCGCCCCCCCAAGGGACCCCACCGTGGCCGAGGATCTCGGCCCTCTCGAAACGATCAAAGCGTACGGGCCGCCCTGACTGTTTAACGTGTGCCCGGTCCGGCCGCAATAGCGGCCCCGCGGCCGGGTTGTCTCGACGAGGCCATTTGTCTAAAGTCCCCCCCTTCCTCACGCCCCCTCCGGAGCACGGGACGGCCTATGTTCCATCGCGTCGCCCTCGTCGGCCTGCTGCTGGGGCTTTGCGCCATCCCCGCCGCCGCGCAGGAGAGCGCCTGCCCCGAGGGCAACCTGCTCGCCGGGCTGCGGCCCTCGGCCCAGCAGGGCATCAGCTTCTTCTCGCGCCTGACCGACGACGTCGTGGCCGGCGAGGGTGATCCCTGGAAGTCCAACGCCACCGCCCTCTTCGACGGTGGCAAGGCCTACGTCACCTACGACCTGAAGCAGGTGACCACGGTGCGCGCCCTGATGCTGCAGGGCGACAACAACGACACCTACCAGGTCGAGGTCTCGCTCGACGGCGCCGCGTTCTCGCCCCTGTGGACGGCCCCCATGCACCCGCAGCCGGGCATGCGCACCCGGCTGACCCAGGGCCTCGACGGGCGCGCCCGCTACCTGCGCGTGGGCTTCGCCGCCGGTGACAACGCGTTCAGCCTGTCCGAGGTGCAGGCCTTCTGCCAGCAGCCGGCGCTCTGGCCGCCGCCGGTGACGACGATGGCGTCGAAGGCCACCGGCGATCCGCGCGAGAACCGCCTGCATCGCCTCGCGCGCCAGAAGATCGCCGTGGCCATCATGGGCCTGATCCTCTTCGCCGGCGTGCTGCTGGGCCGGCGCGAGGACGCGCCCTGGGCCCGCTACGTCGCGCCGGCCATGGGCGCGATCATCGTGCTGTTCGGCGGCTGGTGCGCCTGGGGCAACACCGGCATCGGCTACGGCCTCGGCGCCGTGCTGCTGGCCGCGGGGATCATCCGGCAGCTCGCGCGGGGCGAGCGCGATCCGTGGTTGTGGGCCGAGCGCGCGGCGCTGATCGGGCTGACCGTCGTAGCCAGCTTCGGTTGGACCAACTTCGGCACCTGGCACGGCGGGCGCGGCGTGCACTTCCACGAGCAGTTCCACTACGTGCTCGGGTCGAAGTACAGCGAAGAGATCGGCTACGAGCTGCTGTACCACTGCGCCGCCGTGGCGCAGGACGAGGACGGGCACCGCAAGGAGCTGACCAACCTCAAGGTGCGCGTGCTGAAGGACAACGTGCTGCTGGGCTCCGGGCTGCCGGTGATCGAGGACGCGCAGGCCTGCAAGCAGCACTTCTCCCCCGCCCGCTGGGCCGCCTTCCGCCAGGACGTGCGGCTGTTCCGCAGCCAGATGGGGCGCGAGGGCATCAAGCGCGCCTTCACCGACCACGGGTACAACGCGGCGCCCGCGTGGAACATGGTGGGGCGGTGGATCGCCAACCGGGACTGGCAGTCGAAGATCCCGCCCGACGACATGGTGTTCACCACGCCCAACCTGGCCGGCAAGACGGCGGCGCAGCGCACGGCGATGCGCGAGCGGTGGGAGAAGGACAAGGCGGAGTTCCTGGCCGACACGCGGCACTTCGCGCAGGTGGACGCGGTGCTGTACGCGGGCCTGTTCCTGCTCATCTGGTGGGCCTTCGGGCTGCGGGCGCTGGCCCTGGCCACCCTGGTCTGGTACGTCGGCCACCCCTGGTCGTACTACTGGACGGGCGGCGGCTTCGCGCGCGCGCCGTGGCTGTTCATGGCGGTCGCCGGCACGTGCTTCATGAAGAAGGGCATGCACGCGCTGGGCGGCGCGGGCATCACCTGGAGCATGCTGCTGCGGGTCTTCCCCGGCGCGCTGATCGTCGGCGTCGCGGCGAAGATCGGCTGGACGCTCGTGCGCGAGCGCACGATCAGCGTGCCGCACCGCAAGCTGATCCTGGGCTGCGTCGCCGCGCTGGTGGTGCTGGCGGCCGTGCCGCTGGCCGTGCCCTCGTCGGGCGGGGGCGACTACAAGGCCTTCCTGGCCAACTCGATGAAGCACAAAGAGACCGGGCTGACCAACCACATGGGCATGCCCACCCTCTTCGCGTTCGAGACGAAGTACCTCGGCCGGCACGTGCGCGACAACGCGGCGGACGATCCTTGGGCGGTGTGGAAGCAGAAGCGGCACGAGGTGCTGCAGGCGCGCCGCATCCCCTTCGCGCTGACGGTGCTGGCGCTGATCGCGCTCATCGCCTACATCGGGCGCCGGCGCGAGGACTGGGAGGTGACGGCGCTGAGCACCGTCTTCATCTTCGCAATCTTCCAACTCACTTGTTATTACTACATTTTCTGCGTACTGCTCGCCCCGGTGGCCTTACGCCACTACCGCTACGTGCTGGCCCTGATGGGCATGTGCATCGCGACGCAGCTGGTGCACCTCGACGGCGGGTGGATCGACGAGATGTACCTCAAGGAGTCCGCCATCACGGCGGTCTTCTATCTGTACCTGCTGGGTGACATGGCCTGGGAGATCTACCAGGCCGACAAGGCCGCGGTGGCCGAGCCGGCCGTCGAGGGCCCGACGCCCGCGCCCGAGGGCGGCGAGGCCGCGCCGGCCTGAGCGCCTCGGCGCCGCCCCCGCCCGTGCCCCGCCGCTCAGCCGATCAGCGGGCGCCCGCCCAGCAGCCACTCCAGCACCGCCTTCTGGGCGTGCAGCCGGTTCTCGGCCTCGTCGAAGATGCGCGACCGGGGCCCATCGATGACCTCGGCGGTCACCTCTTCGCCGCGGTGCGCCGGCAGGCAGTGCAGGAAGATGGCGTCGTCGCGGGCGTGCGCCATGAGCGCGGCGTCCACCTGGTAGCCGGCGAAGGCCTGCTCGCGCACCTTCTGCTCCTGCTCCTGCCCCATGCTGGCCCAGACGTCGGTGGTGACGACGTGCGCGCCCTCGGCCGCGGCGGCGGGCGCGCGCACCACGGACACCCGCGCGCCGGCGCGCACCGCCGGCTCGAGCACCGCCGGGTTCGGTTCGTAGCCTTCGGGACAGGCCAGCCGCAGCTCGAAGCCCAGCACCCACGCCGCGTTGATCCACGAGTGCGCCACGTTGTTGCCGTCGCCGATCCACGCCACGCGCAGGCCCGGCAGCGCGTCGTCGCCGAAGGCCTCGGCGCAGGTCTGCAGGTCGGCGAGGATCTGACAGGGGTGCAGCCGATCGGTCAGCGCGTTGATCACCGGCACCGGTGAGTGCTCGGCCAGGGCCTCGATCTTGTCGTGCCCGAAGGTGCGCACCATGATGCCGTCGACGTAGCGCCCCAGCACCTGCGCGGTGTCGGCCGCGCTCTCGCCGCGCCCGAGCTGCAGCTCGTCGCCGCGCAGCATCAGCGGGTGCCCGCCGAGCTGGCGCATGCCCACGTCGAAGCTGACCCGGGTGCGCGTGCTGGCCTTCTCGAACACCATGGCCAGGCTGCGGCCGACCAGCGGCGTCGGGCAGTTGCCCGCCTTCTGCATGTGCTTCAGCTCGGCGGCCCGGCGCAGCAGCGCGCGCATCTCGGCGGTGGACAGGTCGGTGAGGGCGAGCAGATCGCGCTTCGAGGTCGTCACAGCGCGGACTCCTTCAGGGCGTCGTCGAGGATCTGGATCGCCTCGTCGACGTGCCCGGTCTCGATGATCAGCGGCGGCGTCAGGCGCAGCGCGTCGGGGCCGGCCATGGTCATCAGCAGGCCGCGCGCGCGGGCCGCGGCCACGAGGGTCGCGCGGTCGAAGCCCTCGGGGTTGACGGCCAGGCCGCGCATCAGGCCGCGGCCCCGCACCTCGACCAGGCCCCAGTGGCGATCGACGAGCGACTGCAGTTGGCCGCCGAGGTACTTGCCCACGCGGGCGGCGCGCTCGCACAGGCCCTCGCGCTCGATCACGTCGAGCACGGTCAGGCCGGCGCGGCAGGCCAGCGGGTTGCCGCCGAAGGTGCTGGCGTGGGCGCCCGGCGCGAAGCCCTGCGCCACCTCGTCGGTGCACAGCATGGCGCCGATGGGCACGCCGCCGCCGAGCCCCTTGGCCAGGGTCATGATGTCCGGCTTGGCGCCGTCGGCGTGCTGGTGGGCGAACCAGCGGCCGGTGCGGCCGACGCCGGTCTGCACCTCGTCGTAGATGAGCAGCACGCCGCGCCGATCGCACAGGTCGCGCAGGCCGGGCAGGTACTCGGGCGACGGGGTGATGACGCCCCCCTCGCCCTGGATGGGCTCGACGAGCACCGCGCAGGTCGTGTCGTCGACCGCCGCCTCGACGGCGTCGAGATCGTCGAAGGGCACGTGGGTGAAGCCGGGCACCAGCGGCGCGAAGCCCTCGTGGTACTTGGGCTGGCCGGTGGCGCTGATCGAGGCCCAGGTGCGGCCGTGGAAGCTGTGCTCCATGGCCACGAAGCCCCAGCGATCCTCACCGCGCACCAGCCGCATGTAGCGGCGGGCCAGCTTCATCGCGGCCTCGTTGGCCTCGGTGCCGCTGTTGCCGAAGAAGACGCGGTCGGCGAAGGACAGCGCGCACAAGCGCTCGGCGAGGGCCACCGCGGGCTCGTTGAGGAACAGGTTGCTGACGTGCAGCAGATCGCGCGCCTGCTCGGCGATGGCCCGCGTCAGCGCCGGGTGATTGTGGCCCAGCGCGTTGACCGCGATGCCCGCCGCGAAGTCGAGGTAGCGGGCGTCGCCCTGATCGTACAGCCAGGCGCCCTCGCCGCGGACGAAGGCGAGCGGCGCCGGCCGGTAGTTCGGGGTCATCACGGCCTCGGCCCGCTTGGCCACGGCCTCGTCGCGTTCGCTCACGCCAGTCTCCCGCGTCGGCCCGGCGCGCGCCGGGCGGTGGTGGGGCGGCAGTGTGGCAGCGCGCGCGACGCCCGGCAAGCGGTGCCGGGCTCAGCCCGCTGGCGCTTCGGCCTCGGTGGCGGCGCCGTGCTGCGCGCGGAAGGTGTCGACGGGGGTGAGGCGGGCGACGACGCGGTCGAGATCGATGTCGGCGGGCCAGACGTGCACCCAGGCGCGGTGGCCGAACATGGTCTGGTCGCTGATGCTGCCGCCGAGCAGGCCGCGCAGATCGCCGGCCTCGATCAGGCCCAGCACCTCGGGCGCCGGGTGGTCGGCGGTGCCCGGGCGGGCCAGCGCGACGAAGTCGACGTCGGGCAGCAGCGAGGGCTCGAGCGACCAGGTGGCCATGCTGTGCTCGGCGCCGTCGGCCTTGCTGACGAAGCGCTGGCCGCGGGCGACGAGCAGCTTGCCCTCGAGCATGCGGCCCATCAGCGGCACCAGGTGGCGGTTCCAGCGATCGAGGCGGTCGGCGGCGCTGTCGCCGCTGCGCGCGCGGCCCATCAGCACCGGCCACACCCGCCAGGTGACGAGGCCGATGGCGGTCAGCACCGCGACCGGGATGATCCAGTACATCCAGCCCGACACTCAGACCACCTCGGTGCCGACGCCGCGGTCGGTGAAGATCTCGAGCAGCAGGGCGTGGCGCACGCGGCCGTCGACGATGTGCACCTTGCGCACGCCCGCGTCGAGCGCGTCGAGGGCGCAGCGCAGCTTGGGGATCATGCCGCCGCCGATGACGTCCTTGTCGACCAGCTCGCCCGCCGTGTGGCGGTCGATGGTGGGCATCACCTGCCCGTCGGCCCCGCGCACGCCCTCCACGTCGGTCATCAGCAGCAGCTTGCGCGCCCGCAGGTGCGACGCGATGGCCCCCGCCGCGAGATCCGCGTTCACGTTGAGCGGCTTGCCCTGCGCATCGACGGCCACCGGCGCGATGACCGGGATGAACCCGCCCTGGGCCAACCAGCCGACGTCGCGCTCGTCGACGCGCTCGACGACGCCCACGCGGCCGACGTCCTGGCCGTCGACCGTCACCTGGCGACCGACCAGCAGGTTGCCGTCGGCGCCGCTGAGGCCCACCGCGCGGCCGCCCGCCTGGTTGATCAGCGCGACGATCTCCTGGTTCACCTTGCCCACCAGCACCATGCGCACGACGTCCATCGTGGCGTCGTCGGTGACGCGCATGCCGGCGCGGAACTCGCTCTCGATGCCCAGGCGCTGCAGGTGCTCGCCGATCTGCGGGCCGCCCCCGTGCACGACGACGACGTGCACGCCGATCGAGCGCAGCAGCGTGACGTCCTGGGCGAACCCCACGCGCGCCTCGGGATCGGTCATCGCGTGGCCGCCGTACTTCACCACGAAGGTCTCGCCGGCGAACTTCTGGATGTAGGGCAGCGCCTCGATGAGCACCGCCGCCTTCTCTTGCAGGGGCTTGACGGACATGGGCTGGGCTTCCGGGCCGGAGGGATCGGTCAGAGGATGTACCGGCTCAGGTCCTCGTCGTCGAGCACTTCGCCCAGGCGCTCGCGCACCAAGGCGCCGTCGACCGTGACCGTCTGCCCGCGCATCTCGGGCGCCTTGAACGACACCTGATCCAGCAGGGTCTCCATGACCGTGTGCAGGCGCCGCGCGCCGATGTTCTCGAGGCGCGTGTTGGCCTCGTAGGCGACGCGCGCGATCTCGGCCAGCGCGTCCTCGGTGAAGGTCAGCTCGACGCCCTCGGTGGCCAGCAGCGCCTCGTACTGCTTCACCAGGCTGTTCTTCGGCTCGGTGAGGATCTTCAGGAAGTCCGCCTCGCCCAGCGACTCGAGCTCGACCCGGATGGGGAAGCGGCCCTGCAGCTCGGGGATGAGATCGCTCACCTTCGCCTCGTGGAACGCGCCGGCCGCCACGAACAGGATGTGGTCGGTCTTCACGATGCCGTGCTTGGTGGTCACCGTGCTGCCCTCGACGATCGGCAGCAGATCGCGCTGCACGCCGCCGCGGCTGACGTCCGGGCCGCCGCCGCCGGGGCCGCCGCCCCGCGTGCCGCCCATCGCGATCTTGTCGATCTCGTCGAGGAAGATGATGCCGCTGTGCTGCACCCGCTCGAGGGCGTGCTGCACCACCTGATCCATGTCGAGCAGCTTCTCGGACTCCTCGGCGGTGAGGATGCGCAGCGCGTCGGGCACCTCGACCCGCGTCTCCTTGGTCTTGCCGCCGGCGAAGCCGGGCAGGTTGCCCAGGGCGTCCTTGATGTTGAAGACCATCTCTTCGATGCCCGAGGCGCTGAACACCTCGAACGAGGGGCCGCCGCTCACGCTGGTCTGCAGCACCACCTGGTGCTCGTCCAGCTCGCCCTTCCGCAGCTTCTTGCGCAGCGCCTCGCGGTCGCCGGCGCCGGTCACGACCGGGCTGGTCGACCCGTCGGGCCCCACCGCGAAGTAGCTCTGCGTGTCGCCCTCGCCGCCCTTGGGCTTGCTCTGCGCGATCAGCAGGTCGAGCAGGCGATCCTCGGCGTGGCGCGCCGCGCTGGCCTCGACGCGCTCGCGCTGCTCGTCCTTGACCATCGTGATGGCCAGCTCGGTCAGGTCGCGGATCATCGACTCGACGTCGCGCCCGACGTAGCCCACCTCGGTGAACTTGCTGGCCTCGACCTTCAGGAAGGGCGCCTGCGCCAGCTTGGCCAGCCGGCGGGCGATCTCGGTCTTCCCCACCCCGGTCGGCCCGATCATGATGATGTTCTTCGGCGCGATCTCGTCCCGCAGCTCCTCCGGCACGCGCTGGCGCCGCCAGCGGTTGCGCAGAGCGATGGCCACCGCGCGCTTGGCCTTGTGCTGCCCGACGATGTAGCGGTCGAGCTCGCTCACGGTCTCGCGGGGGGTGAAGACCGGCAGATCGGCGTCCATGAACGTCCTCGCGGGGTCGGGGGTTCGAGGGCCGCGCTCAGTCGAGCGCCAGCGTCTCCACCACCAGGTTCGTGTTGGTGTAGATGTCGATGCCCGCGGCGATGGTCAGGGCCTTCGTCGCGATGGTGTGGGCGTCCAGATCGGTGTTCTCGAGCAGCGCCCGGGCGGCCGCCAGGGCGAAGTTGCCGCCGCTGCCGATGGCGATCGCGTCGCCGTCCGGCTCGATGACGTCGCCGGTGCCGCTGATGAGCAGCGTCCGCTCGCGATCGCCCACCAGCAGCAGGGCCTCGAGGCGGCGCAGGTAGCGATCGGTCCGCCACTCCTTGGCCAACTCGACCGCGGCGCGCACCAGGTTCTTGTTGAACGCCTTGAGCTTGCCCTCGAACTTCTCGAACAGGGTGAAGGCGTCGGCGGTGGCGCCGGCGAACCCGGTGAGGATGGCGCCGTCGAGCAGGTGCCGCACCTTGACCGCGCTGCCCTTCATCACCGTGTTGCCCAGCGACACCTGGCCGTCGCCGCAGAAGACGAGCTGACCGTCGCGGCGGACGGCGAGGATGGTGGTGCCGTGGAACGTGAGCTCGGACATGAGGCCTCGGGGGTGACGGAGACGGCGGACCGTATGCACGCCCGGTGGGGTGTCAAGGCGGGGCGGCCGGCTCAGTCGTCGTCGCTGCGGGCGCGCGGGTGGGCCTTGTCGTAGACGGCCATCAGGGCCTCGACGCTGACGTGGGTGTAGCGCTGGGTGGTCGACAGGCTGGCGTGGCCCAGCATCTCCTGGATGCTGCGCAGATCGGCGCCGCTGCCCAGCATGTGCGTGGCGCAGGCGTGGCGCAGCCAGTGGGGCGTGGCGCCGGCCTCGGCGCAGGCCGGGCGGCAGCGCTCGACGAGGCGCTGGACCGCCCGGGCCGAGAGGCGCCGGCCGAAGCGGTTGCGGAACAGGGGGGTCGGCTCGGGATCCGGGCCGGTCAGCTCGGGGCGGCGCGCCAGCCAGGCCTGCGCCGCGGCGACGGCGTGGCGGCCCATGGGGGCCACGCGGGTCTTGCCGCCCTTGCCGCGCTCGACGCGCACGGTGCCCTCGCGCAGATCCACGTCCCCCACGTCCAGCGCCACCACCTCGCTCACCCGCAGGCCGGCGCCGTACACCAGCTCGAGCAGCGCGCGGTCGCGGACGGCGATCGGGCCGTCGCCCGCGGGCGCCTCGACCAGCCGGGCCGCGTCGTCGGGGGAGAGGAAGCGCGGCGTGCGCTTCGGCTGCTTGGGGGTGCGCACGCCGGCCGTCGGATCGCGCTCGAGGTCGCCGGTGCGCACCAGGAAGCGGAAGAACGCGCGCGCCGCGGACAGGCGGCGCGCGATGGTGGGCGCGGCCAGCTCGGCGCGGTACATCGCGCGCAGCCACGACCGCAGGTCGGCCGTGGTGACGCGGGCCGGGTCGAAGGGATCGTGGTCGAGGTGCGCGACGAGGAACCCCACGTCGCCCAGATAGCCGTCCACGGTGCGCGGGCTGGCCCGCTTCTCGGTGGCCAGGTAGCGCTGGAAGCGGTGCAGCGGATCGTCCATGTAGGTGAGGCTACGACATCACCCGCCCAGGCGCGAACTCCAGTCGGCCCACCACGCGGCCAGCTCGGTCTGCGCGCGCTCGGCCAGCCGCGCCTTGCGGTCGCGCTTCGACTCGCGCCGCCGCTTCTCGATCGAGGCGAACAGGCTCCAGTTCAGGTTGCTCGGGCTGTACGCCGACAGGATGCCCTCGCCCCGCAGGTGCCGCCGCAGGGCGCCGAAGGCCGTGGTCGGCGGCGGCGCGGGCGGCTCGAGGCCCTTCAGCCGCGCCAGCACGTGCCAGGCGATCAGCTGCCCGCACGCCGACGACTCGACGTAGCCCTCGACGCCGGTGATCTGCCCCGCCAGGTACAGGTCGGGATCGTCGTGCCAGTGCAGCCCGTCGCTCAGCAGGCTGGGCGCGTGCACGTAGGTGTTGCGGTGCACGCTGCCGAAGCGCAGGAAGCTCGCCTGCTCGAGGCCCGGCAGCGTCGTGAAGATGCGCCGCTGCTCGGGGTACTTCAGCCGCGTCTGGAAGCCGACCATGTTCCAGGCCGTCGCCTCCTTGTTCTCCATGCGCAGCTGCACCACCGCGAAGGGCTGCTTGCCGGTGCGGGGATCGACCAGCCCCACGGGCTTCATCGGCCCGAACGCCAGCGTCAACGGCCCGCGCTCGGCCATCACCTCGATGGGCAGGCAGCCCTCGAAGTACTTCGTCTCTTCGAAGGCCTTGGGCGTGACCTTCTCGCCCGCCACCACCGCCTCGACGAAGGCCATGTACTGCGCCTCGTCGAGCGGGATGTTGGCGTAGTCGGCCCCCTCGCCCTTGTCGTAGCGGCTCTGCCGCCACACGACGTCCCAGTCGACGCTGTCGGCGTCGAGGATCGGCGCGATGGCGTCGTAGAAGTACAGGCTGTCGCGCCCGGCGCGCCGCGCGATGTCGGCGGCCAGCGCCGGCGCGGTGAGCGGCCCGGTCGCCACCACGGTGAGCCCCTCGGGCACCGCCTCGACCACTCGCTCGACGCGCGTGATGTTCGGCTCGGCGTCGACCGCCGCGGTCATCCGGTCGGCGAAGATCTCGCGGTCGACCGCCAGCGCGTCCCCGGCCGGCACCGCGCTGGCGTCGGCGGCCTGCATGACCGCGCTGCCCGTGGCCCGCATCTCCCACTTCAGCAGGCCGATGGCGTTGGCCACGTTCGCGCTGCGGAAGCTGTTGCTGCACACGAGCTCGGCCAGCTTGTCGCTCGACTGCGCCGGCGTCCGCTGCAGCGGCTTCATCTCGATCAGCTCGACCGGCACGCCGCGCCGCGCGAGCTGCAACGCCACCTCGCAGCCGGCCAGACCGCCTCCGACCACCTTGACCATGGGTGTTCCTGTCGTCTCCAGGGGTGGGGGTCGTGGGTCCGTGGGCTCGGGGCGCCCTGCTCTGTTCGTCTACGACGACGCCGACCACCACGACCGCGTCTCTCGGGGCCGCGCTCCTCCACCCGCTCAGCGGGGGCGCGACCGTGCATAGCGGCCGCCGGGGGCGCGGCGCAACCACCCCGACAGCTCGAGGGTGGTGGCCAACGCCGAGGCCTCGGGCACGGGCAGCCCCGCGGCCTCGGCCAGGCGCGCCAGATCCATCGGTTCGTCGGTCGTCACCGCCCACAGCGCCTGCCCGTGGGGCGGCCCCTCGAGGCCGTCCTCGGCGGGCGCGGGCCGGCGCGCGTCGGGCGCCACCTGCGGCACCCACGCGTCGGCCGCGGTCAACAGCTGCGCCCCCTCACCCACCAGCGCGTGACAGCCCGCGTGCAGCGGGTTGTCCATGCTGCCCGCGATGGCGAACACCGGGCGCCCCAGCCGCATTGCCGCCCGCGCCGTCTGCAGGCTGCCGCTGCGCTGCGCGGCCTGCACCACGACGCAGCCGGCCGAGAGCCCAGCGATCCAGGGGTTGCGCTGCGGGAAGCTCCACCGCGCCGCGCCCAGCCCCATCGGGAAGGGCGACACGACCGCGCCCTGCGCCGCGGCCTGCCGGAACACCGCGCGGTGCGCGGACGGGCTGGCCTTGTCGAGGCCCGCGCCCAGCACCACCACGGTCTCGCCGCCCGCGGCCAGCGCCGCCCGGTGCGCCGCGACGTCCACGCCGAAGGCGCCGCCCGACACCACCGGCACGCCCCGCTCGGCCGCCGCCCGCGCCACGCGCCCGGCCAGCTCGAGCCCGTAGGGATCCGCCTGGCGCGCGCCCACGATGGCCAGCATCGGACCGGCCGGCAGGCGCCCCAGCCCCCGCAGCACGCCGTCGGGGGCCAGGTTCGCCGGCCATTGCGGATCGACGGGCGTCAGGAACCAACCGCCGATGGCCTCGAGCGCCGCGAGCTCGGCGGCCAGCCGCTGCTGCAGCGGCCCGAAGGTCAGCGCCCGCCACTTCGCGAGCTGCCGCGCGTCGAGCCCCACCGGCTCGGCCCAGGCGTCGGGATCCTTCAACAGCGCGTGGATCGCGTGGACGTGCGTCACCTCGGGCGCCAGCGAGGCCGCCAGCAGGCGCGTGCGGTGATCCAGATCGTCCAAGCGGAGGGGGCTGCGGCGGGCCGGGGCTAGTAGTGGCGCTGCATCACGACGCGGTCACCCCGCCGGATCTCGAGCGCCGCGCGCGTGATGATGGCGGTGCTGTTGCGGTCCTGCGTCTCGACCACCAGCGCCTCGCCGATCTGCTCCCAGGGCAGCGCCTGGTCGCGCTCGAGCGTCAGCTTCAGGAAGCCGTCGCCGCGCCGCATGACGAAGAACCGGTTGCCCACCTGCACCCCGTCCTTGGCGCCCTTGTCGATGAACACCTGGAAGAACTGGCCGATCTCCTTCTCGGGCCGCATCGCGTCCACGATGCTGCCCTCGAGGTCGATCAGGTTCTGCTTCGGGTTCACCAGCACGTAGTGCTCGATGTGGTGCGTCAGCGGCATGCCGCGCGTGATCTCGCGGTAGGACTGCGTCACCCGGGCCCGCGCCACGTTCTCGTCGACGCCGACCACCTCGACCACGCCCAGCACGCGGATCTTCTGCCCGATGTAGGTGTCGTCGATCGGGTGGTTGACGTCGTTGAGCACCTCGTACACCGAGAACTTCTGGCCCACCCGCACCTCGTCCAGCTTGTCGAAGGTGAGGTAGACCAGGTTCTCCTCGGCCAGGTACTCGTGCGCCAGCGGCGAGTAGGACAGCTCGCCCAACCGCTCGACCGGCTCTTCGGCGATGAAGCCGTCGTTGAGGCTGACGTGCGCGGCGTTGTCCGCCCCGACCGTGTACTTGACGGGATCCAGCTTCACCGCCGGCGACTCGTCGCCCAGCCGCATGCGCAGCACGTCGCCGGGGTAGATCCAGTGGGGGTTGGTGATGTGGGGGTTCAGCGCCCACAGCGTCGGCCACTGCCAGGGATCCTGGTAGTAGGTCTCGCACAGGTCCCACAGCGTGTCGCCCGGCTCGACGATGTACTCCTCGGGGATCTCGGTCCCGCGACCCCCGGTGACCCGGATGGTCTGCGCCTCGGCCGTGGCCGCGAGGGCCAGCGCCAGGGTGAGCGCGATTCGAGCGTGATGCATCGACCGGTTCCTCTCGTCTCGGCGGGGGGCGCCCACCATCACATCCTGCCCTGGCCGCCCAGGTGCGACGCGGCCCGCTGCGCGGCGTCGGTGTCCGGGTACATCGCGACCAGCCGCGCCAGCGTCTCTCTACCCTCGGCTGGCCGCCCCAGCCGCTGAAGCGTCCGCCCGATCATCAGCAGCGCGTCGGGCACCTTGTTGCCGGTGGGGTGCTGGGTGAGCACCGCGCGGAAGGCCTCGAGGGCGCCGGCGTACTCGGCGCGCTGGAAGCGGCAGTCGCCCAGCAGGTACAGCGCGTTGTCGGCGTAGCCGTGCGTGGGGTAGCGGGCGACGAAGTCGGCGAAGGCGTGGGAGGCCGTGCTCAGATCGCCCTGCTGGTAGGCGGCGTAGGCGGCCTTGTACTGCGCGATGGCGTCGTCGACCGGCGGTGCCGGGGCCACCGGCGGCGCCGCGACGCCCGCGCCGCCGGGCACCGGCGCGACGCCGATGTTGCCGGCGTGGGCGGCGTTGGCCGGCGGCTCGACCGGCCCGCCGCGCGCGGGCGGGCCGCCGCCCAGCGCGTAGAGATCGTCCTGCGTGATGGTGGTGGCGCCCGCGATCTCTTCGGCCGTGGGGCCGGGATCGACGTCGTCCTGCGGGGCCAGCCGGACCACCGGCAGGCGCTGCGGCACGCGGCCTCGGTGCAGCGCCTGCGCCTCGAGCTGATCCTCGACCAGCTGCAGGCGGTCGCGCATGTCCTCCATGCGGCGGTTCTGGGCCTCGACGGCGTCCCGCAGCAGCTTCAGCTCGGTGCCGAGCTCGCCGAGCTGGCGGTCGGTCTGCTGCTGCGCGGCGCCGCACCCGACGAGCAGGGCGCTGAGCGCGAACGCGGCGATGGGCGCGGGACGCACGGACGACACCTCGATGGACCCCTCCGCGGGCGATTGTCGGCCCGGTCGGGGGGAGGTGTCAACGTTGGCGGGTAGGACGATGTGGTCGGACGACGCGGGGCCGGCGCGTAGGTCGCGCCGCCCTACTCCATCGGCACCATGCACTCGGGGGGCGGGCACTCTTCGTCGCGGCAGCCGGTGAAGCAGCCGTTGAAGTCGATGACGGTCTCGCCGAACGTCAGCGTGCCGCGCCAGACGCCCTCGTCGAGCTTGTCGACCACCAGATCGCCGTCCTCGTCGACGGCGGTGGCCGTGCCCTCGATGCGGAACTGGTCGGGGCTGAACTCGAGCCGGGCGGTCAGGTCGAACAGGATGTCCGACAGGGCCAGCACCAGCACCTCCTCGCAGAAGCCGTCGGTGGTGATGCCGTTGATGTCCTCGCAGGGCAAGAGCGACTCGAACAGCTCGGCGAAGGTGACCCGGCCCATGTTGGCGTTGCCCAGGATGGCCGGGATGATCCACTCCTCGGCGATGCCGAGGATGATGACGCCGTAGCGGAAGTTCAGGCCGTGCGGCGCGATGTTGACCGTGGTGCGATCGACGGTCGCGTCGAACACGCCGAAGATCGGGCGGCGCTCGGTGTCGAGGTTGCCGATGGTGAACTCGCGGCGGCAGTCCATGCCCATCGGGCAGCCGTTGCGCCAGACGAAGCGGAACTTCTGCCACCGGTTGTCGTTGCCGATCAGCATGTTGTTCTCGTCGAGCTGCGTCTGGACGAACTCGATCTCGCCCACCACGGTCAGCTCGCTGACGATGTTCAGCACGTCGGTGATGACCGTGAAGACGTCCTGCACCTGCTCGGGAAGGAAGGCGTCGAGCGCGCGGTCGATGAACGCGCCGCCGACGGTCTCGACGATGCGGCAGATGCTGTCGTCCAGGTTCACGAGGTCGCAGAAGAGCTCGATGATCGCCTCGCCGCGGTCGCCGCTGTCGTCGCCGATCAGGCGCAGCACCTCGAGCACGTCGGCCACGCGATCGAGCGTCTCGTTGCCGGTGTTGCGCAGCAAGTCGGTCAGGTCGAAGTGGTGGACGACCGTGAAGCGGCCCTTCCACTCGAGGGGCAGGTCGTCGAGCTCGACGTCGACGTTGGTGATCTCGCCGCCGGTGATGCGCACGCCGTCGACGCAGCCGAAGGTGATGGGCATGCCGTCGCGGTTCTTGCCCACCGCCGCCACGCTGAAGGTCGCGCCGTCATCGAGATCGCCCTGGGTGACGCCGTTGTCGACCTCGTTGAAGGGCGCGATGGGGGCCAGATCGAAGTAGGCGCCCTGCAGGTTGGTGGCCGACTGGCGCAGCAGATCGCAGTTCTCGCGGTCGAACAGGCTGACCTGCGCGGCCGAGAAGTCGCGGAACTCGTAGCGCTTGTCGGTGGGGTCGTAGGTCACGCGGACGGTCAGGCCGCCCGAGCCCTCGCGGGCGACGGTGACGGTCCAGTAGACCGGCGGCGCGCCGTCGGCGATGCCGTCGCTGGCCTCGACGCGGAAGGTCACGTTGCGGTTGCCGGTGACGACGGTGAAGGTCGCCTGGCCGTTGGCGTTGGTCTGCGCGTTGCTGCTGCGCAGGCCGGTGCCCTCGATGCCGGTCGCCGTGCGATCGTTGCCCGTCTCGTCGAGCATGCGCACCTGCAGGCGCGCGTTGGGGATGCCGCCCTGACGATCCGAGTAGCGCACCTGCAGATCGACGGTGCCGCCGTAGTTGGTCAGCACCTCGTCGCTGCCGATGATCGACAGCTCGCGCGCCGAGGGCGGATCGATCTCGCGCATGCCCATGTCGGGCATCGGCGCGGGCGGCATCATGTCGGCCGGATCGATGACGCCGCCGCCGAGGTCCACCTCCTCGGGCTCGCTGCGCTTCGCCGAGTCGGCGCACGCGGCGAGGGTGAAGACGGCTAGCAGTGACAGCGCAATGCGGCGTCGGAACATGACGATCGCCCCCAATCGAGGTGCAAGAATGCAGTCGGCCTAGACTCGCCGCGCTGATTAGCACGGCGCGTGCCCATTCTGGGCAAAGCGTCCGGCCACGTCAAAGCCGCTGTTCGTGCGGCTTCGGCGGGCGGCGGGGGGCGTGACGGTTCGAAGCGGGTGGCCAACCGACTGGCCAGTCGGAAAGGACACCGGCCGATCGACCGGGCGGGCTCAGCAGGTGGGCGGCACCATCTCCTCGAGCACCTGGCCGACGCGGGCCAGCACGTCGTGGGTCTGCTCGACCGTGCCCACCGAGAAGCGGACGAAGCCGTTCAGCCGCGGCACGTGGCTGCGGTCGCGCACGTAGACGCCCAGATCGGCCAGCCGACGCACCACCCACGGCGCCTGCTCGAAGCGCACCATGATGTAGTTGGCGGGCGTCACGCGGCACTCGATGCCCCGCGCGGCGAACCACTCGGCGTAGAGCGCCTTCGCGTCGTCCACCTCTTCGAGGTACCAGCGCAGCCAGGCCTGATCCTCCAGCGCCGCCATCGCCCCGATCTGCGCCAGCACGTTCACGCTCTTCGGGTTGAACACCCGCCGCAGGTCGCGGATGACCGGCTCGGGCGCCATCGCGTAGCCGATGCGCAGGCCGGCCATGCCGTAGGCCTTCGAGAAGGTGCGGGTGACGACCAGGTTGGAGTACGTCTGCAGCAGTCGAACACACGATCGACCGGCGAATTCGGAGTACGCTTCATCCACGACCACCAGCGTCTCGGGGGCCGCCGCCAGCAGCGCCGCCACCTCGTCGGCCTCGTAGATCACGCCGGTCGGGTTGTTCGGGTTCACCAGATACAGCATGCGCGGCCGCACGCGCGCGAGCGCGTCGAGCAGGCCGTCGAGGTCCTTCTCGAAGGGGTCCGGCGCGTAGTGGTGCACGATGTCCGCGCCGCGCGTGGCCGCGAACACGAGGAAGTGCTGGTAGGTCGGCGACGCCACCAGCACCCGGTCGTCGACGCCGAGGTAGGTGGTGCACAGCGTGTTCAGCGCGTCGTCGCTGCCGTTCGTGATCAGCATGCGCTCGTGCGGCACGCCGGTGAACGCGGACAGGCGCTCGATCAGGTTGGTGCTGTTGAGCACCGGGTACCAGTTGAGGTGATGGGCGTTGCCGAGGAACGCGGTGATCGCCTCGATCACCCGCGGCGACGGGGGCACCGTCGCTTCGTTCCAGTCGAGCTTGTGGGGCACCTGCTGGGGCCGCGCGTGGATCTCGTCCAGCGACGACACGGCCTGGTAGGGCTGGACGTCGCGCACCGGCCCCGAAGGCTCGATGGCCGCGGGCTTCGGGGCGGGCTGAGGGGCGACGCGCAGTCGACGATGCGGCATTCTCGTGAGCTCCCGTCAGTGGGCAGCAGGCTGCCGGTTCTACACCAGTCCGCGCCCGGAGGGTACGGCCTTGGCAAACGGCGACGCGGGCCGTTAACGTGGCCCCCGCCCCTGAGGCGCCGACCGGGGGTCGCGCGCACCGAGCCTGGTGCCGGGCTCACCGGTCAGCAACATGCGTGCCAGCACCGCCGCTGGACGAGGTCGACGTGGGCAACTTCCGCCGCTCCCAACGCTACCGCTTCAAGCTGCCCATCCTGTTCAAGGGCACCTACCGTGATCGGCCCGCGCTGACCGAGGACATCAGCTTCCACGGCGTCTTCATCCGCACCGACGAGGCGCGCACGCCGAACCAGCTGGTGAAGTTCACGGCGGTCGACCCCACCGAGGACCAGCACATCGACCTGCTGGGCATCGTCGCGCGCTGCGTCCGCCCCGAAGAGGCGACCCCCGATCGGCCGCCCGGCATCGGCGTCTCGCTGTTCGGCAACAGCCGCGAGACCGAGGCGCGCTGGGTGTCGGTCGTGCGCCGCATCAAGGACTGGGTCGCGCGGGGCTACGCCGAGCCCCCGGTCGGCAAGGTGGCGGCGGCCGCCTCGCCGGCCGCGCTGTCGCCCAGCGACTCGATCGAGATCGGCCCCGAGGAGACGGCGCCCATGGCGTCGGCCGACGGGGGCGCGCGCGTGCTGCGCACCCGCACCGTCTCGCGGCCGCCCTCGCCGCCCCCGCCCGCGGCCCCGCCGCCGGTGATCACCGAGCCCCCGCCCCGGGTGGCGCCGCCCCCGCTGCCGCCGGAGGCGCTGGGCGTCGACGCGGTCCGCCGCGCCCACCCCCGACGTCCGGCCCGCTTCAACGTCACCCTGCGCCCGGAGGGGCTGGCCGAGCTGGCCACCTTCGAGATGCGCGACATCAGCGAGGGCGGCACCTTCGTGCTGACCAGCTCGTTGCTGCCGCTGGGCAGCAAGGTGAACCTCAAGCTCATCCACCCGACGTCGGGCGACGCCTTCGCGATCCGCGGGCGCGTGGTGCGCGCCATCGACAGCCTGGATCCCGACGAGAAGGGCATCGGCGTGCGGTTCGAGACGGACGCGGTGGACAGCGCGGCCTGGGACGCCTTCATCCGGCGCAACGCGCCCGTGCGGCCGGTGGCCACCGAGGACATCGGCCGGCCCCAGGTGCGGGTCATCCGCTCGCAGCCGCCGCCCCCGGCGCCGCCGCCGCCGCCGGTGCTGGGGCCGGCCGAGGCGCCGCCCCCTGCCCTGCCGCCGCCGGTGCTGCTGGACGAAGAGGAGCAGCCGATCATCCTGCTGGGCACCGGCGGCACGCCGCCGCCGGGCGCCTTCGACGACGACTGACCACGGCATCCGGGCGCGCGGCCTGCCCGCGCCCCCGGGCATCCAACCCCGCCCGGACCGTCCCCCGACGAGGAATCGATGAACCAGGACGAGCGCATCGAACAGTTCCGCAAGATGGCCAAGGCCAACCCCGACGACGATCTGGCCCACTACGCGCTGGGCCAGGCGCTGATCGACGCGGGGCGCCACGCCGAGGCGGTGAACGTGCTGCGGCACGTGCTGAAGCTGAACGCCGGCTACTCCCGCGCCTACGTGCTGCTGGGCCAGGCGCAGGAGGCCACCGACGACGTCGACGGCGCCATCGAGACCTACCAGAAGGGCTACGGCGCGGCGATGGCGCGCGGCGACCTGATGCCGGCCACCGAGATGAAGGGGCTGCTGGCCGATCTGGGCGCCGCGCCCTCGGCGGACGCGCTGCTCGGCGCGCTGAACCAGCAGGACGACGATCCGGACGCCGGGCGCGAGCCGGGGCCCGACGAGGTGCGCTGCGTGCGCACCAACCGCATCGGCCCGCGGATGACCTTCGATCCCTTCGGCGACGAGATCGGCGCCTACATCCAGGACCACGTCAGCCAGCCGAGCTGGGAGGACTGGATGGAGATGTCGATCAAGGTGATCAACGAGCTGCGGCTGGATCTGGGCGATCCCGAGGGGCAGCGCGTGTACGACGAGCACATGCGCGACTTCCTGAACCTGCCCGGGACGCTGTTCGAGGGGCGGGAGTACGAGTAGGCCGCCCTACCCCTCGACCTCGGCCTCGGCCTCGGCCAGCTTCTCGAGGAAGGTGGCCTCGTCGAGGATGGTCACCCCCGCCTTCTCGGCCTTCTGCAGCTTGCTGCCGGCCTTGCCCTCACTGCCCACCACCAGGAAGCCGAGCGACTTCGACACACCGCTGGCCACCGTGCCTCCCAGGGCGCGCACCTTGTCCTCGGCGTCCGCGCGCTTCATGGCGGCCAGGGTGGCGGTGAACAGGAACGACTGACCCTCGAGCGGCCCGCCCGCCGGCGCCGTGACCACCTCGACCGGGGTGACCTCGACGTGCTCGAGCAGCGCGTCGATCAGCTCGGCGCGCTCGGCCAGGCCGTCCACCACGCGGTTGGCCAGCAGCTCGGCGAACTTGGGCAGCTCGACCAGCTGCTCGGCGGTGGCCGCGCGCACCGCCTCGAGCGTGCCGTAGCGCTCGGCCAGCGTGCGCGCCGCCGTCTTGCCCAGATCCTTCACGCCCAGGGCCTGCAAGAAGGTCGGCAGCGCCACGACGCGCCGGGCGTCGATCGCGTCGATCATCTTGCCGGCCAGCACCTCGCCCATGCGCTCGAACTCGAGCAGGTCGATCGGCTTCAGGCGGTAGAAGTCCGGCGGCCAGTGCAACAGCCCCGCGTCGAGCAGCTTCTCGAGCCACACCTGCCCGAAGCCCTCGATGTCGACGGTCTTCGCGTAATGCGACAGCACGGCGATCGTCTGCGCGCGGCAGCCCGCCGGGTTGCGGCACCAGACCAGATCGCCCTCGACCTCGGCGGCCGCGCCGCACGAGGGGCAGTGGTCGGGCGGCACGATGGGCGTATCGCCCGGCTCGACCACCGCTTCGAGGTAGGGGATCACCCCGCCCCGGCGCATCGCGACCACCTGCGCGTTCAGGCTCAGGCCCTTGGCCTGCACCAGCCCCCAGTTGTGCAGGCTGATGCGCGTCACCGTCGCGCCGCTCAGCTTCACCGGCTCGACGATGCCCACCGGCGTCAGCACCCCGTTGCGGCTGACCGACCACTCCACGTCGCGCAGCCAGGTCGTGGCGCTCTCGCCCTGCAGCTTGTACGCGATGGCGTAGCGCGGGTGGTGGGACGTCGCCCCCAGCCGCGCCTGCTCGTCCAGGCGGTTGGCCTTGAAGACGACCCCGTCGATCTCGAAGTCGAGCTGCTCGCGCTTGGCGACGTAGGCCTCGTAGCCGGCCTGCACGTTCTCGCGGGTGACCAGCTCGTGCTCGACCGCGGCGAAGCCCCACGAGGCCGCCAGGTCGAACTTGTGCATCTCGGTGTCGATGTCGACGCCCAGCACGTCGTAGGCGAAGAAGCGCAGCCCCATCGCGCGGAAGCGCACGGGATCCTTGTGCTTCAGCGCGCCGGCCGCCGTGTTGCGCGGGTTGGCGAAGTCGCCCTCCAGGGCGTGGAAGGCCGACAGCGGGAGGTAGATCTCACCGCGCACCTCGACCGGATCGGTCGTCGGCAGCGTGGCCGGGACGTCGTCCATCAGGCGCACGTTGATCGTGACGTCCTCGCCCACCTCGCCGCTGCCCCGCGTGGCCGCGACCGCCAGCCGCCCGCCCTCGTAGCGGATCGAGCAGGCCAGCCCGTCGATCTTGGGCGTCATCACCAGATCGCCTTCGAACTTGGCCGCCCACTTGTGCAGCGACTCCTCGTCGTAGGCCTTGTCGAGGCTGAGCATCGGCCGCGTGTGCTCGACCGGATCGCCCAGCGCGCCCGGGCTGGGGCCGAGCGCCGTCAACGCCGGCGCGTCGGGGTCGAGCGCGCGCAGCGCCTCGACGAGGCGGTCGAAGTCGTAGTCGCTGATCGTCGGCGCGTTCTCGTCCCAGTAGCGCGCGTTGTGCTCGCGGATGGCCGCGGCCAGCCGCGCGGCGTCCCAGTCCTGCCAGCCCGCCGGCAACGGCTCCATCAGCCCTGCCCCTCCTGCCCGGCGCCGACCGGCGGCGCCATCTCCTGCGCCTGCACGACGCTGATCGCCACCATGTTCAGCACCGAGCGCACGCTGCAGTCGCGCTCGAGCACGTTCACCGGCCGGTTCATGCCGATGAGGATCGGCCCCACCACCTCGGCGTCGCCCAGCCCCTTCATCAGCTTGTAGGCGATGTTCGCGCTGTTCAGCTCCGGGAAGATGAGCACGTTGGCCTCGGCCTTCAGCGTGCAGAACTCGAACAGCCGCTCGCGCTTGGCCACGTCGATGGCCGGATCGACCTGCATCTCGCCGTCGACGTCCAGATCCGGCGCGCGCTCGCGCAGGATCTCGACCGCCCGCTTCACCTTGCGCGCCTGCGGCGCCGCGTTGCTGCCGAAGTTGCTGAAGCTGAGCATCGCGATGTGCGGCTCGATGTCCAGGCGCCGGGCCATGGCGGCCGTGGCGATGGCGATCTCGGCCAGGTCCTCGGCGGTGGGATCCACGTTCACCGTCGTGTCGGCGAAGATCTTCACCCGATCGGACAGGATCACCAGGTGCGCGCCCGCCACCCGGCGCACGCCGGGGCGCGGCCCGATCACCTCGAGGGGCGGCCGCACCGTGTCGGGGTAGCTGCGCGTCATGCCCGACACCATCGCGTCGGCGTCGCCCAGCTCGACCATCATCGAGCCGAAGTGGTTGCGCCGCCGGATGATGCGCGCGGCCTCGTTGCGCGTGACGCCGCGCCGCCGCCGCCGCTGCCAGTACGCCTCTTCGTAGGGCGCCACGTGGGGATCGTGCAGGTTGTCGATGATGCGCACGCCCTCGAGCGCGATCTCGTGCTCGGCCGCCAGCGCCTCGATGACGTCCGGCTCGCCCAGCACGATGGGCCGGGCGATGCCCTCCTCGACGCACAGCTGCGCCGCCCGCAGGATCTTCAGGCTGTCCCCCTCGGGGAACACCACGCGCTTGGGCGTGCGCGCCGCCTTGCGGATGACCGCCCGCATCACCTCGCGCTCGCGCCCGAGGATGACCTCGAGGCGGGCGCGGTAGGCGTCGAAGTCCTCGATCGGCCGCCGCGCGACGCCGCTGTCCATCGCCGCCTTCGCCACCGCCGGGGCCACGCGCAGCAGCGCGCGCCAGTCGAAGGGCTTGGGGATGATGTACTCGCGGCCGAAGCGCAGGTTGGCGGCACCGTAGGCCTGCTTCACGTCCTCGGGCACCTCGTCCTTGGCCAGCTCGGCCAGCGCGTGCACCGCCGCCAGCTTCATCTCCTCGTTGATGCCCGTGGCCCGCACGTCCAGCGCGCCGCGGAAGATGAAGGGGAAGCCGAGGACGTTGTTCACCTGGTTCGGGTAGTCGCTGCGCCCGGTGGCCATGACGATGTCTTCGCGCGCGTCGACGGCGTCCGGGTAGCTGATCTCGGGATCCGGGTTGGCCATCGCCATGACGATCGGATCGCGGGCCATCGACCGCACCATGTCCTTCGACACGACGCCCTTGGCGCTGACGCCCACGAAGACGTCGGCGTCCTTCATCGCCTCCTCGAGCGTGCGCAGGGACGTATCGACCGCCAGCCGCGCCTTGTAGGGGTTCATCCCCTTCTCGCGCCCGGTGTGGATGACGCCGCGGCTGTCGCACAGGATCAGGTTCTCGGGGCGCACGCCCACCGCGATGAACAGGTGCGCGCAGGCCAGGGCCGCCGCGCCCGCGCCGCTGAACACACAGCGGACGTCCTCCGCCTTCTTGTCGACGATCTCGAGCGCGTTGACGAAGGCCGCCGCGGCGATGATCGCCGTGCCGTGCTGATCGTCGTGGAAGACGGGGATCTGCATGCGCTCGCGCAGCTTCTCTTCGATGTAGAAGCACTCCGGCGCCTTGATGTCCTCGAGGTTGATGCCGCCGAAGGTGGGCTCGAGGGCGGCCACCACGTCGATCACCTGATCGGGATCGCGCGCGTCGATCTCGATGTCGAAGACGTCGATGTCGGCGAAGCGCTTGAACAGGACGCCCTTGCCCTCCATGACCGGCTTCGACGCGGCGGGCCCGATGTCCCCCAACCCCAGGACCGCGGTGCCGTTGCTGACCACCGCGACCAGGTTGCCGCGGGCCGTGTAGTCGAAGACGCGCTCGGGGTGCTCGGCGATCTCGAGGCAGGGCTCGGCCACGCCCGGGGTGTAGGCCAGCGACAGATCGCGCTGCGTCTGCAGGGGCTTGGTGGGCCGGATGGCCACCTTCCCGGGCCGGCCTTCGGCGTGATAGTCCAGCGCGTCGCGGCGACGTGACATGTGCGGCCCTTCCTCGGCGTCGTGGTGGTGACTGGACTAACAAAGTCGGTGCGCGGGCGAAAGCGGCTTGGCGCGGGTGCAACCCGCGCGGCCGCGCCGCTATCCTGCGCGGCGGACGTGCCCGGGACCGGGAGGTGACGATGCGCCACGCGCTGTGGGCGGTGGCCCTGCTGTGGGCCTGCGACGACGGGGGCAGCGCGACGCCGCGGCCGGTGGGCGTGCTGGACGCGGCGCGGCCGCCGGCGCCGCGCGCGGACGGTGGGCAGCCCGGCGCCATGGACGGCGGCGGCGCCCGCGCGCGGACGCGGCGCGGTCCGGGCGGACGCCGCTCGACCGCGCCCGACGCCGGCCGACCGACCGGCGACGCCGACGTCGACGACGCCGCCGCCCCGCGCGCGGACGCCGCGCCCGGCGACCTGGACGCCGGCCCCGCTCCCGACGCCGCGCCCAGCGCCGACGGCAGGCCGCCCGACGACGCGCCCTGGCCCCTGCGCGCCTGCACCGTCACCCTGCGCTACAGCGGCCCCGGCGCCGCGGTGCAGGTGGCCGGCGAGTTCACCGGCTGGGCCGACGCGCCGCGCGCCATGGAGCGCGGGGCCGACGGCTTCGCCCTCACCCTCGGCCCCGCCGACGGCCTCGAGCCCGGCGCGCGCTACGCCTACAAGCTGATCGTCGACGGCGCCTGGCAGCTCGATCCGCGCAACACGCACCGCAAGTACGACGGCGACTGCGTCAACAGCGGCCTGCAGGTGCCGGCCTGCGACGCCGGCCCGGCCATCGTCGCCGCCCCCCTCGACGTGGACGGCGACGCGGTGACCGCCCGCGTGCAGGTGCAGCGCGCCGCGGACGCCGCGCTGCCAGCCAGCGTCGAGTTCACGCTCGACGGCGCGGCCCTGCCCGCCCCCGCGGTCGAGGACGGCGGCTGGTACACGGTGTCCGCCGACGGCCTCGCCACCGGCAAGCACCGCCTGTCGGTGCGCGTCACCGACGACGCCGGCCGGGACGCCGAGCCGGTCGATCTGCCCTTCTGGATCGAGGACAGCCCCTTCGACTGGCGCTCGGGCGCGCTGTACCTGCTCTTCATCGATCGCTTCGCGAACGGTGATCGGGACGCCGACCGGCCGGTGGGCGATCCCGTCGAGTACACCGCCGACTGGCACGGCGGCGATCTGTGGGGCGGCGTCGAGGTCATCGAGAGCGGCTACTTCGAGCGGCTGGGCGTGAAGACCATCTGGCTGAGCCCGGTGAACCTGCAGGTGGACGGCCACTTCGCCGAGCGCGGCGACGGCCCGCGCCGCATCGCCGCCTACCACGGCTATTGGCCCATCGACGGAAGGCAGGTCGATCCGCGCCTCGGCGGCGACGCCGCGCTGCACGCCTTCGTGCAAGCCGCGCACGCCCGCGGCATCCGGGTGCTGCTCGACCTGATCAACAACCAGATCCACGAGCAGCACGCCTACTACGACACCCACCCCGAGTGGTTCCGCACCGGCTGCGTGTGCGGGCTCGACCCCGGCTGCGGCTGGAGCGAGCGCCCCCTCGACTGCCTGTTCGCGCGCTACCTGCCCGACATCAACTGGCGGGTGCCGGGGGCCGAGCGGCAGTTCATCGCCGACGCCCTCTACTGGATCGACACCTTCGACGTGGACGGCTTCCGGGTGGACGCCGTGAAGCACGTCGAGACGACGTCGATCTACAACCTGCGGGCGGCGCTGGCGCGGCGCTACGAGCAGGGCGGGCACCGCGTCGTGATGCTCGGCGAGACCGCCGTGGGCGAGGGCGACAGCTTCTCCGACGGCTGCGGCGTCGTGTACGGCGACGGCTACGACTGGATCAGCGCCTACGTCGGCCCCAACGCGCTCGACGGGCAGTTCGACTTCCCCAGCCACCACCGGATGCAGCACGGGCTGCTGACCGGCTCGCTTGCGATGCGGGCGCTCGAACAGACCGTCGCCACGCTCGAGCAGCGCTACGCGCCCGAGGCACTGCACGTGCAGTTCCTGGGCAGCCACGACAGCTCGCGCATGGCGACGCGGGCCGCCTCCGATCCGGCCGAGGGCTGCCGCTTCCGGGACGACGGCCCCTGCGCGAGCCTGCCGGCCACGCCCGTCGACCCCGCCGTCTTCCAGCGCCTGCGCCGCGCCTGGACCTTCCTGCTGACGCTGCCGGGCATCCCGCTGATCTACAACGGCGACGAGGTGGGGCTGGCCGGCGGCAACGATCCCGACAGCCGGCGCGACATGCGCTGGGAGGGGGCGCTGGCCGACCTGGCGATGGATCCCGCGCCGCTGTCCGCCGAGCAGCGCGGCCTGCGCGCCTGGATCGAGGCGATCGGCGGCGCACGCGCCGCGCACCCGGCCCTGTGGCGCGGCGCGCGGCGCGAGCTGTGGGTGGACGACGACGTGTACGTGCAGGCGCGCTGGACCGCCGACGACGCCGCGATCGTCGTCCTCAACCGCGGCGCCGCGGTGACCGTGCCGGTGCCGCTGGGGCCGCTGGCCGAGCGCTTCGCCGCCTTCGAGGTGGCGCTGGGTGATCTGCAGGCGCGGCGCGAGGGCGCCACGCTGATGCTGACGGTGCCCGCCGGCGAGAGCGGCATCCTGGGAGAGACCGAGTGAGCCTGCTGAACGGGAAGCGCGGCGTCGTGTTCGGCGTCGCCAACGAGCGGTCGATCGCCTGGGCGGTGACCCAGGCCGTCGTCGCCGAGGGCGCGCAGGTCGCGCTGAATTACGTCAACGACCGCATGGCGCGCCGGGTCGAGCCCCTCGCGGCGTCGGTCGAAGCCGCCCTGTGCGCGCCCTGCGACGTGACCGACGACGACCAGCTCGACGCCTACTTCGCGCAGGTGAGCGAGGTGTTCGGCGGCCGCCTCGACTTCGTCGTCCACAGCGTCGCCTTCGCCGATCGCGACGACCTGCTCGGCGACTTCAGCGCCACACGCCGCGCCGGCTACGCCCTGGCGATGGACGTCAGCGCCTACAGCCTGCTCGCGCTCACCCGCCGGGCGCTGCCGCTGATGACCGAGGGCGGCAGCGTGCTGACGATGACCTATTACGGCGCCGAGAAGGTGGTCGAGAACTACAACGTGATGGGCGCGGCCAAGGCGGCGCTCGAGGCCAACGTGCGCTACCTGGCGGCCGAGCTGGGGCCGAAGGCCGTGCGCGTCAACGCGATCAGCGCCGGCCCGGTGAAGACGCTGGCCGCCGCCGGCATCCCCGGCTTCCGCGACATGCTGAAGCACGTCGCCGGCCGCGCGCCCCTGCGCCGCAACGTCGAGCCCGCCGAGGTGGCCGACGCCGCCGTCTTCCTCGCCAGCGACCGCGCCACCGCCATCACCGGCGAGGTGCTGCACGTCGACTGCGGGTACCACGTGCTGGGGGTCTGATCGCGCCCCCGTGGCTCGCTTCTTGCTGCCCAGCCGCCGCGCCCAACGGGCGTTAAGTTGCTGACGACCAAGGAGCAGGCGTGCGCCGCCACCTCATCCTCGTTTCCGCCCTCGTCGCGGTCGGCTGCGCCGACACCACCGACTCCGTCCCCACCGCCATCGACCAGACCCAGCGCGCCATCCGCAACGGCACGCGCGATCCGGAGGCGCTCGATCTGAGCGACGGCCAGCTGCTGGCCCTCGGCTGGCTGCACTCGCGCGGCCGGGCCGCCCAGCCCTTCTGCACCGGCACCCTGATCAGCCCCAACGTCGTCGCCACCGCGCGCCACTGCATCGAGGGGCGGACCGGCAGCCGAATCGCCTTCGGCGTCGGCCAGCACCCCGAGGATCCCGCCGCCACCTTCCCGGTCGCCGCCGCCTACGGCCACCCGGACCTCGACGCCGCGGTGTTGATCCTCGGCGAGGACGCCACCGACCGCCTGCCCGAGCTGGTGCCCATCCGCCACAACCGCGTCGCGCTGACCGACGAGATCGTCGGCCGCGAGGTCCAGGCCGGCGGCTTCGGCGAGACCTACGATCCCTCGCGCTCGGGTCGCTACTTCGCGACGGTCGAGCTGATCGGCGTTCAGCGGACCGAGATCACCGTCGACGGCCGCGGCCGCCAGGGCATCTGCTTCGGCGACTCGGGCGGCCCGGTGATGACCACCGACGAGGCCGGCGAGGTCGTCGTCCTGGCCGTCGAGTCGTGGGGCGATCAGAGCTGCGTGGGGGTCGACCACCTCACCCGCCTCGACGTGATCGACGACTGGCTCGGCACCTTCATCGAGGGCGGCGTGCCCGAGACCGAGTGCGGCGACCTCGACTACCTCGGCCGCTGCGACGGCGTGGTGGCCGAGTGGTGCGAGAACGGCGCCATCCGCCGACAGGACTGCGGCCAGCGCGGCCAGCTGTGCGACTTCGTCAGCGACGACGTGGGCTACTTCTGCCTCGACAACCCGCCCTGCGGCGACGTCGACTCGCTGGGCGAGTGCGACGGCGATCTGCTGAAGCGGTGCCGCTTCGGCGAGCTGGTGGTGCAGCCCTGCGACACCGAGGCGGGCGAGGTGTGCCGCAGCGATCGCGGCGGCGCCTTCTGCGGGCTGCCCCAGCCCGAAGAGGACGCCGCCCCCGCGCCGACGCCGGCCGAGGACGCGGCGCCCGATCCCGGGCCCGCCGCCGACGCGGGCGTTCCGGGTGACGAGGCCGACGCGGGCGCCGTGGACGTGGACGCGTCGCCCGGTGAGGACGACGAGAAGAGCAGCGGCGGCGGCGACGGCTGCGTCGCCGCGCCCGGCGCCGAGGGCGGCGAGGCTCCCGCCGGCCTGGCCCTGTTGGCGCTGGTGGCGTTGCGCCGCCGCCGCGGGGGTCGTACAACGCGCGCATGAGCACGCGCCCCGACGCCGCCGACGTCACCGACGATCTCAACGCCTACGGCTTCCGCACCGAGGTCCGGGTGCGGCTGAGCGAGACCGACGCGGTGGGCATCGTCTTCTTCGGCAGCTTCGCGACCTACCTCGATGTCGGCCGCATGGACTACCTGCAGAACCTCGATCTGCAGGCGATGCACGGGGCCGTGCGGGATCTCATCCCCGGCGCCGTCGTCGCCCAGTCCATCCGCTACCTGCGCCCCGCCCGCTACAACGACGAGCTGGTCATCCACGTGCGCGTCGCGCACATCGGCCACACCAGCTACACGTTCCACTTCCTGTTCGCGCACAAGCGCACGCGCGAGAAGGTGGCCACGGGCCGGCTGACGTTGGTGTGGATGGACGACGCGTTCCGGCCGATGCGCGTGCCGGACGCCTTCCGCGAGACGGTGCGGGCCTTCGAGGGCCCGCTGCTCACGGAAGCGTGAAGGCGCGCGTGCCCACGCCGACGCCCAGCATCGCGCACGCCGCGTCGTCGGGATCGTCCCCCGGGCACAGGAACACCTGATACTGCTCGCCCGGCGGCTCGCTGGGATCGTCCACCTCGTGCACCGTCACGACGTCGCCCGCGGCCAGCGGGCGCTCGAGCGCCAGGCGCAGCAGGACGCGCCCGCCGACGCCTCCCAGCGACACGAAGGTCTCGGGGTCGCGCGGCCCGATCGCGTCCGGCGCGCCGAGGGCCGCGCCGGGATCCTGCGACACCGCGGTGTCCCACGGGACGATCTCGGCGCGCAGCACGGCCCGACCGACGCCGAACTGATCGTCGCCCTCGACCGAGACGGCGTCGAGGTCGACGCCGGGGGTGCGCCAACGCGGCGAACCCTCGATGTCGGTGCCGTCCACCACCAGCACGGCCGTGAAGTCGGCCCAGCCCACCGGCACCACCGGGGGCCCGGCGTCGCGGATCGGCCGCGACACGCGGGCGTCGGGCCGCCGCCCGCCGGCGAAGGGCGGCGCCGGCGTCGTCAGCACGCAGCGCCCGGCCTCGAGGACGAAGCCCGCGCCGCAGTCCTCGGTCTCGAGGACGCAGCCGGGCAGCAGGGCGACGACGGCGAGGGGCAGCGCGCGGTGCATGCCCGGACTCTGGCCCGCCGCACCGAGGGCGGTCAAGTCCGCGGCGGCCCGGTGTGAACCCTGGCCACGGTGGTCTGTCGTCGAGCGTTCACGGGTGAGGCCGCGGCCGCCCGGTTGGCGGGCCTGCGGCGGCGGCATGGGCCTTGCGGAAGGGGCTCGCCGACACCGTCTCCGCGAGGTTCGACCATGAGAAGCCTGCTGCGCACCGCCCCCCTCTTCACCCTGCTCGCCCTGTCCGGCTGCGAGTGGGACGACTGCTTCGACTGCATCCCCGCCGACCACTACGACTACTGCGACGACACCGGCTGCTACGCCTGCGACGAGGGCGAGTGTCGGCCCCTCGGCTGTCAGGACGACTTCGACTGCCCCGGCGTGTCGGTCTGCACCGACCGGGGCCTGTGCGGGCCCGACCGCGACGGCCTCGATCGCCCGGGGGCGTCGACGCCGTGCTTCATCGATCTCGACTGCCCGGGCGGCCAGATCTGTACCGCCGACGGCGCCTGCGTCGACGGCCAGCGCCCGGGCGGCGGCGGCGGCGGCGGCGCCACCCCCGAGTGCCTGCAGCAGGCCGACTGCCCCAACGGTCAGGCCTGCAACGCCTACGGCCGCTGCGTCTGGACCGACAACGGCGGCGGCGGCGGCGGCGGCGCCCAGCCCGACAACGCCTGCGGCCGGGACGGCGACTGCATGCCGGGCTGCGTCTGCGAGGCCGGCCAGTGCTTCGAGGCCGACCGCTGCGCCCGCGACGCCGACTGCCCCGGCGCCGACGTGTGCGTGGATGGCACGTGTCGGATGCCTTGCCAGCTGACCGCGGACTGCGGCGTCGGCGGTTACTGCGTCGCCGGCCGCTGCGCCCCCCAGTGCGCCGACGACTCGACCCTGCCGGCCGGCTGGACCTGCGACGACGGGGTGCCCACGCCGGTCGAGACCGAGTGCCGCCGCAACGACGACTGCCGCGACGGCAAGCGCTGCGTCGACGGCCGCTGCGTCGGCGACGCGCCGCCCCCGGCCTGCGCCGCCGACGCCGACTGCGGCGCGGGCCGCCTGTGCGACGAAGGCCGCTGTGTCGAGGATCCCACGGTGGAGTGCGGCGGCGACGCCCAGTGCGGCGCCGGCGAGCGCTGCGTCGACGGCGCCTGCGTCGAGGGCAGCGCCAGCTGCGAGGCGTCGTGCCAGTGCCCCGACGGCCAGGTGTGCACCGACGGCGCGTGCGTCGTGCCGACGCCCGAGCCCGAGCCCACGCCCTGCGAGAACCTGTGCGACTGCCCGGCCGGTGACATCTGCGACGCCGGTCTGTGCCGCACGCCGGGCGCCCGCGAGTGCGAGGTCAACGGCGACTGCGAGGCGGGCATGGCCTGCCAGGCCGGCGCGTGCGTGGTCGTGCACCACCACGGCATGGACGCGTGCCAGTTCGACAACCAGTGCGGCCCGGGCGCGGCCTGCGTCGACGGCAAGTGCCTGATGGCCTGCGCGGCCACCGCCGAGTGTCCGGCCGGTACGGCCTGCCTCGACGGGCGCTGCGATCCCGCCGCCGAGCGGCCGGTGACCTGCCGCGGCAACGCCGACTGCGACGGCGGCGTGTGCATCGACGCCACCTGCCACGCCCGCTGTGACGGCGACGCCGACTGCGAGGCCGGCGCCTTCTGCGACCACGGCATCTGCATGCCCGACGTCTTCGCCCGCCCCGGCTGCGTGCGCAACGTCGACTGCGGCGAGGGCCTCGAGTGCGTCGACGCCCGCTGCCGCCCGGCCTGCTGGGCCGACGCCGACTGCGGCGACGGGCAGGTGTGCCACGAGCGCTACTGTCACGACCCGATCGAGGTCAGCCCCGAGTGCCGCCGCAGCGCCGACTGCGCCGACGGCCAGGCCTGCGTCGACGGCGCCTGCCGCTGAGACCCGCGTCCTTCGCGGCGCGGGGCGCGTCCATCCCCCGAGCGCGCCCCGCGCTGCCCCCCCTTCCCCACGTCACCGAGCCGTGACGACGGGCCGGGCCAGCGCGCCGACCCGTGACCTGACGGTCCACGCCGCCGCGTCCCGCGGCGCTGGCACATGGACTGCACTCGGACGGGCCCGCTCGCAACATGCCCAACGGGCCCGATCCGAGGAGCTCCCATGCCGCAGCGTCCACCCAGCGCCCCCCGCGTCATCGCCATCGTCGGCCCCTACCAGAGCGGCAAGACCAGCCTGCTCGAGTCGCTGTTGGCCACGACCGGCGCCATCGCCCAGCGGGGCAGCGTGACGGCCGGCACCAGCCTCGGTGACCGCCAACCCGAAGCCCGCGCCCACGGCATGGGCGTCGCCCTCAACGTCGCTCGCACCACCTGGTTGGGCGACAGCTACACCTTCCTCGACTGCCCCGGCTCGGTGGAGTTCGCCCAGGACGCCCAGGACGCCCTCGCGGTGTGCGACGCGGCCGTGGTGGTCTGCGAGCCGGCCGCCGACCGCGTGGTGGCGCTCGCGCCGCTGCTGCACCTGCTCGACGAGCGGTCGATCCCGCACGTCGTCTTCCTCAACAAGACCGACGCCGCCACCGAGCGGGTGAAGGACGTGCTCGAGGCCCTGCGCACGGTCAGCGCGCGCCCGCTCGTGCTGCGCGAGGTGCCCATCCGCGAGGGCCGCGAGATCAAGGGCTTCGTCGATCTCGTCACCGAGCAGGCCTGGCGCTTCCGCCCGGGCAAGCACTCCGAGCCCATCGAGATGCCCGCCGGCCTCGCCGACGAGGAGCACGCCGCGCGCGAGCAGCTCGTCGAGGCGCTGGCCGACTTCGACGACGCGCTGCTCGAGCAGGTGCTCGAGGACATCATGCCCTCGACCGACGAGCTGTACGCCCAGCTGGCCCAGGACTTCGAGCAGGATCTGGTGGTGCCGGTGATGCTGGGCAGCGCCGAACAGAGCGCCGGGGTCACCCGCCTGATGAAGCTGCTGCGGCACGAGACGCCCGAGCCCCAGGTGACCGGCGAGCACCAGGGCATCGACCCGCAGGGCGAGGGCGTGGCCGCCCGCATCTTCGCCACCGAGCACGTGCAGCACGTCGGCAAGCTGTCGCTGGCGCGGGTGTTCCGCGGCACGCTCAGCAGCAACCTCGAGCTGCCGGTCGACGGCGAGCCGGCGCGCATGGGCGGGCTGTTCCGCCTGCACGGGGAGGAGCGCGAGAAGGTCGACGCGGCGACGGTGGGCGAGGTGGTGGCCATCGCCCGCACCGACGCGCTGCGCACCGGCAGCTGGCTGGGTGATCCGGCCGAGGCCGCCGCCTGGCCGGCGCCGCTCGAGCCGCTGTACAGCCGGGCGGTGCACGTCACGAAGCGCGCCGACGAGGTCAAGCTGCTCGGCGCGCTGCAGAGCCTGGCCGAGGACGACCCCTCGCTGCGGGTCGAGCAGAACGCCGCCACCCACCAGCTGCTGATCCACGGGCAGGGCGAGCTGCACCTGAAGGTGGTCGTCGAGCGCCTCGCCGACCGCTTCAACCTCGAGGTCGAGACCGAGCGGCCCAAGGTGCCCTACACCGAGACCATCCAGCGCGGCGTCGATCAGGCCACGCGCTTCAAGCGGCAGACGGGCGGGCACGGCCAGTTCGCCGACATCAAGATCAAGGTGCGGCCCCTCGCGCGCGGCGAGGGCTACGTCTTCGACGATCAGATCGTCGGCGGCGTGGTGCCGAAGCGCTTCATCCCGTCGGTGGGCGCGGGCGCCGAGGCCGCGCTGGCCCAGGGGCCGCTGGGCTTCCCGGTGCAGGACGTCGGCGTGACGCTGTACGACGGCCAGTACCACGCGGTGGACAGCAGCGATCAGGCCTTCCGCACCTGCGCCGGAATGGCGATGCGCGAGGCCCTGCCCCTCTGCGCGCCGGTGCTGCTCGAGCCGGTGATGACCGTGCGCATCGCGGTGCCCAGCCAGTTCAGCGCCGGCGTGCAGCGGGTGGTGCCCGGCCGCCGGGGGCACCTGCTCGACTTCGCCGCGCGGCCGGAGTGGCCGGGGTGGGATCTGCTGACGGCGCACATCCCCCAGGCCGAGATGCACGACCTGATCATCGATCTGCGGTCGGTGACGCTGGGCGTCGCGTCCTTCACCGCCGCCTTCGATCACATGGCCGAGCTGCGGGACAAGCTGGCCGACGACGTGGTCGAGGCGCGGCGCGCCGAGCTCGACGCGGCGCGCTGAGGCCCCCGCCGGGACGGCCACCGCGCCGGCCCGGCGACCCCCCTGCCCTCGATCGGACCGTCAGCCCTGCAGCAGGCGCGTCATGCGCAGGTGCGCCATGGTGGCGTCCAGATCGTAGCGGGGGGTGTAGCCCAGCGCGTCGTGGGCGCGGGCCCCGTCCACCATGCAGACGTAGCGCAGGTGGTCGATCTCGGGGCTCGGGAAGCTGGTCAGACGCCACCGCCACAGCGACTCGAGCACCGGCTGCGCCATGAAGTGCGGGAAGTCGACCACCTTGCCGCCGGCCAGACGCAGCAGCGTGCTCAGCGCCGCCGCCTCGCAGCCGGGCACGTTGAAGATGCCCTCGGCCTCGGGCTGACAGGCCAGCTCGATGGCGCGCACGACGTCCTCTTCGTGCACCACCTGCACCATCGGATCGAAGCCCAAGAGGCGCGGCGGGTGGTCGAGGCGCAGGTAGTTGCTGGGCGCGTTGTGCACCGCGCCGACGATGTGCACCGGGCGCAGGATGACCGTCTTCACGCCCGGGTGCTTCCAGAAGAAGCTCTGCGCCAGCATGTCGACGCCGACCAGATCGCCGATGAGGCCGAAGCGCTCGGCGCCCATCAGCGGCGTGTCCTCGCTGAGGAACTGGTCGTTGTCCGGGCGCGGGCCGTAGACGTTCGCGCTCGACAGCAGGACGAACTTGGGGATGCCGTGCCGCACGCAGTACTGCATCACCTTGTCGGTGCCCTGGATGTTGAAGGTGTAGTGGTCGCGGCTCGAGGCGCGCGGATCGTGCATCAGGTTCAGGTGGACGACGGCGTCGAAGCGGCCGGTGCGGAAGACCTCTTCGCAGCGCTTGCGGCGGATGTCGATGCGGTGCATCTCGACGTCGCGCGGGGCGCCGCGGAAGGGGCGCCGGTCGATGCCGACGACGGTGTGGCGCCGGTGCAGGTGGCGCGCGAGCAGGCCGCCGAGGCGCCCGCTGATGCCGGTGATGGCGATGCGCAAGGCGCGCCTCCTACCAGAAGATGTGTTCGCGCTCGCGCAGCCCGCGGTCGAGCAGCGCGGCGATGGCGTCCTTCACCTGCCCCACCTGGGCGCCGACCACGGTCTCGTCGTCGTCGGGATCGCCCTCGAAGGTCATCGGCCGGCCGAAGTAGATGCGGTACTTCACCGGCAGGGGCAGGCCCGCGGTGACGAACATGGTCGGCGCGATGGGCACGGCGGGCAGGCCCAGCAGCCGGGCCACCGACTTCGCGTTCCAGATGGTGGGGTACTGCTCTTCGGCGCCCACGACGGCCACCGGCACGATGGGCGTGCCGGTCTCGAGGGCGAGGCGCATGAAGCCGTGCCCGAAGTCCTGCAGCTGATAGGCGTGGTCGTAGGTCTTGTTGATGCCGCGCACGCCCTCGGGGAAGACCAGCACGGCCTCTTCCTGGCGCAGCAGCCGCCGGCAGTTCTCGGGCGTGCCGAGCACCTGGCCGAGGCGCGCGAAGAAGGTGCTGACGAAGGGCAGCGTGGGCACCCAGCGCTCGATCATCGAGCGCACGGCGCGGGGCGGATCGCCGTCGAGCAGCAGCGACGACGCCACCATCATCGCGTCGATGGGCACCTGGCCGCTGTGGTTGGCGACGAACAGGACGCGGCCGGCGGGCATGTCGCGCAGGCCGAAGGTCTCGACGCGGAACCAGTGGCGGTAGAAGAACTCGACCACCGGGATGACCATCTTGATCTGCTCGGGGTCGAGGCCGAAGTCGTCGTTGATGCGCGCGCCCATCGGGGCCTTCAGCGCGTCGATGCGATCGACGAGGGCGCCGTCGAGCCGCTGTTCGACCGCGCCGCGCAGGCTGCGTTTCAAGCCACTGAGCATGCGTCCCTCGGGGGGCCGGTGGGGGCGCGGCGATTGTAACCACGCCCGCCGCCGCGGCACCACCGCGGCGTGGGTGGACGCAGAGGGCGCCGTGCCCCCAGAATCACGCGGTCTCGCGCTGGAGCTGTGCATGAAGCTGTCTCGACTCTGTCCCGCGCCCCTGCCGCCGGGCCTCGACCTGCCCCTCGAGGTGGTGGTGGGGCGCGGCGCGCGGCGGTCGCTGCCCGATCTGCTCGGCGAGCACGTCGGCGCGGACGCGCTGCTGGTGGCCGATCCGCAGACGCGCGCGGCCGCGGCGCTGGGCGACGTGGGCGGGGCGTGGCTGCGCCTGCCCGAGCACCCCCACGCGGACGACGCCACCGTCGAGATCGTCCGGGCGTCCGTCGAGGACGCGCCCGGCCTGCTGGCCGTCGGCAGCGGCACGATCAACGACCTCTGCAAGCGCGCCGGCGCCCTGCTCGGCAAGCCCTTCGTCGTCTTCGGCACCGCCGCCAGCATGAACGGCTACGCCAGCGGCATCGCGGCCATCCTCAGCGAGGGGCTGAAGACGACCGTGCCCGCGTCGCCGGCGCGCGCCATCGTGCTCGACAGCGAGGTGCTGGCCGCCGCGCCGGCGGCGCTGGCCCAGGCCGGCCTGGGGGATCTGCTGAGCAAGCCGGTCAGCGACAGCGACTGGTGGCTGAGCGATCAGCTCGAGGGCGGCGGCTACGACACCCTGCCCGGCCGCATCGTCGACGCCGCGCTGGGCGAGGCCGCCGCGGCGGCCGCCGGGCTGGCCGCGCGCGAGCCGGGGGCCCACGCGGCGCTGGGGCGCGCCCTCGTGCTCAGCGGCGTTGCGATGGTGGCCGCGGGCAGCAGCGCGCCGGCCAGCGGGGGCGAGCACCTGCTGAGCCACCTGTGGGACATGGAGGCGTTGGTCGCCGGCCGCCCCACCCGCCTGCACGGCGCCCAGGTGGGCGTCGCGACCTGCATCAGCGCCGCGCTGTACCACCGCCTGCTGCGCACCGCCCCGCGCTTCGTCGCGCCGCCGGCCTGGGAGGTCGAGGCCGCGCGCGTCCGCGCCGACTTCGGCCCGCTGGCCGACGCGGTGCTGCCCCACGCGCAACGCAAGCACGCCCGCGCCGCCAGCCGCGTCGCCACCCTGCGCGATCGCTGGGCCGGCATCCGCGACGCCCTGGCCGAGCGCCCCCTGCCCACCCCCGCCCAGGTGCGCGCCACCCTCGACGCCGCCGGCGCCCCCTCGACGCTGGCCGCCCTGGGCGTCACCCGCGCCGACGCCCAGAGCGTCCTGCGCCGCGCCCGCGACATCCGCGACCGCGTCACCGTGCTCGACGTCGCCTTCGAGGTCGGGTTGCTGCCGGGCGGGGTCGACCTCGTGCTGGACGACGCGGGCGTGTAGTCAGCCGCCGATCTGCTTCGTCGTCGCGAAGTGCACCTTCGCCACCTCGTTCAGCGCCGCCGCGCCGTGGGTCTTCACGAAGGCGCGGCCGGCGGCCAGCGTGGGGGCGCCGGCGCCGGGGTGCAGGCGCACGCCGTAGCGCTTCGACAGCGCCGCCAGCCCGCGCAGGTAGGCCGCCCGGGCCAGGACGCTGGCTGCGCCGCAGGCGGGATCCTCTTCGGCCTTGGTGCGCTCGGTCAGGTTCGCCGCCAGCCCCAGCGGGCCCAGCGCGCGGCGCAGCGTCGGCCCCTTCGCGAACTGATCGACCAGGATCCAGTCGGCCGGACCCTGCGTCAGCAGGTTCTCGATCACCTTGCCGTGCGCCCAGGCCAGCAGTTTGTTCAGGTTGCCGATGCGCGCGTACAGCTCGTTGTACTTCGCCGGCCCGATGAACAGCACCTCGGTGCGGCACAGCGCCTGGATGCCCTGCACCATCGCCGGCAGGCGGTGATCGGCCAGCGCCTTCGAGTCGTCGATGCCCAGCTCGAAGAGGATCTCGAGATCCTCCTTCTTCACCGCGACGCCCGCCACCACCAGCGGCCCGAAGTAGTCGCCCTTGCCCGCCTCGTCGGTGCCGATCCACACGGCCGGCGCCGGCTTCGGCTGCTTCTGCAGCGCCCGGTAGTAGGGCCGGGCGTCGGGCGTGTCGTCGCCCAGCAGGCCGCGGTAGATCTCGGCCTCCTTGCCCTGAATCAGCAGCTTGCCCGACTGATAGAACGTGGCGTTGCAGCCGTTGCCGCGCGCCTGCCAGAAGGCGTGCGGCGCGTCGCGCAGCTCGAAGCCGTGCTGCAGGAAGAAGGCCTTCAGCCGCGGCGCCTCGTCCCCGGGCAGCTTCAGGGTGTAGCTGTTGGCCATCAGGCGACGTTGTTCGCGACGAGCCGCTCGAGCAGGAAGTCGTGCGCGCGCTTGGACGGCGCGTCGCCCCACAGCGGCGTCAGCAGCGCGTCCGGCCGCGGGTGCAGGAAGAACGGCATCGACAGGCGGCCGCCGTCCTGCGCGCTGGGGTTCACCACCCGGTGCGTCGTGGCCGGCAGCCGGCCGCCGGTCAGGAGCTGCATCATGTCGCCGGTGTCGCACACCAGCACGCCCGGCGGCGCGGTCACCGGCATCCACGTGCCGTCACGCGTCAGGAGCTCGAGGCCCGGCCGCGTGGCCGCCGGCAGCACCGTCAGCAGGTTGATGTCCTCGTGGGCCGCGGCGCGCACCGCCCCGACGGGGGCCGGCCCCTCGAGATCCGGGTAGTGGATCACGCGCAGGACGCTGTTGCCGTCGCGCACCAGATCGCGGAAGCCGTCGGGCGGCACACCGAGGTGGCGGGCGATGACGTCCAGCATCTGCAGCGCGAAGCCCTCGAGCGCCGCGAACAGCGCGCGGGTGCTGCGCCCGAACTCGGGCACGAGGGGATCGGGGAAGGCGTTGGCCGGCATCAGATCGGCCAGCGGGTGATCGGCGGGCAGGTCGCGGCCGACGTGCCAAAAAGCCTTGAGATCCGCGGCGCTGCGGTCCTTCGCCTTCTCGAGGAACAGCGGCGTGTAGCCCCGCTGGCGCGCGACCTCGGGGCGCTCGTACACGCGCAGCGCCTCGTCGGGCAGCGCGAACACCTCGTGCGCGGCGCCGTAGGCCTCGGCGACCAGCGCGTCGGGCACGCCGTGCCCCTCGATCGACACGAAGCCGTAGGTCTCGAGCGCCGCGCCCACCTGCGCCACGAAGGTGGCCTGACGCGCGGGCGAGCCCTCGGTCCAGTCACGGAAGTCGAGCAGCGGGATCAACGAGTCGGTCGCGCGGTCCATCGAGCACCTCCGGCCAAAAATCGCGCGCAAGCTCGGAGCCTCCCCGCAGGAGCCGGACCGAGCGGGGCGCCGGGCTGCGCGTCGAGGCCAAGGCGCGAGGCCGCCGGGATACTAGAGGTATCGCAAGCGCCTCGCAACGCCGGCATCGGCGTGCAGAGCGGTGCACCGCGACGGGAGGCTCGTGTGGGGAGGCTCTTGGGGAAGCGACCGAGCGAATGCAAGGTCACGACCGCCGGGCCTTCTGTTACCATTCGCGGCCATGAGCGACACCAAGCCCACGGACAACCCGCTGCTGGATCCGCCCACGCGGATCCCCTTCGACCGCATCGAGGCCGCCCACGTCGAGCCGGCGATCGACACGCTGCTCGCGCGCGCCCGCGCCGCCGTGCGATCCATCGCCGACGCCCAGGGCGCCCGCACCTACGCCGACACCCTCGGCGCCCTCGACGACGCCACCGAGCGCCTCGAGGTGGCCATGGGCATCGTCGATCACCTCGAGTCGCTGTCGGGCGATCCGGCCCTGCGCGCGGCCTACAACGCCGCCCAGCCCAAGGTCAGCGCCTTCTACGCCGAGCTGCCCCTCGACGACGGTCTCTGGCGCGCGGTGCAGGCCTTCGCCGCCACCGACGAGGCGAAGGCGCTCGACCCCACGCGCGCGCGCTTCCTGCAGAAGACCGTCGACGACTTCCGCCGCCACGGCGCCGACCTGCCGCCGGCCCAGAAGGCGCGGGTGAAGGCCATCGACGTCGAGCTCAGCGAGGTCACGACCCGCTTCGCGCAGAACGTGGTCGACGAGATCGACAACTGGCAGCTGATCATCGACGACGAGGCCCGCCTCGCCGGCCTGCCGCCGAGCGCCGTCGAGGCCGCGCGCGCCAGCGCCGAGGCCGCGGGCGTCGACGGCTGGCGCTTCACCCTGCACGCGCCCAGCATGATGCCGGTGCTGCAGCACCTCGAGGACGCCTCGATCCGCGAGGCCGTCTACCGCGCCTACAACACGCGCGCGACCGGCGGCGAGCGCGACAACCGCCCGCTCATCGCCCGCATCCTCACCCTGCGCGCCGAGAAGGCGAAGCTGCTGGGCTACGCGCACATCGGCGACCTGCTGCTCGAGCGCCGCATGGCGAAGGACGCCGCCACCGCGCGCCGCTTCGTCGCCGAGCTCGAGACGCACACGCGCCCCTTCTTCGAGGCCGAGCACGCCGATCTCGAGGCCTTCCGCCGGCAGCTCGAGGGCGACGACGCGCCCCCCATCGCCGCCTGGGACCTGGGCTTCTACGCCGAGAAGCTGCGCCGCGCGCGGTTCGACTTCGACGAGGAGGCCCTGCGCCCCTACTTCGCCGCCGAGAAGGTGCTCGACGGCATGTTCGCGCTGGTGAACCGCCTGTACGGCGTCGACGTGCACCCGATCACCGACTGGCCCACCTGGCACGACGACGTGCGGGTGTACGCGGTGGACGACGCCGACGGCACGCGCATCGGGGTCTTCTACGCCGATCTGTTCCCGCGCGCGGGCAAGCGCGGCGGCGCCTGGATGCGGCCGCTGATCACCACCCTGCCCAGCGAGGGGCCGCAGGTGGGCGTGATGTGCGCGAACGTGACGCCCCCGCTCGGCGACAAGCCGGCGCTGATGACCCACCGCGAGGTCGAGACCTTCTTCCACGAGTTCGGCCACCTGCTGCACCACCTGCTGACGCGGGTCGAGGTGCGCGGCCTCGCCGGCACCAACGTGGCCTGGGACTTCGTCGAGCTGCCCTCGCAGATCATGGAGAACTGGTGCTGGGAGAAGGCGTCGCTCGACCTGTTCGCCCGCCACTGGCAGACCGGCGAGACCATCCCCGACGCCCTGTTCGACCGGCTGCTGCGCACGCGCACCTACCGCGCCGCCGCCCAGCAGATGCGCCAGCTCGGCTTCGCCACGGCCGACCTCGCGCTGCACTGCGACTACGACGCCGACCGCGACGGCGACGTGCTGCCCTGGGCGCGCACGATCATGCAGCGCTTCTCGCCGGTGCCCCTACCCGACGACTACGGGATGATCGCCGGCTTCACCCACCTGTTCGCCAACCCGGTGGGCTACGCGGCCGGCTACTACTCGTACAAGTGGGCCGAGGTGCTCGACGCCGACGCCTTCACCCGCTTCCGCGACGAGGGGCTGTTCTCGCGCGAGGTGGGCATGGCCTTCCGCCAGCACATCCTCGAGCGCGGCGACAGCCGCGATCCCGCCGAGCTGTACGCGGCGTTCATGGGGCGGGGCCCCGACCAGGCCGCCCTGCTCGAGCGCGCCGGCCTCACCGGCTGACGCCCGGTCACGGGCGCAGGCAGTAGCGCTCGCCCTCCAACACACCGCAGCGATAGCCCGTCGGGCAGTCGTCGTCGTCGGTGCACTTCGCCGAGCAGTAGGCGTCGTCGGGATCCGGCCCGTCGGGCACGCAGGTCAGCGTCAGGCACTGATCGGGCGCGCCGGCGAGGGCCTGCACCGGGCAGGTGTAGCCGGCCATGGGCATGCAGTAGCCCGGCCGCTGGGGATCCATGTCGGCGAAGCCCAGGTCGGACAGATCGGCGCAGACGAAGCCCTCGGGGCAGTCGAGCACGTCGCGGCAGGTGCACGAGCAGTAGCCCGGGCCATCGATGTTGATGCAGCGCGTGTGGAACAGCGGATCCGGGCCCGCCGCCTGGGCGCAGGTGTCCGGGCACTGCTCGACGAAGCCGTTGGGGCAGGTGTCGATGCGGGGTACGGCCGGGCTGCACACCCGCGCGGGGCCGCGATCGGTCTGCACCAGGTTGCAGCGATAGCCCGCGGGGCACTTCGAGTCGTCGACGCAGCGGTTGGCGCATTGCGACTGAACGCTGACCCAGGGCACCGGGTTCGGCGGCGTGAGGCAGACGCCGTCGATGCAGTCGGCGGCGTTGCGGCAGCGATCCCCGGTCTCGTTGCGGAAGCAGACGCCGCCGCCCTCGCTCAGCAGGCACACGTCCAGCCCGGGGCAGTCGCGGTGCTGGGTGCACGACAGGGTGCAGCGGCCGTCCGGCTCGGCCGGATCGTTGACGCACAGGTCGCTCTGGCACTGAGCCGCCAGGGTGCAGGGCTCCCAGTAACCCAGGCGCGGCGGCGCGGCGTCGGGCGCCGCGTCCGGCTCGGCGTCGGGCGCCGCGTCGACGACCGGCACGAACACGTCCATCGGCGTCGCGGTGTCGGGCGGCACGAAGGCGTCGACCGTCACCGCGGTGTCGGGCGCAACGAAGGCGTCGACCGGCGGCGCGGCCATGTCGAGGGCAAGCGCCGCGTCCAGCGGCACGGCCATGTCCACCGGCACGGCCATGTCCACCGGCGGCGCCGCCATGTCCACCGGCGGCGGCGCCATGTCCACCGGCGGCGGCGCCATGTCCACCAGCGGCGGCGCGGCGTCCACGGTCATGTCGACGGCCATGTCCACCGGCACCGGCGCGGCGTCCACCGCCATGTCCGGCGCGGCGTCCACCGCCCCGTCCGGCGCGGCGTCCACCGCCCCGTCCGGCGCGGCGTCCACCGCCATGTCCGGCGCGGCGTCCACCGCCCCGTCGGCCCGCGCGTCCGGCGCGGCGTCGCGCGGCGGCGGCAGGGCGTCCCGGCTGCCCTGATCGATCCGATCGTCCGCCCGGCAGACCCCCTGCACACAGATCGAGCCGAGCGGGCAGTCGCGCGCCGTCCGACACAGCGCGCCCCCCCGCGACGACCCCTCGTGACAGCCCAACCCGCCCAGCACGACGATCAGCAGCACCGCTCGGCGCATCATTCCTCCCGGCCGGCCGCCATTATGGGCGACCCCGCCCGTCCCGCGAAACGGCCCCGTTGTCGCGCCCACCGGCCGCGGGTAGATTGCACGCCATGCGCTCTCTCGACGTCCCCCAGGCCAACGACCTCGACACCGTCCGCGCCGTCGCGCGCGCGGTCAAGCTGGGCTGCCGCACGCCGCAGGAGGTGGCCGATCACACCGGCTACTCCCTGCGCCACGCCCGCTACCGCTTGCACGCCGGCCGCGTGCTGGGCCTGGTCCGGTTCGAAGAGGACACGGTCAGCCTCACCACGCTCGGCGAGCGCCTGCTCGACACGCAGACGCACACCCAGCGCGAGCGCGAGGTGTTCTTCGACGCCGTCAACCGCAGCCCGGTGCTGCAGATCCTCGTGCCCGATCTGCTGTCGCGCGATCCGCCGCTCATCGACGACCTCAGCGAGCGCATCTTCGCCGAGAGCCAGGTCAGCCGCAGCACCGCCCGCCGCCGCGCCGGCGGCCTGCTCACCTGGCGGCGCCGCATCCTCGGCGCCGATGCGCCGCCGCCGCCCGAGCCCGAGCCGACGGACGCCACCGAGCAGCTGACCCTCTTCGGCTGACCACCGCCGTTTCCCCCGCGGCCACGGTCCGTTACAATCCTCCGCGGCGCGCCGTGCGGGCGCGCCGCGGCCGGGAGACGCGCATGGGCAGCTACGCCGAAGAACTCCGTCAGCAGGGCAACGAAGGCGGCGGCCAGGCGGCCGGCGGCGAGTTCGCGCCGGATCTGGGCGTCGCGGCCCAGGGGCAGGCCGACGAGCTCGCGGGCGGAGCCGGCGCCGGCGGGGACGCCGCCAGCCAACAGTCCGAAGAGGCCAAGGAGGCCGAGCGCGTCGCCGCCGCCAAGAAGAGCTGGGAGCAGTTCCTCGGCGCGAAGATCGGCGGCAAGCTGTTCGAGCTCGTCCAGGAGAACGTCAGCTACGAGGATCTGCTCGGCTACGCGCAGGACGGCACCAAGGCGATGGCCGACGCCCTGAAGGGCGGCGTCGTCAAGCCCACCGAGGAGGGCGCGGCCGGCGGCCTGATGGACGAGCAGTCCGAGGCCGACGCGGTCAACGCGCTGATCGCGGCGCTCGCTCCGGCCCTGAAGGGCGCCGTCGACAGCTGGCTCGAGAGCGACTCGGGCAAGCGCCTCTTGACCGGCATCAGCCAGTGGGTGGAAGAGCACCCGAAGACGGTCACCAGCATCGTCGGCGGCGCGCTCATCGCCGCCGCGGTCGGCGCCTATCTGGCCAACATGGATCCGGGCGAGTTCGAGAAGACCTTCGACCTCGGCGGCGGGTTCAAGGCGGGCGGCGGCGTCGACATCGGCCCCATCCAGCAGCTGACCGTGCAGGCCGTCTCGGCGACGCTGCAGTACGAGACCGAGGGCTTCTCGGCCAAGATCTCGGCCAAGCAGGATCTCGAGAAGGATCAGACCACCGCCAACGCGTCGGTGGCCGGCCAGGGCCAGGTGGGCAACACCAAGCTCAACGGCCAGGCCGACGTCGCCCTGGCCGGCGACGGCCGCACCACCGTGAAGATCAACGGCGGCATCGAGACGATGCTGGGCAACAAGCCCGCGGCGCTCACCGCCGGCGCCACGCACGGCTCGGGCGGCGGCGCCCCCGACCAGATGAAGGTGCAGGGCAAGTTCACCCTGGGCGAGAGCGGCGAGCAGCACACCGCCGAGGGCTGGTACGACGCCGCCAACGACGCCTTCTCGTTCACCCTGGCCCGCACCTTCCTCGACGGCGCCGGCTCGATGAGCCACAACGTCGCGCGCGACGGCGACGGCAACGTCAGCACCACGCGCACCGCCGCCATGGACATGGGCGAGCAGGGCAAGATCAGCGTCAGCGACAAGACCAGCCCGCAGGGCGACGGCGCCACCGTGCGCTACCAGGACGACGACGTCGGCGGCAGCGGCGTGAAGCTCGACGCGAGCGCGGGCACCGGCACCGAAGAGCACCTGAAGATCGGCGCCGGCTACGACATCGGCAAGTTCAAGAACCAGCTCGACCTCGAGATGCGCAACGGCGTGAACACGCTGGGCATCAAGAGCACCGCCCAGCTCGACGAGGAGTGGTCGCTGGGCGCCAACCTCGACGTGAACCTGTCCGAGAGCCGCATCGACCAGATCGGCGCGAAGCTGGGCTGGAAGGATCCCGACGCCTTCCGGTCGTTCACGCTCGAGTACAAGGGCCAGTGGATGGCCGACAACCCCGGCTACAACCACGGCTTCGACGCCGCCTTCGAGTACGCCACCGGCAACCTGTCGGGCCGCATCACCGCCGGCGCCGACGTGCACTCGCGCCAGGGGCTGCAGGGCGCGCGCGTGGACGCGCTGGCCGGCTACAAGCTGAACAACGACTGGGCGCTCATCGGCGGCGGCGGCTACACGGCCGACCGCAACGACCTGGGCGGCATGGATCAGGGCTGGAACGCCCGCGCGGGCGTCCAGTACAAGGGCGTCGCGATCACCGGCGGCTACGATGGCGGCCGCGACCAGGCGTTCATCCGCTTGGAGATCCCGCTGGGTTGGTAGGGCGCCGCGGCGATCGCCGCGGCGCTCACTCGACCGGCAGCTCGAAGCTGACCGACAGGGTGTAGCCCTCGAGGGCGCCGGCCGGCTCGACCTCGCACCGGCACTCCCCTTCGATTCGACCGTCCTCGCCCCGGCGCACCGTGCCGGTGGCCGTGCCGTGGCGCGTGCCGTCGAGGGTGGTCACCGGGCACTGCCGCGCCGAGTTGAGGGCGACGCAGCTCGCCTGCTGGCCGGGCTCGGGGAAGGTGTCGAAGTCGACCGTCGCCCCGCTGGTCTGGCAGTTGACCTGCACGCGCAGCCCGCCCAGGTTCATGAACACGCGCGGCTGGGCCGTGGGGCCGCCGGGGCACAGATCGTTGCCGTCGCGATCCAACGCGAACGCACCGTCGAGCACGAAGCCGGGCGCGGCGTCCGGGTGGACGCCCGCGTCGTCGGCGCCGGGCTCGGGCTGGCACCGGTACGTGTCGTCGGGCTGCAAAACGCAGTCGAAGCCCGGCCCGCACAGCCGCGACAGGTCGCGGCAGTCGCCCGCGTCCCCGGCGTCCGGCCGGACGCCGGTGTCCCGATCCGGCGTCGGCCCGGGGGTCGCGTCGGCGCGGCCCGGCGGCGCGTCGCAGGCGTAGGTCACGCCGTCCGGCTGCAGTTGGCAGGTGAAGCCGGGGGCGCACGCGTCGGCCAGGCGGCGGCAGTCACCGCCCTCGCCCACGCGCGCGTCCATCCCCCCGGCGGGCGGCGCGGCGTCATCGGGCCCGCGCCCGGGGCGCCCGTCGTCGTCCCCGCACCCGAGCAGCGCCGCGGCCAACGCCGCGGCGCCGATGAGCCGCCGCCCGATCACGGGATGAGGTACTCGATCTGGACGTCGAGGTCGGCGATCTCACCCACGTCGTTGCCGGCGCGATCCTCGACGTGCAGCGTGAACCGCCCGTTGGCCGGCAGACCGGCGAACTCGCGATACACGCGGTTGTCGAAGTTGATGTCGCCGCCGGTCAGCGGCAGGAAGTCGTCGTCGAGGCCGCCGTCGTTGCCGTTGGCGTCACCGTCGCGGTTCCACAGCGTCACGACGTCCAGGCCGTTCCAGCGCGCCGTCACCACCAGATCGGGCAGCCAGTCGTGGTTGATGTCCAGGTCGCGGATGGTCAGCGTGCGGATGACCGCGCCCGCCGGCGCCTCGAAGTCGAAGTCGACGTCGGCCACGCCCGGGATGCCGCCCACCGCGTCGGGGATGTCCATGTTCACGTTCTCGCTGATGCGCGCGGTGTCGGTCTCGCCGCTGGTGCGGAACAGCAGGTAGCTGCCCTTCGCCGCCCGGAAGCCGTAGACGCGCACGATGTACTCACCCGCGTCGAGATCGGCCTCGATCAGCTCGTCGTCGTCGGTGCTGGTCGACCGCTCGATCACGCTCTCGTCCCCCGCGCGCAGCAGCTGCATGTCCAGGTCGCCGTTGGCGTGGGCGAACAGCAGGTCGATGCGCACGGTCTGCGCGGCGGCCAGGGTGAAGCGGTAGTAGTCGTCGTCGAAGTCGCACAGCTGGCGCGCCTGACCCACGGGCGGGAAGCTGGCCGCGTCGTCGGCCGTGTCGTTCTGCTCGCCCGACGGGCCCTCGGCGTCGTCCTGGCAGGCCTGGAAGACGTTGACGGTCATGCTGTACGTCGAGCGGCCGGGCCGGAAGCGGTACACGCGCACCAGGTAGGTCGCCGCCTGGTTGGCGCGCGGCAGGTACACGGTTTCGGTGTCGGTCACGCCGAGGCTGCTGTCGACGAACACCGGCTCGCCGCCCTCGACGGCCCGCCACAGGCTGACGTCGATGTCGCCCTCGGCGTGCGTGAAGGCCACGTCCACCTCGAGGCCATCGCCGGCGTTCAGATCGATCTGGTACCAGTCCGAGGTGTCCGGGCAGATGACCAGATCGCCGTACTGCACCCCGCGGCTGTTGGCGTCCTCGACCGCCGTGGCGTTGGCGGCCAGATCGTTCGACGCGGCCTCGTCGAACGCGTCGTCGTCACAGGCCACGACCTCGTCGGGCGTGGAGGGGTCGCAGTCGTCGTCGACGCCGTTGCCGGGGATCTCCATCGGGCCGGGCACCTCGGCGTTCATCGGCGCGCAGTCCTGGTCGTCGGGGATGCCGTCGCCGTCCGCGTCGGGCGCGCCCGCGTCGCACTCGACGTCGCCGCCGCGGCAGTCGTGGTCGATGTCGTCGCTGCAGTTCGTCTCGGCGTTCTCGATGGCGTCCGGGTTGACCTCGGCGTTCATGTCGTCGCAGTCGTCGACCGCCAGGAAGCCGTCGCCGTCGAGGTCGTCGTCGGGCGTCATCGCGTCGCAGTCGTCGTCCACGCCGTTGTACGGCACCTCGTCCGCGTCCGGGTTCACCGCCGCCGACTCGTCGTTGCAGTCGGCCCCGCCGTTGCCGCCGGGGAAGCCGTCGCCGTCCGCGTCGGCGTCCTTCGTGGCCGCGTCGCAGTCGTCGTCGACGCCGTTGTAGAAGACCTCGCTGGCGTTCGGGTTGATCGCCGCGTTCTCGTCGTCGCAGTCCTCGGGGCTGTCGAAGCCGTCGGCGTCGAGATCGTTGTCGGGCGTCTCGGCCGAGCAGTCGTCGTCGATGCCGTTGTAGGGCACCTCGGCCGTGTTCGGGTTGACGTTCGGGTTGTCGTCGTTGCAGTCGCCGTCGACCTCGGTCACGCCGTCGCCGTCGCGATCGTCCATGCTGGGCACGCCCAGCTCGCCGTCGCAGTCCTCGTCGACGTCGTTGCCCGGCACCTCGCGGCCCTCGGGGTTGATGTGCACGGCGCGGTCGTCGCAGTCGCAGGGATCGCCCTCGGCGGCCACCTCGCAGGCGGGGTAGCCGTCGCCGTCGACGTCGTCGTCCTTCGTCTGCGGATCGCAGTCGTTGTCCTTGCCGTCGTAGGGCACCTCGGGCTGCTGCGGGTTCACCGCGGGATCGTTGTCGTCGCAGTCGCCGGCCTTGTCGCTGACGCCGTCGTTGTCGTTGTCCTGCTCGCCGCACTCGCTGTCGGCGCCGTCGCAGTTGTTGTCGACGCCGTCACCGCACAGGTTGGCGCCGTCCTCGGCCTGCCCCGGGTTGACGTCGGCGCGGCTGTCGTCGCAGTCGGGGCCCGTGCAGTCGGGGCCGATGCCGTAGCCGTCGCCGTCGCCGTCCTGGCAGCCGGCCACCGCGGCCACGCAGCGGTTCTGCGCGTTGCAGGTCTGGCCCATGTTGCAGTGGTCGTCGTTCAGGCAGCGGACACACTCGCCGCCGGGCGCGCAGTAGCGGCCGGCCGGGCAGTCGCCGTCGCCCGCGCAGGCGTCGCTGCCCGAGCAAGTGTAGGTGGACAGATCGCAGCGCTGGCCGCTGGGACAGCCGAGATCCTCGGTGCACTGCCCGGGGGTGCAGGCGCCGCTGACGCACACGAGCCCCGTGTCGCAGTCGAAGTTGATGCTGCAGGGATCCCCGTTGCCCCCGCGCGGCGTCTCGCCCACGCCCGTATCGCGGGCGCCGGCGCCCGCGTCCCCGGCGGCGCTCCCCTTCTCTTCGTCCTCGGCGCAGCCGGCGGCGAACAACGCCCCCAGGCCCAGAATCCAGCACGCACGACGCAACATGGCGGTCTCCTCTCCCGTGAATCCGCGGTCGATTGGCGCCGAGTTAGCAATCCGTGTGCCGCCCGTGGAGGCCCGAACGCCCGTCCGCCGATGGCGACTCGACTGGCCACCCGGGCACCCGGATCACGCGGTGCAACATTTTTCCCTGCACGCGCATCTGGGGCGACACCTACCCTTGCGGTGCCCCGCACATGGAGGAACGATGCGCTTCGCACCGAAGTCGCTCTGGGCGGCCGCGCTGGTCGCCGGCCTCGCCCTCGTCGGCTGCGACGACGACGGCGGCGGCCTGACCGAGCTCGAGCCGATGGCCGACGGCGGCGTGTCCGCCGACGCCGCGTCGGGCGCCGCGGACGACGCCGGCCCCGGCGCCGACGACGGCGGCGCGCCCGCGGGTGACGCCGGCGGCGAGCCCGAGCCGCCCGCCGACGTCGTCGTCGAGCGCCTCGACTTCGAGGGCATCACCCTCACCGACGGCCTGTCCGAGATGCAGACCATCGAGCTGCCCGACGACGTGCTCAGCCTGACGCTGATCGTCCTCGGCTCGGGCCTCAGCCTGCACGTCGTGCAGCACCTCGAGGGCCCCGACGGCACGATCCTCGTCGCCGAGAACCCGCCCGGCTACCGCCCCGCCCCTCGCGATCGCTTCCTCGGCCCCTTCCCCGGCCCCTTCAACTCGCCCAACCGCTCGGCGTCGAGCAGCACCGCGGTCAGCGGCTTCCTCGCCCCCAACAACCCCGGTGTCCAGGTCACCGGCGGCACCTGGACCTTCCAGATCGCCGCGGTGGACGGTCAGGGCCGCCCGGCGAGCGGTGAGGCCGACGTCGTCGCCTTCGTGAAGCGCGGCCCCGCCCCCCAGACCCGCGGCCGCTTCGACCTGCACCTGCACTTCACCGGCGCGCGCGGCTGGACGGCGGCCAGCGCGCCCACCGACGCCGACTTCCAGCGCGCCCTCGACCGCATGCGCGGCTTCTATCGACGCGTGGGCATCGAGCTCGGCGAGATCACCTACGACGACATCGACGCCAGCTACCGCACGGTCGACGCCACGGGCCAGGGCCCGCTGGCCGGCATCAACCTGATGTTCGCGCAGAGCAACTACGACACCGGGGTCAGCCTCTTCTTCGTCGACCGGCTCACCAGCCCCTTCGGCGACAACGTCGTCGGCGGCATCGCGGGCGGCGCGCCGGGGCCCATCCTGCTGCGCAACACCCAGCGCAGCGGCGTCGCGGTCGCCACCGCGCTGGATCCCGATCCCGACGCGATCGGGCACATCATGGGCCACGAGACCGGCCACTACCTGGGGCTGTACCACACGCAGGAGACCGTCGGCCCGGTCGACCAGATCGACGACACGCCCACCGGCGGCGCCGGCAACACCAACCTGATGTACCCCACCGTCACCGCGGGCGAGGCCAGCCTGTCGGACGGACAGGGTTGGGTGCTGCACCGCAACCCCGGTATCGTGCCGCAGTGACGGAGGCGACCATGAAGACGATCGCGTTCCTGCTGGCGACGGCCCTCGCCGCGCCCGCCCTGGCCCAGACCGCGCCGGGCGCCGCCCCCGACGCCGTGGTGGTGACGCCGAGCGCCGAGCTGCTGCTGGGGGCGATCGACGTCCCCCTCACCGACGAGGCGCTGGCGCGAGCCGGCGTCACCGAGGCGGTCGCCGGCGCCGTCGCCGCCGACGGCCAGCGCCGGCGTTACCTGCGGGCCCGCGCGGTGGCGGCGACCGCCCGCTTCCGCAGCGCCGAGTGACGCGCGCTGCTCGAGCGCCTGGCCGCCCACGACGCCGACCACGAGATCCGCATCCAGGCGATCATCAGCCTCGCGCGCGCCTTCGGCCCGGCCGACCCGGCGGGCGTCGGCGCGGCGCTCGACGCGCTGGCGCCCCGCGCCCCCGTGGCCGTCCGGCGCATGATCGAGGCCGAGCGCGCGCGGCTGCGGGCCAACACCGCCGCGAAGTAGCGACGGCCCGACGTCCGCCCGCGCGCGCCCCCCAGCGGGCGCCGACCGAGCGCCCCTCAACCCGACGACGACGCCCACGGAGCCGACCGAGGTGCCGAGCCGAGCCCTCACCGACGCCGTCCGCGCGGCCTGCGCCCGGCGCGATGGCCTGCCCTACCCCGCGCTGCGCCTGTTCGACGGCGCCGCCGACGGCGTGCCGGGCCTGGTGATCGAGCGCTTCGCGGACGCGATCCGCGCCCGAGGCCCCGCCCGCCTGGCGCCGGAGGTCGCGGCCATCCGCGCCGGCCTGCCCGACGACGCGCCCTTCTTCTGGCGCTTCACGCACGCGCACGCCGGCGGTCCGCCCGGCGACGACGGCGCGCGCGTGGCGCGCGAGCACGACCTGCGCTTCGCGGTGCAGCTGCAGGGCGCCCGCAACACCGGCCTCTTCCTGGACGCCCGGCCGGCGCGCGCCTGGGTGCGCGCGCACGCCGCCGACCGTCGCGTGCTGAACCTGTTCGCGTACACCTGCGGCTTCGGCGTCGCCGCCGCGGCCGGGGGGGCCCGCTCGACGGTCAACGTCGACGCGGCGCCCGGCGCCCTGGCGCGCGGCCGCGCCAACTACGCGCTGAACGAGCTGCCCGCCGACGGCCGCACCTTCTGGAAGTCGGACGTGCTCGACGCCCTGAAGCGCGCCCGCCGTGGGGGCGCGCGCTTCGACGGGGTGGTGCTCGATCCGCCGCCGGTGGCCCAACCCGGCGGAGCCGGGCGCCGCATGGACGCCTCGCGGGATCTGGCGCGCCTGCTCGCGGCCTGCCGGGCGGTGCTGGCGCCGGGCGGCTGGTTGTTGGTGCTGGCCCGACCAGCCAGCCCGCCCGACGACGCGCTGAGCGCGCTGGTCGACCTGGGCGCGCCGCGCTGGAGCGCCGGGCCCGACGCCGACTTCCGCGATCCGTGCGTGCGGGCCCGCGCCTTCTGGGATCAGCCGCGGTAGACCACCCGCGAGACGTCGTTCTCGCGCAGGGTCAACGTCGTCAGCGCGGGCAGGACCGGCTTCAGGCGATCCCAGATCCACTGCACCAGCACCTCGCTGGTCGGGTTGTCGAGACCCTCGAGATCGTTCAGGTAGTTGTGATCCAGCTGGGCGTACAGGGGCTGGAACGCGGCCTCGATGTCGCCGAAGTCGATGACGAAGCCGGTGGCTGGATCCATGGCGCCCTCGACGTGGATGTCCAGGTAGAACGCCAGGCCGTACAGCTTGCCGCAGGGGTGGCCGGGGGGCACGCGCGTCAGCTTGCGCGCCGCCTCGAAACGGATGGTGTGGATCAGCTCGAAACGCGACACGGTCTCACTTCTTCCGCAGGATGACCCGCCAGTGATGGCCCCGGCGGTCGTACAGATCGTCGCCGGACAGCACCAGCGGCCGATAGCTCCGGTGCTCGACCTTCACGTCGACGTCGATCGGCACGTAGCACCACTCGGCCTCTTCGCACACCACCTCGCCGGTGTCCGTGCGCGTGAACTTCGCCGCCACCGGCGCCACCTGAATGGCCACCTGCTGGCGCCGATCGACGCCGCCGTCGGGCAGGGGCCCCTCGATCAGCGGCAGGGGCTCGGGCGGCGGCGGGGGCGGCGGCGGCGCGGGCGCCGAGGCGGCGGCGCCGCAGTCGCGCGGCGACATGGTCACCGCGGCCCTGGCCGGCGGCGCCTGGACCGGCCTGCAGAACGGCCTGGTGTCGGTGGGCATCGACGTCGCGGCCACCGCGGCGGCCAAGAAGATCCCCTACGTGGCGGGCTTCATCGAGGTGGGCCGCCTGGCCTACGATCCCAAGGCCTGGCTCGACACGACCGCCAAGGGCCTGGTGGGCGGCGGCAAGATCGGCAGCGGCATCGACAAGATCGCCAGCGGCAACCCGATCGACATCATCGAGGGCGTGCTCGACATCGGGACGGGCATCAACCAGATCGTCGGCACCATCTCGTCCATCCTGTGGATCGTCGCGGCGGCGGGCTTCATCGTCAGCCTGTTCTTCCCGGCGCTGCTGCCCTTCGTGGCGCTGGCGGCCAAGTGGGCGGCGCTGCTGGGCACGGTGAGCGCGACGCTGGGCCTGGCGCTGCAGGCGCTGAGACCGATCGTCATCGGGCTGAGGGCCGTCGACATCCTGTACCTCGAGAGCGATCCGGCGGCGGCCGAGGCCAAGGCGGCCGGGCTGCAGGAGACGACGGCGGCCTTCGCGGCCGACTGGACGGCGCGCTCGGGCAAGGCGGTGCGCGGGCGCGCGGCGGCGCGGCGGGACGCGAAGGCGCAGGCCGCGGCGCAGGGCAAGCCCCTGGCGCCGCCGACGCGCATGCCCAAGCCCCCGCTGTGGAGCCGCATCGCCGGCGTGATGACCGGCGAGCTGGGCAAGGGGCGCGGCGAGGCGATCGGCGGCGGCTTCGCCGGGTCGCCGGGCAAGCCGGGGCGGCTGATGCCCAGCCGCATGAAGAAGGACATCTGGGACGACGCGCGCAACACGGCGGGCGCCACCCGCGACACCTTCCGCGCGCGTGGCACCGGCGAGCGGCTGGCGGGCCTCGAGGCCCGCGGGGTGCAGACCTACACCAGCCAGCAGCACAAGGATCGGGTCAACCGGCAGCTCGAGCAGCGGGGCGGCAAGGGCGCGCGCGACACCAGCGTGCAGGCGGCCGAGGCGCAGCAGCGGCAGGCCGAGGCCGAGCAGCGGTACCGCGACGCGACGCAGCGGCGGAACCAGACGCGGGCCGAGCTGCGCGACGCCGAGCGCCGGGTGCGCGAGGCCAACCAGAAGGTGCAGGCGGCGCAGCGCGGCAGCGGGGCGCAGCGCGCGGCGGCCGAGGCCGAGCTGAACGAGCGCAAGGCGCTGCTGCGGTCGTATCAGTCGGACGTGCGGCAGCTGAACAGCCAGCTCGGCGACGCGCGGACGACGCTCGAGATGGCGCGCTCGGCGCACCAGGCCAACCCCAACGGCGTGGGCGCGGATGGCGTGCCGTTCAGCCAGAAGGTGGCGCAGGCGCAGCAGCGGGTCAGCCAGCTCGAGAGCCAGATGACGTCGGCGCGCAGCGGGGTGCGCGAGGCGGACGCGCTGGTGGCGGACGGGCGGTCGGCGGTCGATCGGGCGCGGGCGCCCATCGTGCAGGCGCGGCAGGAGGCCCAGGCGGCCGTCGCGGCGCGCAACCAGGCGAACACGGCCAACTCGCAGGCCAGCCAGGATCGCCAGGGCGCCGTGGCCGAGCGGCGGGACGCGCGAGGGGCCGCGGCGCCGCTGGACACCGAGACCAACCGCCAGGCGCAGGCGCAGTTCGACGCGCGCATGCAGCACATCGCGGCGACGGGCGGCGGCGACAAGAAGGACTACCTGCACAGCCAGAACCCGCCCGACAGCTCGTTGGGCCTGATGGCGAAGAACGTCGACAAGCTGGTGCAGCAGGAGACCGCGCAGGCCGGCGACAAGAAGAAGGCGGGCGAGGCGCTGTTCGACGCGGTCGGCGGGGCCTTCGGCGGGGGCGACGCGCAGGCGCAGCAGCCGGGCGCGGGTGGGCCGGGCGCGGGCCCGGGGGCCGCGGGGCCGGGCGGCGCGCCGGTGGATCACGTCGCGCTGATTCAGGCCAAGCTGGCCGAGATCACCGCGTCGCTGCCCTCGCCGCCGCTGGACGCGCCGGGGCGCATCGACGGCGCGGCGCTGGCGATGGAAGAGGTGCTGGCCGAGGAGGCGCGGCTGACCGAGGCCAAGGCCGACCTGCAGGCGCTGAGCGTCGAGGGCGAGGCCCAGGTGACCGAGATGCAGGGCGCCAAGGGCATGGTCGAGGCCAACCAGGGCGGCGCCGACGCGCTGCAGGCCGAGGCCGACGCGCTGCTCGAGAAGCAGACCGAGCTGAAGGGGAAGGCCGACGAGACCAGCGGCCAGGCCGCCGAGGGCAAGGCGTCCGGCAGCAAGGGCCACGGCATGCTGGCGCCCATCCTGAGCAAGATGCTGCAGCTGTTCGGCATGCTGCCGGAGAAGATCGCCAAGGGCGGCGGGGCCGGCGGCAAGACGAAGCAGCTGGGTGAGGCGGCCGAGGGGACGACCAACGCGGCCGACGCGGCCAGCGAGGCGGCGCAGGCGGCCGGGCAGGAGGCCAGCGCGCGCACGCAGACGACGTCGCAGGTGAAGGGCGGCGTGGACGCGGACAAGGGCGCGCTGGACGGGCTGGGCCAGCAGATCGAGGCCGACCAGCAGAGCGCCGAGCAGGGCATCGCCGAGGTGCAGCAGGGCGAGCAGACGGCGGAGCAGGAGCTGCAGACGCTGGCGGCCGAGAAGACGCGGCTGGAGCAGGAGCACGCCAGCCAGGTGCAGGCGGCGACGGCCTGGGCCACCGAGCACCAGGGCACGCGCGAGGGGCAGATGGCCGAGCTCGAGGCGCTGGTGGCCGCGGCCGAGGCGGCGAAGCAGTGAGCGAGCGGCAGAACGACGAGGGCGCCGGGCCCGAGGTCGATCCCGACGACGCCATCCGGGCGCGGCTGGTCGAGCTGGCCGAGGAGGCGGCGCTGGCCGAGGGCGACGACGCCGCGCGGCTGCACGCCGAGGCGGCGGCCGGTCTGACCGCGCTCGGCGATCTGTACGCCGCCGAGGTGGCGCTGGCCGAGGCCTTCGAGGCGGCCGAGGATCCCGCGCTGCAGGCCGAGTACCTGTACGGGCGGGGCGTGCTGCAGGCCGAGCAGCCCGATCGCGCCGAGCGCGCCGACGGCACGCTGGTGAAGGCCAAGGCGATGGCCTTCGTGTTGGGCGACTTCGACCTCGAGCTGAAGGCGACGAAGCGGCTGATCAAGCTGCGCACGGCCCAGCTGCGGCTGGACGAGGCCATCGGCGCGCTGACCGATCTCATCGAGCGCCTGGGGCAGGTCGGGCGGCGGATGGATCTGCTGCACGCGCTGCGGCTGCGCGCCAACCTGTACCTGGGGCAGGGGCCCTTCCGCCTGAAGAAGGTGATGGAGGATCTCGACCACGCGGTGGCGCTGGCCGAGCGGCTGGACCAGCCCGCCATCGCGTTCCAGCTGCGCATGGAGCGCCGCGGCGTCCACGACTACCTCGGCGGCGGCGCCACGCCCGAGCGCCTCGAGGACATGCTCGAAGAGGCCCGCGCCCTGGGCGACGAGGGCCTGGCCGGGCAGGTGCGCTTCGCCCAAGCCACCGCCGCCATGCGCCAGGGCCGGCCCGCCGAGGCCGAGGAGCACGCGACCGCCGCGCGCGAGGGCGCCCTCGAAGACGACGATCCCGTGCGCTACGTGCTGGCTTGCATGGTCATCGCAGAGGCCCGCGACGCCCAGGGCGACCGCGCCGGCGTCATCGAGATCCTGCTGCGCTGCAAGTCCTCGCTCGAGGATCGGCTGGGCCGCGAGGCCGGCCAGCAGGTGGTCGTCGTGCTCGACAGCCTGCAGCACCGCTGGGGCGGCCAGCAGGCCGTGGTCGAGGCGCTCGCCGAGTACCGGGCGCGGATGGCGGCCGAGGGGTAGGGGGCCGAGCGGGCGGGCGGCGCGCGAAGGGCGCCGCGGCGCCCGGCGGCCGGTTCGCTGGCCGAGTCGGCGACAGCGGCGCTGGGCGCGGAGGGGGTCGGCGGCCTCCTCGCTGACCGAGTCGGCGACGTCGACGGCGACGGCAACGGCAACGGCAACGACCGCGCGGCTGAGCGGCCGCGGCGCCGCGGTCGCTCAGGGCGCGACGTCGGCGCGCCGCACGGTCAGCTCCGCGTGATCGTCCCCGATCAGCATGTTCACCAGCTTCTCCACCACGACGACGTGCCGCTGGCCGCGCAGGTCGAAGTGCACCACGTCGCCCACCTTGGCCGACTGCGCCGTCGCGAACACCTGGCCGTCGGCGGCGCGCAGGGTGATCGCCACCTGGCCGCCGGTGATGTCGCCGAGGTGCACCTCGACGTAGCCGTGGGTGCCGGGCACATCCTCGCTGCGGCGCTGGACGACGGTGAAGCGGGCCTGCTCGCCGGGTAGATCGAGCGCGGCCGGGATGGCGCGCAGGGCGCCCAGCCAGGCGCCCGCCTCGTCCGTCACCTCCAGCTCGCCGGCCTTCAGCCAGGCCGCGCGCAGGTCGCCCTTGATCGGCAGGGAGGCGGTGGTGCCCGCGGGGGGCGCATCGACGTCGACGCGGGTGACGCCGGTCTTCACCACCGCCGGGCCCTTCGGGCCGACCGGGCGCCAGGCGAACTCGAGGCGGTCGACGGTCGCGGGATCCACCCACCGGGCGCCGAACGACACCGGGTCGCGCGCGCCGTCCGCGCGCACCAGCGTCACCGTCGGGCGCGAAGCCGGGACGGCCTCGAAGAAGATGGGCAGGCTCTCGGCGCGCCGCCCGTCGGCGTAGCGCGCGTACACCTGGAACTGCGCCGCGCCCTCGACGGCCGCGGCCAGGCGGGGGTCGCCCAGGTTGAAGGCCCAGCCGTCGGCGGCGGGCACCAGCGGCAGGCGGCGCGGATCGGTGGCCGACGCGGCGGCCCACACCTCGGCGGGATCACCGCTGACCTTCACGGTGACCGGCCGGTTGGCGCCCGCGGGCATCGGCAGGCGCAGGGCCGCGGGCAGGTCGCCGACGGTCACCGAGGGCGGCGCGGCGAGGACGAGCAGGGCGAGGAAGGGGAGCATCGGATCTCCTGGGGCCGTCAGGTCACGGGCGTCGGCGCCGGCTCGGCAGCGTACAGGCGGCGACGGACCTCCGCGTAGACGTCCGGCGCGTAGGTGAGGGCGACGTGGCCCAGGCGGCGGAAGCGCACGTTGGCGCCGTCGTCGATGTGCGAGCACCACCAGGGGCAGACGAGGTCGCCGGTGGAGTAGATCGAGGTCAGCGGGACGGCGGCCGGGAAGGGGTGGTCGCGCAGGGCGCGCACCAACTGCGAGCGGGGCAGCAGGTCGAAGGCGGACGAGCGCAGCAGCCCGAAGCCGGTGAGCGCGACGGCCACCGCGGCGGTCGGCGTGCCGTGATGCGGCGTGCCCAGGGTGGTGACGCTGCGGATGCGCGCGCCGCCGTAGAGCTGCACGCAGGCCCGGGCGACCAGGCCGCCCTTGCTGTGGCCGACCAGGTGCACCGCCTCGACGCCCTTGCGCGCCAGCCGCTCGATCTTGTCGTGCACGCGCGCCGCGACCACCTCGATGGGCAGGGTGTTGAAGGGGCCGACGCCGCGCAGGGCGAAGCTGGTGACCTCGAAGCCGTCCGCGCGCAGCCGCCGCTCCATGGCGCGCCACACGTTGCGCGTCTGAAAGAAGCCGTGCAGCAGCACCACGTGCGGCCGCGCGGGGTCGAGCGCCTCGCGGCGCCGGATGCGGTTGCCCGCCAGGTAGATGGCGCGAACGCTGCCCAGCTGACCGCGGGCGAACCGATAGGTGCGGCGGATCACGGGGGCAGTGTACTGCGCGGGCGAGGAAGGGAGTGAGAGGGTCGTCGGGCCGCGCGGTGGGCGACGCCCCGGGGGGGCGGTCGGCCGTCGGCGACGAGCGGCCCGCTGGCGCGAGGACGATGCGCGACGCGGCCGCGCCCGACGGCCGGCCGACGGCAGCGCCGCTGACGATTGGACGGATGCCCGCTTACGATTGGACGGACGCCCACTTACGATTGGACGGACGCCCGCTTACGATTGGACGGACGACCGCTTACGATTGGACGGACGTCCGCTTACGATTGGACGGACGTTCGCTTACGATTGGACGAGCATCTGTTTGCGATTGGACGGGCGTCTACTTACGATTGGACGGCCGTCGACCTTCGATCGGCCGCCCGCTCGGGGGGCCGGCACCGCGCGGAGAGCATGTACCCACGTTTCGCCCGACAGCGCATCCGAGCGGCCCTCGCGGACACCCGCGTCGTCCTGGTGATCGGGCCTCGACAGTCGGGCAAGACGACCCTCGTGCGGGCGTGCGCGGACGACGCGATGCCCTTCCTCACCCTCGACGACGCCAGCACCCTCGCCGCGGCCAGCGCCGATCCGACCGGCTTCGTTCGGGGCCTGGAGCGCGCGGTCATCGACGAGGTGCAGCGCTCGCCCGAGCTGCTGCTCGCCATCAAGCAGAGCGTCGATGACGATCCGCGGCCGGGCCGCTTCCTGCTCACCGGCTCGGCGGACGTGATGACGCTGCCCCGGGTGGCCGACTCGCTCGCGGGCCGGATGGAGATCGTCCGACTGCTGCCCCTGGCGCAGGCCGAGCTCCGCGCAGAGCGCCCGCCGACCTTCCTGGCGCGGGCCTTCGCCGGCCAGGTGCCCCCACCCGGCGCCCTGCTCACCGGCGACGATCTGGTGCAGGCGGTCCTCGCCGGCGGCTACCCGGAGGCCCTGCAGCGCCCGGCCTGGGCCCGCCGGCGACGCTGGCTGCTCGACTACGCCGAGGCGATCCTCCAGCGCGACGTGCACGACCTCGCCCAGATCGAGCACGTCCAGCACATGCCGAGGCTGCTGCGCGTGCTCGCCCACCACGCCGGGCAGCTGGTGAACTACACGTCCGTCGGCGGCGCGCTGGGCCTGAACCGGGTCACGACGCAGAAGTACGTGGGCCTGGTCGAGCAGCTCTTCCTGTCGCGCACCCTCGCGCCGTGGTCGAGCAACGCGCTGAAGCGGCTGATCAAGACGCCGAAGCTGCACTTCCTCGACGCCGGCCTGCTGGCCGCGCTGCGGGATCTCTCGCCCGATCGCGTGCGCGCCGACCGCAGCGCCTTCGGCCCCGTGCTCGAGTCCTTCGTGCTGGCCGAGCTGCTGAAGCTCGCGAGCTGGGCCGACGACCGCCACGACTTCTTCCACTACCGCGACAAGGACGGCAACGAGGTGGACGTGGTGATCGAGGACGGCGCCGGCCGCGTCGTCGGCGTCGAGGTGAAGGCCTCGGCCACCGCCACGCCCGCCGACTTCGCCGGCCTGCGCCGCCTCGCCGACGCCTGCGGCGACCGCTTCGCCCTGGGCATGGTGCTGTACGACCACGACGTGGTGGTGCCCTTCGGCGAGCGGCTGTTCGCCGTGCCGCTGCCGGCGCTGTGGGGGTGAGCCCATGCGGAAGACGTTGGCCGGCGTGCTGCTCGTGGCGGTCGGAGGCGTCGCGTACTGGGTGGTGCTGCCCCGGCGGCACGTGGTGACCGTCCGCAACGCCGCCAGCACCCCGATCCGCGACCTGTCGCTCGTCGCGTCGTCGGGGCCGTCCACCACGCATCCCGAGGATCTCGCCCCCGGTGGTGAGGTTCGGTGGGCGGTGCGCGGCGGCCTGGGCGAGTACGTCCGGTTCGAGGGCGATGTCGACGGCGAATCCTGCATCGTCTTCTTCGGCTACCCCGCCGGGTTCGTCCGCAGTCCGCGGGAGGATGTTCGGCTCACCTACCTCGGAGGGCGGCGCTTCCGCGAGCGGGCCGAGCCGCTGTTCGGCAGCGCCCGGTCGGCAGAGGTGGGGTGCGAACCGTAGGCGGCGCGGATTGACCGCCGATCGCAGCAGTAGGGCGCGGAGGTGCAGCGTGGCGACGCGACTCGAAGGACGGCGCGATGCCGAGACCCGGCGACGCTCGATGGACCGCGATCGGCTTCACGGTGCGGGTGTGCGTTCAACGCCAGATTGGTCGTCCTGTCGACAGAAATCGATGTTTGCGGCACTATTCGGCAGAAAGGCGGCCTTCTTTGGCTGTCTTCGGTGAAACGAGTGCGCCATGCTCCTACGTTTCGGTGTCGAGAACTTCAGGTCCTTCCGCGATCCGGTCGAGCTGTCGCTGGTCGGCACCCGGTTCAAGGACGAGCCCGATCACCGCTTCTCGCTCGGGGGGCTGAAGCACGGCGTGCTGCCGGTCGCGGCGATCTACGGCGGGAACGCGTCGGGCAAGTCCAACTTGCTGGCCGCCATCGAGACGATGCGGGCCGAGGTGGTCGGGTCCTTCGTCGACCGCAAGCCCGGCGGCAAGATGCGCTTCTCCCCGTTCAAGTTGGGTGACGCGGCGGAGACGCCGCTCACGTCGTTCGACATCGACTTCGCGGTTGACGGCGTACGGTACAGCTATGGCTTCCGGTACGACGCTACACGCGTCCACGAGGAGTGGCTGTACGCGTTCCCCGAGGGCTACCAGCAGGTCTGGTTCCACCGGAACATCGCGGAAGACGACCCCTTCTACTTCGGCCCCAACCTGCTGGGGCGCAAGCAGACCATCGCCGATCTCACGCGGCCCAACAGCCTGCTGCTGTCGGCGGCTGCGCAGAACAATCACCGACAGCTCACACCGATCTACGCGTGGTTCGCCCAGCGGTGCGCGTTCTCCAACTCCCTGATGGGTCGTAGGTTTCCGGTCTTTCGCGAGGACTCTGCGATCCTCGCCCCCGGTCGGGCTGCGCTCGTGCGCGACCTGCTCGCCCGTGCCGACGTGGGCGTCTCTGATTTTCGATCCCGTGACATACCCCTGCCGCCGGCGGACTCACTGCGTGGCCTCGCTCCGGACGTGCACGAGGAGGTCATTGCCGAGATCTCGAGGAGCAAGGCGCTCGAGCTTGGGCACGTCGGCCCAGACGGGGAGCCGATCTACTTGAACCCGTCCGAGGAGAGCCAGGGGACCCACATGCTGCTGATGCACATGAACGTCATCCTGGAGGTCCTGCAGAAGGGCGTGCTCCTCGTCCTCGACGAGCTGGACGCGAGCCTGCACCCGCGGCTGTCGGCGGCGCTGGTGGCCATGTTCACCGATCCCGAGTCCAACCCCAATGGCGCGCAGCTGGTGTTCTCGACCCACGACGAGACGCTCATCAACAGCGTGCGGCGAGACTCGGTCGTCTTTGTCCAGAAGGACCGCGTGGGCAACTCGACCGTCATCCCCCTCGCCGAGTTCAAGACTCGGGCGCGGGATGATCTGCGGCGCGCCTATCACGAAGGACGCCTGGGTGGCACGCCGGTCGTGGGCGATCTGGCCGCCGCGATCGCGCGGCATCGGGTCGAGTAGGTGGCCCCTCGTCGGAAGCGAGGCGGACCCCCAAAAGCGCCGAGCCTGAAGCGGAAGCTCGGTTCGCGATCGGTCGCCCACCACGTCTGGATCGGCTGTGAGGGCAAGACCGAGAAGGACTACCTCGATCACCTCGCTCAACGGTTCCGAAGGCCCGAGGTGAACGTCCAGGTCATGGGTCAGCGCGGCGTCCCCAAGACGGTCGTCCGCGAAGCCTGCCGGGAACTGGACCGATTGCGGGAGCAGGCGCGGCGGTCGGGCGGCCGGTTCGAGGTCTGGGCGGTCTGCGACCGGGACGAGCACGGGTGTTTTCATGACGCTCGCGCGCGGGCCACACACAAGGGCGTCGGCTTCGCCTGGAGCAGCCCCTGCGTCGAGCTCTGGGCACTGCTTCACTTTGCCGACCAGACGGCCGGCATCCACCGGCACGACTGCCAACGCGCCCTTCACGCCGCGATGCCCAAGTATCGCCATGACAAGGCGCCGCTCTTCGACCACGAGTTGCTGACCGATGAGCGCCGAGCTCAAGCGCACGCGCGTGCGATTCACCTTCACGGCCGGGCAGCCGACGCGGACGATCCCTGGTACAACCCCACGACGGCCCTGTGGAAGCTCGTGAAGGTCATCGAGCACGGCAACTCGACGGCCGCCCGGGCTGCCGCCATCGAGGCCGACGATGGCTCGGCGCGATGGTGGTCGGAGGACGATCCCGGTGCGTAGTCCCGGGTGCGCAGGCAGCAGCCCGCTCGCGATCAGCCGACGTCCCGCTTGCGATCAGCCGACGCTCCGCTTGCGATCGGACGCCCTTCCGAAGCTCGGCGGCGCACCCGGTGGACATCCGCCCCGCGGGCTGCGATGACGTCGGGCGCCGAGAACGGAGGAGGCCCATGCTCGACCTGACGATTCGACCCCGCCGCAACCGCAAGAGCGCGTGGGTGCGGGCGATGGCCCGCGAGACCTGGCTGTCGGCCGATCACTTCATCTACCCGCTGTTCGTGCACGACGGGCAGGGGACGCAGCCCATCGCGTCGATGCCGGGGTGCAGCCGGCTGAGCCTCGACGCGCTGTACGCCGAGGCCGAGGGCGCGCTGAAGGACGGCGTGCACGCGGTGGTGCTGTTTCCGGCGGTGGACGAGGCGCTCAAGACCTCGCGCGGCGAGGAGTCGCACAACCCGGACGGGCTGGTGCAGCGCGCGCTGAAGGGGCTGAAGGCCCGCTTCCCCGAGCTGACCCTGATGACCGACGTGGCGCTCGACCCCTACTCGGCGGACGGGCACGACGGCATCGTGGCGCCGGACGGGCGCATCCTGAACGACGAGACGGTCGAGGTGCTGTGCAAGCAGGCGCTGTCGCAGGCCGAGGCCGGGGCCGACATCATCTCGCCCAGCGACATGATGGACGGGCGCGTGGGCGCCATCCGGCAGACGCTCGACGCCGCGGGCTTCACCGAGGTGTCGATCATGGCCTACACGGTCAAGTACGCCTCGGCCTTCTACGGCCCCTTCCGCGACGCGCTCGATTCGGCGCCGAAGTTCGGCGACAAGAAGACCTACCAGATGGATCCCGCCAACGTGCGCGAGGCCCTGCGCGAGGTCGAGAGCGACGAGGCCGAGGGCGCCGACATGGTGATGGTGAAGCCGGCGGGGCCCTTCCTCGACGTCATCCGGGCGGTGCGCGAGATGACCGCGCTGCCGGTGGCGGCCTATCAGGTCAGCGGTGAGTACGCGATGTTGAAGGCGGCCAGCCAGAACGGGTGGCTGGACGAGAAGAAGGTGGTGCTCGAGGCGCTGACCGGCATCCGGCGCGCGGGCGCCGACGTCATCCTCACCTACTACGCGCGGCAGGCCGCGCGCTGGCTCGCCGAGTAGTCCAGTCGAACCGGACGGCGAGGGCCTCGTCCTCGAGGTGCTGCGCGATGGCCAGGGCGCGGGCGCGCGCCCGCGCCGCCTCGTCGCCGCTGACCGTGCGGGCCAGCAGGTTCAGCGCCATCGCGCGCAGGCGCAGCGAGCCGCTGTCGCCGGCGGCCTCGACGCCGTCGCGGGCGTGGCGCTCGGCGGCGGCGCGATCCCCCAGCTTCAGCAGCGTCCAACCCAGCCCGTTGGCGCGGCGGCAGCGCGCGAACAGCGGGCCGTCGGCGGGGATGCGGCGGTACAGGTCCAGCGCGGCGGCGTGATCGGGCGGGCCGTCGAGGCCCTTGTTCAGCGGATAGGCGACCTGGTCGATCCAGCGCGCGAACAGGCAGGCGTGATCGTGGGCCGACATGCCGTGGTCGGGGGCCTCGAGCAAGGCACCGGCGCGGGCCAGCGCCGCGTCGGCGGCGGCGCGGTCGTCCCGCAGCAGGGCGAAGCACTCGACCAGCGCCAGCTCGGCCTGCGCGGCCGGCTCGGCGTTCGGCGCCGCCAGGGCCGCCTGCTGCAGCAACGGCCGCGCGTCCTCGCGGCGGCGCAGCACCAGGTTGGCGCGCGCCAGCAGCAGCCAGATGCGCTCGCGCGCCTCGCTGACCGGCGGGCGATCCCAGGCGCGCACCAGCTCGGCGCCCAGGCTGGCCGGCAGGTCGACGAAGCGGGTGTGGTACTGGCCCATCCAGCGCACGCGGTCGCCGAGGGCGGTGGGCAGGCCGAAGCAGCGCAGCACGCGCTGGCCCCAGTCTCCACCGTCCTGCGCGCCGCGGTCGCGCAGGCGGCGCAGGCCCCGCTCGGCGCTCTCGACCGCGATCTCGAACCCCAGGTCGGCGGTGACGATCTCGGCGACCCGCGCCAGCGTCCCGTGCGTCTCGATCAGGTGCGCCACCAGGTCGTCCCAGTCGAACGCGACGTGTCCGGGATCGTGTCCGGGCGGCATCGGTTCCTACCCTCTACCTTGGGCTCCGTCGGCCACCGAAGGCCGGGAAGGAGGACCCCATGAGCGCCCGAGACTACCTGGTCATCGACCTCGAGGCGACCTGCTGCGACCGCGGCACCGTGCCCAAGAACCAGATGGAGATCATCGAGATCGGCGCCGTGCTGGTCGACGGCGACACCCTGCAGCCGAAGGACGAGTTCCAGTCCTTCGTGCGCCCGGTGCGCCACCCGACGCTGACGCCCTTCTGCCGCGAGCTGACCTCGATCACCCAGGCGCAGGTGGACGCCGCCCCCGGCTTCGCCGAGGTCATCGAGCGCCTGACCCGCTTCGTCGTGCGCCACGCCGGCGGTGGTCCACCCCCGCTGTTCTCGTCGTGGGGCAACTACGACAAGAACCAGTTCGCCCAGGACGCCGCCCACCACCGGGTGACGCTGCCCTTCGGCCGCGACCACCTGAACATCAAGCAGGCGTTCTCGGACGCGCTGGCCACCCGCAAGCGCTTCGGCATGGGCCAGGCCCTGCGGCGCGTGGGCCTGCCCCTCGACGGCACCCACCACCGCGGCATCGACGACGCGCGCAACATCGCGAAGTTGCTGCCCTATGCGCTGGGCCGCGCGGTGCCGTAGCGGCGCGGCGTTGGCATCGTCCGCACGCCCTCACTATCGTGTGGCGCCGCGTTGGCCCGGAGGAGTGCCGCCATGCGTCGTCTGTCCCTCGCCCTGCTGGTGGCCGCGGTCGCCGTCGCCTGCCAGCCGGTGGGCGGCGGGAGCGGCGGTGGTGTGATCGTCGGGTCGCTGGACGGCGGGACGGGGGCGGGCGGTCAGCCGGGCGCGGGCGGTCAGCCGGGCGCGGGGGGCACGCCGGGCGTGGGCGGCGAACCCAACCCCCAGCGAGACGCCGGCGCGATCGAGCTGCCGGACGCCGCGCTGCCGCCCTGCGACGCGCCGTCCGCCACGCTCGAGGTCGTCGAGGATCGCGTCTACACCCGCGGCGAGCCGGTCGAGCTGCGCTACGGCCCGGCGGACGCCGCCGAGGTCACCCTGGCCGCCGAGGTGCCCGACACCCGCCAGGTGGTGCGCGCCAACGGCACGGCCTACTGGACGCTGGGCCCCGACGCGCCGTGGCCGCGCTTCACCGGCCCGGTGCAGGTGACCGCGACCGTGCGCGTGGGCGACTGCACGGCGCAGGCGACCGCGGCGGTGCGCGTCGCCGGCGACGTCGTCACCACCACCGACAACGGCGCCCTGTGGGTCTTCGGCAGCGACGGCGAGTTCCTCGGCCAGATGGCGCAGGTGAGCGACCGCCGCATCGAGGGGCTGGCGCTGGTGCCGCCCGCCGAGGGCGGCGGCTTCCTGCTCAGCGTCCGCCACGCCGACGGCCATCTGTACCCGCCGCAGATCGTCCGCCTGGCGCCCGATGGCACGCGACAGACCGACTTCGAGATGACCGACCTGACCGGCGAGCCGCTGTACCCCGAGGGCGGCCTGCGCAAGGTGTTCTGGGATCCCACCCGCCGCGTGGTGGTCGGCGACGGCGACGTGGTGCTGCACACCTGGAACCTCGCTGGGGAGTACCTCGGCTCGATTCCCGGGCCCGGCCCCGACGGCTACCCCAACGCCATCCGCGGCTTCGGCCTGCTGGACGGGCGCGATCTGGTGGTCACCAGCCCCAATCAGGACAAGCTGTACGTGCTGCCCGTCGAGGGCGAGCCGCGCCTGCTGGCCGACGCCGACTGGGGTGAGTTCGAGGCGGTCGGCCAGGGTCACGACGGCTTGGTCGTCGCCCTCAACCAGTCGGGCAACGACATCGTCATCACGCTGCTCGACGGCCGCGGCAACCCGGTCGAGCAGGCCGAGGACTCGGGCTGGGTGCCGCACTACATGGTGCCCTTCATGGACGGCCAGCACCTGTCGCTGATCGGCAGCATCGGCAGCTGGATCCGCGTCTACGACGCCGAGATGGGCCGCAGCGACGAGCGCTGGAACGTCGGCGCCCCCGACGACAGCCGCGGCCTGACGTCGCTGGTCTGGCTGGACTGACCCACCTCCTCTCCCGAGCACCAGCGCCCCCTCGCCCTTGCCCTTGACCTTGACCTTGACCTTGACCTTGACCTTGCCCCACGCCCCTCCTGACCCCCGCGACCCCTTCCCTTCCGCTCTCATCCCTAGTTACCGTCCGACCACCGCCCGGCCGGGCACCGAGGGGACGAGATGGCACTCCCACCCGGGCGCTCCTGGATCACCGGCGTCGCCTTCGCCGCCGCGCTCACGCTCGGTGTCCTGGTCGGCCTGGGCGCCTTCACGTTCGGCTACGGCGAGGGCTGGAGCTACTTCAGCCCCGATCCCGCCAACTGCGCCAACTGCCACATCATGAACCCGCAGTACGACGGCTGGGCCAAGGCCAGCCACGCCGACGTGGCCGTGTGCAACGACTGCCACCTGCCCGCCGACTTCGTCGGCAAGTGGATGGCCAAGGCGGTCAACGGCTTCAACCACTCCTGGGCCTTCACCTTCCAGGACTTCCACGAGCCGATTCAGATGACGCCGAGCAACCGGCGCATCCTGCAGGCCGCCTGTGAGCGCTGCCACGCCGATCTGCTGCACCCGGTGCTGGCCAACGCGGCCGAGGCGCCCACCTGCACGCGCTGCCATTCGGACGTCGGGCACGGGCCGCGGCTGGGGCTGGGGCGATGAGATGAGAGGGGACCGATGAGCGACGACGGGAGCAAGGGCCGCGCGCCGTGGATGCTGGTGGCGGTGCTGGGCCTCGCCGCGGTGGCGACCTTCGCCATCGCCGCGCTGCTGGTCAGCATCTTCACGCGCAAGTTCGAGGCGCAGACGCCCTTCGCGCGGGTGATGGAGGTGAACGAGGTCACGACCGATCCCGCGCCGTGGGGGGCGAACTGGCCGCGGCAGTACGACAGCTATCAGCGCACGGTGGACGTCACGCACACGCGCTACGGTGGGTCGAGCGCGATGCCCGAGCAGAAGCTCGAGACGCAGCCCTGGCTGCGGCGGCTGTACGCGGGCTATGCCTTCTCGATCGACTACCGCGAGCGGCGCGGCCACGCCTACATGCTGTCGGATCAGCTGAAGACCGAGCGGGTGACCAAGCGGTCGCAGCGGCGAGACCGGCGCGCCCGTCTACAAGGCGCAGCACCCCGAGTTCGAGCTGTGGTCGCAGGGCACCCACGCGGCCGCCGGCGTCGCCTGCGCCGACTGCCACATGCCTTATGTGCGCGAGGGGGCGATGAAGGTGTCGGATCACTGGGTGCGCAGCCCGCTGCTGATGGTCAACCGCGCCTGCCAGACCTGCCACAACGTGTCCGAGGCCGAGCTGCAAGCGCGCGTGGCGACCATCCAGGATCGCACGGCGGGCCTGATCGACCGCGCCGCCGTCGCGATGACCGACATGCTCGACGCCCTGCGCGAGGCCAAGGCGGCCGGCGCGCCGCCCGAGACGCTCGAGCGGCTGTACGCCCTGCAGCGGCAAGCCATGTGGCGCCTGGACTTCGTGGCCAGCGAGAACTCGATGGGCTTCCACGCCGATCAGGAGTCGGCGCGCCTGCTGGCCGAGTCGATCGACCTGTCCCGCCAGGCCCAGGCGCTGGCCGTGCGCGCCCGCGCCCCCGCCGCGCCCCGCGTGGCGCTGCCGACCGAGCCGGTGGAGGGCGTCACGCCGACCGAGAAAGCGCCGCGAGGTCCGTACCGCGAGAAGGCGGCGGCGCCCCCGCCGCCGCCGGCCCCCGACGCCGGCGCCCCGGACGCGGGCGGGTGACGTCGCCCGAGCATTTGACGCGCGGTGGTAAGGTCCGGGACGCTACCGCGTCAGGTGCGGCGGCGTGACCGGGCCGGTGCCCCTGGGCGGCACCGATGGAGGGCGGGCGATGAGCGTTCGGCGGTGGTTGATGGCGGTGGGCTGCGTGGTCGGCGTTTGGACGGTGGGGTGCCAATCCGATGCCGATGAGGCGGCGGGGCGTGACGCCGAGAGCGTCAAGGATGTGGGCGCGTCGGACGCGTCGGCGGACGATGCCACGGTGGTCGACGCGTTCGTGTGCACGTGTACGGACCCGGTCGATGGCGTCTGCACGGTCGATCCGCGCAACGCCGACGACGGGTGGGTCTTCGACACCTTGGACGACGGGACGGAGTGCCGCCGGCGGGAGGGTCCGTTCTTCTGCAACAACGGGTGCGGGTCGCCCGGCACCGGCCAGCTTTGGTTCGACGAGCAGTCTCAGCGCTACGTCGACTTCCTCTCCTACCCGTGTGTGACAGACAGCCAGCGGGACCACTGGCGCGTGGTGCGGCCCGACAACGAGACCGAGCCGGGCGAGTACACGGCCGTCGCGCAGAGGTTCGATGCTGCGCCGGAGTGCCCGGCCGACTGACGCACCCACTCAGGGCCAGCGCACCGTCTGCTTCCGCGTCGCGGTGTTGCCCGCCCGATCCTCGACGGTCACCTCGACCGTCCGCTCGCCCTTCTTCACCGGGTCGAGCGGCAACCACACGATGCGTTTGAACGCATGCTGCCACTCGGCGGCGACCTCGGCGCCGTCGACGCGCAGGGTGGGGCGGCGCGCGCCGCTGCCCTCTTCGCGGATGGGGACGATCAGGCGCGGGGCGAAGGGGTGGAGCTCGACCTTGGCGTCCTCGATGACCGGGGGCGTCGTGTCGCGCATCAGCGCGTAGCCGGTGAAGTGCACGGTGCCGCCGCCCATGTAGCCGTCGCGGAAGCCCTTGCCGATGACCCACCAGCGGCCGGCGTCGTGCAGGAACAGGGCGACGCGGTCGCTGGGCGCCTTCGGGGGCGGGCGCAGGCCGGCGCGGCTGGCGCCGTAGGCGGGCGTCCAGCCGTTGGCGGGCACGTACAGCGGGGTCACCGGGGTCAGGCCGGGGGCGCCGGGGTTGGGGCGCTCGATGACCTCGGTGGGCACGTCGAAGAACAGCGCCTTCTCGCCGACCACGAGGCGGAAGGGGCCGTGGTCGATCTCGGCGCCGGGCTTCACCGCCTGGCTCTGCACCTGGTACCAGACGGGGGTGGCGTCGCCGGCGCGCCAGCCGATGCGGATGTCGTGATCGCGCTTGGTGTCGACGTCGAGGGCGACGGCCGGGCGGCCGGCGAGGCGGGTGACGCGGAAGTGGCTCGAGCGCTTGCCGTCGACGCGCACGTCGACGAACGCGCCGCCGCGCGCGCACAGGTTGGGCGTGGGCACCACCAGCAGGTCGCGCCGCCAGACGCGATCCTCGGGCGCCGGCGCGGGGCGCTTCCAGCCGGGCAGGCGCGACCGCCGCCACAGGCAGGGGCCCACCGGCTTCCGCTTCACGACGATGGGCACGTCCTGCGTGCTGACGTTGCCGAAGGCGTCGACGGCCTCGAGGGTCAGCGTGTGGGGTCCCGGCTTCAGGCGGTCGAGCGTGCGCCCGGGCTTGGGGTGGTAGGGCAGGCGCGGGCCGTCCTGGTACAGCTTGTTGAAGACGCCCTCACCGTGGTTGCGGCGGCGCGGGTCGAAGTCGAGCTCGGTCAGCCCCTTCTCGGCGTAGCTGGTCAGGTCGTAGCGCGTGCGGTGCCACAGGCGGCCGTCCACCGACAGGCTGATCTGGTGCGGCGTCAGATCGCGCGGGCCGCCGTCGATGTGATCGTTCACCTCGAGCAGCGGGGCGACGTCGCCGCCGAGCTCGATGGGCGCCTTCAGGTTCGCGAGGTCGTACATCGCCTCGTCGTGGCTGCCCTCGACGTGGGCGTCGTGGTCGCGCGGCGACAGCAGCAGGCGCGCCAGGATGGGGCGCTTGGTGTCGGGCAGCACCAGCCCGTTGGTCAGCGGGTTGATCGGCTGGCCGTGCTTGCCGCGCAGCTCGAAGTGCAGGTGCACCAGGTCGGTGCCGCTGGTGCCCACCCAGCCGAGCGCCTCGCCGGCCTTCACCGGGATGGGGCGCACGCGCGCGTTGACGTAGAAGCCGCCGGTCTTCTCGGCGGCGCGCCGCACGGCGGGCAGCAGCTTGGGCGCGAAGGCCGACATGTGGGCGTAGACGGTCTGCCGGCCATCCGGGTGGCGCACGTAGACCGCGCGGCCGAAGCCCGTGTGGTTGCGGCGGATGCGATACACCTCGCCGTCGGCGGCGGCCAGCACGCGGATCGACTCGTCGTCGTCGGTGGTCAGGTCGAGGCCGGCGTGGTGGTGGCCGATGCGGAAGGTGCCGAAGGTCGACGACACCTGGGGCGCGCGATCCAGGGGATAGATCAGGGTCGGCTCGGGCGGGGGCGCCGCGAGGGCGACGAGGGCGGCGAGCGCGCCGATCAACGGCGGACCGAGAAGTCGGCGAACTCGCCGGTGGCCTCGGTCCAGGTGGGGTCGACGGCGTCGACGCGGGCCTGCGCGGGGCCCTCGTGGGTCCAGGCCAGCAGGCGCTCGAGGGCGTCGCGCGGCCCCTCGGCCACCGCCTCGACGTCGCCGTCGGGCAGGTTGCGCACCCAGCCGGTCAGGCCCAGGTCGCGCGCGGTCGACTGCGTGCTGGCGCGGAAGAACACGCCCTGCACCCGGCCGCGCACCCGCAGGTGCAGTCGCGCGTCGCCCGCGCTCATTGCTGGGCGTCGCGGGCTTGCCGGATGAGCCCGTGCTCGCGGTCGTACAGGCGCAGGTGGTCGAGCACGATCTGCAGGTTGTGCTGGTTGGTGTCGTCCTCGCGCACCCGGTCGAGGTCGTCCATCTGCCGCGCGACGTCCACCAGCCCCTCGGCGATCGACGCCAGCAGGTCGGCGTCGCGCGTGGCGCGGTCGTGCCCGGCGAAGTTCTCGCGGTACTTGTCGAACAGCGCGTTGGCGGCCTGGCCCAGCGCGTTCACCAGATCCGGCCAGCTGGTCTGCTGGCGCGCCTGGCGCACGGCCTCGAGCTCGGTGCGGTAGGCGGCCAGCCGCCCCTCGACGATGCCGATGTTGTTGTCGTTGGCCTCGGCGTGCAGGCCCTGCTGCTGCAGGCCCTTCATGCGGTCGAGCACGGTCTCGAGGTTGGTGATGACGCGCTCGAGCAGCGCCGGGCGGCGCGAGTTGCGCGGCTGGCCGGCGAAGTGCGTGCGGTACAGCTCGAACTGATCGTTGGCGAGCTGCGCCAGGATGCCGGCCTGATCGTCCAGCGTGCCCGACAGGCGGGCCTCGCGGATGGCCGCGCGCTCTTGCCGGTACAGCTTCAGGTTGGCCTCGAGCGAGGTGCGCGCGCCGCGCAGCTCGTCGTTGTCGAAGCGCTTGGCCAGGCCCTGCATCTGCGCGTCGAGGCGCTCGAGATCGTCGATCAGCTCGCCGAGCAGGCCCAGGTCGCGCGTGGCGCGGGGCTTGCCGGCGAAGTGCCGGCGATAGCGCCCGAAGGCCACCTGCGCCCAGGTGGACAGGTGGTGCGCCTCGAAGGCGTCCGCCCCGCCCTTCTGGGCCTCGCGCACGGCCTGGGCCTCGCGCTGGTACAGGTCGCGCGTCTGGCGCAGCTCGTCGCGGAAGCTGTCGCGCTCGGCCGCGGGCAGGCCGTCGGCCTCGGCGGACACCGCCTCGAGCTGGCGCACCAGGTCGTCGAGCAGCGCGGGATCGCGGCTGATGCGCGGCTGGCCGGCGAAGTGGGCGTCGTAGGCGGCGTGGATGCGGCTGGCCTTCTGGCGCAGCGCGTCGATGGAGGTGCTCATGGGCCGGGAGTATCGCGGCCGGCGCGCCGCCGATCAACCGGGCTGGCAGCGGTCGAGGGCGACGGGCACGATGGGCCGGTGAAGCCCTGGACGCCCGAGTTCCCCGTCTCGCCCGAGCGCGCGGCCGCGCTGATCGCGGCGCAGTTCCCGGCGCTGGCGGGGCGGCCGGTGCGGCGGCTGGCGCAGGGGTGGGACAACGTCGCGTACCTCGTCGACGGGCGCTGGGTGTTCCGGTTTCCGCAGCGCACCTTGGCCGTCGACCTGCTGGCCAGCGAGGTGCGCGTGCTGGGCTGGCTGGGGCCGCGGGTGCCCTTCGCGACCACCGCGCCCACCTTCGTCGGCGAGGCCACCGCCGACTATCCGGCGCCCTTCGCCGGCTACGCGATGCTGCCCGGGCAGACCGTGTGCGCGGCGGGCCTGGACGCCGGCGCGCGGCGCGCGCTCGCCGCGCCGCTGGGTCGGGCGCTGGCCGCCCTGCACGCCCTCGATCCCGACGCCGCCGCGGCCGCCGGGGCGCCGCCGGATCGGCTGGGCCGCACGCAGGTGCACCGCTACGTCGCGCTGGGTCGGACCCGGCTGGCGGGCCACCTCGGCGGGCCGCGCGCTGGGGGTCGCGCGGCAGGCGCTGCGCGTGCTCGACGCCGCGCACGCCGCGCTGCCCTGGGCGGCCGAGGCGGCCGGCGCGGCGCGCCGCGTGGTGGTGCACGGCGATCTGTACGCCCGCCACGTGGTCGTCGAGGCCGGGCGGCTGGTGGGCTTCATCGACTGGGGGGACGTGCACCTGGGCGATCCGGCGCTCGACCTGTCCATCGCGCACGCGCTGCTGCCCCCGGACGCCCACGGCGCCTTCCGCGTGGCCTATGGCGACGTCGATCGCGCGACCTGGGCGCGGGCCCGCTTCCGCGCCGCGCACTACGTCAGTGCGCTGTTGCACTACGGCTGGGACGTCGACGACGCCGACCTGGTCGCCGAGGCCCAGGTGGCCCTGCGGCACCTCGAGGCGACCCACCGCTGAGGCATCGGGGCGCCGCGCCCCGCCGCTCGCCGCGCTCGGGGCCAACCGCCCGCGGGCGCGGCGACCGCGGCCCCACCCCACCGTCTGGCACGCCCCTCGCACTACGACGCGGCGTAGACCCGATGTGGAGGATACCCCGATGCGCCCGCTGAACCTGCTGATCTCATTGGCCTTTATTCTGGGCTCTGTGTGGGTGGCGGGCTGCACCGAAGGCACCGGCGCGCCCAACGCGGGCATCGCCGAGCACACCCTCGAGGGGGCCACCGAGCGCGCCGACCGCGCCATCGAGTGGGCCAACGACTACGTCGAGGGCGTCACCGGAGACCAGCCCGACGCCGGCGCGGCCCCCTGACGTCTCACCGCCTCTCGTGATCCAGCCAGCCAGGAGAACACCATGAAGACCCTCACCCCCCACCTCGCCGCTTCGGCGTGCGCCGCGCTGTTCGCGCTGGGCTGCGGCGGCTCGCAGTCGTCGACGCACACGAAGACCGAGGCCCCCGAGACCGTCACCCGCGCCACGACCGTGCAGGACATGTGGGTCGACTTCGACTACAGCACCGAGGTGTGGAAGGCCTGCCAGGACGCCGGCCTGTCCGCGCCCACCTTCCGCTTCGACAGCGCCAAGCTGACCAAAGAGGCCAAGTCCGAGCTGAAGTCGCTCGCGCAGTGCCTGAAGACGGGCGACATGGCCAACGCGGCGCTGGTGGTGGTCGGCCACGCCGATCCGCAGGGCGCCGCGCCCTACAACGAACAGCTGGCGCGGCAGCGCGCCGAGAGCGTGCGCGCGCACCTCGTGGCGCGCGGCATCTCGCCGGATCGCCTGTTCCTGTCCGCGGCGGGCGAGCTGGGGGCGTCGAAGAAGGCCAACGACGAGGAGGCCCGCCGGGTGAGCCTGGTGGTGCTGGACATCGACGCCGCCACGGTGCGCGCCACCTACACGTACGAGCTGCCGAAGGAGTACGTCGAGAAGTACGAGGCGACGGGTGAGGACGAAGGCGAGGCCGAGGACGAGGCGCGCGCCCCGTCGGCGGCGCTGACCCCGCTGCCCTATCCGGCGCGGGATCCCCTGCACACGCCGGCGCCCGGCGTCGCGCCCTGACACCTGCCGGCGTCGCTCACCGACACCCCCCCTCGATCGGGGCCTCGGGCAGGCAGTAGGGCTGCAGGATCTGCGGCCCCGGCGTCTGGCAGCAATTGCCCGCCGCGCCGCCCGGGCAGGCCTCGAGGTTCATACACTGCACCACGCAGTACGGCTGCCAGCCGGCGTCCGCCAGGGCGAGGCAGATCGTGCCCTCGGCGCACACGCCCATGGGGCACGGCTGGCCGTAGCCGGGCGTCGCCGGGCCCATGTCGGGCGCGGCGTCGATGATCGGCGCGGCGTCGACGATCGGCGCGGCGTCGACGATCGGCGCGGCGTCGACGATCGGCGCGGCATCCACGAACGGCGCGGCGTCGATGCTCGGCGCGGCGTCGACGACCGGCGCGGCGTCGACGACCGGCGCGGCGTCGGAGCCCGCGGCGTCCATCACCGGCGCGCCGTCCACCACGACCTCGGCGTCGACCACGATCGCGGCGTCGACCACGATCGCGGCGTCCTCCATCGGCCCGGCTTCCACGCCCGCGTCGCGCGGCGGGGGCGCGCCGGCGTCCCACGCGGCGTCGTCGTCCAGCGTCGGCGCCGGCGTCCGCGTCGTCACCAGCGTGCCGAACGCCGCCCGCACCAGATCACCGCCCACCGCCCACACGTCGTCGCCGGCCGTCACCGCGTGCAGGGTGACGTCGGTGAAGCCGCCGTCCCGCGCGTCGGCGCGCCGCACCCAGCCGGTGGCCGGCGTCCAGCGCAGCACCGTGCCGCGGGCGCCCGTGGCCCAGGCCTCGTCCGCGCTGCGCACGAAGACGCCGTTCAGCGGCGGCAGGCCGGCCGGCGAGTCGTCGATCCACGCGTCGTCCTGCCAGCGCAGGATCACGCCGCCCATCGTGCCGCCGACCGCGAAGATCGGGCCGCCGGGCGCGCCGTGCACGGTGAAGATCAGGTCGTCGGTGGGCGTGGGCAGCACCTCGAAGGCCGCGCCGTCCCAGCGCAGCGCCGCGCCGCGCTCGCCGACGACGAAGACATCGTCGGCCGCGGCGCCCCACACCTTGTAGAGGTTCAGGTCGGCCACCTCGGCCGGCACCGCGGCGCGCGTCCAGCCGGCGCCGGTGTCGCGCAGCAGCAGGCCCTTGGGACCGCCGGGCAGGGGCGAGCCGCCGACGGCCCAGCGATCCTCGGCGTCCGCGCCCCAGATGCCCCACAGCACCGCGTCGGGCGGCAGGCCGGTGGCCTCTTCGCGCCAGGTCTGACCGTCGAACGCCAGCACGCGGCCACCCTCGCCGCAGGCGAACAGGCGGTCGGGCGTCGGCCCCCAGATCCACCACAGCACCGGGCCGGGCGGCGTCGTCTCGGGCGCCACCCGGTCGCCCGCCAGCCGCACCACGACGCCGCCCACCGGCCCCGGCGTGCCGCCGACCGCGACGAAGTCGGCGCCCCACGCCTGCGCGCCCAGCAGCAGCGGGCGCAGCGCGCCGCCGACCGGGCGCAGCGCCGCCTCGCCCGCTCCGGCGTCCCCGGCGCCCGCGTCGAGGTCGCCGCCGTCGGCCAGGTTCACGGGGCGGGTGTCGTCGTCGCAGCCGGCGAGGGCGAGCAGGAACACGAACGGGGTGAGTGAGCGGCGCATGGCGGATCTCAGCGCGCGGTGCGCTTCCAGTAGCCCCACCACGCGTCCTTCTGCAGGTCTTCCGGGCGCCGGGCGCGCCGCGGGTCGATGCGCAGCCCGGGGATCTGCACCGCCTCGAAGTCGTAGCCGGGCCGGCGGCCGCCCCGCGGCTTCTGCAACGAGGGGTCAGGGTGCCCGATGTAGTAGGTCGGGTTCCACTCGGCCACGTAGGCGTGCGGCGCCGACTTCGTGTGCCCCGGGCGGTTGCCGTGGGCGGGCACGTTGTGGGCGATCCACTCGTCGTTCAGGCCCAGCAGGTCGAGCGTCCGCAGGCGGGAGTAGTAGGGGATGATGCCGGCGGCCGTGATGGCGATCGTCTCGTCGGGCGCGGCGTTGTCGCCCAGCCACTGGCCGATGGTGGTGCACTGCTCGGCGAACATGGCCAGCCAGCCGATGCTGTCCACGCCGCCGTGGCTGTCGACCTTCAGGGCGGCGCGGTCGATCTCGGCGGTGTAGCCGGCCGAGAGCGCCACGAAGAGGGCCACGCCCAGGGCCAGACGGCGCGGGGCCGCCTTCACGACGGGCTCGAGCAGGGTGCGCAGGCCCAGCGCGACGACGACGGCCAGGGCCGGCATCAGCGGCACCAGGAAGCGGTGCAGCGCCATGAAGTCGCCGCCCACGCGCACGACGTGCAGGCCGAGGGCGAGGGCGAACAGCGCCACCAGCGTCTGCAGGCGCAGCGTGCGGCCGCCGCGCAGGGGGCGCTTCACCGCCCCGAGGATCGGCGCGGCCCAGAGGAAGGGGTGCGCCTCGAGCCACGACCACAGGTAGCGCAGGCCCGGGCCCCAGAAGTTCTTGGCGCCCGTCTTGACGTAGTAGGTGTTGGGGAAGGGGTAGCCGTAGTACCACCAGCGCCACGCGTAGTAGGCGCCGAAGGGGATCGCGAAGAAGAAGCCCCACGCCCAGTCCTGCTTCGCCGGCTTCAGGCGGCCGCGCTGCGTCCACAGGAGCTCGACGAGGCGGTGCAGGCCGGTCAGGCCCCACAGCAGCATGCCCTCGGGCCGGCTCATCGAGGCCAGCGCGAACCAGAGGCCGCTCCAGGGGCGGGCGGGCGTGCCCTCGGCGGCGCGCGCGCGCTCGTCGAGGTAGGCCGTCCAGGCCAGCGTCGCGACGAAGGTGAACTGCATCGTCTCGAGGCCGCCGGTCGACCAGCAGGCGAAGGCGGGCGCGGCGGCCAGCAGCAGGGGCGCGACGGCGTCCCAGGGCGAGCCTTCGCCCTCGGTGCGGGCCAGGAAGCGGGCCACGACCGCCAAGGTGGCGACGCCGAAGGCGATGCCGAGCCACTTGCTCCAGGGCACCGGATCGAGGCCCAGGCCCATGACCCCGGCCATCAACATCGTCCAGAGGAAGTTGGTGTAGCCCTCGACGCGCTCGCCGACGTTGAACACCAGCTCGCCGTGCCGCACCAGGTTGTCGGCGTAGCGGAACGAGATGAACGCGTCGTCGTTGACGAAGTCGAAGACCAGCGCGTGGGCGATCAGGCCGACGCCCGCCAGCGCCAGCAAACCCCAACGACCGAGGAATCGGGTGGACATGCGCCCCGTTCGAAGAACTCGAGAGCGCGGAGTATACTCGCCCCGTCACCGCGCGCCTACCGCGACCCCCGGGTCGCGCTGCAGGAGGACGAACTGAAGGTCCACGGCAACACGGGCGGCCTCAAGCCCGCCCAACGGCAGCGCCTCGAGCGCCTCTACAACCGCAAGGTGCCCCAGAACCAGATCGTCAGCCCCCCGCTCGCGCAGACCCTGTGCGAGCTGTCGCGGGACGTGGGCCGCCAGATCGGCGTCACCATCGACCGCAACGGGCGGGTGCGCCACGTCATCGTCGGCGACGCCGATCAGCTGTTCATCCCCGACCTGGGCCGCGCCCGCGCGGGTGAGGGGCGCTTCCGCGGCATCCGCCTGGTGCACACGCACCTGCGCGACGAGCCCCTGACGCAGGACGACCTGACCGACCTCGTGCGCCTGCGCCTCGACCTGATCGCGGCCATCGGCGTCAGCAACGAGGGGCGGCCGGCGACGCTGTACCACACGCACATGCTGCCCGCGGGCAACGACGCGCCGGCGGCCGAGCAGACGGTGGGCAGCGTCCACGAACCGCAGGTCGACTTCGTCGAGTTCATCGCCGCGCTCGAGGACGAGTTCAGTCGCACGACGACCGGCGCCGTCGAGACCGAGGGCCGTGATCGCGCCATCGCGGTGCACGTGTCGGTGCCCGGCGAGCCCGATCCGCAGGCCAGCCTGCGCGAGCTGAGCGAGCTGGCCGCGACGGCGAACGTCGTCATCGTCGACGCGCTCGTGCAGCGCCGCCCGCGCTTCGATCCCAAGTACGTGATGGGCAAGGGCAAGCTGGACGAGCTGCTGCTGCGCACGATGCAGATGGACTGCGAGCTGGTCATCTTCGACCAGAACCTGACGCCCAACCAGGTGCGGGCCATCGCCGACGTGACCGATGTGAAGGTGATCGATCGCAGCCAGCTGATCCTCGATATCTTCGCGCGCCGCGCGCACACGCGCGAGGGCAAGCTGGCCGTCGAGCTGGCGCAGCTGAAGTACATGCTGCCGCGCCTGGCCCACAAGACGACGGCCTACTCGCGGCTGATGGGCGGCATCGGCGGGCGCGGGCCCGGTGAGACGAAGCTCGAGATCGATCGGCGGCGCGCGCGCGATCGCATCAACTGGATCGCGAAGAAGCTCGAGAACGCCGCGGTGCAGCGGAAGAACCGGCGCAGCAAGCGCAGCCAGCGCGACGTGCCGGTGGTGGCGATCGTGGGCTACACCAACGCCGGCAAGAGCACGCTGTTCAACGCGGTGACGCAGAGCGACGTGTTCGTCGAGGACCAGCTGTTCGCGACGCTGGACGTCACCAGCCGCCGCCTGCGCTTCCCCGAGGATCGCGAGGTGGTGCTGGTCGACACCGTGGGCTTCATCCGCGACCTGCCCGACGATCTCGTCAGCGCCTTCAAAGCGACGCTCGAGGAGCTCGACGACGCCGATCTGCTGCTGCACGTCGTCGACATCGCCGACCCCCGCATGCGCGAGCAGATCGAGAGCGTCGACCGCATCCTCGGCGAGATGGAGCTGCTCGACAAACCCCGCATCACGGTGCTGAACAAGGTCGACCTGCTCGACGCCGGCATCGCCGAGAACCTGTGCCGGCAGCACGGCGCCTTCGGCGTCTCGGCCCTCGATCGCCGCACGGCGCGCCCCCTGATGGAGGCCATCGAGAGCCGCCTGTGGCAGGACGCGGGGCGGCGCACCAGCTGACCCGGTCAGGCCGCTTCGTCCCCCACCCACCGGTCGTCCTCCGCGCGGAACACGAAGTGATCGCGGATGCCCTCGAAGGCGCGCAGCACGGCGTGGCGGTAGACGCCGCGGGTCAGGTCGTCGAGCTCGACGTCGCCGCGGTTGACCGCGTGCTGGAAGTCAGGATCGCGCATGGGCGGGCCGCCTTCGGGGGGGAAGGGCGGCACGTCGTGCTTCAGCGCGTGCTTCAGCCGGTCCAGATCGCCCTGCCCGTCGACCGAGCCGCCGAGGGGCGTGCGCTCGTCGAGGCGGGCGGTGCCGATCACCTCGACGCCGGTGGTCGGGCACCGGAAGGTCACGTACAGCGACGACGTGTGGATGCTGGTGTCGGCGATCAGGGGCCGCACGTGCTCGAAGTCCAGCGGGCCCTCGTGGGGTTCGGCCGCGGTGGGGCTGGGCATGGGTCACCTCCTGCGAGGGGGACACGCGGCGCGGGGGGCGCGTCGCGCGGACGTCGGGCGAGGCGCGCCGGGCGGAGGTCCGCGTGCCGCCTGCGCTTTTGCCCGCCTCGCCGCGCCGGTGCTACAACCTCGGGCATGTCGCGCACCGCTTCGCCCGTCGTCCTCCTCTTCGCCACGCTCGTCGGGGCGGCCTGCAGTGATCCGCCCGCCGACGGCGGCTGCACCACGGCGGCCGAGTGCCTGCTGGGCCAGGTGTGCACCGACGGACGCTGCATCGTCGCGCGCGGCTGCACGCGCAACGATCAATGCGCCGACCGCGAGATCTGCGTCGACGGCAGCTGCCAGGCTGGCGCCTGCGCGGCCGACGCCGAGTGCGGCGATCAGCGCATCTGTGAGGGCGGCGCCTGCATCCGGCCCCCGGCCGACTTCTGCACCGCCGACGAAGACTGCGGCAACGCGCCCTGCGATCTCGCGGCGCGGCGCTGTGGCATCCCCGTCGAGGGCTGCGGCGACGGCCCCGCCTGCACGATGGGTCAGTCCTGCGTCGAGGGCGCCTGCGTCTGCACCGCCGACGATCAATGCCTCGGCGGGCGCTACTGCGCCGAGGACGGCAGCTGCGCCCAGGGCTGCCGGCTGGTGGGCGACGAGTGCGGCCTGGGCAATGTGTGCGACGAACAGACCCGCACCTGCCGGCCGGCCGACACCTGCAACGACGACGACGACTGTCCGGCGCGCACCTTCTGCGACAACGGCAGCTGCGCCGACGGGTGCCGCACCGAGCCGGACAACTGCGGCGAGGGGCGCGCCTGCGATCCCGACGACCGCCTGTGCGTCGGCGTCGAGTGCGCCGTCGACACCGACTGTGAGGACGCCGAGTACTGCGACGCCGGCGACTGCGCGCCGGGCTGCCGCGAGGGGGCCTGCGCCGAGGGTCAGCGCTGCGACGTCGACACCCGGGTGTGCGTGGTCGACGTGACGCTGTGCGACGGCGACGCGGCGTGCCCGGACGGCGAATACTGCGCGGCCGAGGGCGTGTGCGTCGAGGGCTGCCGGCTCGAAGGCGACGACTGCGGCGCGGGCGGCGCCTGCGACGCCGACACCCACACCTGCCGCTGCGCCGACGACACCGGCTGCGCCGCGGGCGAGTACTGCGGCGACGGGGGCGCCTGCGCCGCGGGCTGCCGCGCGGGCGGCTGCGCCGAGGGCGAGGCCTGCGATCTGGCCACGCGCCAGTGCGTCGCCGGGCGCGCCTGCGCCGCCGACGGCGACTGCGATCTCGATCAGTACTGCCGCGAGGACGGCACCTGCGCCGCCGGCTGCCGCATCGGCGCGTGCCCGGTGGGCCAGGCCTGCGACGCCGACACGCGCACCTGCTTCTGCCGCCGCGACGACGGCTGCCCGGCCGGGCAGTACTGCCTCGACCAGCAGTGCCTCGAGGGCTGCCGCGTCGAGCCCGACGACTGCGGCCCGGGGGCGGTGTGCGACGTCGAGGGGCGCACCTGCCAGTGCCTGGACGACAGCGGCTGCGCGGCCGATCAGTGGTGCGACGGCGGGGCCTGCCGCGTGGGCTGCCGGCTCGACCCCGACACCTGCGGCGAGGGCAGCACCTGCGACGTCGAGCGCCGGCAGTGCACCTGCGCCGCCGACGCCGAGTGCCCCGCGGGCACCTACTGCGACGCGGGCTTCTGCGCCGAGGGCTGCCGGCTCGACCCCGACGACTGCGGCGAGGGCAACGCCTGCGACATGGCCACGCGCACCTGCCGCTGCCAGGGCGACGGGGGCTGCGCCGACGACCGCTACTGCGGGGCGGACGGCGCCTGCGCCGAGGGCTGCCGCACCGAGCCGGACAACTGCGGCGAGGGCAGCGCCTGCGACGCCGACAGCCGCCGCTGCGGCTGCCTCGAGGACGCCGTGTGCGCGGCGGGCGAGTACTGCGCGCCTGACGGGACCTGCAAGGCGGGCTGCCGCGTCGAGGAGGGCGCCTGCGAGCCCGGCTTCGTGTGCGACGCGGAGGCGCGCACCTGCCGCTGCGCCGACGACACCGCCTGCGCGGCGGGGCAGTACTGCGGGGCCGAGGGCGCGTGCGTGGCCGGCTGCCGGGTCGAGCCGGACGACTGCGCGGTGGGCAGCTGCGATCCCGCGTCGCGTCGGTGCCGCTGCGCCGCCGACGCCGAGTGCCCGGCCAACGAGTTCTGCGGCGGCGACGGCACCTGCCAGATCGGCTGCCGCCTCGAGCCGGACAACTGCCCCCAGGGCAGCTGCGACGCCGCGTCGCGGCTGTGCCAGGCCCCGGCCTGCCAGCGCGACGCCGACTGCGGCGAGGGCGAGGCCTGCGCGGTCAGCCCGGCCGCCGGCGGCGGGGTCGAGCTGCGCTGCGCGCCGGCGCTGGCGGCGGCGCGCGGCGAAGACCCCTGCGAGCGCAACGTGCAGTGCGCGTCGCGCCTGTGCCTGAACGCGCGCGCCTGCTTCGGCGGCTGCACCCAAGACGCCGACTGCCCCGGCGGGCGCTGCACGCCGGTGCGCATCAACGGGCCCGGCGAGGGCGTCGTGACCGAGCTGATGAGCTGCACGCTGCCGCCCCTGACCTGCGAGGCCGACGCCGAGTGCGCCGACGGGCGCGCGTGCGTGGCGGCGGGTGAGGATCCCGCGCAGCCCAACCGCCCCGTCTTCGCCTGCCTGCGCCCGCCCGACGGCCTGGGCCGCACCGGCGAGCCCTGCGCGCAGGACGCCGACTGCCTCTCCGATCTGTGCCTCGAGGGCGTCTGCTGGGGCCTGTGCCGCCGCGGTCAGGACGACTGCCTCGCGGGTCAGGTGTGCTACGACAACGTGGTGACGCTGACCTTCGACCAGGGCACGCCCGCGCCCGGCGACGACGCCTTCTTCAGCGCGCCGGCCTGCCTGCCCGACATGGGCAGCGGCGATCCGTGCCCGAACAAGCGCTGCGGCCCCGGCGAGACCTGCCTGCTGTTCAGCAACAGCACCTGGACCGGTTTCGACTTCTACTGCCGCGAGCAGGTCGGGCCGCGCCTCGGCGGCGCGCCCTGCAACTTCGACGCGGACTGTCAGTCGGGCGTGTGCGCCCAGGGCGGCTTCTGCATCGCGGTCTGTGATCCAGCCAACCCCGGTATCCAGTGCGCGCCCGGCGCGATCGTCTGTCAGGCGGTGGAGCTGACCGTGTGGGACGCCGGCACCCCCAACGACGACCGGGACGATCGGACGGAAGAGGTGCCCGTGTGTCTCCCGCTCTTCCCTTGATCCGAATCGCGCTCGTCGCGCTGCTCGCCTGGGCCTGCGACGCCCCCTCGCCGCGCATCGTCGAGGTCGAGGCGCCGGGTGACACCCGCGATCCCGCGGGCCCCTACCAGGTGACCACCACCACGCGCGGCCAGGTGGACGAGGTCGTCATCGGCTGGCGCACGCGCGCCGGCGCCGAGGGCGTGGCCGACAGCCGCCGGCTGAGCGACGGCCGGTGGGTGGGCGGCGTGCCGGGGCAGCCGCCGGGCACCCAGGTGTTCCTCTCCGTCGTGGCGCGCGGCCCGGGCGGCAGCGCGCGCTTCCCGGCCGAGGGCGAGCACGCCTTCGAGGTGCGCGCCGAGGGCGGCGCGTGCCGGGTGGACGGCGAGTGCCTCGACGACGAGATCTGCGATCGGCTGCGCGGCGGGTGCAAGCTGCCCCCCGAGACGTGCGAAGACGACGGCGACTGCGGCCAGGACTACGTGTGCCCGGCGCCCGGATCGCGCTGCCGCTTCCGCCCCAGCACCTGCGACGCCGACGCCGACTGCGGCGCGGGCCTGGTGTGCCGCCAGGGCGTGTGCATCACGCCGCCCGACTGTGAGGTCGACGCCGACTGCGGCGGGGGCGCGGCCTGCCTCGACGGGCGCTGCGTCGGGCGCGACGAGTGCCGCGTGGACCGCGAGTGCCCGCCCGACCGGCCGTCCTGCACCAGCGGGCGCTGCGTGGCCGAGCTGCCCTGCGGCGGCGACTGCCCGCCGGGCACCGCGTGCGTGGACGGCGCTTGCCAGCCCGAGGGCGACTGCCCCGACGCGCCCTGCGCCCGCGGCCAGCGCTGCGTGCCCGCGCTGGGGCGCTGCGTCGAGTGCGCGGCCGACGGGCACTGCGGCGCGGGGGGGCACTGCGATCTCGACGCCTTCACCTGCGCGCCCGGCCGCCGCGGCGACGTCTGCGTGCCCTGCGGTCCGCGCGGCGACTGCGGCGCCGACCACCGGTGCATCGAGGAGTTCGGCTTCTGCGTCGCGCCCTGCGACGGGCGCCGCTGCCCCGACGGCTTCGAGTGCCAGGGCGGCTTCTGCGTGCCCTTCGAGTTCTGCGGCGGCTTCGAGTGCTTCGGCGACTTCGACTGCGACAGCCAGGTGTGCCAGTCGGGGCTGTGCGAGCCGCGGCAGTTCTGCGGCGGCGACGGCGAGTGCGCCGACGGGCGCCGCTGCGTCGACGGGCGCTGCGTGCCCCGCGCCCCGGGGTGCGCGTCGCCCTTCGAGTGCCCCGACGGCAACATCTGCGTGGGGGGCCGCTGCGAGCCGGGCCGCGCGGTCGGGGCCTGCCAATTCTGCGACGAGCCCGCCGATTGCCCCAGCGCCGCCTTCTGCGGCGACGTCGACGGGTTGGGCGAGCGCCGGTGCGTCACGTTCTGCGACGCCAACGGCTGCCCCGACGGGCTCGAGTGCTTCGTGATCAGCGGCGGCAGCGGCGTGTGCCTGCGCCCGGAGAGCGGCGGCTGCCTCGGCGACGGGCCGCAGCCGGACTGCGGCGCCGACTTCTGGGAGCCCAACGACGATCCCGACCAGCCCGCCTTCCTGGCTCCCGGCCAGGAGGTCGAGGCGGTGACCTGCGCGCAGGATGCCGACTGGTACTTCTTCGAGGCCGAGTCGCCGGACGCGACGCTGAACGTGGCGTCGGGTGGGCCGATGTTCGTGCGCCTCTACGATCCCGGCCTGGGCCTGTTCGCCGAGTGGTTCGCCGACGGCGAGGATCGCCTGCCGCTCGAGGGGCTGCCGGCCGGCTACATCGAGGTGCAGGGCGTCGAGGGCCGCGACACGCCCTACGGGCTCCGCTTCGAGCGGGAACAGCCGCCGCCGGCCTGCGCCGACGACAACCTCGAGGAGAACGACGACATCGACCAGGCCTTCGGGCTGCGCAGCGGCGCGGACGTGGGCGCGGTGGCCTGCGCCGGGGATCCGGACTGGTACGCCTTCCCCGTCCGGGAGGACGAGCAGGGGCGCGTGCTGCTCGATCCGCGCGGCGGCGCGCTGCGCTACGAGGTGTGGGTGCTGCCGTTCGGCCCCCTCGACGGCGGCGTCGCGCGCGGCGGCCAGCTGATCGAGATCCCCGGCAGCCCCGAGGGCCGCGCGCTGCTGGGCGTGTGGTGCGAGGACTGCGATCGCGCGCCGGTCGAGTATCGCGTGCAGGTGGACATCGGCGGGGTCGAGATGTGCGAGGACGACCGCCTCGAGCCCAACGACGGGCGGGACGATCCGTGGGCCTTGGACGTCGGCTTCGACGGTCGCTTGACGGTGTGCGACACGAGCGAGGACTGGTTCGTGGTCGACAAGCCCGCGGGGCAGGCCCTGGCGGTCAGCCTCGAGTTCCGCCACGGGCTGGGCGACATCGATCTGTCCATCGAGGCCGAGAACGGCCGCTTCCAGAACGCCTCGGTGGGGGTGGGCGACCGCGAGCAGGTGGTCGTGCCGGGGCGCGAGCGCCCGGGGCGCTACCTCATCCGCGTGTACCTGCGCGGGGCGACCTCGAACACCTACCGGTTGCAGGTCGAGGGCGGTTGATCGACGCTCGGGCGAGCCGGTCGCCCGGCGAACGATCCCGAGGGGCACCCGTGAGCGACGATCTGGTCAACTACCTGAAGGCCCTGCCGCGCTTCCGCGGCATCGGCGACACCGAGCTCCTCGGGTTGGTGCGCTGCGTCGACGTGCTCGAGCCGATGCGGCCGGGCAAGGTGCTGTTCGAGCAGGGGGATCCGTCGGACGGGGCCTACATCGTGCGCAGCGGGCAGCTGAGCGTCGAGGTGTCGATGCCCGACGGCTCGGGGCGGGTGGTGGCGCACCTGGGGCCGGGCACGATGGTGGGCGAGCTCTGCCTCATCGAGGACGCGCCGCGCGCGCTGCGGGTGAAGGCGGCGGTGCCCACCGAGGTGCTCAGGCTCGATCGCGAGCGCTTCGACGACCTGCGGCGCAAGGGGCACTCGGGCGCCTACAAGCTGATCCGGTCGATCGCGCTGACCGTGTGCGATCGGCTGCGCAACACCAACATGCAGATCGAAGAGAAGTGGCAGGGGGGCACGACCTCGACCACCGAGATGGAGGTGGTGCGCATCAAGAAGCAGCCCACGGCGCCCGGCGTGCGGGTGAGCGCGTGGGACAAGCTGCGCGGCCTGTTCGGGAGGGACTGAGATGCCGATGGACGCCGAGCGGCTGGCCGTGATGCCCATCTTCGACAGCCTCGATCTGCGGCAGCGGCAATCGTTGGCGCTGGCGATGAACGAGAAGAGCTACCTGCCCGGCGAGGCGGTGTTCAGCCAGGGCGACAAGGCCTGGAGCTGCTACGTGGTCATCGAGGGGCAGGTCGAGGTGCGCGGGCGCGCCGGCGAGGAGGCCGAGCGGGCGCTGGCGATGCTGCACGAGGGCGAGCTGTTCGGCGAGGTGGCGCTGCTCGACGGCGGGCGGCGCTCGGCCAGCTGCGTCGCCGGCCCCGAGGGCGCGGCCCTGGCCGAGCTGGGGCGCCCCGAGTTCGACATGATCTTCAACGCGGGCAACCAGTTCGCCTACCGGTTGATGGATCTGGTGGCCGCGCAGCTGGTGCGCCGCCTGCGCCACGCCTCGGCCCAGCTGGCCGAGGCCGCGGTCAAGGAAGGCTGGGAGGGCCGCGACGACGAGGAGGGCTGATCGGATCGCCGCCGAGGCGACGTGGTCGTCGGCGTCCAATCCTCCGCCGCGAGGTCCGTTCGCCCCTCTCTGCCAACATCCGAGAGACGCTGAAGCGCGCAACAATTACCGAGGGCGGCGGCGAGGCTCGAGCCCATGAACGACACGGCCATCCAAAGCCAGAAGAGGAGGGACAGCGATCACCAACGTGGAGCGGCGCTCGCCGTGCGCCCCCGAGAACCACGACGCAGATCGCCGGCTCGTGCACGCGCTCTGGACCTCGCCGAAGCACAGCGCGAGCCGGCGCCCAGTGAGCGTCCGGAAGTAGCACGGAACGACTCTGCCTGGGGGTGGTCGGGGGACGGCCTCCGACGCATGGTCCGTACCGTAGACCGCGCCGCGTCACGCCGCCTGGGCGATCCCCTCCTACATCCTGCGGTGCCGATCGGCCGTGGCGCCACGGTGCCCGGGCTGGTGGAGAAGTCGCGAGCAGTGCGGTGGCCATTGTCGCTGGTCGTTGGGGCGTTGCTGGCCTGTGCGGGATGCGTGAGCGAGCCGGACATCGTGCTGAACCACCCTTGTGATCCGACGGGCTCAGCGATCGATCCCCAGACAGGCCTGCCGATCGCCTGCCCGTGGATCTCGGACGCGTCGCCACCGATCGATAGCTCGCGCACGGACTGCGACGATGGAAGCTGCGCCGAGGGTTGCCGTACCGAGTCGGACAACTGCGGCGAGGGCAGCGAGTGTGACGTTGACAGCGGGCGCTGCGGCTGCCTCGACGACGCCGCCTGCCCGGCGGGTGAATTTTGCGCGGGCGACGGCACCTGCCAGGCGGGCTGCCGCGTGGAGGCCGGGGCCTGCCCGCCGGGCTTCGTCTGTGATGCCGAGGCGCGCGTTTGCCGCTGCGTCGACGACACCCCGTGTCCGGCTGGCCGGTACTGCGGGGCCGAGGGCGCGTGCGTGGCCGGCTGCCGCGTCGAGCCCGACGACTGCGCGGTCGGCAGCTGCGATCCGGCGTCGCGGCGGTGCCGCTGCGCGGCGGACGCGGAGTGCCCGGCTAACGAGTTCTGCGGCGGGGACGGCACCTGCCAGGTGGGCTGCCGCGTCGAGCCCGACAACTGCACCCAGGGGAGCTGTGATCCCGCCTCGCGGCTGTGCCAGGCGCCGGCCTGCCAGCGCGACGCCGACTGCGGCACGGGCGAGGCCTGCGCGGTGAGCCCGGCCGAGGGCGGCGGCGTCGAGCTGCGTTGCGCGCCGGCCCTGGCCGCTGGCCGCGCCGAGGATTCCTGCGAGCGCAACGTGCAGTGCGCGTCGCGCCTGTGTCTGGACGCGCGGGCCTGCTTCGGCGGCTGCACCCAGGACACCGACTGCCCCGGCGGGCGCTGCACGCCGGTGCGCATCGACGGGCCCGGTGAGGGCGTCGTGACCGAGCTGATGAGCTGCGCGTTGCCGCCCCTGACCTGCGAGGCCGACGCCGAGTGCGCCGCCGGGCGGGCGTGCGTGCCCGCCGGTGAGGATCCCGCGCCACCCAACCGCCCGGTCTTCGCCTGCGTGCGCCCGCCGGACGGTCTGGGCCGCACGGGCGAGCCGTGCGCGCAGGACGCGGACTGCGTGACCGACCAGTGTATCGAGGGCGTCTGCTGGGGCCTGTGCCGCCGCGGCCAGGACGACTGCCTCGTCGGTCAGGTCTGCTACGACAACGTGGTGACGCTGACCTTCGACCAGGGCACGCCGGCGCCGGGCGACGACGCCTTCTTCAGCGCGCCCGCCTGCCTGCCGGACGTGGGCAGCGGTGATCCGTGTCCAAACAAGCGCTGCGGCCCCGGCGAGACCTGCCTTCTGTTCAACAACAGCACCTGGACCGGCTTCGATTTCTCCTGCCGCGAGCAGATCGGCCCGCGCCTGGGCGGCGCGGCCTGCAACTTTGACGCGGACTGCCAGTCGGGGCTGTGCCTCACGGACGGCTTCTGCTTCTCGGTGTGCGATCCCCAGAACCCGGGCATCCAGTGCGCGCCCGGCGCGATCGTCTGTCAGGCGGTCTCGTTGACGGTGTGGGACGCCGGCACCCCGGACGATGACCGGGACGATCGGACGGAAGAGGTCCCGGTGTGTCTCCCGCAACGCTGAGCGGCCGTGGCGCCCCCTCGTCACCCATCGTCGAGGTCGAGGCGCCCGGCGACACGTGCGAACGCGAACGGGTATTCGGTGGTCGCTGGTCACACATTGATCCAAACCGACGGCTTCGAGTGCCAGTGCGGCGTCTCCGTGCCGTTCGATTGCTTCGGCGATTTCGACTGCGATAGCCAAGTCGGCCAGTTGGGGCAGTGCGAGCCGTGACGAGGCGGCACGACCCCCGACCACGGAGATCGAGGTGGTCGCGCTCCTCGAGGCCGATCGTCGACGTCGTCGTGGTCGGGCCGGCCGCCCCCGCTCAGAACCGCACGGTGAACTGCAGCGCCGCGTTCAACGCCAACCCCAGCCCGTCCGCGATCAGATCGTCGCCGTCCACCGCGTCGTCCGCCGCGACCTCCTTCAGCACCCCGATCAGCCCGACCACGCCGGTGGCGGCCAGCGTGGCCCAGCCGGTGCCCCATTGCGGCCCCCAGGTGGGGTCGGGCCCCTCGAGCACCTCGGTCAGGGTCAGCGCCATGCCGAAGCTGGCCCAGAAGTGCGCGTGCAGGTCGGGCCGCTCGAGCAGCAGCGGATCGGCGGCGCGCGCCGGCGCCATCGGGGCCGCGCTCGTGATACACGACAGGACCAGCAGGACGGCCCCCGGGACTCTTCGGCGTGTTCGGTCCATCTCTCCTCGCGGCCCTCGTCTGGCTGCCCCGCACGACGGCGGGGGCCGAAGCCGCGCACGATCTCGGCCTCGACGGTGATCTGCGCGGCACCATCACCCTGGCCGTCGACCTGCAGGTGGTGCAGGGCGAGGGCTGGCGGCTCGACATCTTCACCCAGGCGCGCACCGTCGTGCGCGAAAACACGTCGACCGAGACCAAGGTGCGCATCTCGCCGCAGCACATCGCCTACCCGGTGGGCGCCCGGCTGCGCTTCCCGCTCGCCGGCGCGGCCGAGTGGGGCCTCTTCGCCTACCACCAGTCCGAGCACGACATCGACACCGACGACGCGCGGCTGAACGACGAGACGGTGTCCTTCGAGGTCTACGGCGCCGAGTACGTGCTGCCGCGCCTGCGCGTCGGCGGCGGCCTGTACTACGACCGTGGCAGCCGCCTCGACGGCAGCCGCCAGAAGCTGCCCTTCGACTATTACCTGCTGGGCGGCACGGTGTCCGGCTGGCTGCCCTTCTTCGGCCCCACCTACGGCGCGGGCAGTCTGACGGCCATCGCGCTGTTGGAGGACCCGTGGGTGCACGTCGCCGGCCACGTCGACGCCGGCTGGCGCCTGGAAGGCGAGGCCGGCGAGTGGCGGGCGTTCCTGCGCTTCGAGCGCATCTCGGACTACCAGTACCTGGGCGACACCCCGCGCCACCTGCTGCTGATCGGCACCTCGCTCGGCGTGCTGTGAGGGCGATCGCGCTGCTGGTGCTGCTGGCCGGGTGCGGCGCGCGCGGGCCCACCTGGCCGGCGAAGACGGGCACCTGGACGGCGCCGCTGGTGGACGCCTGGCGCCCCGACCGGCTGCTGGTCGAGGCCCGCGTCCAGGGCGTCGGGCCCTTCCTGTTCGCGGTCGATCCGACGGTCGAGGGGGCCACGCTGTCGGCGCCCCTGGCCGCGCTGCTGAAGGTCGAGGGCGCCGGCGATCCGGCGCGCGGGCCGCGGGCGCGCGTGGCCTTCACCCTGGGCGATCTGGCGCTGACCGACGTGCCGACGACGCTGGTGGACGTGCCCGAGGTCGACCGCTTCTTCGAGCGCCCGGTGGTGGGCGTGCTGGGCGACGCCCTGCTGCGGGGCGGCGCGCTGGAGGTCGATCGCTCGCGCGGCCTGCTGGTGCTGCACCGCGGGCCGGTCGACGCGCCGCCGGGCGCTCGGGTCGAGCCGGCGGCGGGCGCGCGCCTCGAGGTCGAGGTGGCCGGCGAGGCGACCCGGTGCCGCCTGGCGCTGGCGGCGCCCGTGGCGCTGCTGCCCCCGGCCGAGGCCGAGGCCCGCGATCTCGAGCCGGTGCAGGAGGCGCCCCGGGGACGCACGGGCACCCGCCCGATCGCGTGGCGGGCGCCCACGCTGCTGGCCGGTCACGTCGCCGAGACGCTGTTCGTCGCTGGCGAGGACACCGTCTGCACGCTGCCCATGCTGGGGCGCCGCTCGTTCCGCCTGGACGCCGTCGAGGATCTCTTCTGGTGGTGGCCGTCCTCGGGCGCCGCCTGGCTGCAGCGCCACCCCGACCAGCCCCCGTTGCGGCTGGTGGGCCGCGTGACGCGCACCGCGCCCGGCCGCGTCTGGCTGGCGTTCGAGCCGCCCGCCGAGGTCCTGCCGCAGCGCTACTGGTGGCGCGTGGATCTGGGCGTCGAGGGGCGCCCCTTCACGGTGCTGGTGCAGCTGCACCCGCGGCCGGGCCGCCCCCTGACCGCGACGGTCGAGGACGCCGCCCTCGACCCCGCCTGGCTGCGCGCACCCGGCGAGCCGGTGACGACCGTGGATCTCGTCCCGATCGAGCGCCTCTGCGTCGGCGACGTCTGCCTGCTGACCGACGGCGGGTGATCGGGCCGCCCCTTTTGTGGAATCATCGCCGGGATGAACGCCGATCCGCCCGTCGAGCCCCCCGGCCAGCCCGCGTGGCGCCGCTCCGAGCGCGAGGCGTCTCCCCCCTTCACCGAACTGGGAGCACCCCCATGACCTTCACCACCAAGCGGGCCGGTCGCACCCTCGCGGCCGCGGCCGCGGCGGCCATCCTCGCCGGACCGGGCCTCGCGCGGGCCGACATCCTCACCTTCTGGGCCGCGGGCAAGACCGACTGGGTCGGCGGCTCGGGCGACGTCTTCACCACCTTCGACAGCGCCTTCGGCTACGGCGCCGCGCTGGGCATCGAGGTCGTGGGCATCGATCTGTGGGGCGAGGCGCTGGCCATGGGCAGCGATCAGGCGCTGTTCACGTTGAACCTGGGCTTCGACCTGTCGTTCGGCGACGAGACCCGCTTCACGATCGGCCTCTTCACGGGCCCGATGTTCTTCCTCTTCCCCGAGCAGCCGAAGCAGACGCTGATGCTGTCCAGCAACCAGCGGGCCGCCCTGCAGTCGGCCGGCATCAGCGCGGATCGCATCGACCGCTTCGTGGACAAGTACAACCGCTACGCCGACGAGGAGCAGGATCTGAGCCGGGTGGCGGCGGGCTGGAACGTCGGTCGGCTGCAGACGACGCTCGAGTACCAGCTGGCGCCGGTGCTCTACCTCGGCGTCGAGGGCCTGGTGGGCTACCACTTCATCCTGACCGGCGAAGACGCCGCGGCCGACGCCAAGAGCGGCGGCGTCGATCAGGCCGCGCGGGAGGAGGGCTTCGACCGCGACCAGGTCCGCCTGATCAAGGACAGCATCGGGGCCGAGGAGGTCGACGCCGAGAACCTGGACGGGTTCAACTACCAGGCCGGCGTGTTCCTGCGCCTCGAGCTGTAGATCGCATCCCCGCCCTGCCGCCGCGCGTCCGAGCGCGGTAACCTTCGCCGCCGCCCCTCGTAGGGGCGGGCGGCGACTTCTCGCCCCATCACCAGGAGATCGCGTGGACACCTACTACAAGCCCGAGCACCTGCCGAAGTTCGGCTCGATCGGCGAGGGCGCGCCCGAGCTGGCCAAGAAGTTCTTCGACTACTACGGCGCCGTCTTCGCCGAGGGCGCGCTGTCCGAGCGCGAGAAGGCCCTCATCGCCCTGGCCGTCGCGCACGCCGTGCAGTGCCCCTACTGCATCGACGCCTACGCCAACGAGTCGCTGGCCAAGGGCGCCGATCTCGAGCAGATGACCGAGGCGGTGCACGTCGCCTGCGCCATCCGCGGCGGCGCGTCGCTGGTGCACGGCGTCCAGATGCTGGAGCACGCGCACAAGGTGGGGATGTAACCCGATGGACGGCCTGATCCACGTCACCGACCCGGTCGCCGGCGTCGACCTCGGCAGCGCCGAGGCCGGGCCCAAGCGGGCGACCTCGCTGCGCTCCCGGCGGGCGCCGCTGGCCGCGCCGGCCGCGCAGCTCGCGCTGCTCGACGCGCTGGCGCTCGAGGGCGGCGACTTCGACGCCGCGGTGGCGCGGGTCGGCCACGCGAACGGCCTGCGCCCGGCGGCCCTCGAGTACTTCCAGATCAACGTCGGCAAGCTGTGCAACATGACCTGCCGGCACTGCCACGTGGACGCCGGGCCCGATCGCACCGCCGAGAACATGGACCGGGCCACCGTCGACGCGTGCCTCGCCGCGCTCGACCGCACGACGGCGCACACCGTCGACATCACCGGCGGCGCGCCCGAGCTGAACCCGCACTTCCGCTACCTGGTCGACCAGGCGGTGGCCCGCGGCAAGCACGTCATCGATCGCTGCAACCTGACCGTGCTGCTGCTGCCGCGCTTCCACGATCTGCCGCGGTGGTTCGCCGAGCGCGGGGTCGAGGTGGTCTGCTCTCTGCCCCACTACCGGCAGCGCAACACCGACGCCCAGCGCGGCGACGGCACCTACGAGAAGTCGATCCGCGCGCTGCGCCTGCTGAACGAGGCGGGCTACGGCCAGGGCGATCCGAAGCGCGTGCTGACGCTGATGGCCAACCCGGCGGGGGCCTTCCTCGCGGGCGACCAGAGCAAGCTCGAGGGCGACTGGAAGCGGGGCCTCGAGCGCGCCCACGGCGTCACCTTCGACCGCCTGTTCTGCCTGAACAACATGCCCATCTCGCGCTACCTCGAGTGGCTGGTCGAGACGGACAACCTGCAGGCCTACATGGAGCGGCTGACCCACGCCTTCAACCCCGGCGCGGTGGACGGCGTGATGTGCCGCAACACGGTGTCGGTGTCCTGGGACGGGCGGCTGTTCGACTGTGATTTCAACCAGATGCTCGATCTCGAGGTCTCGGCGCCGGGCTCGGCCACGGTCTTCGACTTCGACCCCGAGGTGTTCGCCGCGCGGCGCATCGTGACCGAGCGCCACTGCTTCGGCTGCACCGCCGGCGCGGGCAGCAGCTGCGGCGGCGCGACGAGCTGAGCGGTCAGCACGAGCAAAGCCCTCACGGCCAGCCGAACGCCGCGCGGCTCAGGAGCCCCAGGCCCGCGCTGGCGGCGTTCGCCAGCAGCGCCCACGCCAGCGACAGCGGCACCCCGAGCGCGGTGAGGTAGACCGCCTCGGCCGCCACCGCGAAGGCCTCGGCGACCGCGACGCCGCTCCAGTAGCCGCCCGGCCAGACGCGCGGCACCCCGAAGAAGACGATCGGGTGGGTCAGCGCGCTCGCGCCGAGCGCCCACAGCCAGCGCCGGGGCCGCGCGCGCAGCGCCCGCGCGTAGATCGGCGCCTCGACCGCCTGGGTGAAAGCGAAGGCGCCCAGCCAGGCCGTGATCACCGCTGGTCGACCAGGAACAGACCGCGATCGCAGACGTAGGCGACGTAGCTGCCGCGGCCGCTGGGCTGCACCACGTCGACGTTGAAGGCCCACGCGCGCGCCGCGCCGGTGCGCGGGTCGATGGTGAACAGGCCCCCCTCGGCGTCGAGGCCCAGCACCTGCTCGGCCGACACCGTGAACAGCTGCTCGACGCCCGCCGCGAAGGCGACGTCCTCGCCGCCGTCGGGCGGCACGGCCAGCCGGCGCCACGCGCTGTCGGCGTCGCGCACGTACAGCGCGCCGCCGCCCGGCTCGCTGACGATGGCGCGGTTGGCGGCCGCGTCGAGCAGGGGCGTCGCCTCCTGATCGCCCAGCAGCGGCAGGTACCACAGCCGGTCGCCCAGCTCGCCCTCCTCCCACGCCACCGCGCCGCCGCTGGCGTTGCGCAGGCCGCTCAGCCCCTCGACGTTCAGCGCCTCGGCCCCGAGCTGCGGCCGGTAGCGCCACGCCGCCCCGTCGATCAGCGCGAGCACGGCGTCGCCGAGCACGACGAACCCGCCGGGCGCGCCGAGCAGCACGTCCTCGCCGCCGCCGTCGAAGTCCCCCCGCCACAGGCTGCGGTCGGGCCGCGCCAAGTAGTAGACGTCGCCCACCGCCCGGAAGCTGAAGCCGTCGGCCTGGCCCACCAGCCGCCACTCGCCCTCGGCGTCGTCGTACACGTGCAGCGCCTGCGTACCGTCGACGTCCGCGCGCCAGAACGTGACGCGGCCGTCGGGCAGGAAGCCGGGCCGCGGGGCGGCCAGCACGTCCTCGGCCAGCCGCTCGGCGCCCCGCTCGGGTTCGTAGCGCCAGAGCGCCCCGTCGACGCCCAGCCACAGCAGCCCGCGCCGGCCCGGCGTGGTGGTCAGCAGCGCGTCGCTGGCGGGCGCGCCGGGCGCGTTGACCTGCTCGGCCGGCCCGCCGTCGGTCGGCCCGACGAAGACGTCGAAGCCGTCCGCGTCGCCGGCCGCCCAGGCGAGGCGGTCGTCGGCCATGCGCTGCACCAGCAGCCAGGGCACGCCCTCGGCCAGCACGGTGGGCGCCTGCCCGGGCACGACCGACTCGAGCCGCGAGAGCGCGTCGCGCGTGTGCACCATCGACACGGCGCGATCGCCCACCTCGATGATCCAGGGCTGGGCCTCGACGAAGAGGGGCGTGCGCCCGACCGGATCGAGGGCGACGCGGTCGAGATCGCCGGCCAGCCCGGGCACGGTGCGGCGGCGGACGTGCACCGCCTCGGCCTGCAGCGACCAGCCGAGGAACACCTCGTAGTCGCGCGGCACCAGCACGCGCGGCGCCGGATCGGGCAGGGGGCTGGCGCTCAGCACGTCGCCCCCGTCCCAGGCCAGCCAGGCCTCGTCGAAGCGGAAGCGCAGGCGGTCGGGGTGGTCGGTGGTCAGGCGCTGTCCCCGGTACAGCACGATGGGGGCGGGCAGCGCCACCTGGCCGTCGGCGGGCACCTCGACGGCCTGCGCCTCGGGGTGGTGGCCCGGCGCCGTGAACTGCAGGACGATCCGGCCCGGCGGCAGCGGCCCGATGACGAAGGCGCCGTCGGCGTCGGCCTGGGTCGACGCGGCGCCCGCGCGCACGGTGACCGGGCCGCCCGGCTCGGCGGTGGTCGCGACACCCTCGACGAAGGCGCGCGGGGGCCCGCGGCGTCGGGCAGGCCGCCATCGGCCGCGTCGGCGCCGGCGTCGGGCGGGGGCGCCTCGCCGTCACCCGCCGCGTCGGGCCGCGGGGCGGCGTCGATCTCGACGGCGCCGTCGACGCCGAGGCTCCCGTCGGCGGCGATCGCCCCGTCGGCGATGGGCGTCGCGCCGTCGAGCGCCGCGGCGTCGGTGGCCCCGGCGTCGCCGATCCGCGCGTCGGGCGCCGGGCCCTGGTCACGCGGCGGCGCGCCGCCGTCCAGGCGCCAGGCCGGCGTCCGGCGCGGCGTCCGCGCGCCCGGGCGAGGCGTCGGGGGCGGCGTCGTCGCCCGCCCGGGCGTCCACCGCGCCCACCGCGGCGTCGTCGCTGGGCAGATCGGGATCCTGGCGCGGCTTGGGCGACTCGCACGCGGCGGCGCACAGCCCGAGGAGGAGGCAGGACAGCAGGTTGACGCGGCGCATGCGGGGACGATAGCAGAGCCGGTCGAGGCGAGAGGTGACCCTCGCGCCCCGGTCGGGCTATCGTGACGCCGATGCGGAGAACGCTCATCCTCACCGTGCTGCTCCAGGGCTGCTTCTTCAGCGACCACCGGGCCGGTGACTACTGCGTCGGCGACGAAGACTGCAGCGGCGGTCGCGCGTGCATCCAGGGCATCTGCAGTCGGCCCCGGCCGATGGCCGACGCCCGACCGGCGCCGGTCGACGCGGCCGCCGTGGTCGATCAGGGCACGCCCCCGCTCGACGCCGCGCCGCCCGCCCGCGACGCTGCGCCCCCGCGCGCGGACGCCCGCGCTCGCCCCTGGACGCCGCGCCGCCGCCGTCGGTGGACGCCGCGCCGCCGCCGCCGCCCGCGACGCCGCGCCGCCGCCGCCCGTCGACGCGGCGCCGCCCCGGGTGGACGCCGCGCCGCCGCCCCTGCCCCCGCGGCCGGCGACCCCCGACTGCGCGGGCGATCCGCTGCGCCACTGCCTGACGCCCGACTTCGACGCGTGGATCGAGCCGGACGACGACGTGGTGGCCGACAGCGACGAGCTGCAGGTGGGCATCGACGGCAACGGGCGCAACCTGCGCGAGGCCTATCTGCGGTTCGATCTCGCGGGCTACCGGCCCGAGCACCCGCTGGCCGAGGCGCGGCTGACGCTCTTCTACGGCGGCGAGGTGCGGGACGTCGACGGTGAGTGGAGCGACGCGGCGCTCGATCGGGTGGATCCCGACTGGGACGTGCAGGCCGACGAGTGGCGCGCGCCGCGGCCGGCGCTGTGGGACGTCGGCGCCCGGCGGTCGCTGGAGCGCGCCGCCCCGGGCACGCGCGTCGCCTTCGACGTCACCGACGTCGTCCGCGAGGCCCTCGAAGACGGCCGCATCGGCCTGCGCCTGCGCCCGACCCCCCCGGGCATGGGGTACGCCCACGTCCGCTGGCTGTTCGAGAGCAGCCGCGGGCTCGAGGTGACCCCGCACCCCCCCCTGCTCGAGCTGCGCTTCGATCCATGACCCGCCTGCTCATCGGCCTCTCGATCCTGGCGGCGGCCGTCGCGGCGCGCGCCGAGACCGTCACCGTCATCTCGCCCCTCGGCGACGGGCCGGCCACCGCCGACGCCGTCGCCGAGCTGGGCCTGGCCCTCGATCGCGCGCTCGACCGCGCCCCGCGCTACGCCCGCGTGAACGCGCAGCCCTTGCTGCCCGGCGAGGTGCGCACCGCCTTCGGCTGCCTGCAGTTCGACGCCGACTGCGCCCGCCAGGCCGGCGAGGCCGCCGAGTCGGCGCTGGTGCTGTGGCCCCGGCTGGTGCAGCTGCGCGACGTGATCGAGGTGCGCCTCGCCCTGGTCGACGTCGGGGGCGGCAATCACCGCGAGCTGGTGCGCTACCTGCGCCTGGGGGGGGCCGAAGGGCCGGCGCAGGTGCGGGGCATGGTGGCCGGGCTGGGCGCCTTGGCCGACGCCCTGTTCGACGATCGCCCGGCCTTCGAGGCGGGCGTGGTGGCGGTGTCCGACGACGACGTCGCCCTCGACGGGCGCGCGGTGCCCGCCGGCCGCTTCGTGCCGGCCGAGCCCGGTCGCCATCGGCTGAAGTTCAAGGGCATCCCCAGCACCGAGCTGCTCTTCGAGCTGCCCCCCAACGAGGTGCTGGTGCTGTCGGCGGGGGGCGCGCCGGTGGGCAGCGCCGAGACCAGCCCGCGGCGCATCGCGGCCTGGATGACCACCGGCGTCGGCGGCGCCGCGCTGGCCGGGGCCATCTTCACCGGGGCCCGCCTGGCGGGCACGCAGAACGATTACGACCGCGAGGCCTCGCAGGGGCAGCCCAACGCCCGGCGCCTGCGCGAGCTGGCCGAGCGGGGCGACAACGAGGCCCTGGCCACCAACGTGCTGATCGTCACCGGGGTCGTGGCCGCGGGCGTCGCGATCTACCTCTTCGCGAGCGAGTAGGCCGATGAGCGTCCTCCTGATGATCGGGCTCGTGTTCGGCGCGCCGCTGGACGTGGTGGCCGCCGCCCGCGCGCTCGAGCACCCCGAGGCGCGCACCGGGACGCTGCGGCGGCTGGCCGACCTGACGCTGGCCGAGCTGCGGGCCGCGCGGCGGGGCGGGCTGGGCTACGTGGTCGCTCAGGTGGCGGCCGACGCGACGGTGGATCACGTCGATCGCGTGCTCGCGGTGCGCGCGGCGGCCGTGCTGGGCGGCGGGCCCGAGGTGGTCGAGGTGCTGGCCCCGTTGACGGTGGCCGACGAGGCGCCCGAGGCGGTGGTGCGGGCGCGCGAGGCGGCGCGGGCGCTGTCGCAGCTGGGCGAGGGCGGGGCGCTCGACGGGGCGCTGGGGCACGCCGATCCCGAGGTGCGCGCCCTGGCGGCGGGCGCGGGCGCCGGGGGCCCCGAGCGGCTGTGCCCGCTGCTGAGCGGCGATCCGTGGCCGCGGGTGCGCGCGGCCGCGGCGCGCGGGCTGACCTTCCACCCCCAGCAGACCGGCTGCCTGGCCGAGGCGCTGAAGGACGCGGCGCCCACGGTGCGCATGGCGCGCGCGCGCGCGGCCGCCGAGGCCCCAGTGCCGGCCCTGCGGCCGGCTCTGCGGGCGGTCGCCGGCGACGCGGCCGCGCCGGTCGAGGCGCGGGCCGAGGCGCTCGTGGCGCTCGCGGGTTTGGGGGACGTCGAGCCGGCCGGCAGGGTGCTCGACACGCACCTGGCGAAGGGCGGCATCGGGCCGCTGGCGCTGGGCGCCGTGCGAGCGCTGGCCCGCGCGGGCGAGGTGGGGCGGGTGCGCGCGGCGTTGGCCTCGAAGGATCTGCCGGTGCAGCTGGTGGCCGTGCGGGCCCTGGCCGAGGCGGGCGACGCGGCCAGCGTCCCCGCGCTCGAGGCGCTGCGGACCACCCTGCGGGGCCGGGCGCGCGAGGCCGTCGACGACGCCCTGCGCCGGCTGGGCGCCGCCGACCCCGATGATCCCGCCGCGGACGACCCCGAGTAGGGTCTAATCTACGCCCGATTGGTCGGAATTTGTCGCGCGGGCCGGCCGCGTGAACAGCAGGAACGCCATGGCGGGCCGCTTCGAGGCCTCGCGCATCGCGAACTGCGCGCCCTCGTAGCGCCAACCCTCACCGCACCAGTGGTTCACGAGCCGGGTCAGCTCGTCGTCGGTCACCAGGCTGGTCTCGACGTATTTGTACTCGACGTCCACGTCGCCCCCTCGAAATCACTGGATCTGATCGGGTTCACTGAGCATCATTGCAACGAAACCTGATCGGGAAGGTGTAGATTATGTCGCTGCAGCCCTCCGACGAGACGTCCCCGCGCGACACGCTGGCCTGGGTGTTCGACACCTACGGCGATCGCGCCGCCCTCTCGACGGCCTTCGGCCCCAGCGGCGTGGCGCTGATGCACCTGGCCGGCGAGGTGAACCCCGGCGCGCGGGTCTTCTTCGTCGACACCGGCTTCCACTTCGACGAGACCCTCGCGATGGTCGAGCGCGCCCACGCCGCGATGAACGTCACCATCGAGGTGCTGACGCCCCGCCTGACCGTCGAAGAGCAGGCCCTGGTGCACGGCGACCAGCTGTACGTCATCGATCCCGATCGCTGCTGCGCGATGCGCAAGGTCGAGCCCACGCAGCGCATGCTCGACGGGCTGGACGCCTGGGTGACCGCCCTGCGCCGCGACCAGGGCCCCAGCCGCGCGCGCACGCCGATCGTCGAGCACAAGCAGCACGGCGGTCGCACGCTGGCCAAGGTGAACCCGCTGGTGCGCTGGACCAGCAAGGACGTCTGGCGCTACGTCATCGCCCACGACCTGCCCTACAACCCGCTGCACGATCAGGGCTACCCCTCGGTGGGCTGCTGGCCCTGCACCCAGGCCGCCACCGATCCGGGGGACGAGCGCTCGGGCCGGTGGGCGGGCAAAGGCAAGACCGAGTGCGGCCTGCACACGATGATCTGAGCCCGCGCGCCCCTCAGAGGGTGTTCCCATAACGCTCGCCTACTGCGCAGCCCGTTGTCCTGCTGCGCCGCCAGCGCCTTGGTCGGTCCGTCCTCGACGTGCCCCGGGCACGCCTGCGGCGGACCTCGGTCGGCGCCGGCGGCTCGCGACGGACACCGGGCCGCTCGCGACGGCGCGCGCCGAAAGGCGGACCCGCTGGCGCGGCTGCGCCTTTCTTTATGGGAACACCCTCTCACAGGTTCCGAATGCACAACCCGTAGGTGTTCACCGGCCCGCGCGGCGTCGCGATGGCCTGCGTGCAGCGGTAGCCCTCGGGGCAGGGCGCCTCGTAGCCGCCGATGTCGCACAGGCGGCGGCAGCGCGCCTCGCCGCCCAGCGGCCCGATGCAGTGCAGCCCGACGTCGCAGTCGTGGCCCACGGCCTCCTCGGTGCACACCTCGCCCTCGGCCACCCGCCCCAGATCCGGCGTGCAGGCCCCCACCACCACCGTCGTGTTGCGCAGGCCGAAGGTGCACTTGGTGCCCGCCTCGGCGCAGCCGTCGCCGGTGAAGAAGTTGCAGCCCAGCGGCGCGCAGAGGCCGGCCTCGACGCCCAGCGCGTCGCTGGCGTCGGCGCATCGACCGTTGTCCGGGCACTGGTCGGCCGGGCCGCCGACCGCGCACGGCGTCTGGCAGACGTCGTTGTTGCACACCAGCCCGTCGCGGCAGGGCTGCGGGATGCCCAGCATGTCGAGGCACGACTCGCCGGCGCGCAGATCGCCGGCGGCGGTGCAGAAGGTGCCGCCGCCCTTGACGTGGCAGTAGGGGCGCGCGGGATCGGGGCAGTCGTCGCCGCCCGGCCGGCAGCCGTCGCCGGCCTGGCAGCGGCCCTCGTAGACCTCGCCGCCGGGCAGCGGCACGCAGAACGAGCCGGGTTCGCAGGCGCCGGCGTTCAGGCGGGGATCGCAGGCGATGCCGGGCGGGGGTGGGGCCGCGTCGGGCATCGGCCCCGCGTCGCCCAGGGGGCGGGCCGCCGTCAGGCGCGCCGCCCATGCCCGGATCGCCGCCCACGCCGGGATCGCCGCCCATGCCGGGCGCGCCGCCGGCGCCAGGCGCGCCGCCCATGCCGGGCGCGCCGCACGCCTGGCGCGCGGCGTCCGGCCGCGCGCGCGCCGACGTCCGCCGCCGGGGCGCCGCCGCCGCCGCCCGCGCCGCCTGCGCCGCCGGTGGTGTCCGCCTCGTCGTCGCAGCCCACCGCGAGCAGACCCGCGATCACACACAACTGCCACCTGCGCATCGTCGTCCCCCGGCCTGGTGCGGCGATCATCTTGGACCGCGGGTCGCCGCGCGATCAACGAGCGCTTCGACCCCACCCTCTGTGGTGCTACGATGCCCCGCATGTCCAGCCCTTCTGCGCTGCCTGCCGGCACCCTCGTCGACGGTCGCTATCGGATCGACGGCCCGCCGATCGGCGCGGGTGGCATGGGCACCGTCTACCGCGCGGTGCAGGAGGTCATCGGCCGCCGCGTGGCCGTCAAGGTGCTGCGCCCGGACATCGCGGCGGCGCCCGGCGCCGTGGCGCGTTTCCACCGCGAGGCCCGCGCCGCCAGCCAGCTGACCCACCCCAACGTCGTCACGGTCCACGACTTCGGGCAGCTGCCCGACGGCGCGATGTACCTGGTGCTCGAGTTCATCGACGGCCTCAGCCTGCATCAGGTGCAGCAGTCGGTGGGGCGCCTGCCCGTCGACCGGGTCGGTCGCATCATGGGGCAGGTGCTCGACGCCCTCGAAGAGGCGCACAGCCAGGGCATCGTCCACCGCGACCTCAAGCCCGAGAACGTGCTGCTGAGCCACCACGCCGGCAACGTCGACTTCGTGAAGGTGGTCGACTTCGGGCTGGCGCGGGTGCAGGACGAGGTCACGCTGACCGAGCCGGGCGAGCTGTTCGGCACGCCCCTGTACCTGTCGCCCGAGCAGGCGCGCGGCCAGCGCGCCGATCACCGCGCCGACCTGTACGCCGTCGGCGTGATGATCTTCGAGATGCTGGTCGGGCGGCCGCCCTTCGAGGCCAGCAGCAGCATGGCCGTGTTGATGAAGCACATGCGCGCCCAGGCGCCGCGCTTCACGGACGTCTGGCCCGAGGCCCGCTTTCCGCCGGCCCTCGAGGCGGTCGTGCTGACGGCGCTGCAGAAGGATCCCACCGATCGGTTCCAGCGGGCCGCCGAGATGCGCGACGCGCTGCTGCGCGCCGTCGCCGAGGCCGAGGACGGCGCCGGCACCGAGACCCTGCGCGAGGTGACCAGCCCCCTCGGCGGCGCGATGGTGGCCGCGCGGGATGCCATGGATGCGATGGACGCGGGCCTGGCGCCGACCGTCGATCCCAGCGGCATGGACAGCCACGAGCTGGGCGCCCAGGTGCGGGCCGCGGCCGAGGCGATGGCCTTCGAGGACACGCCGGTGCCGGATCCGCCGCCGGCCAGCGACACGCGCGACACCACCTTCGGGCTCGAGCCGACGATGCCCGCCGACGTCGAGACCTCGGCGCAGATCCGGGCGGCGGTGGACGAGGCCGCAGGCGCGGCCGCCCGCCGCGTGGGCGGTGACTCGATCGATCTCGTGGCCAGCGGGTGGCGCCCGGACCGCCGCATTCCGCTGCTGGCCGCGGGCGCCGCGGTCGCCGTGCTGCTGGGCGTCGGCGCCTGGTGGGCCACGTCCGACGAGGCGCCGGCGCCCGCAGCGCGGCCCGACGCGGCGCTGGTCGTCGCCGCGCCGCCCGCGGCCGTCGACGCCGCGCCGCCCGCGCCCGACGCCGCGCCGCTGGCCCGGCACGCGGTGACGTTGCGCTCGACCCCGCCGGGCGCCGCGGTCGAGCTCGCGCTCCGCAGGCCCGACGGCGAGACCTCGACCCGCACGATCGACGCGACGCCGGCCGAGGTGCAGGTGGTCGAAGGCAGCCAGGTCGAGGCCCGCTTCCACCTCGCGGACCACGACGACACCACCGTCGTGGTGACGGTCGACGGCCCGCGGACCGTGCTCGGCGCGCTGCCCTCACGGGCGCCGGACGCCGCGGCGACCCCGCCGCGCCCGGTGGCACGGCGCCGGGCCCCGCGCCCGCGTCCCCCCGCGACGCCGACGCCGCCGAAGCCCGCCCCGCCGGCCGTCGCGCCCGATCCGGGGGCCGTCCCGCCCGGCTTCGTCGACGATCTGAAGTGAGGCCGCCTCGCGCGCGATGGGGTGCCTCTGGTAAGGTGCCTCGCCGGAGGACCACGCTTGAAGATCTGCCCTGTCTGTGACCGCGAGTTCGACGACGCGCGGGACGCCTGCCCGGACGACGGCTCGAGCCTGTTGATCGTCCGTGATCGCGCCGCCGAGCAGGCGGACGCGATGCGGGGCAAGGTGATCGAGGGCCGCTACACCATCATGGACAAGCTGGGCGCGGGCGGCATGGGCGCCGTCTTCGCCGCCGAGCAGACCGCGGTGGGCCGCAAGGTGGCCATCAAGGTGCTCGGCAGCGAGATCGCGTCCGACAAGAACGCGGTCAAGCGCTTCATGCAGGAGGCGCGCGCCGCGAGCGCCCTGTCGCACCCCAACACGATCACCATCCACGACTTCGGGCAGACCGCCGAGGGCGAGCTGTACCTGGCGATGGAGCTGGTGCCCGGGCAGACGCTGGCGCAGGTGCTGCGCCGCGAGGGCGCGCTGCCGCCCGAGCGGGCGGTGCACATCGCCCACCAGATCCTCAACGCGCTGCAGGAGGCCCACGGGGCCGGCATCATCCACCGCGATCTGAAGCCGGAGAACGTGATCATCTCGCCGCGCAGCGGCAACCCCGACTTCCTCAAGGTGCTCGACTTCGGCCTGGCCAAGCTGACCGATCACGACGACGGCTCGCACGGGCTGACGCAGACCGGACAGGTGTTCGGCACGCCCGGCTACATGGCGCCCGAGCAGGCCAAGGGCGAGCGCTGCGATCACCGCGCCGATCTGTACGCGGTCGGCGTGATGCTCTACGAGATGCTGGCCGGTCGGCGGCCCTTCGACGGTGACAACCCGCTGTCGGTGCTGGTGAAGCACATCCAGGAGCCCCCGCCGCAGTTCGACGCGATCGAGCCGCCGGTCGACGTGGACGTGCGGCTGCGCGCGGCGGTCTTCCGCGCGCTGGCCAAGGATCGCGAGCAGCGCTTCGAGTCGGCGGCCGCCATGAACGAGGCGCTGATGCAGGCCCTGGAAGAGGGCGGCCTGCCCTCGGGCAGCTTCAGCGCGGCGGCCGTCTCGGCCAGCCGCGCTGCCGGCGCGTCGAGCAAGTCGCTGCCGCCGCCCTCGCTGCCCGACGTCGACCGGGGCCTGCAGAAGACCCTGGGCTCGGGCATCATGGGCCAGGTCACGTCGGCCCGCATCGAGCCGGACAAGCGCGGCAAGAAGGGCCTGTGGATCGCGGCGGCGGTGGTGCTGTTGGGCGCCGGCGCCGTGGCCGCGTGGCAGGGGGGCCTCTTCGGCCGCGCGCCCACCGAGCCCGCACCGTCGGCGGCCGCCAAGCCGACGCCGGCGCCCGCGAAGGTGGCCGCCCCGACGCCGACGCCCGATCCGGCGCCGGCCGCCCCCGCGCCCGACGCCGCCGTCGCGGCGCCGAAGCCGGTGACCGTCTTCATCTCGAGCGAGCCCTCGGGCGCCGCGGTGGCGGTGAAGATCTTCACGAAGAAGGACGACGGCGCCACCGAGCTGGCCGACACGCGCAACGTGGCGAAGACGCCAGCGACGCTCGAGGTGCCGGCCCAGAGCGAGCTCGAGCTGGCCTTCACCCTCGACGGGCACGCGCCCGAGACGGTGAAGAAGGCCGCCGTCGAGGGCGCCATCGTCAACGCCAAGCTCACGGCCGTGGCCCCGCCGAAGCCGGCGCGGCCCGCCGCCCGCCGGTGGAAGCCCAAGGCGACCCCCAAGGCGAAGCCCAAGACCCCGGCGCCCGCGCCGGACGCCCCGGCCGCCCCGCCCAAGCGGCCGGTCATCGACGACCTGAAGTAGGGGCGGCCGCCCGCCCCGGCAGGAGGCGAGCATGTCACTCGCGGCAGATTTCGGCGTCACCCTCACCCAGCACGTCCTCGGCAACCAGGGGCATCACCCCGAAGCCCGGGGGCAGTTCTCGGCGCTGCTGACGCAGATCGGCGTCGCCGGCAAGCTGATCAGCGCGCAGGTGCGGCGCGCCGGGCTGATCGAGATCTGGGGCGCCACCGGCGACACCAACGTGCAGGGCGAGAGCGTCCAGAAGCTGGATCAGATCGCCAACGACACCTTCATCGAGGTGCTGCGCCGGTCGGGCTGCGTGGCGGTGATGGCGTCGGAGGAGATGGACGACGTCGTGGTGGTCGAGCCGGAGCTGGCGGGCGACTACGTGGTCGCCTTCGATCCCCTCGACGGCTCGAGCAACATCGACGCGAGCGTGTCGATCGGCACCATCTTCGCCATCTACCCGCGCACCTCGCCGCGGGGCGAGGCGAGCGCGGCGGATCTGCTGCGGCCGGGCCGCGAGATGGTCGGCGCGGGCTACATCGTCTACGGCTCGTCGACGGTGCTGACCTACAGCGCCGGCGAGACGGTCGACAGCTTCACGCTCGATCCGGCTTCGGGTGAGTTCTTCCTCACGCGCGCCGACATCCAGATGCCTCAGCGCACCCGGGTGCTGTCGCTCAACGAGTGCAACGGGCCTTACTGGGAGCCCTGGGTCGACGCCTTCCTGGCCGACATCAAGGGCCGCAACGACGCCGAGAAGCGCCGCGTCACCAGCCGGCACATCGGCTCGCTGGTGGCCGACTTCCACCGCAACCTCGTCAAGGGCGGGCTGTTCCTCTACCCGGTCGACAAGCGCACCGGGCGCGGCAAGCTGCGGCTGTTGTACGAGTGCAACCCGCTGGCCTTCCTGGCCGAGGTGGCCGGCGGCGCGGCGACCGACGGGGGGCGGGCGATCCTGGACGTGCCGGTCGACACGCTGCACCAGCGCTCGGGCCTGGTGATCGGCCCCTCCGAGGACGTCCAGCTCGCCGAACGCCTCTACAGGGCGTAGTCGACGCCGGCGGTGAAGGCGAGGTCGTCGGCGGCGCCGGCGACGCCGTCCGCCAGCATCCAGCGCGCGTCGAGGCGCACCCCCCACCCGGCGGCCACGTCGAAGACCACGCCGCCGCCCGCCGCCACGCCCACGTCGGCGTCGGTGCCGTAATCCTCGGTGAAGGCCACCGTCAGCGTCGGGCCCAGCGCGACGAAGGGCCGCACGCCGCCGTCGAGCAGGGCGTAGTGCACCTCGAAGCGGCCGGTCAGCGCCTGCAGGCCGGAGTCGTCGTCGAAGGTGCCCAACAACCAGCCGACGGTCGCCTCGAGCTCGACCAGCAGCCAGGGCGGGGTCAGCCGCGCGTGCACGCCGAGCAGCCCCGACGTGCCCGGGGCCGCGGCGACGTCCTCGGTCGTCAGGTCGCGCGCGTCGTCGAACAGCATCACGCCGGCCGAGCCGCCGACGTGCCACCGCGCGCCCCCTTCGTCGGCCGCGGCGGGTGCAGCCAGACCCACCCCGATCGCGCCGAGCAGACCGATGACCGCTCTGTGCATGAGAAACCCCCGTGACCCGAATCGCGGGCGAGCATAGACGGACGCGACCGCGCCGGGCAACGCAGCTCGGTCCCAGGTGAAAGACGATGGCCACGACCCCCCCGCGCACCCGCGCCGCCGGACGGCGCAGCGAGACGGCGCGCGCCCGTCTGCTGGTCGTGCACCAGGACGCCCCGACCCTGCTCGCCATCAAGCGGGGCCTCGAAGGCGGCGCGCTCGCCGAGGCCGTCGGCGCCCGCTCGCCCAGCGCCGCCCTCGACCGCCTGCGCGACGGCACGCCGCCCGACGCGGTGCTGCTGTTCTGGCGCCTGCCCGATCACGGGGCGCTGCAGTTCATCTGGGCGCTCGACCAGCTCGGCCTCGCCCGGCGCCCCTTCCTGCTGGCCTTCGCCGATCAATGGCCCGAGGACGATCTGTCGCGCGCGATGCAGCTGGGCGTCGACGGCTTCTTCCCCTATCCCCTCGACGCCGCCCGCGTCGTCAGCGAGCTGGGCACCCTGCGCGCCACCGGGCAGGCGCCCTCGCGGACGCGCCTGCTGCACAAGGGGGCCGATCGCCTGCTGCGCCCCAACGATCGGCTGTGGTCGTCCATCGACGTCGATCCCGACTGGCGCGCGCGCATGGTGTCGCTGGCCGACGTCGTGACCGGCCGCGCCAGCCGCGCGCTGGACGAGCCGGACTCGGTGGTGCTGCGCGCCCTCGACGCGGCCCTGGGCTATCCGGTGCCGGCGGATCTGGTCAAGGCCCTGGTGGTCATCAGCCGCGAAGGGCCCGAGCGCGTCGATCTGGTGGCCCGCACGCTGAACCTGGGCGCCAGCCGCATCCGGCGCAGCTATCGGGCGGCCCTGCAGGCGCTGCGCCCGGCCGGCGGGCCGCCCCCGGCCGACTTCACGACCATCCTGGCCAAGGTGCTGCGCCTGGTCGAGCAGCGGGCGGCCGAGGTCGAGCTCAGCCCGGCCTTCCGGCGCGTGCGCCAGGCCGCCTCGGCGATGGTGGTCAGCCGCGACGAGGCGGCGAGCGCCGCCGCCCGCGCCGACTTCGACCGGGCGCTGGGTCAGGCGCTGCGCTGCGACGTGCAGGCGCTGGCCGACGTGCAGCCGGACCTGGCGATGCGCCTCGCGCGCGAGCTGGTGTCGGCGACGCAGGAGGGGCGGGCCCTCGATCGCGTGCGGCTGCGGCTGCTGTCGTGGTCGCTGCGCGGGGTCGACGGGCCGGTGGACGTCGGCAAGCTGAAGGTGGCGGCGGCGGTGCTCGGCAGCGCGGGCGACGATCCGCTGCAGGTGGATCGCCTGCTGGCGGTGGCCAGCGGCGAGGACGAGGACGCCCTGCGGGGCCTGGGCAAGGCGCCGATGGACGCCATCCGCCGCGGGCTGGCGACGCTGACCGGGCACGCGGCGACGGCCTTCAACCCGGTCGAGCTGGCCCGGCGCATCGATCGGGTGGTGCGCGCGGTGGAGTCCGGCGGTGAGATCCAGCAGCTTCGGCTGGCGGAGATCCTGGACCACGTCGAGCGGCAGACCGAGGACAACCTGCGCACGAGCGCGCGGCACGCGCTGTTCGACAACCTGGGCTTGCCCCCGCACCTGCGCGGCACCGACGCGACGCTGCTGTGGGACGCGCTGGGGGTGATCGACGCCGAGCAGGAGGCGCGGCTGGCCGCGTTCGTCGACAACCTGCTGCCCGACGAGCGCTTCACGGCGATCGAGCTGACCGAGGCGGCGCGGCGCGCCAACGACGCGGACGACTTCGAGGACTGGTCGCGGGGTCGGGCGGTGACGCCGGTGCTGGACGCCGGCGAGGGGCAGGGCAACGGGCGCGCGCGGGCGGCGCTGGTGGGGCTGGTCGACGCCCTCGAGCTGCCCGCCCAGATGGTGGATCGGGTCGCGCTGGGCGAGCTGTCGGCGGCGCTGGCCGGGCCGGCGCCGGCGACGCACCTCGAGGCCGCGGCGTTGGCGCGCCTGCAGGCGCTGGCGTCGACGCTGCGGGCGTCGGACGCGCCCACCCAGGACACGCTGATCGACCGCTTCGTCGCCACCTGCGACGGCGACTCCGAGCAGGCGCGCGTGCTGCTGGCGCTGCTGCCCGACGACCACGCCCTGCGCGCCCGGGTGCGCACCGCCACCGGGCTGCGCGACGCGGTGTCGACGCCCGAGACGGTCGACACGATGCTGTCCGAGGGCAACCTGATGGCGGCCCACATCGCCGTCGACGAGCTGGCCGACGACGAGCCCCGCACCGTGCCGGCGCTGACCAAGGTGGCGCTGGCGATGGAGGAGCAGGGGCGCGTGCCGACCGCGATCGCGCTGCTCGAGCGGGCGCTGGCCCTGCAGCCGCGGCGCCTGAACCTGCTGCTGCACCTGGCCCGCCTGAAGGCGCGCGTGGAGGCCTGGCGCGACGCCTACGATCTGCTGGCGCGGCTGCGCGAGGTGGCGCCCGGCTTCGGCGACACCGAGGCCCTGTGGAGCGAGGTGCGGGCCCACACCGCCGGTTGACGGTCCGCGCGGCGCGCGCCTACCCTGAGCGCCGTGCCCCTGGCCGCGCGGCGATGTCATGGCCCACCCACTGCAGGCGTTCTTCGGGCGCATCCGGCTGTTCTCGACGCTGACCGCCGACGAGCTGAACGACGTGCTGCGCGCCGTGCAGCCGGTGAAGCTGCCGGCGGGGCAGCGCCTGTTCCGGCAGGGGCAGGCGGGCGACGCCGCCTACGTCGTCGAGTCGGGCGCGATCGAGATCTTCACCGAGGGGCCGGGCGGCGAGGTCGTCGTGGCGACGCTGGGCCCGGGCGAGGTCATCGGCGAGCTGTCGCTGCTCGACGGCAGCCCGCGCAGCGCCTCGGCGCGCGCGCAGGGCGACACCAGCCTGTTCCGGCTGGACAAGCAGGAGTTCGACTTCCTGCGCCAGAACCTGCGCCCGGCCGCCTACAAGCTGATGCGGTCGATGGCGATGACGCTGTGCGATCGGCTGCGCGAGACGAACGAGCACATCGGCGATCTGCTGGCGCCGCCGCCCGACGCCAAGGCCGAGGCGCCGCCCGCGCGGGCCAAGGGGGGCTGGCTGAGCCGGGTGCTGTTCCGGGGGGATCGATGAGCGAGGCCGTCGACCGGCTGTTGAGCCGCGTGCCGCTGCTGAAGGGGCTGAACCCGCGCGAGATGAAGGTGCTGCGCGAGCACCTGCGCCCGCGCCAGCTGGCGCCGGGTCAGCTGCTGTTCGCCGAGGGTGATCCGGGGCGCGGCTGCTTCGTGGTGCTCAGCGGGCGCATCGGCGTCTACAAGAAGCTGCGCGACGGCAAGTCCGAGCGCCTGGCGGTGCTGACCCCGGGCGCGCTGGTCGGCCACATGGCGCTGATCGACAACAAGCCGCGCAGCGCCGCGTGCCGCGCCGAGGACACCCCGGTGGTGCTCGTCGAGCTGCAGCGGGCCGAGTTCGACCAGCTGTTCAACGCCCACAGCCCCTTCGCGTTCAAGATCGTCGACCGCATCAGCACCGACCTCACCGAGCGCCTGCGCGCCGCCACCGAGCGGCTGACCGAGGCCCACCGCACGCAGGACACCCGCCAACGGCGCGCGCTGGCCCAAGCGGCGGGCGAGGCGATCAACGGGCAGGCCGGCGTGATCGACCTCGACGACATCGACCTCGACAGCATCACCGTCGAGGTGACCACCGACTTCAGCCGCCGGATGCGGACGCCGATCGGGTAGCCCGCAACCGGGAGCCTGCCCCGCAATCAGCTCCCCAATCCGTCCGGCCACCCTTGACCTTGACCTTGACCTTGACCTTGACCTTGACCTCGACCTCGACCTC
>JACKDN010000024.1:0-67500 GCA_020633465.1 Myxococcales bacterium
CCGCGGCCTGCTTGCCCGGGCCGGCCTGCCCCTGCTCGCCTTCGGCCTGCTGCCCGCCCTGCTGCCCTTCCTGCGCCTGCCCCTCGCCGCCCTCGCCCGGGGCCTCCTTCTCGGCCTTCGCCACCGCCTCGTCGATGGCCGCGTCGGCGTCCACCTCGCCCTCGGGCGGCGTCGCCTCGCCGGCCGCCTCGGCCTCGGCGTGCGCGGCGTCCGGGCCGCCCTCGGCCTCGTGCTGCGCGCCTTCGGCCTCGGTGCCGTCGGCGTTCATGCGCTTCTTCTGCGCGCCCTCGGCCGCGGTGCCCTGCACCTCCTTGGCCTGCATCTCGGCCGGCGTCTCGGCGTCCGGATCGCGCTGCTGCACCCCGTCCTGTTGCGCTTCGGGCGGCTTCAGCTGCTCGCTCTGCGCCCGCACGGACGCCAGCGCCCGCGGATCGAGCTTCTGCAGCTCGGGCGGCGTCGATGGGGGCGGCGCCCCGTCACCTTCGTGTGCGCGGTCCTGTTCGTGCTCGAGGCTGGGATCCGACATGACGCCCCCGGACGCGGCTCTGGTCGACGCCTCGCAGCGGGTCGCGGGGCGACGGGAGAACGTAGCATCCACCGCCCCACGCGCGCGACGCGGAATTCGCGGGACGGCCGTCGTGCGCGCCCGCCGTCGCGTCGCGCCGTGCCCGCCGGCCGCGCCGCCCGCGGCCCACGCGCCGCGACCTTCTGCCGCGCCGCGGCGTCTTTACGCCTTTCTGGTCGTGTGCTATCGCACGATCTCGCGACCGGCTGCAGGTGGTCCGTGTTCGACGTCGACGAAGCTCTCGAGCGCCTCACGCGCTACCTCGACGATAACGGCCTGAAGTCCACGGCCCAGCGCCGCCTGATCACGCGCATCTTCTTCGATCCGAAGCACCGGCAAGAGCACCCGAGCGTCGAAGACCTGTACCTGCGCGTGCGCGATCAGGATCCCAAGGTGGGCTACGCCACCATCTACCGCACGTTGAAGCTGCTGGTGGACGCCGGGCTGGCCAACCCCAGCCGCCTGGGCGACAACCAGACGCGCTACGAGCCCGACGTGCCGGGCGAGCACCACGACCACCTCGTGTGCACCGCCTGCGGCGCCATCCTCGAGTTCGAGGAGGATCGCATCGAGGCGCTGCAGGAATCGGTCGCGAAGCGCATGGGGTTCAACCTGGCGAACCACCGCATGGTGCTCTACGGCGAGCCCGACGATCCCTGCACGGCGCCGCAATGCGAACGCCGCCCCTCGACGAGCCCCCAGCCATGAACCGCGCCGCCCGCCCCATCGCCGCGATCGACATCGGGTCCAACTCGGTGCATCTGACGCTGGCGCGGGTGTCGGACGGCGACATCGAGGTCATCGAGCGGCGGAAGGATCCCGCGCAGCTCGCCGGCCAGCTCGAGCGCGACGGGCGGCTGAGCGACCGGGCGGTGGATCGCGTCGTGGCGACGCTGCGCGACTTCGCGCAGGTGGCCAAGGCCCACGACGCCGTGGTGCGGGCGACGGCCACGGCCGCCGTGCGGGCGGCGCGCAACGGGCAGACCTTCCTCGACCGGGCCGAGCGCGAGGCCGGCGTCGACGTCGAGCTCATCAGCGGGGCGCAGGAAGCGCGGCTGACCTACCAGGGCGTGATGCACGGCCTGCCCGAGCTTCGGGACAGCGCGGTGCTGGCGGTCGACATCGGCGGGGGCAGCACCGAGCTCGTGTGCGGGCGGGACGGGCGCGCGGCGCTCACCGCCAGCGTGGCGACGGGGTCGCTGGTGGTGTCGCGCACCCTGCTCGGCCCCGATCCCATCTCGCGCCACCGCATCGACCGGGCGCGCCGGCGCCTCGAGGCGACGCTCAGCCACCGCATGCGGGACGTCGAGCGGGTGGGCTTCGAGATCGCGGTCGCCACGGGCGGCACGGCGCAGCGGCTGGCGCGGCTGGCCCAGGCGCTCGACGGCGAGGTGCGGGCCGACGTGCACCGCGCCTTCCTCAGCCGGTTGGCGCTCGACACGGTGGTGAAGCGGCTGGCGCGCGCGCCGACGCGCGCCGAGCGGCTGGCGATTCGGGGGATGGATCCGGAGCGCGTGGACACCGTGCTGGGGGGCGCGTTGGTGTTCCAGGTGCTGACGCGGGGGCTGGGCATCGAGGGGTGGACCGTCTCGATGGACGCCCTGCGCACCGGCCTGCTGGTGGACACGCACCGGCGCGAGGCCGATCGCGCCGACTGAGGCGCCCCCCGCTCCATCCGCCGCTGCGACGAGACCAGCGGAACATCAGGGGACGGTCGGCCGTTGGCGGTCGAACCGAAGGGGGTGAGACGACGTGAAGGCATCCGATCTGTTCGTGAAGTGCCTCGAGGCCGAGGGCGTGCACACCATCTATGGCGTGCCCGGCGAAGAGAACGCCGACATGATGATGTCGCTCGAGGACTCGAGCATCGACTTCGTGCTGACGCGCCACGAGCAGGGGGCGGCCTTCATGGCCGAGGCGTTCGGGCGGCTGACCGGCGAGCCGGGGGTGTGCCTGGGCACGCTGGGGCCGGGGGCGACGAACCTGATCACCGGGGTGGCCGACGCCAACATGGATCGGGCGCCGATGGTGGTCATCACCGGGCAGGGCGACAGCAAGCGGCTGCACAAGGAGAGCCACCAGGCGATGGACGTGGTGTCCATGTTCCGGCCGGTGGTGAAGTGGGGGGACACCGTGTTCCACCCGCAGAACATCCCCGAGATGGTGCGCAAGGCGTTCAAGCTGGCGACGACCGAGAAGCCGGGCGCGTGCCACCTGGAGCTGGCCGAGGACGTGGCCGAGATGCAGGTCGAGGGGCGCCCGCTGCGGCCGAACAAGGTGCGGCGGCCCGTGCCCGACGACAAGATCATGAGCCAGGTGTGCGATCTCATCCGGGGGGCGAAGCGGCCGGTGATCCTGGCCGGCAACGGCACCATCCGGCGGCGGGCGAGCAAGCAGCTGCGGCTGTTCGCCGAGCGCACCGGCATCGGCGTGATCAACACGTTCATGGCCAAGGGGGCCGTCGACTTCACCGCGCCGTACAGCCTGTTCACCATCGGGCTGGGGGCGAAGGATCTGGTGGCCTGCGCCATCGACGCCGCCGATCTGGTGATCTCGATGGGCTACGACATGGTGGAGTACCACCCCAAGCTGTGGAACCCGCACGGCGACAAGCGGATCGTCCACATGGACTTCCTGCCCGCCGAGATCGACGAGCACTACCACTGCGACGTCGAGGTGGTGGGCGACCTGGCGCACAGCCTGTGGATGCTGAACGAGCGGTTCGCCGAGGACTGCCCGAAGTGGGATCTGAGCCAGCAGGCCGCCGTGCGGCGCGACATGCTGGAAGACTTCGCGATGCACAAGGACGACGACACGCGCGGCCCGATGCGCCCGCAGAAGGTGCTGTGGGACGTGCGGCAGGCCATGCGGCCCGGCGACGTCGTGCTGAGCGACGTGGGCGCGCACAAGATGTGGATCGCGCGGTACTACCAGTGTCACGAGCCGAACAGCTGCTTGATTCCCAACGGGTTCTGCTCGATGGGGTTCGCGCTGCCCGGCGCCATCGCGGCGGCGCGCACGTTCCCCGAGAAGCAGGTGCTGGCCATCTGCGGCGACGGGGGGTTCATGATGAACGTGCAGGAGCTCGAGACGGCGAAGCGCCTGGGCGTGAACATGGTGTGCATGGTGTGGGACGACGGGGGGTACGGGCTGATCAAGTGGAAGCAGGACAACCACTTCGGGCGGCACGTGCACTTGGATTTCGGGAACCCGGATTGGTTGAAGTTGGCGGAGGCCTTCGGGTGGAAGGGGCACTACGTCGACCGTAGCGGGGATCTGCTTCGGACCTTGAAGGGCGCTTTTGCCGAGGATGGGCCGTCGTTGGTTGTCGTGCCGATTGATTATTCGGAGAACGAGAAGCTCACGAAGCGGTTGGGGGAGATCGTCTGTCCGATCTGAACTCGGGCGCCGCGGCTCGGCGGGCGCCGCGGCTCGGCGGGCGCCGCGGCTCGGCGGGCGCCGCGTCTGGTCGGCTCGACCTGAGCGCTGCGGCACGGCACTGAGGCCCGACGTTCGGCGATGAGCGTCGCGCTTCGGAGATCACGCGCCGCGTGACGCCGACGGTCTCTTCGCAGCTCGGCGCTGCTGGGCGCCTGGTTTTCGAGGAAGGCACTCCGTGCCTCCCTCGAGCTCCCACCGGCCAGGGCTCCGCCCTGGACCCGTTCGGACTCACGAAGGCGGGACAGCGGCGTGGGTGGTGAGTTGCAGGTCTTCTGGCGCCGCGCCAGTTGACGGCCGCGGCGGCTCACGGCCAAGCCCAGCCGACCGGTTCTCGCAAGATTTGGCGCCGGCGCCGCCCTCTCGCGCCATTGCCCGCCGACGGTGCATGCGCCGGCTTCGACTCATCCACGGCGGCACGAGCCTCGCATTTTCTGAAAAGAAGGCGGGCAAAGCCGCTCCTGAAACGGGCGGCGCCGGCGCCAAATCATGACGACGACCGAGTCGGGGGCTAGACCGTTCGCCGAGAAGCGCGGCGGTGATATGCGGCTGCGGGGCGCGATGAGCGTTGGTGCGTCAGACGAACGGCGCGTGGCATGGGGGCTGGGGCCTCGCGCGCGCGTCGGTGATATGGGGCTGACGGGCCGCGCGATGAGGCGGCTGGCGTGGTGATCGCAGGGCTGTCGGGGCGCGTCGACGAACGCGCGAGGTGCTGGGCGGGGCTGTGAGGCGGCGACGCAGTCGTGGGGCGCCGGTGGTCGCGCGGTGGGGGCCCCTCGACGACGCCGCGCCCAAGCCCCAGGTGACCGGGCCAGCTGTGAGGTGGAAATGGCGCGTCGGTGCCGTCGCCCTGAGGGACCGGGGCCGCCTGCACGATGCGGCGGGCGGCGTGGACGCGAGGCGGTGGGGGCGTACTCGGCGTCGGCGCGATCGAGGTGCCGACCGGCGACCAAGCCGAGCACGTCAGGGCTCACGAAGCGGCGCCGCGACGCAGTCGTCGGCGGCGCCACCCAGGCGCCGCGAACCCCGGCCCGCGGCCGGACGCGGCCCATACCCCGAAGCCCCGAGGCCAGGTTCCACGACGCCACGCCCGAGCCCCAACCCACCGAGGTCCGTGACCGGGCGCCAGCGCGCGAGCGTGGTGAAATCGGCCGGCGTGCGGCATCCGCCGTACGTGCCTGAGCGACCGAGCCGCCCGCAGCCGATGCCGAAGGCGAGGCGAGGACGCGAGGATCGCGAAGGCGCGCCCGAAGGGCGCCGGCTGCAGGGGGTCTGGGGTGGCCGGCAGGCCCCCCAGTGCCGCGCGCTTGCGCGCGGCGGAGACACAGTCTGTCCGGTGGAGGCTGCACCTGTTCCAGCAGCGTACCGCCCCGCCCGCTCCAGACGCCCAGCCAGCCACCTGTCCGCCCAACCGCCACGCCTCGGTCCGACCCAGCAGGGCTCCGGCTCACGAAGCGCCGCCGCGACGCAGTCGCAGGCGGCGCCACCCAGGCGCCGCGAACCCCGGCCCGCGGCCGGACGCGGCCCATACCCCGAAGCCCCGAGGCCAGGTTCCACGACGCCACGCCCGAGCCCCAACCCACCGAGGTCCGTGACCGGGCGCCAGGGCACGGGCGTGGTGAAACCGGCCGGCGTGCGGCATCCGCCGTACGTGCCTGAGCGACCGAGCCGCCCGCAGCCGATGCCGAAGGCGAGGCGAGGACGCGAGGATCGCGAAGGCGCGCCTGAAGGGCGCCGGCTGCTGGGGGTCTGGGGTGGCCGGCAGGCCCCCCAGTGCCGCGCGCTTGCGCGCGGCGGCAAAACAGTCTGTCCGGTGGAGGCTGCACCTGTTCCAGCGGGCCACCGCCCCGCCCGCTCCAGACGCCCAGCCAACCACCTGTCCGCCCAACCGCCACGCCTCAGTCCGACCCAGCAGGCCCTGGCTCACGAAGCGCCGCCGCGACGCTGGAGCCGTCGGCGGCGCCACCAGGCCCGCAATCCCCGGCCCGCGACCGGCCGCGGCCCATGCCCCGAAGCCCCGAGGCCAGGTTCCACGACGCCCCGCCCCAGAGCCCCAATCCACCGAGGTCCGTGACCGGGCGCCACCGCACGGTCGTGGTGAGACCGGCCGGCGTGCGGCATCCGCCGTACGTGCCTGAGCGACCGAGCCGCCCGCAGCCGATGCCGAAGGCGAGGCGAGGACGCGAGGATCGCGAAGGCGCGCCCGAAGGGCGCCGGCCAAGCGGGGGGTCTGGGGTGGCCGGCAGGCCCCCCAGTGCCGCGCGCTTGCGCGCGGCGGCAAAACAGTCTGTCCGGTGGAGGCTGCACCTGTTCCAGCGAAGCACCCCTCCGCGCGACCGCGACGCTCGGTCGACCACCGGTCCGAACGGCACCCCGATGGGCGCGATGCCGGTCCAACATCCACGACGCCCGCGGCCGATGCCCGTGATACAACGGCGGTCGGGCGACCCAGAGGGACACGCATGGCCATCACGCCGACGCCGGATACGCAGCCGCTCGACATCGCGACGCAGTTGGTCGAGGCGCAGCAGACGATGCTGCGGGAGGTGCACGACCTCGTCGCGGGTATGCTGGACGACGCGAAGAAGCAACCGTCGGGACGGCCCGCAGCGAAGGCGGGGCCGTGGGCGCGCGTGGTGCCGAACCGGACGCATCGGGTGGTGTTGCTGGACGGGGCGCGCGGAACCGGAAAGACCAGCCTGATGCTGACGCTCATCCGGGCGTGGCAGGGGGAGGATCCGTCGGACCATGCGCTGGTGAGCGATCTCGCCGCGCAGGGCCAGGCGCTGCGCATCCTCGAGCCGCTCGACTTCGATCCGAAGCCGCGGGATCTGCCGCTCTATGCGTGGCTGGTGCAGGCGTTCGAGCCCATCGTCGGATGGATCGAGGACGCGCACCGCGTCGACACCGAGGGGCTGCGGCAAGCCTGGACGACGCTCTTCGAGAGCGCCGTGCTGAGCGACGTGATCGGCCTCGACGGCCGAACGCTCGGGGACGACCTGGAGATGGTGGTCTACCAGCAGACGCGCGGTCAGAAGGGCTGGCAGGCGCTGCGCCGGCACTGGCAGCGCTTCCTCGATCAGCTGCTCGGCGTGCTGGAGCAGGTCGACGGGCTGCCGACGAACGGCATGCTGGTGCTGCCGATCGACGACCTCGACATGCAGCCGGGGCAAGCAAAGGAGCTGCTGCTGGCGCTGCGGCTCGCCTGGCACCCACGGTTGATGCTCTTGCTCAACGGAGACAGCGCGCACTTGACCGAAGTCCTGACTGTTGAACTGTACGGAGAAGAGGCGAGCGTCGGGCGAATGCCGGGCGTCGAGGAGCAGAAGGTGCGCCTTGCGCAAACACGTCGGCTCGCCGACGCCGTCATCGGCAAGACCATCGCGCACGCTCATCGTCTAAAGGCCCCTCTAGCGGGACTCGTTGACGCGTGCCGGGTGCTCGCGACGGGAGCCGTTCGTGGCCAATCCACCGGCGGTGATGGTGGACTCGACGGGCAACTGGAAGCACTTGGCGCCGAACTGAGGTCGTTCTTCACTTGGAGCCCGCCGCTGTCGCTGGCTCGTTGGTCCTTGTTGCGGACCTCGCTCATCGACTTCTGGGCCCCGGCCGAGGCTGCATCGCCTGCTTGGGAGGGTGCCAACACCTGGGCCTGGCGTGAGTTGGTTTCGTGTGGCGCGCCGAAGCTGCATGCACGCCTTTTTGAGGTTATTCAGATCGCGCGGGATTCCCGTGGCGAGCGAATCTGGCCGTCGCCATCTTCGTACCGCGAGCGTCCGCTCACCCTAAGACCAGTGCCCGAGTGGTCTGGGGGAGCGCACGGGCTCGCGACTTCGCACGGCAACATCGAGACACGCCTGATTGACGTGGTGGAAGATGTCGGGTTTGTGATCGTTGGTGAAGAAGACGTGGTCCGCCCTGCATCTCCCATCGAGGTAGTCGCGCTTGCGCTGCTCGATGGGCAGAACATCACGGTCGAGCACAGCTACGTACCGTCGGTGAGTCTTCTCATCAGAAGCGACGACTACCGAATCGAAGTCCCGCTGCCCACGCTGCCCTTCACGTCCGCCGAGCATTGGGCGCGAACGCTTCGAGCGGCGAAGGCGTACTGCTTGGGTGGCCTTGCCGACTACGTCTGGGCCTTGATGGCGGGCGAAACGCCCGACCACCAAGGAACGAGGCTGCTGGACTCCAACAGTGCGCCGGAGTTGGCGTGGGACGCCATTCGGGAACAGCTGCTGTGGAGAATCCACCCTGGCTCTGAGGATCACAACTACGGGCCCTGGATCTGGAGCCACGACGACGAACTACTCGAGGTGATCGCACTCCTGACTGCGCCCGAGTACTGCGCCACCCGACGCGAGCAAGCGCTCATCCTCGAGACGCTCGAATCGGTCATCCACGCCGACCGGTGGAACCGCGCTACCCAATGGTGGGCTGCGCAGCGGCATCACCGACTGATCCGCGCGATTGAAGTGTCCCTGGGTCCTAACGCTAGCAAAGCTGCGGTCGAGCAAGCGAAGGAACGCCTGGTCCGGTCACTGCGAAACGGCGCCGAGGACACGGTCTGGCACCGAGACATCGAACCGAATGCGCTATCTCAAGGCGAGCCGTCGGTGGTCCACAACGTTGCGTTCTCCGCGACCGAGGCGCAGGAGGCGGTACGCTTCATCAACATCGCTAGCCCCACTGCACTCAAGACTCTCTTCAACCGTTCGGTCTCGGAGGTGCTGGAAGCGGGCCGCCCGTACGGAAGCATTTGGCAGATCGCTAACGCGAATGGTCTCGGACATGCCTATCTCAAGAAGCTCCGCGACCACGTCGCGGGCGGCTGATGGAGATCGACCGCCCGTTCGCCGAAGCGTTGGCGCTGCCGTGGCGGCGAGGCGAACTGTTGCGCCGCCCCTCGTCGACGGTCGACCGACAGGCGTGGAGCGCACCCCTCGGACAGCGGTTGGCCCGCTGGAGCGAGGCCGACCAGCGGGACGCGGCGCTTCGGCAGGCATGGACGCAGGACGGCGTGCCATTGCTCGGCGCGCTGCGCGCCCAGGCGCGAGCGCTGCTCACCTTGGCCCACGACGGGACGCACCTGCTCGTCGACGCGGGGCGGCCAGGGCGGGAGATCCTGCGGTGGCGTCAGGTGTCGTTGCGGGTGCCGGTGGGGACGATGCTGGCGGCGGCGGCCCCGCCGGGCGTGCGGCCGGCGCTGGACCTGCGGCTGCTGACGCCGGACATCACGCCCGAGGGGCCCATCGCGCTGCAGCACGTGCACTACAAGGCGGCGTGTGACTTCGAGACGCTGTGGGCGTGGGTGATGGCGCGGCGGGCGCCGCTGCCGGCGAAGGACGAGGGCTGGGTGCCGGCGGGGTTCGACCGGGCGAGGTGGTGTGCGGTGCTGGGGCGGGCGCGGGCGGCGCGGCGGTGGTTGGCGGCGTGGCTGGACGGGTCGTTGGCGCAGCGGGCGCCGTGGCGGGACGGGCCGGCGACGGGGCTCCTCGGCGGATTCGGCTCTGGGACGGGCGAGTTGCCGGGGTGGCTGCGGCGGTTCGCGCGCGGTGACCTGGCGCCGGCGGCGGGCTGGATCGAGCGTGGGCTGTGGAGCGAGACGGCGGTGGCGCCGGGGACGGCGCCGACCTCGCCGTGGGCGCACGACGCGCTGGCGGACGGCGGTGACTGGCCGGAGGGGCGGCTGCTGGCCCGCCTGATCGACCGGCTGGCGGACGCGACCGGGGACGTGGCGCTGCTGGCGGTGCAGTACCTGCGCGTGCGCGGACTGCTGCACGCGCACCTGGTGCACGATCCGGCGGCGCCGGGGTTGGGCAGCTTCGTCGACGTGTTCCGGCGCCTGTCGCCGTATCGCCAGGGATTGCCGGACGGCTGGCTGCTCGACGGGCTCGCCGACGAGCCCGAGCTGGACATGGGCTCGATCGAGGCGCGGACTGGGCCGCCGGATCAGGTCACCTCGCTGGCGCGCGGGCTGGCGAGCCTCGACGACGCGCCGCCGCCGCACGAGTTCGGCTTCGTCTTCCACTTCGCGCGGTCGCGCGGCGGTCCGCTCGAGACGTGGCGCGCCGCGCAGCGCGAGGCGGAGCGGCTGCGGGCCGCGCTGCTGTTGCGGCCCGAGCGGCTGCGCTGGGTGCGCGGGTTGGACGTCGCGGGGCACGAGTCGGCGGGGCCGCTGTGGGTGCTGCTCGACGTGCTGCGCGACCTGCGGGCGGACGTGCAGGACCGCGCGGCGCGCGCCCGGGTGCCGGCCCAGCACCTCGGCACAGCAGCCCGCTCCGGCCGCTCGGACGTGCAGGACCGCGCGGCGCGGGCCCGGGTGCAGGGGTTGCGGCTGTCGGTGCACGCAGGCGAGGACTTCGTTCACCTGCTGACCGGACTGCGCGCGGTCGACGAGCCCTTCGCGTGGGGGCTGATGCGGCGCGGGGATCGCTTGGGCCACGCGTTGGCGCTGGGGCGCGATCCGGACTCGGGATCCGACCGGGTGTCCCTGCCCGCGTGGCGACGCCTGCTCGACCTCGACTGGGCGATCGAGCGCATCGCGGCGCGGCGGCTGGACGTCGCGGGCGGACCGCTCCGGTCGATGGTCGCCGAGCGCCGCGCCCTCTCACGCACTCTCGGGCTGGACGACGACGGGGTCGGCCTGCACGCGGCGTTGGGGCGGCCCGGCTTGGTGCACCGCCTCATTGTCCTGCAGCGCCCCGCGGACGCCTTCGAGGCGCTGGTCGCGCGCTGGCTCGCACCGCGCGGCGCGGACAGCCCGTTCGACGCGCCGGTGGAGGTGGACGTGGCCGCCGAGCGGCCGGTCGTCGCGGCGCTGCAGCAGGATCTCGTCGAGCAGGTCGCGCGCTGGGGCACCGTCATCGAGGTCAACCCCAGCAGCAACCTGGTCATCGCCGAGCTGGGTCAGCCGGTCGACCAGCCCATCTTCCGCATGCGGCCCGTCGGGCCGCTCACCGACCACGCGCTGCCGGTGAGCGTGAACACCGACGATCCCCTCACCTTCGCCACCCGCCTGGCCGACGAGTACGCCTACGCCTGGGCGGGGCTGGTCGAGTCGGGCGTCAGCCCGGGGCACGCGCTGGCGTGGATGAACGAAGCGGCGCGCGCGGGGTGGCGCGCGCGCTTCACGCTGCCGCCGCGGACAGTGTTAGCCTGACCCCCACCCACCCGGAGGTCGCCCATGCTCACGCTCCTGATCCTCGTGCTGCTCGCCCCGCCCGCCGCCGCCAAGAAGGTCGATCTGCATCAGGTCGACTGGGCCAACCAGGCCTACGACGCCGAAGGCACCCGCGTCGCGCTGACCAACGGCAACTGGGAGACGTTCCACGAAGACGACGGGTTCGGCGAGTCGCTCGACCTGTTCGGCGTGAAGTACGTCGACCTCGACGGCGACGGCACCGACGAGGCGATCGTCGGGCTGACCTACTGGGGTGGCGGCACGGGCAAGTTCGACTCGCTGACCGTGTTCCGCGCGGGCGCGGCGGGGCCCGAGGTGATGGGGCGCATCCCGGGCGGGGATCGCGCGGACGGGGGGCTGGCCGAGTTCTCGGTCGAGAGGGGCGCCGTGCGCGTGGGCCGCATGCACGCGCTGCCGACGGGCGGGGCGTGCTGTCCGGACTTCGTCACCGGCGAGCTGTGGCGGTGGCAGGGCGGGAAGATGGTCGAGGTGCCCGACGCGGTCACGTTCGACACCTTCTCCGAGGACAAGGACACGAAGGGCGCGAAGGCGGGGCTGAAGGCCGGGCGCGAGGCGACGAAGGCGGGTGAGGCGGACGCGGCGGTGGCGACGCTGCTCGACGCGTTGGCGAAGAAGCCGGGCGACGCGACCATCCTGGGCGAGCTGGGCTTCGCGATGAAGAAGGCGGGCTGGACCACCGAGGCGCGGCTGGCGCTGAGGGCGGCGGTGAACGCGAACGGGCCCGACAAGGTGAAGGGCGCGGCGCTCTACAACCTGGGCCGGCTGGAGCTGGACGCGGGCGACGCGGCGGCGGCCGTGGCGGCGTTCGAGCGGTCGTTGAAGCTGCGGCCGGGCAACAAGCCGACCGAGAAGGCGCTGCAGCAGGCGAAGGCGAAGGCGAAGCCCTGACCGGCGCGGGCACCGCCCGACCGAGCGCGCGCCGCGGTGGGCGGCCGCGCCCTGCGGAAGACGGCCGCGCGGTGCCCGGCAGGGCGCCTGCCTTCCCGCGCCGCCCGCGGCGTGATAGGCACGCACCAGGACCTGACAGCAGGGAGCGCACCATGCGACGTGTCATCGTGGCGGCCATCTGCGCCGCGCTGTGGGCCTGCGGCGGCGGGCCGCAGGCCGAGGAGGGCAGCACCCTCGACCCGGCCGACGATCCCGACGACGACGGGACCGCGCAGCGGGTCGAGATGGTGAAGTACGAGCAGAAGACCCGCGAGCTGCTCGAGGCCAACCAGAAGCTGGGTGATCTGCAGGGTCAGGTGGACGAGCAGCGACGGCGCCTGTCGATCATCTGCATCGACCACCCGGATCACGAGGTGTGTCAGCCGCAGACCCAGGCGATGTACGCGCGCAAGGCCTTCTGCGAAGATCCCGAGTTCACCCACCACGTCGACGAGGTGGTGAAGGCCTGCCACCGGGGCGAGTGCAAGCAGCTCGATCAGGCCAACGAGATCAGCCGCAGCCAGTACATGCTGCTCACCCAACGGCTGCCCCACGCGCTGACCCTGTTCCGCGCCAACCGCACGAAGCTCGACCGCGACGACAAGAAGCAGCTGCAGCGCTTCCTCGAGGTGCTGCACGGCGAGAAGGGCTTCGTGATCGTCGTCGGCCGCGCCAGCCGCGACGGCGACTGGCGCAAGAACATCCAGCTGGCCATCGACCGCGCCAACGCCACGCGGGCCTACCTGGTCGACGAGATGGGCATGGACTCGGAGCGCGTGGGCATCATCACCTACGGTGCCGAGAAGATGTACCTGACCGAGCTGGACGCCGAGCGGCTGACCGACCGCAAGCTGACCGTCAAGCAGGCCAACCGCAGCGCGCTGGTCTTCGCCTATCCCTGCTGGGAGGGCGTCGAGCGTGCGTTCTGACCGGATCGTCGCCGCGGCGCTGAGCCTGCTGCTGGTCGCTTGCGGCGGCGCCGCCGCGCAGGACGCGCCGGATCCGGCGCTGGTGCGGGCGCAGGCCGCGCAGCAGGCCGCCGAGACCCGCGCCCGCGAGGCCGAGGCCGAGCTGGCCGTGCTGCGCGCCGAGCTGAAGCGCACCGCCGCCCGCCTGCAGGTCGCCGAGCAGCGCCTCGGGCTGCGCCCCTTCGAGCCGCAGACGCTGAAGCGCCCGGACGGGGAGCTGACCATCGCGCCGGGTCGCGCCAAACGGGTGGCCAGCCCCGACGCCCGCCCGAAGGACGACGACGCCGCCCGCGCGCTGAAGCAGGCCCCGGTGACCCTGGTGGCCTACTGGGCCACCTGGTGCGAGCCGTGTATCGCCGCCGAGGAGCTCGCCGCCGTCCGCCGCGTCGAGGCCGCGGCCCGGCCCTTCGGCGCCGCGCTGATGAGCGTCGCGATCGACGGCCTGGACAAGGTGCGGGGCCACCCGCGCGCCGCCGACTGGATCTACCCGCTGTGGCAGCGCGACGACGCCCACCTGCAGTGGGCCCCCCGCGCGTTCGTTCAGCAGGCCGGCCTGGGCCTGCCGCTGTTCCTCGTCGTCGACCGCGACGGCGCCGTCCGCTTCTGGCGCAACGGCAAGCTGGACGCGCAGGTCGAGGAGGAGCTGATCACCGCCCTCGCGCGCGCCGCGCGCTGACGGTCACGGGTCGGGGTGCGATTCGAACCCGTCGATCGCCCGTACGCCCCGCCAACACGGGCGGGCTATCAGCTCTCGGCGGTCAGCGCTCGGCTCCGTCGCGGCGACTGTAGCTTCGGCCCGGCAACCGGCGCCCCGAGCTGGCGGGCCGGTTCCGCAGTCGGCACCGCGCACGGGGCCCGGCTGACAGCTGACCGCTGACAGCCGGTCGGGGCGACCACCAACGGCTCGTGAGCAAACCGGCGGGGTCGCGGCCCCACGGCGGCTGATCTAGGATGCGCCCATGACCGACGCACGCTACGCCCACGGCGGCTACCTGGACGCCAACCCCACGTGGCACACCGAGGACTCGGCCTTCAAGACCGGCGAGCTGGTGGCGCTGCTGCGCCGCCGCGACCTGCGGCCGGCGCGGGTGCTGGACGTCGGCTGCGGGGCCGGCGAGGTGCTGCGCCAGCTTCGGCCGCACCTCGACGCCGACGCCGAGCTGGTCGGGTACGACGTCTCGCCCCAGGCCATCGAGCGCGCCCGCTCGCTGGGCGGCGACGGCATCACGTTCCACCGCGGCGACGCCACCACCGAGGCGCCCCACGACTTCGATCTGGTGCTGGCCTTCGACGTCTTCGAGCACGTCGAGGACTACTTCGGCTTCCTGCGCCGCGTGCGCGCCCTGGGCACCCACAAGGTGTTCCACATCCCGCTCGAGCTGACCGCCAGCGCCGCCCTGCGCGGCGCGCCGCTGATGCGCGCGCGGCAGAAGGTGGGCCACATCCACCACTTCTCGCGCGACACCGCCCTGGCCACCCTCGAGGACTGCGGCTACCAGATCCTCGACGCCACCTACACCGCCGGCGCCTTCGCCACCGCGCGCCACCTGCGCACCCGCCTGGCCAACGTGCCCCGGCGGGGGCTGTTCCGCTTCGCCCCCGATCTCACCGTGCGCCTGCTGGGCGGCTTCTCGCTGCTGGTGCTCGCCGCCTGACGCCGCGCCCCGGCCACCGTCGCCGTCACCCGCTATAGTCGTCGGCGGGACGGACGGTCCGGCGCGAGGAGGGCGACGATGGGCAGGGTGTGGGTCGCGGCGTGGGCGATGGCGCTGGCCGGCGGGCTGTCGGCGTGCGACGACGGCGGGCCCTCCACCGAGACCGAGGCGGACTGCGGGCCCGGGGCCTGCGGCCTGCTGGACGCGGGCGCCGACGCGGTGGCCCCCGACGCCGAGCCCGTCTGGGACGGCGGCGCGCTCACCCAGGACGCGGCGCCGCCCGCCCTCGACGGCGCCCTGCCGGCGCCGGACGTGGGCGACGCCGCCCTGCCCGACGCCGATCTGCCCGACGTCGCTTCGCCTGACGCCGAGGCCCCGACGCCGCGCCCGCCTGCGGTCGCGTCGAGCCCGCCCCGCCGCCCGGCCCGGCGGCCTGGCCAACGCCACCGTCCGCGCCGAGCTGGCGGTCGGCGCCGCCGTGCGCGACCCCGCCCTGTGGGTGGGCGATCTGGACGGCGACGCCGCCGGCGCCGCCGAGCGCGTCGTCGCCCGCGGCGGCCGCGTCGCGCTGATCGACGCCGACGGCACCGAGCGCTGGCGCACCGCGCTGACCGCCGCCTGGGCGGTGCTGGCCGTCGCCGACTTCGACGGCGACGGCCGCGCCGAGGTGGTCACCCGCAGCGATCGCGACGTCTTCGTGTACGACGGCGTGGGCGGCGACCTGCGCTGGACCCTGCCGGTCGACCTGTTCGACCTCGACGTGCCCCGCGTCGGCGTCCAGGAAGTGCGCGTCGTCGACGTCACCGGCGACGGCCTGCCCGAGCTGTACCTGACCGACGCCGGCTGCTCGCGCAGCGGCCAGGGCTTCGGCGCGGTGATCGACTTCGCCGCCGATCCCGCCGGCGCGCTGGTGGCCCGCATCCAGGGTCCGCGGTTCAACGGCCGGTGCACCCGCTGGAACACCTTCGGCGACGTGGACGGCGACGGCCGCCCCGAGCTGCTGATCAACGATGCCGTCGGGCTGCAGGTGTTCGACCCGCGCACGGGCGAGCGCGTGGCTTGCGGCGAGGTCTCGGGCGCCGTCACCGCCGGCATCTACCCCAACCTGCCCCTGCCCACCGCCGCCGGCGAGGATCGTCTGGTGTTCGACGCCGACCACGTCGCGCGGGTGGGCCTGCAGGACGGCCCGGTGACGCGCTGCCCGGACGACGCGCTCAGCTTCCGGCCGCGCTGGCGCGTGCCCCTGGGCGGCGCGATGCGACCGGAGGGCAGCGTGGTGGTGGACGTCGACGGCGACGGCCTGCCCGACCTGCTGACCTCGGTGCGCCGCGCGGCCGACGGCGTCTGGCAGGTGGTGGCGCTCAGCGGCGCGGACGGCGGCGTGCTGTTCGCGCGCGAGGACGCGGTGCTGCTCGGCGGCGCGCACCTCGGCGGCGACGGCGGCCCGCTGCTGGCGCTGCGCACGCCCCCCGGCGACGTCGCCGGCCGGTTCGGTGATCTGGTGTTGGCGCGGCTGGCCGGCGACGGATCGGGCCTGGTCGACGGGCCCAGCCTGCCCGGCGCGGCGCTGGTGTTCCCCGCCCAGGACCCCCCCGACCGCTCCGAGGAGTTCCCCGCGCCGCTGGTGGTAGGCGGCGCGATCGCCGTGCTGCGAGCCGACGCGGCCCGACCCGACGCGGTCGACCGCCTCGAGCTGTGGACGCTCGACGGCCGCGTCGCCCAGCGACCCGTCGGCGGCGAGCCGGGCGCCGTGCGCAGCGCGTGCGGGCACCGGGTCGACTGCCCGCGCCTGGCCCTCACCCGATCCGACGGCGTCGTCGAGGTGCTCGACGCCGCGCTGCAGCCGGTCGAGGACGCCGCGGGCGCGCGCCTCCTGGGCGGCGCCGTCTCGGTCTACCTGGCCGACGAGGCCACCTTGCTGGCCGTCGCGCCCGACGGCCGCGCGATGGGGCTCGACTGGCCGCAGGCGGAGCCCGTCGCCTGGAGCGCCACCGGCGGCCTGAACGCCAACGGCCGCCCCGTCGGCGCCACCCTGGCCCCGCGCGAGGACGCGCCCGACCTGCTGCTGGTGGGCCACGTCGAGCCCGGCGCGGTGGGGTGGCGCGCGCTCGACGCCGACTCGGGCCAGCCCCGCTGGACGCACCTGCTGCCCACCGCCGCCGTCAGCAGCCTCGCCGCACCGACGCCGGTGCCGCCCCTCGATCTGGCCGTGCGCCACGATCGCCTCGTCGGCGACGCCCCACCCCCGCGGGGCGACTGCGCCCGCGAGACCATCGAGGACGGCGCCTTCCCCCCCACCCCCGAGTGCGCCGGCGTGCGCTGGGTGCCCCGCCAGCTGACCGCCCTCGACCTGGACACCGGCGCGTGCCGCTGGCGCACCGTGCTGCGCCCCCACGTCAACTGCGGCGTGCCCGGCAACAACCAGCAGCTGACCTACGCCCTGGGCCACCTGTACCTGACCGGCAGCGAGAACGTGCGGCGCATCGATCCGCTGACCGGCGAGATCACCGCCCAGATCACGCGGCAGGACGTGGCCGACGCGAGCCGCATGTTCGGCGGCTGGGTGCGACCCACCGGCGCCGCGCCGCCCCTGGTGCGGGTGGGCGGGCTGGGCCCACCCGACGCCCTGGACGCCGATCTGACCTACCTGGGCACGGCGCCCGACGTCGACGGGCAGCCGCGGCAGGGCTGGCTGATCGAGGACATCGTCGTGGCCGCCGGCGAGCTGTGGATGACCCCCGAGGTGGGCCTGCCCCTGCACCGCTACGGCCTGGCCGACGATCTGCCGCTGCGGGGCACCTTCGCGCTGCGCGGGGGCGCCCTCGAGCCCGACGCGCCGGTGGTCGCGCAGTATCCCGACGTGACCTCGATGCAGCGCGTCGACCACCTCCTGGGCCCCGGCGCGCCCGGCGTCGCGCTGGCCACCGACGAGGGCATCCTGTACGCGCTCGATCCCGCCGGTGCGCTGACCTTCGCCCGCGCCTTCGACGTGGGCATCGGGCGGCCGCGCTTCGGCGATCTGGACGGCGATCCCGGCCTCGAGCTGGCGGTGCCCACCACCGACGGCCGCGTGCTGATCCTCGACGAGCCGGCGCCGCCCGGCCCGCTGGCCGCGTGGGACGTGCCCTGCGACGCCGGCCCCACGTGCGACCCCGACGACGACATCGACTCGACCTTCGACGCCGCGGCCCTGTGCGTCGAGTGGCTGCCGCTGCCACCCGACGCCGAGGTGGCCGGCTACGAGGTCCGCGTGCTGGGCGAGAACGGCGCGCTCGTGCGCGACTGGCTGCCCGCCGACGCGGACGCGCGGACGGCCGTCGCCGACGGCCTGGCGCTGGTGCCGGGGCAGACCTACACCGTCGAGGTGCGGGCCATCGGCGCCGACGGCCAGCCGACGCGCCCGACGTCGAGCGACGGCGTGCAGGTGATCAACGAGGCGCCGCCCGAGGTGACGGTCACGTCCGACCGGGCCGTGCTCGACATCAGCGGCGTCGAGCCGGCCACCCTGACCCTCGACGGCCGCGACGACGACCGCCTGGCCGGCTGGTCGCTGGCCATCCTCTCGGCCGACGGCCAGCTGGTGCGGCGCCTGGGCGCGGGGCCCCTGGCCGATCCCGAGGTGCGGGTGGTGCGCGCGTGGGACGGCTTCGATCAGGCCAAGGTGCGCGTGGCGCCGGGCCGCTACCGGGCGGTGGGCGCCGTGGTCGACCGCGCGGGCAACGTGGCGAGCGACGCCGTCGATCTGCAGGTGTGCGACGGACCCTGCTGAACCGGGTCAGCGGGCCCCGAACTGCCGCTCGAGCGGCGCGCGCAGCGCCTGGTGCAGCAGGCGCAACAGCGACTCGTCCTCGACCTCGATGCCGCGGCGCCCGTCGCGATAGCGATAGCTGATGCGCCCGTGCGCGCCCGGCGCGTCCAGATCGAAGGTGACCTCGAAGGCCTCGGCGCCCGCGCCCACCCGCGGGGTCGGTCGGCGCCAGTCCAGCACGGTGTTCTGCGGGGCGGCGGCGGCGTGCACCTCCAGCTGCACCTCGTCGTAGCCGTACAGCGCGTGGGCGTCGGTCAGCACGTGGAAGGCCTCGTCGACGTTGGCGGCCTGCCGCACGCGATCGGCCACGGTGCGCACGGTCTCGACCCGCGCGCGCCGCACCCGCTTGGCCTCGCGCCCGTCGCGGAACTCGGCCCGCCAGCGCTCCATGCGTACGTACCCCAGCCGCCGGGCCAGGATGAGCACGATCACCCCGTAGGCCAGCAGGATCCACACGGCGTTCTTGGCCGGGCTGAAGTACACCGCCAGCGTCGCCGAGGCGCAAAGCAGCGAGAAGCCCCACATCACCAGCACCACGTTGCGGTGCGACAGGCCGAAGGCCAGCAGGCGGTGATGCACGTGATCGCGATCCGCCGACAGCGGCGATCGCCCCCGCAACATGCGGCGGAAGAAGGCCAGCGAGGTGTCGAGGATGGGCAGGCCCAAGAGCAGGACGGGCACCGCGAGGGCGACGGTCGTCTGCGACTTGAAGTTGGCCATGACGCTGCTGGCCGCGACGACGTAGCCGATGAACAGGCTGCCGGCGTCGCCCATGAAGATGTTGGCCGGGTGGAAGTTGTGGAACAGGAAGCCGAGCAGCGCGCCGGCGAGGGCCACCGACACGAGCGCCATGATGATCTTGTCGCCCGCGACGCCGATGACGAAGGTGACCGCGACGGCGACGAAGGCGACGCCCGCGGCGAGGCCGTCGAGCCCGTCGATCAGGTTGATCGCGTTGGTGACGCCCACCACCCACAGCACCGCGAGCAGCGAGCCGAACGGGCCGACGTACAGGTTGCCGCCCCAAGGCAGGGCGACGACGTCGAAGCTGAAGCCCAAAGCCGGCAGCAGCAGCGCCGCGGGGATCTGCACCGACAGCTTGATCACGGCGTTGGCCCCGCGCGCGTCGTCGTAGACGCCCAGCCCCAGCATGGCGAGGCCGCCGCCGACGATGACCAGCACGCGGTTGATGTCGCGGGCGAAGTAGCGGGCGACGCCCGTGTCGAGCAGCCAGAGCACCATCAGGCTGGCGAAGAAGCCCGCCGCGATGGCGATGCCCCCCCAGCGGGGCGTGGTGCGCGTGTGCACGCGCCGCGCGAGGTCGGGCTTGTCGACGACGCCGCGCGCCACCGCCAGCCGGCGCACGGCCGGCACCAGCAGGACGGTCGTGACGGCCGCCACCAGGAAGGCCGCCGGGTAGGACGGGCCGACGTTGTCGAGCCACCCTCGGAGCGCGTCGATCACCGGGCGCGCCCGCCCCGCCGCCTCGCGGGGAAAGACCTGGACCGATTCCGCACCTGCGCCACCCTCACTCGGGCTCCTCCCGCGCGATCACCCGCACTGCGGTCCGCGCGAAGTTGGACCCCCCAGGGCCCCCCCGCGTCTCACCGGATCGGCGGGACACCTCCCGAGCCTCACGAGACGGGGCGGCACGGTAGCGCTCCGCGGGGCCCCGGTCGAGCCTCGGGCGTCGCCGCCGTGCGTCAGGGACACACCTCGCTCACCTGCACCGTGTAGCTGTTGCTGGCGGCGGCCGCGAAGTTGAAGCCGTACACCTCGAGCCGCACCCACGCGTCGGCCGCCGCGGGCACCGTCCAGGTCAGCACCTCGTCGTCGCTCACCGAGGCCCCCGTCACCACCCCCGTCCCGTTGCTGTCGTACAGCCGGGCGTCGATGTCGCCGTCGGCGTCGACGAAGCGCACCGTCGCCGTCACGGTGCAGCCGGCGTGGCCGGTGAAGGCGTACCAATCGCGATCCGTGCCGCAGATCACCGCCTCGATCGGCTCGTAGCCCACCGCGATGGGCCAGGCGTCGGCGATCGCGTCGGCGTCCTCCCACGCGTCGTCTGCGGGGCAGGCCGGCGGCCCCTGCGGCGCCCGGCTCTCGCGCACGAACACGAACCACTGCCCGTCGCCCAGCCCGCTGACGCCGCACTTCAGCGCGCCGTCGTCCTCGCCCCAGTCGGTGCCGTCGCTCTGCTGGCTGTCCATGCCGCGATCGTCGAGGTCGACGGTGAAGTCGGCGGTCGAGCTGCACGTGTCCTCGCCCTCGAGGTAGCCCGCGGCCCACCGCGTGCCGGTGCCCAGCAGCACCCCGCCGACGTTGTCGCGTCGCGCCGGCGGCGGCCGATCCTGCCCCTCGCCGTTGCCCTCGCTGAAGCAGCTGTCGGCGTCGGTGCCCGCGGTGAACTCGTGGTACCAGGGCGTCTTGTAGAACGAGAGGTCGACGGTCATCGGGGCGCCCGCCGCCGCCCGGCTGTCGCGGCAGGCGAAGCGCACGTCGAAGCCCGGCGCCGCGTCGCGCAGCCCTCGCCAGATGCCCTCGTGGGCGCCGGACGGCGCCAGCGTGCGCAGATCCGCGTACCAGTCGGCGGCCTGATCGTTCAGCGTCGCGCCCGCGGTGCTGCCCACCAGCGTCCACCCGCCCCCGTCGGTCTGCTGGTCGCAGTAGACGTCGACCGGCGCCGCGGCACCCGCGGGCTGCAGGCGCAGCACGCCGCTGTCGACCACGCCGTCGCGCCGCGCCTCGAGGCAGCTGGCGTAGACCGCGCACACGTTGCCCTCGTCGGTGAAGCCGTCGCAGTCCTCGTCCGCCGGCGCGCACACCTCGACGTCGGCCGGGCCCGCCACCGCGTCGCAGGCCAGCTGACCGGCGGCGCAGCGCACGACGCCTTCGACGCGGCACGCCCCGACGCCGGCCGCGCAGGGCCCGCCGTCGGCGTCCTCGTCCACCGTGCCGTCGCAGTCGTCGTCCACCGCGTTGCACGCCTCGGGCGCCGGCGCCCCCGCGTTGGCGTCGCAGCCCAGCCCCGCCATGCCGCGGCACACGGTCTGCCCCTGCGCCCGGCACGCGCCCTGCCCCGCGCTGCACGCCTCGCCCACGCCGGGCACCCCCTCGTCCACCTGCCCGTCGCAGTCGTCGTCGCGCCCGTTGCAGATCTCGGCGCCGGGCGCCCCGGCCTGCGCGTCGCAGACCAACCCGTCGGGCCCGCACACCCGCTGACCGCTGCGCGCGCAGGCGCCCTGCCCGGCCGTGCAGGCGTCCCCCAGCCCCGCGACGTCGTCGACCACACCGTCGCAGTCGTCGTCCACGCCGTTGCACGCCTCGACGCCCGCCGGCGCCGCCTCGGCGTCGCACACCACCTGCCCGGTGCCCGCGTCGCAGGCCAGCGCGCCGGCCACGCGGCACGCCCCGGTGCCGACCGCGCACGCCTCGCCCACGCCCTCGGCGTCGTCGACCAGGCCGTCGCAGTCGTCGTCGGCCCCGTTGCACACCTCCACCTGCGGCAGCGCCTGCCCCGTGCACGGCCCATAGCCGGTGCCGTCGCCGGCGCAGGTCTGGGTGCCCGCGCGGCACCGCCCCACGCCCTGCGTGCCGTCCGGCCCGCCGTAGCACGCGCGGGACGTGCCCGCCTCGCAGACGCAGCTCCCGACGCCCAGATCGTCCACCGCGCCGTTGCAGTCGTTGTCCACCTGATCGCAGGCCTCGGCGGCGGGCAGCACCTGCCCCGCGCAGCCCCCGAACCGGCCGGCCACGCAGGTGCGAACGCCCGCCACGCACGGGCCCACGCCGGCGGTGCCCATCGGCCCGTCGTAGCAGTCCTCGATCACCGCCTCGTCGGTGGCGCCGTCGCAGTCGTCGTCGAGATCGTTGCAGGCCTCGGGCGCCGGCTGCACCGTCTGCGCGCACTGCAGGACGCCCTCGGTGCACCGCCGCGCGCCCACCCCGCACGCGCCCATGGCCCCGCTGTCGCACGCCTGCCCCAGCGCCGGATCGGCCTCGTCCACCCGGCCGTCGCAGTCGTCGTCGACCCCGTTGCACCGCTCGACGTCCGGCGCGCGGGGCTCGGCGTCGCAGCGCAGCGCGCCCTCGACGCCGCACACCTGCACCCCCTCGACGCGGCAGGCGCCCTGCCCGACGGCGCAGGCCGCGCCCAGCCCCAGCGCCTCGTCGGTCTCTCCGTCGCAGTCGTCGTCCAGCCCGTTGCACGTCTCGTCGCCGGGCAGGCCCCGCGGCGCGTCGCAGACGGTGGCGCCGCCGGGGCCGCAGACGATGGCGCCCATCCGCCGGCACGCGCCGACGCCGTTGGCGCAGCGCTCGCCCAGGCCCTGCCCCTCGTCGGTGCGGCCGTCGCAGTCGTCGTCGGCGCCGTTGCAGGTCTCGGCCGCCGGCGCGCCGGCCGCCGCGTCGCAGCGCACGGTGCCGGCGTCGCCGTCGCACACCGTCGTGCCGGCGGCGGCGCAGGCGCCCACCCCGACCATGCAGGCCGCGCCCGTGCCCTCGATCGCCTCGTCGATCGCGCCGTCGCAGTCCTCGTCGGTGCCGTCGCAGCTCTCGCTGTCGGGCACCTGCTCGCCGTTGCAGGGTCCGAAGCCACCGCCGTCCGCGCGGCACGCCTGGCGCCCCTCGGTGCAGACGCCTTCGCCGGCGGTGCCCACCGGGCCCGTGTAGCAGGGCAGCTCGACCCCGGGCTCGCAGGCGCAGGGCCCCGCCTCACCGTCGTCCTCGGCGCCGTTGCAGTCGTTGTCGAGCCCGTCGCAGATCTCGCGGGCCGGCCGCACCTGGCCCTCGCAGGGGCCGAACGCGCCCTCGACGCAGGCCCGCTCGCCGCCGCGGCAGATGCCGACGCCCTCGGTGCCGCCCGGCCCCTCGTAGCAGGCCGCGGTCAGCGCGGTGCCGTCGGGCCCCTCGTCCACGTGGCCGTCGCAGTCCTCGTCGACGCCGTCGCAGGTCTCGTCTCGCGGGCTCACCCCGCCCACGCACGCGCCGAAGGCCCCCGCCTCGCAGATCTCGACGCCGGCCGCGCAGAGGCCGACGCCCTCGGTGCCGTCGGCGCCGCCGTAGCACGTCCGCCGCAGGGGCGCGCCGTCCGCGCCCTCGTCGGTGGCGCCGTCGCAGTCCTGGTCGACGCCGTCGCACGTCTCGACGTCCGGCTCGCCCGGCCGCGCGTCGCAGGCGGCGGCCGAGCCGTCGGACAGGCAGCCGATCACGCCCTCGGTCGCGCACGCGCCCACCCCGGCGCTGCAGGCCTCGCCCAGCCCGGCGAAGTCCTCGTCGGTGGCGCCATCGCAGTCGTCGTCGCGCTGATTGCAGCGCTCGGGCTGCCCCTCGCAGGGGCCCCAGCGGTTGTCCACGCAGGTCTGAACGCCGTCACAGCCCTCGCAGCGGCGCTGAGCGTTGTCCGCGCACTCGAAGATCGGCGGCCCGGCATCGGGGGCGGCGTCGGGCGGCGGCGCGGCGTCGGGCGCAGCGTCACCGGCGGCGTCCGGCCCCGCGTCGTCCGGCGCGGGCGGCGCCTCGGCGTCGTCCCCGCCGGGCGCCGGCGCGGCGTCCTCGACGTTGCCCAGGTCGAGCGCCGGCGGGCCCTGATCGCGCCCCCCCTCGCCGCCCGAGCCGGTCGAGGCGTCGTCGACCGGGATCACCGGGGTCGGGGGGGCGGCGTCCCCCGCGTCGGGTCGCGACGTCGCGCCGTCCGCGAGCGCGCCGTCCGCGCCCGCGCCCGCCTCGGCGCCCGTCACCATCTCCGCTTCGGCGCAGGCCGTCGCGAAGACCGCCCACACCACCAGCCACACCTTCCGCATGCGCTCTGCCCCCAGGAACGCCGGAACTTAGCCCAACCGCGCCCCCGGTGTCACATGGGCCCACGCCCCCGCGAAGCGCGAAGCAATGGCGCGCGCGGGCCGAGCGGGTTAGTCTGCGCGCCATGCGTGAAGACGAACTGGTCGACCTCATCGCGCAGCAGGTGCGCGCCCGGCTGATGGCCGGGGGGCACGGGCCCGGCTACACCCGCGCGCCCAAGGCGGCGCGGGCCAGCCTCGAGACCCACACCGCCGAAGAGCTGCGCGTCATCCCCTGCGACGAAGAGCCCGAGGACTGCAGCGGCTGCGGCATGTGCGCCGTGCGCCGCCCGCAGGACGCGCGCGCGGTCGCCGCCGCCGGCGCCACGCGCATCGGCGCGGGCCTGGGCACCGGGCGGGTCGAGGGCGATCTCGCCGGCTACATCGATCACACCCTGCTGAAGCCCGAGGCCACGCGCGATCAGCTCATCGAGCTGGCCGAGGAGGCCCGCAAGCACCGCTTCGCCACGGTCTGCGTCAACTCGGCCAACGTGCGGCTGATGACGCAGTTCCTGCAGGGCAGCGGGGTGCCGGTGTGCGCCGTCGTCGGCTTCCCGCTGGGCGCGATGACGCCGCGCGCGAAGGCCTTCGAGACGCGCGAGGCCATCCGCTGCGGGGCCCGCGAGATCGACATGGTGCTCAACATCGGCGCGCTGAAGAGCGGCGACCACGCGCTGGTGCTCGAGGACATCCGCGCGGTGGTCGACGCGGCCAAGCCGGTGGCGGTGAAGGTGATCCTCGAGACGAGCAAGCTGGATCACGACGAGAAGGTGATCGCCTGCGCGCTCAGCAAGGCGGCCGGCGCCGCCTTCGTGAAGACCAGCACCGGCTTCGGCGGCGGCGGCGCCACGGCCGAGGACATCGCGCTGATGCGCCGCATCGTCGGCGCCGAGATGGGCGTCAAGGCCTCGGGCGGCGTGCGCAGCCGCGACGACGTCGAGAAGATGGTCGCCGCCGGCGCCAACCGCATCGGCGCCTCGGCCAGCGTCGCCATCGTCACCGGTGGCACCAGCCAGGGCGGCTACTGACCCGGACTCCCCACTTCCGACCCCCGCGAGAAGGATGAAACGATGGCCAAGACCGTCAGCGTGAAGCGCCCCCACAACACCACCAAGGAAGACGCCCAGGCGAAGCTCGCCGGCCTGGCCCGCGAGCTCGAGAGCAAGTACGGCGTGAAGGTGAACGTGCAGGGCGCGGGCGCCACGGTCAGCGGCAAGGGCGTCAGCGGTGGCTGCACCATCGACGACACCCACGTCGCGATCGACCTCAAGCTCGGGCTGCCCGCCAGCATGGTCGCCGGCAAGATCGAGTCGGGCGTCGAGAAGGCCATCAGCCAGCACTTCGGCTGAGCGGCCGGTGCGCGCCGCCCGCCTCGCCGCCCTGCTGCCCCTGCTGCTGGCCGCCTGTGACGACGGCGGCGGCGCCGATCCGGCCTCTTCGGCCGACGCCGGCCCCCTCGCCGACGCGCAGCCCGCCGACGCGGCGCCCGACGCCGAGCCCGACGCCTTCGTCCTGCCCGACGCCGCCCCCGGCGCCACGCGGCTGATCTACGCGGCCGACTTCGATCCCGACGACACCGACACCTTCTACGACCGCCCGTACCCCTCGGACGCGCGGCTCGACGCCGAGGGCCGCCCCCGCGTGGGCGCCCTGCCGCGCCCCGGCGCGCTGCCGATCATCGAAGGTCTGCTGCAGGCCGCCGGCCAGCGGCGCGGCTGGCCCACGACGCCGGTGGTGTGGTTCCGCTTCGACGGCCCGCTGGCGCCGCGCGATCCCGAGGCGGTCGTCACGCCGGACGCCGACGCCGCGATCCTGCTGCTGGACGTCGACCCGGCGTCTCCCGAGCGCGGGCGCGCGGTGCCGGTGGTCGCGCAGACGCTGGCCCCCGACGGCTACATCCCCGAGCACCTGCTGGCGGTCGCGCCCCGCCCCGGCTTCGTGCTGCGCGCCGCCACCACCTACGCGGTGGTCGTGCGCACGTCGGCGGGCGACGCCGAGGGCGCGCCCCTCGCCCCCGCGCTGCTCGACGACCCGCTCTACGACGCGCTGTGGCCCGTGCTGGCCGAGCGCGGTCTGCCCCGCGGCGAGGTCGCCGCGGCGACCGTGTTCACCACCGGCGACGTCGTCGCCGACCTGCACGCTCTGACCGAGGCGCTGCGCGGCCGCTACACGCCGGCGCTGAACGGCCTGCGCCTCGACGGCGACGACGGCGCGGATCACGCGCGCTTCTGCGAGCTGCACGGCACCATCACGCTGCCCACGTTCCAGCCGGGCACGCCGCCCTACAACAGCGAGGGCCGCTTCGTCTTCGACGCCGACGGCCTGCCCATCGAGCAGGGCGAGACGATCATCCCGGTGGTGGTGACGCTGCCCAAGGCGCCGATGCCCGCCGACGGCTACCCGCTGGTGCTGTACTTCCACGGCTCGGGCGGCCTGAGCACCCAGCTCGTCGATCGCGGCCCCGCGCCGCCCGGCGGCCCGCCGGCCAAGGGCCTGGGCCCGGCGCACGTGATGGCGGCGCACGGCTTCGCGATGGCCGGCAGCGCCCACCCGGTGAACCCCGAGCGCCTGCCCGGCGCCAGCGGCATCGCCTACCTGAACTTCAACAACCTCGCGGCCTTCCCCGACACCTTCCGCCAGGGCGTCATCGAGCAGCGGCTGTACCTCGACGCCCTGCTCGCCCTGCGGCTGGACCCGGCCGTCGTGGCCGCCTGCGACGGCCCCACCCTGCCCGCCGGCGCCGACGCCTTCTTCTTCCGCGCCGCGCCCGTCGTGGCGATGGGGCAGTCGATGGGCGGCATGTACGCCAACCTGATCGGCGCGGTCGAGCCGCGCATCGAGGCGGTGGTGCCCACCGGCGCGGGCGGCTTCTGGAGCCACTTCATCCTCACCACCAGCCTCATCCCCAACGTGGCCACGGCCGTGCGCGTGCTGGTGCGCACCGACCAGCCGCTGACCTTCCTGCACCCGGCGATGCACCTGCTGCAGACGGCGTGGGAGCCCGCCGAGCCGATGGTCTACATGCCCCGGCTGGCGCGCGACCCGCTGCCCGGCCATCCCGCGCGACCCACCTACCAGCCCATCGGCCGCGGCGACTCGTACTTCCCGCCGACCCTGTACGACGCCATCACGCTGGCCTACGGCCACCAGCAAGCGGGCGACGTCGTCTGGCCCTCACTGCAGGACGCCCTGGCCCTCGCTGGCCTCGACGGCCTGCTCGACTACCCGGTGCGCGACAACCGGACCGCCCGCGACGGCACGCCCTACACCGGCGTCGTCGTGCAGTACGCCGGCGACGGCTTCAGCGATCCGCACACCATCTACGTGCAGCTCGACGACGTGAAGTACCAGTACGGCTGCTTCTTCGAGAGCTTCCTGCGCGACGGCGCCGCCACGGTGCCCGCCCCCGCCCCCCTCGGCACCCCCTGCCCCTGACCCCCGGTCGAGCGCCGACGCTCGAGCAGCCCGAGCGACCTCGATCGAGCCACGTCGCCGTCGCCGATCCGAAGGCGCCCCCGCTCACTCCGGACACAGCGCGTTCCCCGCGCTGTCGATCACCGCCCCCAGCTGCCCGCTGAACGCCCGATCGGCCCGGCACGCGTCCACGAACAGGTTGTCCGTCACCGACACCGGCCCCGCCGGCACCTCGCCCGAGATCACCAGCACCGACGCGGACCGCGCCCCCTGTAGCCGGTTCCGGTGCACCCGCACGTCCCCGCTGCCCAGCGCGACGTTCACGTGGTTCAGCGCGACGCCCAGCGTGTTGCCGATCACGTCCACCTCGCGCGCGGCCTTCAGCAGCCCGACCGAGGCCAGCGGGGTGTCGCGGATGTCGTTGAACAGCACGTGGTGCCGCGGCCCGTCGTTGCAGTGCACGTCCACGCCGCCGCCGCCCACCAGCACCCCGCTGGGCGCGTCCGCCAGCGTGTTGCCCCACACCAGCGTGTCGCGGCTGGCCTCGCCGTGCACGTCGACCAGCGCCTGGTTCATGTCGCGCAGGTCGCAGCCCACCACCTGCGTCTCGGCGCTGCCGAAGTCGATCACCACGCCGTGCCGCGCGTGCTCGACGTCGAAGCCGTGCACCCGCGTGCGGGTGGCCCGGATGGTGTGCACGCCGTAGCCCCGCCCGCCCTCGCCGAAGTCGGCCGGGTGATCCATGCCGCCGCCGTCGACGAAGGTCTCGAGGGCGTTGTCCACGCGCACGGCGAAGCGCCCGAACCAGCGCAGGCGCACGTCCACCACGCGCGCGCCGACCGTGTACCGCAGCGCGACGCCGTCGTCCTCGCCCACCGCGGGCGTCGCGCAGTCCGCGCGACGGAAGCGCTGATCATCGGCCGCCGCCGGGCAGTCGGCCTCGAGCACCACGCCCTCGATCCGCGCGCCGGCCAGCAGCGCGCCGCCCTGCAGCCGCGGGTTCGCGTCGGCCGGCACGTCGAGCTGCATCCCGCGATCGACGGTCACCTCGAGGCCGGCGCTGGTGGCGCGCAGCCCCTCGACGCGCGCCCACTGGCCCAGGTGGCGGTTCGCCCGCTCGACGTCGCGGCCGTTGAGGCAGGGCGCGGGCACGGGCCCGAAGTCGTCCGCCTCGATGCGCACGAAGGCCGGCGCCCAGCCGTCGGGCGCGTTCACCACGAACACACGCTGGCCGGCCGTCACCGCGCCCACCGACACGGGCGGCCCCGCCGGCCCCCCGCCCGCGAAGGTCACCGCGGCCTGGGCGTCGACCGTCGGCGCCCAGCGCAGCACCACCACGCCGTCGCCGACGATCGCCACGTCGTCGCGCCGCACCACCAGCGGGCTGCGCAGCGTGTAGGTCCCCTCGGCCAGCCGCAGCACCAGCGGCCCGGGCGGCGCGGCCTCGACCAGCGCGCCCAGCGCGGCGGCGTCGTCGCAGCCGGCCTCGGCGCACGGGGCGGCCAGCACGACCTCGCCCTCGGCGGCCGGCGGCGCCGGCGGCGGCGGCGGATCGACCGCGTCCAGCCCCACCAGGCGGGCGCCGCGCACCACCAGGCCGCCCGCGGCGACGGCCACCCGCAACGTCCCGGCGCCCGGCCGCAACCGCAGCGCCCCGGGCGGCCGCGGATCGGCGCTGCCCCGCGCCCGCAGCGGGACGGTGACCGCGCGCAGCCCGCCCGCGCCGTCACCCAGCACCTGCGCGTCGGCCGTCGCGCCCTGCCAGGTGATCCGCAGCCGGCCCTCCTCGACGCGCCACAGCACCACGTCCAGCTGCAGCGCGGCCGGGCGGTCCAGCTCGAGGTCGAAGGCAAGGGGCGCGTCGGGCGCCAACCTGCGCGGCGCGTCCAGCGGCAGCTCGACGGGCTCGAAGGGCGGGGCGGCGTCGGCCATCGCGTCCGGCGCCGCGTCGGCCATCGGGTCCGCGGCTGCGTCGACGGCTGCGTCGACGGCCGCCGCGTCGAGCCGGGCGGCCGGCGCGGCGTCGTCCCCGCGCGCGTCGACGCCGCCGAGGTCGACCGCCGCGTCCACGGCACCGGCGTCCACGGGCGCCGCGTCTCGCGGCGGCGCGGCGCCACCGTCGTCACACGCCGCGCAGACGACCAGCGCCCACGCCGCGAGCGCCCGTCTCATTGCGCCTGGACGTTCAGCACGTAGTCGCCGGTCTGATCGCCGAAGCCATCGACCACGATGTAGTAGGGCACCCGCGCCCGCGCCGCCCACGAGATGCGCGAGGCCCGCCCGATGCCGGCCCCGTCGTCGTTGCAGTGCGTCTCGCGCTCGCACCACGCGCCCATGTACAGCACGGTGTCGTAGCTCGAGCCCTCGGTGTCGACGGTGACGTCCATGTCCTCGTCCAGCACCAGGATGTAGATCGCCTCGTTCGCGCTGCTGCGCGTGGTACAGCCCGCCGTGCTCGGGTTGATCTGGTTCGGCCCGCCGCCGGTGCGCCCCTCGATGCGCCCCAGCATCTCGATGGGCAGCGCGCCGGCGCACACGCGCGGGGGCGGCGGCACGCAGTAGCCGCGCACGCAGGTGTCACCCACCTCGCACAGGCCCATGCAGGGGTCGCCGGGCTCGACGGGCGGGTCCGGCGGATCCTGCGGACCACCCGCGGGCTCGAAGCGCAGCTGGAACTCGCCCTCGTCCCCCCGGAAGCCGTCCACCACCACGAAGTACCGCTGCCCCGCCCGCGCCTGGAAGCGCAGCAGGCTCTGGAAGTCGGGATCGGCCCCGTCGTCGTCGCAGGCGATCTCGCTGGCCGCCTCGGCGCACGCCGTCCGCACGCTGAGGATGGGATCGAAGTCGTTGTTCAGCGTCTCGATCTCGATCTCGGTGTCGGCGTCGAGCTGGAACGTGAACACCTGCTCCGGCCCACTCGCGTTGGCCTGGCACGAGGGCGCGCCGCTGTTGCCGAACGCGCTGCTGTCGCCGTCGATCACCCCGAACGCGGCCAGCTCGGTCGCCCGATCGCAGGCGAGCTGCCCACCCGGCCCCGGCCCGGGATCCTCGACGCAGGCGCCCGCCTGGCAGATCTCACCGATGCGGCAGTCCAGATCGTCCACGCACCCGCCCACGGGCTCGGGCACGCACCGCCCCGCCTGACACACCTCGTCGAAATCACACTCGAAGTCGCGCTCGCACTCGGGCGGCGGCGGCAGGTCGTCGGCCGACCGGAAGTTCAGCACGAAGCCGCCCCCGCCCAGGAACGCCGAGTCGACCACGACGTAGTACCGCAGCCCCGCCCGCGCGTTGAACTCGACGATCGAGGCCAGCCCCGAGCCGCCGTCGTCGTCGCAGGCCAGCTCGCTGAACGCGTCGCCGCACGCCTGCTGGACGTACAGCACCGTGTCGGCGTCCGAGCCCTCGGTGTCCAGGCGCACGCGCGTGGCCGTGTCGAGCTCGAACCAGAACACCTGCTCGCCGCCCAGGAAGCCGCCGCAGCTGCCCGCCACCTCGGCGGCGGCGAAGCTGTTGTCGCCCTGGAAGGCCCCGAAGTCGGGCATCTCGCGGGCCGCCGCGCACACGGCGCCCGGCTGCGGGAAGCCCGGCTGGCCCGGCTGCCCCGGCGGGGTCGGCCCGCTGCCGTCGCGCGCCACGCAGGTGCCGGCGTCGCACATGTCCGCGGGCGGGCAGTGGTAGTCCTCGCTGCAGCACAGCTGGCCGGGGAAGTCCTCGTCGACCTCGCCGTCGCAGTCCTCGTCGGTGCCGTCGCAGGTCTCGGCCTGCGGCGCGGCGGGCGGCGCGTCGCACACGAGCTCGGCGCCGTCGGCGCTGCACACCCGGGTGCCCTGCACCTGGCAGCCGTCCTGCTGAGCGGTGCAGCCGTTGCCCTTGCCCACGAACGCCTCGTCGACCTCACCGTCGCAGTCGTCGTCCGCGTCGTTGCAGGTCTCGACGCCCGGCTCGCACGCGCCCCACGCGCCCTCGGCGCAGGCCTGCATGCCACAGCCGTCCGGGCAGGGGCGCGTCTCACCGTCGTCACAGCCCCCGATCGGCGGCAGCGGGTTCATGAAGCCCGCGTCCGCCTCGGGCGGCGGGGCCGCGTCCGGCACGTCGGGCACGCCCCCGTTGCCGCCCGCGCCGGGCGGGTCGAGCGAGAAGGCGCCCATGTCGCGGGTGGAGTCGCCGGGCAGCGCCATCGGGGTCGTCGCGCCGGTGTCCTCCTCGTCGTCGCAGCCGACGAGGGGCAGGGCCAGCGCGGCCAGGGGCAGAAGGAGTCGACGCAGCATGCACGGCCTCCGGGTCGGGCGCAGGGTGGCGCGGAGAAAAGCACCGAAAGCTAGCGAAGGCGCGGGGGCGGGTCAAACCCGCGGGGCCGGGCGCCGAGTCGACGGCGCGCCCTCAGCCGAGCGCCTCGACGGCCTCGACGAAGGCCTCGCCCAGGGGCGCCCGCAGGCGGAAGTCGGCCTGCGCGTCGAGCACGGTGGGGCTGAGCGTCACGATGCCCAGCGTGGCGCCCGCGCGGTGCGCGTCGGCGGGGATGTCGGCGGCCGGATACACGGTCAGGCTGCTGCCCAGCACCAGGCACAGATCACAGTCGCGCGCGGCGGCGTGGGCCTTCGCCAGCTCGCCGCGCGGCAGGGGATCGCCGAAGACGACCAGGTCCGGCCGAAGGAAGCCCCCGCAGTGCTCGCAGCTCGGCAGCGCGTCGCCGCCGCGCACCTGCTCGAGCACCTCGACCAGCGGCGCCCGAGAGCCGCAGCCGAGGCATTTGGTGGCCTCGAGGTTGCCGTGCAGCTCGATGACGCTGCCCGCCGGGCTGCCCGCCGCCTGGTGCAGGCCGTCGACGTTCTGCGTGACGATCGCGCGCACCTTGCCCCGGCGCTGCAGCGCCGTCACCGCGTGGTGCGCCGCGTTCGGCGCGGGCGCGCCCACGGCGTCGGCCACCTCGAGCAGCGCCCGCCAGAAGGCCGCGCGATCGCGGCGGTCGCCGTGGATGCGGTCGGCGCTCAACGTGAGGGGATCGATGCGCGTCCACACGCCCCCCGGGCTGCGGAAGTCGGGGATGCCCGAGTCGACGCTGATGCCCGCCCCGGTGAACACCAGGATGCGATCGTGCGACGCGATGAGATCGCGCAGGGCCTCGCTCATTCAGTCCTCCCGCCGCCGCAGCGACCGCGCCCCCCACCACAGGGGCCCGTGGTGCACCAGCACGGTGACCAACACCGCCGCCGCGATCAACAGCGCCGCGGTCGCCTGACGTCCCGGCGACGGCGCGCGCCCGGCCACCGCCCAGGCGCGCAGCACGAACAGCGGCCAGCCGCACAGCGCCATCACCGCCGTCAGGTAGGCCAGCCCGGCCAGCATGAACGACACGCCGCCCGCGCCGCTGGCGATCTTCGCCGGGTTGTCCTCGTGGAAGCGGGGATCCGAGGCGCCCATGCCCACGCCCAGGCCGGTCAGCCCGTAGGTGGTCAGCACGGCCAGCACCGCCGAGGCCGCGATCAGGGGCGCCGGCACCGCGACGATCAGGTTGCTCGACACCGTGATCAGCAGGCTCAGCGCCAAGAGCGGCCAGAGGCCCCAGCGCACCTTGGCGCGCAGCAGCGTGCGCGGATCGACCGGCGCCACGCGCACCGCCCAGAACGCGCGGCCTTCCAGGCTGACCGAGGGGTACAGGAAGCGCACCGCCACCGTCGTCACCACCAGGCCGCCCAGCGCGGCGTTCACGAAGAACAACACCGTCACGCTGACCACGCCGGTGTCGGCCAGCGTGCGGAAGTGGCGGAAGTTGAAGACGTAGACCACCACCAGGGCCGCGATCAGCAGCAGCTGGGTCCACTGGCCGGTGGTGCGGAAGAAGGTGCGGGTGTCGCGGCCGACGAAGGCCGCCACCGGCGAGCTCGGCACGCGCGGCGGGCGCCGACGCGCGAAGCGTCCCAGCAGGCGCTGCGCCAGGGGCGCGGCGTCCGCCCGGCCCTCCTGCGCCAGCCAGAAGCTGGGCAGGTACACCGCGCGGGCGAGCCACGCGCCCAGCGCCACGGCGCCGCCCGCGGCCGACGTCAGCACCGTCACGGGCAGCGCCGCGGCCGCCCAGTCGCCGCGCAGCACGGCGAACAGCGCCTCGAGGGTCCAGGCCGAGGGCGTCGTGGGCGCCCCCGCCTCGCGCAGGCTGCCGATCAGCGCCACCAGATCGCCGAAGCCGTCCGGCTGCAGGAAGCGCTCGGGCTCGGCCAGCCGGAACGCGACGTACACCACCAGGAAGCCCAGCATCGCCAGCACCAGCAGCACGTCGTGGGTGCGCCGCGCGGGCAGCCACCGCGCCAGGGCCAGCGTGATCCAGGTGCCCGCCGCCGCGCACAGCACGGTCAGCGGCAGCAGGAGCAGCGGCAGCGCCGCGTAGAAGAACCAGGGCGCGCCCAAAACCGGCCCGCAGCCGGCGACGATGGGCAGCGCGAACACCAGCATCATCCACGACGACTGCACCCAGGTGTCGACGAAGCGCGCCAGGTACAGCTGCGCCGGCGACACCGGCGCGCTCACCAGCGTCGGCAGATCGGTGGCCAGGTAGTAGGTCGTGAAGGCGGTGATGACGCTCGAGAAGACGAGCAGGCCGGTGAAGAACAGCAGGACGATGCCCAGCACGCGGCGGATGAGCAGCTCGGTCAGGAACTCGACCTCGAGGAACAGCGCGAACAGCCAGCGCGCGCCGACGAAGCCGCCCACCATGAAGCCGAGACCCAACGCGCCGAAGAAGGCCAGGCGCAGCAGCGACCGGCCGTCCCGCGCGCGTGACGCGTTCAGGCCCGCCCGCCAGCGCGGCCAGAGCAGGTGGGCGAAGCCGCGCGCCGGGGTCACGTCGCCGTGTAGCCGCCGTCGATGGTGAACACCTGGCCGGTGACGTAGGTGGACTCGTCGGACGCCAGGTACACCGCCAGCCCGCTGATCTCGTCCGGCGTCGCGTAGCGCCCGAGCGCCGCGCGGTCGGTGTACCCCTTGACCAGATCGTCGCTGCCCACCAGCACCGAGGCGAAGCGGGTGTCGACCAGGCCCGGCGCGATGGCGTTCACGCGGATGCCCGCGCGGCCCAGCTCGACGGCCAACGTCTGGGTCATCGAGATGACCGCCGCCTTGGTCATGCCGTACACACCCTGCAGCGGCGCGGCGCGGCGACCCTGGATGCTCGCGACGTTCACGATCGAGCCGGCGCGCCCGGCCGCCAGCAGCCGCTCGACCACCCGGCGCGTCGTCTCGAAGTAGCCGCGCACGTTGACCTCGAAGGTCTTGTCCCACATCGACGGCGGCGTGTTCAGCAGCGGCCCGAAGTAGGGGTTGGTCGCCGCGTTGTTCACCAGCACGTCGGGCGCGCCGACGTGATCGGCGATCCACTCGACGGCCGCCGCGATCTGCTCCGGCTCGCCGCAGTGGCAGGCCCGGGTGAAGACGCGCTCCGGGTGATCGCCGGCGACCGCCTCCCGGGCCGCCGCCAGCTTCTCCTCGCGGCGCGACGAGATCACGACCCGCGCCCCCTCGGCCACGCAGCGGGCCGCGATCGCCTGCCCGATGCCGGCGCTGCCGCCCGTGACCCACACCACCTTGCCGTCCAGCCGATCCATCGCATCCTCCGCGCGTCGCGGGCCATCCTACACGCGCCCCGCCCCCCGGGCGACGCCGCCGTGCGCCCGGCGTTGCCGCCGCGGGTCGGCTGGGCTAGGTTGTCGCCGCGAAACCGGAGGTTCGACGTGCGCCACATCGCCGCCGCGCTGCTCTGGGGCGCCCTGTTGGGGGGCCCCACCGTCACCTGGGCCCAGGCGCCCGCGGCCCCGCCCGCCGCGCCGGCCGATAAGGCCGGCGGCTCCAACCTCGACGAGGTCGCCCACCGCGTCGCCAAGCTGACCGACGAGCTGAAGAGCCCCTTCTGCCCAGGCAAGACGCTGCAGACCTGCACCAGCTACCAGGCCTTCGAGCTGCGCCGCGAGATCAAGCAGATGGTCGAGGCGGGCAAGAGCGACGACGAGATCCTCACCACGCTGCAGGCGCGGTTCGACCACGACGACTTCACCATCGCGAACCCGGTGCAGCCCTGGTACACGGCGCTGGTCCCCTTCCTGCCCTTCCTCGTCGGCGGCCTCCTGGTCATCTGGGTCTTCCGGCGCTGGACCCGCCGCCGCCGCGGCGAGGACGATCCCGCGCCCGCGCCGGCCCCGGCCATCGCCGGCGAGGACGCCGAGCGCCTCGCCCGCCTGCGCGCGCAGGTGGCCCGGGAAGAAGAGTGAGCGCCCTCGGCGTTCTCCGCCCCCCACCGACGACGAGGTTTTCCATGCGCATCGTGATCGTCGCCGCCCTGGCCCTGGTGGGCCTGGCGGCGTGCAAGAAGGACGAAGCCGGCAGCGGCGGCGCCATCGCCGTCGCCAAGAAGGAGCCGTCGCCCGCGCCGACGCGCGCCGTGCCGGTGACCGGCGTGAAGGGCGCCGCCCCCGGCAGCCAGCCCGCCAGCCAGCCCGCTGGCGCGATGCCGGCCGGCCACCCCCGGTGCCGGGCGCCGCGCCTGCCGCCCGCCGCCGCGGCGCCGGCGGCCCCGCCGCCCCCGCGGGCGCCGGCGGGGTGGTCAAGGGCACGATCACCCTCGCCGACGCCGTGAAGGGCGACATCAAGCCGGGCTCGGTGCTGTTCATCATCGTGCGCAAGGACGCCGGTGAGGGGCAGCGCGGCATGTTGATCGCGGCGAAGCGCGTCGACGTGCAGGGCCCCGACCAGTTCCCCCTCACCTACGAGGTGTCGTCGGCCGACGTGATGATGCAGGGCACGGCCCTCGAGGGCGCCGTGCGCATCGAGGCGCGCGTCGACCAGGACGGGGACGCCCTGTCCAAGACGCCCGGCGACGTCACCGGCGACGGCCCGGCCACCACGGTGGGCGGCGCGGCCGCGGACTTCACGCTGGACACGCGCATCTGATCGTGCAGCGCCCCGGCGCGTAACGCTGTGCGCGCGCCGCTGACACCTCTCCTAAACACTGTCATCGAGGCTGCGGGCTTCGCGCGTTGGCGCGGGCCTTGCCTTGGAGCACGGGTGGCCACCGACCTCGAAAGGAGGCCACCATGCGCACCTCGACGTTGTTGTCGATCCTCACCTGCGCAGGCGTCTTCGCTGCCGGCTGCGGCGAGCCCCTCGAGGTCGATGGCCGGACCCAGGGCCTCGAGGTCCCGGCCCCCCGCCCCTTCCACCTGCCCGATCTGACCCCCGACGACGAGGCGCCCCCGATCGTGAACGCGGTCGTGGTGCACGACGCCGAGTGGTGTCGCGAGCAGGTGATGGACACCAAGGGCGTCTGCGCGCGCTGCGACGATCTCGCCGCGAGCTGCCTGGACGCCTGCGAGATCGACCGCACCGGGCCCCGACCGCCCGTCGGCATGGCCCCCCACGACACGCTGCCCGACGACCTGTGCGTCCGGGCGCAGTCGGGCGCCTGCTACGAGGCGAAGCTGCTCTGCGCGCAGTGCACGTCCTGCCAGACCGTCGTGCGGACGCCGGTCGAGAAGGACTGCGCCGAGCTCAGGGCCCGGTGCTTCATCGAATGCGACGGCCTGGGCCCCAACGGGTGCCGGCTGTGCGAAGCGCGCGTGGACGCCGAGTGCGGCCCGCGCTGAGAGGACTCCACGGGGCGCCCCCCTGACCCGGTCTCCTCCCCCGAGCCGGGTACCCGCGGCACGAGGCCTCAGAGGCCCCTCCCCCCGCCGCGGTGGGTGACCCCGTCCCGCTCCGTCCGCTCAACCGGACGGAGCGGTCCCCATCTGCTGGCGATCGGCCGGCGTGTTCAGGTTGAAGAACGCGCCGGCCCGCAGCCCCTCGACCACCTCGACCTGCAGCGCCTCGACGATGCGTCCGAAGCCGGGATCGGTCGGCAGCAGCGCCTCGATCGTCGACGCGGCGCGGGTGTGCCAGAGGCCGGCCGTCGGCTGCAGGCGCCCCTCGACGCGCGCGAGCACCGCGTCCTGCTCGCCGGTCCGCGCGCGCAGCGCGTCCAGGGTCGCGCGATCGAAGCGCGGCAGGTCGCAGGCCAGCACGCACACCCACCCGGGCGTCGCGGCGCAGAGCGCCGCGTGGACGCCCCCCGGCGCGCCCTTGCCGGGCACCCGATCCGCCACGACGGGGACGCCCAGATCGGCGTAGGGGCCCGCGGGATCGCCCACCACGAACACGGCCTCGCACACGTCGCTCAGCAGCCGCAGCAGGCGCGCGGCGATCGCCTCGCCGTCGACCTCGATCAGGCCCTTCGCGACGCCGCCCAGGCGCCGCGCCCGCCCACCCGCCAGCAGCGCGCCGGTCAAACCCCGAGGCCCAGCCAGTGGCGCGCGAAGTTGCGCAGCAGGGTGGCGCCGGTGTCGCAGTCGACCACCGCCGCCAGCAGCCGCTCGGCCGCGCCCGGGCCCGACTCCGCGTCGATCAGGTGGGCGCGCGCCGCGATCACCGTGCGGATGGCCTCGGCGTCGAACTCGGGGTGGAACTGCACGGTGCGCGTGTTCGGCCCCAGCGCCATCGCCTGCACCGGCGTCAGCGGCGTGCGCGCCAGCACCGTCGCCCCGGGCGGCAGATCGAGCACCGCGTCGACGTGCGTCTCGATGGCCGGGAACAGCGGCCCCAGCCCCTCGAACAGCGGATCGTCGACGACCACCTCGATGTCGCAGACGCCGATCTCGCGCCCGTGCGGGTTGGGCCCCGACGCGCCGCCCAGCGTGTCGGCCAGCAGCTGGTGCCCATAGCACACGCCCAGGATGGGCACGCCCGCTTCGTGCGCCTCGGCCAACCACCCGCCACAGCGCACCGACCAGGGCTCCTGATGGTGCACCGACGACGAGCTGCCGGTGACGAAGACGCCGTCCACGCCGTCCGGCGCCGGAAGCGGCGCGTCGACGTCCATGCCGTCGATCACCTCGAGACGGTCCACGGGCCAGCCGAGGCGCCGGGCGAACCAGGCCTCGTACTCACCGTGGCTGGCCAGAAGATCGGAGACGGGGCGACCGGTGCGCAGCAGGATGGGCTTCATGGCGCCCAAGGTAGGGCCGCCTCCGGCCGCCCGCAAGGCTGGCGCGGCGCGGCCGGCCGACGTAGCGTGGCCCTCTCGTGACTGCCGCCCGGAGGCCTCATGGCCAGCCCCCTCGCCGGTCCCGCCGCGTATGCCCGCGCCATCGGGCTGCTGGCCCGCAACCCTTCGCTGGTGGTGTGGGGCCTGGTGCCGGCCGCGGTCACCTTCGTCCTCTCGGTCGCCGCCGTCTGGGCCGCCATCAGTTACGGCGACGATCTGCTCGCCGCCCTCTGGACCGAGCCCGACGCCGGGTGGCTGCACGGGATCTGGGTCGCGGGCCGCTGGCTCCTGTCGGCCGCGTCGGCCCTGCTCTCGCTCTTCGTCACGCCCTGGCTGGTGATGTTGGTGGGCCTGCCCCTGTGCGAACCCCTCGCCGAGCGCGCGGACGCCCTGCTCGGCGGCCCGCCGCCCTCGGGCGGCCTCGTCGCCGGCATCGTCGACGCCCTCGTCAGCTCGCTCGGCATCCTCGCGCTCGGCCTCGCCGGCGCCATCGCCTTCGGCATCCTGGGCCTCGTCCCCGGCGTCGCGCTGATCACCGCGCCCTTCGTTGCCTTCGTCTGGACGCCCATGTTCCTCGCCTTCGACCTCTACGACAGCACCTTGGCGCGCCGGCAGATCCCCTTCCGCCGCAAGCTGGCCCTCACCTTCGGCCACCCGGTGCACAGCGTCGGGCTCGGGCTCATCGGCGGCCTGCTGGTGTCGATCCCCGTGGTGAACCTGTTCGGGCTGCCCATCGCCGTGGTCGCGGGGGTCGCCGCCGTGCGCGACCTCGAGACGCGCGGCGCCCTGCGCGGCTGACCGGTCACCCCAGCAGCGCCCACAGGGCCGCCCCGGCGCCCGCCGCCGCCGCCGCCAGGGCCGCCACCTCGAGCGGCGTCCACCGCGGCGGCGCCGCCGCCCCCGCGGGCGCCGCGTCGACGATCTGCACCCCCTGCGCGGCCGCCAGCTCGCGCACGATGCTCTCGGTGTCGCGGCTGTTGGTCGTCAGCCCGGCCTCGGCGTCCACGAACACCTCGACGACGAAGGGCCCGATGCGCAGCACCTCGCCGTCGCGCAGCGGCACCGCCGTGCCTGCGGGCAGCCGCTCGTCCCCCCGCCACGTGCCGTGCGTGCTGCCGGCGTCGACCATCACCCAGCCCGCGTCGCGCCGCAGCAGCCGCAGGTGCTCGGCGCTCACCCCGTCGTCGGCCAGGCGCAGCGCGCAGTGCGCCGCGCGACCCAGCAGGACCTCCGCCTCGCGCACCCGGCGCACCTCGGCCGCCCCCGGGGGGCGCCGCACGCTGATGATCAGATCGGGCATCGCCACGCCGCGCATCATCGCACGCCGCCCTCGGCCCCGCACCCCGCCGGCGCCAGCGTCCGCGGCAGCCGCCCGGCCGCGTCCACGCGCGCGGCGGATCCGAACACGAGGCGCACCAGGCCGTCGCGGTCCGTCCGCCACCCGGTGATCCCGCGCCGCCGGTAGCGCCGCACCACGTCCGGGTGCGGGAAGCCGTACCGGTTGTCGCGCCCCACGTTGAAGACCACGCCGCGCGGGCACAGCGCGTCGAGCAACGCCGGGCCGCTGCTGGTGCGGCTGCCGTGGTGGGGGGCCTTCAGCAGCGCCACCGGCCGGGGGCCGGTCGCCAAGAGCCGCGCCTCGCCGGCCGACTCCAGATCACCGGTCAGCAGCACCGCCGCCCCTGGCCCGTCCACCCGCACCACCAGCGACGCGTCGTTCTCGCTCAGCCGCGCCGGTGGCCCCGACAGCCGCGTCTGCCAGCGCAGCGCCCCGAGCGCGCCAGCCGGCTCCCCCACCCGGAACGCCACCCCCCGCCGCGCCCCGGCCGCCCGCGCCGCGCGCCACGGCGGCGACGGCGATCGGCGACCGTTCCACCAGACGGTCCCCACCGGCAGCGCGCCGATCAGCGCCGCCAGCCCGCCCGTGTGATCCGGATGCAGGTGCGAGATCACGACGTCGTCCAGCCGCGCCACGCCCAGGTGTCGCAGGTGCGCGAACAGGCGGCGCGCCTCGACGTCCGGCCCGGCGTCCACCAGCAGCGTCCGGCCGCCGCCCCGGACGACGATGGCGTCCCCCTGCCCCACCGGCACCACGTCCAGGGCCTCGGCGGGCGGCCGCAGCACGCCCCACGCGCCCAGCGCGGCGACCACCGCCAGCGCCGCCGGTCCGCGGCGTCCGGTCGCCACCGCCACCAGCCCCACCAGCGGCAACGCCAGCAGCGGCGCCGCGTGCGCGCCCACCACCCGCGCCCCGCCGGTGAGCTCGGCCAGCGCCTCGGCCGCCGCGATCAGCACCTCGGCCCCCCACGCGGCCGCGTCCAGCACGACCGACGTCCACGACGACACCGCCAGGCCCAGCGCGCCCAGCGGCACCAGCACCGTCGCCGCCACCGGCGTCAGCAGCACGTTCGCCAGCGGCGCGGCCGGCGCCACGGTGCCGAAGTGCCAGGCCTGGATGGGGGCCGTCGCCGCCGAGGCCACCACCGCGGCCAGCACCGCCGCGCGCAGCCCCCGCGCCTTCGGCGCCAGGCTCAGCAGCGCCGCCACCGCCCCGAAGGACAGCTGGAAGCCGGGCTCGGCCGCCGCCCCCGGCACCGCCGCCATCACCGCCAGCGCGGCCAGCCCCAGCAGATCCAGGGTGTCCGAGGGCCGCCCCAGCAGCCGCCCGACCACCACCAGGCCCACCATCAGGCCGGCCCGACAGGCGCTCAGCGGGAACTGCGCCAGCGCCACGTAGGCGAGCGCCGCGGGCAGCGCCGCCGCCGCGCCCCACCGCCCCGGATCGACCGCCCCCGCGCGCCGGGCCAGCGCCGCGACCAGCAGCGCGACCACCCAGGCCAGCCCGCCGACGTGCAGGCCGCTGACCGCCAGCAGATGCCCGGTGCCCGTGTCTTCGAGCGCCCGCCGCGCCACCGCCGGCACCGCCGCCCGGTCGCCCAGCAGCAGCCCGCCAGCAGCCCCGCGCCCGTCCGTCGATCCAGCGCCGCCAGGCGCGCCCGCGCCGCCGCCCGCCCCGGACCAGCGCCTCGGCCGCCGCCCCCGCCGGCCGGACCAGGATCAGCGGCCCGCGCGCCCGCGCCACCACGTCGCGGCGCCGCCCTCGGGCCGCGGGATCGTAGTCCCCGGGCCCCAGCGCGCCCCGCAGCGGCTGCGACGCGCGTACGACGCGCACCCGCGCGCCCTCGGCCAGCCCCGTCGGTCGCCCTTCCAGCCACACCTCGACCCCGGCCTCGGGCGCGCGCACCGGCCGCACCACGACCTGCCAGCGGTCCCCCCGCGCCGTCACCGACGCCACGTCCGCCTCGAAGGGCGCCCCCGGCGGCGCCCTCGGGCACGCGCCCGCCGGCGGCCATCGCGCCGGCCGCGCCCGCCGCCAGCAGCGCCCGCGCGTCCCCGTCGCAGCAGCGCCACGAGCAGCGCGCCCACCACCAGCGCCCACGCCGCGACGGGCGCCGCCTGCCCGACCGCGCCGCCCGCGCCGAACGCCATCGCCACCCTCAGCCAAGGTCGATCCACGGCCCCTCCGTCCGATCGGACGGCCCCCTATCGGACAACGGCGGCGCGTGTTGCGCGCGGCGGCCACTTTTCCCGAAATTTCCCGGTCGCCCCCCTCCGCCGGCCGCGCCCCCGGGGGTTTTGCTTGGTTCACCCGCCCGGCCCGTGCTAGGAGCCGGCCCCATGCGCCTGCCTGTCATGCTGTTCTTCGTCGGCGCGGCCGTGTTCGCCGCCTTCGCCGGCGGCCGCCTGAAGATCCACAGCGACGACAACCACTTCGTGTACCTCGCCGACGCCTTCCTGCAGGGCAAGGTCGAGCTGACCCGTCAGCCGCATCATCAGAACGACTGGGCCAGCTACGACGTGCTGCAGCTGAAGGGGGCCTCGGCCGAGCAGTACGGCGAGCAGGTGAAGGGCTTCTTCACCCACCGATCGGGCAAGCCCAACCAGTTCCGCACGCTGGCCGGCGACGAGATCGACATCCCCCGGCGCGACCGCGGCGCCAGCGAGCGGCGCTACTTCGTCTCGTTCCCGCCGATGCCCGCGGTGCTGATGATGCCCTTCGTCGCGGCGGTGGGGTACGGCGCCAACGACGTCCTCTTCACCGTCCTCTTCGCCGGCCTCAACGTGATGCTGATCTTCTTGTGGCTCGAGCGCCTGCGCGATCTCGGCCACAGCCAGCGCAGCACCCGCGAGAACCTCTGGCTGACCGTCTTCTTCGCCTTCGGCAGCGCCCACCTGTGGTGCGCCGTGCTCGGCCAGGTGTGGTTCACCGCGCTCATCGTCGGCGTCACCTTCAACCTGCTCTATCTCTACTTCGCGGTGGACGCCCGACGCCCGCTCCTGGCCGGCCTGTGCCTCGCGGCGGCCTTCTCCACCCGCGCCTCACTGCTGTTCGCGGCCGTCTTCTTCTACCTGCAGCTGTTCTTCCCCAACGACGGCGAGCGCCGCTCGACCCGCGATCTGATCAACCGCTTCGTGGCCTTCAGCACCCCGTGCGTGCTCGTGGGCGTCGCGCTCCTGCTCTACAACCACGCCCGCTTCGACCGCCTCACCGAGTTCGGCCACCTCTACCTGGCCAACGGCACCCTGCCCCGTATCCGCGACTTCGGGCTGTTCCACCCGAACTTCCTCGCCCGCAACCTGACCGCGGCCTTCACCCTCACCCCGCGCATCACCCCCGACGCGCCCTACGTCGAGATCAGCCGCCACGGCATGAGCCTGCTGCTCACCTCGCCGGCCCTCGCCCTCGTCCTGTGGCCGGTGCGCCGCGTGCCCCTCGCCCGGGCCCTGGGCATCAGCGCCCTGGTCATCGCGGTGCCGATCTTCTTCTATCAGAACACCGGCTGGGAGCAGTTCGGCTTCCGCTTCTCCCTCGACTTCCTGCCCTACCTCACCGGCTGCCTCGCCCTCGGCGGCCGCCCGCTCACCCGCTGGGTGCAGGCGGCGATCATCGCCGGCGTCCTGGTCAACGCCTTCGGCGCCGTCACCTTCAAGCGCGGCGGCATGGGCAAGCTGTACGGCAACTTCATGACCGAAGAGCCCACCCGCTGAGCGGGCCTCGCGGCGCGCCGCGACCCTTTTGGTCGCCCGCCGACCGGGTGCTATAACATCGGGCAGCGTCCGGCGAACCCCGCGCACCGCCGGGCCCCGGACCACCCGTTCCCCGGCCAGCGCCGGGCCAAGAGGCGGTGCATGGCGTCGGCACACGTCCTGGTCATCGAGGACAACCCCCGCATCGGCGGCAAGCTGGTCGAGGTGCTCGAGGCGCGTGGCTTCGGCGCCACCCTCGCCACCGACGCCGCCAACGGGCTGGCCCTCTTTCGCGCGATGCGCCCCGACGCCGTCCTGCTCGAGCTGCTGGTGCCCGGCGAGTCCGGTGATCTCGTCTCGGCCCTGCGCGCCCTCGACGACGAGGTGCCGCTGCTGATCATGTCCACCTCGCCCGCCGCCGGCCGCCAGCTCGCCGAGCGCGACGCCGGCCGCGTGCAGGGCTTCCTGCTCAAGCCCTTCCGCGTGCCCGCCCTGCTCGACGCCCTCGGGCGCGCCCTCGATCTCGGCGGCTCGGCCCCCGATCCCCGCGTGCCCGCCCAGCGCACCGGCGCCCTCGACGACGATCACTCCTTCGCCACGGTCCTGCTCGACGCCGTCGTCGCCGGCGCCACCGGCGTCCTGCGCATGGAGAAGGACGGCGTCCGCCGCGCCGTGTACCTGGTCAACGGCCTGCCCGTCTTCGCCGAGAGCAACCTGCTCGGCGAGACCTTCGGGCGCTACCTGCTGCACCGCGGCGTCATCGACCGCGCCCAGTACGCCCAGGTGCAGGCCCACATGCGCGCCGCCGGCGTCCGGCAGGGCGAGGCCCTCGTCGCCCTCGGCATCCTCGAGGACCACGAGGTCTACGGCCTGCTGCGCGGGCAGGTGCGCGAGCGCGTCATCCGCTGCTTCGACTGGCCCGGCGCCACCTTCGCCTTCCACGCCGACGACACCTTCGTCGACGAGAAGCTGCTGTTCCCGATGAACCCGATGAACCTGCTGGTCGAGGGCACCGCCCGCCGGCTCAGCCCGCGCCTCTTGCAGGCCTGGTTCGACACCCACCGCGATCAGCGCGTCGCCCTGACCCCGCGCGCCGAGCCCCTCGCGCCCTACCTGGCCCGGCTGCAGCGCGATCCGCCCCTGGCCGCCGTCCTCGCCGATCGCCCGACCGTCGACGCCGTCGCCCGGGCCCTGCGGCTTGTCGAGACGCGGGCCGCCGCCATCCTGCGCGCCCTGTCCGATCTCGACGTCGTCGAGGTGGGCGCCCCGGCCCTGGGCGCCGACGACACCGTGGCCGTCCTCGCAGACGAGCCCACCTCACCCGACGAGGCCCGCGGTGCGGTGGCCTTCGACGATCCCCGCGACGTCGATCACGCCACCCCGTCGCCGCCCGATCCCGTCGCGCGCCGCGTCTTCGCCCGCTACCTGGCCACCCGCGGTGGCGATCACTTCTCGGTGCTGGGCCTGCCGCGCGACGCCGACGGCGAAGCGGTCGAGGCCGCGTGGTTGGCGCTCAGCCGCGACTTCCACCCCGACGTCTTCGCCGCCCACCCCGACTCCGAGGTCCGCGCCCGCGCCAAGGAGATCTTCGTGCGGGGCAGCGTCGCCTTCGGCGTCCTGGCCGACGAAGCGGGCCGCGCGGCGTACCGGGCCAGCCTGCGCCCGGCCCGCCCCGACTCCACCCTGCGCAGCATGGACGCCGAGGCCCACTACCTCGAGGGCGAGCGGCTCTTGACCTCGGGCGACGCGGTCGGCGCGCGCGATGCCTTCGCCCGCGCCCGCGCCGGCGATCCCGACGAGCCGCTCTACGAGATGTACCTCGGCTGGGCCGCCTGGCGCGCGGCGCCCGACGCCGCCACCCGCTCCGACGCCGAGGCCCTGCTGCGCCGCGCCGTCGAGCGCGATCCGGCCAACGCCCTCGGCCACGCGCTGCTGGCCCGACTGTGCGCCGCCGACGACCGCGCCGGCGAGGCGGCCGACCACGAGGCGCGCGCCGAGCGCCTCGGCGCGCGCCCGTCCGCCGTCAGGTGAGCGGCCGCCGCCCCGACGACGCCGACCTCGAGCTGGTCGAGCGCACCGGCGCCCACGCGCCCGCCGACGAGGGCGGGGCCTTCGACACGCGCGGCGAGGTCGTCATCGACGGGGCCCCCGACGATCCCGAGGACGCCTCGGCCATCCTCGATCCCATCGAGCTGGCGCTGCTGCAGGATCCCGGCGAGCTGCCCGACGAGGCCCCCAACGACCGCACGGTGGCCCACGATCCCGAGCTCTTCGCCGCGGTGCCCGATCCCGAGGATCTGCCCGAGCCCCAGGCGATGTTGATCGATCCGGCCCACCTCGCGCTCAGCCAGGCGCCGACCGGCTTCATGCCGGCCCGCAAGGTGGTGCTGCCCCCGCCCGACGCGCGGCCGGGCCCCCCGGCGGGCGCCGAGGACGATCCCGTCTTCGAGGTGGGCGATCTCACCGGCCTCGAAGAGCTGCCCGACGTCGACGACATCCCCGATCCCGAGGCGCGCCCTCGCGCCGCGGCGCGCCCCGTCGCGCCCGTCGCCCCCGCGCAGCCGGTGAAGCGGGCCCCGGCCCAGCCGGCGCGCAAGGCCGCGCCCGCGGGCGGCCCCCGCAAGAAGCGCAAGAAGGCGCCCCCGGCCGCCCAGCCGGCCAAGCGGCGCCACCGGCCCGTCCCCGCGCCGGCCCCGCGCCCCGCCCCCGCCGACGACGAGCCGTCGATCATCGTCCAGCGCGCGGCCCCGCGCGGCGACGATCCCATCGGCACCAACGTGCTGACCTCGGTCTTCGAGCCCCAGCCCGAGGTGCGGGCGCACCTGCCTCGCGCCCGGCTGGTCGCGCGCGGCGGCGATCACGAAGGCAAGGCCTGGTACCTCAACCGCAACCGCACCACCATCGGCCGCGGCACCGACAACGACATCGTCCTGCTCGACATCGCCGTCAGCCGCCACCACCTGCGCATCGATCGCCACGCCGATGGCTTCCGCCTGCTCGATCTGCAGAGCGGCAACGGCACCTACATCAACGGCCGCCGCGTGCTCGACACCGAGCTGTACGACGGCGACGCGATCGAGGTGGGCAACCTGGTGCTGGGGTTCAGCACCGTCGGCGCGCCGCGCCAGCGACCCACGGGCCTGCGCGAGGCGGTCACCGATCCCAGCATCGCCGCGCCCCGCAGCCCCACGCCCACGCGGCGCTTCCCGGTGATGTGGATCGCGCTGTCGGCCCTGACGGCGTTCGTCACCGTCGTCGTGACGATGACCATCATCCGCTCGGTCCGCGCGCCCGCGCCCACGGCGGCGGATCCGGCGCAGGCCGCCCCCTGGGTGGCCCGCGCCGACACGGCCATCGCGCAGAAGGCGTGGGATCAGGCCCGCCAGGATCTCGAGGTGGCGCAGAAGCTGGCCCCCGACGCGCCGGCCATCGCCGAGCGGCTCGGCGTCGTCGAGCGCGAGGCCGCGCACGCCGCGACGCTGCAGGCGGCGCGCGCGTTGGTCGAGCGGGGCGAGCCGGTGGCCGCGGTGGACGCCCGCCTCGACGCCATCCCCGCCGACAGCGTCTACGCCGCCGACGCCCGCGCCCTGCGCGACGCCGCGCGCGCCGCCGCGGTCGACCGCCTGGTCGAGAAGGCCGAGGCCGCGCGGGCCCGCGGCCACCTCGCCGCGGCCCGCCGCCTCGCCGAGCAGGTGCTGGCCGACGACGCCGGCCACGCCGGGGCGCGCCGCGTGCTGGCCGCGGTGGACGCCGCCGAGAGCGGCGAGCCCGACGCGGCCGCCCCCGAGCCGGACCGGCCGGCCAAGGAGCCCGAGCCCGAGCGCCGCGCCGTCGACGCCGACGAGCTCGCCCGCCGGGATCTGGCCGAGGGCACGCGGCAGTACCGGCGCGAGCGCATCGACGCCGCCGTGCAGGCCTTCGAGCGGGCGGCGAAGCGGGGCGCGGGCAAGGGCCTCACCCGCCAGGCCGAGGAGCGGGCGCGCTGGGCCCGCGACTTCGCCCGCGCCTGGCGCGACGGCAAGGCCGCCGCCGAGGCGCGCCGCGTGGTCGAGGCCATCCGCCGCCTCGAAGAGGCCCGCGGGCTCGACCGCCGCCTCGGGGGGCACCACGCGGCGGCCATCCAGAAGGTGCTCGTCGAGCCCTGGTACCTCGACGCCGCGCGCGCCTTCTACGAGAAGCGCTACACCGACGCCGCGCGCCGCACCGCCCAGGTGCTGCGCGCCGCACCCGATCACAGCCTCGCCGGCAAGCTGCGGCAGCGCATCGAGCGGCAGGCCGACGACCTCTACGCCGAGGCGCGCCGCCTGCGCGCCAGCGATCCGGCGCGCGCCCGGCGGCTGCTGGCCGACGTCGTCAAGATGGCGGGGAAGGGATCGAGCCTCGCGCGGGACGCCGAGGCGCTGTCCCGCGACCTGTGAGGCGGCCGGGCGGGGTCAGCCCTCGTCGTCGTCGTCTTCCGACGCCGCCGCCTCGGCGGGGTCCGGCCGACCCTGCAGCAGCCGCTTCACCTTGGCCTGCAGCACCGCGACGTCGAAGGGCTTGTCGAGGTGATCGTCCGCCCCGTACAGCGGCGCCGTCATCTCGTTGATCGACTTGCCGATGCCGGTCAGCATCAGCACGGCGATGTCGTCGTAATCCGCCTTGCTGCGGATGTACTTGCACACCTCCCACCCCTTGAACTCGGGCATCCAGACGTCGAGGACGACCAGATCCGGGTGGTGCTCGACGATGCGCTCGATGGTCTCTTCGCCGTCCTTCGCCTCGATGATGTCGGCGTCGAACGAGGCCAGCGCGCGCCGCACCATCCGCCGCATCTCGGCGTCGTCGTCGGCCAGCAGGATGGTCTTGCGATCGGCTGCGTCGGTCACGAAGTACCCCCGTGGTCTGACGCTCCGGTTTCGCCCGCAGCGCACCGGTTGTCAAGATCGCCCGACGGGTGGCCGACGGATCGGGGCAGGCCGCGGGCCGGGCATGAATCCGGCCACCGCGCGGTTGACTCCGATTGCGGGCGGCGATTTGGTTGCGCCTCGCCCCTGCCCGTACACTTCGAAGGCCCGGCGACCGATGAGGGGGCCCCGGCTCCCACGCGAGGATCAATGCGCTCGATGAACACGGCCACGAAGGCGTTCCTGGCGCTGGTGTCGTTGGTGGGGGCGTTCTACGTCTCGATCTCCTACCGCTACGGCGACCCCGGCTGGCAGCTCCAGTTCCACGCCCGCGCCGCCGCCCAGGAAGACGCCCCGCCCGCCGACGACTACGACCTCAAGAGCCTCGCGATCCTCAATCGCGCGGTCATCCACATCAAAGAGAACTACGTCGATCCCACCCGCCTCGACGAGCGCCGGATGATCGGCGCGGCGATGGAAGAGGTGCAGCGCGCCGTCGCCGAGCTGCTCGTCGAGGTCGAGCGCGACAGCGAGGGCGTGCCCACCCAGCTGACCGTGCGCGTGGATCAGGCCGAGGCCACCTTCGACCTGCGCGAGGTGGGCAACCCCTGGCAGATGTCCTTCAAGTTCAAGGACATCTTCCGCTTCATCCAGGAGAACCTGCGCCACCACACCAAGCTGCGCGACATCGAGTACGCCGCCATCAACGGCATGCTGTCGACCCTCGACCCCCACAGCGTGCTGCTGCGGCCCGAGGACTACCGCGAGATGAAGCTCAGCACGCGCGGCAAGTTCGGCGGCCTCGGCATCGTGATCAGCATCCGCGAGGGCCACCTGACGATCATCAACCCGATCGACGACACCCCGGCCTCGCGCGCGGGCCTCAAGGCCGGCGACCACATCGTGCAGATCGGCTACGACAGCACGGTGAACATGGCGCTCAGCGACGCCGTGAACCTGCTGCGCGGCGAGCCCGACACCACCGTCGACATCTGGGTGCAGCGCGAGGGCTGGAAGCAGCCGCGCAAGTTCACGCTGAAGCGCGACGACATCAAGGTGAAGAGCGTGGCCTCGCGCTCGCTGGGCAAGGGCGTCGGCCTCGTCCGCCTGCGCAACTTCCAGAACACCACCTTCGACGAGCTGCAGTCGGCCCTGCGCGACCTGCGCCGCAAGGGCCCCCTGCGCGGCCTCGTCCTCGACCTGCGCGGCAACCCCGGCGGCCTGCTCGATCAGGCCATCAAGGTGTCCGACCTCTTCATCGAGAGCGGCCCGCTGGTCACCACCGTCGGCTTCGGCGATCGCATGCGCGAGCCCAAGATGGCCACCCGCGGCGGCACCGAGCCCGACTACCCGCTGGTGGTGCTGACCGACGACTCCTCGGCGTCGGCCAGCGAGATCGTCGCCGGCGCGCTGAAGAACCACCACCGCGCCCTGCTCATCGGCCAGCAGACCTTCGGCAAGGGCTCGGTGCAGGTCATCTACGACAACAAGGACGACTCGGCGCTGAAGCTGACCATCGCCCAGTACCTGACGCCGGGCGACATCAGCATCCAGTCGGTGGGCATCGTCCCCGACGTCAACACCTACGCGGCGGTCATCGACGACGAGGGCACCGACCTCTTCCGCAGCGAGGCCCTGCGCAGCGGCGAGAAGGATCTGCCCGCCCACCTCGAGCACGAGTCGGCCGCCACCAGCAAGGCCCAGAAGCCGAAGTTCTCGCTGAAGTACCTGCAGGACGACGAGCTGGCGAAGAAGATCCGCGAGAACCCCAACGATCTCATCGTCGACTTCGAGATCGAGCTCGCCCGCGACGTCGTGCTGGCCACCCGCAAGGGGCACGTCGAGGGCATGATGCAGGACGCCCTGCCGCTGCTCGAGGCGCGCGCCGCCGAGCAGAACGAGGCCATCGCCAAGGCCCTCGCCGATCGCGGCATCGACTGGACGCCGGTGGCGAACGCCGCGGGCACGCCCAGCGCCGAGGTCACCGTGGCCACCGACCACCCGGGCGACCGCGTGCTGGCCGGCGAGACGCTGAAGACGACGGTCACCGTCCGCAACACCGGCACCGCGCCCTTCGTTCAGCTGCGGGCCCTGTCGAAGTCCGAGAACGATCACTTCGAGGGCCACGAGTTCCTGTTCGGCAACATCCCGCCCGGCGAGGCGCGCAGCTGGACGGTGCCGATGAAGGTGCCGAAGAGCGCGCTGACGCGGCGGGATCCGGTGAAGCTCGAGTTCGCGGCCGCGCGGGGCGCCGTGCCTCCGCCCGCCTCGCTCAAGGTGGGCGTCGAGCAGCTGCCGCGCCCGCGCTTCGCCCTCAGCTACCGCCTCGACGACGCCGAGCTGGGCAACGGCGACGGCGTCCTGCAGCCGGGCGAGACGGCCGAGCTCGTGGTCGAGGCGCGCAACGTGGGCGCCGGCGACGCCCAGAACGTGCTGGGCATCCTGCGCAACGACGACGCCGACGAGTCCCGCGGCATCTTCATCCAGCGGGGCCGCGTGAAGGGCGACGCCCTGGCGATCGGCGAGCGCCGCGCGCTGCGCTTCAAGTTCAAGGTGAAGGAGCAGGTCGACTCGGCCGACGTGCCCGTCGACGTCGCCGTCACCGACAGCGAGATCCGCGAGACCACCAGCGAGCGCGTCGACCTGCGCGTCGTCACCGACGCCGAGCCCCTGCAGACCACGCGCGTGCGGCTGAGCCCCAAGGCCGGCGGCGAGCGCGTGGCCCTGCGCTCGCTGTACGCCGCCTCCGCGCCCGTCGTCGCGACCGCGAAGGACGCGGTCGCCGACGCGCGCCTCGGCGACTGGTTCCGCGTGCCCACGCGCGTCGCCGGCGAGAAGGCCTGGGCCTGGGTGGACGCCCGCACCGTCGAGGTCGCCGGCGACGCCGACGGCCGCGGCGCCACCGAGGCCGACGCCATCGACCCCAGCGGCCCGCCCATCATCGCCCTCAGCGAGCGCAAGCCCCCGCCCGAGACGCACGACGACGCCCTCACGCTCAGCGGCGAGGTCCTCGGCGAGCGGCTGGTGCAGGACCTGCTGATCTACGTGAACAACCGCAAGGTGTTCTTCAAGGCGAACCGCGAAGGCATCGCCACCCGCGATCCCTTCCGCTTCTCGGCCCGCGTGCCCCTCGACGAGGGGGTGAACCGCATCACGGTGATCGCGCGCCAGGACGACGAGGCGCAGAGCCGCCACACCCTCATCGTGCACCGCGAGAAGTAAGGCGAACGCATGGGCTGGGCCGTCATCGGAGCGGCGGCGATGGCGTTGGCCGTCGCCGCCGGCGCGTTCGGCGCGCACGGGCTGAAGGCGCGGCTGACCGCCGAGGCCCTCGGCTGGTGGCACACCGGCGCGCAGTATCACATCTACCACGCGCTCGGGCTGTTCGCGGTCGCCTGGCTGGCCGACCGCGGGGCCGCCGTGGCCCCCGCCGGCTGGCTGATGCTGGTCGGCCTGCTGCTGTTCTCGGGCAGCCTCTACGCGCTGGCGTTGACCGGCCAGCGCTGGCTCGGCATGGTCACCCCCCTGGGCGGCACCGCGTGGATCGTCGCGTGGATCTGGCTCGCCGTCGCCGCCCATCGACTGTGAGCCCATCGACCGGGAGGGCGGGCGCCGTCGCGGTGCTCGTCGCCACGCTGGTCGGGTGCGGTGGCCGCCCGCCGCCGCCCCCGCCCGATCCGAGGACGCAGCTGTTGAACACCCTGAACGCCCACGGCCCCGCCATCGAGCTCGTCGACGCGCACACCGCCGGCACCCTCGCGGTCGAGAAGTACCGCCTGCCCAACGGCCTCGTGCTGCTCTACCTGCCCGACCACCAGGCGCCGGTGCTCAGCTACCAGACCTGGTTCCGCGTGGGCAGCCGCCACGAGCGCCCCGGCAAGACCGGCATCGCGCACCTCTTCGAGCACCTGATGTTCAAGGAGACCAAGAACACCCCCGAGGGTGAGTTCGACCGTCGCCTCGAGCGCATCGGGGGCCGCGTCAACGCCGCCACCTGGCTCGACTGGACCTACTACTACGAGGACGTGCCCAGCGCGCACCTGTCCGAGGTCGTGCACCTCGAGTCCGATCGCATGCAGCACATGGTGCTCAACAGCGATCAGCTCGAGGCCGAGCGCGACGTCGTGCTCAACGAGCGCAAGGAGTACGTCGACAACGATCCCAACGGGAAGCTGAGCGAGGTGCTCTGGCGCGCGGCCTTCACCGAGCACCCCTACGGCCACCCGACCATCGGCTGGGCCGAGGACATCGAGGCCCTGTCCCTCGAGGACTGCCTCGCCTTCTACGGCACCTACTACGCGCCGAACAACGCGGTCCTCGTGGTCACCGGCGACGTCGATCGCGACGCGCTCTTGACCACCATCGTCGCCCACTACGGCGCGATGACGTCGCAGCCCATCCCACCGCACGACGCGGTGGTCGAGCCCCGCCAGACCGAGCCCCGCCGCGTCGAGCAGCGCCTGCCCCTCGGCGCCGAGCGCCTGCTGATGGGCTACCACGCCCCGGCCGTCACCGATCCGCGCCACGCCGCCTTCGAGGTGCTCAACGAGGTGCTCTTCGAGGGCGACTCGGCCCGCGTCTACCGCGCCCTGGTCACCGACGGCGAGCTGGCCAGCAGCGTCGGCGCCTTCGTGCCCGGCTTCCGCGACCCCGGCCTGTACGAGGTCAGCGTCGACCTGCGCCCGGGCCACCGCGCCGAGGAGGCCGAGGACGTGATCCTCGACCACTTCGCGCGCGTCGCCCGCGAGGGCATCAGCGAGGCCGAGCTGACCAAGGCCCGCAACAAGCTCGAGACCACCTTCTACCGCACCCTCCAGACCGCCCAGCAGCGCGCCCGCGCCCTCGGCTTCTGGGAGGTCACCGCCGGCGACTACCGCCACCTCTTCACCGCCATCGACCTACTGCGCGGCGTCACCCGCGCCGAGGTCCAGGCGGCCGCCGCCACCTTCCTCGCGCCCGAGGGCCGCACCGTCGTCCTCGGCCGCCCCGCGCCCGAGGCGAACGACGGCGCCGACGAGGCGGAGGCCGACGCCGACGAGGCGGTCGAGTGACCGACCTGACCGCCCTCGCCCGCGCGGTGGCGGCCGGCGCCCCCGCGGCGCCCGCCTCCATCCTCGGCGTGGCGGGCGACGCCCTGCGCCTCGCGCTGCCCGAGGCCCGGCTCGGCGAGCGCCTCGCCCTCGAGGACGACGCCCTCGTCGAGGTGGTCGGCTTCGACGGCGCCGAGGCGGTCGCCCTGCCCCTCACCCCGACGGGCCCGCTCCGCGCCGGCGCCGCCCTGCGCCGCGTCGCGACCCGCCCGACGGTCTTCGCCGGGGACGCCGTCGTGGGCCGCATCCTCGACGCCCTCGGCCGCCCCCTCGACGGCGGCGAGCCGCTGGCGCCCGCCGACTGGCCGACCGTACGCCGCGCCCCCGACCCCCTCACCCGCCGCCCGGTCGACCGCCCCTTCGCCTTCGGCGTCCGCGCCCTCGACGGCCTGTGCACGGTCGGCGCCGGCCAGCGCATCGCCCTCGAGGCCGGCCCCGGCGCGGGCAAGAGCACCCTGCTGGCCCAGATGGCGGCGCAGGCCGACGCCGAGGTCGTCGTGCTCGCCCTCGTCGGCGAGCGCGGCCGCGAGATCGGCGCCTTCCTGCGCGGCCTGCCCGCCGCCGCCCGGGCCCGCAGCGTGGTCGTCGTCGCCCGCGCCGACGATCCGCCCCTCGCCTGGCTGCGCGCCGCCCAGACGGCCACGGCCCTCGCCGAGTGGTTCCGCGACGCCGGCCGCGACGTCCTGCTGCTGCTCGACTCGCTCACCCGCGTGGCCCGCGCCGTGCGCACCGTCGGCGTCGCCGCCGGCGAGCCCACGACGCGCCGCGGCTTCCCCGCCTCGCTGTCGACGGTCATCGCCGGCCTGCTCGAGCGCGCCGCCAACGGCCCCCACGGCACGCTCACCGCGGTCTACACCGTCCTGGTCGAGGGCGACCGCGCCGACGATCCGGTCGCCGAAGAGGCCCGCGCGCTGCTCGACGGGCACATCGCCCTCGACGGCGCGCTCGCCGGCGCCGGCCGCTTCCCGGCCATCGACCTGCGCCACAGCGTCAGCCGCTGCATGGACGCCTTGGTCCCGCCGGCCCACCGCGCCGCCGCCCGCCGCGCGCGCGCCTGGCTGGACGCGCTGGCCCGCAACCACGACCTCATCCAGCTGGGGGCCTACGCCGCCGGCGCCGATCCCGTGACCGACGAGGCCCTGCGCCGCCGCGACGCCCTCGAGGGCTTCCTGCGCCAGGCGCCCGACGAGGCCACCGACTTCGAGACCACCTCGCGCCGCCTGCGCGCCCTGGCCGGGTGAGAGCCCTGGTCCTGGCGCTGGGGCTGGCGCTCACGAGCGCGGCGACGGCCGCCGCGCCCGCGCCCCGGGGGATACCCGTGATCCTGAGCGAACAGCGCGACTTCCCGTTCGTGCACCTCACCCTCTACTTCGGCCTCGGCCCGGCGCAGGATCCGCCCGGCAAGGAGGGCCTCACCGCCCTCACCGCGCGCGCCCTCGCCCGCGGCACGACGCAGCGCGGCCGCGCCGAGCTCGAGGAGGCCATCGAGATCCTCGGCAGCGAGCTCCTCACCGCCACCCAGAGCCACGCGGTGGGCGTGGGCGGCGCGGTCCTCAGCCGCCACCTGCCCGCCTTCGTCGCCCTGCTCGGCGAGGTCGTCGCCCAGCCCGCCTTCGATCCCGACGAGATCGAGAAGGTGAAGCGGGAGATGATCGCCGAGCTCGAGGCCGACCGCGACGACGACGGCACGCTGGCCCGCATGTGGTTCCGGCGCCTGGTCTTCGCGGGCCACCCCTTCGGCCACGGTGCCGCGGGCTCGCCCCGCTCCCTCGCCGCCATCACCGCCGACGACGTGCGCGCCCACCACGCCCGCTACTTCGGCCGCGCCAACCTGCTGGTCGGCGCCAGCGGCGACGTCGATCGCGTCACCCTGCAGGCCCTGCTCGACGGCGCCCTGGCGGCGCTGCCGCCGGGCGAGAAGGTGGACTGGACGCTGCCCCCGGCGCCGCACCCCGGCGGCCGCCACGTCGCGCTGATCGACAAGGCAGACCGCAGCCAGGCGCAGATCGTCATCGGCCACCCCAGCCTCGCCGCCGACGATCCCGACTTCCACGCCGTCTCGCTCGGCACCGTCGCCTTCGGCGGCACCTTCACCGCCCGGTTGATGCAGGAGATCCGCGTCAAGCGCGGCCTGAGCTACGGCGCCTACGCGCGCCTCGCCGCCGAGCGCGGCCAGGGCTACTACGCGATCACCGCGGCCCCCGAGGCCGACAAGGCCGTCGAGACCCTGAAGCTGATGCTCGACGAGTACGACCGCTTCGTGAACGAGGGCCTCACCGACGACGAGATCGAGTTCGCCCGCGGCTACACGATCAACGCGTTCCCCTTCACCGTCGAGACCGCCGCGCTGCGCACCGCGCAGGCCGTGCGCAACCAGCTGCTCGGCCGCCCCGCCGACTTCGTCGAGACCTACGTCGACACGATGCGCGCGCTGCCCGCCGAGGCGGTGCGCGACGCGGTGCGCCGCCGCCTACGGCCCCAGGACCTGACGGTGGTGATGGTGTGCACCGCGCCCCCGCTGCGCGACGCCGTCGCCGCCCTGCCCGGCGTGACCAAGGTGACGGTGCACCCCTACTCGGCCCTCGAGTAGCGCCCGACCCACTCGGTGATGCCGCGGGCGAGCGACGCGACGCCCTTCTGCCCGCTGCCGACCGTGATGACCGGGGTGCCCGCCGCCTCGGCGGCCGCCTTCCACACGTCGGTCTCGGCGTGGCTGACGATGGTGCTGCCCCACAGCACCACGAGGTCGGCGCCCTGCACCTTGGCGCGGGCCCGCGCGCTGTCCGGCCGCCGCTTGCCCTCGACCAGCACCACCTCGGGCGCCGGCCAGTCGAGCGCGCGGCGGCGCAGATCGGCGCGCGAGTCGTCGCCGCCCCCGACCACCACCACGCGGCGCACCTTGGCGGCCGCGCACGCCCGGCTCATCGCGGCGTACGCCCGCCCGTTGTCGCTGCCCGCGCAGTACGCGCAGGTGGCCGCCGGCCGAGCGACCACGCGCGCGACGCGATCCGCCTCGGCCATCTCCCGACACTCGGCGGCGACGCAGATCCGCCGCACGCCCTCGGTGAGGATCCGCGCCACGGCCTCCGCGTCCTCGACGCCCAGCAGCGGCAGCAGCCGCCGCGCCACGGGCCGGTGAGCCAGCGCGGCGGCCAGCACCTCGCCGTGCCGCGCCGCGTCGAACCCGACGCGGTCGAGGATGCTCGACAACGGCGTGCGCGGGGGCGACGGCGGCGAGGGGTCCGGTGGCGGCGGGGTCAGCGCCGCGGTCCGCAGGCGCTCGACCTGCTGCGCCAGGGCGTCCCGCTCGCGCTCGGCGGCGGCGAGGGCTTCGCGCGTCGTCGTCAGCTCCGCGCGCACGCCCTCGTAGCGTCGCTCGAAGTGCCGCGCCAGGCCCGCCGGCTCCACCGGCCCCGGCTCGGGCGAGGCCGCAGCGGGGAGGGCGGGCTCGGGCGGCCGAGGCGTCACCGCTGGGGACGGGCGCGGCGGAGCAGCGGGTGCCGGCTCAGGGTGCGCAGCGGGCGCCCTCGGGGGCGGGGCGGTGGCCGGCCGCGGCGCCGCGCGCCCCAGCGAGCGCTGCGCGAACGCCACCTGCTCCTCGGTCAGCCGATCTTCGGTGTGCAGCTTGCCGAAGCGTCGCTTCAGCACCTTCTCGACCTTCGCCGGCGCGACCTTCAGCGCGATGGCCAGGTCGATGAGGGTCATGGGCTCAGAACCCCTGCGCGGCGAGCTCGAAGGCCATGTTGCGATAGAAGCGCACGTGATCGAAGCCCGTGTTGGGATCGGCCTCGTCGTGCTTGGGCTGCCCCACCTCGTCGAGGTGGTCGGCGGGGATGCACCCGCGGAAGGCGCCCCACTTCGCGCTCTCGACGGTCACCATGCCGTCGTTGGGCAGCAGCGCGGCGCCGTGCGCCGTGAACGCCGCCATCGGCACCAGCGTGACGTGCATCCGATCCTGGGTGCCGGGGTGCCGCAGCAGCTTGCCGCCGCAGGCGGCCGCGTCCGCGTCGTTCTTCAGCCCCAGCACGCTGCTCACGCCGGCCCACGACTGGTAGTACACCTTGGCGTCGTCCGGGTTCGCGGCGTTGAACGCCGGCGCCGTCTTCTCGGCGATGTCCGTCAGCGCGCCCAGCAGATCGGGATCGTCCGCCACCTCGCTGAAGGTGCGCCCCCAGGCCTCGGCCAGCGCGTTCAGCGCGCCGCTGGCCGCGCCGGGCACCAGCTTCAGCCCCACGTCGGCCACGTTCGAGCCCCGGTGCGGCGTCGAGATGGTCGTCAGGCTGGCCACGCGGTCGCCGTAGCCCAGGCTGCTGACGACGTACCGGCTGTCCAGCCCGCCCATCGAGTGCGCGATGACGTTCACCCGGTCGGCGCCGCTCGTCTCGAGCGCCTCGTCGATGGCCCGCGCCAGGTGGCCCGCCCGCGTCTTCACCGGCGCGTAGGGCGGCACCTGCGCGACGAAGACGGTGTGCCCGTCGGCCTCGAGCGCCTCGGCCACGCCGTACCAGCCCCAGCGGTTGGTCGGGCTGCCGTCGAAGCCGTGGGCCAGGACGATCGGGTAGGCCGTGGCCTCGCCCGCCGGCTCGTCGCCCAGGGGCGGCAGATCGCAGTCGGGATCGGGATCCCAGCAGAACCAATCGCACTCGCCGTCGCCGTACCAGCCACGGCGCTCGCAGATGTCGAAGCTCCAGTCGGCCTTCCCGTCGATGACCGCTTCGGCGGCCTCGGGCTTGGCGGCCGGCGCGGTGTCCTCCGCCGGCTCGTCGGTGGGCGCCTCACAGGCGGCCAGGGTCAGCGAGGCGAGCAGTACGGCGCGTCGAATCATGCGTCACTCCTTCGAGGCGCCGTCGCCTCAGCAATCGACGTGCCCACCCGCATGCGGCGCCGCCGCGCCGGCTCCGCTACCCTGCGCTGGCAAGTACGCACGCCGTTCGGCCAGCCGAGCCGCCAGGCGCGACGCAAAGGCCCCGTGCGCCGTCCGTCTTGCGGAATGAAGCAACCGGGCGGCATGTTCGCGACGCGAACCGCCGCCCCCGGACCCCAGACCTCGGCCCCACACCGCGTGAACGCCCTGCACCCGCACCGATCGACCTCGCCGGCCCTCGTCGCCCTCCTGGCGGTGGCCCTCGCCGGGCCGTCGGTCGCGCACGCCGTCGACGACGACGACGCTCCGCTGCTGCTGAACGTCACCAGCAACGTCGACCCCGAGGTCTACGTCGAGCACGACGGCCAGCAGCACTTCGCCGGCCGCCTGCAGCCCAGCGAGCAGCTCGGCGTCCCCCTGCCGGCCGGCACCCACACCGTCCAGATCCGCTGCGTCCGCGACGGCCTCGTCCCGTGGCGCGCCACGCTCCGGCCCGCGGGCGCCGCGTCCCTCGAGGTCCACTGCGCCCTCGCGCCCCCGCGCCGCGTCCTGCTCGTCCGCACCACCGCCGAGCGCACCAGCCTCTGGCTCGACGACACCCTCCTCGGCGACCTCTACCCCGCGCCCGAGCCCTTCACCTTGGGCCCCGCGCCGCCCACCACCAGCACGCTCGCGCCCGGCCAGTGGTACGCCTTCACGCAGCTCACCCGCGGCGGTCACCGCCTGTGCGCCCGCGCCCCCGGCCACCTGCAGGCGTGCGAGGACTTCACCGTCACCGAGGGCAGCGACATCAGCCGCCTCAGCCTGGTGCTGGACGCCGCCCCGACGGTGACGCCCACCTCGCGCCCGGTCGCCGCCGAGCCCGCGCCCGCGCCGATCATCGTCACCGTGCCGGCCGCCCCCGCGCCGGCGCCGCGCACCTGGCGTCTGCGGCCCACGCTGGCCGCCCACGCCGGCGGCCAGCTGGCCGTCGGGGCCGACGGCGCCGGGCTCTTCGAGCAATCTCTCGACCTCACCTACTGGCCCGATCCGCGGTGGGGCGTGGGCGCCACGGCGCTGCTCACCCAGGCGCCGGGCGACGACGCCCTCGGCTGGGGGATCGGCCTGCGCGCCGAGGGCGCGCTCGAGGCGGACGCACCCTGGCGCGGCTGGGCCAGCCTGCTGCTGCGCCAGCAGGGCCACCCGCTCGACACGGTCGGCGACTTCACCCACCAGCTCTACACCCTGCAGGCAGGCGTCGCCCGCCGCCTCGGCGCGGGCTTCTGGGCCCGCGGCGGGCTCGAGGCCGGCGTGGACGAGGCGCGCTCGCGTCGGTACCGTCGCGGCGAGCTCGAGACGCTCGCGGATCGGCGCCTGCTGCTCGCGGCCACCGCCGGCGTCGCCTGGACCTGGGACCTCTGATGCGCCGCCGACCGCCGCTCACCGCGCTGGCCCTGTTCGCCCTGCTCTTCGCCGCGTGCGAGGTGCCCGGCGAGGCCCTCTTCGAGTGCCGCCCCGGGGCCGTGCGATCCTGCGCCGCCGGGCCGGCCGCCACCCGCGGCGTCGGCCAATGCCGCGCCGGCACCGAGACCTGCGGCGACGACGGGTTCTGGACCGGCGACTGCGCCGGCGCCGTCACCCCCGTCCCGGAGGCGTGCAGCGGGGTGGACGACGACTGCGACGGGCAGATCGACGAGGGCGACGTGTGCAGCGAGCGCTGCGCGGCGGGCGAGACGCGGGCCTGCTACGACGGCCCCAGCCAGACGCTGGGCGTCGGCGCGTGCGTCGCGGGCATCGAGTCCTGTGGCCCGGGCGGCCGCTGGCGGGGCCTCTGCGCGTCGGCCGTCGTGCCCCGCGCCGAGACCTGCGACGGGGTCGACGAGGACTGCGACGGCGCCGTCGACAACCACGCCGCCTGTGGAGACGACGCCCGCCGACGCCTCGCCGACGAGGTCGGCCCGCTGTGGGTGCGCAGCCGCCCCGGCCGCCCGGGCCCCAGCCTGCTCACCCCCGCCGGCTGGGGGGTCCTCCACCGCTGCGCCCCCGGTCAGGCGCCCGAGGCCTGCGCCGACGCGCTGCTCGAGCGCGCGCCCGCGGCCTTCGGGCTCGACGACCCCACCCGCCAGCTCGCCTACGCGCACACGCGGGCGCTGGGCGCGTCGCGGTACGTCGTCTACCGCCAGATCCACCGCCGGGGGGCCGACGCCCAGCCCGTGCCCGTCGACAGCGGGGGGCTGATCGTCCGGTGGACCGCCGGCCGCATCGTCCACGTCGAGAGCCACCTGGCCATCGTGCGCCGGGACGTCGCCGTCCAGCCTGCGCTCGCCTTCGACGCCGACTGGCTGCCCACCGGCGGGCGGCTGGCCGACAGCGCGCTGGCGGTGTCGCCCCGGGACGAAGGCGAGGCGCTGGAGGCGGCGGCCTACGACCTCCTTTGGCAGGGCGTCTACGCGCGCGGCGACGACGTCCGCCGCGCCACCTTCGACGCCCGCACGGGCGAGCGCCTCGCCGATCGCTCGGCGCTCGCCTTCGACCTCGATCTCACGCTCTCCACCGAAGAGGGCGCCCCCCGCACCGACCGCCCCACCGAGGCGGGCGCGGCCCAGCGCGTCTGGGATCTCGCCGTCGACTTCCACGCGTTCGCCGACGACGCCGCGCTGCCCATCGACGGCGAGGGCCTGGGCGACTCGGCCGTGCGGGACGCGCTGAACCCCGAGGCCGGGCTGCTGCACGCGCGCCTGAGCGATCTCGCCGACCGCTCGGCCTGCGGCGTGGCCTGCCCCGAGTGCGGCGACTGGACCGAGTGGAGCGAGGCCGATCCGCGCGCCTTCGTCATCGACCCCGAGTGCGTCGGCGCCCACACCATCGCCCACGAGGCGGCGCACGTGCTCTACGGCCCCTACCTGCAGGCCCGCCGCTCCCGCCCCCAGGAAGAGGCGATCGAGCACGCCCTGGTCGACCTGACCGCGCTGGCGTTCGAGTGCCAGCGTCGCGACCCGACGGTCCGCAGCTGCGACTGGACGTCGACCTACGGCGCCTATCGCGACGCCCCGGACGTCAGCCGCTTCTGCGATCTGTCGCGCCCCACCGCCACGATGGAGTGCAACGGCATCACGGCCCCCGAGGACTACCAGCGCACCGCCAACAAGCGTGTCTTCGGCGGCCCCGCCGTCCGGGCCCTCGACGCGTGGGGGGGCGACGCCGCGGCCTTGCGCCGCCTGCACCGCCTGCACACCGCCAGCGTCCTCACGCTCGGCAGCGTCCGGACCCTGTCGATGACCGAGTTCGCGTTGCACACGCTGGCCGTCTGCCACGACCTCGCGAGCCAGGACGTCTGGGACGTCGCCACGACCCACTGCCAGATCTACCGGCAGGCGTACGCCGACGCGGGCATCCTGCCGCCCTGCGTGTTCCCCCTCGACCGCGAGCTCTGCAACGGCATCGACGACAACTGCGACGGCCTCGTCGACAACTGCGTCGACCCGGCCACCTGCTGCGCCGCGCGCGCCGCCGCCGGCGATCCGCAGGACTGCGATGGGCTCGAGCAGAGCCAACGCGACGGCACGCTGAGCAGGACGCGCTACGCCGAGGGCCTGCCGGCGCTCGACCCAGCGACGGCCGGGATCGGCCTGTGCCGTCCCGGCTTCGACGTCTGCGACGACGGCGTTTGGCGTTCGGTCGCCGAGCCTCGCCTACCGACGAACGAGCGCTGCGACGTGGTCCCCGTCGGCGCCCAGCCCAGCGACGAGAACTGCGACGGCCGCGCCAACGACGACGCCGTGCGCGTCGCCTGGCTGGTGGACGCGGACGGTGATGGCGTCGGCGCGCCGGGCAGCGAGACACTGCTCTGCGCCGACGCCGCGCCCCCCGGGATGGTGCGAGACGACGGCAGACGCGACTGCGACGACGCGGATCCGACGGCCTTCCCCCGCCGCATCGATCTGCTGGAAGGCGACGAGCCCGCGCGCTGCCAGGAAGCGGGCGAGCCGCCCGTGGACGAGGACTGCGACGGTCTGTTCGACGAGGGCTGCGCCTGCCCGCCCGGCGCCCCGGCCCGAGCCTGCGGCAGCCCGACCGGCGCCGAGGCCTGCGCGACCGGCCGCCAGGTCTGTGAGGCGGACACTCAGCGGTGGTCCACCGTCTGCGCGGACGCACCCGCCCCCACGCCCGAGCTGTGCAACGCCGTGGACGACGACTGCGACGGCCGGATCGACGAGCAGCCCACCGATGTCGTTGGCGACGCCACCTGCCCCGCGCCGACCGGGGTGGGCGAGTGCGCCCAGGGCCACTGGCAGTGCGTCGCCGGCCAGCGCCTTTGCGTCGCCGACGCGCCCCGTGAAGAGGCCTGCGACGACCGCGATCTCGACTGCAACGGCCGCCCCGGCCACCTCGACGCGCTGCGCGCCCACGACCACGACGGCGACGGACACCCCGGGGACACCTACCCGGCGACCTGCCGGCGCACGCACCCCCGCCCGCTGGACTGCGACGACGACGATCCGCGCGTCGGCCCCTGCGACGGCTCCCTGGACTGATCGTGCGGATCGAGCGCGACGGCCCCGCGGCTGGAGCTCCGCAGCGGAACGCCCTCCCTGGACGCGACGCCCAGGCCTGACCGCCGACCCATCGGGCCGCCCCGGGTTCCCGCGTCGAAGGCCCGCGGCGATCGCTGCGCTGGCGGGGCGATCGCCACGAGACCGGCCCCCGGGGCCGGCCGCCCGCCCGCGGCGACCCCGGCCCGCGGACGCGCCGACGCCCATGAACCCACGGGCGCAGCGCCGCCTTGTCCGGCGTTGACCGCCAGAAACGAAAAAAGGCGCCCCGACATACATCGGGGCGCCTTTGGAAAAGGCTCCGGCGGCGACCTACTCTCCCACGCAGAGATCCGCGCAGTACCATCGGCGCTGAGGGGCTTAACTGCCGAGTTCGGGATGGGATCGGGTGTGGCCCCCTCGCTAAAGCCACCGGAAAAAGGAGTCGGTTTCGTCGAGTGAGTGTGAGTCGCGGGTGAATCGCGGGGGTAGCAGGCGCCTTCCGGAAAGAGGATGAGGTCAAGCCTCACGGCCAATTAGTACTGGTTAGCTCCACGCATTGCTGCGCTTCCACATCCAGCCTATCAACCTCGTCGTCTTCGAGGGGCCTTCAGGGACCGAAGTCCAGGGAAGTCTAATCTCGAGGTGGGCTTCCCGCTTAGATGCTTTCAGCGGTTATCCCGTCCGCATGTGGCTACCCGGCGGTGCCGCTGGCGCGACAACCGGAACACCAGTGATGCGTCCATCCCGGTCCTCTCGTACTAAGGACAGCTCCTCTCAAACTTCCTGCGCCCACGGCAGATAGGGACCGAACTGTCTCACGACGTTCTAAACCCAGCTCGCGTACCGCTTTAATTGGCGAACAGCCAAACCCTTGGGACCTGCTTCAGCCCCAGGATGTGATGAGCCGACATCGAGGTGCCAAACACTCCCGTCGATGGGGACTCTTGGGGAGTATCAGCCTGTTATCCCCGGCGTACCTTTTATCCGTTGAGCGATGGCCCTTCCACGCGGGACCACCGGATCACTAGAGCCGACTTTCGTCTCTGCTCGAGCCGTCGCTCTCGCAGTCAGGCTGGCTTGTGCTCTTGCACGCAGCGGCTGGTTTCCAACCAGCCTGAGGGAACCATCGCGCGCCTCCGTTACTCTTTGGGAGGCGACCGCCCCAGTCAAACTACCCACCATGCAGGGTCCCGGGCCCGGATCACGGGCCGCGGTTAGATGCCAAGTGCCACAAGGGTGGTATTTCAAGGGTGCCTCCACCGAACCTGGCGGCTCGGCTTCAACGGCTCCCACCTATCCTACACAGAATAGCCCGAAGTTCAGTGCCAAGCTGTAGTGAAGGTTCACGGGGTCTTTCCGTCTTGCCGCGGGTACTCGGCATCTTCACCGAGAATTCAATTTCGCTGAGTCGATGTCGGAGACAGTGGGGAAGTCGTTACGCCATTCGTGCAGGTCGGAACTTACCCGACAAGGAATTTCGCTACCTTAGGACCGTTATAGTTACGGCCGCCGTTTACCGGGGCTTCGATTCGCAGCTTGCACCGCTCCTCTTAACCTTCCGGCACCGGGCAGGCGTCAGACCCTATACTTCGTCTTGCGACTTTGCAGAGTCCTGTGTTTTTAGTAAACAGTCGCTACCGCCATTTCTCTGCAACCCCCTTCCGCTCCACGCGCGAGGCGCTTCACGTACCGAGGGCACACCTTCTCCCTAAGTTACGGTGCTAATTTGCCGAGTTCCTTAACCAGAGTTCTCTCAAGCGCCTTGGGATACTCTCCCCACCCACCTGTGTCGGTTTGCGGTACGGTCGGCGAACCGTCTCCACTCGAGGCTTTTCTTGGAAGCATGGGCTCAATCAGTTTCGGCAGTTTTCGAAGAAACCGCCGCCTCATCACCTCTTGGCGTTACGTTGTTCCGTTTGTCGCCTACGCGTCCTAGAACAACCGCCTACGGGCTTGAACCACCACGACCAACGGGTGGCTGATCTACCCTTCTCCGTCCCCTCTAGCTTCAACGACGACTCGCCGGTTCAGGAATATTAACCTGATTCCCATCGCCTACGCCTTTCGGCCTCGGCTTAGGATCCGACTAACCCTGGGAGGATTAACCTGGCCCAGGAAACCTTGGGTTTACGGCGAACAGGTTTCTCACCTGTTTTATCGCTACTCATGCCTGCATAAGCTCTTCCAAAAGCTCCAGCCGTCCTTTCGGTCGACCTTCGACGCCGTTGGAATACTCTCCTACCACTCAGCTTGCGCTGAATCCGCAGCTTCGGCTCCGTGCTTGAGCCCCGGTACATTTTCGGCGCGGGTTCACTAGACCAGTGAGCTATTACGCTTTCTTTAAAGGGTGGCTGCTTCTAAGCCAACCTCCTGGTTGTCTGTGCGCTCCCACATCCTTTTCCACTTAGCACGGAATTAGGGGCCTTAGCTGGCGGTCTGGGTTGTTTCCCTCTCGTCCACGAAAGTTATCTCCCGTAGACTGACTCCCGCGCTCGCTCTTGCCGGCATTCGGAGTTTGGTTGGGGTCGGTAACCTGGTGAGGCCCCTAACCCATCCAGTGCTCTACCTCCGGCAGAGATACGCGAGGCTATACCTAAATATATTTCGGAGAGAACCAGCTATTTCCGAGCTTGATTGGCCTTTCACCCCTATCCACAGCTCATCCCCCGAGTTTTCAACCTCGGTGGGTTCGGTCCTTCACGCGATTTTACTCGCGCTTCAACCTGGCCATGGATAGATCGCTCGGTTTCGGGTCTACGTCCCGCAACTGCGTCGCCCTGTTCAGACTCGCTTTCGCTTCGGCTACACCTGACGGCTTAACCTTGCTACGAAACGTAACTCGCAGGCTCATTATGCAAAAGGCACGCTGTCGCTCCGGACGAACCATGGAGCTCCAACTGCTTGTAGACACACGGTTTCAGGGTCTATTTCACTCCCCTGCTAGGGGTGCTTTTCACCTTTCCCTCGCGGTACTTGTCCACTATCGGTCACCAGGTAGTATTTAGCCTTGGAAGGTGGTCCTCCCAGATTCCCACAGGGTTTCTCGTGTCCCGCGGTACTCGGGTGCCGTCTCGGAGGCCTCGAGCTTCGGATACGGGGCTTTCACCCGCTATGGCGCGGCTTTCCATCCGCTTCTCCTCACATCGAAGCTTTGTAACTCCGTGCCGCCTCTGCAAAGACGACCAGACGGTCCCACGACCCCCGTGCTGCAACGGTCGCAGCCTTACACAACACGGGTTTAGGCTCTTCCCCGTTCGCTCGCCACTACTTGGGGAATCACTGTTGTTTTCTTTTCCTCCAGGTACTGAGATGTTTCAGTTCCCCGGGTTGGCTCCAACACGCCTATGGATTCAGCGCGTGGTGGCCGGCATTCACCGGCGCGGGTTTCCCCATTCGGAAATCTTCGGATCTACGCTTGTGTAGCAACTCCCCGAAGCTTTTCGCAGCTACCTACGTCCTTCATCGCCTCCTGGTGCCTAGGCATCCACCGTGTGCCCTTAGTAGCTTGACCTCTCTTTCCCAAAGACGCCTGCTACCGCCGCGAACACGCTGGCCTTCTGGCCACGCGCGCACGCCGCTTTCTCACACTCACACGACTTTTCAAAGATCGGAGCCGACGAGCGGCCACGCAAGCAGCTGATGGTCAGCTGCTGGCGTCAACGTTCGTCAAGGACTCAGGGGTGGAGGATGCCGGGCTCGAACCGGCGACATCCGCCTTGCAAAGACGGCGCTCTCCCAGCTGAGCTAATCCCCCAAATGAGCTACCGGCCAGCGCCGCAAGGGGTGGGCCTGGGTGGACTTGAACCACCGACCTCACGCTTATCAGGCGTGCGCTCTAACCAACTGAGCTACAGGCCCTTAGGGCCTGGCCAGCCCCGGGTTGGCTCCTTGAGAATCTGGTTGAGCTACGTTTGGAAGCGGCGTCCGCGACGACCGTGATCGTGCGGATTGACCAGAGACCTCCGCCTCGAGGGCGGGTAGGCTCCTTGAAAGGAGGTGATCCAGCCGCAGGTTCCCCTACGGCTACCTTGTTACGACTTCACCCCAGTCGCTCATCAGACCTTGGGCGGCTGCCTCCCGAAGGTTAGCTCACCGACTTCTGGTCCAATCAACTCCCATGGTGTGACGGGCGGTGTGTACAAGGCCCGGGAACGTATTCACCGTGGCATGCTGATCCACGATTACTAGCGATTCCGCCTTCATGGAGTCGAGTTGCAGACTCCAATCCGAACTGAGA
>JACKDN010000024.1:70000-140260 GCA_020633465.1 Myxococcales bacterium
ACTTCAGAATATCCAGGGTGGTATTTCAACGTTGACTCCACGCAGACTGGCGTCCACGCTTCACAGTCTCCCACCTATCCTACACAGAATAGCCCGAAGTTCAGTGCCAAGCTGTAGTGAAGGTTCACGGGGTCTTTCCGTCTTGCCGCGGGTACTCGGCATCTTCACCGAGAATTCAATTTCGCTGAGTCCCTGGTTGAGACAGTGCGGAAGTCGTTACGCCATTCGTGCAGGTCGGAACTTACCCGACAAGGAATTTCGCTACCTTAGGACCGTTATAGTTACGGCCGCCGTTTACCGGGGCTTCGATTCGAAGCTTGCACCGCTCCTCTTAACCTTCCGGCACCGGGCAGGCGTCAGACCCTATACGTCGTCTTGCGACTTTGCAGAGTCCTGTGTTTTTAGTAAACAGTCGCTACCGCCATTTCACTGCAACCCCCCTCTGCTCCACGGGCAAGCCGCTTCACATACCGAGGGCACACCTTCTCCCGAAGTTACGGTGCTAATTTGCCGAGTTCCTTAACCAGAGTTCTCTCAAGCGCCTTGGGATACTCTCCCCACCCACCTGTGTCGGTTTGCGGTACGGTCGGCGAACCGTCTCCACTCGAGGCTTTTCTTGGAAGCATGGGCTCAATCAGTTTCGGCAGTTTTCGAAGAAACCGCCGCCTCATCACCTCTTGGCGTTACGTTGTTCCGTTTGTCGCCTACGCGTCCTAGAACAACCGCCTACGGGCTTGAACCACCACGACCAACGGGTGGCTGATCTACCCTTCTCCGTCCCCTCTAGCTTCAACGACGACTCGCCGGTTCAGGAATATTAACCTGATTCCCATCGCCTACGCCTTTCGGCCTCGGCTTAGGATCCGACTAACCCTGGGAGGATTAACCTGGCCCAGGAAACCTTGGGTTTACGGCGAACAGGTTTCTCACCTGTTTTATCGCTACTCATGCCTGCATAAGCTCTTCCAAAAGCTCCAGCCGTCCTTTCGGTCGACCTTCGACGCCGTTGGAATACTCTCCTACCACTCAGCTTGCGCTGAATCCGCAGCTTCGGCTCCGTGCTTGAGCCCCGGTACATTTTCGGCGCGGGTTCACTAGACCAGTGAGCTATTACGCTTTCTTTAAAGGGTGGCTGCTTCTAAGCCAACCTCCTGGTTGTCTGTGCGCTCCCACATCCTTTTCCACTTAGCACGGAATTAGGGGCCTTAGCTGGCGGTCTGGGTTGTTTCCCTCTCGTCCACGAAAGTTATCTCCCGTAGACTGACTCCCGCGCTCGCTCTTGCCGGCATTCGGAGTTTGGTTGGGGTCGGTAACCTGGTGAGGCCCCTAACCCATCCAGTGCTCTACCTCCGGCAGAGATACGCGAGGCTATACCTAAATATATTTCGGAGAGAACCAGCTATTTCCGAGTTTGATTGGCCTTTCACCCCTATCCACAGCTCATCCCCCGAGTTTTCAACCTCGGTGGGTTCGGTCCTCCACGCGATTTTACTCGCGCTTCAACCTGGCCATGGATAGATCGCTCGGTTTCGGGTCTACCCCCAGCGACTCGACGCCCTATTCAGACTCGCTTTCGCTTCGGCTCCGTCTCTCGACTTAACCTTGCCACTGAGGATAACTCGCAGGCTCATTATGCAAAAGGCACGCCGTCGTCCTTCAAAGATAGGACTTCGACTGCTTGTAGACACACGGTTTCAGGGTCTATTTCACTCCCCTGCTAGGGGTGCTTTTCACCTTTCCCTCGCGGTACTTGTCCACTATCGGTCACCAGGTAGTATTTAGCCTTGGAAGGTGGTCCTCCCAGATTCCCACAGGGTTTCTCGTGTCCCGCGGTACTCGGGTGCCGTCTCGGAGGCCTCGAGCTTCGGATACGGGGCTTTCACCCGCTATGGCGCGGCTTTCCATCCGCTTCTCCTCACATCGAAGCTTTGTAACTCCGTGCCGCCTCTGCAAAGACGACCAGACGGTCCCACGACCCCCGTGCTGCAACGGTCGCAGCCTTACACAACACGGGTTTAGGCTCTTCCCCGTTCGCTCGCCACTACTTGGGGAATCACTGTTGTTTTCTTTTCCTCCAGGTACTGAGATGTTTCAGTTCCCCGGGTTGGCTCCAACACGCCTATGGATTCAGCGCGTGGTGGCCGGCATTCACCGGCGCGGGTTTCCCCATTCGGAAATCTTCGGATCTACGCTTGTGTAGCAACTCCCCGAAGCTTTTCGCAGCTACCTACGTCCTTCATCGCCTCCTGGTGCCTAGGCATCCACCGTGTGCCCTTAGTAGCTTGACCTCTCTTTCCCAAAGACGCCTGCTACCGCCGCGAACACGCTGACCTTCTGGCCACGCGCGCACGCCGCTTTCTCACACTCACACGACTTTTCAAAGAACTGGACCGGTACGTGGCCGAAGGCCGCCGTTGCCGATTCCCAGAAAACCAGGTTGAGCAGCGCTCGAACAGAGCGTACAGGTCCGCGCCGATCGTGATCGTGCGGATTGACCAGAGACCTCCGCCTCGAGGGCGGGTAGGCTCCTTGAAAGGAGGTGATCCAGCCGCAGGTTCCCCTACGGCTACCTTGTTACGACTTCACCCCAGTCGCTCATCAGACCTTGGGCGGCTGCCTCCCGAAGGTTAGCTCACCGACTTCTGGTCCAATCAACTCCCATGGTGTGACGGGCGGTGTGTACAAGGCCCGGGAACGTATTCACCGTGGCATGCTGATCCACGATTACTAGCGATTCCGCCTTCATGGAGTCGAGTTGCAGACTCCAATCCGAACTGAGACTGGTTTTCTGGGATTGGCTCCACCTCGCGGCTTCGCGACCCTTTGTACCAGCCATTGTAGCACGTGTGAAGCCCTGGCCGTAAGGGCCATGAGGACTTGACGTCATCCCCACCTTCCTCCGGCTTGACACCGGCAGTCCCTCTAGAGTGCCCGGCCGAACCGCTGGCAACTAAAGGCAAGGGTTGCGCTCGTTGCGGGACTTAACCCAACATCTCACGACACGAGCTGACGACAGCCATGCAGCACCTGTCACCGCGTTCCCCGAAGGGCACCCCGGCTTTTCGGCCGGGTCCGCGGAATGTCAAGGCCAGGTAAGGTTCTGCGCGTTGCGTCGAATTAATCCACATGCTCCACCGCTTGTGCGGGCCCCCGTCAATTCCTTTGAGTTTTAGCCTTGCGGCCGTACTCCCCAGGCGGGGTACTTAATGCGTTTGCTTCGTCAGCGCAGGGGTCAATACCCGCACCAACTAGTACCCATCGTTTACGGCGTGGACTACCAGGGTATCTAATCCTGTTTGCTACCCACGCTTTCGCGCCTCAGCGTCAGTCACCGTCCAGGAAGCCGCCTTCGCCACCGGTGTTCCTCCCAATATCTACGAATTTCACCTCTACACTGGGAATTCCGCCACCCTCTCCAGGACTCAAGAACACCAGTATCCAATGCACGTCCTCGGTTGAGCCGAGGGATTTCACATCGGACTTAGTGCCCCGCCTGCGCGCGCTTTACGCCCAATAATTCCGAACAACGCTTGCACCCTCCGTATTACCGCGGCTGCTGGCACGGAGTTAGCCGGTGCTTCCTCAAGTGGTACCGTCGGGACCGGAGGTATTAACCCCGGTCGGCTCGTTCCACTCGACAGTGCTTTACGACCCGAGAGCCTTCTTCACACACGCGGCGTTGCTGCGTCAGGGTTTCCCCCATTGCGCAATATTCCCCACTGCTGCCTCCCGTAGGAGTCTGGGCCGTGTCTCAGTCCCAGTGTGGCTGATCATCCTCTCAGACCAGCTAACCATCTCGGGCTTGGTGAGCCGTTACCTCACCAACTACCTAATGGTACGCGGGCTCATCCTCAGGTGACAGGTCCGAAGATCCCCATCTTTGGCCACTTCCCCGTGGGGACGTGGTCTTATGCGGTATTAGCCCCCCTTTCGAGAGGTTATCCCCCGCCCAAGGGCAGATTACCCACGCGCTACTCACCCGTTCGCCACTCTACTCAGGGCCGAAGCCCCTTTCTCGTTCGACTTGCATGTGTTAGGCACGCCGCCAGCGTTCGTTCTGAGCCAGGATCAAACTCTCCAGTTAAATTGCGTATGCATGAATGCACCAGCAAATGCCGGAGTTGCCTCGCGCCGTAGCGCGGGCGAATTGACTTGGCCTGCACGCTCTTTTGTTCGAGCTGCTCAACCTGCTTTTCAAAGAACCGGCCGGCGGAGCGCTTGGTGCGTCTCGGCAACCGGTGGAGGCGGGTTATACGGACGCCCCCTCGGACGATCAACAACTTTTTTGGCGGGGGTCCTCGTTTTGGGGCGACCGGGGGAAGTTCCGCCGCCAGGACGGAGGTTTAGGGCATCCGCACAACAACGGTTGCCGTGGCGAGGCGGTCGTTCGACGGCGCCGTCGGTCCCGCCGACGGTGCCCGGGGATCGGCCGGTCGCTGGCGCCGTGTCGAGGTTGACCGGCGCGGGTGTGGGTGCTATCCGGGTTCGCTTTCGTGGTGACGCGATTCGTTGCGAGGAGGTTTTCGATGTTGGCGAGGAAGATGCGGCTCGGGCTGTTCGTCGCGGCGATGCTGGCTGCGCAGGGCTGCGGAAAGAAGAACGACAGCGCGGGCGCGGGCGCGGGGAGCGAGCCGGCGGCGGCGAAGGCGGGCGGCGAAGGCGCCGAGACCAAGGCGGCCGACGACAAGACCGAGAAGGCGGCGCCCGCCGCGACGGGTCCCCTCGCGACGGTGAACGGCGTCTCGATCCCGCGCGACGAGTTCGAGAAGAAGTACGCCAAGATGACCAAGGCGTTCACGACGCGGAACAAGGAGATCCCCGAGGGGCTGGCCCGGCGCTACAAGGAGTCGATCCTCAAGCAGATCATCGACAAGGAGCTGCTGGGGCAGAAGATCAAGGCCGCGAACGTGCAGACGGACGCCGCGGAGCTGGATCGCGAGTTCGAGGACTACAAGAAGATGTTCCGCACGGAGCAGAACTTCGACCGGTACCTCAAGAGCTCGGACATCAGCGTCGAGCAGATCAAGGAGAACATCGCCCATAACCTGGCGGTGCAGAAGCTGCTCGAGCAGCAGGGCGATCTGGCGGTCACCGACGAAGAGGTGAAGGCCTACTACGACGAGAACCAGAAGCGGTACGAGGTGAAGGAGCAGGTGCGCGCCAGCCACATCCTGCTGAAGGTGAACCCCAAGGACGACAAGAAGGCCGACGCCGAGGCCAAGAAGAAGGCCGACGAGATCTACAAGGAGGCCTCGAAGAAGGACGCCGACTTCGCCGAGCTGGCGAAGAAGCACTCGCAGGGGCCCACCGCCTCGCGCGGGGGCGACCTGAGCTTCTTCACGCGCGGGCGCATGGTGCCGGCCTTCGAGAAGGTGGCCTTCGAGATGAAGGCGGGCGAGGTGTCGAAGCCGGTCAAGACGCAGTTCGGCTGGCACATCATCAAGGTCACCGACCGCAAGGAGGGGCGTCAGCGGCCTTTCGACGAGGTGAAGGAGTCGATCGAGAAGCTGCTGCGCAACAAGAAGAGCCGGAAGGCCAAGGCCGAGCTGCTGAAGAAGCTGCGCGACGACGCGAAGGTCGAGACCTTCGTGCCCGAGCTGGCGGCTGAGGCGGGCGACGACAAGGGCGCCAAGATGCCCGCGCTGAAGCGGCCGGGCGGCAAGCCCGTCGAGGCGCCGGCCATGGCCCCGGCGGCCGGCGACGAGGCCGGCGACAAGGCCGGCGACGAGGGCGACCAGCAGTAGTCGCCCGGGGCGCGCCCGTGAACGGGTGCAGCCCCCTCGCGCGCCGCGATCCACGGTTCGCGGCGCCGCGCTCCCCTCCGGATGCCCGCCTTTGGGCGCCATTCTGGCCCAGCGCACGCGCTTCCTTTACCCTGAGCGGCGAAACGTCGATGTCGTAGAAGACGACGACGTGGAGGTTCGCTGAGGGTATGGATACCGCCACCCTGATCGGCCTGGTGGCCGGCACCGTCTTCATCTGCGTCGCGATCCTGCTCGGCGGCGAGCTGGGTCTGTTCCTCGACGCGCCGTCGTCCCTGATCGTGTTCGGCGGCACCGCGGCGACCATGTTCATCCGCTATCCGATGAGCGTGGTCTTCACCACGTTCACCGTCGTGAAGAACGCGTTCTTCCACAGCCTGCAGGATCAGAGCGAGGTCATCACCCAGTTCATCCAGCTGTCGCAGATCTCGCGCAAGGAGGGGCTCTTGGCGCTCGAGCGCGTGCAGTTCGAAGATCCCTTCCTCGCGAAGGGGATCAACTACTGCGTCGACGGCGCCGAGACGCGGCAGATCGAGACCATCCTGATGAAGGAGATCCAGTACACCAAGGCGCGCCACAGCGCGGGCGAGGAGATGCTGCGGGCGATCAACACGTCAGCGCCGGCCTTCGGGATGATCGGGACGCTGATCGGCCTCGTGAACATGCTCGCGAACATGGACGATCCGAAGAGCATCGGCCCCGCGATGGCGGTGGCCATCTTGACGACGCTCTACGGCGCGGTGATCTCGAACCTGTTCGCGACGCCGCTGGCCGACAAGCTGGCGTACTACAGCGCGCAGGAGATCGATCTGAAGCTGCTGATGCTCGAGGGCATCCTGGGGCTGAAGCGCGGCGAGAACCCGCGGATGCTCGAGGAGACGCTGCACACCTTCCTGGCGCCGGCCGAGCGCGAGGCGCTGAAGTCGGCCGCCTGAGGTCGCTGAACCGGCCGAGGCACGGCGATGGCCGAGGACACCGAGGACGAGGACGAGGGCGGCGGGGGCGGCGGGCTCGAGGAGGAGCAGGCCTGCCCCGAGGGCGCCCCCGAGTGGGTGGTCACCTTCGGCGACATGATGTCGCTGCTATTGACCTTCTTCATCCTGCTGTTGTCCTTCGCGACGATGGACGTCCTGCGCTTCAAGGAGCTGGCGGGCACCATCAAGCAGGGCTTCGGGATCAAGGTGAAGGAGCAGTTCGTCATCATCCAGAAGGCCGAGGACATCATCCAGAAGGAGCCGCGGGTCGACTACAACGCCAAGCGCATCATGCAGGAGCTGAAGCGCAAGATGGAGCCGGAGTCACCGCAGCGCAGGAACGCGAAGGTGAACGTCGAGGTGTTCGAGACGTATCGCGGCGTGACGGTGATGTTCCCGGTGACCGAGGTGTTCGTCGAGGGCACTGATCGGCTGCGCCCCCAGGCGAAGCCGCTGCTGGATTACGTGGCCGAGCAAGCGGACGCGGAGCAGCAGTTCGAGCTGTCGGTCGAGGTGCACGGCGATCCCGAGGGCGCGCGGGCGCCGCAGTTCGAGGACGTCTGGGCGTTGACCGCGGCGCAGTCGGTGTCGTTGGCGCGGTATCTGCGGCTGAACGGCGGGCTGGAGGGGCCGCAGGTGGTGCCGGTGGGGCGCGGTCCCGCGCCGGCGACCGAGCGGCCCGGGCGCCCCTCGACCATCGAGGGCTCGACCGTCGAGTTCGTGTTCCTGTCCAAGACGCTGCGGCCCCAGGAGTAGCGGGTGGCCGACGACGACGAGGACGAGGGCGGCGGCGGCCTGGCGGAGGAGCAGAAGTGCGCCGAGGGTGCGCCCGAGTGGGTGGTGACCTTCGGCGACATGATGTCGCTGCTGCTGACGTTCTTCATCCTGCTGCTGTCCTTCGCGCAGATGGAGGTGCAGAAGTACAAGCTGTTCTCGGGCTCGGTGATGAAGGCCTTTGGCGTCCAGGAGGTGACGCCGGTGTTCACCCGCCCGCAGGGGCGCAGCGTCGTGAAGGACAGGTTCTCGATGCGCTTCAGCTCGCCGAGCATGCTGCAGGGCATGAAGGCGGCGAGCGAACGGCACGCGAACCGCTCGCCCGACGGCCGCGTGGACATCGAGGTGTACGAGGACTATCGCGGCATCGTCGTGTCGATCGGCGAGGACGCGATGTTCGAGAAGGGGCGGGCCGACGTCCGGCCCGCCGTGTGGCCGTTCCTGGACGACGTGCTCGTGACGGCGACACAGAACGACGCGCAGATTCAAGTGCAGGCCCACACCGACAGCCTGCCGATCAACTCGGCCGTCTACCCGAGCAACGATCACTTGTCGGCGGCGCGGTCGGTGGCGGTTGTGCGGCACTTCCTGGGGCGCGCCGCGCGGCTCCTGGACGCGCCCCTCGACGCGTCGCGGCTGGAGGCGGTGCCCTACGGCGACAACCGCCCACGGGCACCCAACAACACCGAGGCCGGGCGGGCCAAGAACCGCCGCGTCGAGCTCGTGTTCTACCAGAAGCCCCGCGACTTCCGCCGCGACGAGTGAGGCGGGCGCGCCGCGTTTGGCCGAGGGCGCCGTGCGCGGTACGGTGAGCCGGGGGAGGTTCCATGAGCCAACGGCGTCGCTTTCCCGAGGATTCGACCGTCGTCTCGCTGGGCGAGGTGCGCGAGATGATCGAGGCGGAGGTCGAGCCGATGTACGGCAAGACCGTCGTCGCGCGCGTGGCGCCGCCGCGGGCGGTGCCGATGCCGGTGCCCGAAGAGGTCGTCGGTGGCGTGCCGTCGCTGGCCGAGGTGGCCCGGCAGCGGGAGGCGCGCTGGCGCGACGAGAGCGGCGTGGCCGCGCCGCCGGTGCGGCCGTGGCGGCAGCGCCGCGCGGGCCGGATCGTGGTGGTCGGCGTGGTGGCCGCGCTGACGGGCGCGGCGGGCGTGGCCCTCGGCTGGTGGATGCGGCCCAGCCCGCGGCTGGCGCTGGGCTGGGCGGTCGCGGCCGCGCGCGCCGCCGCGACCAGCGCGGCGACGCAGCGGGCGGCGGCCGCGCCGAGGCGGCGGGGCGGGAGGCGGCCACGAAGGGCGCGGTGATCGCCGGCGAGCGCGACGCGCTGGCGGCGCGGGTGGCGCAGCTGGAGGCCGCGGCGAAGGCGGTCGCCGACGCGGCGGCGGCGGCCGAGGCCGAGGCGGCGAAGGCGGAGCGCGCGCCGAAGACCCGCCGGGAGCGGAAGCGCCCGCGGCGCCGAAGGGCGCGCTCGCGGCGCCTCAGCCGCACCGACCGCAAGGTCGACGCTCTGCTGGACTCGCTGTAGGGGCGGCGCCGGGTCGGCCTCGGATCCGGCGAGGCGACGCCTTCGTCGTCGACGCGCGGGCGCGCCGGTGAGACGGCCGCCGGCGGATCAGCCGAGGGCGTCGGCCAGATCGGGGTGCGGGTTGGGCACGATCTCGGCGCCCGCCAGCAGCCCCGCGCCGATGGCCGCGCGGCCGGCGCGCATCGCCTCTTCGACGTCGTGCAGCAGGCCGGTGAGGACGAAGACGCCCTTGCCACCCAGACCGTCGGCGAGGCGCAGGCGCAGCGCGTGGATCTCGGCGGCCTTGAGGGCGGCGTCGGCGCCGCGCAGCGTGGCCGCGATGGAGAAGGTCTCGAGGACGCCGAGGGCCTCGAGCGGCCAGTCGCCGGGGGCGGTGAGCACGGCGTCCAGCTCGGCGTGCGGGAAGGGCAGGAACAGGCGGTCGATGAGGGCGTCGGCGGCCACGGCGCGCCCGGCGCCGAGGGCCTCGTCGACCTCGTCCACCCCGCCGCGGATGACGATGCTGTACTTGCCGGGGTGCGTGGTGCCGGCGCGCACGAGGCGTACGGGCGCCTTCTTCACCATCGCGTCGCAGGTGAGGACGCCGCGGGCGACGGAGCAGAGCTCGAGCAGGCCCAGCGCGGGGCCCTCGGGGGCGTCGCCGTGCATCAGACGATGCGGAAGGCGTCCTTGAGCACGCAGCGCCGCGCCCGCGAGAAGTGCGGCGCGTAGGTCATGCCCTCACCGGTCGGGCTGGCGATGGTCCACGACGTGAAGCCCTCGCCGTTGAGCCCCACCCCGGCCGCGCTGGGCGCGTTCTTCACGAAGATCGAGGTGTTGATCACGCGGGCCATGCGGCTGAGCGCCTTGATGTTGGTCGAGTGCATCACCGCGGTGTGGCCGTAGCCGTGCTCGGCGCGCCGGGCGATCTCGATGGCGGTGTCGACGTCGGGGGCGCGCACGAAGCCGAGCACGGGCATCAGCATCTCGTGCTGGACGAAGGGGTGGCCCTCGTCGACCTCGGCGTAGGCCAGGCGCGTCGACTCGGGCACCCGGATGCCGGCGTCGGCCAGGATGACCGCGGCGTCCTTGCCGATGTAGTCGCGGTTGACGTGGTTGTCGGGCGTGATGAGCAGCTTCTCGAGCCGACGGAGATCGCCGCCGCGCACCTCGACCGCGTGGTTCGCCTTCAGCTCGCGCTTCAACGCGTCGGCGATGTCGGCGACCGCGATGATCTCCTTCTCGACGATGCAGATGATGTTGTTGTCGAGGCTGGCCCCGAACACGACGTCGCGGCCGGCCTGCGCGATGTCGGCCGTCTCGTCGACGACGACCGGCGGGTTGCCCGGACCGGCGGCGATGGCGCGCTTGCCGCAGGTCATCGCGGCCTTGACCACGCCGCCGCCCCCGGTGACCACCAGCAGCCGGATGTCGGCGTGCTTCATCAGCTGGCCGGCGGTGTCGATGGTGGGGTGGGCCACGCAGTTGAAGACGTTGGACGGCCCGCCCTCGCCCTCGATGGCGGCGTTGAGCTTGTCGATGAAGTAGGCGCTGACGCCCTTGGCGTTGGGGTGGGTGTTGAACACCACCGCGTTGCCGGCGGCCAGCATGCCGATGCCGTTGTTGAGGATGGTCTCGGTCGGGTTGGTGCACGGCGTGATCGAGCCGATGACGCCGTAGGGCGCCTGCTCCATCAGCGTGAGGCCGTCGTCGCCGGTCCAGGCGGTGGGCTGCAGCGCCTCGACCCCCGGCGTCTTCTCGAGCACCAGCCGGTTCTTGGCCAGCTTGTCGGTGTAGCGGCCGAGGCCGGTCTCGTCGACGGCCAAACGCGAGATGGTCTCGAGCTCGCGCGCGGTGGTGGCGCGCAGCGCGGCGATGTACCGCTTGCGATCGGCCAGCGAGATCTCGTCGAGGGCGAGGAAGGCCTGTTTCGCGGCGGCGGCCGCGGCGTCGACCGAGTGGTGCACGCCCCGGCCGTCGGTGGCGACGTCGCCGCTCCCGCGGCCGTGCCGCAGGACGGCGGGGCCCTTCGGGGTGTCGGTGCCGAGGCGGGCGACCACCTGCTCGACGATCCGGGCGATCTGGCGATCGTCCATCGGCTGTCCCCCCTACGCGGCGCGCGCGCTACTTCTGGTACAGCACCTCGCCGCCCACCTCGAAGGTGTCGACGATGGCCATGATGGTGGCGTCGACGGGTCGGTTCTGGGTGACGGTGGTCTGCCGGGCCGACGAGCCGCTGGCGTAGAGGACGACCTCACCCACCCCGGCGCCGACCGCGTCGGCGGCGACGACACCGCCGGGCTTGACCTCGCCCGTCGCGAGGTCGATGGGCGCCACCGCGAGGAACTTGAGCCCGACGAGCTCTTCCTCTTTGCGGCTGGCGACCACCGTGCCGACGACCTTGCCGATGATCATCGCCGGCTACTTGTCGGCGTCGGGGTTGCGCCCGAGCGGCAGCCGAAGGTCGATGTTGCCGTGCGGCCGCGGGATGACGTGCACCGAGACGAGCTCGCCGCAGCGCTCGGCCGCGCGGGCGCCGGCCTCGGTCGCCGCCTTCACCGCCGCCACGTCACCGCGCACGATCGCCGTGGTGTAGCCGCCGCCGATCTTCTCGTAGCCGACGAGCTCGACCTTGGCCGCCTTGACCATGGCGTCGGCGGCCTCGACCATCGCGACGAAACCCTTGGTCTCGATCATGCCCAACGCGTCTGCCATCGGGTCCTCCGTTGCGCGGGGCCCCGCGGCCCCGTGAGTTGAGTGTCAGGTAGGGTCAGTTGTCCTTGAAGCCGGGCGGGTCGATGCCGGTGACCGCCTCGAGGGCGGCCGTGGCGGCGTCACGCGCGGCGTCGATCTCCGCCTCGGAGCCCGACAGGTAGAGCCGGCCGAAGGCGCCATAGGGGCGGATGTCGATGAGGAAGATGTTGGCCGCCTTCTCCGCCTCGTTGGCGGCGAGGGTGACGTAGGCCGCCGGCACCGTCTCGAGGATGAACAGCGACTGGCCGGGGAGGATCATGTTGCCGCGGCTGTTGCGGTTGATGATCTGCGCCTGGTAGGGCTCGACCGACCGGATGATCTGGCTCGAGACCACCTTGGGGCGCATGCGGTCGGCCTCGCGGCAGCCGAGGCCCTCGAGGATGACCTTGCCGGCGCTGTTGACCTCGCCCTTGTCCCAGTCGTGGACCTCGAGCAGGCCGTAGGCGCGCTCGACCACCTGGACGGCGGGCACCACCGAGGTGGCCTTCAACGCGGTGTCGGTGACGCGGTTGATCGCGATGCCGGGTGCGATCTCGACCCAGAGCGACGCCATCTCGGGCACGGGCAGGAACCCGCGCGACGTCTTGCCGACGTAGCTGGTGAGCTGCGGCTGAAGGCTGTCGAGAAAGACGTACGAGCGGAGCGTGATGCTCATGGTGTCGGTTGGCCCTCCCCCCCGCGGAGACAGGGCGCGACCCTAACACAGGGGTCGGGGGGCCACAAGCACGGGCGCGCGTGCGTGCGCCGGAGCGCGCGGGCGCTCAGTTCCAGGCGGTGAAGGTGCGCAGGCGAGCCCGATCGTCGGGCGTCATGCGCTCGAAGAGGACGCCCATGCCGGGCTGCGTGCCGCGGTACTGGACGCGGACGATGCGGCCCTCGGCGCGCACGGGATCGCCGAGGCCCGGGATGGTGAACGTGAGCTCGACCGCGGCGCCGACGGGCAGCAGGAGGTCGCTGGCGACGAAGGCGCCGGTCGCGCTGATCTCGGCGAGCTCGAGGGGCAGCGCGTCGACGGCGGCGCCGAGCTCGCGCACGTGCGCGGTGACGATGACGTCGCGGCGATCGGCGTGGCGCTGGCCGGCGCCGGTGCCGGCGGGGAAGCGCACCGGGTGCGCGACGCGGGTGAGCGGGCCGTCGTCGAGGGGGGCCTGGTTCATCGGGGTCTCCTTCAGCCAAACCACATCTGCGATAGAAACCTACATATCACACTCGGAGGACGTCAACGGGATAATGGTGTCCCCACCGCGCTGGGGTCGGTGATCCCCAAGTCGACGCGACAGCGGGGCCCCCGGCTGTGTATGGTTCTTGCTGCGCTGGAATCGCTGGCTCCGATGGTCGGCACTCGCGGGAGGACATCCGGATGCGCGCACGACTCGGCTGGTTGATGGTGGCGGCCTTCGCGGCGGGATGCGCCGACGCGCCGGTCGAGGAGACGGACGACGCGGGGCTGGCGTCGCCTTGCCCCGAGGGCTATCAGGTGGACGGCGACGGCCAGTGCGCCATCCCCAGCATCGGCCCCGGCCAGGTCGAGACGCCGGACGCGCCCTTCGAAGAGCCGACCATCGACAACTCCGATCTGGAGACGCAGCGCGCCTTCTTCCTGAACCAGGAGGGCGACGGCAAGTTCACGCTGTACGTCGACGAGACCAAGCAGATCGGCGTCCGGGCCATCCACGCCGACGGGCGCCCCGCGCCGGGGCACGCGGTCGAGTTCACCAAGGAAGAGGTCAACGCGCAGAACCCGTCGGGCGCCGTGCTGAGCGCGCGGCGGGCGACGACCAACGAGTTCGGCGTGGCCTACATCAACGTCACCGGCGGCCCGCAGCCGAGCTTCTTCAAGCTGCAGATGGCCGCCGACAACACCACCGGCCTGACCTATCAGGTGAACGTGGTGCTGCGGCCCGAGGGCGTCGATCCCGAGAACCCGATGATGCCCCCGGACGTCGAGGTGCCGCCCGGCGGGCCGCTGAACGAGGGCAACTGCATGCCCACGCAGGGCACCTATCGCATCACCAACCTGTACGAGCCCGGGCGGCTGATCGGCGACGGGCCCTTCCAGGCGCTGGACACGATCCACCGCGCGCTGTCGAGCCCGGGCGAGCTGGTGGGCGACTACATCCGCGATCGCATCGGGGGCATCTGGGGATCGGTCATCCGCGCGGCGGTGCAGCCGGTGGTCGACTACCTGTACCGCTACGTCGTGCAGAACTACGCGCCCGATTGGGTGCAGTGGATGCTGGTCATCACCGAGGACATCACCGGCGTGCTGACCGAGCTGGAGATCCAAGGGACGATGGCGCTGGGCGGGGCGGTGGGGCCCGAGTGCGCGCTGCGCGGGACGCACCGCTGGGACACGCTGGTGTTCCACTGGCGGGCGGGGTGCGCGGCGGGCGACGCGCAGTGCGGGCGCTACGACGTGCCGCTGAACCAGCTGGGCATCGCGGCGTCGGAGAGCGACTTCGACGCGCGGCTGACGCGCAACCTGGGGCCGGTCGCCGACATGGAGATCGGCGAGCACAACCTGAACCTGAACCTGGCGGTGGCGGTGATCTGGTTCGTCGAGAACGTGATCCTGCCCCAGCGCCTGAACGTGAACGGCTTCGGCGAGCTGCTGCAGCTGGTGGTGCCCTGCGACGCGGTCGGGCAGCTGGCGGCGGATTACGTGGGCGGCTCGATCATCGGCTTCGCGGTGGCGCCCTTCGTCGAGGACGCCTGCGAGGCGGGCATGGAGGCCCTGGGCAACTACCTGGGCGGCCTGCTGACCAACGCGCTGCGCGTGGACAGCTTCACGATGGCCGGGCAGTGCCGCCTGCGCGACACGGACGCCAACCAGGCGGCCGATCGCATCGAGGACGGTCGCTGGACCATGGGCCTCGAGGGCGACTTCACGGGCGAGCGCATCCAGTGAGGCTCGACGCGCCGAGAGCCCTCGGCGCGGTGACTTCCCATCCTGCTGTTGACGGCCGCGAGGCGCCCTGCTAGCCTCCCGCGTCCCGAATCGCACGGCCCGAGGGCGGGCCTGCCCATCCCTAGTTCGAGGTGAAAAGTGCCCAACCACAAGTCGGCGATGAAGCGCGTGCGGCAGAACGAGAAGCGCAACGCGCGCAACCGGCACGTCATGTCCACCCTGCGCAGCCGCATCAAGCAGGTGCGCACCGCGATCGACGCGGGCGACGCCGAGGCGGCCAAGAACGCGCTGCCCGTGGCCGTGCGCGCCCTGACCCGCGCCGCGGGCAAGGGGGTCATCCACCGCAACCAGGCCCGCCGCAAGATCGGCCGCCTGACCATCGCGGTGAACGGCCTGGGCTGAGCCCCGGTCGGCGGGTCAGCGACCTCCGCCGGCGCACAGGTCGAGCAGCACGCCTTCGAGCAGCAGGTCGCCCGGCACCTTGCTGCTCTTGAGGGCGCGATCGGCCTGGGCGAGGCGTTCGAGGGCCGCGACCAGCTCTCCCCCCCGATAGTTGTTCAGCTGCCGCGCGAAGGTGCGCGCCCGGAAGGGCGGCACGCCCGCGCCCTGGGCGGCCTGCTCGGCGCTCGCGCCCGCGGCGCGCAGGCTGCGCCCCAACAGCAGCTGACGGTACTGCCGAATCACCATCGCGAGCAGGCGCAGGGGCTCTTCCCCCTGGTCGAGCAGCTGGTGCGCGCGCGCCAGGGCGTCCGCGATCTTGCGATCGGCGAGGGCGTCGGTGAGCTCCCAGACGGTGCGCGCGCGGGTGTGCGCGACGGTCTCTTCGACGTGCGCGAGCTCGATGGCGCCGGGGGGCTCGACGTACAGGGCGAGGCGCTCGACGGCGGCGTCGAGGCTGGCCAGATCGCGGCCGATGGCCTGCACCAGCAGGGCCGCGGCGTCGGCGCGGATGGTGCGGCCGCGGCCCTCGGCGCAGCCCTCGACCCAGGCGGGCAGCTCGCGCTCGCGCGGGCTGGTGGACTCGTGCACCACGCCCTTCTTGGCGATGCGCTTGTACAGCGCGCCGGTCTTGCGGGCGCGGGTCGAGGCCTCGAACACGAGGCAGGACGAGGGATCGGGCGCGTCGACGTAGCTGACCAGCGCCTTCATGGCCTCGCCCGACGCGTCGAACACGGATCCCGCGTTGCGCACCCACACCAGGCGACGCGCGGCCATCATCGGCAGCGTGCGGGCCGCCTGGACGACGCGGCCGGGATCGAAGGACTCGCGGGCGTCGAAGCGATCGAGGTTGAAGTCCTCGGCGACGCCGCCCAGCACGGCGTGGCGCAGCCAGGCGGCCGCCTGCCGGGTGAGGAAGGCCTCGTCGCCGTGGAGCAGGTAGACGGGCGCGTCGCCGCCGGCGAGCGCCTTCTTCAGCGCGGCGCTCATGGCAGGGCCTCGAGGACGACGAAGCGGGCGAAGAGGTCGTCGGCGGCCTGCTCGGCGGCGCGGCCGACGGCGGCGCGGCGGGCGTCCCGCGTGGCGAGGGGCGTGCTGCCGCGGGCATAGGCCACCCGGTGCACGACGGGGCCGGAGCTCCACAGGAGGGCGTCGCCCTCGCCGACCAGCCGCATCTCCATCTCCACTCCCGTGTGGTAGAGCGCGCCGCGGGCGGCGCGATCGAAGCCGACCGGGGCCTCGTCGATCGGGCGGAGCACGCCCTCGAGCGTGGGCCCCGCGCCCAGCGTCGGGCGCTGCCGGGCCGCGAGCAGCCGGCGCAGGCGCGCGCCGACCCGCAGGCCCAGATCGCCCTCGGCGGTCCGATCGTCGAAGACGCCCAGCCGCACCGCGGGCACGGGGCCGCCGGCGTCGGGACGGACCCAGCCGTAGCCGCACCCGCAGAGCAGCACCGCCGCCCACAGCCGATTGCGCCACCTCATGCGACGCGAGGGCTAGCACGCGGTCGGGCACGCGGACAAGGCGTTCGGGGCGCGGCCGGCGTATCCTGCGGGCGTGCTGTCGTCGTTTGCCCTGGTGCTGGGTTTGTGGGCGCCGCCGCTGGGCGGTGAGGCGGGCTTCGCGGCGCACCTGCAGGCGCTCGAGGCCGCCGCGACGGCGCGACCCGGCGATCCGGCGCCGGCGCTGCGGCTGGCGCAGGGGCTCGGCGCTCACGGCGACGCGCCCGCGGCGCGGCGTTGGTTGGCCGAGGCGCGGCGTCGCGGCGCGCACGCGCTGCGGGCCGCGCTGGTCGAGGGCGACGTGCGCGCCGCGGCCGGCGATCCAGCCGGCGCGCTGAACGCGTACTTCGAGGTCGTGCAGGCCGCGCCCCGCAACGGCTACGCCCACGTCCGGCTGTGGACGGTGCTGCGGACCGCCGGCGCGCTGCCCGCCACGCTGGACGTGGATCGGGTGCGCCGGCTGCTGGGCGAGCGCGGCTACACCCTGCCCCGCGATCCGAGCGATCCGGCGGAGCCGGGGCAGGCGCGGGCGGCGCGCGCGCGCGGCGACGCGGCGCTGCGGGCGGGGCGCTTTCGCGAGGCGCTGCGGCACTTCGAGCAGGGGCTGCGCTTCGATCCGACCGACGCGGCGACCTGGCGAGGCCTGGCGATCACGCGGAGCCGGCTGCGGCAGACGGACGAGGCGATCGCGGCGTACCGACTGTTCGTGCATCTGAGCCCGCGGCGGACGCACGACACACGGCGCGCCCGACAGATCATCCTCGACCACGAGCGGCGGCGCGCGCGGGACGAGACGTGAAGCGATTTTCCCTGGATCGAGCCCCCACCGGCCAGCCAGGGTGAACAGTGAACGGCCCGTGGGCGGCGCGGGCAGCGAATCGGGGGAGCGATGAACGCATCGACGGGTCTGGGTTGGGCCGGTGTGCTGGCGCTCGGGCTGGCGCTGAGCACGCTGGGCTGCATCGAAGACAACGCCGCGATGGTGGATCCCGACGCGGCGGTCGGCGGCGAGGACGCGGGCGGCGGCGCTGGCGGCCAGATCGGCGCCGGGTGAGCCTGGCGCCGGCGGTGAGCCTGGCGCCGGTGGTGAGCCCGGCGCGGGCGGCGCCCTGGCGCGGGCGGCGCCCCTGGCGCGGGCGCGCCCCCGGCGCAGGCGGCGCCCCGGCGGCGCCGGCATGGGCGGCGCCCGGCATGGGCGGCGCCCCGGCATGGGCGGCGCCCCGGCATGGGCGGCGCCCCGGCATGGGCGGCGCCCCTGGCATGGGCGGCGCCCCCGGCATGGGCGGCGCCCGGGCATGGGCGGCGCGCCCGGCATGGGCGGGCATGGGCGGCGCTCCGCCGGCCGATCGCGACGACGACGGCGTGCCCGACGGCGCCGACAACTGCCCGGACGTGCCCAACGCGGATCAGCTCGACGCCGACGGTGACGGGATCGGCGACGCCTGCGCCGGCCCGCCCGGCGACCGGGACAACGACGGCATCCCCGACGGCGAGGACAACTGCCCCGGCGCCCCGAACAACAGCCAGCGCGACGCGGACGGGGACGGCGTCGGGGACGCCTGCGACAACTGCCCGGAGACGCCCAACCCCGATCAGGTCGCCCTCTGCCGGGATGCCGACGACGACGGCGTGCCCGACGACGCCGACAACTGCCCCCAGGTGGCCAACGCGAACCAGGCCGACGCCGACGCCGACGGCCTGGGCAACGCCTGCGACAACTGCGTCGGCACCGCCAACCCCGATCAGGCCGACGAGGACGGCGACGGCGTCGGCGACGCCTGCGAGCGCTTCGTCGAGGACTCCGATCTCGACGGCACGCCCGACGACGCCGACAACTGCCCGCTGACGCCGAACCCCGGGCAGGCGGACGGCGACGGCGACGGGGTGGGCGATCGATGCGACAACTGCCCGGTCGACGCCAACCCGGATCAGGCGGACGCCGACGGCGACGGGGTCGGCGACGCCTGCGTGGACGCCGATCTGGACGGCGACGGTGTCCCGGACGGCGTGGATCTGTGCCCCCGGGTGCCCGATCCGATGCAGCGCGACACCGACGACGACGGCGTCGGCGACGCCTGCGACAACTGCGTCGGCACGGCCAACTTCGACCAGGTGGATCGGGATCGCGACGGCATCGGCGACGCCTGCGACGAGCTGGTGCCGCAGGCCTACGTGGTGCTCGAGTGGGGTGATGCGCGGGTGGACTTCGACCTGCACCTGCTGCACCCGCGCGGCACCTGGTACAGCCGGACGCTGGACTGCTGGTCGGGGGCCCGCGAGCACGACTGGTGCGCGCCCGGGTACCCCGTCGACGCGCCGCGACAGTCCGACGTGCCCGAAGAGCAGGTGCGCCTGGGCGTGCCCATCGCGGGCTGGCACACGATCGGCGTGGATCTCTTCAGCCGGGGCGAGCCCGTCGAGGGCCTGGCCCGCGTGACCCTGTACTGCGGCGACAACCCGCCGGTGGTCTTCGGGCCTCGCGCCATGCGCAGCGCCAACGCGACCGAGCGCTCGTTCTGGGAGGTGGCCCGCTTCGATCCCACGACCTGCGCCGTCGAAGCGCTGGACGCGATCGCGACGCTGGCCTGCGACGCGGAGCAGCGCACCGACTGTACGTGCGCGGACTGCATGGAGTCGGTGTGCTCGCCGCGCAACTGCCCCGACGGGGCCGCCTGCGACATCGAGTCCGGCGTGTGCGACGACAACTGCGCGGGGGTGCAGTGCGCCGAGGGCACGTTCTGCGAGCAGGCCACCGGCGAGTGCGTCGACCCCTTCGCCGCCACCTGCCAGCCCTGCCGCGACGCCCGCGACTGCCCCGACGGCTATCAGTGCATCATCTATCCCGGCGTCGGGAACGCCTGCGGCATCGAGTGCGACGTGGTGGGCGCCTGCCCCGCGGGCAGCGAGTGCTCGGTCATCCGCCGCGAAGGGCGCGAGGTGCGGGTGTGCGGCGACCAGGACGGCTGCCGCCCCGATCCCTGCGCGGACGTCCAGTGCCCGGGCGGCCTGTGCGATCCGAGCTCGGGCGACTGCGTCGAGTGTCTCGAGGACGCGCAGTGCCCCGGCGACGGACAGGGGTGCGTCGACAACCGCTGCGTCGCGCTGCAGGGCACCGACCGCGCGGTGTCCAGCTGGGGGCCGGACGGCAACCGGCCGGTGCGCTGTGAGGGCGATCGCGCCTGCACCGACGACGAGTCGTGCCGGCGCTACGCCGAGGCCGACCGGGGTTCGCTGTGCCTGCTCGACTGCGGCGGCGACGTGGGCTGCCCGGCGGGCTACAGCTGCTGCGATCCGCAGTTCGGCGGCATCGGCGCGCCCTTCTGCATCGACGCCCGCAACGCGCTGGGCTTCCTCTGCCAGTGACCCGCTGGGCCCGCCTTCACCGCCGCCGCGCGAAGCGGGGGCGGTGGAGCAGCTCGGCGAGCACCACCGCGTCGACCACCTCGCTCATCGACAGCGGCGCGTCCATCGGGACGGGCCCCGCGTTGCGGCGCCGCGCCGTCGGCCCCCGGCGCGCCTCGCCCTCGCCGAGGATGTTGGCGCGCACCGCCCGCGCGAGCCGCGCGTGCGCGCCCTGCGACAGGGCGGACGCCTCGATGGCCGCGGCGATGACCACGCGCGGATCCTCGACGAACGCGTCGCCCTCGAGCAGCTGAGGGGCCCGCTTGCGGACGCGCGCCCACAGCCCCGGGCCGAGCTCGAAGTCGTGCACCGCGCTCAGCGGCGCGCCCGCCAGGCTGTCGAAGTGGGTGGTGTAGATCGCCTCGAGCAGATCGACGCCGGGCTCGTAGAAGCGCCGGGTCGGGATGCGGACGTGTTCGCCGTACATCGTCTGCACCCACAGCGCGTCGGGCGCGCCGTGCGTGCGATCCCAGTCGCGCAGCAGGGCCTTCGCCTCGACGTCGTAGCCCATGCGCTCGAGCAGCCAGGCGCCGAGCCGCACGCGCAGGTCGGCCGGCGGGTGCTCGGCGACCACCCGCCCGTCGCCGCCGCCGTGCAGCACGATGACCGCGTCGGGGTCCTCGGGCTGCTCGAAGGCGTGGATCATGCCGCGCAGGGCGGCGGGGCCCAGCAGCAGCGCGGCGACGGCGTCGGCGACGACCTCGGGTAGCCAGGCGCGGTAGGCGGCGTGGACGTCGAAGATGACCGAGCGGCCCTGCACCCGGGGCAGCCAGGGCGGCTCGCGCGAGGGCACCAGCGCGCGCAGATCCGCCGCGAAGCCCTCGAGCGCCCAGTACATGACGTGGCCGACCTCGTGCGCGATGGAGGGCCAGCGCAGCAGATCGTCGCCGAAGTCGTCGGGCACGAAGATGACCGGGTGATCCGGGAAGAGGCCGTAGATGACGGCCTCGCCGCCGGGCACGGCGGGCGCGCACAGCGGGCGCAGCGGGGGGAAGTCGAGGCCGTGCGCTTCGGTGTACCGCTGCAGCGGGGCCATCAGCGCCTCGGCGATGGCGTCGGCGTCGGCCATCACCTCGCCGAGCTGGCGATCGGTGCGCCAGGTGACCAGGGCGTCGAGGGCCTCGGTGCGCACGCGCTCGATGGCCAGCGACTCGAAGAGCGCCTGCTGCGCCTCGGGGGCGAGCACCAGCTCGACCACGTGGAGGGGATCGTCGGACTGCGCGGCCGCGACCTGCCGGCGGAAGCGCTCGACGAGGGCGTCGACGCGCGCCGCCGTGGCGTCGAGGGCCTCGCGCACGCGCACCAGGGGCCCGCTGGGGGTGCCCATGCGCTGCTGGGCCTCGGCCAGGGTGCGCTGCAGATCGGTGGCCGCGTCGAGCCCGCCGCGGAGGCGCTGGCGGATGGTGTCGACCCAGGCGGCGAGCGCCTCGGGGCTCTGCTCGGCGGGCTCGGCCGGGCGGTTCAACGGCGCCTGCGGCGTCGTCGCGTCGCCCCCGCGCCGGAACAGCCGCCCGAAGATCGAGCGGACGATCTGCAGCACGAAGATCAGCAGGATGATGCGGTCGACGAGCTCCACCGGCCGCCCTCAGCGCTCGTCGTTCGGCGGGGGCGCGGGCGGCTGCGCGCCGGGCGGCGGGCGCCGACGCCGCCAGCGCGCCGCGACCGGCGGACCGATGAGCTGCGCGATGACGTAGCGGCGCATCCAGCCCTGGTCGCTGGGCAGCAGGCGCTGCAGCCGCGGCGCGGGGCGACCGGCGCTCACCCCTTGGGCCCGTCGTCCTCACCGAGGTGCGAGATGCGCGTGCGCATGTCGGTGTCGGACTCGATGTTCTTCATCTGCAGGTAGTCCATGTAGCCGATGTTGCCGTTGCGCAGGGCGTCGGCCAGCGCGCGCGGCACGTCCGCCTCGGCCTCGACCAGCTTGGCGCGCATCTCGTGGACGCGCGCCTTGTTCTCCTGCTCGACGGCGACGGCCATCGCGCGCCGGCTCTCGGCCTGGGCCTGCGCGATGTTCTTGTCGGCCTCGGCCTGGTCGATCTGCAGCTTGGCGCCGATGTTCGAGCCCACGTCGACGTCGGCGATGTCGATCGACAGGATCTCGAAGGCGGTGCCGGCGTCGAGACCCTTCTGCATCACCGTGCGCGAGATGAGATCGGGGTTCTCGAGCACCGCCTTGTGGCTGGCCGCCGAGCCGATGGTGGTGACGATGCCCTCGCCCACGCGGGCGAGGATGGTCTCTTCGCCCGCGCCGCCGACGAGGCGCTCGATGTTGGCCCGCAGCGTGATGCGGCTGAGCGCGATGAGCTGGATGCCGTCGGCCGCCACCGCCGCCACCTTGGGCGTCTGGATGACCTTCGGGTTGACGCTCATCTTGACCGCCTCGAGCACGTCGCGGCCGGCGAGGTCGATGGCCGCGGCGCGCGCGAAGGACAGGTTGATGCCCGCCTTCTGCGCCGAGATGAGCGCGAAGACCACGCGGTCGACGTGGCCGCCCGCCAGGTAGTGGGCCTCGAGCTGGCCGACCGGCACGTCGATGCCCGCCTTCACGCCCGAGATGCGCGGGTTCACGATCAGCGCCGGCGGCACCCGGCGCAGGCGCATCGCGATCAGCTGCGAGATGCTGACGCCCGCGCCGGAGAAGGTGGCCGCCACCCAGAGGCCCACCGGCACGAAGTAGAAGAAGACGCCGACGCCGATCAGCCCAGCGACGCCCATGACCAGCAACATGACCCCATCACCCATCGCGTTCGCCTCTTCTGCCCGATCTCGTCAGGCTGTCGCGTCGTCGGCTTCGACGACCACTCGGACCCCTTCGACCTGCACCACCCGCACGGTCGTGCCGCGCTCGATCCACCCGTGCGCGCTGACCACGTCCACCAGATCGCCGTCGATGCGCGCCTTCCCCGCCGGGCGCAGGTCGGTCGTCGCCTGCCCCGTCCGGTCGAGGTAGCGGCCGAGCTCGCGGTCCGGCGCCGTCCAGTCCTCGTCGGTGGACGCCGGCGCGGGCGCGCCCCGCCCCAGCGTGGTCTCGAGCACCAGCCAGCGCCCGATCGGGGCCCGCGGCAGGAACTTCATCAGGATGATCATGCCCAGCACGGTGCCGGCGAGGGAGAGCATGACCGTGGCCGCGGCCGCGTTGACCGCGCCGACGTTCCAGGACGTGGACAGGGGCAGGCCCAGCATCGCCATGATCAGGCTGATCGCCACCAACGCGATGCCGATCACGCCCGACACGCCGAAGCCCGGGAACACGAAGACCTCGAGGCCGAGCGCGACGAGGCCGAGGCCGAAGAGCACGACCTCCTCCCAGCCGGCGAGGTCGACCACCATGTGCCCGCCGAAGAACAGCAGCAGGCACAGCAGGCCGATGCCGCCGGCGAAGCCGAAGCCGGGCGTGTAGAACTCGAGCAGCAGGCCCAGCATGCCGATCGACATCAGCAGCCCGCTGACCACCGGATCGGTGAGGAAGCGGGCGACCTTCTCGGCCCAGTTGGTGGACGGGCGCACGCGCTCGGCGTCGGCGAGGCCCAGCGCGTCGATCAGATCGTCGAGCGAGTTGAGCCGCGCGCTGGCGACGCCCACCTCGAGCGCCTTGTCGGTGGTCAGCGTCAGCAGCTTGCCCTTGGGGCTGACCCCGGGGACGACGACGTCGGCGTCGACCATCGCCTCGGCGAGGATGCCCGCGCGCCCCTTGGCCTCGGCCGTCGAGCGCATCTCGGAGCGCATGTAGCTGACCATCTTCTCGCCGACCGCCTTGGCTTCGCCGCCCTGCACCTGGATCGGCGTGGCGGCGCCCATGCTGCCGCCCGGCGTGAAGACGATGTAGTCGGTGGCGAGGCTGATGAGGGCGCCCGCGCTGATGGCGCGGCGATCGACGAAGGCCACCGTGGGCACCTGGGCGCCGAGCAGGGCGTCGCGGATCTTCACGGCGGCGTCGACGCGCCCGCCGAAGGTGTCGACGTCGAGGATGACGACCGCCGCGCCGGCGGCCTCTTCGAGCGCGCGGTCGATGAAGGGCGCGAGGCCGAGATCGATGGTGCCCTCGACGGGGATGATGACGACGCGCCGCCCCTTGCCGCCGTCCTCGGCCAGGCGGGGCAGCGGGGGCGCGGCCTTCTTCACGAAGGGCTCGGTCGCGGCGGCGTCGTCCGCGTCGGCGGCGTCACCGGCGCCCGCGTCGGCCACGCCGCCGTCCGCGGCGCCCGCGTCGGCCCCCACCGCGGGCATCGAGGCGCCGAGGATGCCGGTGGCCAGCGCGATCCACCAGGCCAGGAAACGTACCTTCACCGACCTCGACCTCCTGTGCGGCCTCACCTTGGCACCGGCCCCCGCGGGGCGCAACCGACTCGGTTTTTGCGTTCCCCGACGCGCTTGAAATACATCGACGGAGGGTCTGGTTTCTCCGAGCAGGTCGACGCCCCCCGAGCCGAAGTCACGCGATGCACCGCCTCCTCATCATCGTCACCCTCAGCCTCGCCCCGACGGAAGGGGCGCTGGCCGATCCCGACGGGGAGACCGACTGTCGGGCGCACGAGGGCGCGGACGAGATGGTGCTGCGGGGCGACGAGTTCCAGATCGCCGGCTACGACAGCGACAACGGCGTGGTGGCGGTGCGCGTGACGCGCGAGCTCGAGCCGGTGGCCGGACGCCGCGGCCGGGTGCGGCTGCTGGGCGCCGACGACGATCTGCACCTGCCGATGCGGCCGGCGTCCTTCCAGCTGGCGCTCGAGGCGGGGCAGACGCAGGCGCTCGAGCTGGTGATGAAGGTGCACCGCGTCGAGGCGGCGACGCGCCCGGTCGTCACCCGCGAGGATTGCGCCGACGTGATGCCCGATCGCGTCGAGCTGAAGTCGGGGCAGCTGGTGCTGGCCGAGCGCGATCTGCACCGCCCCCTGCAACCCGAGCCGATCATCGAGGTGCGCGTGCGCCTCGGCCCGGCGCAGGCCCAGGTGCCGGGCAGCGCGCTCGACCCCACCGTCCAGCGCCAGGTGCAGTTCCTCGCCGAGACCTGCCTGCGGCAGGCGCTGGGCGGCACGCCCATGGTGCGCGGCGCCCTGACGCTCGAGCTGCGCACCTCGCCCATCGGCCAGCCGGTGCGGCCCCGCATCGTCGTCGACGGGCTGGTCAACAAGCCCCTGTCTCACTGCCTCGTGCGGACGCTGTTCGAGGATCCGCTGTGGAAGCGGGTGAGCCCGGGCACCCACCTGTTCGTCCCGCTGTACTTCATGGGCAGCCGCTCGCTGCCCCCCCAGGACGAGGACGCGCCGCCGGGGCTGCCCTGAGGCGCCGCCGGCGGGCCTACTCGGCGGCGCTCGCCGGGCGCTGGCTGTCGAGGCGCAGGAAGGCGCCCCACGGGGGGCGGCCGTCGACCGGCTCGACGCGCGCGTCGCCGTACCACATGAGGTAGCGCACCACGCCGCGCACCCACGCGCGCGGCACGACGCCGGCGAGCTCGTCGAGCGGGCAGGTGCGCCGGTTGTCGCACAGCAGGAACAGGTGGCCGGAGGGCACCTCGAGCGTCGGCAGGTCGATGCTCCAGGGGCGCGCCGCGCCGACGTGATCGCCCAGCGCGGCGTGGCGCCGGCCGTCCTCGAAGCGCTCGACGAACAGCTGCTGCCGCCGGGGGCGCTCGGCGTCGCCCGCGTGATCCTCGTAGTACGCGAAGGTGCCGGCGGTGCGCGTCTCGAGCGGCAGCTCGTTGCGCAGCAGCACCCCCTCGGCGGTGCCCACCGTGTCGCCCGGCACCGCGAGGACGCGGCGCAGCACCGCGCGATCGCCGTGCTGCACCAGCACCACGTCGCCCGGCTGCGGCGTGGCGCGCCGCACCACCAGCAGGACGTCGCCCTCGAGCACGTTGGGGGCCATCGTGTTGCCCCGCACCTGCACCAGCTCGACCAGGAACAGACGCACGCCGACGAGGCCGACGATCACCAGGAAGATCAGCCACTTGACCAAGCCGCGCACGGGCAGGCGGCGCTTGGGCGTCGGCCCGATGACCAGGCGCTCGCCCATCAGGGCACCTCGGGCGCGAAGAGCGTCGCGCCGCCGTCGAAGGCGCGCGCCACCTCGGCGGCGGTCAGCCCGAAGTCCTCGGGGCAAAGGCCCGGGGCGCCGGCCCCCAGCTCGCGCACGGCCCGGGCCAGATCGGCGGCCGTCGCCGCGCCGACGCGCCAGATCAGCACGCGCCCGGCGGGCAGCAGGCGCCAGGGGGGCAGCAGCAGCGGGCCTTCGGTGGGCACGCGCCCGGCGCGCACGAGGCGAGAGATGGGGCCACCGAGGCGCCAGTCGACCCACGCGGCGAGGCCGGCGAGGGGCCGCGCGCCCACGCGGACGGCCAACAGCAGCGGATCGCAGGGATGCGCGCGCAGGCCCGCCAGGTTGGCCGGCGGGCGCGGGGCGGGCGCGGTGGTCACACCCGCTCGAGGTCCTGCGCGATGCGGTCGAGGATGCCGTTGACGAACTTGCCCGAGTCCTCGGTGCCGAAGCGCTTCGCGAGCTCGATGGCCTCGTTCAGCGTGGCGCGGCCCGGCACGTCCGACTCGAAGGCGAGCTCGAAGGCCGCCATGCGCAGGATGTTGCGGTCGACGCGGTTCATGCGCGCCAGCTTCCAGTTCTGCGAGCAGCGCTGGATGAGATCGTCGATCGCGCCGTAATGCGCGAAGACGCCGCGGACCAGGCGCTCGACGAAGGCCCAGGGCTGACCGCCATCGGCGAGCAGGCGGCGGGCGGTCTTGATCGTGCCGCCCTTCGACTCCGTCTCGTCGTCGTCGGCGAGCAGGGCGAGGATCACCTCGTCGTCGTCCCGCAGCTTGTCGTGGAACGCGGCGAGGGCCTCGTCGGCGGTGTCCAGCCGGGCGGCGTCGGCGGCGAAGAGCACCGCCAGAGCCACCTCGCGCGCGGCGCGGCGTGCCGAGATCACGTGCCCTCCTCACCCTCCAGCCGGGCGAACAGATCGGCCATCTCGATGGCCGCCAGCGCCGCCTCGGCGCCCTTGTTGCCGGCCTTGGTGCCGGCCCGCTCGATCGCCTGCTCGATGGTGTCGCAGGTCAAGAGGCCGAAGGCCACGGGCAGGCCGTGGTGCAGGCCGACCTGGGCGATGCCCTTGGTCGCCTCGTTGGCCACGAAGTCGAAGTGGGGCGTCGAGCCGCGGATGACCGCGCCGAGCACGATGATCGCGTCGAAGCGCTCGGTCTCGGCCACCTTCTGCACCACGATGGGCAGCTCGAAGCCGCCCGGCGCGCGGAAGATGGCGATGTCGTCGGCGCTGCCGCCGTGGCGCACGATCGCGTCGATGGCGCCGCGCTCGAGGTGCTCGACGATGAAGCTGTTGAAGCGGCCGACCACCAACGCGAAGCGGCGGCCGGCGGCGGTCAGGTGACCTTCGAAAGTCTTGATGCTCACGACGAGGCCTCGTCTCCTTCGGGGGTTCGCGGCGGGATGGGCAGGGTGTCGACCACGGTCAGCCCGTAGGCCTCGATGCCGACGATGGGCGCGCGGATGGTCGACACCAGGCGCAGCTGGCGCACGTTCTGGTCGAGCAGGATCTGGGCGCCGATGCCGAACTCGCGCAGATCGGGGCGCAGGCCGATCTGGCCGCGGTCCACCTCGGGCGCAGGGTGGCCGGCCATGCGGGCGATCTCGGACTGCAGCCGCGGCGCGGGCTTCTGCAGGTACACCAGCACGCCGCAGCCGGCCTCGTTGATGGCGCGCAGGGCGTACTCGAGCTTCCAGCGGCTGTCGGTGTCGCCGCAGCGGAAGACGTCACCCAACACGCTCTCCTGGTGGACGCGGCCCAGCACCGGCGCGTCCTCGAGCGGCTGCCCCTTCACCAGGGCGAGGTGCTCGAGATCGTCGACCGTCGTGCGGTAGGTGACGGCCTTGAAGGTGCCCATCTCGGCGATCTGCACCTCGACCTCGCCCACCGCCTCGACGAGGCGCTCGCGCACCAGGCGGTAGCGGATGAGATCGGCCACCGAGAGGATCTTCAGGTCGTGGGCACGCGCGAAGACCTCGAGCTGCGGGCGGCGCGCCATCGTGCCGTCGTCGTTCATGATCTCGCAGATGACGCCGGCGGGCTCGAGCCCGGCGAGGCGGGCGAGATCGACGCTGCCCTCGGTCTGCCCGGTGCGCACGAGGACGCCGCCCTCCTTGGAGCGCAGCGGGAAGATGTGGCCCGGGCGCACGACGTCGCCGGGGCGCGCGTCGCGGGCGACGGCGGCGCGGATGGTGGTGGCGCGGTCGGCGGCGCTGATGCCGGTGGTCACGCCGCGGGCGGCCTCGATGCTGACGGTGAACGCGGTACCGAAGCCGCTGCGGTTCTCGGCCACCATCATCGGCAGGTCGAGCTGGTCGCAGCGATCGGGCGTCAGCGACAGGCAGATCAGGCCGCGGCCGTGCGTCGCCATGAAGTTGATGGCGTCGGGCGTGCACAGCTCGGCCGCCATCACGAGGTCGCCCTCGTTCTCGCGATCCTCGTCGTCGGTGAGGATGACCATCCGGCCGTTGCGGACGTCGGCGATGGCCGCCTCGACCCGCGCGATGGCCGCCTGCTCTTCCTTCTTCACGAATCGCCCCCTTCGAGGAAGCCGGCGCGCGCCAGCAGCGCGAGGTCGACGCCGCCCTTGGCGCGATCGTCGGCCGCCCGCCCGGTGAGCAGGCGCTCGACGTACTTGCCGATGATGTCCGCCTCGAGGTTCACCCGCGCGCCGGCCGGCTTCTCGTGCAGGTGCACGACGGTCTGCGTGTGCGGCACGAGGGCCACGCTGAAGCCGGCGTCGTCGACCGTGTTGACCGTGAGGCTCACGCCGTCGATGGCGACGCTGCCCTTGGGCACCAGGTAGCGCGCCACCGCGTCGGGCGCGTCGTACCAGACCTCGAGGGCCTCGCCGACCTTCTGGCTGCGGCGCACCGTGCCCGTGGCGTCGACGTGGCCCGCGACGATGTGGCCGCCGAGGCGATCGCCGACGCGTAAGGCGCGCTCGAGGTGGACCCGATCGCCGACGCGCCGATCGCCCAGGGTGGTACGGGCCATCGTCTCGGCCGAGGCGTCGACCTCGAACCAGTCGTCGGCCCAACGGATGACCGTGAGGCAGGCGCCGTCCACCGCGACGCTCTCGCCGAGCGTCAGCTGGGCCACCATCGCCGCGGGGGCGCCCAGGGTGAGGCGCACGCCGGGCCCCCGCGGCTCGACGCGCCGCAGGGCGCCGCAGGTCTCGATCAGGCCGGTGAACATCGCCTACGCGTCCCCCTCGTCGGACGGCGCAGGATACAGAATCGGCCCCTGGATGCGAACGTCCGGCCCCAGCGGCTCGATGGCGACGGGGTCGAGCCGCCACCCGTCGCCGACCGTCGCCACCGAGGGCAGGTCGACCACCGGCCGCCCGCGCCCCAGCAGGCGCGGCGCCACGAACACGCACGCCTCGTCGGCCAGCCGCGCGGCGAGCAGGCTGCCGTGCAGGCGACCGCCGCCCTCGACCAGCACCGACACCACGCCCCGCTGGGCCAGCAGGGCCAGGGCGCGCCCGAGGTCGAGCCCGCCGGGGCCGCGCGGCGTGGCGCAGACGGCGGCGCCGGTGCCCGCGAGGGCCGCCACGCGGGCGGCGTCGGCGTCGGGCGCGTGCAGGACGAGCGCGCCGGGCCCCAACAGGGCGGCCTCGGGCGACAGCGCGGCCTCGGTGTCGACCACGACGCGCAGCGGATCGTCACCCTCGGCGTCGCGCACGGTCAGGCGCGGATCGTCGGCCTGCGCGGTGGCGCTGCCCACCAGCACCGCGTCGCAGCGGGCGCGCAGGCGATGCCCGGCGGCGCGCGCGGCCTCGCCGGTGATCCACTTCGAGTCGCCGCCGGCCGTCGCGATGCGGCCGTCGAGGCTGACCGCGGCCTTCAGCACCACCCAGGGCCGCCCGTCGAGGATGAACCGGCGGAAGGGCGCGGCGAGCGCGGCGCAGTCGTCGCGCAGCACGCCGATCTCGGTGGCGACGCCGGCGGCCTGCAGCTGGCCCACGCCGCGGCCGTCGACCAGCGGGTTGGGGTCGGTGACGCCGACGAAGACGCGCGCGACCCCGGCCGCCACGATGGCGTCGGTGCAGGGCGGCGTGCGGCCGTGGTGCGAGCAGGGCTCGAGGGTGACGTACATGTCGGCGCCCCGCGCCGCCTCACCGGCCGCCTGCAGCGCGACGACCTCGGCGTGCGCCTCGCCCACCGGGCGGGTGACCCCCTCGCCCACCACGACGCCGTCGCGCACGACGACGCAGCCGACGGTGGGGTTCGGGCTGGTGCGGTGGCGGACGCTCCGGGCCAGCGAGACGGCCCGGCGCATGAAGGCGGCGTGGTCGCTCACTCGGCGCCCGCCAGCTCCTGCAGCTGCTCGAGCTCGTCGAGGAACTGCCGCACGTCGCTGAACTCGCGGTAGACCGAAGCGAAGCGGACGTAGGCCACCTCGTCGAGCGTGCGCAGCGACGCGAGCACGCGCTCGCCCACCTGCTTGGTGGTGACCTCGCGCTCGGCGGCCTCGGAGAAGTGGCGCTCGACCTGCGCGATGAGGGCGTCGATGCGATCGGCCGCCACCGCGCGCTTCTGGCAGGCCAGCTCGACGCCGGCGCGGATCTTCTCGACCTCGAAGGCCTGCCGCCGGCCGTCGCGCTTGATGACCGTGGGCAGCATCAGCTCGACGCGCTCGTAGGTGGTGAAGCGGCGCCCGCAGGCGCCGCACTGCCGGCGCCGCCGCGTGGCGTGCTGATCACGGACGAAGCGCGAGTCGATGACCCGGCTGTCCTCGGCGCGGCAGAAGGGGCACACCGCCTCAGCCCTCCGCCCGCTCGGGCGCGTGGATCTTGGCCACGCGGTCGGCGTGGCGGCCCCCCTCGAAGGCGGTGCCGAGGAAGGCCTCGAGGGCCTCGCGCGCCACGGCCTGGCCCACAATGCGCTGCCCCAGGCAGAGGACGTTCGCGTCGTTGTGGGCGCGGCAGAGGCGCGCGGTGGTGACGTCGTGCACCAGCGCGGCGCGCACGCCGGGGTGCTTGTTGGCCGCGATCGAGATGCCGATGCCGGTGCCGCAGACCAGCACGCCGCGCTCGGCGGCGCCGTTGGCCAGGGCGCCGGCCAGCGTGGCGGCCCAGTCGGGGTAGTCGGTGCGGGTGGTGTCGGCGGGACCGAGGTCGACCGCCTCGACGCCCTCCAGCTCACCGAGCCACTCGACGATCAGCGACTTCAGCTCGAAGCCCGCGTGATCGGACGCCACCGCGACGCGCGTGACCATGGGCACCTCCCTCACTTGCCGGCGAAGCGGCGGAACACCAGACAGGCGTTGGTGCCGCCGAAGCCGAAGCTGTTGGACAGCGTGGCGTCGACGCGCAGCGCGCGGGCCGTGTGCGGCACGTAGTCGAGGTCGCAGCCCTCGTCCGGTGTGTCCAGGTTGATGGTGGGCGGCACCACGCCCCGCTCGATGGCCAGCGCGCAGATGGCCGCCTCGACCGCCCCCGCCGCGCCCAGCATGTGCCCGGTCATCGACTTGGTGCTGCTGACCGCCATCCGCCGCGCGTGGTCGCCGAAGACGTGCTTCAGCGCCAGGGTCTCGATGCGATCGTTCGTCGGCGTCGAGGTGCCGTGGGCGTTGACGTAGTCGATGGCGTCCGGGCTCAGCTCGGCGTCGGCCAGCGCGTTGCGCATCGCCGCGGCCGCGCCGGCCCCGTCGGGATCGGGCATGGTCATGTGGTGGGCGTCCGAGGACTGCCCGTAGCCCGCCACCTCGCAGAGGATGCGCGCCCCGCGAGCGACCGCGTGCTCGAGCAGCTCGAGGATCAGCACCGCGGCGCCCTCGGCCGACACGAAGCCGTCGCGATCGGCGTCGAAGGGGCGGCTGGCGCGCTGCGGATCGTCGTTGCGCGTCGACAGCGCCTTCATGGCGGCGAAGCCGGCGATGCCGAGGGCGGTGACCGTCGCCTCGCTGCCGCCGGCGATCATCACGTCGGCGTCGCCCATCGCGATCAGCCGCGCGGCGTCACCCACCGAGTGCGCGCCGGTGGCGCAGGCGCTGACGCTGCTGAGGTTGGGCCCGCGCGCGCCGGTGAGCATCGAGACGTGGCCCGGCGCCATGTTGATGATCAGCTTGGGGATGGTGAAGGGGCTGACCCGACCGGGCCCCTTCTGGCGGATGACGTCGACGGCGTCCTCGAGGGTCTGCAGGCCGCCCATGCCGACGCCGATGACGACGCCGGTGCGATCGGGCTCGGGCACCTGCAGCGGCAGGCCCGCGTGCTCCATGGCGAGGTGGGTGGCCGCCATCGCGAAGTGGATGAAGCGGTCCATCTTCTTCGCCTCCTTGCGGCTGATCCACCGCAGGGGGTCGAAGTCCGGCACCTCGCCGGCGATGCGCACCGGGTAGTCGGTCGCGTCGAAGTTCGTGATCGGGCCGATGCCGCTCTCGCCGGCGATCAGCGCCTGCCAGTTCGCCTCGGTGCCGATGCCCACCGGCGTGAGCAGCCCGACGCCGGTGACGACGACCCTTCTCGACGATGTCCGCATGCCTGCCCCTCGGAGTGCAGCCCCCACGCTCGGGGGTGGGGGCGCTACTCGACGTGCTGCTGGATGTAGTTGATGGCGTCCTGCACCGTGCGGATGTTCTCGGCGTCCTCGTCGGGGATCTCGACGTCGAAGAACTCCTCCATGGCCATCACGAGCTCGACCAGATCGAGGCTGTCGGCGCCCAGGTCGTCGATGAACGACGCCTCGGGCACGACCTCTTCCTCGTTCGCGTCGAGCTGCTCGACGATGATCTGGCGAACGCGATCCTGGATGCTGGACATGGACGCCTCCGTCGGTCGCTGAAAGGCGCTGTGTACTAGCAACGGCCCCGGGGCCTGTCAAGCCGGGCCGCTACCAGCGGAGCGCGACCGCCCCCCACACGAAGCCCGCGCCGAGGCCGGTGAGCACGACGCGCTGACCGCGGACGAGGCGCCCGTCGCGGGCGGCCTCGTCGAGGGCGACGGGGATGCTGGCGGCGCTGGTGTTGCCGGACCGACCGATGTTCACGAGCAGGCGCTCGGGCGCGACCCCCAGGCGCTTGCCGATGGCGGCGATCACGCGGGCGTTCGCCTGGTGGGGGACGATCCAGTCGACGTCCTCGACGCGCCACCCGGCGGCCTCGCAGGCGGCGAGCGACACGTCGGTGACGTGCCGCACCGCCTGCTTGAAGACGCGCGGGCCGTGCATGCGGATCAGGCCGTCCTCGAGCGTCAGGGCGTCGACGTGGGCCGGATCGCCGCCGAGGCGCACGGCGCACACGCCGCGGCCCGCGTCGGTCGCGGCGTCGGCGGTCAGCACGACGGCGCCGGCGCCGTCGCCGAAGAGCGCCGCGGTGGCGCGATCCTCGGGATCGACCCACCGGGTGAGCAGCTCGGCGCCGACCAGCAGGACCCGCCGCGCGACGCCGCCCGACAGCAGCCCGCAGGCCATGCCCAGGCCGTAGACGAAGCCGGCGCAGGCGGCGCCGACGTCGACCGCGGCGCAGGTGGCCCCCAGGCGACGCGCCGTCAGCACCGCCACCGACGGCATCGGCGCGTCCGGCGTGATGGTGGCGACCAGCACCAGATCCAGATCGGCGGCGTCCAGGCCGGCGTCGTCCAGGGCGCGCCGGCCGGCCTCGTAGGCGAGATCGCTGGTGTGCTCGTGGGCGGCGGCGACGTGCCGCTGGCGGATGCCCGTCCGCTCGACGATCCAGTCCTCGGTGGTGCCCAGGCGCTGGGCCACCTCGGCGTTGGTCCGGACCGCCGCGGGCAGGTACGCGCCGGTCCCGCGGACCACCGCGCCCATCAGGGCTGCTCGTGCGTGCCGGTGGCGCGGGTGATGGGCAGCTCGGCGGTGCTGGTGTGCTCGTCGGGCGGCGCCGACGCCTCGAGGGCGGCCCGCAGCTTGCCGACGAGATCGACGTCGGCGTAGCGGCGCGCCACCTTCACCGCGTTGGCGACGGCCTCGGGCGAGCTGCCGCCGTGCGCGACGACGCCGACGCCGTCGATGCCCAGGAGCGGCGCCCCGCCGACGGCCCGCCAGTCGAGCTCGGACTGCAGCTGGCGCAGCGAGCGCTTCATCAGCGAGGCGCCCAGGCTGCCCAGCCAGTCGCCGCGCAGCTGCTCGCGCACCCGCTCGACCAGCGCCAGCGCGATGCCCTCGGACAGCTTGAGCACGACGTTGCCGACGAAGCCGTCGGTGACGACGACGTCGACCTCGCCTTGGGGCACCGTGCGCCCCTCGACGTACCCGACGTACTTCAGATCGGTCATGGTGAGCAGCCGATGCGCCTCGCGCAGCGTCTCGGTGCCCTTGGTCGGCTCGGTGCCGTTGGACAAGAGGCCGATGGTGGGGCGGGCCTTGCCCAGCGCGATCTCGGCGTAGGCCGCGCCCATCAAGGCGAACTGCACGAGGTGGCTGGCGCGGCACTCGACGTTCGCGCCCATGTCGAGCAGCACCATGGGCTCGGCGCGGGTGGGCATGGTGCCGGCGATGGCCGGCCGCTCGCAGCGCGGGATGCGCCGCAGCGTCAACAGGCCCACGGCCATCATCGCGCCGGAGTTGCCCGCCGAGACGAAGCCGCACGCCCGCCCGGCCTTCACGAGGCCGAAGCCGACGTGCATGGAGCTGTCGCGCTTGGTGCGGGCGGCGCGCCCGGGGTGCTCGGCCATGCCGATCACCTCGCTGGCGTGCTCGATCGTGATCGGCAGATCGCCGGCGCCCAGCGCGTCGAGCGCCGCGCGCACGGGCTCGGCGTCACCGACGAGGATGACCGGACCGTGGCCCGCGCGACACGCCTGGACGGCGCCCTCGACGACCACGTCGGGCGCCCGATCGCCGCCCATCGCGTCGAGGGCGACGGGCGAGGCCGGCTCGGCGGCCTCGGACACTCAGCTAGACCTCGACCTCGACGACCTCGAGGACGTAGCGGTCCTTGTACCAGCCGCAGGCGCCGCAGGCCCGGTGGGGCTCCTTCGGCGCCGCGCAGTTGGGGCACTCGTTGAACGCGCGCGCGCTGATCTTGTGGTTGGCGCGCCGCGAATCACGCTTCGCGCGGGACTTCCGTCGCTTCGGGACAGCCATGTCGACCTCGCCTTTGTTGTCTCAGTCCGTGTTGTCGGAGCGCGCCGGCTTCGCCGGCTGGGCCCCCTCGTCGTTCGCCGCGCCCATCTTGCGCTTCAGCTCGAGCAGCGGCGCCCAGCGGGGATCGACCGTGTCGACCTCGCCCGGGGCGTCCGACGCCAGCGCCTCGCACCCCTCGGCCTGCACGTGCTCGCAGGTGGGGTTCATCGGCAGCTCGAGCAGCAGCGCCTCGCGGTAGGTGTCGGTGAGGTCGATCTCGTCGCCCTCGTAGGTCGACACGTCGTCGTCCTCGTCCTCGTCGTCGACCACCAGGTCGACCGTCTCGCGGCCCTTGGGCTGCGCCGGCGCCTCGCGCCGCACGAAGACGTGATCGCCCGCCACGTCGACCGACAACGTGCGCGCCTGGAGGCAACGCACGCAGTCGAAGCCGACCTCGGCCCGCAGGCGGCCGGTGACGATGATCTCGCCGCCCGACGACCGGTACACGGTGCCCGCGACCGGCGCGGGGCCCTGCGGCCGGTAGCCCAGCGAGCCGACCAGCCCGGGCAGGCAGCCCTCGAGCAGCTCCAGCGACAGCGCGCCCTCGAAGGCGCGCCCTTCGGGCCGGAGATCGTCGACCTTGAATTTGAGGGCGAGGGGCTTCACCGCATCACACCGCCAAAATGGACGCGGCACTCTAGCGGCGACCCCCCGGACTGTCAATCGAGGGTCCGCCGGCGCGATCCGGGCCTACAGCGACGGCGCGGGCGCGGCGGTGAAGATGGCCTTCAGGTCGTCATCGGTGAAGCGGATGCCGGCGCCCACGAAGAAGTCGGTGAGCTCGTCGTTCCACACGTCGTCGATGCCCGCGGCCACGTAGAGGTGGGTGAAGAAGGTGTAGGTGCCCCAGATGCGCTGGCGCGGGTTCACGTTCTCGTCGAAGGCGAAGATGTCGGTCGACAGCTCGAGGGTGTCCTCGAACAGGATGAGGTCCAGGCCCAGGCCGCCGGTGTTCTCGATGATGCCGATGCGGCCGGTGACGAAGTAGAAGCGCTTGGCGAACTGCAGCGAGAGGCGGAAGCGATCCTCGGTGATCGTCTGCTGCTCGCGCACCACCGGATCCTCGTCGCTGGCGCTCGAGTTGGTGACCGTCTCGCGGAACGTGGTGCGCCCGCGCGGATCGTCCACCAGCGTCAGCGAGTAGTACTTGTCGGGCTTCGGCTGCAGCCGGACCTCGAGGTAGTTCTTCACCGCCGTCTGGCCCAGGTAGTATTCGCTGCGCATCGCCACGACGGTCTGCAACCGCGTGAACTTCTTGACGAACTGGCCCGACTCCTCGACCAGCTCGTTCACGTTGCGCACCAGGCGGTCGTCGTTGATCAGCTGGCCGACGGTGCCCTGCCCCTCGTCGATCTTGATCGCGATGGACCGCGCGCGGTCGAGCGTCTCGTCGAGCTTGTCGAGGGCGCCTTGCAGCCGGCTGACCGCGCCGCGCACGCCGTCGAAGCCCTCCTGCACCTTGCCCTGGTTCTCGCCGACGATCGCCTTCACGTTGGCCGCGACGTCGCGCGCGTCCGACGCCACCTTGCGCGCGTCGGCCAGGATGACCCGCGCGTCGCGCCGGAACTCCTCGGTGAACAGCTTGGCGTTCTCGGTCACCTTCACGACGTTGTCGACGACCACGTCGATCTTCGGCGCGTTGGCCCCCACCGCCTTGTTCACCTCGGCGACCGCCTCGTTGATGTTGGTGAGGATCTCGCTGAGCTTCTGCTCGCCCTCCTCGTCGCCCACCACCCGCTTGAGGCTGGCGGTGATGTCCTGCACGTTGGCGACGATCTCCTTCATGCCGTTCATGAGGTCGGCGGGCGCGACGTCGTAGTCGACGTGCGTGATCTGGTCGCCGTCGCCCAAGGGCGTACCGGTGTAGCCGGGGGTCAGCTGCAGGTAGTACTCGCCGAGCAGGCTGGCCTGGCGCTTGGCGACGCGCGCGTCCGACTTCAGCGGCGTGTTCACACGCAGCCAGACCTTCGCTTTGTCGCCGGCGAGCTCGATCTTGTCGATCTCGCCCACCCCGATGCCGGCGATCACCACCCGCGACTTCTGCGCGAGGCCGCTGACGTCCGCGAAGATGGCGTACACGCGGTAGCCCGACGCGTCGTCGCTGATGCCCTCCTCGATCTTGCCGTACATCCAGCCGAACGCGACGAGCGCGCCGACGACGACGAGGCCGACCCGGAAGGGGGTGAGGATCTCCTTCATTCGAACATCATCGCGGTGAGGAAGTAGTCGGCCACCAGGATGAGCACGCTCGAGACGACCACCGACTGGGTCGTCGCGAGGCCGACGCCACGGGCGCCTCCGCTCGCGTAGAAGCCCTTATAGCACCCCACCATCGTCAGGATGCCGCCGAAGACGCACGCCTTGATCAGCCCGCTGGTGAGATCGGGCGGGTCGACGAACCAGTAGATCTTCGACAGGAAGATGCCCTCGTCGATGTTCAGCAGCACCACGCCGACGAAGTAGGCGCCGCCCATGCCGACGAGCGTGAACAGCACGCTGAGCACCGGCACCATGATCAGCCCGGCGATGAAGCGCGGCACCACCAGGTACTGAATCGGGTTCACCGCCATCGTGTAGAGCGCGTCGATCTGCTCGGTGACGCGCATCGTGCCCAGCTCGGTGGCGATGCCGCTGCCCGCGCGCCCGGTCACCATCAGGCCGGTCAGCACCGGCGACAGCTCGCGGGCGAGCGAGATGGCCACCGTCGAGCCGACGAGGCTCTCGGCGTTGAACAGGCGGAAGGCGCCGGCGCCCTGCAGCGCGAAGACGGCGCCGGTGAACAGGCCGGTGAGCAGCACGATGAACAGGCTGCCGACCCCGACGAACTCCATCGCCTGGAACAGGATGCGGACGCGGTAGGGCGGCCGCGGCAGCCAGGCCAGCGTCTGCCCGAGCAGCATGGCGGCCCGGCCGATCCCCTCGATGAGGTCGATCACCCGCTGTCCGATCGCCTCGATGAGCCGCTTCAACGGGCCTCCGCGCACGCCAGATGGGCCAGTAATCACCCGGCGGCGTCGGTGTCAACCGCTCGGCGCGCGCGCCGACTTGTGAGGCTTGTGGCGAATCGGTAGGTTTCAGGGTGTCGGGCGCGCGCCGCGCGGAGGCCAGCGCGCGCCGGGGGGATGCCATGAACTACCGTATCGTTCTCAAAGAGGCGCCCGGCGGGCAGCCCGGGCGGCGCTTCTTCGAGCTGGTCGGCCGCACCCTGGGGCTGACCGACCGCGCCTTGGATCGACGCCGCACCGGGCGCACCATCTGGGTGGCCGACACCCCCGAGCTGTCGACCGCCGAGGCCATCCGCGAGGCCATCGTCACCGGCTACGGCTACGACGCCGTCATCGTGCCCACCATCAGCGGCCCCGACCGTCGCGTGCGCCGCCTGGTGCCGGCCCTGAAGAAGGCGACCGCGGGCACCCCCGCCCCGCGCGCGCCCACCCCGCCGTCGAAGCCGGCCCTCGCCGCCCCGGTCGAGGTGGCCGAGGGCACCCTGCGCCCGCGCATCCCCGCCGCCTCGACCGCCTGGACCGGCCCGGCCCACACCATCGGCTTCTTCGTGAAGTCGGCCCAGACGCCCGCGCCCCGACCGACCGCGCACCAGCCGCACCCGCCCCCCGCCACCGGGCAGTTCGCGATGGCGCTGCACGCGATCGTCGACGTCTCGATCAGCAGCCGCGGTGAGGCGCCCAAGCTGATCACCGAGGACTACCCGCCGACGGGCCCGATGCCCTGGATGGCCGGCCCGGCGGCCGTCGAGCACCCGCCGGCCCCCCCGAGCGCGCCCGGCCCCTCCGCCGACGAGGCGCCCGAGGCCGACGACTTCTGGGCCACCTGCGAGGACGAGGTCGGCCTCTTCGACGGCGCGCCCGATCTGGACCTCGAGGTCGTCGCGCCCCACGACGCCCGCTACGACACCCGCGCGCTGAACCCGCTGGGCAAGGCCGCCGCCGCGGCGGTCGCCGAGGCGCAGGACGAGCCGGAGAAGCCCGCGCTGGCCGGCCGCCTGGCCGCCGCCGCCAGCGCCGCCTGGCACCGCATCACCGGTTGATCCCGGGGGTCGCCCAGCCCGCGTCGGAATTGTGCGCCAGCCGACGCAGTGCTACACGAGCCGCGTGAAGATCCTGATCGTCGGCGCCGGCCAGGTCGGCTTCAACATCGCCGCGCGGCTGGTGGCCGAGGGCCACGACGTGGTGCTCATCGAGCGCGACGAGTCGATCCTGGGCCGCGCCACCGAGGGCCTCGACATCCAGGGCCTGCGCGGCCACGGCGCCCGACCGCGGGTGCTGGAGGAGGCCGGCATCGCCGAGGCGGACATGATCGTCGCGGTCACCGACTCGGACGAGGTGAACATGGTCGCGTGCCTCAACGCGGCCATCCTGGGGCGCAGCGACGTCATCAAGATCGCCCGCGTGCGCGACGAGTCGTACCTCGACGCCCGCATCTTCGGCGACCACCGCGTGGCCATCGATCTGGCGATCAACCCGGAGAAGGTGAGCGCCGACAAGATCCTCGGGGTGCTGGGGTATCCCGAGGTGAACGAGGTGGTCGACTTCGCCGACGGGCGGCTGAAGCTGCTCGGCCTGACCGTGCAGGCGACCAGCCCGCTGGCCGGCATGCGCTTCTTCGACCTGGGGCAGCGCTTCAAGGGCAGCGATCTGCTGATCGCCGCGCTGCACCGCGATCACAAGGTGATCATCCCGCGCGGCCCCGACGTGGTGCTGCCCGGCGACGACGCCTTCCTCGTGGCCCGCGCCGAGGAGGTCGAGACGGTGCTGCGCCTGGCCGGCGTGCAGGTGGCGCCGGTGCATCGGGTGATGATCGCGGGCGGCACCAAGATCGGGCGCCTCATCGCGCACGACCTGACGCGGCGGGGGCTGAAGCCGAAGATCATCGAGCCGGATCCGCGGCTGGCGCGGTGGATCGCCGAGGAGATCCCCGACGCCGTCGTGCTGAACGGGCGGCCGACCGACGCGGATCTGCTGGTCGAGGAGAACGTCGCCGAGATGCAGGCGTTCATCGCCTGCGGGCGGGACGAAGAGGCCAACGTGATGTCGGCCATGCTGGCGCGGCGCCTGGGCGCGCGGCGCGCGCTGGTGACGACGAACCGCGCCGACTACCAGCCGCTGATGAAGAGCATCGGCATCGACGTGTGCATCAGCCCGCGGCTGGTGGCGGTCAGCTCGATCCTGCACTACATCCGCCACGGGCGGGTGCTGGCGGTGCGCGCGCTGGGCGAGGACGAGGACGCCGAGGCGATGGAGTTCGAGGCGCAGCTGACGAGCGAGGCCGTCGACACGCCGCTGAAGGATCTGAAGCTGCCCCGGGGCGCCCTGGTGGCGGGGCTGCAGCGCGGCGACGAGGTGATCATCCCGCGCGGCGACACGCGCATCCGCGAGGGCGATCACGTGCTGGTCGTCGCGCTGAAGACGGCCATCGCCGAGGTCGAGACGATGCTCGCGCGGCGGGTGGACCGGACGAATTGACCTCGTGAAGCGCCGCCTCAGCTGGTTGCTGCGCCTGGCGCTGCTGGCGAACCTGACCGGCGTCCTGATGGTGCTGCTGGGCGCGTCCATGCTGCCCTCGGTGGGCGTGGCCTGGTACGACGCCGCGCCGGATCTGTCGGGGCACGTGGCGGCGACGGTGCTGTCGATCGGGCTGGGCCTGGTGCTGTTCGCGGTGACGCGCGGCGCGGCCCGGGGCATGGAGCTGGGCCACCGCGAGGGCTTCCTGGTGGTGGGCGTCGGCTGGTTCGTGGCGGGCTTCGTCGGCGCCCTGCCCTACCTGGGGTACGCCCACCTGTCCCCCGGCGACATCTGCGCGACCGCGGACAGCCTGCAGCCCGCGGTCGGCGCGGACTTCTGCAGCGTGACGCACGCCGTCTTCGAGTCGGTGTCGGGCTTCACGACCACCGGCGCCAGCATCATCACCGACGGCCTGTGGGGCGATCCGGGCTTCACGCCGGACGGGCGCCTGGGGCTGCCGCGCGGGCTGCTGCTGTGGCGCAGCATGACGCACTTCCTCGGCGGCATGGGCATCATCGTGCTGGGCGTGGCCATCCTGCCGCTGCTGGGCGTCGGCGGCATGCAGCTGTTCAAGGCCGAGGTGCCCGGCCCCACCACCGACAAGCTGGCGCCGCGCGTGGGCGAGACGGCCAAGCTGCTCTGGAAGGTGTACCTGCTGATGTCGGCGGTGCAGTTCGTGCTGCTGGCCGCCGGCGGCATGAGCGCCTACGAGTCGATCTGCCACACGATGGCGACGATGGCGACCGGCGGCTTCAGCACGCGCGCGGCCAGCGTCGCCGGCTTCGAGAGCGGCTACGTCGAGTGGGTGATCACGGTGTTCATGTGGCTGGCCGGCATGAACTTCACCCTGCACTTCCTGGGGCTGCGCGGGCGACTCGAGGTGTACCTGCGCGATCCGGAGTGGCGCGTCTACACGGCGCTGTGCGTGGGGGGGACGGTGGTGGCCTCGATCGCGCTGTTCGCCGGCCACGACACCATGGGGTCGCTCGAGTCGGTGCGCGTGGCGGCCTTCCAGGTGCTGTCGATCGTCACCACGACCGGCTTCGCCAGCCACGACTTCGAGACGTGGACCTTCGCGCCGGTGGCGCTGATGGTGCTGCTGGCGCTGATGTTCGTCGGCGGCAGCGCGGGCAGCACCGGCGGCGGCGTGAAGGTGGTGCGCTACGTCCTGATGACCAAGATGTGGGTGCGCGAGCTGTTCCTGTTGTCGCACCCGCGGGCGGTGCGGCCCATCCGGCTGGGCGGGCGCGCGGTGCCCGCCGACGTGATGCGCGCGGTGGCGGCCTTCGTCGCGGTCTACCTGGCGCTCTTGAGCCTGGGCACGGCGTTCTTCGCGCTCGACGGGCAGGATCTGCTGACGGCCTTCACCGGCAGCGCGTCGGCGCTGGGCAACATCGGCCCGGGGCTGGGGGCGGTCGGCCCCTACGACAACTGGGCGGTGCTGCACACGCCCTCGAAGTGGGTCGCCATCGCGCTGATGGTGCTGGGGCGGCTCGAGATCTACACGCTGCTGGTCCTGCTGACCCCTTCCTTCTGGCGGCGGTGAATGGTACGGACCTTCGATTCTGGAGGTCCGCCATGCCCGCGTTTCCGCCCGTCTCGGCCCAGACCGCCTTCCCCGCCATCGAAGAGACGATGCTGGCGCTGTGGAAGGCGCACCGCGTGTTCGAGCGCTCGGTCGAGCAGCGCCCCGCCGACAGCCGCTACGTCTTCTACGACGGCCCGCCCTTCGCGACCGGCCTGCCCCACTACGGGCACCTGGTGGCGTCGACGCTGAAGGACATCGTGCCGCGCTACTGGGCGATGCGCGGGCATCGGGTCGAGCGGCGCTTCGGCTGGGACACGCACGGCCTGCCCATCGAGATGGAGATGGAGAAGGAGCTGGGGCTGAGCGGGCCGACCAGCATCAAGGCCTACGGCGTCGCCGAGTTCAACGAGGCCTGCCGGGCGAACGTGCTGCGCTACACGCAGGAGTGGGAGCGCACGGTCACCCGCCTGGGGCGCTGGGTCGATTTCGAGAACGATTACAAGACGATGGACCTCTCCTTCATGGAGAGCGTCTGGTGGGTCTTCGAGCGGCTGTGGGACGAGGGGCTGGTCTACCAGGACTTCCGGGTGATGCCCTTCAGCTGGCGGCTGTCGACGTCGCTGTCGAACTTCGAGGCCAACCTCGACTACCGCGACGTGCAGGATCCCGCCATCACGGTGACGATGCCGCTGATCGACGGCGACGACGTGCTGCTGGTGTGGACGACGACGCCCTGGACGCTGCCGAGCAACCTGGCGGTGGCCGTCGGCAACGACCTCGAGTACGTGCGGGCGACGCGGCCGGACGACGACACGGTCTACGTCATCTCGGCGACGCAGCGCGAGGCGATCCTGGGCAAGGACTCGACGGTCGTGGGCACGCTGACCGGCGCCGAGCTGGTGGGCAAGCGGTACACGCCGCTGTTCGACTACTTCCTCGACCACCCCAACGCCTTCCAGGTGATCGCCGCCGATCACGTGACGACGGACGACGGCACCGGCCTCGTGCACATGGCGCCCGACTTCGGCGAGGACGACTACGCCGCCTGCCGGGCGGCCGACATCGGGGTGCTGCAGTCGGTGGACGACGAGGGCCGCTTCGTCGGCGCCGTCACCGACTACGCCGGCCGGAACGTGAAGGAGGCCGATCCCGACATCATCAAGCACCTGAAGTCGGTGGGCCGCCTGATGCGCCACGACACCATCCAGCACAGCTATCCGTTCTGTTGGCGCAGCGACACGCCGCTGATCTACAAGGCCGTGCCCGCGCGGTTCGTGAAGGTCGAGGCGCTGCGCGAGCGCATGCAGGCGAACAACGAGCGCATCCACTGGGTGCCCGACGCCGTCGGCAGCAAGCGGTTCGGCAACTGGTTGGCCGAGGCGCGCGACTGGAACGTCAGCCGCAACCGCTTCTGGGGGACGCCGCTGCCCATCTGGCGGTGCGGCGCGTGCGAGGCCGAGATCTGCCTCGGCAGCGTGGCGGCGCTCGAGGAGAAGACCGGGCAGACGGTCGACGACCTGCACCCGCACCGCATCGACCACCTGACCTTCGAGTGCGCCGACTGCGGCGGCACGATGAAGCGCATCCCCGACGTGTTCGACTGCTGGTTCGAGTCGGGGGCGATGCCCTACGCGCAGGATCACTACCCCTTCGAGAAGCGCGAGGCCTTCGAGGCCAACTTCCCGGCGCAGTTCATCGCCGAGGGGCTCGACCAGACGCGCGGGTGGTTCTACACGCTGCTGGTGCTGTCGACCGCGCTGTTCGACCGCCCGCCCTTCGAGAACGTGATCGTCAACGGCCTGGTGCTGGCCGAGGACGGCTCGAAGATGAGCAAGCGGAAGAAGAACTACCCGCCGCCCGACGAGGTGCTGGGCGAGTACGGGGCGGACGCGCTCCGGGCGTACCTGATCAACTCGCCCATCGTGCGGGCCGAGCCGCTGCGCTTCAGCGAGGCGGGGGTGCGCGAGGTGGTGCGCACGGTGCTGCTGCCGCTGCGCAACGCGTGGTCGTTCTTCGTGCAGTACGCGAACATCGACGGGTGGCACCCGGAGAGCGGGCTGGACGGCGTCGAGACGCCCGCGGTCGGCGACCGGCCCGAGCTCGACCGGTGGCTGCTGTCGGTGCTGCAGTCGCTGGTGGGCGACGTGAACGAGCAGATGGAGGGCTACTACCTGTACCGGGTGGTGCCGCCGGTGCTGGGGTTCATCGACGATCTGACCAACTGGTACATCCGGCGCAGCCGGCGGCGGTTCTGGCGGGCGGCCGAGAGCGAGGCCGACCAGGTCGACAAGGCGTGCGCGTACGCGACGCTGTACGAGGCGCTGGTGACGTTCGCGAAGGTGCTGGCGCCGATCATGCCCTTCGTCAGCGACGCGCTGTACCAGGATCTGGTGGTGGCGCCGGGGTGCGCGGCCGAGGGCGACTCGATCCACCTGTGCGACTACCCCGAAGTGCAGCCGAGGCTGATCGACCGCGACCTCGAGGCGCAGGTGGCGGTGACGCGCCAGGTGGTCAGCATGGGGCGGGCGCTGCGCGAGCGGCACAAGCTGAAGACGCGGCAGCCGCTGCGGCGGGTGACGATCGTGCACCACGACGCGCCGGTGCTGGACGCGATCGAGGCGCACGCCGAGCTGATCGCCGACGAGCTGAACGTGAAGGAGGTCGTGGGGCAGCCCGACGACCACGCGCTGGCCACGCTGAGCTTCAAGGCGAACTTCAAGACGCTGGGGCGGCGGCTGGGCAAGCGGATGAAGGAGGGGGCGGCGGCCATCGAGAAGCTGACCGCCGCCGAGTGGGAGACGCTGCAGGGCGGCGGCCAGGTGATGATCGCCGACGAGCCGATCACCAGCGAGGACGTGCTGGTGACGCGCGAGCCCAAGGGCGACGTGGTGATCGAGGTGGACGGGGCGCTGACCGTGGCGCTCGACACCGAGCTCGACGACGCGCTGGTGCGCGAGGGCCTGGCGCGCGAGCTGGTCAGCCGGCTGCAGCGGCTGCGCAAGGACAGCGGGCTCGAGGTGACCGACCGCGTGGCGGTGACCGTGCGCACCGAGGCCGAGCCGGTGCACCAGATGCTGCAGTCGCAGCACATCTACGTGGCCACCGAGGTGCTGGCGTCGAAGATGGAGATCTACCGGGCGCCCGCCGGCGACGACGCCGTGGACATCGAGGGCCACGCGGTCAGCATCGGCATCGAGAAGGGCTGAGGGTCAGCCCTCCAGGTTGTCGGTGATGCGGGCGACGGCCTTGGCCAGCACCTGCATCTCGTCGTGGGTGAAGCCCTCGAAGACGGCGTCGAGCAGGGTGTTGCTGACCTGGATGAAGCGGGGCAGCGCTTCGCGGGCCTGAGCCGTGAGGGTGACGAGGCGGGCGCGGGCGTCCTGGGGATCGGGTTCGCGGGCGACCCAGCCGGCGGCCTCGAGGGCCTTGAGGAAGCGGCTGACCGTGGGCTCGGAGAGGCCGAGCTGGGTCGTGATCTCGCGGGCGGTCAGCGGCGCCTTCGCTTGGAACAGCACCATCAGCACGTTGGACTGCGCGGGGGTGACGTCGAGGCCCACGTCGGCGAACAGGGCGCGCACGCGCTGTTCGATCAGCGCGTGGACGCGGCCCAGCCGCAGCATGGCGGTCGTCTGGCAGCGGCGCACCGCCAGGTCGGCGGTGGGCGCGTGGTCGGGTGGGAAGTGGCGCATTCGACTCTCGCTTGACAGGTGCAACCGCGGCGTGTTGAGTGCATCACTTAGCAAGCTAAGTTGAGCACTGCAACCCAGGAGGACCCCGTGGCCGGAGCCTTCATCTACGACGCCGTCCGCACCCCGCGTGGGCGCGGCAAGAGCAGCGGCAGCCTGCACACGACCAAGGCGGTCGATCTGCTGGCGACCGCGCTGCGTGGTCTGCGCGACCGCAACGAGCTGGACACCAGCGCCATCGACGACGTGACCGTCGGCTGCGTGACGCAGGTGGCCGAGCAGGGCAGCTGCATCGCCCGCACGGGCGTGCTGGTGGCCGGCTACGACGAGCGCGTACCCGCCGTGACGCTGAACCGCTTCTGCGGCTCGGGCCTCGAGGCGGTCAACGAGGCCGCGGCGAAGGTGGCGTCCGGCTTCATGGACGTGGTCGTCGCCGGCGGCGTCGAGAGCATGTCGCGGGTGAAGATGGGCAGCGACGGCGGCGCCATCTGGGATCCCACGATGGAGTTCGCGTACGGCACGGTGCCGCAGGGCATCAGCGCCGATCTGCTCGCCACGCTGCACGGCATCACGCGCCAGGACGTGGACGCCTTCGCCGTGGCCAGCCAGAAGCGGGCGGCCGCGGCCTGGGAGCGCCGGGCGTTCGCCAAGAGCGTCGTGCCGGTCGTCGACATGAACGGCCTGGTGGTGCTCGACCGCGACGAACACATCCGGCCCGACACGACGATGGAGAGCCTGGCCAAGCTGAGCCCCAGCTTCGAGATGATGGGGCGCAACTTCGGGCTCGACGCGCTGACGAAGAAGCGCTACCCGCAGGTCGAGCACATCGACCACGTGCACCACGCGGGCAACGCCTCGGGCATCGTCGACGGCGCCGCCGCGGTGCTGGTGGGCAACGAGGACGCCGGGAAGCGGCTGGGCCTGAAGCCCCGCGCGCGCATCCGGGCGATGGCGTCCATCGGCGACGAGCCGGTGATCATGCTGTCGGCCACGGTGCCCGCCAGCCAGCGGGCGCTGCAGAAGGCCGGCATGAAGGCCAGCGACATCGACCTGTACGAGATCAACGAGGCCTTCGCCGCGGTGCCGCTGTACACGATGCAGGGCCTGGGCATCGACCACGACAAGGTGAACGTCGACGGCGGCGCCATCGCCATGGGCCACCCGCTGGGGGCCACCGGCGCCATCCTGCTGGGCACCGTGCTCGACGCGCTCGAGGCGCGCGACCTGTCCACCGGCCTCGTGACGCTGTGCATCGGCGGCGGCATGGGCATCGCCACCATCATCGAGCGGGTCTGAGGGAGGACGACGTGAGCAACGGATTCAGCGCGCAGTTCGACGCCGAGACCGGCATCGCCACCCTCCTGATGCAGATGGAGGGGCGGGCGAACAAGATCAACATGGCCTTTGGCGAGGGCTTCGCCGCCGCGCTCGACGACTGCCTGGCCTTCGAGGGGCTGAAGGGCATCATCGTCGCCAGCGGGCACAAGGACTTCTGCGTCGGGGCCGACCTCGACTTCGTCTATCGGTCGCGCGACGCGGCGGTGTTCCGCGACCAGGTGCGGCAGGTGAACGCCCTGTACCGCAAGCTCGAGACGGCGGGCGTGCCGGTCGTCGCGGCGCTGACCGGCTCGGCGCTGGGCGGCGGCTACGAGGTGGCGCTGGCCTGCCACCACCGCGTCGCGCTCGACTCGCCCGCGGTGCAGCTCGGCCTGCCCGAGGTGAACCTGGGCGTCATCCCCGGCGCCGGCGGCACGCAGCGGCTGCCCCGGCTGATCGGCCTGCAGGCGGCGCTCGAGCACGTGGCGCAGGGCAAGATCGTGCGCGCGCCGCAGGCGAAGAAGGCCGGGCTGGTGGACGACCTGCAGCCCACGCGCGAGGCGGTGCTCGAGGCGGCGGCCGCGTGGATCGCCGCGAACCCGCGCGCCAAGCAGCCCTGGGACAGCAAGGGCTTCCGGTACCCCGGCGGCGTGCAGCCCGACACCGGCGACGCGCGCAACCTGTTCGCGGCCGGCGCGGCGATGCTGGTGAAGAAGACCGCCGGCGCGTACGCCGCGCCCGAGGCCGCGGTGTCGGCCATCTACGAGGGCACGCTGGTCGGCCTCGACGCCGGCCTCGAGGTCGAGACCACCTACTTCGTCAACCGCGTGGTCAGCGACCAGGCCAAGGACATGATCCGGACGTTCTGGTACCACAAGAACGCCGTGGACAAGCAGGAGGGCCTGCCGCGCGCCGACGACGCGCGCGTCGAGACGGTGGCCATCCTGGGCGCGGGCATGATGGGAGCCGGCCTGGCCTTCGTCTTCGCGCAGCGCGGCTTCGAGGTGCTGCTGAAGGACATCGGCCAGGAGGCGCTCGAGCGCGGCCTGGCCCACTGCCAGGCGCAGGCCGGCAAGCTGCGGCACCTGTCGACCGAGGATCGCGACGCGCTCTTGTCGCGCATCACCGGCACCCTGAACGTCGAGGATCTGGCCGACGCCGACCTGGTGATCGAGGCGGTCTTCGAGAACATCGACCTGAAGCACGAGGTCATCCGCGAGACCGAGGCGGTGCTGAGCCCCGAGGCGATCTTCGCGTCGAACACCTCGGCGCTGCCCATCGGCGATCTGGCGAAGGCGTCGGTGCGCCCGGCCAACTTCATCGGCCTGCACTTCTTCTCGCCCGTCGAGAAGATGCCGCTGGTCGAGGTGATCACCGCCGAGGGCACGGGCGAAGAGACGCTGGCGCGCGCGCTGAAGGTGATGGGGACGATCAAGAAGACGCCCATCGTCGTGAACGACGGCTACGGCTTCTACACCACGCGCTTCTTCTCGGCCTACATCATGGAGGCCGCCCAGCTGGTCAGCGAGGGCCACGACCCGGTGCTGATCGAGTGGGCCGCGCGCCAGGCCGGCATGGTGGTGGCGCCGCTGAAGGTGTTCGACGAGGTGACGCTGTCGCTGGCCGCGCACGGCCTGGACATGCGCGAGAAGTACGAGGGCAAGCCCCTCGACTTCGGCGCCGCCCGCGTGGTGCGCAAGATGGTCGGGCTGGGCCGCACCGGCAAGGCGGCCGGCAAGGGCTTCTACGACTACGCCGCCCAGCCCCGGAAGCTGTGGGACGGCCTGAAGGATCTGGCCGAGGGCACGCCCGAGGTCACCGGCGTCGACTACCTGGCCGACCGCCTGATGCTGGTGCAGGTGAACGAGGCCGCGCGCTGCCTGGACGAGGGCATCCTGCGCACCCACCGCGACGCCGAGATCGGCGCCATCCTCGGCGTCGGCTTCAGCCCCGCCAGCGGCGGCCCGCTGGCGTGGATCGATCGCCGCGGCGTGCGGGACGTGGTCGAGAAGCTGGACGCGCTGGCGGCGCGGCTGGGCGATCACTACGCGCCGCCGGCGTTGCTGCGGCGCATGGCGGAGAACGGGGAGCGGTTCTTCGAGAAGGTCTGATCCCGACGTGAGGCGTGAACGGGCACGGTGCACGGGACGAAAAACGTGCCCGTGCCCGTGCCCGACCCGCCGCCAGGCACGCGCCGCCTCGACGCTCGGGGCGAATCCCTTGACCTTGACCTTGACCTTGACCTTGCCCCCCCGCCGCCAGGCACGCCCCGCCTCCGCGCTCGGGGCGTCGCGCTCGACCTCGACCTCGACCTCGACCGTGGCCGTCCGGCGGTCGTACGCCCTGCCCTCTTCGGGCACGGGCACGGGCACGGGCACGGGCACGTCTGCTTCGATGTGGCTGGGGGCGGTCCCGCGCAGGATGGCCTGACCCTGCCGACGTGCACCGGTTCCAGCGACCTGGGCAGCCTTGCCGTCTCGCGGCCTCGGCGCTAGGCTTCACGAAGCATCCCGCCGTGAGACGGCGAGAGGAGGCTCGACATGGCGACCGCGGCCGACCCGCGCTGGCTCCAGGACCACGGCATCGATCTGGCGCCCGAGGCCTTCCTGAGCCTGGTACGCGACGCCGTGGCGCGGATCGCGTCGCCTCAGCCCGCCTCCGATCCCCATGACGACCTGACGCCGGCCGAGGTCGAGGTCTTGGAGCGGGGTGGCTTCGACCTGAGCGCGCGCGACCTCGGGGACGCCGATCCCGTCGCGCGCACCGCCGCCGAGTTCGCCGCGCTGCTCGCCACCAGCGCCAGCACCGCCGACGTGGCCGAGCGTCTCGGCGTCGATGCCAGCCGCGTCCGACAGCTGCTGGGGGCGAACCGTCTCTTCGGTGTCCGCTCGGACGCCGGGTGGCGCATCCCCACGTTCCAGCTGACCGATCGAGGCTTGCTACCTGCCCTGGGCGAGGTGGTCGCCGCGCTCGACCCGGCGCTGCACCCCGTCGCGGTGCATCGCTGGTTCACGACCCGCACCGACGATCTGCCCGCCGAGCACGGCCCGCTGAGCCCGCGCGACTGGCTGCGCGCAGGCTACCCCCCGGCGACGGTCATCGAGCTCGCGCGCCACCTCTGACGCCGACGGACCGGAACGCACGCCGTGCCCAAGTTTCCGCACGCACCGCCCGCCGCGCGCCTGGCCGCGCTGGGCCCAGAGCGGGTCACGCTGCCTGCCGGCACCGAGCTGTGGCGCATCTACTTCCGGGGGGGCGCTCACCCGGTTCGCTGGGGCGCGTTCCGCGCGTACGGACCCACGAACAGCCGCTTCGACCACCACCTCGAGCCGTCGTCCGTCCAGGATCGGAAGATCGCCTACCTCGCCGCCCACGGCCCCACCTGCGTCGCCGAGGCTTTCCAGCACACGCGCCTGATCGACCGCCGCGCGCGCGCCCCCTGGCTGGTGCGCTTCGCCCTCGGCCGCGCCGTCACGCTGCTCGATCTGACGGGCGCCTGGCCCACCCGCGCCGGCGCCTCCATGGCGATCAACAGCGGCCCGCGCCCGCGCGCCCGCGAGTGGTCCCGCGCCATCTACGCGGCCTTCCCCGACATCGAGGGCCTGCTGTACGGCTCGTCGATGCACGCCAACCGCCCCGCGATCGCCCTGTACGAGCGCGCCCTCGACGCCGTACCGAAGACGCCTCTCTTCAACCGGCCGCTCGCCGATCCCGCGCTGCTCCGCCCCCTGCGCAACGCGGCCGTCGACTTGGGCTACGGGTTGTTGTGACGCGTCCACAGGCGGCGCCGGCTCGGGCCCGGCTCGGCAGAGGTGCCACCGAAACCTCGGCGGCTCAGCGTGGCGGTCTGCGCGCGGACGCCGTGGGCGTCGCAACGAAGCGTCGCGCCCTCGCGTTCGCGGCTGGCCCCGCCGCGTGGACACGCTCCACCGTCCGCCGTAGGCTGGCGCGGTGAGCCGGTTCTTCAACACCGCTGGACCCTGTGACCCGCGCTTCCACTACATGGTGCCGCCCGAAGAGCGGCTGCCCGAGGTGCGCCGGCTGCTCGATCGGATGGGCTACGTCGTGGTGCACGCGCCCCGACAGACGGGCAAGACCACCATCCTGCGCACGCTCGCCAAGGCGCTGACCGCGGAGGGGCGCTTCGCCGCGCTGCACTTCTCCTGCGAGCAGGCCAAGGTCGCCGAAGACGACTACGGTGCGGCCGAACAAATCGTGCTGGCCGCGCTGCGGCTGAGCGCAGCCGACGCCCTGCCGGAGGACCTTTGCCCGCCACCTTGGCCGGAGAGTGCCGCGCCGGGGACACTGCTGCGGGCCGCGCTGCGTGCGTGGACCCGCGCCTGCCCCCGACCCTTGGTGCTTTTCTTCGACGAGATCGACGCCCTGCGCGGCCAGTCGCTGATCTCGGTGCTCAGCCAGCTCCGCGCCGGCTACCCCGATCGCCCGGACAACTTCCCCTGGTCCATGGTCCTCTGCGGGCTGCGCGATGTCCGGGACTACAAGCTCGCCTCGGGCGGCGAGGCCCCTCGGCTCGGTAGCTCGAGCCCGTTCAACATCAAGATCCGATCCTTGCGGGTGGGCGACTTCGATCTCGACGAGATCCGGATGCTGGTCGCGCAGCACACCGCGGACACGGGCCAGACCTTCGCCGAAGCGGCCATCGAGCGCATCGGCGAGGTCACCGCGGGTCAGCCGTGGCTGGTCAACGCGCTGGCGAACGAGGTGACCGCCGAGATGGGCGTCGAGCCGCCGGCGCCGATCACCGTCGAGCACGTCGACCATGCCCGGGAGCGCCTCATCCTCGCGCGGCAGACCCACCTCGACTCCCTGGCCGCGCGCCTGGCCGAGCCGCGGGTGCGCCGTGTCCTCGAGCCGCTGCTGGCGGGCGCGGTGGTACCGGAGGACGCGTACGACGACGACTTCCAGTACGTGCGGGATCTCGGGCTCCTCGCGCCCGACCGGCCGGTCCGCATGGCCAACCCCATGTATCAGGAGGTCATCGCGCGCGTGCTCAGCGCGGCCGCCGAGGAGATGGTCACCGCGGCGCCACGCAGCTTCGTCCTGCCCGACGGCCGCCTCGACTTCGAGCGATTGCTGAACGAGTTCGCGGCCTTCTGGCTTCAGCACGGCGACGTGCTCACGCAGCGGATGAACTATCACGAGGTCGCCCCGCAGTTGGTGCTGATGGCCTTCCTGCAGCGCGTGGTCAACGGCGGCGGCCACATCCACCGGGAGTACGGTATCGGCCGCGGCCGCATCGACCTGCTGGTGCGCTGGCCCTGGACCGACGCCCGAGGCGAGCGCAGCGAGCAGCTCGAAGCGCTGGAGCTGAAGGTGTGGTCCACCGGGCGCCCCGACCCGCTCGACGAGGGCCTGCGCCAGCTCGACGGCTACCTCGACCGCCTCGCGCTCGCCACCGGCGTCCTGGTCATCTTCGACCGCCGCGCCGACGCCGCGCCGATCCACGAACGCACCCGCCTCGGGCGAGCGACGACCCCCGCCGGCCGCGACGTGACGCTCTTCCGCGCCTGACGCGGCGGGGGCGGGGGGCGGGCGCGCCACCACCCCTCCCGTATCTGCCGGTCATCGAGGACGGCTGGGCCGGATTGCACCCACGGGCCCGAGAACGCCGCCAAGGGCCCGCATCACAGCCTCGGTGTACCGTCAGCGAAGCGCCGCGCATCCACGTTGTCGATGGTCTCGTAGCCCTGAATCATGAGTGCCTCGATGGATCGGACGATCCCTGGTTCCACCTCGGTGCGCATGCGCTCCTGCCAACCTGGCCACGCCCCTCCGACGTCGAAGAAGTCCCGGATTACGTTCCGGAGGATATCTCGCACGAACGGCTCTGGCTCACCTGCAATGGCTACCAGCACTTTCTCGCAGGCCGCCTGAGCCGGGATCGCCTGGACCAACTCCCTCCAGACGGCAAGCGTCCCCACGGCATAGCTGGACCCCAACCGCCGCACCAACCAGAGCACGGCGTCCAGGAAACGCTCCCCGTCGACGACCGCCCGCTGACTGGAAGCTGCACGAGATAAGTAGTGGTCGATGTAGTCTGGGATGACTTCTACCGGTGACTCGGAGAGGTCCAGCGAAGGTTCGGACCGAAACCAGTGCTGCTTCGCCCGGTGGAACTCCAATTCCCTGTCGAAGCCCACCACCGAGTTCGGCTCGACCCAGGGGACTGGCCCGGTATCTGCCTCGATGCGCCACCTCAGCTCGCCAAGCAAATGGATCATCCGACGGGGGCCTCTTTGTGCTCGAGATGGCGGTTCACCTTCTTCGCCTCGCCTCTTCGGGCTCGCGCCCGACCGCAAACGGATGTTCAGAATCAGCTCACCGTGGAGACTGGTCGCGCCCCGAGACGTGTCGGCCCGCAGGAGCGCGCTCGGACGAACGGCCCGCGCGGCGAGGGCCGCCGACGCTCGCCGCTTCGCCCGCGCGCGCCAGCGACAGGCAGATCTGTCGGAGCTGACTGACCCGGACGAGCCGCGCGGTGACCGCTTCCGGCCTCATGTCAGGCTTCATCACCGCCCTCCAGCAGCTTGGCGATATCCTCACGGCCCTGGCCCGAGTCGCGGAGCCCCGCCAGGTCCAGCACGCGCGCCTCCACACGAGGGGGAGCGTAGCCGCTGCGGCCTCGACCCGTCGAAGCGGGCGTTGAAGCTCACTGCTGAGCACCGCCGACTTCAGAATTGCCTGGCACTGTGAGAGCCCGTGCGCCGTGCCCGGGGGAGGGCAAGGGCAAGGGCAAGGGCAAGGGACCGCCGGGGCGGCTGGGGCGCTCAGAGGAAGTAGTACGCGACGCCCAGGGCCACCTCGGCCTGCCACTCCCACTCGGTGACGAACGGGCAGGGGTCCGTGACCGAGCAGCCCTCGGTGTCGAGCCGATCGTCGATGGAGTCACCGAGGCTCGGGTTCCAGGCGCCGCGCAGGATCAGCGGGATGCGCACGTCGGCGCCCTGCACCGGCAGCATGAACTCGAAGCCGAAACCGAAGGCCAGGGTGAGGTAGTTGTCGGCCACCGCCGCGACGGAAGGCGTCACGGGCAGCGACGACTCGGCCTCCGGCTCGCCGGGGAAGACGAACTCAGGGCCGATGAACAGGAAGGGCCGCACCGGCTTCACCGGGGCCGCCACCTTGACCATGATCGGAAGGTGGAAGGCCTCCTGACTGAGCGTCACGTCGATCTTGGTCGTCCCGAGCGTCAGATCGCCCTTGCCCTGATCGAGGCTGTAGAAGAAGCCCAACTCCAACCCGACGATGCCGCGCCACATGCCGCTGACGGTCAGGCCGCCGCCGCCGCCCACGCCGCCGAATCCGGGGTACAGCGCACGCACCTGCTGACCGTTGGGCCCGGTGCGCACCTTGTCGCCCTCCGAGAGCTCGGTCAGGAAGCTGCCGTTCACGAACCCGAGCGCGCTGACGCCCACCTCCCACTCGCGCCGGATCTCGCCCTCCCAGTCGGTGGCCTCGGCGGGCACCGCGGGCGGGACGCCCGCCTCGGGCGCGGCGGGCACCTCGGGCATCGGCGTGGGCTTCGGCACGGACTGGGCGTCCGGCTGGGCGACCGCCACCAGGGGTGCCGTGATCAACGCCAGGGCGCACGACGACTTCAGCAGACGCATCCTCACCTCCCGCTGCGGTGTGCAAGCGGATTAGCACAGACGCCCCCCGCGCGGAAGCCGGCCGCGCGCATCCGGTGGGCGCCGCGGCTCATCCCTCCCGCGTCCCCCAAGGAGCCCGCCGATGAACCGCCCGGACGATCTCGCCGCCCTCGACCGCCAGCCAGCCGACTACGTGCCGCGCACCCGCCACCTCGAGCCCGACGGGCGCCCGACCTACACCAACCGCCTCATCCACGAGGCCAGCCCGTACCTGCGCCAGCACGCGCACAACCCGGTGGACTGGTGGCCGTGGGGCGACGCGGCCTTCGCCGAGGCCGCGCGGCGCGCCGTGCCGGTCTTCCTGAGCGTGGGCTACAGCACCTGCCACTGGTGCCACGTGATGGAGCACGAGTCGTTCGAGGACGTCGAGATCGCCGCCTTCCTCAACGCCCACTTCGTGCCGGTGAAGGTCGATCGCGAGGAGCGCCCGGACGTCGACGCGGTGCACATGGCCTTCCTGCAGCGCACCACGGGCGGCGGGGGCTGGCCGATGAGCGTCTGGCTGACCCCCGAGCGGCGGCCTCTGTTCGCCGGCACCTACTTCCCGCCGCGCGACGGCGATCGGGGCGGCATGCGCGGCTTCCTGACCGTGCTGCGGGCGCTGGCTGCCAACTGGCGCGACCCCGCGCTGCAGCAGCAGGCCGAGCCGGTGCTCGAGGCCCTGCGCCAGCCGACCACCGTGCTGGGCGGCGCCCTGCCCGATGGGGCGCCCCTCGACGGCCTCGAGCGCGTCTACCTCGAGCTGTTCGACGCCACCTGGGGCGGCTTCGGACGCGCGCCGAAGTTCCCGCGTCCCTGCGTCCTCGAGGGCCTGCTGCGCCAGTGGCAGCGCAGCGGCGACGCCCGCACGCTGGAGGCGGTGCGCCGCACCCTCGAGCGCATGCACTGCGGCGGCATGTACGATCACGTCGGGGGCGGCTTCGCCCGCTACAGCGTCGACGTCTCGTGGACCGTCCCGCACTTCGAGAAGATGCTGTACGACAACGCCCAGCTGGTGGTGGCCTACCTCGAGGGCTACCAGGCCACGGGCGAGGCGCACTTCGCCCGCGTCGCACGCGACGTCCTGCGCTACCTCGACCGCGAGATGAGCCACCCGGACGGCGGCTTCTACTCGGCCACCGACGCCGACAGCGCCGACGCCGACGGCCACCTGCACGAGGGCCTGTTCTTCACCTGGACGCCGAGCGAGATCGACGCCGCGCTGCCGGCCGACGACGCCGCGTGGGTGAAGGCCACCTTCAACGTCCGCGCGGGCGGCAACTTCGAGGGCCGCACGGTGCTGCACCTCGACCGCCCCCTGTCCGCTGCCGACCACGCCCGCTGGCTCGAGGTGCGCGAGGCCCTCTACGCCGTGCGCGCGAAGCGGCCCGCGCCCGGCCTCGACGACAAGATCCTCGCCGCCTGGAACGGCCTGGCCATCTCGGCCTTCGCCCGCGCGTCGCTCGTGCTGGGCGAGCCGCGCTTCGCCGAGCGCGCCGCGCGCGCGGCCGACTTCGTCCTCACGACGTTGCGCGACGGCGCCCGCCTCCGCCGCTCGTGGCGCGCGGGCGTCGACGGTCCGCCGGCCGTGCTCGACGACTACGCCGCGATGGTGGGCGCCGCCCTCGACCTGCTCGAGGCCACCGGCGAGGTGCGCTGGCTGGACGCCGCCCTCGACCTGCAGACCGTGCTGGACGCCCACTTCGCCGATCCGGCGGGCGGCTACTTCCGCACGCCCGACGACGGCGAGGCCCTGCTGTTCCGCGAGAAGCCCGACTACGACGGCGCCGAGCCCAGCGGCAACAGCCTGTGCGCCAACAACCTGCTGCGGCTGGCCGAGATCACCGACGACGACGCCCCCCGGGACTGGGCCCTCGAGACCCTGCGCGGCTTCGCCGAGGCCCTGCACCACGCGCCGCACGCCGTGCCCAAGCTGTGCTGCGCGCTGGCCTGGCACCACGCCGCCGTGCGCCAGGTGGCCCTGGTCACGCCCGACGCCACGCGGCCGGACGCTCTGCTGGCCGCGGCGCACGCGCCCTTCGCGCCGCACAAGGTCGTGCTGTGGGGACCGGCGAACGGACCGCTGGCCGAACGGGTGCCCCTGTTCACCGACCGGAAGGCCGGCGACGCGGGGCCTTTGGCCTACGTCTGTGTGGGGATGAGCTGCGACCTGCCGACCGACGATCCCGAGCGGGTCGCGCGGCAGGTCGCGGTGCCGTAGCGGAGCGCTACTGCTGCTGGCGCGCGACGAGCGTGTAGGGCCCGATCCAGCCGTTGCCCGCCGCCTGATCCAGGAAGCCGTCGACGAACACGTAGATCGTCTGGTCGGCCTCGAGGGTGACGCGGATCAGGCTGAACGGGTTGTCCATGCCGATGTCGTCGTTGCAGGCGATCTCGAGCGTCGGGTACAGCACGCCGGTGAAGCCGCAGTGCGTGCGGGCGTAGAGCACCGTGTCGGCGCCGCCGGCGGCCGAGTTGGTGATGAAGCTGTACTCACCCGCGGCGGGCGCCGTGAAGGTGAAGATGTTGTTGCCGATGCCGCCGCCGCACTCACCCACGGTGACCGACTCGGGCATCTGGCTCAGATCACCCTCGTAGCGCCACTCGCCGTCGCCGGAGGCGTTGTCGTTCAGGTTGATGGCGGCCGGGTAGTCCTCGGGGCACTCCGTCGGCGCCACGCCGCAGGTCGGATCGACCTCGTCGTCGAGCGAGAAGCACACGTCGGTCTCGGGGCACAGCGTGCGCGCGTTGCGGCGGTCGCAGGCCTCGCCGGTGGCCACCATGACCGGCTCGTTGAAGTCGGCGAAGGCGAGATCGGTGGTGTCGCTCTCGAGGCCCTCTTCGTCGAGCACCTTGATGCGCAGCGTCGTGAAGTCGAAGTTGTCGGGGATGCCGATGCTGATCAGCGCCGTGTAGTTGCCCGGGTTCTCGGCGTCGTAGTTCACGTCGTTGAACGCGAAGGTCTGGACCGGGACCTCGTTGCCCTCGACCACGATCAGGTTGCCCTCCTCGTCGAGCAGGCTGAACTCGACGGCCAGGACGTCCTCGTCGGTGTCCATGCCGAGCACCTCGAGGCCCATCACGCGATCCATCGCGTTCCAGTAGCCGGTCGCCGTCATCAGCGTCGGCGCCACGATGGCCTCGCAGGTGAACATCTCGTCCTCGTCGCGATCGAGGCAGGCGGTGCCCTCGACGCAGTCGTCGGCGAGGCGGTCTTCGTCACAGGCCATGCCCGCCTCGATCGAGGGCGGCGCCTCGAGCGGGTTGAACACGATGGGCTCGGCCGTGTTGTTCTGGCTGTCGGTGAGCTGCACCTGGATGCCGACGGTCAGGCCGCCGAGCTCGTCGCCGAGGCCGATGCGCGACTTGAAGACGAACTCGGTCTGGCCATAGATCTCCTCGTCCGACTGGATGAACGCCTGCGTGCCGCCGGTGTCCGGGTTCAGCACGATGGGCTGGCCGTCGGCGCCGATGAGCTGCAGCCGGATGCCCTGCGCGTCGGCGCTGGCGTCGGCGCCCTCGAGGCGGATCAGCAGCTCGTTGTCGGTGGTCTTGAAGGCCGAGCCACCCGTGATCGAGGGCGGGGTGTCCTCGGTGCAGATCGACGGATCGGCGTCCTCGAGCGGCGTGAAGCAGAAGTCGCTCGCGCCGCAGGTGTTCGCCAGGCCGGCGGGATCACACTCGCCGCCGGTCTCGACGACCTCGATCAGGCGCGCGGCCAGATCGAAGGTGCCGCCGGGAGGCGCGCCCTGGCCGGCCCAGGCGTCGACGATGATGTACGCCTCGTCGCCCTGCTCGAGCGTCAGCGTGACGCCGCTGTCGAACACGGCGCCCGGCTCGCGGTCGTCGTTGCAGGCCACCTCGGTCATCGCGTCGTCGCACGTGGTGCGGGCGTACATGATGGTGTCGAAGTCGGTGTTGTCGGTGAAGAACAGCCAGTTGCCGGCCGACGGCGCCACGAAGTGGAAGGCCGCGTCCTGGCCGGCGCCGAAGCCGCTGGTGCAGCCCTCGCCGGGATCGAAGGCGTTCTGATCGCTGCTGGCCGCGCCGCTGACGATCAGGGTGCCGTCGCCGCCGTCGGTGGCCTCGTCGTTGAACTCGACCACGGGCAGGCCGCTGCAGGGGCCGGTCGGCGGCGTGCCGCCCATGCCACCCATGCCGCCCATGCCGGGATCGCCGCCCATGCCGGGATCGCCGCCCTGGCCGGGATCGCCGCCCTGACCGGGATCGCCGCCCTGCCCAGGCGTGCCGCCCATGCCGGGGGTGCCGCCCATGCCGGGGGTGCCGCCCGCGCCGGGGCCCATGTCCGCCGTGCCGCCGCCACCGCCGTCGTCACAGCCCACGGTCAGCGCGGCCGCCGCGGCCACGCCCATCCAGAACTTCAGCTTCGTCATCGCCATCTCCCCTGGCCGTCTTGCCGCTCTCTTGCCGGAAAGCGGTCCTGCATACACGTTCGCCGCTCTCAATGCCAGGGGAGCGTCTGCCACCGCAAATCGAAGCGCGCCAGGTACTTCCGCAGGCGATCGGCGTCGTTGACCGACGATCGCTTCGTGCGCGAGACGGCGAACAGGGTGCGACCGGCGTCCGACAGTGATTTCGAGGCCTTGCACACCCGCAGCACGTCGGCGAGCTGCACGCGATCGAAGCGATCGAGCTCGGCGGCGCCCTCGGCGCCCAGCGCCTCGACGACCAGCGCGTCGCCGGGCGAGGCGTCGCCGCCGGCCGTGCGTCCGGCCCAGTCGTGCCGCAGCCGCGCCACCTCGCGCTCGACGCCGGCCACGTCGATGCGCCCGCCCTGCGCCAGCGTCGCCATGCGCGTGACGGCCGCGTTCAGGTCGCGGAAGTTGCCGCGCCACCGGGCGTCGGGGCCGGTGCCGAAGTCGAGGAAGGCCGCGCGCGCCTCGCGGTTGAAGGCCACCCGCCGCCCCTCGCTGCGCGCGTAGCGCTCGAGCTCCCAGTCGAGGTTGGGCTCGAGATCCTCGGCGCGCTCGGCCAGCCCGGGCAGGCGCCACGCCCACAGGTGGATGCGCGCCAGCAGGTCCTCGCGGAAGGTGCCCGCCTCGACCTCGTCCCAGAGATCGCGGTTGGTGCCGGCGATGAGCTGGAAGTCGCTCTGCACCTCGCGATCGGCGCCCAGGGGCAGGAAGCGCTTCTCCTCGAGCGCGCGCAGCAGCATCGCCTGCTCGTCGAGGCCCAGCTCGCCGATCTCGTCGAGGAACAGCACGCCGCCGTCCGCCGCGCGCAAGAGGCCCTCGCGCGGCTTGTCGGCGCCGGTGAAGGCGCCGCGCGTGTGGCCGAACAGCGCCGACATCGCGCCGTCGCCGCGCAGGGTGGCGCAGTTGACCTCGACGAAGGGGCCCTCGACCTGGTTGCGGTCGCGCTTCAGCTGGTAGATGCGGCGCGCCAGGTGCGTCTTGCCGGCGCCGGTGGGGCCGGTCAGCAGCAGCGGCGCGCGCGAGGCCAGCGCCACCTGCTCGATCTCGCCGATCAGCGCGTTGAAGGCGGCGTTGCGGGTGGCGATGCCCTGCTTCAGCACGGACAGGCCGCGATCGCGCACCGCGGCGAAGCGGTTGGCGAGGCGGTCGTAGCGCTGCAGGTCGAGGTCGATGATCGCGTAGCCGCCCGGCCCGTGCTCGTGCCCGCGGCGCGGCGGCGACACCTGCAGCAGGCGCGCGGGCAGGAAGCGCGCCTCGGCCAGCAGGAACAGGCAGATCTGCTGCACGTGCGTGCCGGTGGTGATCTGCACCAGGTAGTCTTCGGCGTCGGGGTCGAAGGGGTAGGCGTCCGCGAAGCCCATCAGCGCGTCGAACACCGCCTCGAAGTCCCAGGGATCGGGCAGCTCGATCGGGTGCGCGCGCTGCGTCGTCTCGGGCGACACCCGCGCGATGTCGGCCATCACCTGCTCGGCCAGCCTGGCGTGCCGCGGCTGGTGCAGCAGCTCGAAGCGGTCGATCAGCAGGTCGTCGTGCGAGAAGGTCGCGACGGTCGGCCGCCAGCGATCCCAGCGCGCAGCGCTGACGCCCGCGTCGAGGCGCGTGCCCAGAAGGCCCAGCAGAACCAAGGGTTTACGCGCCACGTCAGTTCGCCGGCACGGTCCGCTCGGCCGCCCACTGGCGCAGCCACTCCACCTTCTCGGCCATGACCACCGACAGGGGCTGCGTGCGCGTGACCTCGTCGATCACGTGCGCCTGCGTCAGCTCGGCGCCGGCCTCGCGCGCCAGGTAGCGCGCCGACACCACCGCCTGCTCGATCTCGGCGCCCGAGAAGCCGTCGGTGGCGTCGGCGAGGGCCTCGAGGTCGAACGCGTCGACCGCCAGCCCGCGCTTGCGCAGATGGATGTCGAAGATCTCGGCGCGCACCGCGGCGTCGGGCAGGTCGACGAAGAAGATCTCGTCCAGCCGCCCCTTGCGGATCAGCTCGGGCGGCAGGCGGTCGATCTCGTTGGCCGTCGCGACGATGAAGACGGCCTCCTTGCGCTCGTTCATCCAGGTCAGCAGATGCCCCAGCAGGCGGCGCGAGGTGCCGCCGTCGTTGCCGGCGTCGTCGCTGACCGCCTTCTCGATCTCGTCGACCCACAGCACGCAGGGCGCCATCAGCTCGGCGGTGGCCAGCGCCTCGCGCAGGTTCTGCTCGGTCTGCCCGAAGAACTTGTTGTACAGGCCGCCCACGTCCAGGCGCAGCAGGGGCAGATCCCAGGCGCCCGCGGTGGCCTTGGCGGCCAGGCTCTTGCCGCCGCCCTGCACGCCGACCAGCAGCACGCCGCGCGGGGGGTCGAGGCCCTCGTCGGGGGTGAAGAAGGCCTCGCGGCGCAGGCCCAGCCAGCGCTTCAGGCCGGCCAGCCCGCCGACGTCGGCGAAGCGCGCGGTGTCGAACTCGAAGGCGACCGCGCCGCCCTGGTCGAGCAGGCGCTGCTTGGCGCGCACGACGTTGGGCAGATCGGCGGCGGTGATCGCGCCGTCGTCCCAGATGGCCGCGCGGGCGAGGCGCCGGGCGTCGGCCTCGGTCAGCCCGCTCAGGTTGTGCACCAGCATGGCGAGCGTCGCGCGGTCGGCCGCCACCTTGCGGTCGTGGTGGCGCGACCAGGCGCGGGCCTCCTCGCGCACGATCTGCTCGAGCTTGGCGGTGCCCGGCAGCGAGACGTGGAAGCGGGCCGCGTAGGGGCGCAGCTCGGGCGGTACCTCGACGCGGTGGCTGACCAGCACGACCGTGTGCGGCACGTGCTCGCGGCGCAGGGCGATGTCCTTCAGCAGGCGCACGCGGATGGGGTCTTCGAGGAAGGGGTGGAAGTCCAGCAGCAGGAACACCGCCGGGCTGGTCATCGCCTTGATCTCTTTGAGCACCGCGTCGGGATCGGTGTGCACCGGCTTGCGGGCCAGCCCGGGGTGCAAGCTGAGGCCGTCGGTGCAGCTCCACAGGTACAGTGAGCGGCGCTCGTGGACGAGCAGGCGGCCGAACAGGTCGATGACGCGGGGCTCCTCGACGGACTCGACGACCAGCAGGCCGACGTGCGAGTCGAGGAGCAGGCGGAGGTCGTGCACGTCGTTCATGCGCGACAGCATACGGGAGGTGAGGGCGATGGTGGTGATCGACGGCGCGCGCGGCGAGGGCGGCGGGCAGGTGCTGCGCACGGGGTTGTGCCTGTCGCTGCTGACCGGGCGGCCGGTGCGCTTCGAGAACATCCGCGCCGGGCGGTCGAAGCCGGGGTTGTTGCGGCAGCACCTGACGGCGGTGCGCGCGGCGACGGCGGTGGGGCGCGCGACGGTCGAGGGCGACGCGCTCGGCAGCCGGTCGCTGAGCTTCCGGCCGACGACGCGCGCGGGGGGCGAGCACCACTTCGCGGTGGGCAGCGCGGGCAGCGCGACGCTGGTGCTGCAGACGGTGCTGCCCGCCCTGCTGGCCGCCGACGGGCCGGCGCGCGTGGTGCTCGAGGGCGGCACGCACAACCCGTGGGCGCCGCCCTTCCCCTTCCTGGCCGACACGTTTCTTCCTGCGCTCGCGCGCATGGGCGCGCGCGTGACCGCCACCCTCGAGCGCGCCGGCTTCTTCCCCGCGGGCGGCGGGCGCTTCGTGGTCGAGGTGACGCCGGGCGCGCTGCAGCCGCTGTCGCTGCTCGAGCGCGGCCCGCTGACGGTGAAGCGCGCGGTGGCCCTGGTGGCGAACCTGCCGCGGGCGGTCGGCGAGCGCGAGCTGGCGCGCGTGCAGAAGCGGCTGGGCGTGCCCGACGCCGGCTGCAGCGTCGTGCAGATCGCCTCGCCCGGGCCGGGCAACGCGCTGCACGTGCACCTGGGCTTCGACGGGCTGACCGAGACGTTCTCGGCCTTCGGGCGCAAGGGCATCCGCGCCGAGCAGGTGGCCGACGACGCCGTCGACGAGGCCCGCGCCTGGCTGGCCGCCGAGGTGCCGGTCGGCCCGCACCTGGCCGATCAGCTGATGCTGCCCCTCGCGCTGGCCGGCGGCGGCGCCTTCCGGACGCTGGCGCCCACCGGGCACGCGACGACGCAGGTGGAGAGCATCCGCCACTTCCTCGACGTCGCCCTGCGCCTCGAGCGCGAGAGCGAGAAGGTGTGGCGGTTCGAGGTGGGGTGACGGGCGGCCCTACACCTCGACCCGGCCCCACGCCCCGCGCGCCCAGATGGTGGCGAAGACGCCGGCGAGGCCGACGCGCGCGCCCATGTAGACGGCGAAGATCGCGATCAGCCCGCCGCCCGCCCACGGGCCGACGAACCAGACGAGCGGCAGCTGGACGAACCACTGGATGCCGATCGACACCACCATCACGATGCGGCTGTCGCCCGCGCCGAGCAGCGCGTTGAGCAGCACCATGCCCACCGCCTCGAAGGCCAGGGTCGCGGCCACCAGGCGCAGCGGCCCCTCGGCCAGCGCCAGCGTGTCGGCGTTGTGGATGAAGGGCGCCAGCAGCAGATCGGGCACCACCAGCGCGGGCAGCGCCAGCACGCCCATCGTCAGGGCCGCGATCTTCGTCACGTCCCAGCCCCACTGGCGCGCGTCGGCGTGATCGCCGCGCCCGAGCGCCTGCCCCACCAGCGACGCCGCCGCGATGCCGAAGCCGAGCCCGGGCAGGATGGCCACCAGCATCAGGTTCACCAGCACGTTGGCCGCGGCCAGCTCCTGCGTGCCCACCATGCCGACCAGCGTGAAGAACACGGTCATGCCCGCGGCGAAGAAGAACTGCTGCAGGCCCGCGGGCACCGACAGCCGCAGCATCTGCCCCAGCGTCGTGCGATCGGGCAGGCCCGACAGGAAGCCGGCGTCGCGCGCGTGCCGCGTGCCCAGGACGAAGTAGTAGGCGGTGCCCACGAAGGTCGACGCCGCCGTCCCGATGCCCGCGCCCATCACGCCGAGCGCCGGCATCCCCAGCTTGCCGAAGATGAGCACGTAGTTGAGCGCGATGTTGGTGACGTGCATCACCAGCAGCGTGCGCAGGTACAGCTTCGAGCGGTCGACGGCGTTCCAGTAGCCGCGGAAGGCGAAGTTCATGCCCACCGCCAGCATCGCCACCAGCCGCATCTGCAGGTAGATGGTGCCCTCGGCCACCACCGCCGGATCGTCCTCGAGCAGCGGGAAGAGCGTCGGCGCGAGCAGCACCAGCACCACCGACGAGGGGATGGCCAGGGCCGCGGCGAGCAGCAGCCCGCCGTTGAGGGGCACCGCCGACTCGGCCCCGCGCCCCTGCCCCACCCGGCGGGCCGCCATCGCCTGCACCCCCGCGGCCATGCCGGTGATGAAGGCCGTGGCCATGAAGTTGACGAAGCTGCCCAGGCCGACGCCGGCCAGCGCCGCGTCGCCCAGCGAGCCGACCATCGCCGTGTCGACGAGGTTCAGCACGTTCTGCGACACCATGCCCCCGATGATGGGCAGGGCCAGGCCGGTGATGCGGCGGCGCCGCGCGGGCTCGATCATCCGCGCAGCATGAAGCAGCGGGCCCGGCGGCTCAACCACCCCGACGACCACCCGATCGCCGATCGGGCGAGACACCGACTGGAGTCTGTCGACGGCTGCGCTATGCTGCCGCCGACGACGGGGGGATGCGGGTGCCAGGGCGGTCCGATCTGTTCATCGCACGCCAGCCTATCCTGGACCGGGAGCTGACGCTTCGCGCGTACGAGCTGCTGTTCCGTCCCACGGCGCGGGCGGAGGCCGCCGGCGGCCACGATCCGAACCACATGGCGTCGCAGGTCATCCTCGGCGCGCTCAGCGACATCGGCCTCGACGAGCTGGTCGGCGACTGCTTCGCCTTCGTCAACGTCACCCGCGAGGTGCTGCTGGCGGGCCTGGGCGAGGTGCTGCCCCCCGAGGTGGCCGTGCTCGAGCTGCTCGAGCACATCGAGCCCGACGCCGAGGTGCTGGCCGCCGTCGATCACCTGCGCGGCCTGGGGTACATCATCGCGCTCGACGATTACGTCGATCATCCCCGCTTCGCGCCGCTGCTCGACCGCGCGCACATCGTGAAGATCGACGTGCTCGAGGCCGATCTCGACGCCGTCGCCGCCCTGGTGGTGCGCCTGCGCTCGTCGCGCCGGTCGCTGAAGCTGCTGGCCGAGCGGGTCGAGACCTACGCCATCTACGAGCGCTGCCGGGCGCTGGGCTTCGACTACTTCCAGGGGTACTTCTTCGCCCGCCCGCAGACCCTGCGCGGGCGCAAGCTGAGCCCGGGGCGCATGACCACCCTGCGCCTGTTGGCGCAGCTGGCCGATCCCGAGATCGACTTCGATGGCTTGGGGCGCACCATCAGCCAGGATGTGTCGCTGTGCTATCGATTACTCAAATACATCAACTCACCGATCGTCGGCCTGCGCGCGCCGGTGCGCTCGGTCCAGGCCGCGCTGGTGCTCTTGGGTGAGCGCAGCGTGCGCCAGTGGGCGCTGCTGACGGCGCTGGGCGGGATGACCGACGAGGGCACGTCCGAGGCGGTGGTGTCGAGCGCGCGCCTGCGCGCGAAGCTGTGCGCCGATCTGGCCGAACGCACGCCGCTGCCGGTCGAGCCCGCCGACGCGTTCACCGTCGGGCTGTTCTCGCTGCTCGACGCGCTGCTCGACCGCCCGATGGGCGAGGCGGTCGAGACGCTGAGCCTCACCTCGCCCACCAAGGCCGCGCTGGTGTCGGGCGAGGGCCCGCTGGGGCGCGTGCTGGGCCTGGCGCGCGCCTGCGAGCAGGGCGACTGGCGCGCGGTGGAGCGCGATCCGCTGGGCCTCGACGCCGCGGCGGTGCAGCGCGCCGCGCTGGACGCCGTGCGCTGGGTCGAGCGCCTGGCCGACACCGAGGTCGAGGCCGCCCCGTAAGATCGGCGCGCCGCCGCGCCACTGAAGCCCCGAGGACGCGCGCAACAGGCCCCTTGCGGGGGCGAGCAACGCTTGCTAGTGACGTCCCGATTGACCGGCAGGGCGCGCGAGCGCGCCAGGGGGACGTTCAAGATGAAGGCGACCAATCGGCTGGCGCTGATCGCGGGGCTCGCCCTCGCCATGCTCGCGGGCTGCAAGAAGGACGAGGCGGACGCGCCCGGCGAGGGGGCGGCGAAGGCCGGCGAGGCGGCGAAGCCCGGCGAGAAGGCGATGGGGCAGAAGGCCGCCCCGGCCAAGATGACCGCGCCCGACACCTTCGCGGCCATCCCGGCGGACACGCCCTACGTGATCGCCAGCTTCAAGCCCATCCCGCGCGAGGCGACCGACAAGATCTTCGCGGCGCTCGATCCCTTCCTGAAGAAGATGCAGGACGAGCTGAAGAAGGAGCTCGAGCGCGCCAAGGGCGGCGAGAGCGAGGGCGACAAGATCGGCGCCGCCATCCTCGAGGAGCTCGACGGCAACCTGAACCGCGCGGGCCTCGAGAAGCTGGGCATCAGCACCGAGCCCAAGTTCGCGATCTACGGCATCGGCGTGATGCCGGTGTTCCGCATCGACCTGAAGGATCCCGCCGCCCTGAAGGCGGCCATCGGCCGCGTCGAGACGAAGGCCGGCGTGAAGGCGCCGGTGATGAAGGCCGGCGATCAGGAGTACTGGGGCATCACCGAGGACGACGTCACCGTCGTGATCGCGATCATCGGCGACGAGCTCGTCTTCGCGGTGACGCCGGCGAAGGCCGCCGACAAGACCGTGCCGATCATCCTCGGCCAGCAGAAGCCCGCCCAGAGCCTGGCCAGCACCGGCACCCTGACGACGCTGGCCAGCACCTACGGGTTCCAGGGCTACGGCGTCGGCTACATCGACTTCAAGATCATCGCCAACACGATCATGGGCGACGCCAAGGGCGTCAGCGCCGACGTGTGGACCGCGCTCGACGCGCAGGTGCCGCCGGTGTCGGACGCGTGCAAGGCCGACATCAACAGCATGGTCGACAACGCGCCGCGGGCGGCCTTCGGCTACACCGAGATGACCGCGAAGAAGTGGGCGATGAGCTGGATCATCGAGACCAAGCCGGCGCTCGGCAAGTCGCTGGCCGGGCTGGCCGCGCCGGTGCCCGGCGTGGGCACCACCGACGCCGGCAGCAGCATGTTCTCGTTCGGCGTGGGCGTCGACATCGGCAAGGCCATCGCGTTCGCCAAGGAGAAGGCGCAGTCGATCGCCGACGACCCCTACAAGTGCGAGCTGCTCGGCGATCTCAACGAGGGCGCGAAGGAGGCCGTCGCCGGGATGAACCAGCCGCTGCCGCCCTTCCTCAACGGCATCAAGGGCTTCAACGTCGTGGTGAAGAGCGCCGACTTCAGCGGTCCGCAGCCCAAGGACGTGAAGGCCAACGTGCTGCTGGCGGTGGACAAGCCGGCCGACCTGATCGCGATGGTCAAGGGCATGGTGCCGCCGCTGGCCACGCTCGAGGTCAAGGACGACGGCGTCGCCGTCCCGCTGCCCCCGGGGCTGATCCCGCCGATCGTCGAGGCGCCGCACGTCGCGATGAAGGGCTCGGCGCTCGCGGTCACCGTCGGCGCCGGCGAGGAGAAGATGGTGGGCGCCATCCTGGCGGCCAAGGTCGACGCCGAGCCGCCGCTGATCGCGGTCAGCTACGACATGTCGAAGTTCAGCGCGATGCTGCAGAAGCAGATGGAGGCCCAGATGGCCTTCCTGCCGCCCGAGGCGCAGGCCGAGAAGAAGGCCGAGATGCAGATGGCGCAGTCGATCATGAACCTGTTCGGCGCCCTGTCGTACTCGCTGCACCTGACCGAGAAGGGCATCGTGCTCAAGCAGCAGATCGTGCTGAACTGAGCCCGCCCGGCCGACCGGCGCGGTCGGGCGGTCCACGGGCCGCCCGCGCCGCCGGGTGAGCGCCCTGCCCATCGCCCGCCCCGTAACCGCGGCCGACGTGGCCGATCTCGAAGCCCGGCTGGCCGCCGAGCTGCCCCGATTCGCCGTCTGCTACAAGGACGAGTCGCGGCTGCAGCAGGCCATCGCGCGGCTGGTGCGGCCCTTCAACCGCACCTACCTGACCCAGTACACGACGGTGATGTTCGGCCGGGTGTACCTGCCCAGCCGGGCGTGGTGCGCGCGGCAGGGGCCCGAGACGGTGTACCGCATCCTGCGGCACGAGGCCGTGCACCTGCGCGACGCGCGGCGGTGGCCGGGCCTGTTCCACGTGTCGTACCTGGTGCTGCTGCCCGCCGGGCTGACGATGCGGGCCTTCTGGGAGTGGCGGGCCTACGCCGAGACGCTGCGGGTCGAGGCCGAGCTGACCGGCGACATCTCGGACGGTCTGCTGAACCACGTCGAGCGGTGCTTCACCGGGCCCGACTACCTGTTCATGTGCCCCTTCCCCGGCATTGTCCGGCGGCGCCTTCGTCGCCTGCGCGCGCGCGTGTTGGCCGAGATGTCCGGCGACAGTTGACCCGGCGGGCGCGCAGCGGTTTTCATGGCCTGTCGCGCACCCAGGAGTCAGCGAGGCGTGCAGAGCCCCTTCGAAGACAGCATCCTGCGTTCGTTGCGGCGCATCAGCCGGGCGATCGACATCCACAGCCGCGCCCTGGTGCGCGCCCACCAGCTGACCTCGCCGCAGCTGGTGTGCCTGCGCGAGATTCGGCGCGACGGGGAGACCACCCCCAGCGCGCTCGCGCGGCGCATCTCGCTGAGTCAAGCGACGGTCACCGGCATCCTCGATCGCCTGGCCGCGCGCGGGCTGATCAGCCGCACCCGCAGCGAGACCGACCGGCGCCGCGTGCTGCTGCACCTGACGCCCGAGGGCGAGCAGCTGGCGCGCGAGGCGCCCTCGCCGCTCCAACAGCACTTCGTCGAGCACCTCACGGCGTTGCCCGAGGCGGCCCAGCGCAACATCGACGACGTGCTGCAGCAGGTGGTGAGCATGATGGAGGCCGACGGCCTCGACGCCGCCGCGGTGCTGGCGCCGGGCGCCGATCTGACCACCCTCGACGTCGATCCCCTCGACGACTGACCCGGTGGGCCCCTCGGCGCGGGCGCGCGCGGCCCGCCGACTTGAGTTTCGAAGCTTAGTCCACTAAAAAGACCCCGAGACGAGATCCGACCCGACCCGTCGCCGGCCTTCGCGCCGGCGGATGGACGACGTGGGCGCGTGGCCGACGCCGCGCCCTGGCCCGTTCGAGTCGCCACCGACTCCTGGGGCCCCCGCGCATCCTGCCGAGTCGTTCCGCGCTGCGGCCGCGCCCTCTGGGCGCCGTGGGCGGACGCTCATCTGCGGGCCGGCCCTCTCGTCGACTGTCCGCGCGCCCCGGCGCGCATACCCAAATGCGCCCCGGTCGTTGGGCCGGGCGCCCGATCAGAGTACGCAGCCCCCGGTTGCGGAAGAGGAGAATCGATGGAGGCACAGGCCACCGACCCCACCGAGAACGTCACCCCCACCGTGCACGTCTTCCACCTGTCCACCCGCATGGAAGAGAAGGCGATCGAGGGCCGCAACGAGGCGGTGCAGGTCGCCAAGGACTGGAGCCTGGAAGAGCACCAGTCGGTCAGCGTCGAGCGCGCCGACGGGCGGGTGAAGATGACCTTCCGGGACGGCGGGCTGGTCGACTACGTCTTCGAGACCCGCAAGGGCCGCAAGGCCTGATCGGGCGGCCGCCTCGCGCGGCCGCTAGCCCACCTCGGGGCCGTACAGGGCGCCGTCCGTCGCGGCGGCGCCCGCCACGCGCACGCGCTCGTCGACGACGGCGAGCCGGCCCTCGGCCCACCACCGCACCACCCGAGGCAGCAGCCGATGCTCGGCGCGCAGCACGCGCGCGGCGAGATCGTCCGCGGTGTCGGCGGGCCCCACCGGCACGGCGGCCTGCGCGATGATCGGGCCCGCGTCCATCGCCGGGCGCACGAAGTGCACCGTGCAGCCGTGGACGCGGACGCCGGCGGCCAGCGCCCGAGCGTGCGTGTCGAGCCCCTTGAAGGCCGGCAGCAGCGACGGGTGGATGTTGATCAGGCGGTCGCGCCAGCGCTCGACGAAGCCGTCGGTCAAGAGGCGCAT
>JACKDN010000025.1 GCA_020633465.1 Myxococcales bacterium
GTCACCACCCTGCCCGGCGCCAAGGTGCCCATCCACCTGAGCTACGTGCTGTACCTGGCGCAGATCTCGCCGCGCCTGGCCGCCACCTACTTCGAGGTGGCGGCGCGCGTCTGCCGCCTGACCGGCACCGAGCTGTCGCTGCTGCTTCACCCCCTCGACTTCCTGGGGCGCGAAGATGCGCCCGACCTGGCCTTCTTCCCGGCCATGGGGGTGGAGAGTGCGCAGAAGCTGCCCGTCGTCGGTCGCGCCCTCGACATCATGGCGAAGCACTTCCGCGTGGTGTCGATGGCCGAGCACGCCGAGGCCCTGCTGGCCCGCGGCGGGCTGCCCCGGCGGGCGCCCGACTTCGCCGCCGCCTGACCCCCCGCCGACACCCACCGCCCCGCGCCCCGAATCGATCCGCGGGCGCCACGTATCCGAAAAGTGGAAGTATTCCGACAGGTCGCGCGTTCGGTGGCACGGCAGGGCAGAGCACCTTCCAGTGACAGTGATGAAAATTCAGCGGCAGCGGACTTCTTCATTGTTGACGGACCGGGTTCGCTTCCTTATCTTCCATCCTTGCTGGGCGTTGGTCACGTGAGGAGGTCAGCAGCATGCGGGCAGAACCCGTGCAGCACGAACGGTCGGTCACGCACGTCGTCCGCGAGTCTCTCATCGGCCGCGACGCGCTGACCCTGCCGTCTCAGCTGGCCCGCCTCCCGCTGGACGACATCGACGAGGTGACCCTGTCGCTGCGCTGGGTGGGCGACGTCGACGCCTCGGGCGTCGCCGCCCTGGTTCGTGCCTTCTCGCACCTCGAGCAGCTGGGCAAGCGCCTGCGCCTGGTGGACGTTCCGGCCCACGTGCACGACCAGCTGCGCACCATCGGCCTCGCCGATCTGCTGCCCGTCAACGCGCGGCCGGTGACCGCCCGGCGCCGCTGGTTCGGCCGCCGCGACGTCGTCGCCCCGGATCGCCGCGCCATCGAGCCCTCGCAGCCGCCCCGCGCGCGCTGACCCCCGACGCCCCCGCCCGAGTCCGCCCTCACCACCCGCGCTCAAGGCTGGCCACCGCGCCGCCGATCCGCTAGACCATGCCGCGCGCGCCGCGATCCGCGCGCGCCGACGAGATGGCGGAGGGGTCCATGGCCGAGCAACGCGAGTACCCGCGCGTCAGCGCCCAGTCCAAGCTGAAGTACAAGGTGGTCGAGGGTGACGGCCCCGACACCAGCGCCGCCGGCATCGCGACGAACATCTCGGGCGGCGGCATCTGCTTCGTCATGGACGAGCCCATCGCCGACGGCACCCTGCTGGCCCTCGAGCTGAGCCTGCCCGGCTTCCCCTCGGACGTCATCGCCCTCGCCCGCGTCGTCTGGCAGCGCAAGCGCGCCGACAAGCGCCTCGACACCGGCTGCGAGTTCCACTGGGTGGGCTGGGACTCGACGCAGGCGCAGCAGCGCGTCGCCGACTTCATCCGGCACCGGCTGGACGACTGAGCGTGGGCATCCAGGACCTCATCCTCGCGGTGAAGCGGCAGGAGACGCCCACCGCCCGCGCCCTGTATCGCCTGGGCAAGGCCGTGAAGAGCTTCGAGGTGCCCGCCCCGCGCGCGGTGGTCGAGCCCCTCTACTACGCCCAGCAGTCGGCGCGGAACGCCGCCGGCGAGGTGGCGCGCCTGGCCTGGAACCAGCCCCTCTTCCGCGCCCGCTGCGCCTCGGTCGGCCAGCGCCTGAACCTGTTCGACGGCCTGCCCTACATCTACGGCCACCTGGCCATCCACGTCGGCGACGACTGCGCCATCAGCGGCCACACCAGCTTCGTCACCAGCAAGGTGTTCGACGATCCCGTCCTGCGCATCGGCGACCGCACCTACATCGGCTGGATGGTCACCATCAGCGCCGCGCAGCGCGTCGAGCTGGGCTGCGACGTGAAGGTCGCCAACGGCGTGTTCATCACCGACAACCCCGGCCACCCCCTCGACGCCCAGCGCCGGCGCACCCAGCCGGTGGGGCCCGAGGACGTCCGCCCGGTGCGCATCGAGGACGACGTGTGGCTGGGCACCAACGTGGTCGTGCTGCCCGGCGTCACCATCGGCGCCCGCACGGTGGTCGGCGCCGGCGCGGTCGTCACGCGCGACCTGCCCCCCGACGTGCTGGCCGCCGGCAACCCGGCCAAGGTGATCCGCCCCATCACGCCCGAGGATCGCGCGACGGATGCGTAATCTGCTGGCGCGGGTCCCCCCGGCGGGGTGGACCCTCGTGGTGCAGGGCATCGAGCTCGTCGCCAGCATCGCGGCCACCATCCTGGTGGGGCGGGTGCTGGGCACCGAGGCGATGGGCAGCTTCGCGTTCGCGCTCAACCTCGCGGGATTGCTGGCGATCTTCCTGCTGTTCGGCACCGGCGAGATCGCGATCCAGATGTACCAGGACGCCGAGAACACGTCGCCGCGCGCGGTGTACGGGGCGTCGCTGATCGTCGTCGCGTGCGGCTCGCTGGCCTGCCTGGCGGTGGGCACCGCGGTCGTCTTCGGCATGGGGCTCAGCTTCGAGAGCGGCCTGGCGACCTACATCGCCCTGGTGACGCTGCTGGTGAACGGCCTGGCGGCGACGCTCAACAACGCCATCCTGGCCTTCGACGCCGCGGGCAAGGACGTGGGCAACATCGTCGTGTCGCGCGCGGTGCTGCTGGCGGGCGTCGTCGCGGCGGGCCTGGCCGGCAGCCTCATCGGCGTCCTGTGCGCGTACGTCGCCGCGGCGATCGTCCTGTCGGCGCTGCGCGCGCGGCTGGTGGGCCGGCACCTGTTCCCGGTGCGCCCGGTGTTCGACGGCGAGGTCACCCGCGCCCTGTGGCACCGCGGCCGCCAGATCGGCGTCGGCTCGATCTTCGGCACCATCTCGAACCGCAGCGACATGCTGCTGCTCGAGGGCATGACCGACACCACCCAGGTGGGCCTCTACGGCGCCTCGTACCGCATCATCAACGGCGTGCAGGCCGGCGCCGTCGCCGTGTCGACCGCCCTCTACCCTGGCCTGCTGCGCGCCATCCAGGCCGGCAAGATGACCCGCACGCGGCGGCTGTACCTGGCCTTCCCGCTCGCCGTCGCGGCCTTCCTCATCGCCATCGCCTTCACGGTGAGCGATCCGCTGGTCACGCTGCTCTTGGGCGACGACTTCGCGCCGGCCCGCCCGGTCTTCAAGCTGCTGCTCTTGGCCTCGGCCTGTCAGACCGTGCTGATGTTCCTGGCCAAGTACCTGATCGCGCGCGGCAAGGAAGGCGTGATGCCGACCGCGCAGGCGGTGTCGGCGGCGACCAACCTGACCCTCAACGTGATCTTCATCCCCAGCATCCTCGCGCTGGGCGCCGCCTGGGCCACGCTGGCCGCCGAGGTGGTGCTGCTGCTGATCTACGGCGTGGTGCTGGTGCGGCTGGGCCGCGCCGCCGTTCAGAGGTAGGCGGCGGCCAGGACCTCGACGATGCGGGCGGCGGCCCGGCCGTCCCCATACGGGTTCTCGGCGCCCTGCATGGCGGCGCGCGCGGCGGGATCGTCCAGCAGGCGGCGCGCCTCGCGCAGCACCACCGCGGGATCGGTGCCGCACAGCTTCGCGACGCCCGCGTCGATGCCCTCGGGGCGCTCGGTCGTGTCGCGCAGCACCAGGATGGGCAGCCCGATCGACGGCCCCTCCTCCTGCACGCCGCCCGAGTCGGTCAGCATCAGCGTCGCCCGCTTCATCAGCCCGACGAACTCGCCGTAGCCCACCGGCGGCAGCAGCCGCGCGTTGGGCACGTCGCCCAGGATCTCGCGCGCCGGCCCTTGCACGTTCGGGTTCGGGTGCACCGGGTACACCAGCGTCAGGTCGGGGTAGGCCGCGCACAGGTCGCGCATCGCGCCCAGCAGGCCGCGCAGGGGCGCCCCGTGGTTCTCGCGGCGGTGCATCGTCACCAGCGCCAGCGGCCCCTCGGCGGGGATGCCCTCGGGCAGCGGCAGATCGCGCTGGACGATCTGCTGCAGCGCGTCGACCACCGTGTTGCCGGTGACGTGGATGCGATCCTCGGCGATGCCCTCGGCGCGCAGGTTCGCGGCCGAGCGCTCGGTGGGCGCGAAGTGGTGCGCGGTCAGCACCGACGCCAGGCGCCGGTTGCCCTCTTCGGGAAAGGGGCTGAACAGGTCGGCGGTGCGCAGGCCGGCCTCGACGTGCCCCACCGGGATGCGCCGGTAGTAGCAGCCGAGCGCCGTCACCAGCACCGTCGTCGTGTCGCCCTGCGTCAGCACGACCGTCGGCTGCTCGTCGGCGAGCACGGCGTCGATGCCCCGCATCAGCCGCGCGGTCAGCTCGGGCAGCGTCTGCCCCGCCTGCATCACCTGCAGATCGCGATCGGCCCGCAGGTCGAAGAAGTCGGCCATCTGGTCCAGCAGCTCGCGGTGCTGTCCGGTGAACAGCACCCGCACCTCGAAGCCGCCGTGCGCCCGCAGCGCCGCCACCACCGGGGCCAGCTTGATCGCCTCGGGGCGCGTCCCCACGGTCAGCAGCACCTTCGGCTTCAAACGATCACCTCCTCGGGCTCGGCGGCGGGCTGCAGATAGATGCGCTCGAGCGCGGTCACGAAGCCCACCAGGATGTACGGGAACCAGGTCCAGCACTGGGACAGGAAGAAGGCCGACACCAGCAGGCCGGTCAGGTTGGCCTGCTGCGACTCCAGCACCGCGCGCTCGAGGCTGTCGGGCGGCGCGCGGCTGGACCGCACCTGCAGCAGCCCGGCCGATCGCCAGGTGAGCCACAGCAGCATCGCGAAGGGCACGAACCCCAGAAGCCCCGTCTCGGCGAGGGCCTTGAGGTACATGTTGTGCGTCTCCTTCGGCCGCTGATCCCAGGCGTCCCAGGCGTAGTTGGGGTACTGCCAGGCGAACATCTCGACGCCGACGCCCCAGGCCGGGCTGCGCACGAACATGCGCCCCGCCGCCTTCCACGCGTCCAGGCGCCCCTGCGCCGACGCGTCGATGCCGTCGCTCGACACCGTCGCGCGGCTCTTCAGCCCCGCCGCGACCAGGAACAGCCCGCCCACGCCGATGACCGCGGCCAGCACCAGCGCCTTGTTCTTCACGCGATCCTTGAAGAAGACGTAGGACGCCGCCACCAGGCCCAGCATGCCGCCGCGCGACTGGGTGGCGATCAGGCCGGCGATGTGCAGGAACAACAGGGCGAAGAAGAACAGGCGCAGGGGCCCGCGCGAACGGCGCCAGGCGGCGAAGCAGAAGAACACCGACATCAGCAGCGTGAGCGCCAGGTCGTTGGGATCCCCCAGGATGCCCACGAAGGCCGCGCGGCTGCCCTCGATGTCGGCCGTGCCGGTCAGCTTGGCGCGGTAGGCGTAGAAGCCCAGGTAGCCGGTGCAGAGGGCCACCGCCGTCTGGAAGATGACCGCCCGCTTCGACGAGTCCACCAGGTTGGTGATCAGCAGGTAGAGGATGGCGATCTTGACGAACACGTCCTTGAAGAACGCGAAGCTGAAGCCGCGGTTCGTGCCCAGCACCACCGACACCAGCACGCCCCCCAAGAGGTAGCCGAACCAGCGCACCTGCGGGGCGTCGGCGATCGACAGATCCCGCCGCATCATCTTGCCGGCGACGAACAGGCCCAACGAGCCCACGGCCGTCAGCTTGGCCAGCTGCAGCGCCTTCAGCGCGGGGTAGAAGTCGTGCGGCCGCGTCAGCAGCACCGCCAGGAAGATCAGCAGCAGCCCGAAGGGGTGCGTCGCGCCGAGCACCGCGCCGGCCACCCCGACCACCAGCGCCAGCGGGGCCAGCGGGTGGATGGCCACCACCAGGTACCCCAGCGCCCAGGCGACCGCGCCCAACAGGAAGGCGCCGAGCAGCTGCGCGACGAGCGCCGAGCGCCGCTGGGCGACCGAGGCCATCAGCCGGCCAGCGTACCCAGGATGGGGACCCCCGCCGCCGCCTCGGCCTCGCGCTGCGTGCGCACGCTGCGATCGAGCAGCTCGAGCAGCACCACCAGGCCCAGCCCGAACACGAAGCCGCCCAGCACCGAGCCGATGGCGACGAACAGGAAGCTCGACTTGCTCGACACCTGGGGCCGCGTGTTCAGCTCGACGATGCGGATGTCGGTGCCCTTGCCGCCGCCCACCAGCTCGCGCGTGACGACGGCGTCCTCGTACCGCGCCAGCAGGTTGGCCAGCGACTTCGACTTGGCGTCGTAGGTGCGCTCGAGCTGGTTCACCGTCTGCTCGTAGCTGGCGAAGCTCTTCAGCTCCTCCGTCGACGCGGCGTACTGCTCGGTGAGGAAGCGGGCCGTCTCGCGCGCGCTCTCGGCCTCGGCGAGCGCCTCGCCGTAGTCGGGCAGCTTGCCGCGCGACAGGAAGCGCCGGACCTCTTCGCGATCGCCCACGACGGCCTTCAGCTCGGCCTCGAGCTTGCGCACGCGCTCTTGCTGGGCCTGCACCTGCGGGTGCTGGTCGGTGAAGTCCTTGCGCAGCTGCCGCAGGCGCGACCGCGCGCTCGACAGCCGGCTCTGCGCCTTCGACTCGGCCGGGCTGTAGCGGCTCAGCCGCTGCTCGATCAGCGCCAGCGTCCGCTCGGCGCTCACCCGCGCGGCCTCGGCCTCGAGCACCTTCTTGCTCAGCTCGGCGTGCCGCACGACCTTCAGCTTGCGCACCTCGGGCAGGTAGTTGGCGTTCTCCTTCTTGAACGCCCGCATCTGCGCCTCGATGCTGGCCAGCTCCTCCTTCACGCGCTCGAGCTGCGGCTCGAGGAACTTCACGGTGCGGTCGAGCGCCTCGCGCTGCGGCCGCAGCGTCTCTTCGATCAGCGCCTGCGTCAGCAGCTTGAGTCCCCGCGCCAGCTTCTCGGGCGAGCGCCCGACCAGGCCGACGCGGATGAGGCCCCCGCCCTCGCCGAACACCTCGATGGCCGCGCGGAAGTTCAGGTACTTCGCGTAGGCCTCGTCCTCGGTGGTGCGATCGTCGATCTCACCCATGCGCCGCAGCACGCGATCGACCGTCTGCCGGCTGAGCAGCATGCTCGAGATCTCGGGCAGCCGCCGGTTGATGGGCAGATCGGTCAGCAGATCCCGCAGCACCGGGTTCACGTCGCTGTTCTCCTGCACCAGGATCAGCGCGGACACCTTCAGCTTGGGGCCCACCACCTGGCGCGTGGTGAGCGCGGCGACCGGCACGAACACCAGCGGCACCAGCAGCACCAGCCAGCGCTTGCGCAGGGCGTCGATGATCAGCTCGGGATCGAGCCGCTTGAACTTGCTGTCGCTCACGGCGCGCCTCCGTCGGGGCTGGCGCTGGGGGCCGCCGCGTCGTCGGCCGCCTCCTCGTCGCCCGCACCGTCCTCCTCGGCCGCGTCGCCCTCGACCACGCACCGGAAGCCCAGATCGGCGGCGTACTCCTCGATGGGCAGCTCGACGCGGGCCGTCACGCGCAGGGCGAAGGGCGGATCGTTGAAGCCGCCGCCGGCCACGGCGGCCCGGCCGCCGACGATGTCCTGCGTCCACTCGCGCACGTTGCCCGCCATGTTCAGCAACCCGAAGGGGCTGCGGCCGCCGGGGAACGCGTCGGTGGGGGCGGCCTGCCCGAAGCCGTCGGAGGCGTCGGGGGCGCCCCCGCTCAGGTGCGCGCCGCCGTGGTTGGCGCGATGGAAGCCGCCGTCGGCCGGCGGCGCGTCGCCCCAGGGGTAGAGTCGATCGTCCACGCCGCGCGCGGCGTACAGCCACTCGGCGGGCGTGGGCAGACGGCCGCCCATGCGCCAGGCGCAGTAGGCCTTGGCCATGGTGTGGGTGACGCCGGTGACCGGGCGGGCGCTGTCGTCCCACATGGTGCGCGGGGCCTCGCAGGCGCCCGCCTCGACGCAGCGCCGGTAGGCCGTCTGGCTGACCTCGAGGCGGCCGATCGCGAAGCCGTCGAGCGCGATGGCCTCGCCGGGCTGCTCGGTCGCGAGCTGCTCGGCGCAGCGCTCGGCCTGCGCGGCCGCGGGCAGATCCACCTTGCAGCGGGCCAGCGCCAGGGCGCGCTGCTTGGGCTGCAGGCCGGTCCGGACCGTACCCCCGGGCAGCCGCACCATGCCGCGCGGCGCCGCCGGCAACCCCTCGGGCCGGGGCAGCAGCGCCGTCGCGTCGTGCTCGTCGACGCCGCCCGCGTCCGCGGCGGCGGCCTCGGCGGCCCCGTCCACCAGGCGGGCCAGCGAGTCGTTGGGATCGGGCCGCTTCAGCAGCAGCACCGCCGCGACCAGGCCGGCGGCCACCACCAGCACCGTGCCGATCGCCACCACGTGATCGCCGCGGCGGCGGGTTCGGCGGGCCGCCGTAGCCTTCTCGGGCACGGCCGCCACGTCGGCGGGCGCCGGCGTCCCCACCAGGGCGGCCGGCAAGGCCTCCTGCTCGTCGGCCGTCTGCTCGGTCTCGCGCTTGCGGTCGGCCATGCGCGCGGCCTTGCGGGCCTTCCGTCCGCGCTTGCCGCCCCCCCCCGCGCCCTCGTCGCCCGCGTCGCCGTCCTCCCCGCCCGGCCGCGCCTCGCCGGCCTTGGGCTGGGCCGGCATGGTCAGCAGCGTCGGCTGATCGCCGCGGCGCCAGCGGAAGCCCTCGTCGTCGGGCGCGGGCGAGGCCTGCCCGCCCAGGCGCACCGAGGCCAGCTTGCCCAGCGCCTCGGCGCCCGACAGCTTGACGGTCGGCTCGTCGGCGTCCCCCGGCTCCGGCAGCTGGCCGGCGGCGTGCTTGCGCCAGGCGAAGGACATCGTCACCTCGCCGGCCCCCGAGCCCACCCCGGGCGGTGGCGCCGGCAGCGAGCGCACGTCGGCGCGCCGATCGATCAGCCCGGCCACCCGGTCGCGGGCCCGCGACAGCACCGTCCAGTAGTTGGGGAAGTCGCGCTCGTTCCAGACGATGCCGGCGGGCGGCGCGCCCGCGGCCCGCAGCCACGCGGCCGCCTCGTCCAGCTCGGCGCTGCGCGTCGAGCGCTTCAGCACCACCAGCAGCGACGCGTCGAAGCGCTCCATCCAGCCGGGCGGGATGGCGAAGATCTCCTCGCCCTCGAGCAGCGCCGGGCCGTCCACCAGCACGACGCCGTCGCCCTCGATGTGCGGCTCGAGGCCGCGCAGCTGGCGCCAGTGCAGCACCTCGTAGGGGTGCCGCGCGATGAACGACAGCTCGGAGCGCAGCATGTTCGCCAGGTGCGACTTGCCCTCGGCGCGGCCCACCGACGTGATGAGCACGCAGCGCGCGCCCAACCGCTCGAGGGTCGCCGAGATGTTCGTGGCGAGCTGCCGCCCCTTCTGCCGGGCGTATAGGCCGTGCGTGCTCAGGGCGCGCCTTTCGTCACCGCGGGCGGGGCGGCTGCAGCGTGAGCACGGCGTCGTCTTCGAGCATCACGTCGATGGTGTCCACGTCGGGGTGCCAGGGGCTGGTCGACTTGCCGGGGGCGGTGACCTTCAGCTGGTAGCGGCCCGGCTCGAGCGGCATCTCGAACGACTCGCCGTAGGTCAGCATGCCCTTCTTCTCGCCGTTGACCATGACCTCGGCCGACCGGTGGGTGGCGTCGAGGTGGCGGATGGTGAGCGTCGAGCCGCAGCCGGCCGACAGCCCGACGAGGGCGGCGAGCAGCGCGTACCTCATGGCGTCGCCCCTTCCCCGGCGTTCGAGCCGGCGCCGACCGCGGCGGCGTTGTTGGTGTCGTCCTCGGCGAGGCTGACGAAGATGACCACGGCGGCGCTGATGATCGCGATGTCGGACACGAACTTCAGGACGTTGTCCCACACCTCGTAGGCGGGCCGACCGACGTGCACCGTGTCGCCGGGGTGCACCTCGACCTGGCCCACCAGGCCGCCCTCGTCGAGGAAGGCCTCGACGTCGTAGGTGGTGACCAGGGTGAAGCCGCCGCCCTTGTGCACCACCTTCACCTCGGTCATGTCCGCCTCGGCCGTCGGGCCGCCGGCGAGGCCGATGGCGTCGAGCAGGGGCAGCGAGCCGGGCGTGACCTTCGGCCCGGGCTGCGTCACGCCGCCGAGCACGTGAATCTGCTGGCTGAGCGGATCGACCGTGCCCGCCGGTCGGCCGGGCACGAAGACGATGGCGCCGCCGCCGCCCTTCGGGATGGTGACCTCGGGCGCGGGCCCGCCGAGGAGGAAGCGCGTCAGGTTGACCAGATCGCTGCGCTGGCGGGTCAGCACGCGCACGCTGGACAGGTCGGCGTCCTTGTCCGGGCCGCCCGCCAGGCCGATGGCCGTCAGGGGCGTCAGCACCTCGGAGCGCTCGAAGAGGCCCGGGTTGCGCACCGCGCCGATGACGAACACCTTGTCCTGCAGGGCCTCTTCGGTGAGGAACTCGATGCGCGGGGCCGCGCCGCCGGCGCCCGGCTCGGTGGTCTCGGCGGCGACGAAGATGGTGTCGCCGGCCTCGAGCTCGGGCAGGGGCGCGCGCTCGGTGAGGAAGGCGCGCACGCTGACCACCTGCTCCTTGCCGTCGCGGGCCAGCACCACCCGCTCGAGATCGGCGCCCGGCTTGGGCCCGCCCGCGGACTGGATCGCCTCCCAGACCGTCTCGCCCGGCTCGATGCGCGTGAAGCCCGACTTGCCCACGTGCCCGGTGACGTACACCAGCCGCTTCTGGTCGAGGCGCGTCAGCGTGACGGCCGTCGTGTTGCGGATGTACTTGCCCAGGGCCTCCCGGGCGGCCTTCTCGGCCTCGTCGACCGCCAGGCCGCCCACCTTCAGCCGCCCGTAGCGGCCGATGGGGATCTCGCCGTTGCGGTCGACCTCGACGTCGTACTCCCGCGGCTGGGGGTCGGGGATGACCAGCAGCAGCTTGTTGCCCGCCTCGATGGGCGCGCCCCCCTGCTGGGCGACGGCCGGCATGCCGACACATACGAGCGCCCAACAGAGCGCCCACCGTGCCCCCCGCGCCATTGCCCTCACGTCGACCCTCCTCATTTCCGGCCCGTAACATTGGACGAACCCTGGGGCCTTGTCCAGCAGTCCCCTGGCGCGGTAGATCGCATTCCTGACCGGGGGGTCGTCGACCGCGGCGCGCTCAATCCCCTCCGCGCGGCCCCCGAAGAACTGAGACGTGAACTCCCGTCACCCGCCACCGACCCCCAGCCTGCACGTGATCGCGCCCGGCCCCATGGCCGGCGCCGAGCGGGTGGTGCTCGGCGGGCTCGAGGCCCTGGCCGCGGCGGGCGCCGACGTGCGGCTGGTGTGCCTGGCCGAGGCCCGGGTGCCCGGCGTGGTGCGGGACTTCGTCGGCGCCGCGCGGGCCCGCGACCTGCCGCTGGACGTGGTCGAGGTGCGCGGGCGGCTGGACGTCCGCGCCGTCCGGTCGCTGCGCCGCGCCCTGCGGGCCCGCCCCGACGCCGTGCTGCACACCCATGGCTACAAGGCGCTGGTGTACGCCCGGCTGGCATCGCCTCTGCGCCGTCCCCATGTGTCCACACAGCACGGACAGACGGCCCACGACTCGAAGGTGCGGCTGTACGAGCGGGTCGCCGGCCAGCTGTACCGGACCGTCGATCGGATGGTGGCCGTCTCGCCGGCCGGCCGGGACGCCCTGATCGCCGACGGCGTGCCCGCCGACCGCGTGGTGGTCGTGCGCAACTTCCTCGATCTGGCCCTGCCCACCGCCCCCCTGCGCCAGCTGAACGGGCAGCCCGCCCGCGTGCTGGCGCTGGGGCGGTTGGCGCCCGAGAAGGCCCTCGACCGGCTGATCGACGCGGCCGCGGCGGCCGCCGCCCCCTGCGAGCTGGTGCTGACCGGCGACGGTCCCGAGCGCGTCGCCCTCGAGAAGCGAGCACGCGACCGCGGGGTGGCCGCGCGGGTCCACTTCCCGGGGTTCGTGCACGACGTGGCCCATCAGCTCGAGGCGGCGCACGTCTTCGCGCTGCCGTCGCTGCGGGAGGGATTGCCGATGGCGCTCATCGAGGCCAGCTGCGCCGGGCTGCCGGTGGTGGCCAGCCGCGTCGGCGGCGTCCCGGATCTGGTGCGCGACGGCGAGACCGGGCGGCTGGTGGCGCCGGGCGACGTCGGCGCGCTGCGGGCGGCCCTCGACGAGGTGCTGGGCCACTACGATCGCTTCGCCGAGGCGGCGCGCGCGCACGCCGTGACGCTGCGGGCCGAGTTCGGGGTGCGGCGTTGGGCCGACGAGACCCTGCGGCTGTACGCCGCGGTGCGGGGCGCGGCATGAGCGCGGGCGTCGACTGGGTCGTGTTCGGCGACGACTGGGGCGCGCACCCCTCGACGACGCAGCACCTGGTGCGCCACCTGCCCGAGGACGATCGGGTGATCTGGGTGAACTCGATCGGCATGCGGTCGCCGCGCCTGCAGCGCGCGGACGTGGCGCGTGTGGTCGGTCGACTGCGGTCGATGCTGGGCGGTCGCCCGGCGCCCGCGCCGGACGCGACGCCGTCGCGCGTGCGCGTCGTGACCCCGCGCTTCGTCCCCTTCCACGATCACCCGGCCGCCCGGCTGGCGAACGCGCGCCTGATCGGCGGGGCGATCGAGGCCGCGCGGCGCGCCGCGGGCATGGGCGCGCTGACGGCGCTGGTGTCGAACCCCGTGGCCGGCCGCTACCTCGCCGCGCTCCCCATCCGGCGCACCGGCTACCTGCGCCTGGACGACTACCCGCACCTGCCCGGGGTCGATCCCGCCCTCGTCGAGCCGGCCGAGCGCTTCATGTTCGAGCGCGCCGACGTGGTGTTCGGCACCGCGCGCGCGCTGCTGCCGCCGGCCGACGCGGTCGGCGGCCGGCTGTGCTACCTGCCGCAGGGCGTCGATCACCCGCACTTCGCGGGCCCGGCGCACCCGGTGCCCACGGCCAAGGTGATCGGCTTCTTCGGCCTGCTGGCCGAGTGGGTCGACGGCGCGCTGATCGCGGCCGCGGCGCGCGCCTGCCCCGACTGGACCTTCGAGTTCGTCGGCCCCACGCGCCAGGTGCCGCCCGGGCTGGCCGACGTGCCCAACGTCGTGCTGAAGCCCGGCGTGCCCTACGCCGCCCTCCCCCAGGCCATCGCGCGCTGGCGGGCGGGCTGGGTGCCCTTCGAGGTGTCCACCCTGACCGAGGGCGTCAACCCCCTGAAACTACGAGAGTATCTGGCGGCCGGGCTGCCCGCGGCCAGCACGCCGCTGCCCGAGGCGGTCAGCCTGGGCGACGAGGTCACCATCGTGCGCAGCGCCGCCGACGTGGCGCGCTGGGTGCGGTCGGTGGTGGACGCCGACACCGACGCGCAGCGCGCGGCCCGGCGCGAGGCGATGCGGGCGCACGGCTGGGCGGCGCGCGCCCGCACGCTGCGGGACGCGCTGGGGGCGACGGCATGACCGGCCTGCTGCTGCTGCCGCTGGGGGGGCTGGCCGCCTTCCCGCACGTCGGCTACGCGACGCTGATGCGGCGCGTGCCGCCCCGCCCCCCCGGGGCGCGTCGGCCGTGGACCACGCCGCCGACGGTCAGCGTGTGCATCCCGGCCTACAACGAGGGCGCGCACCTGAGGGCCAAGATCGAGAACACGCTGGCGCTCGACTGGCCGGCGGATCGGCTCGAGGTGCTGGTGTGCGACGACGGATCGCGCGACGACGGCCCCGCCCAGGTCGAGGCCTTCGCCGATCGCGGCGTGCGCCTGCTGCGCAACCCCGAGAACCGGGGCAAGCCCACCACCCTGGGCCACCTGGCGCGCGAGGCCACCGGCGACATCCTGCTGTTCACCGACGCCAGCGCGATGCTGAAGGCCGACTGCCTGCGGCTGCTGATCGACGCGCTGGCCGATCCCGCCGTGGGGCTGGCCGCCGCGCGCTACGTCGTGCGCCCGCCCGAAGAGGCGCAGAAGCCGGCCGAGGCGTCCTATTGGGATCGCGAGGCGGCCATCCGGCGCGACGAGGCCGCGCGCGACATGCTGCTGGGCGTCTCGGGCGCCGCCTACGCGGTGCGGCGCGCGCTGTGGCAGGATCTGCCCGCCGACACGATCAACGACGACTGGGTGGTGCCCGCGCGCGTTCTGGCCGCCGGCCACCGCATCGCCTACGTTCACGAGGCCGTCGCCAGCGACCGGCCCACCGGCCGCGGGCGCGGCCTGTTCGACCGGTGGGTGCGCATCGCGTACGGCAACTACCAGATGCTGGTGCGGCACCGCGATCTGTGGACGCGGGGGCCGCGGTTCGCGCTGCCGATGGCGCGCAAGCTGCTGAAGACGGCCGGCCCGCTCTTGCTGATCGGGGCGGGCGGCGTGATCGTCCTCGGCGCCGGCGCCGGTGATCCGCTGGCCCTGGGGCTGCTGGGGCTCGGCGCCGCGGCGGCCGGGCTGGGCGCGCTGGCGGTGCTGGCCCCGGAGGACGGCTGGGGCGCGCGGCGCCCCATCGCGCAGGTGCGCTTCGGCGTGCTGGCCCAGGCCGCGTATCTGCGCGGCGCCTGGCGCTTCGCCCGCGGTCAGGGCGAAGGCATCTGGCGACGCAGCGAGGGGATCGCATGACGACGCACGCACTCGATCTCACCCGGCCGGCGCCCATCCCGCTGCGCGTGCGCGCGCTGAAGCGGGCCTTCGACATCGTCAGCGCGTCGACCGCGCTGGTGGCGCTGTCCCCCGTCTTCGCCGGCATCGCGATCGCCATCCGCATCGACAGCAAGGGGTCGGTCATCTTCCGGCAGAAGCGCCTGCGCCCGGGGCCGGACGGCGAGCCCATCGACTTCTGGATGTACAAGTTCCGCAGCATGCGGCCGGCCTCGAAGGACGCGGGCCCGGCGTGGGCCACCGACGACGGCGAGCAGGACCGCATCACGCGCATCGGCGCCTTCCTGCGCAAGCACCGGCTGGACGAGCTGCCCCAGTTCGCCAACGTGCTGCTCGGCGACATGAGCCTGGTCGGGCCGCGCCCCGAGGTGCGCTTCTTCGCCGACCAGCTCGACGAGAAGATCCCCGGCTACAACGATCGGCACATGGTGCTGCGGCCGGGCATCACCGGGTGGGCGCAGGTGCAGGCGGGCTACGCCGGCGACGAGACGGCGAACCGCGAGAAGCTGGTGCACGACCTGGCCTACGTGGCCCACCTGTACCGCCTGCGCACCTACCTGCGCATGGAGGCGAAGGTGATCGTCCGCACCTTCCGGGTGGTGCTCACCGGCCACGGGGCGAAGTAGCCCCGGCGCGCCGGCGGCTCACTCGTCCATCGCCTCGATGCGCTCGGCGATCTGCCGGCGCGCCGTGTACAGCTTCGCGGCCGTGGCTTCGCCCACCTTGTCCTGCCGCGGGAACAAGGCCCGAGCCACCTGCTCGGCGTAGGCGCGATCGCCCTTCTCGGCCAGCAGGTGCAGGTACTCGAAGTCCTCCATGCCCTCGCGGATGAGCTTGAAGCGCTGGGACATGATCGGGATGTGGTTGCGGCCGCCGATGCGGTCGGGCGTGCCCGGGTAGAACAGGGTGCCGTCGCCGTTGCCCGAGAAGTCGCACTGATCGTCCCAGGCCGACTGCAGCCGGTGCGTCGTCGAGAAGTACAGCTCGCCGGCCACGTCGTCGGCGAAGCTGAACCACTCCATCGCGCGGTTCTGCACCGCGTCGGCGTCGATCATGTACGAGGGCTGGCCGGTGTGGGCGGGGCCGGGCGAGGGCACGCAGCCGTTGCCGCAGCCGTGCGACACGCAGCTCTGGTACCACCACAGCTCGCGCTTGGCGTCGCCCTCCAGCCAGGACTGATAGCTCTCGCGCGCGCCGAACGGACCGCCCGGGTACACCCAGTTCATCAGCGGCGCGAGGATGTCGATGCTCTCGAGCACGCCGTTGTCCCGCGCCTGCTTCAGATCGGTGGTGACCATCGTGCGCACGCCGCCCCGTCGCACGGGATCGCCGCGCCCCTTGATCTCGGTCCACTGGCAGCCGGCCGGGGGCTCGTCGCAGGTGTAGTTGAACAGCGTGACGTCCCAGCCGCGCGTCTCGACGTGCTCGCGGCGCACGCGCGCGGCCAGCTCGGGGTCGGGGGCGTTGATCGTGTACACCTGCAGGGTGGTCAGCTTGGCGCCGGGCAGGCGGACGAAGGGCGCCCGGCCCTCGAGCAGCGGCCCGTACACCGCGTCGAAGTGGCGCCAGTCGTCGTCGGTGGGCCACTGGTAGATCACCGACTCGATGCTGACGCGGTGGTCGAGGGCGGCCTGGGCGTACAGCGTGTTGAAGTGCTCGATGCCGGCGTCGCCGCCGCACGCGTCGTAGCTGCCGTGGTGGGCGACGCAGGGCGCGTTCCAGCCCATCGCGAAGGCCGACTTCAGCGTCGCCGTGCTGGGCAGGTCGAAGTCGAAGACGCGCAGGCCGACGTTGAGGGCGAAGCTGCCGTCGCTGGTGTCGATGGTGGTGGTGCCGGTGTAGGCGCCGCCGGGGATGTCCTTCGGCACCAGCGTCTCGACCCAGACGGCGCGGCGCTCGCCGGCCGGCACCTCGAGCGGGAAGGCGTTGCGCTTCTCGCCGTAGAAGACGTCGACGTCGGGCACCAGGGGATCCGGCCACGGTCCGGGCGCGCCGTCGTCGCTCGACGGGGTGACCACGTCGTACAGGCCCACGCGATAGACCCACTGCGCGGTCGGCGGCACGGCGGCGCCGCCGGGCCCGGTGAGCAGCCCGGGGGTGACGCCGGTGATCGTCCGCCCGTTGGCGCCCCCATCGACGACGATCTGGTAGGCCTCGAACTCGTTGCGGGCCGCCTCGAGCGCGGCCGAGCGCGCCGTGGGCAGGTCGGTCGAGGGGCGAATCTTCTGGGTGGCGTGGGTGACGCCGATCCAGTCGGGCACGTCGCCGGCGGGCGGGCGCGCGGCGTCCTCGACGGACAGGTCCAGGGCGGGGCCGCGATCGGCGGGCTCGCCCCCCGCGCCGCCGCAGCCGGGGCAGCCGTCGGTCGGCGACGCCGTGGACGGTGAGCCGTTGCTGCCGCAGCCGCAGGCGGCGAGACCCACGGTCAGACAAGCGAGCACGGCGACGGGCAGGCTTCTCGGGTTCGGTACGTTCATCGCGCGCATCATAGCGGCGCCCGCCCGCCGCCGTCGAAGGTGCCGGTCGAGGGCCGTGAGCTTCGAGAGGCTTGATCGCGGGCGCCGGGACAGGGCAGGAAGGGCCCCATGATCACGCGACGCAGCTGGTGGGCGATCTTCGTCGCCTTGAACCTGGTGGCCTGGGTGCCGCTGTGGCTGGTGCAGACGCCGGCCATCCTCGACTACCCCACCCACGCGGCCCGCGTGTACGTGCTGGTGCACCTCGACGACGTGCCGGCGCTGCAGCAGTTCTACCGCCTGGCGTGGGACTGGATGCCCAACCTGGCGCTCGACGGCGTCGTCTTCGCGCTGCACCAGGTGATGCCCATCGAGCAGGCGATGAAGATCTTCGTCGCGCTCACCCAGACGTTGCTGCTGGGCGGCGTGGCGTACGTGGCGTGGTCGGTCGATCGCCGCCGGCGCGTGCTGCCGCTGGTGGCCGCGCTGTTCCTCTACAACCGCATGCTGCTGTGGGGCCTGCTGAACTACCTGTTCACGATGGGCGTGGGGCTCTTCGGCGTCGGCGCCTGGATTCACCTGCGCGACCGGGGCGGCGCCGTCCGCGCGCTGCGCTGGCTGCTGCACTTCGCCCTGGCGCCGGTGCTGTTCATGGGCCACCTGTCCGGCATGGGCGTCTACGCGCTCGCCATCGGCGGCTACGAGCTGGGGCGGTTGGTCGAGGACGTGAAGGCGCGCCGGAGGCCGGCCTTCGGTCAGTGGGCGCTGATGTTCGGGCAGTTCGCGCTGCCCGCCTACATCCTGCTGGCGCTCAGCCCCACCGGCGAGGGGGCCGAGGACACCCCCTTCGTCGCGTGGGGTGGCCTGGCCCACAAGGCGCGCTCGGTGTACGGCCTGTTCCACAACGACCACCTGGTGCTCGACAGCGCCACCTTCGTGCTCGTCGGCGCCGTCTTGCTCGTCGGGCTCTGGCGCGGCTACCTGGCGCTCGAGCGGCGCCTCGTCTGGCCGGCCGCCGTGATGACGCTGGCCTTCGTCGCGATGCCCGCCGTCATGTTCGCCGCCTACGCCGCCGACCAGCGCCTGGCCGTGCCGGTCGCCCTGCTGTGGGTCGCCGCCCTGCGCCTCCGCCGCCCGCCCGACCGGGCGGTGCGCCTGGCCCTGGCCGGCTGCGCGGCCCTGCTGCTGGTGCGGCAGGGCGCCCTGATCGCGTCCTGGCGCGCCGCCGACGCCCAGTTCCGCGACTACCGCGCCGCCCTGAGCCACCTGCCCGACGGCCAGATGCTGAACACCGCGTTGGTGTACGAGGACGACTGGGAGGTGATGCCGGTGCCCGCCGCCCACCTGTCGTGCTTCGCGATCATCGACCACGCGGCCTTCGTGCCGACGCTGTTCGCCATCCGCAACCAGCACCCGGTGAACTTCCTCGACGACGTGCACCACATCGCCCGCGATCCGCGCAGCGAGACCATCCGCCGCCACGGCGAGCAGACCGACTGGGACTACGTCCGCGAACACTACGACTACCACCTGGGGTGGCACGAGGAACGCTATCGCGAGCCGCCGACGCACGGCTTCGAGCTGGTCGCCGAGTACGGGGCGGCGCGGTTGTACAAGGTGCGCTGACGCGGTCGGCCGCGGGGCTCACCGCCCCTGCAGCATCTCGATGCGCTCGGCCAGCGCGCGGCGCACCGCGTACAGCTCGGCCGGATCGGCCCGCGTCACGCGGTTGAAGGCCGGGAACAGCGCCGCGATCTGCGCCTCGGCCCAGGCGCGGTCGCCCAGATCCTCCAGCTTCTTCAGGTACTCGTAATCCTCGAGCCCCTCGCGGATGAGCTTCATGCGCATCGACACGATGGGGATGTCCGAGTCGCCGCCGATGATGTCCGGCTTGCCCGGGTAGAACATCGTGCCGTCGCCCGAGCCCGAGAAGTCGCACTGGTTGGCCCAGGCGCTGCGCAGCTGGTGCGTCGTCTGGAAGTACAGCTCCCCCTGGATGCGGTTCTGGAACGTGAACCACTCCATCGCCCGCGCCTGGATGGCCGACGCGTCGATCACGTAGGACGGCCAGCCCGTCGTGCCCGCGCCGCGGCTGGTGGTGCAGCCGCTGCCGCAGCCGTGGCTGACGCAGGACTGGTACCACCAGAGCTGGCGCTGGGGCGCGGCGTCCAGCCAGGCCTGGTAGGCGTCGCGGTCCTCGTAGGCGCAGCCGCTGCACGTCCAGTTCATGATCGGCGTGAGGATGTCCACCATGCCGTCGACGCCGTTCTGCACCGCCTGGCCGATGTTGGTCGTCGTCAGCGTGCGCACGCCGCCGCGCTGCACGGCCGGCGCGCGCTGCCGAAGCTGCTGCCAGGTGCAGCCGTGGGGTGGCTCGTCGCAGGTGTAGTTGAACAGGGTGAGCGTGTCGTCCCAGCCCCGCGCCTCGATGTGCTCGCGGCGGCGCCGCGCGTGCGTCTCGGGGTCGTCGACGTTCAGCGTGTACACCTGCATCGTGGTCAGCCGCGCCCCCTCGAGCAGGGTGTCGGCGGTGCCCTCGATCAGCGGCCCGTACACCGAGTCCCAGTGGCGCCAGTCATCGTAGTCGACGGGCCAGGTGTAGACGACCGACTCGAGGGTGATGCGGTGGTTCAGCGCTGCCTTGGCGTACAGGGTGTTCAGGTGCTCGATGCCGGCGTCGCGGCCGCACTGGTTGTAGCCGCCGTGGTGGGCCACGCAGGCGCTGTCCCAGCCGATGGCGAACGCGGTCTTCAGGCTGGAGGTCGAGGGCAGCCCGAAGTCGAAGACGTGCAGCAGCACCGGCACCTCGACCACGCCCGTCGACGTGCGCAGCGTCACGCTGCCCCGGTAGTCGCCCGCCGGCGCGTCCGGCGGCACGTGCACCTCGACCCACACCGCGTGGCGCTGGTTGGCCGGCACGTCGAAGGGATAGGCGTCGCGCACTTCGCCCTCGTGCGGATCGACCAGCGGGATCATGGGATCGGGCCACGGCCCCGGCGCGCCCTCGTCATTGGACGCCGACGTCACGTTGTACAGGCCGGCCCGGTAGATCCACGATCGCTCGGCGGGGATGGTGTGGTTGCCGGGGCCGACCAGCGCCGACGCCTCGACGCCCTCGATGCGGCGCCCCTGCGCGCCGCCGTCGACCACCACCTGGTAGGGCTCGAACTCGTTGCGCGCCGCCGCGATGTCGGCCGCCTGCCCGTCGGGCACCGGATCGCCGGGCCGCACCTTCAGCGTGCCGTGCACCACCCCCACCCAGCCGGGCACCTCGGCCAGCACCGGGCACTCGCCGCAGTCGCCCGCGCAGCTGTTGCAGGTCTCGTTGCCGTTGCACGCGCCGTCGCCGCAGCGCGCCGGGCAGGCCCCGCAGTCGGCCGCGCACGATCCGCAGTCCTCGCCGCCGTTGCACGCGTCGTCGCCGCAGCGGCAGGCGCCGCAGTCCTCGGCGCAGTCGTCGCAGGTCTCGTCGCCGTTGCACTGGCCGTCGCCGCAGCGCGGCGCGCACGCCCCGCAGTCCCCCGCGCACGACCCGCAGTCCTCGTCGCCGTTGCACTGGCCGTCGCCGCACCGAGGCGGACACGCGCCGCAGTCCTCGGCGCACGCCGCGCAGGTCTCGGCGCCGTTGCAGGCCCCGTCGCCGCAGCGCGGCGCGCACGCCCCGCAGTCCTGCGGGCAGTCGCCGCAGGCCTCGTCGCCGTTGCACTGGCCGTCGCCGCAGCGCGGCGGGCACGCCCCGCAGTCGGCCCGGCAGTTGCCGCAGGTCTCGTCCGGGTCGCACGCGCCGTCGCCGCACGCCGCCGGGCAGGCGCCGCAGTCGCGCTCGCAGGTGTCGCAGGCCTCGTCGCCGTCGCACGCGCCGTCGCCGCACACCGCCGGACAGGCCCCACAGTCGCCGGGACAGTCGCCGCAGGACTCGTCGGCGTCGCAGGCGCCGTCGCCGCAGCGCGGCGGGCAGGCGCCGCAGTCGGCCGGGCAGTTGGCGCACTGCTCCTCGCCCACGCACAGCCCGTCGCCGCAGGTGTCCGGGCAGGGCCCGCAGTCCGCCGCGCACGATCCGCAGTCCTCGGTGCCGACGCAGGCGCCGTCGCCGCAGGACGGCTCGCAGGCGCCGCAGTCGCGCGGGCACTGGGCGCAGGTCTCGTCGGCCGCGCACACGTCGTCGCCACAGCCGGGCGGGCAGGCGCCGCAGTCGGCCGCGCAGTCGGCGCAGCCCTCGGTCGCGTCACAGGCGCCGTCGCCGCAGGCCGCCGGGCAGGCCCCGCAGTCGGCCGGGCAGGTGGCGCAGGACTCGATGCCGTTGCACTGGGCGTCCCCGCAGGTCGGGGAGGGATCGCCGTCGATGGGACCGGCCTCGGTGGGCCCAGCGTCGAGGGGCGGCAGGCTGGGCAGGCCGTCGGGCGCCCGGGGGCGCTCGCCGGGGGGCCCGAGGGCCTGCGCGTCGGCGGCCTGCAGGTCGGCGTCGCCCTCGACGCCGGTCAGCCCCGCCGTGCCGTTGGACGACAGCGCGCCGGGCTCACAGCCGATCACGACCCCCGCGAGGCCGACGGTCAGTATCCATCGATGCATTCGGACCCCCCCGGGTGCGGACGAAGAAGGAGGTGGCTGTCGCAGGCCACATACCCTTCGTACACCTGAGTGCCCGATTCCTTACGGCGTCCGCAAGGGTGCGCGCGGTCGGGGCCTTCTGTTTCAGGCGGGCTGCAAAGATGCACCGCGACCTGGGAAGGTCGCAGGCCGCGGGGGATCTACCAGCGGCGGTCGCGGCGGGGATCGCCGCCGAGGTCCTGCTCGCCGGGGACGGCCGACTGCATCGAGGCGGGCGAGGACCGGAAGTCCAGGTTCATCACGACCTGCGGCGTGGCGTCGCGGCGCAGGTCGACGACCACGCCGGCGCGCTGATCGCGGTTGAGGTCGACGACGACGTCACCCATCTCGAAGACGGTCATGTGGGCTCCTGCGTTGGTGGCCGCCCGCATCCCCTGCGCGAGCGGGGCGGACACTAGTGGAATCGTGCACGGCGATCCAGCGGAAGTCGCGGACGAATCAGCGGAAAGCGAGGCCCCACGCGCGCAGGCGGCCCTGATCGGCGTCGGCGCTGTCCTCGACGCGCAGCACCCACTCGCCCTGCCGGTCGAGGCCGCGGAAGGCGCTGACGGCGTAGCTGCGCACGAGGTCGTCGGCGCCGCCGCCCGCGTTGCCGTGCAGCACCACCTCGACGTCGCCGTGCGTGAGCGTCACGCGCAGGTCGCCGATGTAGGTGTGGGCGATGTCCAGATCGACCGTCAGGTCGCCGGCGTCTCCCTCGGCGTCGACGGTGATCGTCGCGATGGTGGCGCGGTTGTCGAGGATGTCGATGTCGGGCGCCGCGGTGTAGGCGTTCGCCGCGTCGACGGGCTCGACCTCGGGCTCGGGCTCGATCTCGGGCGGCGGCGCGCCGCCGTCGATCGCGCCCAGCGCGAAGCCCATGGTCGTGCAGTGGATCGCCCCGCCGAGCTGGATGGGATCCTCCGAGTCGACGGGCACGATGCGGTAGTTGGGCGGGAAGGCCTCACGGTACGCCGCGAGCGCCTGCGCCTCGAAGGTGCGGTCGGTGCGGTAGGTGGGCACGACGACCACGTCGTTGACGATCACCGCGTTCGTGTACGAGCGGTACACCGGATAGGTCGGGCGCGGCATCGGGATGCGGATCACCCGCAGCGGCGTGCCGTCGGCCAGCGTCATCGCGGCCAGGCGCTCGGCGTTGCGGTCGAGGATGGCCGCGTTCGTCGGATCGACGCGGCGGTCGTAGGTGCCCACCAGCACGGTGTCGCGGGTGGTGAACTTGGCGAACATGTCGACGTGACCGGTGCCCTCGCCCTCGAGCCGCTCGAGCACCTCGAGGCGGGCGCAGCCGTAGTAGTCGCGCTTGATGCGCTCGAGCGCCGGCCGCGAGGTCCAGGCGTTCTCCTCGAGCAGCCACTCGGTGACCACGCAGAGGCCCTCGCCGTTGGTCATGAAGTTGCCGCCCTCGGTGGCCATCTCGGGCCGGAAGACCGGGGTGTCCAGGCTGCGGCTCATCAGCGTGGGGATGGCGTCGTCGCGGCGGCGGTCGGGGTAGTAGGCGGCGTCGACGAAGGCCGCGCGGCCGTCGCGCAGCTCGATGGGCTGCGGGCCGTAGTCGCGGGTCCAGAAGGCCTCGTGCTGGAACTCGTAGAAGCGCACGTCGGCGCGCACGCCGGCGTCGCGCAGGTAGTCGCGCACGGCCTCGCTGTAGCCCACGTCGGGGGTCACGATGTAGACCGGGGCGGCGTCACCGATCGCGCCCACGACGTCCGCCAGGAAGGGCGAAAGGTCGCCCTCCCAGGCCATCAGCACGCCGTCGGTCTGCTCGAACTCGGCCAGGGCGCGGGCGCCGCCGTTCGGGGCCGCGGTGTAGCCGTAGATGTCCTGGTAGGTGCCGCGGACGTCGAAGCCGTCGTCCTTGACGCGCCGCTTCTCGGCGTCGGTCTCCCAGGCGGGGCGCAGGCCCTGGTGCTGGCTGACGGGGACGTCGAAGCCCTCGGGCGCGAGGGGCGCCGCGGCTTCGGGGGCGGTGGGCTGGGGCTCGGCGCTGTCGTCGAAGGCGCAGCCGCCGAGGGCGAGGCCGCCCGCGAGCAGGGCGACGAGGCGAGTGGGGAGCGAGGGCACGGGATCCTCTCCGGGTCGATGGCGCCCGCCCCGTCAGCACCATGCGTGCCAGCCGAGGCTGACCGCGGATGGCGTTCGAACGCTCGATCCAGCGGCTACTCGACCCGCCAGGTGGCGCCCGGACGCCTCACCCCACGCGGTCGGTCCGGCCCGCCCACGCGTGCAGGATCCACCCCAGGTGATACGGGCGGCAGGTACGGTTCACGCGCAGCGCCCACGGGCGGTCGGCCACCGGCGAGCGCGCGCCGGCGAAGGCCGCGGCCCAGCCCAGCCCGTAGGCCGCGCGGTTGAGCGGGAACACGCGCCGGATGGCCCGGAACACCACCGCCTCGTCCCGATCGACCAGGTCCACGCCCAGCTCGTTGCGGTGCAGCCAGCCGACGCTCTCGCGCAGCGCGCGGTCGAAGCGCCGCCCGGTCGCGTCGGTCACCGCGTGCAGCGCCATCGGCGCCATCGCGTCCTGGTGCACGCTGTACACCGGGTAGCGCTCGGCCACCCGCCCGCGCGGCGCGTCGTAGCGCCAGGGCCAGCCGTGGAAGGGATCGCGCAGGGCGATCAATTGGTCGGCGGCGCGCTCGGCCACGCCCGCCGCCTCGGCGTCGCCGAACACCCGCCCGTAGGTCGCCAGCGCGTACACCCAGTAGATCTGCGTCGAGAACAACGCCTGCGTCCGCCAGAACGGCGAGCCGCCGGCGAAGTGGTCGAACAGGCCGCCCTCGGCGTGCCAGCAGCGGTGCAGGCCCAGGTCGCGCAGGCGGGTGGCCGCCGCCTTCACCTTCGCGTCGCCCGCGTCCCGCTCGTGCTGCAGCGCCAGCGCGGTCAGCGCCCAGGCCAGCACCCGGCCGATGACGCCGTCGAGGTCGCGGTCGAGCGCGGCCAGCAGCCGCGGGACGACCTTCTCCCCCACCCCGCAGTCGATGTGCGCGTCGGCCCACAGCGCCATCGCCAGGTGGTCGATGTCCTCGCTGTCGTGCTGCGCGAGTCCGCTCTGCAGCAGGCGCGCGGCGTCCAGCGTCGTCGCGTAGCCCGCGGCCTTCGCCTGGTGGATACCCAGGCTGCTCATCACCGTGTAGCGCAGGCCCAGGTGCTCGACCGTCTCTCGCCGGCCGCGCTCGAAGGTCACCGAGAACAGCGCCTCGCGGGCCGGGTCGTACATCCTCTCGAGGCCGGTCAACGACAGGCGCACGAGGTCGTCGAGGTAGGCCGCGTCGATCGTCGGCGCCTTTCCCGAGGGTGCCTCGGCGCCCCGAGCGCCCAGCATCGCCTTCATCGGTCGTCTCCAGCGGGGGTCTTGTCGATGCGCAGCAGCAGCCAGTTGTCCTGGCTGCGCCGCGGGAAGCGCAGGTGGTTCAGCGCGCCGAACACCTTGTACAGCAGGCGGCCCTCGTGGTTCTCGAACCGGTCGTGGCCGCACTTCGGGCAGAACGTGTGGGGGCTGTACTTCCACAGGCCGAAGGCGTGCGTGCGCAGCTTCAGCAGCGGCGTGAAGTAGGGGCGCACCTTCCAGGCGTAGCGCACGAGCGCCGGCGCCTCGGCGGGGAACAGCGGGCGCAGGGTGTCGGCGGTCAGGCTCTGCTGGTGGCCGTGCAGGTGGAAGACGTGGCCGCACTGCGGACACTTGTGCGACGCCTCGAGCAGCTGCTCGCGGTTGGGCACCGTCACCAGCACGTGGCGGCGCGCGACGCGGTACAGCTCGGCGCAGGCGGCCGGCACCAGGTCGGGCGGCAGGTGCTCGAGCACCTCGGCGCACAGCACCAGGTCGACGCTGTCGTCGGCGAAGGGCAGCTGCAGGATCGAGCTGCGCACCACCGGCTTGGGCGCGTGGCGCAGGCCGACCCGGCCCAGGTCGGTGCCGAAGACGTGCGGGCGGTCGATGCGGCCGAGCAGCTTGCCGGGGCCGCAGCCGACGTCGAGCACCGTCCGCACGTCGGGCGGGATGAGCTTCAGCGTCTCGCCGATGCGCACCGCCTCGGACTTGCGCAGGGGCTCGTCGGCGGGCGTGTCGTGCACCGCCGTGCGCTCGAACAGGGCCGCGGTGTCGAGGCTCATCCGGCCACCTCGTCGAAGATGCGCGCCAGCTTGTCCGCCGCGGGCGCGGCGCCGAAGCGGGCGATGGCGGCGTCGTCCGGCGCGAAGGTCTCGCCGCGGCGCTTCTTGCGCAGGAAGTCGCTCAGGGCCGCGCTGATGGCCCGCGCGTCGTGGCCCACGCAGACGCCCAGGCCCGTCTCGGCGTGGATGTCGGCCACCTCGGGGTTGGTCGAGACGCTCAGCACCGGGCGGCGCGCGGCCATGTAGTCGTACAGCTTGCCGGCGATGCGCAGGTGGTGGCGCGGGCCAGTCAGATCGAGCAGGACGTCGGCCCGGCCGAGCAGGGCGCGCGACTGCGTGAAGGGCACCCAGTCGTGGGCGGTGACGAAGGGGCGCAGGCGCAGGCGGTCGATGGCCTCTTCGTCGGCGGGGGTGACCTCGCCGAGGGTGATCACCTCGGTCTGGCCCGGGCGCAGGCCCTCGCGATCGATGAAGTCGCGGTAGGCCTCGAAGAACAGGCGGCCGTCGCGCAGGGGCGTCAGGTGGCCGTAGAAGATCACGCGGAAGGGGCCGCGGCGGCCCGGCGGCTTCGGGCGCGGATCGTACAGGTCCGGGTCGAAGTGGTTGCGGATCATCGCGAAGTGCGAGGGCGGCAGGCGGCCGGCGTAGGCTTCGCGGTACAGCTCGAGGCTGCTGCGGCTGTTCAGCACGACGCGGCCGGCGCGGCGAAAGGCCATGGACTCCAGCAGGTTGGCCAGGGCCTTGCCGCGGGGCGTCCAGGCCTCGCTGTAGAGGGGGTCGACGGCCCAGGGATCGCGCAGGTCGACCACCAGGGGCAGGCCGCTGGCGTAGGACAGGGCGGTGCCGAGGTACATCGCCGAGAAGGGGCCGGCGTTGACGTGGATGAGGCGGCAGTCGTGCTGGCGCGCGAAGCGGGCGGCGCGGGCGAAGGCCCAGGGCAGGAACTTCACGAAGCGGTCGATGGGCAGGCCGCCGGCCTCGCGCTTCAGGCGGGCCCAGAGGCCGGTGGGCGCCGGGCCGGTGGTGGCGGCGCGGGGGTCACCGAAGGGCTGGTCGGGGGTCAGGCGGTCGATCAGGTCGAGGACGCTGGCCAGCGGGCCGCTGCGGTAGCCGCGGTCGATGGGGACGTCGGGCACCAGCGGCTCGAGGGCGGGATCCGGTGAGTCGCCGGCTGGCAGCGCCAGCACCGCCGGGCGCCAGCCGCGCGCGGGCAGGTGGCGCGAGAAGGTCAGAGCCCGCTTCGCGCCGACGAAGTTCATCGGCACGTAATAGGGCGAGATCATGAGGAAATTTCGCACGATCAGCCTCTCGCCCGGCGCACGAGGCGGCCGGTCAGGAAGTCGACGACGTAACGCAGGTCGTCGGCGCTGAGCAACCCGCCCAGGCGCCCGAGGACGACGTAGGTGGGCACGTAGACGCCGAAGCCGGCGGCGATGCGCGCGCCGTCGCCGGTGACGAAGTGGTCGACCAGCAGCAGCGGGGCGGCGGCGATGGCGGCGACCACCAGCGCGCGCAGGACGGCGCCGTAGGGGAAGACGTGGGCCCAGCTCAGGTCGAGCTGGCGGCGGATGACCTGCAGCAGCAGGGCGATGGCGATCACCTGAGCGACGATCGAGGCCAGCGCCGGGCCGGGCAGGCCGAAGGCCAGGTAGAACGGGTAGTTGAGCACGGCGTTGCCGACGAGCGCGGCCAGCGAGGCGGTCAGCACCGGGCGGGTGCGGCCCAGGGCGCGCACGACGGCGCCGTAGGCGCACAGGCGCAGGGGCATCAGGCACAGGTAGACGCGGAAGGGCACCGCGGCGGCGTCGTAGTCCTTCGAGAACAGGAGGCGGACGGTGGGCTCGGCCAGGACGAACAGGGCGACGAAGACGGGCATCATGATGGCCGCCACCTTGACCATCGAGCCGTGCCACAGACGGACGAAGTCGCTGCCCGCGCCGTCGCGGTGGGCGACGACGAGGGCGGGCACGAGGGCGCCGGTGACCGAGTAGGCGATGCCGGGGACGAGGGGCAGCTCGGTGGCGCCGACGGTGTAGATGGCGAACACCTCGGCGGCCGCGATGGCCGCGATGAGGTACTTGTCGAGCTGGACGTTCAGCTTGCCGACGATGAGCGACAGCGACAGGGGCAGGCCATAGGCGAACAGGTCGCGCAGGCGCCACTGGCCGCGCACCTCGGGGCCGCGCAGGGGGCCCTTGGCGATGAACGCGAAGTAGACCAGGTACATCAGGGCGCGCAGGACGGCGACGCCGGCGAAGAGGGCGATGAGGGTGGCGACGTCGGCGCCCAGCCAGGCGGGGATGACCAGCGAGGCGAAGCGGCTGAGGTAGAAGACGAGGGTGACCCAGAACGCGCCGACGTAGCGCTCGGTGGCGATGAAGTACTGGGGCAGCGTCTGGCCGGGGAAGTCGCACAGGACGGCGAGGGCGAGCCAGGCGAGGGGCGTCTCGATGCCGGGGATGTCGACCACCTCGGCGATGGCCGGGCCGCCGAAGAACAGGACGAGGGCGTAGGGCACGGCCAGGGCGGTGAGGACGGCGCCGGTGTAGACGCCGAGGGCGCGCGACACGCGCGGGCCCAGCTTGGGCACGAAGAACGAGAGGGCGCTGTCGAGGCCGAGGGGGCCGAAGGCGTTGAGGGTCTCCTGGACGAGGTAGACCAGGGCGACGGCCGCGAAGTCCTCCTTCGACAGCAGCCGCGTCAGCAGCACGATGATGAGCATGTTCAGCGCCCCGCCCACCAGGCGGGCCTGGCTGACCAGGCCGGCGCCGGCGGCGAGCCGCGCGTCCTTGCTCATCGCTCGAGGGCCTCGTCGTAGACGGCCGCCATGGCGCGGGCCTGGGCGCGGGCCGAGAAGGGCTCGACGTTCGCTTCGGTGATCTCGAAGGCGCCGTCGTACAGGCGGCCGAGCTTCTCGGCGACGTCCGCGGGGTCGCCGTGACGGGCGCACAGGCCGGCGCCGGCGGCGGCGACGATGCGATCGGCCTCGGGGTTGGCCGACACGGACAGGATGGGGCGGCGGGCGCAGAGGTAGTCGTACAGCTTGCCGGGGATCTGCAGGTGGCTGTCGGGCTGGATGACCATCGACAGGACGTGGGCCGAGCGCAGGACGGGCAGGCTGTCGCGGAAGGGCACCGGGGGCACGACGTCGACGAAGGGGTCGAGGCCCAGGCCGGCGACGCGGGCGAGGTGCTCGGGGTCGAGGCCGCCGATGAAGCGCAGGCGCGCGTCGGCCGGTCCCAGGCCGCGGCCGTCGACGAAGGCGCGGAAGCCGCGGAGGAGGGCGTCGGGCTCGACGAAGCGGCGGAAGCGGCCGAAGTAGGCGACGGTGAAGGCGTCGGGCAGGTGGGCCTCGCCGGGGCGGAAGAGGCCCTCGTCGAAGGCGTTGCGGATGGCGGTGAAGTGATCGGCGGGCAGGTCGCCGGCGTAGGCGTCGACGTAGGCGTCTCGGGCGGCCTCGGTGTTGAGGACGACCTTCGAGGCGACGTGGAACAGGCGGCGCTCGAAGGCGCGCAGGGCGGCGCGGGCGGGGGCCGGGCGCAGGGCCATCTTGGCGGCGTGCTGCGACCAGGGGTCGCGCAGATCGACGATCAGGGGCAGGCCGGTCTCGCGGGCGAGGCGGTCGGCGGCGATGAGGGGCGACCAGGGGTCGGCGCTGACGTGGATGGCGTCCGGGCGGTAGCGGCGGACCAGGGCGCGGGCGGCGCGCAGGCCCGCGGGCACGTCGGCCAGGTAGCGATCGAAGGGGGTCAGGAAGGTGGCGTCCTCGGGCCACCACGACGGGCGCCAGCCAGGGGGCTTCGGGGGCTTCTTCGGGCCCGACGACGGCTTCGCGGCGGCGCGGCGGGTCCTCAGGGCGTGCAGGGCCGGGCGCAGGGCGCCGCCGAAGCCGTAGGAGACCACGGTGCCGGGGGGGACGCAGGCCGACAGGGTCGGATCCGGGCGCTCGCCGACCGGCGGCCCGGCCAGGACGATGGGCTGCCAGCCGGCCGCGGGCAGGTTGCGGGCCAGGTGCAGCGCGCGCTTCGCCCCGCTGACGCCGATGGGCGGGAAGTAGGGCGAGATGAGCAGGACGCGGCGCACGTCAGTCGACCCGGCTCAGGCGGGCCAGGGCGCCGTGCGCGGTGTGCTGGTGGCGGTGCGCGCGCGGCAGGCCGCCGTGGTGGGCCAAGTGGGCCGCGATGCGCTCGGCCGCGCGGCCGTCCCACTTCGCCGGGATGCCGAAGCTGGCGGGATCGCTGGCCATGGCGGCCTCGAACTCGGCCCAGACGCGGGCGGGATCGGTGCCGGCGAGGCGGTTGGTGCCGACGAGGCAGGTCGAGGGGCGCTCGGTGCTCTCGCGCAGGGTGACGCAGGGCACGCGGAGGACGGTGGTCTCTTCCTGGATGCCGCCCGAGTCGGTGAGGATGATGCGGGCCTCCTTCACCAGCTTCAGGAAGTCGAGGTAGCCCAGGGGCTTCACGACGGTGATGTTCTTGGCGGCGTCGAGGCGGGCGCGCAGGCCGAAGGCGGCCAGGCGGTCGAGGGTGCGGGGGTGCGCCGGGAAGACGATCGGCATCTGCGCGGCGACGCGCTCGACGACGCCCAGCAGGCGGCCCAGGACGCGGGGATCGTCCACGTTGGCCGGGCGGTGCATGGTGAGCACCGCGTACTGCCCCGGCGTGAGGTCGTGGTCGTCCACCACCGACGAGGCGTCCGCCTTGGGCAGGTTGCGGTACAGGCTGTCGATCATCACGTTGCCGACGAAGTGGACGCCCTCGTGATCGAGGCCCTCGCGGGCGAGGTTGATCAGGCCCGACTGCTCGCTGACGAACAGCAGATCGCTCAGCTGGTCGGTCAGGACGCGGTTGATCTCCTCGGGCATCGTGCGGTCGAAGCTGCGCAGGCCCGCCTCGACGTGGGCGACGGCGACGCCGGCTTTGGCGGCGACGAGGGCGCACGAGATGGTGCTGTTGACGTCGCCGACCACGACGACCAGGTCGGGCTCGAGATCGGCGAGGGTGCCCTCGAAGGCGCGCATGACCTCGGCGTGCTGGACGGCGTGGCTGCCGCCGTGGACGCCCAGGTTGACGTCCGGGCGCGGGATGCCCAGCTCCTCGAAGAACAGGGTGCTCATCGCGTGGTCGTAGTGCTGGCCCGTGTGCACCAGGATGGGCTCGATGCCCGGGTGCGCGCCGTACGCGGCCATCAGCGGCGCGATCTTCATGAAGTTGGGGCGGGCGCCGACGACGTTGACGATGCGCATGGGGCCTCCTGCGGCTGGGGGCGGCATGGTGCGGCAGCAGGGGGGCGGGCAGCAAGGGGCGTGCCGCGAGGACGCGGCGTGGCGCGGCGCGGCGCGGGGCACAGGGTGGAGGCCTGGTGCTCCACCCTGGACGGCGCGCCCGTCACATCGGGTTGAGGCAGGCCCCGATGGCGTCGCTGCAGTTCGTCTGCTGGCACTCGGTGTCGCCCGACATGCAGCCGGCGTCCTGGATGCACTGGTTGGCGGCCTGATAGGCGGCGAAGGCCTCGGGGCTGGCCGCGACGTAGCAGGCGTCGACGCAGGTCTGGTCGCCGGCGCAGGGCGAGAGGCACATGTTCAGCTGCACGCACGTGCCGTCGCCCATCGGCTGGGCCGGGCCGCCGAGGCAGGCGTCGAGCTCGGCCTGGCAGTTGGCGCGCTGGCAGTCGCCGTCGCCGCCCGCGCAGCCCGCCGCGCGGATGCACTCGAGGGTGGCCTGGAACTGGTCGTTGCCTTCGGGCGACGACATGGCGAAGCAGGCGTTGACGCAGTCCTGATCGTCGTCGCCGCAGTCGTTGAGGCAGCCGTTCAGCTCGGCGCAGGTCAAGTCGCCCGAGGGGGGCCGGGGCTGGGCGCCGAAGCAGGCGTCGAGCTGGGGGCCGCAGTTCGCCTGCAGGCAGTCCTGATCGATGCCGCCCTGATCGTCGAGGCAGCCGGCGGGCTCGCCGCACATGAAGATGGCCTCGTACTCGGCGACGGCCTGGGCGGTGGACTCGTCGCGGCAGGTCTGGGCGCAGTCCTCGGGGGCGCCGGCCATGTTGCAGCCGCCGAGGCAGTCGTTCAGGGCGCGGCAGTCGGTGGCCGGGACGCCGGGATCGCCGCCCATGCCGGGGGCGCCGCCCGCGCCGGGGACGCCGCCCGCGCCGGGCTCGCCGCCGAGCCCGGTGTGCTGCCCATGCCGGGACGCCGCCCGCGCCTGGACGCCGCCTGCGCTGGACGCCGCCTGCGCCGGGATTGCCGCCCGCGCCGGGCAGGCCGCCCATGCCCGGCGAGCCGCCGGCGCCCGCGTCGCTCGCGCCGCCCTCGCCGTCGCCACCGCAGCCGACGAGCAGCGCGGCCGCGCACACGAGACACCCGATCGCCTTCTTCATGTCGTCTCCCCAGCGCCGTCCCGACTGCGTACCGCGGACGGCGACTTCACGGCAACGGCCCCGCGCGCGCCACCCTCTTTACGCCCGCCGCCGGGGACGGCACCCTGCCCGCACCGACCGACCCCGAGGAGGCTGCCGTGCTCGATCTCGAGCGCCTGAAGCGCATGCGCATCCATCGACGACCGCTCGGTCAGCTGGTCGTGGCGAACGTGGGCCTGGCCATCGACTACCGGTTCCCGCGGCGCACGCGCATCGACGTCGAGGGCGCGGACAACCTGCCGCGCGACCGGCGGGTGTTCATCGCGATGAACCACACCGACGCCTACAACTACTGGCCGCTGCAGTACGCGATGTACCGCCGCGGCCTGCCGTTCACGGCGACGTGGGTGAAGGGCAAGTACTACGAGAACGAGGCGATGGCGTGGTTCATGGACCACACCAACAACATCCCCCTGCCCTCGCGCGGCTACGTCATCACCACCGAGTTCCGCAAAGCGACGGGCGAGCGCCCCGACATGCCCACCTACCGCGCGCTGCGCACGCTGGTCGACACCGGCGAGGTGGCCGACCCGCTGCCCGACGCCGCGGCCCGCTTCCTCACCACGCGCGGCGGCGCGACGACGTTCCTCGAGGCCTTCGACCGGCTGTTCGACCAGATGAGCGACGAGATCGTGCGCCTCAACCGCGAGGCCCTCGAGGTGGGCTGCAACGTGCTGGTGTTTCCGCAGGGCACCCGCTCGAAGCGCCTGTCGAAGGGACACACCGGCCTCGCCCAGATGAGCCAGGCGCTGGGCGCCGACATCGTGCCCGTCGGCTGCAGCGGCAGCGACCACTGCTACCCGACCATGCGCCCCTTCTCGCGCGGCGGCCACATCACCTACCGCATCGGCGCCCCCCTGCGCCTCGACGGCCCCGAGCTGGGCCCCCACCGCGTGACGCAGCCCTTCCGCCCCCTCGACAAGGCGGCCACCGAAGCCCACGGCCCCGCCTTCGAAGCCATCACCCACACCGTCATGCAGGCCATCGACGCCCTCGTCGACCCCGAGTACCGCTTCGCCGCTGACCACAGCTCCGACGGCGTCCAAGGCATCGACCGCTTCGTCTGATCCAAGGGGGTCGGACCCAACTAACGAACAAAAGCGGCCCGACGTCTACTTTCTCGCACCCTCCATCCGCCCTCACGCCCTCGGCCCGAGCCGGCCTGAACCCACGGGGTCGTGCCAAACTAACAAACTAAAACGAACTGACGACCACTTTCCCCGGCGCGCCATCGCCGACGAAAAAGTAGACGCCAGAGGCAATAAGTTCGTTAGTTGGGTCCGACCCCCGAGGAGCGGCGCCGACGGTCGAGCGGGTCTCAGCGGAGGCCGGCGCGGACGCCCAGGTGGTCGCTGGGGCGGACGCCGTCGACCTCGACGTCGAGGAAGCGTTCGGCCTCGAGCACCTCGGCGGGCGCGTCGACGAAGACGTAGTCGATGCGGCGGGCGGGGGCGTCGGAAGGGAAGGTCGGGCCGGGCGCGGCGCCCTGGACCGCCGCCCAGGCGTCGGTGAAGCCGGCCGCCAGGGTGGCGGCGACCGCGTCGCCGCCGGGCGCCTCGTTGAAGTCGCCCATCAGCACGCGCACATCGCCGGGCTGCGCGAGGCCGTCGAGCACGGCGACGGCCGCCTCGGCCTGCTGGGTCCGCTGCGCGGCCTGGTCGGCTTCGGCGGCCAGGTGCGTCACCGCGGCCACGACCGGGCCCAGAGCGGTCTGTACCCGAACCGCCACGGCGGCGCGGGGCAGCCGCTCGGCGGGCAGCCCCGCGTCGGCGCGGTCGAGCACGTCGAAGGCGCTGACCAGGGCCACCCCCTCCTGCCAGGTGTCCCAGGCCAGGTGTGTCTCGCGCCGATGGTGCGCATACACGCGTCCGGTGCGCGCGGCGAGGGCGTCGAGCAGCGCCGGCAGCGCGTCTTCGCTGTCGTCGGGGGCGCGGCAGACCTCCTGCAGCGCCAGCAGGTCGGGGTCGACCTCGGCCAGCGCGTCCACCAGCAGCGGCAGGCGGCGCGCCCAGTCGTCGCGCAGGCAGCGCAGGTTGGCGGTGGCCAGCACCAGGCGCGCGCGCCTGACGACCAGCCGCGCGGCGTCGGCGGGATCATAGCCATCGGCGCTGCCTTGGCGATCGCCGTCGCGGCGGTCGCAGTACAGGGGGCCGAAGCCCGGCACCTCGACGCGCCACGCGACGTCGCGCGGCCCCGCGAAGTCGAGCGTCAGCGTCGCCGCGTACTCGACCTCGTCGCCGCAGCCGGCGCAGGCGTCGTTCCGCTCGGCCGGCGACCACATCCAGCCCGCGCTGCCCGGCGGCGTGCCGGGCGGGCCGTGCCCGAGGGACACGGTCGCCGGGTGCTCGACGGCGAAGGCGGGGTCGAGGTAGGTGCGGCCGTAGAAGATCGGGGACGGATCGGCCACCGCTGCGCGCGCGACGGGCGGCCACTGGTGCCCGCACCAGGCGGCCGCGGCGGGCGGTAGCGGCGGCCCTGCGTCGGAGGGCGGCCCCGCGTCGAGGATTGGCCGCTCGGCGTCCGCGAGCGGTGCTGCGTCGTCCAGCGGCTCGGCGTCGAACGTCGCCCTGCGTCCCGCGCGCCGCCGTCGCCGCCCGGCGCGGCGTCGGCGCGCGCGCGCGTCGGCCTGAGCGCCCGCGTCGACGGCTCCGCTGGCGTCGCGCCTCGAGGCGTCGCCGACCGCTCCCTGGTCCGCGACCTCACCGTCTGCGGGGGCCACCGCATCGCCGCCGCCGACGTCCCCGGCCGCCCCGGCCTCGGCGCGCGCGTCCACCGCGCCCCGCACCGTCGGCTCGGCCTCCTCGCAAGCCGTCGCCAGCAGCGCCAGCCCCAACAGCGCCAGCCCCAGCAGCGCGCGCCGCATCAGTTGATCGCGTTGGGCACGGCCAGCGTGAAGGGGGCGATCTCCGCGTCGAACGCCTCGCCGTCGGCCGACAGCATCTGATAGGTGCCGTGCATCGTACCCACCGGCGTCCGGAGCGGGCACGCGCTGGTGTACTCGAAGGCCTGGCCGCGCTCGAGCAGGGGCTGCGCGCCCACCACGCCTGGCCCGCGCACCTCTTCGACGTGCCCGGTGCCGTCGGTGATGATCCAGTGCCGGCTGATCAGCTTCACCGGCACCTCGCCCTCGTTGATCACCCGCACCCGGTACGCGAAGAAGTAGAAGTCCTCGTCGGGGGTCGAGCGCTCGGGCACGTACTGCGACCGGACCTGCACCCGGACGCCCTGGGTCAAAGCCTCGGACATGCTCGCCTCCCGCCGCCCACCGCGGGCGATCCTCCCGGCGTCATGCCGCGCGCGCCGCCGTTGTGCAAGGCGCACGGGCGAAGGCGGGCTTGTGCGCCACGCGCCGGCCCGCGTACCGTGCCGCACACCATGCGAATCCTGCTGCTCTGTACGCTGATGCTCGCCGCCTGCGGCGGCCCTTCGCCCGGCCCGACTTCGGCCGCCGCGGTGCCCGCCGCCGACGATCCGGCCGGCGTCGTCCGCGCCTGGTTCGCGGCCACCGCCGCCGGTGACGCCGACGCCGCCTACGCGCTGGGCACCCCCGACTGGGCCGCCAAGGAGCGCGCCTGGACGAAGGGCTTCAGCCACGCCGTCTTCGTGGGCGGCGACCGCATCGAGGCGAAGACGGTGCACCCACCCGAAGTGGAAGGCGACACCGCCACGGTGCGCGTGCGCGCCACCATGCACCGCGCCGACGGCACCGAGGACGGCGAAGGCATGCGCTTCACCCTCACCCGGACGCCCGCCGGCTGGCGCATCAGCGACCTGCGGTAGGGCCGCGTCGTGGCCGGCCTCGGACGCTTCAGCAACGCGCAGAGCACGAGACCCACGGTCCCGAGCGCCCGAAAAGTGAACGACCTGGGCGGGTTCGGTCGAAAGTGTGGCGCGGCCCCGGCGATCCGGTGGCCGTCTCGTGCGGCGCCGCGAAACGCGCGTAGCGCGCGTAGCGTCAGCTCCAGCATGCGCCTGCTTCTACCCTGGACGCTGCTGCTGGCCGCCTGCGGCGGTCCCTCGCGCGGTCCGTCCTGCAGGCTGCTGGACCACCTCGGCGACCCCCCACCACCCGATCCGTGCTCTCCAGCCGTGGTGGCCGCCTCCGACGACCCGGCGGCGGTGGTTTGCGCTTGGTTCGCGGCCGCCGCGGCCCGAGACGCCGACGCCGCCTACGCACTGGGCACGCCCTCCTGGGCGGCCGAGGCGCGCCGATGGCCCCGAGGCTTCAGCCACCGCGTCTTCGTCGACGGCGACGTCATCGCAGCCGACACGGTGCACCCGCCCACGATCAACGGCGACGCGGCCAGCGTGTGGGTCCGCGCCACCCTCCTACACCCCGACCTCTGGATCGGAGGCGAGCGCCTGCGCTTCACCCTCACCCGCACGCCGGCCGGCTGGCGCATCAGCGACCTCCGCTAGCCGCACCCGTCGTCGGGCGGGCGCCGAAAAAAGAACAAACTGAGCCGCTTCGTTCGAAAGTGTGGCACGACCCCGTGGGCACAGCGGCCTCCGATGGCCGCAGCCGTCGTCGGGTCGGGGCGCCGAAAAAAAGAACAAACTGAGCCGATTCGTTCGAAAGTGTGGCACGACCCCCCCCGGCGACCCCCCGGCGCAACCGCGAGGGTGGAGTCGGCCGCCACCGAGGGTCGAAAAGTGAAAGAAGTGAGCCCGTTCGGTCGATAGTGTGGCACGACCCCGAGCGCGTAGCGCGGGGTCAGGGGTCTTCGAAGTGGCCGTGTCGGCCGTCGCCGGCGTCGAAGCGCTGGGCGCCGGCGAGGGCTTCGGCGTCCAGGGCGCGCAGGCCGTGCGCCAGCTCGTTCTGCAGGGCGGCGGGCTCGGGCAGGGTCCACTGCTCGAGCAGGGATTGGCGGTCGCCCCGCAGGCACACCTGGGGGAACGCGGCGATCTGCGCGGCCAGCGCTTCCGCCTCGGCGCGCGCCCGGCCGGGGGGCACGACGCGGTTGGCCAGGCCGATGGCGAGGGCCTCGTCGGCGTGGACGGCGCGGCCGGTGAGCACCAGGTCGAGGGCGCGGCTCTGGCCGATGAGGCGGGGCAGGCGCACGGTGCCGCCGTCGATGAGCGGCACGCCCCAGCGGCGGCAGAAGACGCCGAAGATGGCGTCCTGCTCCATCACGCGGAGGTCGCACCACAGGGCCAGCTCGAGGCCGCCGGCGACGGCGTGGCCGGCCACGGCGGCGATGACCGGCTTGCTCAGCTGGAGCCGCGTCGGCCCCATCGGCCCAGGCCCGTCGGGCGCCACCCGGTTGGGACGGCCCGCCGCGACGGCTTTCAGATCGGCGCCCGCGCAGAACGTGCCGCCGGCCCCTGTGAGCACGGCCACGTGCGCTGCGTCGTCGGCCTCGAAGGCGACGAAGGCCGCGTGCAGCGCCTCCGCCGTGTCCCGATCGACGGCGTTGCGCACCGCGGGCCGGTCGATGATCACCGTCGTCACCGGCCCGGCGCGCTCGACGCGGACGGCGCCGGTCCCCTCGCCGCCCGGTGCCGCGGTGCTGCCCGTCTCGGCTCGGCGCTGCTCGGCGTCGGGTCGTTCGCCGCCTTGGCCCGCCGCACCGTGTCCGACGGCGCCCGTCCCCTCGCCGCCGTGTCCGTCGCCGCCGCTCACAGCGTCAACGGCAGGTTCAGGCGCATCGGATCGCCACTGAAGGCCTTGAACTTGTAGCCCTTCACCTGCTGCTCGACGCAGGCGGCCGCCGGCGTGTTGCGCAGCTTGGCCGTGGCCACCTTGGCCCGCCCCACCGAGCCGTCCCGGTTGATCACCACCTGCACCGTGATCGTGCCCTTGGCGTCGGGCTGGTCGGCGGCGCACGTCTTCAGGCGCGCGGCGTTCGCGTTGAGCACGGCCAGCATGTCGGCGCGCGACAACGTACGGGGCAGATCGTCGGCCGGCGGCTTGGGCGTCCGCTTCACCGGCGGCCGGGGCGTGCGCTTCACCGGCGGCCGCGGCGTCCGCTTCACCGGCGCCTTCACGGCCACCTTAGGCGGCGCCGCGTCGGGCGGCGGCGGCGCGGCGTCCGGCGCGGCGTCCGGCCCCACGTCCCCCGCGCCCCGTCGGCGACGCCACCGTCAGGCGCGGCCGCGTCCACCACCGGCGCGGCGTCGGGCGGCGGCGGCGCGGCGTCGGGCGGCAGCGCGGCGTCCTGCACCGGCAACGGCACCTGCGAGACCGGCGCCGTCGTGCCCTTGCCCTCGCCCTCACCACCCGTGGGCGTCCGGATCAGGAACCACCACGCCGCCCCGCCGCCCGCCATCAGCAGCAACAACAACACCGCCACGATCGGCGCCTTGCTGCCGCCGCGCTCGGCCGCCGGCGCGGCTGCGGACGAAGCCGGGCGGCGCCCCGGCGGCGTCGCGGCGGGCGGGATCATCGGGCCGACGCCCGCCGGGTGGGCCCGGCCACGCTCGCCCGGCCGGCGCTGGCCCCACGCCGGCCGCGGACGCAGGCGGGCCGAAGCCGGAGGTCGGCGCGGCGGACGCCGACGGCAGGCGCGGCGCAGGCGGGTCGAAGCCTGGCGCCCGGCGCCGACGGCGGGCGCGGCGCAGGGGTCGAAGCTCGGCGCGGGCGCCGACGGCGGGCGCGGCGCAGGGGGTCGAAGCCTGGCGCGGCGGGCGCGCCTGCCGCCCTGAAGCCACCGGCCGACGCCGCGGCCGCCCTGAAGCTGCGCCGGCCGACGCCGCCGGCGGCCTGAACCCACCAGGGGCCCGGCGGCGCAGAGGTCCGCGGGGCCGGCGGCGCAGAGGTCCGCGGCCCCGGCGGCCCGGGCGGGCGCGGCGCGGGTGGCCCCTGGTGGCCTCGGCCCGGGCGGCGCCGAGGCGCGCGGGCTCGGCGGGCCGAGCGGCGCGGGCGGCCTCGACGTCCGCGGCGCGGGCGGTCCCAGCGGCCCCCCGCGCGGCGCCGGCGGCCCGGGCGGCGCGGGCGCCGGCCCCCTGAACGGGCTGCGCGGCGCCACCGGCGTCGGCTCGCCCACCCCGGACGGCTCGTCGATCAGCTCCAGATCGTCGAGGTCGAGCACCTCGTCGCTCGCGGCCGCCTGCCGCGCCGCCCGCGCGTCCGCCGCCGCGGCCTCGGCCTGCCGGCGCAGCTCGGCCGGCATCAGCATCACCGTGGCGCCGTCGTCGTCGTCATCGTCGTCGTCGAAGTCGTCGTCGCCGCCGAACCCCGCCTGCGCCATCGCCTGCTCGGGCGACATGGCCACGGTCCGCTCGACCCCCTCGAACAGGTGGGCGAACTCGTCGTTGTCGGCGAGGGGCATCCAGCTGCCCATGCCCTCTTGCCACACCAGGGTCTCGGCGTTGACCACCTCTTGCGACAAGAGCTGCAGCAGCTCGCCCAAGGGCATCGGGCCGAGCTGCTCGTTCTGAACGAGGGCGTACCACATCAGCGGGAACTTACCCCATGGCCGGGGCGGCGCGAAACTCGCCGCGGGCGTCGGGCGGTCGCGTCTCTCACCGCCCCTGGCGCTGATGGAGGCTGTCACGCATGGCGTCGTCGATCGATCCGAACTCGACCAGCAGGTCGCCGACGGCGCGCAGGCTGCGATCCCGTCGCCAGGCCTGCTCCTGCCCCCCGAAGGCGAAGTCGATCTCGTCCTCCGACGCGTGCCCCGACTCGATCACCCACCCGGCCACCTCGCGGTCGGCGTGCCGCAGCAGCAACAGATCGGCCAGCGGCGCCAGCTCGTGCTGCACGTCCTCGCTGACCCCCCGCCCCACCAGGGAGGGGCCGGTCGGCGCGCCGCCCGCGAAGAGCGCGGTCAGGTCGTCGTCGGTCAACAGCCCGAAGTGATGGGCGAGGAAGGCCACCAGCGTGGCGCGATCGGCGGAGGCGTCGCTCATGGGCGGATCATCGGCCCGCGGACGCCACGACACAAGTTCGCCCCCCGCGCGGGGGTCGACGCCGACCGCGACCCCGGCTCACCGGCCAGCCCCGGCCCCCGCGAGGCGGCGGGCGTCAGGGTGGGCAGGTGGTGGTCGGGTCGTACAGCACATGGTGCCGGCTCCCCTCGTACGCGGCGCCGTCGCCGAGATCCGTACAGGCGCCGCCCCGCTCCGGGGGCGCCGTGCAGTACGTGACGACGTAGCGATCCGGGCCCGCCTCCCACTCCCCGACCGTCAACGAGCAGTCGACCACCGTGCGCGGGTAGCGCAGCAACAACGAGCCACCGACACCCAGCGACAGCACCCGGGGTCCGTCGGCTTCTCGGTCAGGCTCCAAGCCGGTGCAGCGGTGCGTCCTCAGCTCGACGGCCGACGGATTCGTCCGAACCACCCCGCGCCGACAGGGCCCCTCGGCCTGCTCACCGTCGCAGACGAGCCCCTCACCGCGATTCCACCTGACCTCGTCGGGGATCACCGCCTCGCGCTCGCAGCGCAGCACCACGCTGCAGAGGTCCGACCCCGCGTGGCCATCGGGCATGACCGCGTGCTCGGAACGATCCTCGATGACCACGTACACGAGCTCGTCGAGCGGCACGCCGACGTCGACGCACGGCTGACAGACCCCCGCGTCGTCACACTCGCCAGGAGGGAGAATCGGGTCAGGCGTCTCGCAACCGAGGGCCCCCACCCCGAGCGCCGCGCCGAGGAGAAGCCCCCTCATCCACGGTGTCCCCGCCTCACGGTCGCGTCGTCCCAGACGAGGCATCGTTCCGTCCGCGCAGCGCCCCGCCCGCGCCCGTCCCCGCCGACTCACAAGGGTTCCATCCGATACGCGCGGCGCGCGCCCTCCGGCGGCGGCGCCTCCAGATCGACCGGCCACGCCGCGCGGTCGCACATCGCGTCCGCCGCCCTCACCCGCGCCCAGGGCTCCGGCGGCGCCAGGTGCAGCTCGACGGTGCGCCACACCAACGTGTCGCAAGCGTGCGCGTAGACGCGCGGAGGCGGCGTGCGCCCCCCACCGAACCACTGCGGTACATCGGCGCGCAGCACGCACGCCGGGGCGCCCGTCCAGACGCACACCGGATCCGGATCGCAGTCTTCCGTGTCCATCCCGTTGCGGTCGCGGACCCTGATCTCGCCCGCCGCGTCGGTCGAGACCTGGACGAGATCGACCGCGTCCCCGCGCGCCAGCAGGTCGAACGCCTGCCCCGGGATCAGCCAGTCCCCGACCGGGTCGCAGGTGCTCTCGCGCTCGCGCACGGCGCGCGCCTCGACGTCCTGCACGAAGCACCACGACTCGCTCGGGACGTACGAGCAGCCGTTCACCAGGCGCTCGTGGTGGCGTCGGGCGTCGGCACACGTCACGTGCTCGGTGGGGTCGATGTGCGTCTGCACCGTCCCCGCTCCGCGCCGGCCCTCCAGCCTCAACTGCACCTGCGCCAGCCCGAACCGAACGTCGTCACAGCCCGTAGGTTCATCGCCTTCCTGCGGATCCGGCGTCGCGATGACCCCCGCCACGACGACGGCGCCTCCCTCGCGGCGAACCTCGAGCCCGCCGTCGATGGCGCACTCACAGTCGGCGAAGTCGCCGGGCGCTCGCTCGACGAACCGACCGTGCGCCCGCCCCTCGCCGGCCGCCGTCAGCTCGAGCAACGTCCATTGGCTCTCCCGCACCTCGATGGGCGCGCGCAGGGCCCACAGCCCCTCGGCGCGCGTCTCGGGCACCGAGAGCGACGCGTCCCCGCCCCCGACCGCGGCGTCGGCCGGCGCCCCCGCAGCGTCGATGCTCTTGTCCGTCGCGCCGCCGACGTCGTCACAGGCCAGGAACGCGAGCACCGCGAGCGCGGCCCCCCGCCCAGGCCACCCGGACCGCGACCTCGCGCCGGCACACGGGCGGCCACGGATCCCTTCGGCGCTCGCGTCGCAGACGCCCACGGTCGCATCCTCTCGCTCTGCGTTCACCGGCAGGAGGCCGCCCCGGTCGACTCTCGTGCGAGCGGCCGACCGCGTCAACCGCCGGGCCGACCGCCCCCGCCGTCCCGCTCACCCGCCCCCGAAGTACCGGCGCAGCACGTCCTCGGCGGGCTTGCCCTTGGGCATGTAGCCGATGTCGCTCGCGCCGCCGGCGCCGCTCCAGATCCACACGAAGACGCCGGCCAGCCGCGGGTGGCCGCGCCAGGCGTCGACGAAGGCCTGCCACGCCCGGCGCTGCTCCTCGAGGTCGACGGGCCCCTTCGCCGCGTGCGCGTAGGGCCGCACGGCGCCGCCGTCGACGCTGGGATAGCCCACCTCGGTGAACAGCAGCGGCCGGTCGACGAAGTCGAGCCACCGCTCCAGCTGCTGCCGGATCAGCGTCCACGACCGCCGCAGCTCGTCCTCGCTGGCGTCGTTGCGCGTCGTGATCGGGTGGTAGGCGTTCAGCCCCACGTAGTCCAGCGCGTCCCAGAAGCCCACGTGCGTGAAGTGATCCCAGTTGGCCGAGTAGGTCAGCTTGCCGTCGAACACCCGGCGCACGTCGCGCACCAGGCGCCGCCACTCGACCTCGTCGGCCTCCATCGTGCCCAGCTCGCTGCCCACCGACAGCATCGCCGCCCCTTCGTCGGCCGCCAGCTTCGCGTAATGCAGCACGAAGGCCCGGTACGCGGCCCACCACGCGGCCCGGTCGGCGGGCTTCAGCTTGCCCCGCCACTGCCCCGGCCCCTGCACCTTCAAGCGCACGATGGGGAACACCAGCGCCTTCAGCCCGCGCGCCTTCGCGTGGCGCAGCACGCGCCGCACCTCGGCGTCGTCGGTGCCCCACCGGTAGGGCGCGATGGCGGTGCTCTCGATCGTCTCCTGCCCCCACTGCACCACCACCTGCAGCGTGTTGGCGCCCAGATCGGCGATCTCGTCGACCATGCGCGTCACCTGCGCCGGCGACCGCGTGCCTTCGTAGTGGGGGGCGATGGCGACGCCGCGGACCGCGGGCGGCGACAGCAGCGCCAGGGCGAGCAGGATCGTCACGGCCGGGAACCCTAGCGGACGTTCGGCTGTCGACGAAACGTAGATCCTGCATCCGTGACATGCGTGCAGAGCTTCGTCACCCTGTCCTTCGGAGGTACCTCATGCCGCGACCCGACGACCTGTTCGAGATGACCCTGGGCACCTTGAAGGCCGAGCTCGAGGCAGAGGCCGCCGCCGAGCGCGCGGCCGCCGAGGCGGCGAAGCAGGCCGAGGCCGAGGCCGCCGCCCGCGCCGCCGCCGAGGCCGAGGCCAACGCCCGCGCCCAGGTCGAGGCCCGGCTCGAGGCCGAGGCCCGCCGGCGCGCCGAGGCCGCCGCCCACCGCGAGGCGCTGCTGAACCCGCCGCCCCCAGCCCCCCGCGCCGGTCGCGGCGCCCGCCCCCGTCGCCGCCCCCGCGCCGCCCCCGCCCTCGCCGCTCGACCTCGAGCCGCCCCCCGGCCGCGGCTTCGGCTTCTGGTTCTCGGTGGTCGGCCTGCCGGTCGCCTGCCTGACCGCCATCGCCTGCACCTGGCTGTACGTCAACCGCCCGCAGCCCCCGCAGCAGCTGCCCATCTTCGACGCCTCGCCGCTCACCTGGACGCCGCGCGTGCAGCCGGTGGTGCCCTCGGTGCTGCACGCCGCGCCGCAACCGGCGGTCGCCCAGCCCACGCCCCCACCGGTCACGCCGGCGGTCGCGAAGCCCGCGCCCAAGCCGACGCGGGTGACGAAGCGCCCGCCCCGCACCCCCCGCGCCACGCCGAAGCCGGCCGAGCCGGGCCCGATCTTCCACCTCGACACCGAGAACCTGCTCGAGCAGAAGTAGACGCCCGCGCGCCCTCAGCCGCCCGCCGTCTTCGCGATCAGGTACCGGTACACCCCGGTCAGGTTGATCATCAGCAGCACGATGTTCTGCACCCCGATGGCCGTCTCCTGCTCGGGATCGGCGAAGCCGTAGACGATCAGCGCGATCGACGACGTGACGAACAGCACGAACGCCCACCCGGTCACCCGTCGCCCCAGGTTCAGCGCCACCATCGTCGCGGCCACCGGCGCGCTGATCGCCCCGTACCACTCGAACACCGCCAGCAGCGTCGGGTTCACTCCGGCGCCGCCCGGCAGGCCGGGTGCAGCAGCTCGGGCCGGTATTCGAAGTGCATCGTGTCGAAGTGCGCCCACTTGCCGCCCCAGATGAAGCCGTGGCGCTCGAAGACTTCGACGACCTCGAGCGGAAACCGGTTGCGATACGGGCGCTTGCCGTCCGCGTCGGGCTTCACCCACTTCCAGTAGTCGCTGAACTGCACCCCGACGTCGATGGCCAGCGCGAAGCTGTGCATGCTCAGCCGCGGCGTGCCCTTCACCGTGCGCCAAACGAACGTGCCCGCCGGCTTCTCGACGAAGCGCCGCAGCGCGGGCGGCAGGGCGTCGAGCTCGGCGCTCACCGCGGCCAGCGCCCGATCCACGCCGTTCTTCGTGGTCACCTTCAGCGGCAGGTTCACGCTGCCCGGCAGCCACCGGATGGTGGTCGTCGTGGCGGCCACCGCCTTCGCGTCCTGCCCGTACATCTTCTGGAAGAAGGGCTGGTGCCGCAGGCGGCCGGGATCGGCGGCGGGCGGCGACGGGAAGTCGCGCCCCACGGGATACCGCTGCTCCATCTGATCCCACAGATCGGCCGTGTTCAGCCGCGCCTCCAGATCACCCGGCGGCTGTTCGCGCGTCCGGAACGCCATCTCGGTGCCGTCGCACCACCTCAGCGCGTTCGGGCCGGCCCCGCACAGCACCCCGGGGTAGCTCTCGACGAGGCAGCGCAGGCCGACCGGGATCTCGGGCGCCGTGGGCGCCGGCGCGGGGTTGGCCAGCAGCGCGCCCGCCAGGACGCCCAGGAGCATCACGCCGCGTCGCCTCCCCAGGTGAAGTAGACCGTGGTGCCCGTGCCTTCGGCGCTCTCGACCCAGACCTGCCCGCCGTGGCGATGGACGATGCGCTTCACGGTCGTCAGCCCGATGCCCGTGCCTTCGAACTCGCGCTCGGTGTGATAGCGCGTGAAGGCGCCGAACACCTTCTCGGCGAAGCTCTGCGGGAAGCCCGCGCCGTCGTCCCGCACGAAGAAGCCCGCCTCGCTGCGGCCCACCTCGATGTGCGCGGGCGAGCGCCCGCGGGTGAACTTCCACGCGTTGTCCACCAGGTTCTCGACGACGATGGCCGCCAGCGCGGGATCGGCGACCGCCTCGAGCCCCTCGCCGATGGTGGCCTCGACCACGCGCTCCGGATCGCGCACCTGCAGACTCTCGACGATGCGCTCGGTCAGCGCCCCCAGATCGACGACCTCGCGGTTCAGCGGCCCGCGCGTCACCCGCGACAGCTTCAGCAGGGCGTCGATGCGCGCGTTCAGCCGCTCGGTGGCCGCGCGAATGCGGCGGACGTACAGCTCGCCGTCGCCCTCGAGCCGCTCGCCGTAGTCCTCCAGCAGCGCCAGGCTGAAGCCCTCGAGCGCCCGCAGGGGCTCGCGCAGGTCGTGGCTGACCGCGTAGCTGAAGGCCTCGAGCTCCCGGTTCGTGGCCGCGAGCGCCGCGGTCCGCGCCGCCACCCGCCCCTCGAGCTCGGCGTTCAGCCGCGCCACGCGCTCGTCCGCGGCCCGCGCCTCGCTGATGTCGCGGAAGATCGTGAAGGCGCCCAACAGCTCGTCGCCGCTCTCGCGCAGGGGGCGCGCCGAGATGCGCAGCCAGGCGCGCCCCTGCGGCGCCTCGACCCGCACCACGCGATCGGTCGTCTCGCGCCCGCCCAGCGCGGCGGCCAACGGCCGCTCGTCCAGCGGCACCTCGCGGCCGTCCTCGTCGAACAGCGCCAGGCGCTGCAGCAGCGCCTCCATCGACTCGAAGTGGATCAGCCCGTTGCGCTCGCCGAACAGCCGCGCGGCGCGGTTCGCCAGCACCAGGCGTCCCTGCGGATCGCACACCAGCAGGCACTCGTGCATGCTGTCGACGATCTCACCCAACAGGCGCGTGCGCTGCCGCAGCGCGCGCCGCGCCCCGCGCCGGTCGACCGCGTAGCGCAGCGCCTGGCGCAGCAGATCGTCGTCGACCCGCGCCCGCCGCAGGTACTCCTCGGCCCCCGCGCGCAGGATCGCGTCGCCGCCCTCCCCCTCGGCCACCACCACCAGCGGCACCTCGGGTCCGGCGCTGACCACCTGGCGCACCGCCGCGACGTCGATGCTGTCCATCGACAGCACGATGGCCGCCGGGCGCTCGCCAGCGGCCAGCCGGCGCAGCGCGTCGGCCTGGGCGCAGCCCGTCGCCTGCACCTGGGCGCAGCCGATCAGGCGCGCCGCCAGGGCGCCGCCCCGCTCGGCGTCGTCGTCGGCCACCCACACCGGGGGTCGCTCGGGCGTCGTGCGCTCGTCCGTCACTCCGTGAGCCTCTGTTTTCGGCAGCCCACCGTCAAGGCGGGTTATGCTGCGGGGCCCCTCGAACCTCGATCGCCCCTCCATCGGCACACCAGGAGACGACCGTGAGCCCTGCCCGGAATCTGCCTGACGATCTGCTGCGCGCGCCGGTCGGCGTGCTCGTGGACGCGATGCGCCGGCGGGCGCTGTCGCCCGTCGAGCTGTTCGACGCGCACGCCGCCGAGCTCAGCCGGGTGGACGCGGTGCTCAACGGCGTCGTCGCCACCCGCTTCGGCGCGGCGCGGGCCGAGGCGCGGGCCGCCGAGGCGCGCTACGCCGCGGGCGGCGACGATCTGCCGCCCCTGCTCGGCGTGCCCTGCACCATCAAAGAGATGCTGAAGGTGGAGGGCATGCCCAACACGGCGGGCATCCCGGCCCGCCGCGAGACGGTGGGCGAGGCCGACGCGACGGTGGTGCGGCGGCTGCGGGCGGCGGGCGCGGTGGTGATGGGCGTCACCAACGTGCCCGAGGGCGGCATGTGGATGGAGACCCACAACCGGCTGCACGGCCGCACCGCCAACCCCTGGGATCCGCGGCGCACGCCGGGCGGGTCGAGCGGGGGCGAGGGCGCGATGGTGGCGGCCGGCGCGTCGCCCTTCGGCATCGGCTCGGACGTCGGCGGTTCGATCCGCATCCCGGCGGCCTTCTGCGGCGTGTATGGCCACAAACCCAGCGGGGGCCTCGTGCCCAACACGGGGCACTGGCCCGACGACGGCCGAAGCGGCGGCATGCTGACCATCGGCCCGCTGGGGCGCACGCCCGACGATCTGTGGCGCGTGCTGCGGGTCATCGCGGGGCCGGACGCGCAGGATCGCGCCGCGCGCCCCTGGTCGCTGCACGATCCGGCCGCCGTCGATCTGCGCGACCTCGTGGTCTATCCGGTGCCCGGCAACGGGCGCACGCGCATCAGCCCCGCCGTCCGGCGGGCGGTCGAGGACGCCGCCGACGCGCTGGTCGACGCGGGCGCGCGGCGGGGCCACCTGAGCGAGGCGCGGCTGGCCCGTGGCCTGGAGATCTACTTCGGCGCGCTCTTGGCGCAGGGCGTCGCGAAGTACGCCGATCTGCTGGGCGACGGCGTGCGCATCCCCATCGGGCGCGAGGCCGCGCGGCTGCTGACCGGCCGGTCGGGGCACACGCTGCCCGCCGTCGTCACCGCGATGGCCGAGCAGCTGACGGGCGCGGCGGACGGCCTGCTCGAGCGGGCGGCGACGCACGGCCGCGCGCTGCAGGCCGAGCTGGAGTCGGTGCTGGGACCCAACGGCGTCCTGCTGCACCCGCCCTACAGCCGCACGGCGCCGCGGCACGTCACCGCGCTGGCGCGGCCCTTCGATTTCGTGTGCACCGGGCTGTTCAACGCGCTGGAGTTCCCGTCGACGGTGGCGCCGGTGGGCTTCGACGCGCGCGGCCTGCCGCTGGCCGTCCAGATCATCGGCGCGCGCGGCCGCGACTCGATCACGCTGGCCGCGGCGGGGGCGCTCGAGCGGCAGCTGGGGGGCTGGCGCCGCGCCGTCGTCGGCCGCCACCGCGCCTCGCCCCTGGCCCCGCTGCTGAACTACCGCCGATAACGCGACCACGCGGTCGCAAAACTTCGATCCGATCCGCGTCCCCGCCCCGTTCGTAGAGCACCCGAAACCCACCCCGAGAGGAGTGAGCGATGCGACGGATCTCCCTGTCCGAGCGGGCGAAGTACGCCTGGACGACGTGCCTGTTGACCACCCTGATCGCGGCCTGCGCGGCCCCCCTGGACGACCCCGATCTGCCCGACCTGCGCGCCCCGGCCCTCGGCCGGCTGGACGCCGCGAAGGCCGACGGCGCGGTCCTCGGCGCGCTGGCCTGCGGCCAGTCCATCGAGGTCGAGCTGGCACCCGAGCCCTCGTTCTGGAAGCTGGACGTGCCCGCCGGCGCGGCCCTGCGCCTGAAGGTCGAGGCGCGGCTGAGCGGCCGCGCGCTGAAGGGTGGTCTGTTCGGCGAGGCCGGCGGCGCGCCGCTCGCCGCGACGGCGCCCTGCGGCCCGGGGGCGTGGTGCCTCGAGGGGAAGGCGCCGCCGCCGACGGCGTTCGTGGGGCTGGTGGCGGCCGAGCCGACGGTCGCGCGCGTGACGCTCGACTGCGACGGCGAGGGCGGCGAGGCCGAGGAGCGCGAGCGCCCGCCCCTCGAGCCGCTGCCGCCCGCGCCGCCGGTCGACGACGAGGCGCTGTGCGTCGAGTGCGACTGGCGGGCGGTGTGCGTCGACGTGATCGTCGTGGGCAAGCGGGACGCCGCCGGCGACCTGCGCCTCGGCCAGCTGCTCGAGACCACGCCCGAGGGCTTCAATCGCGTCGCCCCCATCTCGGCCCCCGCGGGGCGGCTCACCGGCGCGCTGACCCCGCTCGGCGGGCTGGCCGGCGCGCCGGGCGTCGCGCTGCTGCAGGCCCGCGTCGACCGGCTGTTCACCTGGATCAACGACGTCTACGCGCCGTGCTGCGTCTGGTTCCGCCCGGGCGGGGCGTGGGCCCTCGACGCCGACCGGGCCGGTCGGGCGCTGGCCGGCCGCGTGACGGCCGACGCGAACGGCGATCCGGTGCTGGCCGGGGGCGACGACGTCCTGCGCGACCTCGAGGCCTTCGCGGACCGCGATCCGGCGACGGCGGGCGGCGACTGTCTGCGCCTGGTCATCGCGCCGTCGTACGCCCCGCCGCGGGGCACGGAGCGCGGGCGCGCGATCGTCGGCGGCCGCCAGATGGTGGTCGGGTACGACACCTTCGACTTCTCGCTCTACGGCTTCTACGGCGCGCACGAGGTCGGCCACGCGATGGGACTCGGCGGCCACTGGACCGGCGGCGTGTCCGGGCCCACCCGCGAGAACGTGATGCGCGCGCGGCCCACGCTGCACCGCCGACCCGAGATCGACGTCGCCGCGCAGTGCGGCCCGGTGCGCGATCGCGCGGCCGACATCGGGCTGCACCTCGAGCCGCCCGTCTGCGAGGATCCCAGCGGCGGCGGGGAAGACGAGGACGACGAGGCCGCCGACCCGGTCGAGGTCGACCCCCTGCCCCGGCGCTGCTTCCAGACGCTGCACCTCGAGTGCACCAACGGCTGCGCGGGCGGGTACTGCTGCGCCGACGCGAACCCACCCCCCGGCGCGCCGCCCTGCGGCGCGGTGTGCGATCGCGACAGCCCCTGGTGCCGCGGCTGATCACCCGCCGGGGCCTCGCCGAGGGCCCGCCGTGATCGGCCTTGCGGCGTCCGAGCCCGGTCACGAGAATGGCGCCAAACGGAGCGCTCCGCTCCGTCGAGGCCACTGCCCATGGCGCCCTCGGCCTGGCCCCTCCGACGCCTGCTGACCGTCGCCTTCCTGGCCGTGGGGCTGCTCGCCCTGCTGCCCCTCTCGCTGCTGAACCTGGTCGACACCCACGCGCTGCTGCGCGCCCGGGCCATCGGCCGCCTGCAGAGCCGCGCGACGGCGACCGCGGCCAGCCTGGACGAGGCGGTCGGCGACCTCGTGCGCTGGACCCGCCAGCTGCAGGCCGATCCCGACGTCGCCGAGCTGCTCGACGGCGAGGACGACGCCGACGACGAGCGGACGCGCGCCGTGCTGCGGCGCCTGCAGCGGGTGGAAGAGCTGTCGGGCCTACAGGTGATCGACGCCGCCGGTCGCGTGCGCATGACCGCGGGCGTGGCGCCGGACCGCACCGCCCCCCTGGAGTTCGCGCGGCCCGGCGACGCCGACGTCCGGATCTTCGTGCAGGGGGCGGGCACACCGAGCGCCACCTTCTACGTGGCGGGGCCGCACGTCGGCGGAGGCGGCCAGCGGGGCCTCGTCCTCTTGGGGCAGTCGCTGACCGAGCTGCGCGCGCGGGTGGCGGCCGACGAGGACGCCGCGGGCGCGGAGAGCTTCGGCGCGCTGACCGAAGCGGACGGGCGGGTGATCATCCACGGGCGGCATACGCAGGCCGAGGGCGCGAAGGACATGCTCACCGGGGACGGCATCGCGGTGTCGGCGCCGCTCAGGCAAGCGCCGTGGACCTACCACCTGGTGGTGCCGACCAGCTGGGTGGAGGCGCCCATCCGCGCGCAGCTGCTGCGGGTGGTGATCGCCAGCGTGGCCCTGCTGCTGCTGGTGGGGCTGGTCGCGCGGGCGCTGGCGCGCCGGCTGGCGGCGCCGATCACCGCGCTCGAGCGGACGATGGCCCGGTGGGGCGCCGGCGCCACCGGGCTGCGCGCGCCCACGCTGGCGGGCGCCGAAGCGCGGCGGCTGGCGGCGGCGTTCGACGAGATGGCCACGCAGATCGAGCACCACCACGCGATCCTCGAGCAGCAGGTGGCCGAGCGCACGCGCGACCTCGAAGCCGCCAACCACGAGCTCGAGCTGTTCACCTACTCGGCCTCGCACGACCTGCGGGCGCCGCTGCGCATCGTCGACGGCTACGCGAACGCCCTGCTCGAGGATTACGGCGCGGCCTTGGACGACGAGGGCCGCCAGATGCTGGGCCGACTGGTGGCGTCGGCCGAGCGCATGCGGGCGCTGATCGAAGATCTGCTGGCCTTCGGCCGCTTGTCGCGCCAGGCGATCGAGCGCACCACGGTCGACCTCTCCGCGCTGGCGGCGGACATCGGCGCCGAGCTGCGGGACGCCCACCCCGGCCACCCGGTCACCCTGATCGTCGCGGCCGATCTGGTCGTCGAGGCCGACGCGTCCATGTGCCGGGTGGTGCTGACCAACCTGCTGGACAACGCCTGGAAGTACACCGGGCGGCAGGCCAACGGGCGGGTCGAGCTCGGGCGCGACGACCGCGGGCTGTTCGTCCGCGACGACGGCGCCGGCTTCGACCCTGCCCACGCGCGCCAGCTGTTCGCGCCCTTCGGCCGCCTGCACGCCGCGCACGAGTTCGCCGGCACGGGCATCGGCCTCGCGACGGTCGACCGCATCCTGCAGCGCCACGGCGGCTGGATCGAGGCCGACTCGGCGCCCGGCGAGGGGGCCGTCTTCCACTTCGACTTCGCGCCCCGCGCCTGATCACGGGCGCGGCGCGCGCTGCGGGCGTCGCCCGCCCATCGCCGCGGGTGGATGTGGCCGCGCCTTGGGTTCCGGCCGAGGCTGAGGCAGACTGCCGGCAGCCCGACCCGTCGCCGGGCGCCCGGAATCGACCGATGCCCCCACCCGCATGGCCCACGCAGGTCCACCGATGAGCGACGCGCCCGTTCGCCGCGGCCCGCACCTGCGCCGCGTGCTGCCCGCCGCGCTGGGGTCGGTGTTCGTCGCCCTGCTGCTGGTGTCGGGCGCCTTCGAGGAGGGACCGCACCGGCTGGGCGGCTCGAGCGCGCTGGGCGTCCTCATCCTGGTCGCGGCCGCCGCCGCCCTGCATCGCTGGGTGCTGGCCCCGCTGCAGCGCCTCGAGGCCACCGCCCGCGCCCTGGCCGAGGGCGCCACGCCGCCGGCCGTGCGCGTCGGCGGCGTCGCCGAGGTGCGGCAGGTGACGCAGGCCTTCAACGCCATGCTGGCCCGCCTGCGCGCCACGCTGGCCACCCTCGGCGAGCGCGAGGCGCGCCTGCGCGCGATCGTCGAGGGCCTGGCCGACGGGGTCCTGGCCCTCGACGCCGACGGCCGCGTCTTCGCCCTCAACGACGCCGCCCGGGCGCTGAGCGGCTGGCCCGACGCCACCGCGCACGGCCAGCCGGTCGAGGACGTCCTGCGGCTGGCCGACGTCACCTGGGCCGCGCTGCTGGGCCAGGGCGCGCTGCTGCGGCGCCGCGCGTCGCTGCTGCGCCGCGACGGCACCGTCGGCCCCGTCGCCCTGTCCGTCACCCCCACGGCGCGCGGCGGCCACGTCGTGATGGCGCAGGATCTCGCCGAGTCGGCGGCCCTCGCCCGGGCGCTGGCGCACACCGAGGCCCGGCTGGACGCCTTCGTGCGCGCCATGCCCGATCTGGGCTTCGTCGTCGATCAGCAGGGCGTGCTGATCGACGCCTTCGGCCACGGCGCGCAGCGCGTGATCTTCGATCCGGCGCACGCGGTGGGCCAGCCCCTCGCCGACGCGCTCGGGGCCGAGCTCGCGCGCGAAGCCCTCGCGGCCGGGCGCGCGGCGCTCGACAGCGGCGAACCCCAGGACCTGCACTTCAGCCTCGACGTGCCGGCCGGGCACCGCGACTTCGAGGCCCGCTGCGCGCCGATGGAGGCGCCCGGGGGCCGGCCCACGGTCGCCTGGATCGTCCGCGACGTCACCGAGCATCGCCGGGCCGAGGCCGCGGCGCGCCGCCACCAGCGGCTGCTCGACCGCACGCGCGACAGCGTCTACATCCTCGACCCGGACAGCCTGCGCTTCAGCTACGTCAACCGCGGCGCCACCCAGCAGGTGGGCTACGAGCGCGCCGAGCTGCTGCAGATGAGCCCCCTGGATCTGGCGCCCGCCGCCGATCGCGACGCGATCCTCGCGACCCTCGAATCGCTGCGCGGGCGCGAGTCGGCGGCCGCCACGCTCGAGACGACCCACACGCGCAAGGACGGCGAGACCGTGCCCGTCGAGGTGGTGGTGCAGTGGGTGCACAGCGACGAGGGCGGGCGCTTCGTCGCCGTCGTGCGCGACATCCGCGAGCGCAAGGAGGCCCAGGCGCGCATCGAGCAGCTCGCATACTACGACCCCCTGACCGGCCTGCCCAACCGGCGGCTGCTGTTCGAGCGGCTGGAGCACGAGGTCGCGCGCACCCGGCGCAACGGCGACCACGGCGCGCTGCTGTACCTGGATCTCGACCACTTCAAGACGGTCAACGACGCGCTCGGACACGACGTGGGCGATCACCTGCTGCGCGAGGTGGCCCGGCGGCTCGAGTCCAGCGTCCGCCGCGAGGACACCGCCGCCCGCCTGGGCGGCGACGAGTTCGTGGTGCTGCTGACCGGGCTGCCCGCCGACCGCGCGCTGGCCGCCCCGCGCGCGCAGCGCGTGGCCGAGAAGCTGCTCGGCCTGCTCACCGAGCCGGTCGTGGTCGACGGCCACCCGCTGTCGGTGGCCGCCAGCATCGGCATCGCGCTGTTCCCCGACGGGCGGACCACCGAGGCGGCCGATCTGCTGCGCCGCGCGGACACTGCCATGTACCGCGTGAAGGAAGAGGGCCGCGGCGATCTGCGCTTCTTCGAGGCCACGATGCAGGCCGCCGTCGATCGCCGCCTGGCGGTGCAGTCGATGCTGACCCGGGGCCTGGACGAGACGCTCTTGACGCTGCACTACCAGCCGATCACCGACGCCAAGGGCCGCGCGGTGACGGCCGAGGCGCTGCTGCGGTGGGACGGCCCCGCGGCCGAGCCCATCGGTCCCCTCGAGCTGGTGCAGGTGGCCGAAGAGACGGGGCAGATCCACGCGCTGGGCCGCTTCGTGCTGCGGGCCGCCTGCCAGCAGGTGGCCCGCTGGCAGCGCATCCCCCACGCGCCGCACCGGGTGGCGGTCAACGTCAGCGCGCTGCAGATGCGCACCGGCGGCTTCGTGGCCGACGTACGCGAGGCGCTCGGGCTGGCCGGCGTCAGCGGCGACAGCCTCGAGCTCGAGCTGACCGAGAGCATCTTCGTCCGCGACCTCGAGACCGTCATCCGCAACATGACCGCCCTGCGCGGCCTGGGCGTGCGCTTCGCCATCGACGACTTCGGCACCGGCTACTCGTCGCTGGCCTACCTGCGCCGGCTGCCCATCGACGCCCTGAAGATCGATCGCTCCTTCGTGCGCGAGATCACCGAGGACGCGGGCGACGCGGCCATCGTCGAGGCGTCGGTGTTGATGGCGCGTCGCCTGGGCCTGTCGGTGGTGGCCGAGGGGGTCGAGACCGAGGCGCAGCGCGACCTGCTGCTGGGCATCGGTTGCACCCACCTGCAGGGCTATCTGTTCGGTCGCCCCGGCCCCGCCGACGACATCGCGCGCCAACAGACGGCCCCGCTCACGCATCTGCACTCCGAGGAGTGAGCCCGACGTCCGGCCCGCGTGACAGCCGGCCGCCGGCCGTCCATGGTGGGAATGGTCACGGGGCGTCGACCGCTGGTCGATGGGAGGTTGCCATGCGCTGGACGGTCGCGATCACCTTGCTGCTGCTCGGCGCCCCGGCCGGCGCCCAATCGGATCCCGCCTGCGCCGAGGCCAACCCCGTCGGCTGCTTCGCCCGCGGCGCCTGCCCCGGCGACCGCGTGTGTCTGGTCACCGACACCTGCGTGCCCTCGTCCTGCGTCTGCGACGCCGAGACGGGCACCTGGGAGTGCGAAGGCTGCGACGGCGGCGAGTGCGTGCGGCCATGCACCACGCCCAGCCCCGCCGGCTGCAGCGTCACCGGCTGCCCCGACACCCAGGCGTGCAACACCGAGGCGGTCGCCTGCCGCCCGGCCGCCTGCACGTGCGACGACGGCGAGTGGGTGTGCGGCGACGACTGCGACGGCGGCGTCTGCGGCGAGCCCCCGCACCAGGCCGAGCACTTCGCGAGCGATCCCGTCCGCAACGCCATCGTCGACGACCGCGGCGGCCGCGGCGTCGGTTACCGCTTCGTCTTCGACAGCGACGGCGATCCCGACGAGTACGGGCGCTTCGACAGCTGCCCCCATTGCAGCTTCGCGGTGATGGTGGCCGATCCCGGCCTCGACCTCGATCAGCTGGCCATCCTGGGCATCGACCCGCTGGAGTACGAGAGCCTGGCCGGCCTGGCCGACGCGATCGAGCAGGTGATCGCGACCGATCCCGAGGCCCTGGCGATGATGCTGCGCCCCGACCTGTCCGGCGAGGATCTGGCCGCCTACGTCTCGGAGGTGATGCGCGTGATCGGCGTCGTGCAGGGCCAGATCGGTCGCCTGCGCACGCTCGAACGCCTGAAGATGCTGCAGCTCGACTTCGGTGACTTCGACCTCGACAGCCTCGAGGACGACCTGGGCCTGGCGATGGACAGCGCCTTCCGCGTCGACTTCGACAACCCCAACAACCCGAAGAAGAACAGCGGCATCCGCGTGTACGGCCTCGAAGACTTCCTGACCGCGCTGGTGGGCAAGGTGTCCGACGAGGCGCGCGCGCAGATCGAGTCGCTGCTGAGCGACATCCCCGATCTGCCCGGCGACTTCGAGATGTCGGGCGACGACCAGGATCCCCTCGACCCGGCCTTCTTCCACGGCGTCCACACCGGCCTGAAGGTGGAGTACCGCAGCTTCGTGGTGACCGGGCAGAACGCGATCCTGCACCAGTTCACGCTGGTCAACGAGAGCCGGCGGATCCTCCCCTTCGTGCACGTGGGCATGATCAGCGACATGGATCTGAAGCCCGCCTCGCGCGACGACGGCACCGACTACGACGCGGCCACCGGCACCGCGCTGGTGCACGACGAGCACCCCTACGCCGACGAGCCCACCTTCTTCGCCGTGGGATCGGCCCCGTCGCGCATGGGATCGCCGCGCTTCGTGCAGTCGAACTACAACCTGGACGATCGCCTGTCGCTGTCGCAGTTCGCGCCGTCCATCGACGACAACCGCAAGCGCTTCTTCCTGTGGCACCCGGACGTCAGCGGCGACCACGACGACGTCGACGCGCGCAGCGAGAAGCAGGTGGCCGTGGCGATGCTGCTCGACGGCCCGCTGCTGCCCGGCGAGCGGGCGCGCGTGGCCTTCTGCTACGCCGGCGCCAAGGCGGGCAGCGCGGGCGCGGCGCGCGCCGAGATGCTCGCGACGATGACCGCGTGCCAGGCGCTCGACGGGCTCTTGAACGCGGCCTGCGGCGACGGCGCGCTGCAGGTGGGCGAGGTGTGCGACGACGGCAACACCGCCGACGGTGACGGGTGCAGCGCCGAGTGCACGCTGGAGCGTTGCGGCGACGGTCGGAAGACCGGCGCAGAAGAGTGCGACGACGGCAACACCGAGAGCGACGACGGCTGCACCGCGGACTGCCGCACCGAGCGTTGCGGTGACGGCATCCGCCAGGCCAACGAGGCCTGCGACGACGGCGACGAGGACGACACCGACGCCTGCCGCAACGACTGCACGCGGGCGCGGTGCGGCGACGGCGTGCTGAGGCGGTGCGACCCGGACGCGGGCGAGGACTGTTCGACGCTGTGCGACACATCGCTCGAATACTGCCTGCGCCTGACGCTGAACACCGAGACGCTCGATCCCGGGCCGCGCACGGGTCGCGAGAACAGCCTCGCGCCGCTGGCCGAGCGCCCGGTCGAGGTGGCCGTGTCCTTCGACGTCGACCGCGTCGAGCAGGTGCCCGGTCCGCAGCGGGCGCGGCGCTACGTCACCGCAGGCGTCGTCGTGCGCTTCGCCGACCGCGACCTCGATCGCGAGCTCGGCGCCGCGCTGACCGGGCACCCCTGGGAGATCCTGCTGACCAGCGGACCGGGCGGCGTCGCGCTGCGCACCACCGACGCCGACACGCGGGTGATGCGCGTGCGCACCGTGCTCGAGCTGCGCGCCGACCGCACGGGGCTCGGCGTCGACGAGACCGCGCTGCCCGTGCTGATGTCCATGCAGGCCGAGGGCGCCTTCGAGGTGCAGCGCGTCGGGGGCGGCACGCTGGCAGAGTCGGCCGCGGGCGGCGCGACGCTCGACCTCGTGCCCGGCGCCGAGGCCGTCGCGACGCTGGAGCAATGCGACGACGGCAACGCGAACGACCACGACGACTGCCTGTCGACCTGCGAGCGGGCGCGCTGCGGCGACGGCGTCGTCTGGTACGCCGGCGGCGAGACCTGCGACGACGGAGAGGCGAACGGGGACGGCGCCTGCACCGCGCCGGGTCCCCAGGGCCCCGGCTGCCGCGCGGCGAACCCGGCGGCCTGTGGCGACGGAAACATCGATCCCGGCGAGGAGTGCGACGACGCCGACAACGTGGACGGCGACGGGTGCAGCGCGCTCTGCCGCACCGAGCGCTGCGGCGACGGCGTGGTGCAGGCCGGCGAAGAGTGCGACGACGGCAACGCGGTCGACGGCGACGGCTGCACGGCCGCGTGCGCGGCGGAGCGTTGCGGCGACGGCGTGGTGCAGGCCGGCGAGCAATGCGACGACGGCGACGTGAACGCCGACGGGAGCGATTGCCTGCCCGACTGCACCCGCGCCGTGTGCGGCGACGGGCGGCTGCTGCTCGACGTCGAGGAGTGCGACGACGCCAACCTGCTGCCCGGCGACGGCTGCGCGCCCGATTGCACGGCCGAGGTGTGCGGCGACGGCCGGCCCGGCCCCGGCGAGGCCTGCGACGACGGCAACCGCGAGGCGTTCGACGGCTGCGGACCCACCTGCCGGCTGGAAGGCTGCGGCGACGGCGTGCGCGGGCCGGGCGAGCAATGCGACGACGGCAACGCGCTCGACGGGGACGGCTGCGACAAGGACTGCGCGCTCGAGAACCCCGAGGCGTGCGGCGACGGCGTCGTCGGGCCGGGCGAGCAATGCGACGACGGCGGCACGGTCGAGGGCGACGGCTGCGACGCCGTGTGTCGGCTGGAGGATCCCGCCGCCTGCGGCGACGGCGACCTCGATCCCGGCGAGCAATGCGACGACGGCAACACGGTGTCGGGCGACGGCTGCAGCGGCGCCTGCGGCGTGGAGCGTTGCGGGGACGCCATCCAGCAGCCCGGCGAGGCCTGCGACGACGGCAACACCGCCGCCGGCGACGGCTGCGCGCCGGACTGTTCGATCGAACCGTCGACCTGCGGCGACGGCGCGCACCAGGTGGGCGAGCAATGCGACGACGGCAACACGGCCGACGGCGACGGCTGCGCCGCCGACTGCCGAGTCGAGGATCCCATGGGCCCCACCGCCGACTGCGGCAACGGCACGCTCGACCGCGGCGAGTCCTGCGACGACGGCGACCGCGACGACGGCGACGGGTGCGACGCGTTCTGCCAGGTCGAGCGCGGCGTCTGCGGCAACGGCGGCGTCGAGCGCGGCGAAGGCTGCGACGACGGCAACACCGAGCCCGGCGACGGCTGCGACCCGCAATGCCAGCTCGAGGCCGTGTGCGGCGACGGCCAGCGCGACTTCGGCGAGGCCTGCGACGACGGCAACACGAACGCCGGCGACGGCTGCGGCCCGCGCTGCAAGCCCGAGGCGGTCTGCGGCGACGGGCGCCTGGACCCCGGCGAGACCTGCGACGACGGCAACGTGATGGCCGGCGACGGCTGCAGCGGCGGCTGCCAGATCGAGGCGGTCTGCGGCGACGGCACGGTGGACGCCACCGAGGCCTGCGACGACGGCAACACCACGCCCGGTGACGGCTGCGACGCGACCTGCCGCGTCGAGACGCCCGCCACCGACGAGGGCTTCTGCGGCGACGGGATCGTGCAACCCGGCGAGGCCTGCGATCCCGCCGAGGAGCAGGCGCCGGGCGCCGCGGAGTATCGGCTGCGGCCCTGCAACGACGACTGCACCGAGCGCAAGGAGGGGTGCGGGTGCAGGGCGACGGATGGGGCGCCGGGCGGGGCGCTGTGGTTGCTGCTGGTGGGGCTGTGGGGGGTGCGGCGGCGGCGGGGGTGAGGGGGCGGGGGCGGTCGGGGGCGCTGATCGATCGGTCCGTGGGACGCGAAGGCTCTGGCCAATTGCAGGGGGTCGACAGGCGAGCGTTGGGGCCTTTCGGGCACGGGCACGGGCACGGGCACGGGCACGTCTCGCGTCGGGCGTCGCGTCGGAGCCATCGTTCGTGCGGCGCCGGGAGGACGCGGGTGGTCAGGCGGCGACGCGCAGGGGCTCGGGTTCGGCGAGGGTGATGACGACGCTGCCGCGGGCGGCGCCGGACTCGACGCGGACGTGGGCCTGGGCGATGCGGGTCAGCGGGAAGCGCTGGTCGATCACGGGGCGCAGGGCGCCGGCCTCGAACAGGGCGCGCACGCGCTCGACCAGGGCGGCGTCGGGCAGCGCGAGGCCGAACAGGGCGCGGCGCGCGCCGAACAGCTTCGTCAGCAACATCCAGAACAGGATGCTCGCGCTCAGCCGGGTCGTCAGGAAGCGGCCGCGGCGGGCCAGCACGCGGCGGACCTGGCGGAAGCCGATCCGGCCGGCGGTGTCGAACACCACGTCGTAGCGGCGGTCGCCGGTCGTGGGATCCACGGCGCGGTAGTCGAGCACATGATCGGCGCCCAGGGCGCGCACCAGATCGGCCTTCGCGGCGCTGGCGACGCCCGTGACCTCGGCGCCGCGGGCCTTGGCGATCTGCACCGCCGCGCGGCCGACGCCGCCCGACGCGCCCAGGATCAGGACGCGCTCGCCCGCGCCCAGCTCGGCCAGCTTCTCGAGGAAGGTCACCGCGGTGCCCGCGCCGTAGGGCGCGTCGGCGATCTCGTCGTAGCGCACCCCCGCCGGCATCTTGGCGATGGCCCCCTCGGCCTTCACCGCGACGAACTCGGCCTGCGCCCCGCTGTCGCAGGCGCCGAAGACGTCGTCGCCCACGGCGAAGCGCGTGACGTCGGCGCCGACCTCGACCACCCGGCCGGCGAAGTTGCCGCCGGGCACCCGGTTCTTGGGGCGCAGCAGGCCCATCATCAGCCGGCCGGGCAGCCACCCGATGCCGGGGAAGTCGGCGGCGCGGACGTGGCGGTCGCCCTGCGTGACGGGGCTGGCGAACACCCGCACCACCACCTGGTCGGCGCCGACGCTCGGGATGGGCGCCTCGCCCACGGTCAGGGTCTCGGGGGCACCGTACTGCGTGTGAATGGCGGCCTGCATGTCGTCCTCCTCGGCTGTTCTGTCATCCGCGGCCGATGTCCGTCCCGACCGTCTGATCACGTTCTACCGATTCATCTGCGCAGTCGTCTTCGCCCAAACAAGCAACCGTTCCATGCATTTATGCATGAACTAACGTACCGCCATCTTCGCCCCCCACGTGCCACCCAATTCTCCGCCCCACGTGCCCTCCACACGTGCCACCCAGATCTCGGCAAGTCGGCCAACCGCTCCGAGAGCCTCCCCGCACAGCCCACCTGCGCCACGACCACGGCGAAGAAATCGTCGAAAACGGCCGCCCGGGCGCAACACGCGCTTCCACTGTCCGATAGGGGCCTCCGCGAACAACCGCCGGAGGACCCCATGGCCCGCAAGATGCGCTACGTTCCCGACGCCACACGCCCCATCGAGATCACCGTCCGCTGCATCCAGGGGCGCTACCTGCTGCGCCCCTCGCCGACCCTCGACCGCCGCGTCATCGGCGTCGTCGCCCACGCCGCCGAGAAGTACGGCGTGGTCGTGCACGGCATCAACACGATGAGCAACCACTACGCGCTGATCGTGACCGTGCCCGACGCCGCGACGATGGCGGCGTTCATGTGCCTGGTGAACCAGCAGATCTCCATCGAGGTCGGGCACCTGCACGACTGGAAGGGCCCGATGTGGCAGGGCCGCTACCACGCCATCGTCATCGACGACGAGGCGAGCGAGGTCGAGCGCCTGCGCTACCTGCTGAGCAACTGCGTCAAGGAGAACTGCACGGAGCGCATCGCCGAGTGGCCCGGGGTCCAGTCCGACGCCGCGCTGCTGGGCAGCGGCAAGCTGAAGGGCGAGTGGGTCGACCGCACCGCGCTGCACGCGGCGCGGCTGATGAACCCCGACGCCGACGTCGACGAGGCCGACTTCACCACCCCCATGCACCTCGAGCTGAAGCCCTTGCCCAGCCTCGCCCACCTGTCCCACGGCCAGCGCGCCACCCTCGTCCGCCGCATCATCCGCGAGGTCGAAGCGGCCGCCGCCGAAGAGCGCCGCCGCACGGGCAAGTCCGTTCTCGGCGCCGCCCGCGTGCTCGCCATGCATCCGCACCACCGCCCGGCCAGCATGGACGAGAGCCCGATGCCCCTCGTCCACACGACGACCAAGGCGACCCGCAAGCTCTGGCGCGCCGCCTACGCCGCGTTCGTCGAGGCCTACCGCCGCGCCGCCGACGCCCTGCGCGCCCACCGCGGCAAGTGCAACTTCCCCGAGGGCTGCGTGCTCCCGCTCCACGCCTTCTGCGACCCGCCCGCCGCGGCGACGTAGCGCCCGCCGCGCCGCCCGAACCCGCCACCGTCCGCGCCCCGCGCCACCGACGAAGTGCGCCCACCTGCCGCCGCCCACGCCCCCTTCACCCGCCCCCCGCGCGTCTTCGCCCGCCGCACAGCCCACGAAGCCCCGACCGAACGTCTCACGGCGCTCCAGTCCGCCCAGTCACGCCGGATTCATCCACTCCCGCTGAAACCCGGAGCCCCGCCACCACCCTCTCCCCTATCTGCCTGGCACCGAGGACGACGGTGTCGTCGATGCCGTCGGCCAGCACCCTTCACCAGCGTGCCGTTGCTCGCGGCGACCCAACGCCCCAGCGCTCGGTCGTAGATAGCCGGCGGGCACGGTGCCGGTGTACACGGTGCCGGTGTCCCACGCCGTGTCCGGCGGCGTGGGTCATCGGGAACTCCAGGAAGTTCTCGACGTAGAAGACCACCGGCGGATCGAACTTCACCTGCGCCGCCGCCGCCAGCTCGTCGACCATCAGCTCGATCGCGTAGGTGTATGCCGTCGGCTCGGGCAGCGGCGCGGGCATCGTCGCGAGGCCCTGCGGGCCCACGGTGTATTCGATCGCGCGGATGTTGTAGTCGCCCACCAGCGGCGTCTCGGTGCCGTCGGGCGCCACCTCGACGACGGTGGTGGAAGGGCGCACCAGCACGGTGGCCTGGCGCACGAGGTCGGGTGCGGTCGGATCGATCGGATCGGGCTCACTCTCGACGCGGCCGAGCGCCACCTGCAGATCGGTGGCGGCGCGGTCGATCAGCGTCGGCGGGTGCTCGGCGTCGTCGACCGCCAGCATCACGACATCCTCGATACGCCAGCGCTCGGCGCGCCCCAGCTTCACCCGGCGATGCACGCTCAGGTACTCGGGCCGACCGTCCGGCGCCAGCCGGTCGAAGCTCAGCAGCGCGTGCCCGCCGCCGGGTACGACGATCGTGAACTCGCCGTCCGGGCGACTCTGGACCGAGCCCGCGTCCGGCCGACCGAAGACCGAGACCCGAACCCGCGGCAACGGCGGGCCGCCCCGCTGGACGATGCGACCGCTGACCACGGTGCGAGGCTCGGCATCGTCGACAACAGTCCAACCCGCCTGCGGAGGGCTGGCACCCCCGATGATGCTGTCGACCAGATCGCCCGGACCCGCGACCCCGCCCGGTGGTGGCACGACCACCGGGGGCGGTGTGCCGAGGCCCTCGCAGGCCGGCGCGCCCTCGTCGACCAGCCCGTCGCAGTCCTCGTCGGCGTCGTTGCACAGCTCGGGCGTGCCGGCCAGCTCGTCCGCCCCACCGTCGCAGTCGTCGTCGATGCCGTTGCAGGTCTCGGCCGTGGGCGCGCCGGGCGTGGCGCTGCAGGCGAGCGCGCCGGCCTCGCAGATCATCGGTCCAGTCCGCGCACAGGCGCCGATGCCTACGACGCACGTCTCGCCAACGCCGGCCAGCACGCCCTCGTCGACGCTCCCGTCGCAGTCGTCATCGAGACCGTTGCAGGTCAGCTCGACCGGCTCGGGCGGCTGAAGCGGCGTGGCGTCGCAGGCGGACGTGGTGAGCCCGGTGCAGGCGATGACCCCGTCCACGGCGCATCTTCCAACGCCCTCCGAACACGCCGTGCCAAGGGCGAACCCCTCGTCGAACTCGCCATCGCAGTCGTTGTCGACGCTGTCGCACTGCTCGGCGGTGAGTGGGGAGCACGTGGCGGTCGACGGATCGTTGCACACCACCGTCGCCCCGAGGCCGGCGCAGGCGCCGATGCCCTCGCAGGTCTGCCCGACGCCGCGCCCGCCCCAGAGGTAGCCCTCGTCCGTGACGCCGTCGCAGTCGTCGTCGACGCCGTTGCACAGCTCGGCCGTCGGTTGGCCTGCTTGGACCGAGCAGGCCACGCTCTGGCCGTCCGGCGCGCATTCGATCACACCCTCGGCGTAGCACGCGCCGAGGCCGTCCTCGCACGGATCGCCCGTGCCCCAGCCGTCGTCGACCGTGTCGTTGCAGTCGTCGTCGAGACCGTTGCACAGCTCGATCGGGCCGGGCACCGCGGCGTTGAGGTCATCGCAGTCCGTCGGCGGGAGCAGGCTGTCGCCGTCGGCGTCGTCGTCGCACGCGTCGCCGAGGCCGTCGGCGTCGAGATCGGCTCGGGAGGCGTTCGCCGTCGTCACGCAGTTGTCGCAGCGATCCGGGACGCCGTCGCCATCGAGGTCGGCGGTGACCTGGACCGCGTACCACGGGCACACATCCTGGGTGTTGAGCACCCCATCGCCGTCGAGGTCGTCGTCGCAGGCGTCGCCGACCCAATCGAAGTCGAAGTCGGCCTGATCCGGGTTGGCGATTGTCGGACAGTTGTCGCAGTCGTCTCCCAGGCCGTCGCCGTCGAGATCGCCGCCCGCCCCCCACTGGCCCGGGCACGTGTCGCTCTCGTTGAGCGTACCGTCGCCATCGGCGTCCGGATCGCACGCATCGCCCATCGTGTCCCAGTCGGCGTCTCGCTGGCCTGGGTTGGCCGTGAACGGGCAGTTGTCGAAGGGGTCGGGGACCGCGTCTCCGTCCGTGTCGGTCATGCTGCCGCATCGATCGTCGACGGCGTCGCAGTTCATGTCGATGTATCCGGGCGGGTCCGGCGCGCCGGGACACCGATCGCAGGCGTCGCCGTGGCCGTCGCCGTCTGCGTCGTCGGTCTGACCGCTGCCGGGGTTCGGCGTCGTCGGGCAGTTGTCCGTCAGGTCCGGGACCTGGTCCCAGTCGCTGTCCTGGCAGGCGTCGCCGGTCCAGTTGAAGTCGTCGTCCTCCTGCCCTGGGTTGGCGACCAGCGGACAGTTGTCGCAGTCGTCGCCGACGCCGTCGCCGTCGCCGTCCGTCTCACCGCCCCACCCGTCGCAGAAGTCGACCTCGTTGGCGAGGCCGTCGCCATCGCGGTCGCCGTCGCAGGCGTCACCGTCGCCGTCGCCGTCGCTGTCGCTCTGATCCTCGTTGGCGACGCTCGGGCAGTTGTCGCACGCATTGCCCAGGCCGTCGCCGTCCGGATCTGCGTGATCGGCGGTGGCCACTGGCAGCAACGGACACGGATCCGCGGTGTCCGCCAGAAGATCACCATCGCTGTCCGGCGGCGCGGCGCACGCATCTCCGACGCCGTCCCAGTTCACGTCCGCTTGGTCGCGGTTGGGCACCGCGGGACAGTTGTCACAGACGTCACCGACGCCGTCGCCGTCCTGATCGGTCTGGGTCGGATTGCGATCCCAGGGGCAGTTGTCGACCTCGTCGGGCACGGTATCGCCGTCCATGCCCAGCACGACGGGATCACAGGCGTCACCGATCATGTCGTAGTCGCGATCCTCCTGGTCGTTGGCGAGGCCGACGCAGTTGTCGTAGGCGTCGTCCGTACCGTCGCCGTCGAGATCGAAGACGCAGGATTGGGCGATGGCGGGCCAAAGGCGCCAACGCGACGAGCGCGCCGAGGATCAGTTGCCGGCGCATCGCGCGTACCCCCGAGCGACTGATCCGTCGAAGGCGTCGACCTCGGCGGTCGCAACGCCGATCACCGCGCGGAGCGATGTCACCTGGAGCGTCAAGGCGTCCCCACGGACATCGAGCCGCGCCAGGGCACACCCGGCCAGCTCGGCGGATGCCACCGAGGCGTCCACGGTGGGCGGCATGAAGAACAGGGCGCGCTGCAGACCGATCAACCAGGCGAGACGGCCAACGCCAACCGCCTGCGCTGGGGGCCCGGCGACCGGCAGCCAACCGGTGGGTACGAAGACGCCGACGCGCGTGACGCAGGGCGTCGTTCGGGTCGGCGCCTCGGCGACCGCCACGGGGGCCTTCAGGGCCTCGCCCACGCGGCTCAGTAGCCGACGTGCCTCGAGTCCGAGGGGCACCGCATCGGCCGGCGCCGTGGCCCCGGGACAGACGCCCGCCCCGAGGGCCGGCGTCGCCACCAGCAGCCACAGTCCAGTCATCGCGGTGAGCCCGCGGCGTGCGGTCCACCGGCCCAACGCTGTCCGTTCGTGAGACGACCTCATCGCGCCCTGCCCCTGCTGCCCGAGCGTTCGGCCACAGAGAGGCATCGACTCCGAACGAGTCGACCTCGGTGGCCCGAATCACGCAGCGTGCCCGTTTGCCGGTGCGGCGCAGCGCCGCACCTTCAGCCTGCCTGGAAAGCTACGCCCCCCCTGGAACGGGTCAAGGGAGAAAGTGGGCGGCAGGATTCACGGCTCTGCCTTCCATCCAGGACAGGACGGCACCCGGGACGACAACGGACTCGGCCACCACCCAGGACGAAGGGACTCGGCCGCGCCGCCCGGATCAGGTCCTACTGATTCATCCGCGCAGCCGTCTTCGCCGATATCGACGACCATGCTATGCATCTGCGCATGGACTGGCGCACCGTCACCTTCGACTGGAACCGCGCGCGGGCCTTCCTGGTCACCGCCGAGGGAGGGTTCTTTCTCGGCCGCGGCGCGCGCGCTCGGCCTCAGCCAGCCCACCGTCGGGCGCCAGGTGACCGCGCTGGAGGAGGAGCTGGACGTCGCGCTCTTCGAGCGCGTGGGGCACGGCCTGGTGTTGACGCCCACCGGCCTCGAGCTGGTCGACCACGTCCGCGCGATGGGCGAGGCGGCGACGCGCGTGTCGCTGGCGGCCACGGGCAGTCGCAGTCGATCGACGGCAACGTCTGTGTCACGGCCAGCGAGGTCATCGCGACGCACCTGCTGCCGCCCATCGTGGCGCGCCTGCGTGCGGCCCACCCGGGCATCACGATCGACATCGTCGCGTCGAACGCCCAGGCGGATCTGCGCCGCCGCGAGGCGGACATCGCGCTGCGCAACGTGCGGCCGACGCAGCCCGATCTGGTGGCGCGCAAGCTGCCCGAGGGCGCCGCCCGCCTCTACGCCACGCCGGCCTACCTGGCGAGCCAGGGTGATCCGGCCACGCCCGAGGCGCTGGCCGCGTGCGACTTCGTCGGCTTCGACCGCAGCGAGACCTTCGCTCGCGCGCTGCAGGGCCTCGGCCTGCCCGTGCAGCACGACCGCTTCGTGGTGGTCAGCGAGAGCCAGCTCGCGCAGTGGGCGATGGTGAAGGCGGGGCTGGGCGTGGGCATGATGATGCAGGTGGTCGGCGACGCCGAGCCGGCCGTGCGCCTCGCCCTGCCCGACCTGCCGGCCTTCCCGGTGCCCATGTGGCTGACGGCCCACCGCGAGCTGCACACCAGCCGCCGCATCCGCGTGGTGTTCGACCTGCTGGCCGAGGCGCTCGGTGGGTGACCTTCAGGGGTCGGGGAAGCCCGCGGTGCAGTCGTCGAAGCTGGCCGGCGCGGTGGGCGCGAAGCGGACGTAGTCGATCACGGCCCGGGTGCGCGAGTCGTCGGCCGGGCCGGCGGTGGTCCACGCGCCGGCCATCACGCCCACCTGCACGGTGGCGGGCAGGGGCAGGTCGAAGCGCATCGGCTCGACGCCGGTGACGTCGATCTCGGGCCAGGCGTGCGCCTGGTTGGCGGTCACGCCGGGCAGATACGACTCGGGGCTCCAGGCGCCGTCGTCCCAGGTCCAGAAGCGGAAGGCGTCGCCCACGCGGCACACCAGCAGCACATCCTCGGCGAAGGGCTGCGGGTTCAGGTACAGGCCCGACCGCGACGCCTGCGTCTTCTTGATCTCGCGCGAGTAGCCGCTGGGGCCCTGCGCCCCGAAGTTGTACATCACCCAGTGTTCGTCGCCGCCGTGGGTGCCGGCGGGATCGCGGATGACGAAGCCGCCCGCGCGTTGAAGTCGCCGGTGGGCGGCTGGTCGGGCCGGGCGTCGTCGACCACGCGCAGGCGCGCGGTGACCGCGAAGTTGCCGGTGGCCTCGCGGTAGACCAGCACGGCGTAGAAGTCCTGGAACCAGGCCCAGTTCTGCCCCGGCGGGGGGTTCTGGGCGACGATCTCGAGCACGCCGTTGGCCTGCGTCACGCGCGCGGCGCGCTCGGGGTGCAGCACTTGCCAGCCGATGTCGGCGCCGGCCAGCAGGTCGGCCGGCGGGCCGTCGAACTCGTCGGACAGCGGGTGGGCCGCGAGGCCCATGTCCGGGGCGGCGTCGGGGTCGGGCGCGGCGTCCGGCGCGGCGTCGGGTTCGGGCGCCGCGTCGACGGCGGCGTCGGGCACGACGACGACGGCCGCGTCGGCCGGCGGCGCGGCGTCCAGCCGCGGCGCGGCGTCCGCGGGCGCGCCGAGGTCGATCGGGGCGCGGCGTCAGGGGCGCCCAGGTCGACCAGGGCCGCGGCGTCGGGTGCGCCCAGGTCGTCGACCGCTGCGCCGTCCGGCGCGCCGAGGTCGGCCGCCATCGCGCCGTCCGGTACGCCGAGATCCACCGGGGTCGCGACGTCCTCGGCGCCCTGGTCCACTGGCGCGCCGTCCGCCCTGCCGTCGGCCGCCCGCCGTCGGCCGCCCGCCGTCGGCAGGCGCCCCGCCGTCGGTCGCCGCGCCGCCGTCGGCGCCGGGCGCGGCGTCCACCGCCGCGTCGCGCCCCGCGTCTCCGTCGCCCCCGACGTCCACCCCCACCCGCGCGTCCGTCACGGCGTCGGCGACGTCCCCGCCGTCGCGGGCCGCCGCGTCGCTCACCGGTGCGCCGCCGTCGACCACCCCCCGATCACCCGCGGGGCCGCCGTCGCCCGCCGCGCCATCGGCCACCGCGCCGACGTCCTCGGGCGCTTCACCCCCGCCCGCGTCGTCGCAGGCCCACAGCCCGATCCCGAAGATCGCCCCGATCACGACGCGCCGCATGGCTCCCCCCGCTGCCTTCCCCGACTCACCTTGACCCACGCGGCCGGGCCGACGCCACGCGCTCAGTCGAACAGGCGGTCGAGCACCACCTGCTTCACCGCCTCGAGCGGCAGCGACGCCGCCTCGGGCCGCGCCCACGAGGTCAGCAGCACCGCCCCGTTCTGCACGTCGCCGCGGTCGGCGTTGCGCGCCCCGCCCACCCGCGTCGCGTCCGGGTCGACCACGTCGAAGGGCACCGCCAGCCCCATCTTCTTCTGCAGCACCCGGCGCCCAAGGTGCAGCTTGCCCCCGAAGCCGGGCGGCGCGAACAGCTCGCACGGATCGAAGCCCGGCTTGTCGAAGATGGCGATGCAGCGCGCGAAATCGGGCGCCTTGGCCTCGTCCAGCCAGTACGGGTACGCGAACCAGGCGTCGCGCTCGGCCACGCACACCAGATCGCCGCAGCGCGGGTGGCTCAGCCCCTCGACGCGCTGATCCGCGGCGTCCAGCACGCGCGCCACGCCGGGCGTCTCGGCCAGCAGGCGCGCCACCGCCTGCAGGTCGCAGGGGTCGTCGACGTACACGTGCGCGAGCTGGTTGTCGCAGTGCGCGAAGGCCCGGCTGAGGCCCGGCTCGAGCATCTCGCCGTTGTCGGCGGCGTGCACCGCCACGTAGCCCGCCTCGCGCAGCACGCGGTTGAGGAACACCGGGCGCTCGACCGCCACGAAGCCGTAGTCCGACACGATGGCGACGTCCACGCCCGACGCCTCGGCCAGCTCGAGCACCGCCGCCAGCCCCGCGTCGAGCGTCGTCAGCGCCTCGAGCGCCCGCGGATCGTCCGGCCCGAAGCGCTGCGCGTCGTAGTCGAGGAAGGGCGCGTAGGCCATCGTCAGCGTCGGCTGATCCTCGCGCAGCACCAGCTTCACCAGGTCGAGAATCCACCCGGTCGACTTCCAGCCCGCCAGCGGCCCCCAGAAGAACGGGAAGGGGAACGGCCCCAGCGCCTTCAGCGCCCTCCCGTGCAGGTCGCCGGGCTCGGTGTAGAAGTCGAAGGTCTTCTGGCCGCTGGCCCAGTAGGTGGGCCGCTCGATCACCTTCAGATCGGCCGCCGAGTGCGCGCTGTACCGCCACAGCAGGCTGGCCGTCTTCGCGTCCGGCGCGCGCCGCTTCACCGCCTCGAACATCTGCTCGCCGCTGATCAGGTGGTTCGACCGCCCCCAGTTGAACACCTTGGCGTGGGCCCGCTCGTACCACCCGTTGCCGACGATGCCGTGGCCCGACGGCGGCAGCCCCGTGCTCATCGACGCGTGCGCCGGGCAGGTCAGCGCGCCGAAGGGCGGCACCATCGGCGTCAACGTCCCCCGCTCGGCCAGCGCCTTCAGGGTCGGCGTGCGCTCGCCGATCTGGCTGCCCGACAGGGCGGCGACGTTCAGCAACAGCACGCGGCGCATGAGCTCCTCCTCGCGGGACGCCGCATCCTGCCCCGCGCCGCCCCAACCCTCAAGGCGCGGCTGTCAGCTCGACCCCCCACACCACCGGCGACGGCCCGGCGTGCCGGCCCAGCACCACCCGGTACTGCACGTAGGCCGCCGGCTCGGGCAGCGCCGCGCCCAACCAGCCGGGTCCGTCGTCGGCCCCCTCGAGCGTCACGAAGGGCCCGACCTCGCCACAGCCGGCGTCGGCGCACACCCGCACCTCGACCTGCGCCGACGCCAGGCCTCGCGCCGCGATCCCCCGCACCTCGTCGTCGGACAGCGCCCGGTGCCAGATGGCCACCTCGTCGATGTCGCCCGCCGCCCAGTACTCGCCGACCGGGAAGCCGCCGATCGTGAAGGGCCGGCCGCCGTCGAGCCCGAAGCCGCCCGCCCACGCCACCTCTTCGCTCTGCACCACCGGCTCGCCGTCGAACAGGTACACCACGCGCCCGGGCCGGTGACCCCGCTTGACCAGCGCCAGATGGTGCCAGCCGCCGTCGCCCACCGCGGCCTCGCCGCAGATGTCGATGACCGTGCCCGCGACGTCGCGCACCGCCCCGCCCAGGCCGGTGCCGTCGTCCGCGCAGGGCGCCCCGATCTGGCAGCCCAGCCACAGGTGCCGGCGGCCGGCGTCGGCGTCCTCGCCGCCCATCCACACGTTGTTGCGCCCCACGCAAGGCTCGCTGCGCACGAACAGCGCCCAGGTGAAGTCGCCCTCGCCGGGATCGAAGGCTGGCTGCTCCGAGGGCAGCGCCAAGCGATCGGTGCGCCCCAGCCGACCGCCACCGCCGAACAGGCCCGGGGCCGCCCCCGGCGCGCCCTCGACGACGCCCGTGGTGCCGCGCGGCGAGGCGTCGACCAGCGCTTCGCCGCCCCGCAGCCCGTCGTCCAGGTGCAGCAGCAGCACGTTGTCGCGCATGTCGGCCGCGCCGCCGGTGAAGGCGGCCTCGACGGCGCCCCCGTCGGGCAGCGGCCGGCCGTAGGGCAGGTGGGGCCGCCAGCGCAACGTCCGCCAGCGCAGCCCCGGGCGCGCGACGAAGGGCCGCGACACGAAGACGCCGACGTCCGCGTCGGCCGCCAGCCGCAGCCCCGCCTCGTCCCAGCGCGCGCCGTCCCCGCGGCCGCCCGCGCCCACCAGATCGCGCTCGGTCACGGGCGCCAGGGCGGCGTCCGGCGGCGGCGCGGCGTCGAACGGCTCGGCGTCGGGCAGCGCGGCGTCGGCCACCGGCGGCGGCGACGCGTCGACGCGCGGCTTGGGCGGCGGCGCCGCCGCGTCGCGCGCGGCGTCCGGCGCCGCGTCGAGGTCGGCCGCTGCCCCCAAGTCCGAAACGATGGTCGGGCCCGGGGCGTCCAACTCGAGCGTCAGGGAGCAGCCCGACAGGGCGAGGCCGATGACCAAGGGCCGCAACATGGCGCCACGGTAGCACGCCGCCGCCGCTCGAAACCCCGACCGTTGCTCCCGACCGGAGCCCGAACGTACCGTCAGCCCATGCGCACCGCGATCCTCGTCACCGCCCTCCTCGCCCTCCCCGCCCTGGCCGGCGCCGCGCCCTCGGTCTGGCTGATCGACGACGGCCAGAAGGTGCGCCGCGACGCCGTCGACACCCCGTGGGAGCAGGGCGCCGACAACCCGGTCTGGTCGCCGGGCGAGCCCCTGCGTCTGATCGCGCTGCGCGACGAGGTGGTCGCCTTCCAGGTGGTGGTCGAGGCCGATGGCTCACCCCTCGACAACGTCACCGTCGACTTCGCCGGGCTCACCGGCCCCGACGGCGCGCGCATCGAGAACGCCCCCGGCGCCGACGATCCCACGCGCTCGCTCGGGCGGCGCATCGAGCGCTTCGTCGCCCACTTCGTCGACATCCGCCGCCCCTCGGCCAGCCCCTGGGGCGGCTCGCTGGGCTGGTGGCCCGGCTCGGGTCCGGACGAGGACGCCTTCGTCGGCCCGGTGCCGGACGCGCTGATCCCGATCGAGGTCGCCCCGAGCTGGGCCCCTTATCCCCTGTCGATCGCCGCCCGCCAGAACGGCGTCGTGTGGGTCGACGTGTACGTGCCGCGCGGCCAGGCGCCGGGCACCTACACCGGTGAGATCGTCGTCCACGCGGGCGCGCGCGAGCTGGCCACCGTGCCCGTGCGCCTCGACGTGGGCGCCGCGACGCTGCCCGCGCGCCCGGTCGAGACGGCGCTGTTCTTCGCGCCCTGGTACCTCGGCCAGCGCATGGGCAACGCCGCGCAGGCCGCCGCCCAGCAGCACCTTTGGCGCCTGTATCACCGCCACCGCCTGGTGCCCATGCACCACGCGCTGAACGTCGGCGACGCGCGCGCCGCGCTGCCCGCGCTCACCGGGGCGGCCTACACCGCCCAGGCCGGCTACGAGGGGCCCGGCGAGGGCCAGGGCGATGGCCTGCTGAGCCTGGGCACCTACGGCGGGTTCGGCTCGCCCGACGCGAACGACCGGCGGGTGGTCGAGCAGATCGCCGACCTCTTGGCGCAGAACGACGTGCTCGACGACACGGACGTCTTCGTCTACGCCATCGACGAGGCCTGCGGCCACGCCTGGGGTGGTCAGTGGCGCGCGCTGCTGAACGGCTCGGACAACCCCAACGCGCGCCGGGTGAAGGTGGGCTGGACCTGCAGCGAGAACGTCGCCGCGCAGCCGGTCGACCTCGTGATGGTGCTGGCCAGCCACTACAGCCCCGCCGAGGTGCAGGCCGCCGAGGCGGCCGGCAAGCAGGTGTGGATCTACAACGGCGTGCAGCCGTGGACGGGCAGCCTGTTCACCGACGTCGAGGCCATCGGGCCACGGGTCAACGGGTGGATTCAGGCGCGGCGCGGCATCGACCGCTGGTTCTTCTGGCACACGAACTTCTGGTACGACGAGAACAACGGCGGCCAGGGCCCCTTCGATCCCTTCGTTCAGCCCGAGTCGTTTCACAACCACCTCAACGAATACGCCCAGGGCGACGGCCTGCTGGTGTACCCCGGCCGGCAGACCAGCGCCTTCGTGACGCGCGACCTGGGCTTCGACGGGGTGGTGGCGTCGGTGCGGCTGAAGAACTGGCGGCGCGGCGTGCAGGACGCCGGTTATCTGCAGTTGGCGCGCGCGCAGGACGCCGCGGCGGCCGACGCCATCGCCGACGCGCTGCTGGGGCGCACGCTGGACAGCGCGCGCGGCGGCCAGCCCCCCGACTGGGGCACCGGCGGGCAGCGCTTCTTCGCGGCGCGCGCCGATCTGTTCGCGCTGCTGGGCGGTGAGGCGCCGCCCCCGCCGCCGCCCCCGCCGCCGCCCGTGCGACCGCGCCTCGAGGTGCCGCGACCGGACGGCGCGGTCAGCGTCGACGGCGATCTGCGGGAGTTCGAGGGCGCGCCCGCGGTCGAGGCCGTCGCCGGCGGGGCCCGCGCGCTGTTCCGGCTGATGTGGGACGCCGACAACCTGTACGTCGGCGCGCTCGTGCTCGACCCCGATCTCGTGGTGCGCGGCCGCGGGCGCGACGGCGAGCTGTGGGACGCCGACGGCGTGGAGCTGCTGCTGGATCCGAACGCGGACCGCACCCCGTCGCCCACCGCCGCCGACCGCCACGTGGTGGTGACCGCGGCGGGCGACCTGCTCGACGCGCACGGCGCGGGCGGCGACGAGGATCGCAGCGCCGACCTGCAGGTGCGCCACGCGGTGGTTCGGAACGGCAGCCTCGACGACGGTCCCGGCGACATGGGCTACGCGGTCGAGCTGGCCATCCCGTGGGCGAGCATCGGCGGCGGCGCGCCCGCGGCCGGTCGGGTGCTGGGCGGCGATCTGGCCCTCAACGACGCCGTCGACGACGACCTGAAGGTGGGCGATTGGGTGGGCCTGTCGCGGTTCGCCCAGCCCTCGGAGTGGGGCGACCTGGCGCTGGTCGGGTGGTCGGTGGACGCCCCGCCGCCGCCGCCCGACGCCGGCCTCGAGCCGCTGCCCGCCGACGCGGGCGTCCTGGCCGGCGACGCGGGCGTGGTGCCGGCGCGCGACGGCGGCGCGCCGCCCGCCGACGGGGGCGACCTGGACGCCGACGCTGGGCGCGCCACCTCGGACGGCGGTGCCGAGGACGACGCCGCTCTCGATCCGCTGGGCGCCGAGGGCGCCAAGACCGTCGGCGCCGCCCGCAACGACGGCGGCTGCTCGGCTGTGCCCGGGACGCGCGCGCCCTTCGCGCCGGGCCTGCTGCTGCTGGTGCTTCTGGGACTGAAGCGCCGGCGCCGCTGAGCCCTCTCCGGGGCAAAATCCTGCACCCGGGAACGCACCCCGACCCCCGCTGTCCCTTCTGCCGAGGGTGACCTCTCGCCGCCGCGCCGTCCCCGAGCGGCGGTGAGAGACCCGGGGACGCGCGCGGCGACCGACCTCACCGGCGCCGGGCACGAAGACCGAAGAGACGAGCCATGAGCCCGACGCTGGACGCCGCGGGGACGCACCAGGTGCGCGCCGCCGTGCTGTGGCACGACACCGTGCTGACCGATCTCACCGCGCCCGCCGACCGCCCGCTGCGGGTGGGCGAGGCGCCCGACAATCACCTGATGGTGCCCGACGTGGGCGGGCTGGGGGCGCACCACGTGCTGCTCGAGCCCGCGCCCGGCGGGGCCGTGCTGCACCTCACCGCGGGCATGCAGAAGGGGCAGCTTCGGCTGAACGGCGTCGCGCGCCCGCTCGCCGACGTGCGGGCCGAGCGCGGCGCCGAGGTGCTGCTGTGCTTCGGCGACGAGGCGCTGATCGACCTCGGGCCCTTCGCGCTGCTGCTGCGCTTCGACCAGACCACGACCGCGCCGCCCCGGCGGACGCTGGCCAGCGCGCTCGAGGCGTCGATGCTGGGCTCGCTGCTCGCGGCGCTGACCGTGCACGTGGGCGCGCTGCTGGCCGCGTTCCTGTTCTGGGCGCCCGAGCCGGCCTTCGCGACGCTCGACCTGCAGAGCCGCCCCGCCATCGTGCGGGTGCAGCCGCCCGAGCCGGAGCCCGAGGAGGAGCCGGTGGCCGACGCGCCCGACGCCGACCGGGTGGCCAAGGCGGCCGAGGGCCTCGAGGGCGCCTTCGGCGAGCCGGACAAGAAAGATCGCTCTCGGGTGCCGACGCGCGACGCCGAGCCCGTGAAGAAGGCCACGACGGTCGGTGTGCACCGCGCGCTGGGCAGCGACCTGCTGGGGCGCGGCCCGCTGAAGTCGGTGATGGGCCGGGACGACGGCTTCGGCGCCGCGCTCGACGCCGCGGCCGCGGGCGCCGACGGCGACCTGCACGTCGGCCGCGGCGCCGGCGCGATGGGCCTGCGCGGCACCGGCAACGGCGGCGGCGGCACGGGTTTCGGCAGCATCCACGGCATGGGCACGCTGGACGCCGGCCAGGGCAAGCGCGCCGGCGCGAAGCTGGGCCGGCGCACCAAGACCGCGCGCAAGCCGCCCGTGCGCCGCGGCCCGCCCGCGCTGACCGGGTACTGCAAAGAGGCCGACCTGTTGAAGGTGGTGCAGGCGCGCCAGAAGGGCATCGCCTACTGCTACGAGAAGGCGCTGCGCGGCAACCCGGAGCTGGCGGGCAAGCTGACCCTGAGCTGGCGCATCGGGCTGGATGGCCGCGTGGCGGCGGCCTTCGTCGAGGGCGACACCGTCGGCGACGCCGAGGTCGCCCGCTGCGCCGTGCGCGCGGTGAAGACGTGGCGGTTCCCCGCCCCCGAGGGCGGGCTGTGCCAGGTGCGGTTCCCGTTCGTCTTTGATCCGGGGCTGTGAGTCGGCCGTCGAGAGGCCGCCGGACGCGACCGCGCCTCAGCCCCGCAGCGCGCCTTTCTCCAGCGCCGCCAGCTCGGCCAGCAGGCGCACGTTGGCGTGGATGGCCTTGCGGAAGACGCCCAGATCCATCGACTCGTTGGGGCCGTGGGCGCTGCTCTCGGGGTCGAGCACGCCGTTGAGGATCAGCGGCAGATCGCTGAAGCGGCGGCCGAACATCGCGACGAAGGGGATCGAGCCGCCCAGGCCGACGCGCGCCAGCTTCTGGCCCCACGCCGCCTCGTAGGCGCGGTCGGCGGCCTCGAAGGCGGGGCCGCGGGGCGTGTAGAGCCAGCTCTCGCCCTCCTTGTTCGCGTTGAGCGTCACGCGGACGCCGCCGGGCGGGTTGGTGCAGGCCAGGCCGCGCAGGCGCTCGGTCATCCAGGGCGCCGTCTGGCCGGGGCCCAGGCGCACGGACAGGGTCGCGGTGGCGCGGGCGCGCAGGGCGTTCTTCTTGTCCTCGGGGCGGGGCAGCGTGGTCGCGACCACCGTGATGGCGGGCTGACGCCACAGCCACTCGGCCGCCGGGCGGCCGCGCTCGGGCAGCAGCTCGAGGCCCTCGAGCAGGGCGCCGCCGGTGCGCAGCAGCTCGGGATCGACCAGCTCGCCCGCCTCGGCGCTCCACTCGAGCGGCACGTCGGCCAGCAGGCTGGCGTGGGGCCGCCCGTCGGCGTCGACCAGGCGCCCGATGATCTTGCACAGCGCCGTCGAGACGTCGGGCAGCATGTTGCCGAACAGCCCCGAGTGCACGTCGCCGCCCAGCGCCTCGACCACCAGCTCGACCTCCATCAGCCCGCGCAGGCTGACGGTCAGGCCGGGCGTCTGCACCGACGGGTTCTCGCAGTCGGTCAGCACCATCACGTCGGCCGCGAAGGCCTCGGGGAAGGCGTCCATGTAGCGCTCGAGGTTGGGGCTGCCGATCTCCTCCTCGCCCTCGATCAGCAGGCGCACGTTGCAGGGCAGGCTGCCGGTCTCGGCGAACCAGGCGCGCAGGGCGGCGATGTGGCCCACCCAGCCGCCCATGTCGTCGGCGCTGCCGCGCGCGTACAGGCGGCCGTTCCGCTCGACGGCCCGGTGGGGGTCGCCGATCCACTCGGGCTCGTCCACCGGCTGCAGGTCGAAGTGGCCATAGATGAGCACGGTGGGCTTGTCCGGGCCGGCCTCGAGCCAGTGGGCGGCCACCAGGGGCAGCGCGCCGTCCAGCTCGTGGATGGCGGCCTCGAAGCCCAGGTCGGTCAGGGTGGCCTTCACCTTCTCGGCCATGCGCACGACGTCGGGCCGGTGGGCGGCCTTGCACGAGATGGCGGGGATGGTGAGGAACTCGGTCAGCTGGGCGACGGTGGCGTCGAAGTGCGCCAGGGCGCGCTCGACGACGGCGTCGGTGCGGGGGTGGATCATCGGGGACGCTCGCTCAAAACAGCTCGGGTTGTTCGGGCGCGACCGGATGTTCGGCCGGCGCCAGGCACTCGGGATCGTCGTTCTGCGCGTTGTTCACGCGGGTGCTGACCGCCTGCAGCTCGAAGGGGGCCGGCGGCTTCGAGGCCAGGAGCTCCTGCACGACCTCGGGCGGCGACGCGGGATCGAGCCACGCGCCGAACGCGTCCGGCGCGACGATCAGGGGCATGCGGTCGTGCAGCTGGTCGAGGAAGCCCGTCGAGTCGACGGTCAGCACGGCGAAGGTGTCCACCGGCGGCCCGTCCGCGCGCCGCCACGTGCTCCAGATGCCCGCGATGGCCAGCATGTCGTGATCGGGCAGCGTGATGAAGAACGGCAGCTTGGTCTTGCCCTCGCGCCGCCACTCGAAGAAGCCGTCCGCCGGCACCAGACACCGCCGCCGCGCCAGCGCCGCGCGGAACATCGCCTTCTCGCCCGCCGACTCGGCCCGCGCGTTGATCGGCCGGTGCACCTTCTGCTTGCCCGGGTGGTCCCACGGCGGCGAGAAGCCCCACGTCAACCAGCGCAGCCGCCGCGCCCCGTCGCCCTCCACCCGCGCCACCGCCAACGGCTGACTCGGCGCCGCGTTGTAATGCGGCCGCGCCGCCGCGCGGTCGTCATCGTCCGCCGTCGCCTCGAGGAAGGCCTCGACCTCCTCCACCTTCTTCGTCTGGGCAAACCGTCCGCACATGGCGCGGCAGCATACCACCGCCCGCCCGCCCCGTGGGCGCCACGTGCGCACCCGGGGCGCCGTGCCGGTTGGCGCGCGCGTCAGCCAAAAACTGAAAAAAGGAGGCCAATTCGTCCGTTTGTTTGGCACGACCCCAAGCTCTGTTGCCTAGCGTGTCCAGAAGGCGAGCAGTTCACGGAGCACCCAAGCGAAGCCACAGCCGAGCGCGACGACGAGCAACAGGAACCAGTGAAGGCCGACCCAGCCGAAGAACCCCTCGGCGGACTCGGCATGATCAGCCGCCCCCCTGCATCGGTCAGCCGCTCGACGGGCCCCTCGTCTCGGCCATGGCCGCTCACCTGCCCACTGATGCCATCTCCGGCCGACGGTGCCCCGGCCGAACGTCGAGATCTTTGAAGTCGGGTTGCAGCGCCATCCTGACTGATGCTCGATGCCACGTCGCTCCAACCGGCCGACGAGGGTGCACCCGGTGGCCGGCACTCTACCACAGACGGAGCGAGGGCCCGCTGGGCGCCCGAGCCCCCGGCCATCGGGGTCGTGCCATACTAACAAACTTAATGGCCTACTTTTCTACTTTTCCCTACCCCGCCGCCCTCGCAACGCGGCCACCCCGCGGCCGCCCCGCTTCTTCCCGCATCTTCGCTCCAACCCCTCCCCGCCCCCCTGGCGGCGGGGCCGCCGCTGGCCTACAACGTTGCCGAACCCCACGCGTGGAGTCCCCATGTCCGATCTGTTCGCCCCCGCCGCTGACGCCGCCGGCACCGTCTGGCCGGTGCGCAAGGCCGATCTCGACGCGCGCCTCGAGGCGCTCTCGCCGGCGCAGCGCGCGTTCGCGCAGGCCAGCCGCTTCGAGGGCGGCGCGGGTCAGCTCCTGTTGTTGCCCGAGGCCGACGGCGCGGTGAAGACGGCCCTGTTCGGGCTGGGCGCGGGCGACGACGCGCTGGCGCTGGCCGCGCTGTCGACGAAGCTGCCCGCCGGCGTGTGGCGCCTGGGCGCGCTGCCCGAGGGCGTCGACCCGACCACCGCCGCCTTCGCGTGGGCCCTGGGCCGCTACGACTTCGCCCGCTACAAGTCGGAGGGTAAGGAGCCCCCCGTCGCCCGGCTCGCCCTGCCCGACGGCGCCGACGGCGACGCCGCGGCCCGCCTGTTCGCGGGCGTCCGCCTGGTGCGCGATCTGGTCAACACGCCCGCCAACGACATGGGCCCGGCCGAGCTGGAGCAGGCCGCCCGCGACCTGGCGGGCGCGCACGGCGCGGCCATCGAGGTCACCACCGGCGAGGACCTGCTGGCGAAGAACCTGCCGCTGATCCACGCCGTCGGCCGCGCCAGCACGCGCGCGCCCCGGCTGATCGACTTCACCTGGGGCGACGACGCCCACCCCAAGCTCACCCTCGTGGGCAAGGGCGTCTGCTTCGACACCGGCGGCTTGAACATCAAGACCGGCGACTACATGACCCTGATGAAGAAGGACATGGGCGGCGCGGCCCACGTCCTCGGCCTGGCCCAGCTGATCATGGCGTCCAAGCTGCCCGTGCGCCTGCGCGTGCTCGTCCCGGCGGTGGAGAACGCGGTCGGCGGCGACGCCTTCCGCCCCGGCGACGTCATCCCCAGCCGCAAGGGCCTGACGGTCGAGATCGGCAACACCGACGCCGAGGGCCGCCTCGTCCTCGCCGACGCCCTCGCCATCGCCGACGCCGAACAGCCCGATCTGATCATCGACTTCGCCACCCTCACCGGCGCCGCCCGCGTCGCCATGGGCCCGGAGGTGCACCCCTTCTACACCGACGACGAGGATCTGGCCGCCGAGCTCTCGGCCGCCGGCGTCGCCACCCACGACCCCCTCTGGCGCCTGCCCCTCTGGCCCGGCTACCGGTCGTACCTCGACTCGAAGGTCGCCGACGTCAGCCACATCTCCAGCGTCCCGATGGGCGGCTCGATCACCGCCGCCCTCTTCCTCCAGCGCTTCGTCACCGCCACCCCCCGCTGGGTGCACCTCGACGTCTGGGCCTGGAACCGCGACGCCCGCCCCGGCCGCCCGGTCGGCGGCGAGGCCTGCGGCCTGCGCGCCGTCTTCGCCGCCCTGCAGGCCCGCTACGGCGCGTAGCGGCGCCGCCCCCCCTCTCAAGCCCCACGCCCTCGACACCGTTCTGGTTCGAGTCGGCCCGCGCGGGCCGGCGCCTCGCAGAGAGCCGGGCCCGCCCCGGCATGTGCCAGGGGGCCACGTGCACTCGAGTCCGGACGTCGTCGCCCCCCCCGCCTGGCCGCTCGATCCCTCGCCCGCGCCGTCCCGCCGCGCCCTGGTCGCCGTGCACGTCGCCGCCTTCGCCGCGATGAGCCTCCTCTTCCCCCGCGTCGGCGCCCCGGCCGCCCTCGTCGGCGTCCTCGCCATCCTCTTCACCGCCGTCCGCTCGGGCGCCCTGTACGGCGCCGCGTCGGCCCTCGTCGTCTCGGCGGGCCAGCTCCTCGTCCTGTTCCTGCTCACCCCGCCCCTGCTCGAGCGCATCGTCGGCGAGTGGCGCGGCATGGGCACCCTGCTGTTCGTCGGCCTCGGCGTCCTCGTCGGGCGCGTCACCGATCTGCGCCGCGAGGCCGATCGCCGCGCCGCCGATCTCGACGCCGCCCTCGCCGAGCTCCAGCGCAGCCGCGCCGGCCTCGAGGCCCTCTTCGAGCACGTCGACACCGCCTTCTGGGTGCTCGACCCCGATCTCCGCCTGCGCACCTCGAACCGCCGCTTCCAGGACGACTGGCGGCGCCTCTACGGCCGCGCCCTCCAGCCCGGCGACCGTCCGGTCCGCCGCGGCCGCCACGCCCGCAGCTGGGCCGAACAGTACGCCCGCGCCCTGGCCGGCGAGGTCGTCTTCGCCGAGTTTCACGACCCCGACCACGATCCCCCGCTGCACTTCGACGTCACCCTCAGCCCCATCCGCCTGCCCGACGGCACCGTCGACGGCGTCATGGGGTTCGCCCGCGACGTCGCCCCCCGCGAGCGCGCCGAAGCCCGCTACCGCGCGCTGGTCGAGGGCGCCCCCGACGCCATCCTGGTGTGCCGCCGTGGCGTCATCGTCTCGGCCAACCCCGCCGCCGTCGCGCTCTTCGAGGCCGCCGACGACGCCGGGCTGCTCGGCCGCCTGCTCGACGACCTCGCCCCCCTCGACGACGCCTCGCAGCGCCCCGTCCGACCCGGCACCCGCTGCCGCCGCGTCGAGCGCCCCGACGACCCGCCCGTCCGCCTCGAGGCCGCCGACGTCGACCTGGGCGAGGGCGCCACGCTCACCTTCCTGAGCGACGTCAGCGAGCGCGACGCCCTCGAGGCCCGCCTGCGCCTGACCGACCGCCTCGCCACCGTCGGCACCCTGGCCGCCGGCGTCGCCCACCAGATCAACAACCCCCTCGCCTACCTCACCGCCAACCTCGACTGGCTGGACGACGAGCTCGACCGCCTGCAGGGCCGCTTCGCCGCCGACGAGCACGCCGAGCTGGGCGCGGTCGTCGACGAGATGCGCGACGGCGCCGCCCGCGTGGGCCAGATCGTCCGTGATCTCGCGTTGTTCGCGCGCCCCGACGCGGAGGGCGCCGCCGCCGTCGACCTGCACGCCCTGCTCGACCGCACCCTCACCTTGATGGGGTCGCGGCTGCGCCCGGGCACCGAGGTCGTGCGCGCCTACGCCGCAAAGCGCCGACCCTGGTGCAACGAAGGCCGGCTGGCGCACGTGCTGCTGAACCTGCTGGTCAACGCCGCCGACTCGGCGCGCGACGACGGACGCGCCCACCGGCTGTCCGTGCGGACCACCGATCAGCCCGACGGCGGCGTGCGCGTGGTCGTGGCCGACACCGGCGTCGGCATCGCGCCCGACCTGCTGCCGCGCGTGTGCGAGCCCTTCTTCCGCGGCCGCCGCGACGGCGGCGGGGCCGGGCTGGGCCTGTCGATCGGGCACGCCCTGGTCGACGCGATGGGCGGCACCCTCACCCTCTCGAGCACGGTCGACGAGGGCACCGAGGTCGTCGTCGACCTCCCGGCCGCCCCGACCTCGGACGATCCCACGGGCGCCCCGCCCGCGGCCGACCGCCCCTTGAAGATCCTGGCCATCGACGACGAGCCGCTCGTCCTGCGCGCCCTCGTGCGCGGTCTGCGCGAGCACGGCGTCACCCCGTTCGACGATCCGCGGCGCGGCCTGCAAGCGGCCCTGACCCAGCCCTTCGACGTGTTGCTGTGCGACGCCAACATGCCGCGCGTCGACGGCCTGGCCATCTACGCGGCCCTCGAGGCCGCCCGCCCCTCCCACGCCGCCCGCCTGGTGTTGATGACCGGCGGCGCCCTCAACGACGCCGACGCGCAACGGCTGGCCGCGTGCCCGGCGCCGGTGCTGACCAAGCCCTTCGACAACGAGACCCTGCGCGCGGCGCTGCGCGCGGTGGCGGCCGCCGCTCAACCCCGCGACAGGTAGCCCACGACCAGCGCGGTGGCCTCGTCGACGAAGGCCGTGTCCTCGACGAACGCCGGGCCGCGCAGCACCGCCGCGTGCACCAGGGGCTGCAGCGTCCGCATCAGCACCCACGCGGCCAGCTCCAGATCCGGCGGGCGCAGATCGGCGCGCCGCCGCGCCATGTACCCCGCGATCAACGGCACCGCGAAGGCGTCGAACGCGTCGCGTTGCGCCTGCACCCCCAGCCGCGGCACCGACTCCAGTACGGCCTGGTGCAGCTGCGGGTTGCGCCGGTGGCCTTCCATCACCGCGTCGATCAGCGCCCGGGCGGCGACCGGCACCGGCGCGTCCGCGACCGCCGCCAGCCGCTCGGCGAACAGCGCGCGCATGCGCTCGAAGTGCCGATCGACCAGCGCGCCGATCAGCGCCTCCTTGTTGGGGAAGTACTGGTACAGCGAGCCCACGCTCACCCCGGCGACCTTGGCGACGCGGTTCGTGGTCGCCTTCTCGTAGCCGTGCTGGGCCAGAACGCGAGCGGTGGCCTCGACGATCGCCTCGACGGTCGCGCGCGACCGCGCCTGGCGTGGGCGCTTGCGGGGTCGCTCCACGGGGCCCTCCGAATGCGAGTCGACAACGCGACGAATTGCTCGCATTCTATGAGCATCTCGTTGAGCCACAAGGGTATTTTCGATGGTCGCGCATCTGATGGCCGCGCTGCTCGGCGGCGCCACCTGGACCCTCGCCGAGTACCTGATGCACCGCTTCGACGGCCACGAGATGAAGGGCCGCACCCACTTCTCGCGGCAGCACCTGAAGCACCACGCCGACATCCTCTGGTTCGCGCCCACCGTCGAGAAGGTGCGCGCGGCGGCCGTGGTGGGGCCCGTGCTCGGCGGCCTCGGCTGGTGGGCGGTCGGCGCGCCCGGCCTCACCTTCGCCGCCGGCTTCCTGGCCGTCTACGCGGCGTACGAGGTGCTGCACCGCCGCATCCACACCCACGCGCCGCGCACCGCCTACGGTCGCTGGGCGTGCCGCCACCACCTGTACCACCACTTCAAGAGCCCCCGGGCGAACCACGGCGTCACGGTGCCGGTGTGGGACTGGGTGTTCCGTACGCTCGAGCCGGTGGGCCAGCTGAAGGTGCCGGCCAAGCAGGTCATGCCCTGGCTGCTCGACGCCGACGGCGAGGTGAGGGCCGCGTTCCGCGCCGACTACGTGGTCGCCGCGCGGCGCGCGCCCCGGCGCCCGGCCGAGGACGTCCGCGCCGCCGCCTGATCGCCCCGCGGATCAGTCGTCGTCGGCCAGGGCGGTCGCCAGATCCGCCAGCACCCGCGGGGGCGGCCCGCCCGCGCCCCGCGCGCTGGCGCCCGCGAGCGCCGTCACCACGGCGGTGGGCTCGTCCGCCCGTCGCACGCAGTCGCTGGCCCCGGCCCGGAGCGCCTCGACGTCCAGCGCCGCGACCTCGCCCGCCCACCGCACCACGATCGGCACCTCGGGAGCCACGGCGCGCAGGCGCCGGACGGCGTCGACCACCTCGGCGGGCGGCGCGTCGACGTCCAGCAGGACCACGTCGATGGTGTCGCCGCGCAGGTGCGCCGCGGCGTCGGCCGTCTCGTCGACGCGCGTCACGTCGAGGGGCGCCCCGGCGTCGCCGGCGAGCGGATCACCCTCGGCGGCTCCGATGCGCAGCACGCGCAGCGCCTGGCCCGCCTCGAGGTAGCGCATCAGCGCCCACGCGTCGCGCGGCGACAGCGCCTGGAAGGCCAGGCCGACCTCGACGACGCCGCGCGGCAGCTCCTCGCACCAGCGCACCTCGACCTGCAGATCGGCCAGATGACCGGGGGGATCGAGCGGCATCCGCAGGCGCCCGGGGCCCAGCGACACCACGCCCCCGTCCAGGTGGCAGCGCGCGCCGCCGACGCTGAGATCCTCCACCACCACGGCCCGCGGGCCCCCGTCCACGTCCAGGACGCCGGGCAGCACCCGCCGCCGCCGCTCGAAGCGACGCACCTGGTCGAAGGGCGAGGGCGCCCTCGCGCTCGACGCGTCGACGGGCGACAGCAGGGCCGCCAGCTCGTCGGGGGAGAGGATTTCTGCCATACCTCACAGGTTGACGGCGTTCGTGCCCCGGTTCAACTCCGAGCGCCGCGTCGCCTGTTCCGGGGGGCAGGACGCTACAGGTCCACGCGCCCGTGGCTGCCCGCGCGATCCGGATCGACCCGCTCGTCCTTCATCAACGCGCGCGCCGTCTCGAAGACGAAGCGGACGCCGTCCATGCCGGACGCGTCCCAGTACTCGCCCTCGACCCCGCGCACCCGAATCAGCACGGCGTCCGATCCCTCGGGCCCGTCGGGGAACCACGCGTCCCACGCCTTGCTCCACAGCGCCTCGAGGCGCTCGGGATCGTCCACCACCGTCGCGCTGCCGCGCACGCTGGCCTGCCGCGTACGCCCCTGCATGGTCACCAGCACGCGCGGATCCGCCTCGATTTCGGCGATCTTGCCGCTGTCCCGGCTGGTCACGAACCACAGATCGCCCTCGGGGGTGAGATCGGCGATCACCATCGGTCGCGCGTGGGGGACGTGCCCCCCGTCCTGCGTCACCAGCATCGCGTTGCTGAAGTCGCCGATGATGTCGTGCAGGGTCTCGAGGTCCTCGTTTCGCTGCGTCTGCATGGTGCTCCTCTCGCTCGGGGCGGCCGGCAGGGCCGCCGTCGGCGCACCCGCGGTGCAGACCCCGTGCCCGCGGCCCAGCGCCGCCCCGCGGCGCCGCGGTGGGGATCGCCGCCCCGGCCCGCCGCCGCGCCGGGGCCGCCCACCCCCGCGCCCACCTACTCGAGGATCGAAGGCCGCGCGCGCTTCCACGCCGCGCTCGTCAGCAGCCAGTCGCCGCCCACCCGCGCGAACCCGAACTTCACCTCGAACAGATCGGCGCTGGCGTTGGCCAGATCGCTCAGCCCGCCCACCGGCGTCGCGGCCACGCCGGCCGTCAGCTCGACCTCGGCCGTGTCGGGATCGATCAGCCGAACCGACTCGATGCGCTGCGCGATGTGCACCGACTTGCGGCGCAGGAAGTGGAACTGCAGCATCGCCACCAGCTTTTGGCGGTCGTTGCCGTCCTGTCCGCGGAACTGCTCGGCCACCAGGTCCTTGATCTGCCCCAGGTCGCGGGCCTCGGCCGCCTCCTCGAGCGCGACGACGGCCGCCCGCACCTGCGCCTCGGGATCGTCGGGCTTCTTCGAGCACCCCGCGATCAGCAGGGTCAGGGCCAGGGCGCCCACGGGCGCGGACGAGCGGAGGGGGGTGCGGCGCATGGGGACCTCGACGGGCGCGGTGGGCGATCAAGATACACGCTCGGCGCCGCCCGTCGCCCTCGCCCTGGCCGTCGCCATCATCGCGATCTCGTTCGCGGCGCCCTTCTTCCGCAAGGCCGCGCCCACCCCCCCGCTGGTGGCCGCGGGCCTGCGCCTGGCGATGGCCGCGGTGATCCTGACCCCCCTGCTCGCGCGCGCTCGCGCCCGCGGCACGTTGACGCCGGCGCTCCTCCGCGCCGCCGCCCTCGCGGGCGCCTTCTACGGCCTGCACTTCGGCGCCTGGGTCTGGTCGCTCACCCTCACGTCGGTCGCCGCCTCGGTCACGCTCGTCACCGCGACGCCCCTCCTGCTGGCCCTGTGGGCCTGGCTCACCGGACGCGACCGCCCCGACCGCCGCCTCACCGCGGCCCTCGCCCTGGCCGCGGTGGGCGTGGCCCTCATCGGCGGCGCCGATCTCGAGGCGTCCCCCGGCGCGCTGGCCGGCGACGCCCTCGCCCTGCTCGGCTCGGCCGCGATGGGGGGCTACCTGCTGGTCGGACGCCGCCTGGGCCCGATGGACGTCGGCGCCTTCCAGGCCATCGCCTGCGGGGTCGGCGCCCTGTCGCTGCTCGGCGTCTCGGCCGCCCTGGGCCTTCCGCTGCGCGCCGCCTCACCCGCCGCCTGGGGCTGGCTGGCCCTCGCCACCGCGGTGCCTCAGCTCGTCGGCCACACCCTGCTGACCTGGAGCCTGCGCCACACGACCCCCACCGTCGTCGCGATGGCCACCGTCGCCGAGCCGGTGGGCGCCACCGCCCTGGCCTGGCTGTGGCTCGGCGACGCGGTGGCGCCCCTCACCGCGCTGGGCTGCGCCCTCACCCTCGCCGCCGTGCTGCTCGCCCTGCGCCGGCGTCAGTCCCCACCCTCGGGCATGCCGTAGCGGGTCCGGATCTCGCGCACCGCCGCCCGGCACAGCGCGCGCAGCCGCGGATCGGCCTGCGGCGCGTCCATCTGCTCGAGCAGCGGATCCACCGCGCTCGGCCCGCCGATGCGCCCCAGCGCCACCGCCGCGCCGCGCCGCACCACCAGATCGGCGTGGTGCAGCAGCCCCATCAGCGTCGGCTCGGCGGTGTAGTCACCCATCTCGCCGATGGTCTCGACCAGCAGCGTCAGCAGATCGGTGCTGGTGCGCGGATCGGTGGCCAGCTCGACCAGGAAGGGCACCGCCGACGCCAGGTTCGTGCGCCGCACGAAGTGCACCGCCGTCCGGCACACCTCGGTCTGATCCGACTGCAGCACCTTGCGCAGCTGCGGCCCGTGCAGGTCGGGCCCGTGATCCTCGACCAGCGCCGTCATCGCCGCGACGCGCAGCTCCTGCGCCACCGCCGGATCGCGCGCCAGCGTGCCCATCGCCGGCACCCCCTGGCGCCCCAGCGAGCGCGCCGCCTCGAGCTGCAGCTCGGGATCGGGCACCGACAACGCCTCGCGCGCCCCCGCCATCGCCTCGGGCGTGCCCTGGAAGCGATCGATCAGCACCAGCAGGAGCTGCCGCCGTTGCGCGTCGGGCAGCTCGCGATCGCGCCACGCCAGCAGCAGCCGCCCGGGGATGTCGTCCTCGTCGAGGCACAGGTGCTCGGTGGTCCGCGCCACGTTGCGCACCGTCGTGACGAACTCGTTGACCGGCCAGACCAGGCCCTCGCGCGCCCAGCGCACCTTGCCCTGCCCCACCGTCGCGCCGAGCGTCTTCACCAGATCGGTGATGCGCCGCCGGCTGGTCTGGTCGAGCAGCCGCCCCAGCGCGTCGTCGGGTCGCGCCCCGCCGGGCTCCAGGCTCTCGGGCATGCGGTCGCCCGCGTCGATCACCACCCGCGTGAAGGTGCGCCGCGTGCCGCGATCGTTGCGCCCGAAGGTGTCGACCAGCACCTCGAAGCCGGCCATCTCGCCGGTCATCGTCGGCCCGCTGGTGGGGCCGCCGCCGTCGTACTCGAGGCCCAGCGTCTCGGCGGCCCGGCGCCAGCAGGCCTCTTGATCCGGCTCGTTCTTGCGATTGGGGCTCTTCGCGATCCACAGCGCCGCGACGCCCAAGGCGATGGCTCCGACGGTGAGCGCGAACTCGAGCACGCGCCGGTTGTAGCACGGCGTGAACGCGGCCTCCCAACTCGCGAGTGAACCGCCGTTGACGCCGCGTCCGGCGGGGCCCCGCGCGCCGCGCATCGCCGCCGTGGCACGCCCCGTGCGATGGGCCCCGGCGTCTCGAGGAGGTACCCATGCCGTCGCCCGTTCGTCCCATCCGCGCCCTGACCCACCCGCTGTGGTGGGTCGCGCTCGCCCTGCTGGTGATCAACGATCACCTCTTCAAGGGGGCCGGCGTCCTACCCCAACCCATCGTCGGAAAGCTGAGTGACTTCGCGGGCTTGTTCGCCGCCCCCATGGTGCTGGCGGCGCTGCTTCGGCTGCGCGACCGCCGCGCCGTCGCCGCGGCCCACGGCGCCGTCGCGCTGGTGTTCGCCGGGATCAACCTGTCCCCGGCCTTCGCGGGCGGCTTCGAGGCGCTGGCCGCCGCGACGCCCTGGCCCTGGAGCATCTACGTCGATCCGACCGACCTGGTGGCGCTGCCGATGGTGCCGCTGTCGTGGGCGCTGCTGGTGCCCTGGGCGGCGCGGCCGGCACCCTCGGCGCGCGCGCTGCTGCCGCGGGCGGGCCTGGCCGTCGGCGCCTGGGCCTGCGTCGCCACGTCGCCGCCGCCCGAGCCCGCGCCGCTGACCCAGGACAACCCGCCCGGCGCCCCCCAGCTGGTGTTCCCCAGCGCGGTCGCCACCTTCGTGCTGGCCAACGACACGCCGGTCGGGCAGGTGGTGCGCGTCCGCGCCGTCCGCGACGACATCGACTGGGCCTGCCCGTCGGTCGTCGCCGCCCCCGACGTGGTGCTGCGCCGCGACGACTTCGGCCCCGCCGAGACCTGGATCCTCGACCCCCAGCGCGCCCTGCCCCTGCGCGTGCCCACCTTCAGCGGCTGCGGCGTCTGGCTGATCGAGGTCGCCGGCGCGCCGCCCCGCGTGGCCGCCTGGCTGATCACCGACTACTTCGCCGAGAACCTGCCGACGCACACGGACGACCTGGTCGACCACCCTCGCGCGCTGCGCCTGGCCGAGATCGACGGCGCGCCCGTGCTGCTCGACCACGCCGTGCTGCACCCCGCCCCGCCGACGGTGGCCGACGCGCCCACCGACGCCTGCGCGGCGCCGGCCGCGGGCGCCGGCCTCGACTGGACGCCGCCGCCCTACGGCACGCACACCCTCGAGGCGCGGACGGTGGGCGCCGACGGCTGCCACGCGCTCACCTTCGACGCCGGCCGCTGGTACCTTTGCCTGCCCCGCTTCCCGCTGCCCTTCGAGGCGGGCGACACGCTGACGATCCGCGCCATCGGCCAGGCCGAAGAGGGCGTGGAGATCGAGGGCCCGGGCGCCCGCCTGCGCGCCCTGCGTGGCCCCCTGCCCCTGCCCGGCACCACGCTCGAGTCGATCGAAGGCTGCGTGGGGCACCGCCGCGACTGCGGCGCCTTCGTCGAGCCCCTGACCCTGACCGTCGAGGGCCGCACGGCCCGGGCCGGCGAGGCCCTGATCCTGGACGACACGCGCACGCTCCACGTCGTGCGCGCCGAGTACACCCCGCTGCACACCGCCGCCTGCGGCGCCGGCCGCGTCGACAAGGCCTGGGCCGAGACCGTGCTGATCGAGACCCTGGAGGACGACCGATGATGCGCCCGAACGCTCCCCTCACCCTGTGCCTGATCCTCGGCGCCCTCGGCTGCAGCGACGGCGGCGGCGGCTCGGCGTCCGGCGGCGGCGGCGACTTCCCCGCGGCCGATCCCGCGCCGCCCACCACCAACGCGGGCCCCGGCGCCACCGGCGTCGGCCAGATCGGCGCGCAGGACTTCGGCCTGTTCCGCCAGATCCTCGACGACGGCAACATCCCCGCGCCGGGCACCCTGGACGCGGTCGGCTTCTTCGCCGAGCACAAGCTCGACTACCCGCAGCCCGAATGCGGCGAGGACATCTGCGTGCACGCGCTGCTGGGCGTGCAGGGCAACATGGTGAACGGCGGCGACTGCACGGTCATCCAGATCGGCATGAACTCGCCCCTGCGGCCCGACGCCGCCGATCGGCCCCCGCTCGACCTGGTGCTGGCGCTGGACGTCAGCGGCTCGATGCGGGGGGCGCCCATCGAGGCGCTGCGCGTCGGGCTGCACCGCATGCTCGACCACCTGGGCCCCGACGACACGGTCACCCTGGTGCCCTACGCCACCGAGGCCTTCGTGGCGCTCGAGCCGACCGGCCTCGAAGACCGCCCGCGCCTCGAGGCCGCCATCGACGCCCTGGCGACCCGCGGCAACACGAACATCTACGACGGCCTCTTCCTGGCCTTCGAGCAGGCCGAGCAGCGCCGCGCGCCCGACCGCGAGGCGCGCGTGGTGCTGCTGTCGGACGGCGTCGCCACCACCGGCCTCGTCGAGCCCGCGCGCCTGCGCCGGCTGGCCGAGGCCTACGCGCGGCGCGGCATCGGCGTCACCACCATCGGCGTGGGCCGCGACTTCGACGTCGACGTCATGCGCGGCATCGCCGAGGTCGGCGCGGGCAACTTCTACTTCCTCGAGAGCCCCGCCGCCGTCGAGGAGGTGTTCGTCGACGAGGTGCAGACGTTCCTGGTGCCGGTCGCGCTCGACGCCACGCTCGAGCTGCGCCTCGGCCCGCATTACGTGGTGCGCGGCGCCTACGGCACGCACGCCTGGCGCGGCGGGCGCCACGGGGGCAAGGCCGAGCTGCCCGCGCTGTTCCTCGCCGGCCGCCAGCGCGCGGACGATCCCGTCGCCGAGACCGGGCGCCGCGGCGGCGGCAGCGGCGTGCTGGTCGAGCTGGGCGTGGTGCCCGGCGCGACGGCCCCCGCCGGCGAGCCCGTCGGCGTCGTCGAGCTCAGCTTCACCGATCCCCGCACCGGTGAGCGCCGGCGGCAGACCAGCGAGGTGGTCAACCCGCTGACCCCGGGCGAGATGCCGGCCGCCGGCTGGTTCACCGACGACACCGTCGCCAAGGGCTTCGTGATGCTGAACCTGTACGTGGGCTTCGAGCTGGCCATGGAGCTGACGCGCGACGGCGACGTGCCCACGGCGCTCGCGACGCTGCGGGCCCTGCGGGTGGCGGTGCAGGACTGGCTGCTCGACCACCCCGATCCGGACGTCACCGACGATCTGCGCTACGTCGACCGCTTCGTGCAGCTGCTCGAGCAGCGCCGCGCCTCGGCCGGCTTCAGCCGCCCGCCCGCCGGCGAGGTGCAGCGACCCGCCAACCCCTGGCCGGCCGACTGAGCTCGCGCGGCAGGTGGACGCGTGGCCCGAGAGGCTCTGACGGCTTGCCTCGCGGCCCCGCCCTGTGCAGGATGCAGGCGCCGCGCGCCCGGAGGCCGCGGCGGCCGCACGAAGGAGGATGCATGCAGGGCAGGGTGTTCGGGCTGTTGGTGGTGCTGCTCGGGGCGGGCAACGCGTGGGCCGAGGACGCGATGCGCACGGTCGAGGTCACGCCGGACAAGGTCGAGCAGGGCAAGGCGCTGTTCAGCCTCTGCGCCCCCTGTCACGCGCCCGCCGAGGGTCAGACGGTGGCCCACGCGGCGCACCTCGACAGCAAGACCTTCCTCGAGGCCGCCAGCGACTCGATGATCGTCGACACCATCCTCAAGGGCCGGCCCGGCACGGCGATGGTGGCCTGGAGCCCGGTGCTGACCAAGGCGCAGGCCGAGGCCGTCGTGGCCTTCCTGCGCGACCGCACGAAGACCCAGCCGGCCAAGCTCGACGAGTCGCCGGTGAAGGGCGACACGGGGCGCGGCGCCGAGGTGTTCGTGAAGAGCTGCGTCACCTGCCACAACATGAGCGGCGGCCACCGCGAGTGGGGCACCGGCATCCTGCGCAAGGGCTTCCAGGCCGCGGTGACGCCGGGCTACCTGCGCTACATCATCAAGCACGGCAAGTCGGGCACGGCGATGCAGCCCTTCGCCAAGGGCACGAGCCCGCTGCCCGAGCTGAACCTGACGCCCGAGCAGATCGAGGACGTCGTCACCTTCCTGCGCAAGGGCATCTGAGCCCGGCGGGGCTGCCGGCCCCGCCCGCGCCGCGTCATGCGCCCGCTGGCTCTCCTCGCGCTGCTCTGCCTCGCGGCGCCCGCCGCCGCGGACGGCCCGCCCGCCCCCGCGCCGCTGACCTGGGCCCACGCGCCGCCCCCCTTCGCGCCGCGCGTGCGGACCGGCGTGAAGGGCCTGCGCCCGAAGCGCCGCGGCCTCGTCGACCTCGACCGCTGGCCGGCCGAGCCCGCGTCCCCGCCGACCGCCGAGATCGATCCCATCGCCTTCGGCGACGCGCTCGAGGCGCTGTGCGTGTGGCTGCCGCGCAAGCGCCGCGCGCGCTGGTCGCACGACGTGCTCGACGCGGCGAAGGCCTTCGAGGTCGATCCCTTCCTGCTGGGCGCGCTGATCTTTCGGCAGAGCCGGTGCCGGTCGTTCCAGAAGAGCGACTTCGGGGTCGGGCTGACGCAGATCCACCCGGCGATGCACCGGCCGCACCTGTTCGACGGGGCTTACCGCTACCACGTGTGGACCGGCGAGCGATGGGACCGCCGCATCCTCGACCTGCCCGACGTGAAGTTCACCGCGGCCAACCTGAAGTCGGCGCGCGGCAACGTGTTCCTGGCCGCGGCGCTGCTGAAGGTGGCGGCCGAGCAGTGCCCGGCCAACGACGGCGCCTTCGGCTCGGTGCCGCACCGGCACCCGGTGTCGCACTTCGTCTGGGGGGACACCGTGCGCGGGGCCGGCGCCGAGGATCGCATCCTCACCGACCGCCGCAGGCTGCTCGAGTACTACGGCGGGCAGCGCGGCCCTCCGCGGGGGAAGTGGCGCGGGCTGACGCTGCACAGCCCGCTCGACGGGGCGCCGCGCAAGCTGACCAGCCTGATGGGCGAGCCGCGCCAGGGCGGGCGGCGGCGCCACATGGGCCTCGACTTCGAGTCGGCCTCGGGCGAGCCGGTGCGCGCGGTGGCCGACGGCACCGTGTTCTTCGCCGGCGTCGACCGCAAGCGCGGGCCGTCGATGAACGTGCCGCCCGAGGACATCCCCAAGGTGAAGGCCCGCACGATGGCGCCGGGCGGGCTGCTGGTGATGATCCGGCACGAGGGCGGCCTGGTGTCGGCCTACATGCACCTGTCGAGCTACAACGTCCGCCAGGGCGACGTGGTGCAGGCCGGCGCGCTCATCGGGCGCGTGGGCCGCACCGGCATGCAGCGCTCGGCGGCGCACCTGCACTTCGAGCTGCGGCACGACGGGCACCACGTCGATCCGCTGCCGCACGTGAAGCCCTACGTCTTCCTGCCCGGCGACACGTGGCGCGGGCGGCGCGAGGCCTGGGAGAAGAAGCGGCGGAAGCGCCGGCGGAAGCGCCGGCGCTGAGCGGGGCGGATCAGAGGAAGAAGTCGGGCGTCAGCGTGGCGCCGGGGGTCACCGCGTACTGGTCGAGGTCGGTGACGCCCTCGGCGGTCAGCACCTCGTCGTCGATGAAGAAGTTGCCGGTGCAGTCGAGGCCGCGGGTCAGGATGGCGTGCGCGGCGTCGGCCATGATGTCCACCGTGCGGCTGGTGCTGGCCATCGCGTCGCCGCCGAGCAGGTTGCGCACGGCGGCCGTGTCGATCGAGGTGCGCGGCCACAGGGCGTTGACCGCCACCTTGCCGCGGAACTCCTCGGCCATGCCCAGCACGCACATGCTCATGCCGTACTTCGCCATGGTGTAGGCCACGTGGTTCTTGAACCACTTGGGATCCATGTTCAGGGGCGGCGAGATGTTCAGGATGTGCGGCGTCTCGCTCTTCAGCAGGTGCGGCAGCGTCAGCTTCGACACCAGGTAGGTGCCGCGCGTGTTGACCTGGTGCATCAGGTCGAAGCGCTTCATCGGCGTCTGCCGGGTGCCGGTCAGCATGATGGCGCTGGCGTTGTTGATGGTGATGTCGATGCCGCCGAAGGCGTCGATGGCCTTGTCCACGGCGGCCTGCACCGCGTCCTCGTCGCGCACGTCGACCACGCAGGGCAGCGCCTTGCCGCCCGCCGCCTCGATCTTCTCGGCCGCCGTGTACAGCGTGCCGGGCAGCTTGGGGTGCGGCTCGGCGGTCTTCGCCGCGAGGACGATGTTGGCGCCGTCGCGGGCGGCGCGCAGGGCCATCGCCTCGCCGATGCCGCGGCTGGCGCCGGTGATGAACAGGGTCTTGCCTTCGAGGGTGCGCATGGGGCCTCCGGGGTGACGCGGTGCTGGGCTCGGCGGGCAGAGTAGGACACCGCGGCGCGGCCGTCGACGCACGCGTTGTTGCATCCGACGGCCGATCTGCGCACCATCACACACCATGCGACATCAACTCACATTCATCCTGATGCTCACCGCGGCCGGCTGCGACGACGGCGGCGACGCCCTGCCCGGCGGCCAGCAGCAGGCCGACGCGGCGCCCGACGACGCCGGGGCCGATACCGGCGCACCGGCCGACGCCGGACCGGACGCGGCCACGCCCGACGTCTCCGAGGCCGACGCGGCGCCGCCCGACGCCGCGCCCGGCTGCGCGCTGGGCGAGACGACCACCGACGGCTGCCCCCAGCGCGGCGTCTGCGCCGGCAGCGCCGCGCCCTGCCTCGAGGACGGCACCTTCGGCGCCTGCGACCTGCCCGACAGCCACGAGGCCGACGAGGCCACCTGCGACGGCCTCGACAACGACTGCGACGGCGCCACCGACGAGGGCTTCCCCGACCTGGGGCAGCCCTGCGACGGCGACGACGACGACCTCTGCGCCCTCGGCCAGTGGCGCTGCGCCGACGACGGCGCGGGCGTCGTCTGCGCCGACGACGAGCCCCAGGTCGAGGTGTGCGACGGCCTCGACGACGACTGCGACGACGCCATCGACGAGGACGCCGTCGACGCGCCGCCCGCCGACCGCCAGATGGGCGTCTGCGAGGGCGCGCTGCGCGTCTGCGCCGGCGAGGACGGCTGGGTCGAGCCCGCCTACGTCGACTTCGCCGCCACCTACGAGGTCGTCGAGACCACCTGCGACGGCCTCGACAACGACTGCGACGGCCGCGTCGACGTCGGCCTCTTCCCGCCCCGCGCCGCCCTGCAGGACGGCGTCTGCGAAGGTGCCAGGCAAATCTGCGCCGGCGCCGACGGCTGGATCGAGCCCGACTACGCCGCGCTGCCCGGCTACGCGCCCGACGAGATCACCTGCGACGGCGTCGACGAGGACTGCGACGGCGCCACCGACGAGGCGCTGATCCCGCCGCCCTGCGCGCTGACCGAGGGCGTCTGCTTCGTGCCCGCGGCGCCCTCGACCTGCCTCGGCGCCAGCGGGTGGTCGGCCTGCGATTACGGCCCCGACTTCGAGGCCGACGAGGCCGACACCTGCGACGCGCTCGACAACGACTGCGACGGCGTCGCCGACGAGGGCGCCGCCTGCCCGGTGGCGCTGCAGGCGGTGCGCGTGCCCGCCGGCGCCTTCACGCTGGGCAGCCCCGAGGGCGAGATGAGCCGCGACGCCGACGAGGTGCAGCGCATGGTGACGCTCACGCGCCCGCTGCTGGCGCGCCGCACCGAGATCACCCAGCAGGAGTGGGTCGACCTGCTGGGTGACAACCCCAGCCTGACGCCGGGGGCCGACCGCCCGGTCGAGTCGGTGTCGTGGGTCGACGCGGCCACCTTCGCCAACGCGGTCTCGGCCGCCGAGGGTCTGGCGCCCTGCTACGTGATCGAGGGCGTCGACGTGGCCTGGCCCGAGGGGCTCGACTGCGAAGGCTGGCGCCTGCCCACCGAGGCGGAGTGGGAGTACCTGGCGCGCGCCGGCACCACCAGCCACACGTTCATCGAGGCCGAGATGCGCCCGCTGACCGACGCCGCCTGGCTGCGCGAGAACAGCCAGGGCACCACGCAGCCGGTGGGCGGCCTGGCGCCCAACGCGTTCGGCCTGTTCGACGTGCTGGGCAACGTCTGGGAGTGGGCCTGGGACGTCTACGCGCCCTACCCCGCCGGCCCGCTGGTCGATCCCGTCGGGCCGGCCGAGGGCGCCGCGCGGGTGGCGCGCGGCGGCGGCTTCAACAGCCTGCCCCGCCTGCTGCGCTCGGCCAACCGCGCCGACTTCGAGCCCGCGACGCGGGTGCAGGATCTCGGGCTGCGCCTGGTGCGCACGGCCCCGCCCGCCCCGGAGGACGACGAATGAAGCGCGCGCTGCTGCTCACCCTGGCCCTGATCGGCTGCGACGACGCCGACGATCCGGCGCGCTCGATGGCCGACGCCGGCCCGACGCTGGACGCGACGACGCCCGACGCCGCCCTGCCCGACCGCGGGCTGCCCGACACCGAGCCCGACGCCGCGCCCGACGCCGCCACCGACGTGGCCCCGCCGCCCGACGCCGAGCCGGACGCCGCCCCCGTGCCCGACGCCGCCCTGCCCGACCAGGGCCCGCCGCCCTGCGATCCCGTCCCCGAGACCTGCAACGGCCTCGACGACGACTGCGACGAGGCCGTCGACGAGGGCTACGACGTCGACGCCCCGTGCGGCCAGGGCGTGGGCGCCTGCCGCGAGGTGGCCCGCGTCACCTGCGCCGAGGACGGCACCGCCATCTGCCCCGCCGTCGCCGGCGCGCCCGCGGGCGAGCTGTGCAACGGCCTCGACGACGACTGCGACGGCCGCACCGACGAGGACTACGACGCCGACGGCGACGGCGCCCCCCGCTGCGAAGCGGACGTCTGCGCCGCCTGCCCCGTCGAGGACGCCGAGGTGTGCCGCGCCCTCTGCGACGGCCAGGACTGCCGCGACGAGAACCTGGGGGTGTTCCCCGCCGCCGAGGATCGCTGCGGCGACGGCATCGACCAGAACTGCGACGGCGAGGACGCCCCCTGCACCGTCGCGACCGGCCGCGTCTCCACGCTGGCCGTGGCCCCCGGCGACGACGCCGCGTGCCCCGACGTGAACGGCGACGGCGCCCCCGACAACGCGATGAGCCTGCTCGGCGCCCTGGCCAACGAGGCCCTCGCCGAGGCGGTGGCCCAAGGCCAGGTGAACCTGTTCCTCGCCGCCGAGGGCCTCGCCGCCCCCGGCACCGACGGCAACTTCCGCCTCGCCGTGCTGCTGGCCACCCCCGAGGGCGAGGGCTACGCCGTCGACCCCGCGGGCCTCACCGACGAGGGCGCCCCCCGCATCCTCTTCCCCGGCGCCCGCGTGCGCGACGCCGCCCTGCGCGCCGGCCCCGGCCGCGTGACGCTCGACCTGCCCATCGCCGACCTCGCGCTGACGCTGGTGCTGTACCAAGCCCGCGTGCAGGGCACGCTGGGTGTGGACGACATGCTGGGCCTGTCCCTCGCGGAGGGCGTCCTGTGGGGCGCCGTCACCGACGCCGACCTGCAGGCCGCGCTGGATGGCTTGGAGGCGACGTGCGCCGCGGCGGATCCGGCGCCCGAGTTCTGCGGGCCGCTGGCCATGTTCCGTCCGCTGTTGGGCAACCTGCTGGTGTTGGATCAGGATCTGGATCAGGACGGGGAGCGGGACGCGTACAGCATCTGCCTGCGGGTGGGCGCGACGCCCGCGGTGTTGATGGGGTGGCCGCCGGAGTAGGGCGCACGGTTCGGCGCCCTTGACCTTGACCTTGACCTTGACCTTGCCCTGTCTTCCCCGCCGTCATCCGCACGCTGGTGCGACGCGCGGAGCGGATCCCTCGACCTCGAACTGTCATCCCGAGACAGATGCCCGGACGCCGCAGCGGCACGCACCGGGGTGAGGGAGGGCACGGTCAAGGTCAAGGTCAAGGTCAAGGTCAAGGTCAAGGTCAAGGACAAGGTCAAGGGCAAGGGTTCCCCGCCCGCGGGCCCCGACGAGTACACCTCATCGTTTCATTGGGGGCAGTGCGCCCCCGCCTCGATCCACGCCCGGAACAACGCCGCCAACCGCTCCTGGCTCCCCGGCGCCGGCTGCAGATGCGCGGGGGCACGCCACCCGTAAGCCACCAGCGGATCCTCGGCCAGATGCTGGTGCACCGCCTCCAGCGTTCGCCCGCCGTTGCGGGCCGGATCCTTCAGTTGCCGACACACCTCGCCCGGCGTCTTGCCCACCCAAGCCATCTCGGCCGGCGCCAGGTGCCAGTGCGGGGCGCCCGGCTGCTGCAGGTAGTTCGTCTCGCCGTGGCACGTGTCGCAGGTCAGCCCGGGCGCGCCCTCGCCGTCCTTGCCCCGCACCACCCACGGGATGTGTGGCCGCCGCGCGTCCAGCTGCAGCGGCCGCGGCGTCGCCGGGTGGCAGTTGGCGCAGCGCGGGTGCAGCAGCACCTTGGCCACCTCGCCGAACAGCGCCTTCGCCCGCGTCTCTTCATCCGCCAGGTCGGCGAAGTGGCCGGGATCGTTCAGCTCCTCGGGTGGCGGCGGCTCGGGCGGCGAGGGCGCGGCCAGCGTCACCGCGACGATCAGCAGCGCGACGCTCACTTCACCGCCCTCGCCGCCTGGTGGATCGCCGCGCGGATGCGCGTGTAGGTCGCGCAGCGGCACAGGTTGCCGTTCATGCCGCGGTCGATGTCCGCGTCGTCGGGCTTCGGCACCGCCTTCAGCAGCGCCACCGCCGACATCAGCTGGCCCGCCTGGCAGAACCCGCACTGCGGCACCTGCAGGTCGATCCACGCCGCGCGCAGCGCCTCGGCGATGCGCCCCTCGGCGCCCTCGATCGTCGTGACCGCCGCGCCCTCCACGCGCCTCAGCGGCGTGACGCACGATCGCCTCGGCGACCCGTCCACGTGCACCGTGCAGGCGCCGCACTGGGCCACGCCGCAGCCGTACTTCGTGCCGGTCAGCCCCAGGTGGTCGCGCAGCACCCACAAGAGCGGCGTCTCGGGATCGGCGTCCACCTGGTGGTGCGCGCCGTTGACGTACAGGGTGGTCGCCACGCTCACACCTCCAATCGGTTCGGGTTGCCGTCGCGGAAGACGGGCAGGTGGCGGACGCGCTTGCCGGTCGCCGCGAAGATGGCGTTGCACAGGGCGGGCGCGGCCGGCGGCGTCGGAGGCTCGCCCACGCCGCCGGGCGGCGCGTCCGACTCCACGACGTGCACCTCGACCACGCGCGGCGCCTCGTCCATGCGCATCAGCCGGAAGTCCGGGAAGTTGCGCTGCTGCACGACGCCGCGCCGGGCGGTGATGGCGCCGTACAGCGCGTTCGACAGCCCGAACAGCGTGCCGCCCTCGAGCTGGCTGCGCGCGCTGCCCGGGTTGACCACCGTGCCCGCGTCCATCACCGACCACACGCCCGGGATGCTCAGCCGCTTCGTCGCGCTGTCCCACGCCACCTCGACCACCGTCGCCACGTAGCTCAGGAACGAGCGATGCGCCGCGATGCCCAACCCATGCCCCGGCGGCAGCGCGCGGCCCCAGCGTGCCCTCGACGCCGCCTGCTTCACCACCGCGGCCAGCCGCCCGGTGTCGATGGGATACTCATCGAGCGAGTCCCCGTAGTTGTCGTACTCGGCCCCCTCGCCCCGCGGATCGACGTGCCGCGGCGGCCCGATCAGCTCGAGCAGGTAGTCCTTGGGGTCGCGGTTGGCCGCCGCCGCCAGCTCGGCCGCGAAGCTCTGCACCGCGAACGCGTGGTAGATGTTGGCCACCGACCGCAGCCACCCGATGCGCACGTGCGCCTTCGCCTCGCCGCTCTCGACGCGCAGGTTGGGCACCGCGAAGGGCACGTCGGTGCAGCCCATGCGCAGCTCGCCCCACGACGGCGTCGTGTTGCCCGCGGTGAACGTCGACCCGATCGGCGGGAACACCGTCCGGTGCCGCCAGGCCACGCACCGACCGTCCGCCGCCAGCCCCCCGGTCAGCCGCTGCACGCTCACCGTGTGGAAGTAGTCGTGGTGCAGATCGTCCTCGCGCGTCCACTGCACCTTCACCGGCGCCCCCGCCGCCCGCGCCACCCGCGCCGCCTCGACCACGAAGTCGGGCTTCGACTTCCGCCCGAAGCCGCCGCCCAGCCAGGTCACGTTGATCGTCACGCGATCGAGGGGCACGCCGCACGCCTCGGCCACCGCCTTGCGCGCCGACTGCGGCGCCTGCACGCAGGCCCAACACTCCACCCGGTCGCCGCTCCAGCGCGCCACCGCCGCCGGCGGCTCCATCGACGCGTGCGCCAGGTGCGGCACGTGATACTCCGCCTCCACCTGCTTCGCGGCCACCTTCAGCGCGCCCTCGGCGTCGCCCCGCGATCGCCGCACCGTGCCCGGCTCGGCCGCCGTCTTCTGCATCGCCTCGAGGAACCGCGCCGAGTCGTACTCCGCGTTCGGCCCTGGCCCCCAGTCCAGCTTCAGCGCGTCCCGCCCGCGCAGCGCGGCCCACGTGTCGCGCGCCACGACGGCCACGCCCCCGACGGCGGCGAAGCGCGGCGGCGCCTCGAGCGTCGGCAGCCGCACGGTGCGCACCACGCCGGGCACGGCCTTCGCGGCCCCGTCGTCCACCCCCCGCAGGGGCGCGTACAGCCGCGGCGGCCGCGCGACCACGGCGTACAACATGCCCGGCAGGCGCACGTCGGCACCGTAGCTGCCGCCCCCGCGCACCACCGTCGGCACCGTCACCGACGCCACCGGCTTGCCGATGTAGCGCCACTCGGCGCGCGCCTTCAGCGCCGGCTCGGCCGGCACGGTCAGCTTCGCGGCCTCCTCGGCCAGCTCGCCGTACCCCAGCCGGCGCTTCGACTTCGGGTGCGCCACCGCGTGGTTCTTCGCGACGCAGGCCTCGACGTCCACGCCCCAGCGCGTCGCGGCCGCCTGACGCAGCATCGCCCGCATCGCCGCGCCCACCCGCCGCAGCCGGTCCAGGTTGCGGCGCACCGAGCGCGATCCGTCCGTGTTCTGATCGCCGTACTTCGCGTCACCCGGGGCCTGCACCACCTCGACCTGCGCCCAGTCGGCCTCCAGCTCGTCGGCGATGATCTGCGCCATCGCCGTCCACACGTGCTGTCCCATCTCCGACCGATGGCTCGTCAGCAGCGTCCGCCCGTCGGGCCGGATGCTGACGAACAGCGCCACCTCGCCGCCCGCCGCCGCGCCTTCGGCCGCCGCCGCCGGGCGCAAGCGGACGCCGAGCGTGAAGGCGCCGAGCGCGCCGAGCAGCCCCAGCGCCTCGCGCCGGCTCACGTGCGTGATGTCCGTCACTCCGGCCTCCCCCTGCGCCGCGTCGCGCCGCGTCCGTCGCCCGTGCCCCAACCGATACCCGCCTGCGGCCCGCGGTCGCGGGCTGATCCGGCCGCCTCCGCCCGCTACACTCCGCCGATGCTCGACCCCCACCTCGACCTGCTGCCCGACGATCCGCCCGTGGACTGCTGGCGCGGCGTCACGCCGGCCGCCGTCTCCCTCGACCGCCCGCCGCCCGGCTGCCCCGTCGACGCCGCGGCCTGGGCCGACGCCCTCGCCCACCAGGGCGTCTGGTGCGAGGGCCACCCCGGCCGCGACCACGCGCCCGCCGGCGCCCGGCTGGCCGTCTACACCTTCCGCGGGCCCCCGCCCCCGCTGCCCACCCTGCCCGCCGAGCGCGTCCTGCTCGACCGCGACGGCGTCGTCGCCGTCCACAAGCCCGCCGGCCTCACCACCCAGCGCACCCGCGTCAGCGCCCACCGCAACCTCGAGGCGCTGCTGCGCGCCGCCCTCGGTGACCCCGATCTGCGCGCCGTCCATCGCCTCGATCGCGACACGTCCGGCGTCGTGTTGTTCGCGCGCGACCGCGCCAGCACCGCGGCGCTGCACGCTCAGTTCAGGGAGCGTTCGGTCGACAAACGCTACCTCGCGCGCGTCGCGCCGGCGCCGCGCGAGCCCGCCTTCCGCGCGGACGGCCCACTCGAGCGCGTCCCGGCGCCCTCCACTGAGCCGGCGCCGCTGGTCTTCCGGGTGGGCGACGGCCCCGACGCCCGTCCCAGCGTCACTGACTTCACGGTGTTGCGACGCGGCGCCGACGACGCGCTGCTCGAGGCGCGCCCGCTGACCGGGCGCACCCATCAGATCCGCGTCCACCTCGCCGACCGGGGCCACCCGATCCTCGGCGACGTCCTCTACGGCGATGGCGCCTCGGCCCCGCGCCTCATGCTCCACGCGGCGCGCCTCACCCTCGAGATCGGCGGCCGCGTCACGACGCTCCGCTGCCCCGCCGCGCCCGCCTTCGACTGACCGTCAGGCCGCGCGCACCGCCGGCAGCAGGTCGTCGATCAGCGGCTGCACCTGCGCCAGCGTCCGGCAGTACACGTCCTCCATCAGCAGGTGGTCGAACGCGCCGTTCCGCCCGACGCTCAGCAGGTTGTCCACGCCCGTCCCGTCGAGCGCCAGCCTCAGCCGATCCGCCTCGTACGCGCGCATGAACACGGGATACCCGATGGGCGTGCGCAGCACCCGGTGTCCCAGGTGACGCGCCGCCGCGTCCGGCACCAGCGGCGCGATGTCCTCCAGGCAGTGCCGCGCGATGTCGTCGTCCGACGCCTTCCACCAGTCGTCCCCGACCTCGCAGCCGATGTCGACGGTCAGCGTCGTCTTGCCCTCGGGCGCCAGCCACGGCATCGAGATCGGCGCCTCGGTCACCCGATAGCTGGCGAAGTCCTTCTCGGGCAGCCACACCACCGTATCGCTCAGCAGGTGCCGCCCCTCCAGGTTCAGGTTGGCCAGGATCATCGGTCGGAAGCGAAAGCGCGCGAAACGCTCCAGCGCGTCGGTGCCCTCGACCAGCCGGGGCAGGATGTGGATGGGCGCCGTGCTGATCACCGCCGACACCGGCAGATCCTGGTCGTTCACGCGAACGCTCACCGCCCGATCGCCCTCCACGTGGATGCGCTGCACCCGCGTGCCCAGCGACACCGCGTCGTCCAGCCCCTCGGCCAGGCGCGCGCAGATCGAACCGACCCCGTGCTCGGGGTACACGTGCCAGACGCTCGCGCTCTGGGGCAGCGCGCCGCAATAGCCGATGGCCACCGCGCGATCGGTCAGCCGACCGGCCAGCTTCAGCCACAGCGTCTCGAGCAGGCCGCCGGGCAGCTTCTCGCCCACCGCCGGGGCCAGCCGGTCCGCCGGCTGCCCGCTCCAGGCCTCGAGCAGGGGCAGCGCCACCTCGTCCGCCAGCGCCTCGCCGTAGTTGTGTCGAAACCAGGCCGCCGCGTCGCCGGGCGCCGGGCTGGACGCCACCGCGTCGCGCAGCCGCGTCCAGGCGGCGCTCACGTCGAAGCGCGGCACCCCCAACAGGCCCAGGGGATAGCCGATGTCTTCACCGTCCAGCCGCACCACCTCGCCGTAGTGATGCACGGTCCGACACTCGGCGCCCATGCCCAGCGCCGCCGCCAGGCGGTTGGTGACGAAGTGCGCGCCGAAGTCGTGGCTGAAGCCATCCGCGTCGCGGAAGCTGCGGGCCAGCCCGGCCAGCCGATCGCTGGCCTCGAACAGGCGAAAGGGGATGCCGTGGTGCCGCAGCGCGTGGGCCGCGGTCAACCCGGCGAGGCCGCCGCCGACGATCGCCACCGGCGCAGGATCGCGTCGCGCGCTCATGCCGCACCTCCGAAGCGGCCGCGCACCACGTGACCGTTGGCCGGGCGCTCGAGGATCGCCGTCAGCACCGAGCCATGATCGAAGGCCGCCTGCAGCGCGTCGACCGCCGTGAACACTCCCAGGCCGACGAGCGCGTCGAGCCCGAAGCGTTCGACGACGCGCCGCGGCGCCCCCAGATCCACCAGCAGGTTGCGCACGGAGTAGACCGCGTTGACCGGGCTCACCGCCGTCTCCATCCGGCGCACCCGGAAGCCGTTGGCCTCGGCCAGCGCCCCCAGCGTGTCGGCGTCGAAGAGGTGGAAGTGGCGCGGGAAGTGATAGCCGCCCCAGTGACGGCGACCGAAGACACGGAAGTCGATCGTGTCGACGTTGTCGGTCACGACCACCAGACGGCCCCGCGGCTTCAGCAGCTGGCGCACGGCCTCGAGCGTCGCCGCTGGGTCGGCCATGTGCTCGATGGTCATGATCATCAGGGCGAGGTCGTACTGCGCCCGCGGAAGGCCTGCCTGCTCGACGGTGCCCGCGTGCACGGTCAGCCCGGCGTCGTGGGCCGCCTCGACGGCCCGCGGGCTGGGATCGACGCCCTCGAGCTGCCACCCCGGGCGCCCGTGCCGCTGCAAGAGCCGAAGGTGGAAGCCATCGCCGCAGCCCACGTCGAGGATGCGCGCGCTCTTCGGCAGGCGCCGGCACCAACGCCGGAGCCGCCGCGTCTCGAGGCGGCTGCGCACGGCGTGAATCAGCCCGTAACGCTCCGGCTCGAAGTCGAAGGCGTGATAGCTGTCGGGGTAGATGTCGTCCAGGGCCGCGGGCGCCGGGCGGGGGTTCAGGTACACCAGCCGGCAGCGCCGGCAGCGCACCATGCGCCAGGTGTCGCGGGTGGTCCGATACTCGAAGTCCTCGCCGACCGCGATGGGCTCGGCGTCGTCGCGTCCGCAGAGGGGACAGTCGACCTCTTCGATGGGCAGGCCCTCGGCGGATCGCATCGAGCCGGTCGGTGTCTGCGCGTGCGTCGCGTTCACATCACTCTCCCTCCTCCGGCGAAGGCCGGCCTCTCGGGAGTCTGTTGCGCAGTCGGGGGCTGGCTCGAGCCCTCCCTGCGCAGCAGGCTCGTAGAAGGGAGACGCGAAGCGGGATCGGGGTTGCCCTGTTGCTCAGGCGGCGTACACCTCGCCGTACAGCGCCACCGCCGTCGCCAGGGCCTCGGGCGCCAGGGTCAGCGTCACCAGCGGCTCGAGCGCGCGCACGATGGGCACCTCGAGCGTCTCGACGACCGCGCCTGGGCGCACCGAGCGACCGTCGAGCGCGCCCCGGCCCTCGACGACGACGCTCAGGCCGCGCAGGGCCGCGCAGGGGGCGGGCAGCCCCACCGGCACGTCGACGCGCACGAAGCGGGCGGCCGCCTGCCGCCGCACCTCGGCGTCCAGCGCCGACAGCGCCGGATGATCCCCCAAGAGCGCCTCGGCCGACGCCTGCTGAACCTCGGCGTGCACCGCCTGCCGCAGCCCCAGCGAGCGTCCCGCCAGGGCCCGCAGCCGCGCCGGCGGGATGGTGAGCACCCCGGCGCCCGAGCGCGCGCGCAGGCCCAGGCGCGAGGGCACGCCCTCGACCAACAGCGTGCCGCCGACGACGCCCCCCACCCCCACCTCGGCCAGCGGCTCACCGCCCGCGCCGATCAGCTGCAGCGCGCCCGACGTCACGATGCGCAGCGTCGCCATCGGCTCGCCCGGCGGCCGCAGCACCTCGCCGGGCAGGTGGTGGCGGTGCGCGTGCGTCTCGCTGGCCAGGCGCACCAGGCCCGTCGCCAGCGATGACTCCGCCGCGCCGAAGTCGGCGACGAAGGCGGCGGCGCGGCGTTGAGCGGCCTGGCGCAGACCGGCCAGCATCAGGCGGCGCAGATCGCACAGCAGCGGGCCCAGCCCGACGACCGGGGTGCGAGCGATGCGGGGATCGAGAGCGGGGGCGATCATCGGGGCGGGCTCCGGGTGCGGGTTGCCTGCCTGGAGCGTTCGGCGGCCCCCGCCCCCGCGCCCAGCGCCCCGGGTCAGCCGCGACCGGGGGGCCGCTCGAGCTCCCGCGCGACCACCGCCAGCGCCGTCGCGGCGTAGAACCCGTCGGCCACGCGCTCGTCGAAGCTCCACTTCAGCGTCACCGTGCGCGCGCCCTCGTCCCCGGCGATGCGCCCCATCACGCAGAAGACCGAGCAGGTGCCCCACTCCCACAGGTGGTGGTAGCCGGCCTCGAGGCCCACCGAGCCCAGGTTCGCGACGAAGGCCGACGCGAACAGCGGATCGCTCTCGATCATGCTCCGCGGCAGCAGGCCCAAGCGGTCGGCCCAGCCCGCGAAGCCCACCGCCACGCGCAGCAGCGGCACGGGCAGGCGCAGCAGGACGCTCACCTCGCGATCCGCCTGCGTCAGCGCGCCGCCGCGCGCCGCGCCGAGCGGCGCCAGCACCCCGTCGACCATCGCCTCGACCGGCTCGGCCGGGTCGAAGCGCCGCTTCACCGTCAGGATGGGCGCGTCCTCGGCGAAGGCCTTCTTGGCGCTGAAGCTGAGCCAGATGCCGTCGCGCTGATAGATGCGCCCGCCGCTGACGAAGCGGTTCATGCGCGGCCGCTCGTGCAACGCGACGGCGATCGCGCGCAGCACCAGGTGAAACAGCGTCACGCGCGGGCCGTCCGGCCGCGCGCCGTTCAGCGCCGCGACGTGCGCCAGCGCCGCCTCGACCGGCAGCGTCTGCGCCGCGTACACCAGGCTGTCGTTGCGGCGGGGCGAGATGAAGGGCAGGAAGCGCCGCACCGGCGCCAGATCGCGCACCAGCGTGCCGTCGGGGCGCCGGCCGAACATGCCGCTACAGCCGGTAGCTGGGCAGGTAGTGGTGCACGACCTCGTCGAGCGCGTCCTCGACCGCCTCGTACAGATCCTCGTCCTCGTCGTACACCGAGCCCCGATCGACCAAGGTCCCATCCGGGGTGTAGAGCTCGAAGTCGGCGGTCACCGTGTACTCGTCGTCCTCGCGGTCGAAGCCGCGATCGAGGTCGATGAACAGCGACACGCGCAGGTGCACGTCGACGTCGCCGGGCCCGCGCTCCACCCGCCGGAAGCCGCTGTCCTCGCGCAGCCCCTCGATGAGGTACTCGCGCGGCGAGAGCCCAGCGAGGTTGATGTCGATGCCGCCGCCCTCGGCGCCCTCGACGTACACCGACCGATAACGCTCGAAGTCGATGGGCGCCGTGTTCGAGAAGGTCAGCGGCGTGCACGCCGTCGCCGCCAGCGCCGCGATGAACAGCCCGCGCCTCACGACCGCCCCCCCAAGGTCAGGATCAACATCAGCGGGATCGACTCCTGCCCGTCGCGCGCGACGCCCGGCTCGAGCGCGTCGCTGTGCAGCAGGTTGAAGCGCACCTGCGCGCCGATGCCCCACTGCGTGGTCAGCCAGTAGCGGGCCTCGGCGAACACCGGCCAGCTGTACAGCACCTCGTCCGCGTTGATGCCGAAAAGCGGGTAGACGTCGACGCCGGTGCCGACGCGCAGCTCGGCCGAGCGCGTGCGCACGACGCGCCCGTAGAGGTACAGCCCCAGCAGCGCGCCCACGAAGCTGTCCACCACCTCGTTGGGGTCGTCCTCGGTCAGCCAGATCAGGTCGGCGGCCAGGTCGAGGCCGATCGAGCCCTTGTAGCCGCCCAGGCGGATGCCGCCCATCGCCTTGCCTTGCACCATGAAGACGTCGAGGCCGTAGCTGAAGGCGCTGTCGTAGACGTCGCTCGGCGCGCTCTGCGCGGCGGCCGCCGGCCGGGGCTTGGGCTTCTTCTTCGGGCGACGGCGGCGCGCGTCGGCGTCGAGGGGCGCGCACAAGAGCACCGCCAGCATCAACAGGATCGAGGTACGCATCCGGGCAGCGTACCCGCATCGGCCGAACGGTGGAAGCCGCCGGGCTCGCACCGACGCTGCACTTGGTGCACCCTGGCCACTCCGCGCGGAGGGGGTGGATGACCGTCGCAACCGGGCTGGCCGTCGCGCTGGCCGTCTACCTGGCGTTGATGTTCGGGCTCGCGCTGTTCGTGCGCGACAAGGTCAACGACGAAGAGGACTTCCTGGTCGCCGGGCGGCGCCTGCCGCTGTCGCTGGCCTGGGCCACGCTGTTCGCCACCTGGTTCGGCGCCGGCACGTTGCTGGCCTCGGCCGACGAGATCCGCGCCATCGGCCTGCGCGCGGTGGCGATGGAGCCGCTCGGCGCGGGCCTGTGCCTGGTGCTGGCCGGGCTGTTCTTCGCGCGCCCCCTGTGGCGCCTGAAGCTGCTGACCCTGGCCGACTTCTACCGCGACCGCTTCGGCCGGCGCGCCGAGGTCTGGTTCGCGCTCGGCACGGTCACGTACTTCGGGTGGATCGCCGCCCAGCTGGTCGGCGTCGCCGGCATCATGGAGGTGTTCTTCGGCTGGCCCCTCTGGGCGGGGATCGTCGGCGCGGCCGTGGTCGCGATGGTCTACACCCTGCTGGGCGGCATGTGGTCGGTGACGCTGACCGACGCGGCCCAGATCGCCATCCTGATCGTCGGCCTGGTCGTCGTCGTCTTCAACGTGCTCGAGGGGCTGGGCGGCGACGCAGGGTTGGGGGCGGGGCTGTCGGCGCTGGTCGACCGGGTGCCCGCCGACCACCTGGTGTTGGTGCCCACCGATCGCCTGGGCGAGCTCTTCGACTGGATCAACCTGCTGGTCATCGGCTCGCTGGGCAACCTCGCCGGCGCCGATCTGATGCAGCGCGTGTTCTCGAGCAAGTCCGAGAAGGTGGCGCAGCAGGCCTGCCTGTTCGCCGGGGCGGCCTACGTCGTCGTCGGCGTGGCGCCCGCGGTGCTGGGCCTGGCGGCGCAGGCGCTCTTGCCCGCCGAGGTGGACACCGCCGTGCTGCCCCGCCTGGCGGCGCAGGTGCTCAGCCCGGGGCTGGTGGTGCTGTTCGTGCTGGCGCTGCTGTCGGCGGTGTTGTCGACGCTCGACAGCGCCATCCTCACCGCCGCCAGCGTCTTCGCGCACAACGTGCTGGGCCCGCACTTAAAGCCCGGCACCGCGATGATGAAGGTGACGCAGGCCTGCGTGGTGGCCACGACCGTCGTGAGCGTCGCGTTCGCCTTCGCGGGCGAGAGCGCCTTCAGCCTGCTCGAGGGCAGCTACGCGTTGACCCTGGCGGGCCCCTTCGTCGTGCTGGTGTTCGGCCTCTTCTGGCGGCGCGGCGACGAGCGCGCCGCGGTGACGTCGCTGGTGCTGGGGTACGCCATCACGCTGGCCGAGATGATCTGGCCGGACATCGACCTCGGCGTGCCCGTGCCGCTGGTCGCGCTCGCGGTCAGCGCCCTCGTCTACGTCGCCCTGTCGCTCGCCCGCCCCGCGCCCCCGGCCTGATCCGCCGCCCCACGACCGCCACTCGAAGCCCCCCCGGGGCGCCCGGCGCGGGGCGGAGGGGCCCGATCCGCCGGGTCCGCGAGCACCCGCCATTCATTCTTTTATCTCCACTGTTCGATTGTTTTGCTTCTATATCTTGCGTTCGTCGTTCTATCCGCTATGTTCGTTCGTGCAACCACGACCGACCAGGAGAGCGACATGCGCGGACGCTTCCTCATGGCCCTCATCGCCGCGGGGCTGGCCTCGACGGCCGGCACCGCCGTGGCCCAGAACCACATCGGCAGCGGCGACCAGGGCGAGAGCCCCACCCTCGACCCCATCAAGTGCCCCGATCTCGACGCGGACGGCTACGACGCCTGCGCCCCGGGCGATCCCGGCGACGACGGGCTGCCCCCCGACTGCGACGACAAGAACGTCTTCGCCCGCCCCGGCAACGACGAGTACTGCAACGGCTTCGACGACAACTGCGACGGCAAGATCGACGAGGGGTACGACCTCGACGGCGACGGCCAGACGTGGTGCGACGGCGACTGCGACGACAGCGATCCCAGCACCTACACCGGCGCCGTCGAGATCTGTGACGAGGTCGACAACGACTGCGACTGGAGCATCGACGAGGGCTTCGACCAGGACGGCGACGGGTGGACCACCTGCAAGGGCGACTGCGACGACGACAACGTCCTGATCCGCCCCGGCAACGCCGAGTACTGCAACGGCTTCGACGACAACTGCGACGGCAACGTCGACGAGGGCTACGACCGGGACGGGGACGGTCAGACCACCTGCGGGGGCGACTGCGACGACGGCGAGGCCGCCATCTACTTCGGCGCGGCCGAGCTGTGCGACGGCCTCGACAACGACTGCAACCACCTCGCCGACGACGGCGGCATCTGCGCGCCGCCGCCCGAGGAGTGCGGGGCGTGCGAGGGCGGCGTCACCGACCTCACGCTGGCCTGGCAGGGCGACCGCCGCGCCGACGTCCGCGTGCTGGATCACTGGGGCCGCACCCTCTACTCGGGGCGCGTCCAGCCCGGCGAGGCGTTCAGCTTCGACGGCCGCCACAACCACCGCATGATGGGGCCGAAGATCCACCTGCTGGCCGGCTACGCCTACCACGGCTCGCTGCACACCAGCTGCTCGGTCGAGATCGGCCCCGGCGACATGGCCGGTGACTTCGAGGTGCTCGAGGGCGCCAGCAAGGACGGCGGCGCGCTCTGCGGCCCCGCCAGTGACGACGGCGACGACGACGGCGGCAACGGCATCGGCAGCGACGGCGACGACGACGATCACGGCGGCCTCGACGAGGACGACGACGACGACGACGACGACGACGACCGCGACGACGACGCCGACGAGGATCGCGGCGACCACCGCTGGGACGATCACCACCGCAAGCCCAAGAAGCGCGGCAAGAAGTCGAACAGCCGCGGCGGGCACTGCATCCGCTGACGACGGCCGGGCGCCCACGCTGCGCCCGCCGCCCCCCCGGGCCGCGCCCACCCCACCCCGGCGCGCTCCTGCGTCGGGGTGGGGTGGACTTTGGCGCGGCCCCCCGGCGCCCCCTTGAGCGCCTCCCCCTGCTCTGCTATCTGCGATGCCTCACCGGGAGGCGCCGTGGCCCGATCCAGCCGCAGGAAGTCCAAACCCAAATCGAAGGCCGCCGCGGCGCCCGCGAAGGCGACCTCGGGCGACGCGGGCGCGCGGGACTACTGGCTCGAGAAGGCCACGCGCTTCGTCGGCAAGGGTCGGCTCGACGACGCCGTCGCGGTGCTCGACCGCTTCTGGCCGCGGCCCGCCGACCGGCTGCACCCCGACCGTCTGCGCTGGCTCGTCACCCACGCGCCCGCCGCCGCGGTCGACGAGGTTCGCACCCTGCCGCCGGACGTCCGCGCCGACGCCGCGACGCTCACCGCCCTGGCCGACGCGCTGCTGATGCTCGGCGGCGACGACGCCGACGCTCTGCTCGCGCTCGAGGGCCTGCCCGCCGACTGGGTCGAGCGGGCCCAGCACCTGCGCGCCGCCTCGGCCGACCTTGCCGCTGGCGACGACGCGGCCGCCACCGCGGCGCTGCTCGCCGTCGGCGACGCCCCTGCGTTCGAGGGCCCGCGGCGCTTCCTGCGCGGGCTCGCCGCCTGGTACGACCGGGACGACGATCAGGCCGCGCTGCGGTGGGCGCCGCTGCGCGAGACCCCGACCTTCGGCCCCGTGGTCGCCCGGCTGCTCGAGGGCGTCCCGCCGAGCGGCGCCGACGATCTCACCGCCCTGCACGACACGCTGACCGCGCTCCGCGCGGGCGAGCCGGACCAGGCCCTCTCGGCGGCCGCGGCCGCCTTCGACGCGCTCTCGCCGTCGGCCCAGCTCATGCTCGCGCGCGACCTGCCCGGCGCGATCGCCGCGCTGGGCGTGCCGCCCCGCGCGGCCGTCGAGCGTGTCCGCCGCGCCCTGCCGGGGCAGGACGACCGGGTCGATCCGCTGATCCTCGCGGCCCACGCCGCCGAGCTCGATGAAGAGACGCCCCAGGCCGTCCACCACTGGCGGGCGCTGGCCGAGAGACTGCCTCCCGCCGACCGGGCCGCGGTCCTCCACCACTGCGGCGTCGTGCTCGCGCTGGGCGCGGACGTCTTCGAGGCCAAGGCCGAACGGTCTTGGTGGCAGCGACACCACCACCGGGCGGCCGCCGAGGAGTATCGCGTTGCGGCCTTCGCGAATCTGCGAGCCGCCACCGAAGCCGATCCCGACGAGCTTGCGTGGTGGCCGGCCCTCATCAATGCGGCCTCGCGCGCGGGCCGCAAGGAGCGCACTCAGGTACTCGAGGCCTACGTCGCGCGCTTCCCCGACGCGCCCGACGCGCTGCGCCGCGCGGCCGAGGCGTGCGGGGATCGCAAGTCGTGGGACAAGGGCCTGCGCTACGTCCGCCGGGCGGCCGAGCTGCAGCCCCACGATCGCGAGCTCGACGCGCTGCAGGCGCGGCTGCTGGCCGGCAAGGCCCGCAAGAAGGCCAAGGCGGGCAAGGACGACGCCGCCCGCGCGCTCTTCGCGGAGGCGCGCGCCACGCCCCACCTGCCATCCGACGTCGCCCTCGATCTCGCCGCCCAGGAGGCCGTCTTCGAGCTGCGCGCGGGCCGGGTCGAGGCCGCGGAGGCCGTGCGCGACGCCGCCCTCGCGGTCGATCCGCGCCCCTGGTTGTGGCTCGCGTACGCCGATCTGGCGTACCTGCAGGCCAGCGGGAAGACCCTCCGACGGTTGTTCTTCGATCCCCGCTTCCCGTACTTCCTCGAGGCCACCACCACGCCGCCCACCACCGAGGACTTCGAGGCGGTGCTCCTGCTGTGGCAGGCGCGCCGCGCCAAGGAGTCGCGCGACATGGTGCTGCGCCGCGTGCTGGACCACGCCGCCGTGACCGCCACGCCGACGCTGTCCTCGGCGCGCTTCGTGCGCCTGGCCCTCGAGGCGGTCGGCTCGCCCGAGCCCTGTCTGGCCCTCGCGCTGCAGGGCCTGGCGCTCGATCCCACCGATGTCGAGTTCGTCATCGCCCGCTACGACATGGCGCTGGTGCTGAAGCTGCCCGCCGACGCCTTCGCCACCGCGGACGACGATCTCCGGCCCCACCTCGGGTCGAACGAGCTGGACGCCACGGGCAAGCCCGTGTTTGGCCCCGGCTGGTGGGACCGGCGGCGGGCCTTCGATCTGCTCGACGAGATCGAGCAGTACCTCGAAGGCCTCTCGCCTCCCCCGCCGGCGAACGCCCCCGGGCCCTCGCCGGCCGGCCCGGCCGTCGCTGCGCCGAGCGCCCGACCACGCCGCCGACGGCGCGACGACGCACAGCAGCAGCTGCCCCTCGACGACGACGACGAGGACTAGGAGGCCCCGCGGTGTACCCCTTCGCCGTGCTCGACGTGCCCGAAGACGCCACCGACGCGCAGGTCGAGGCGGCCTATCGAGCGCTGCTGCAGCGCCACCCACCGGATCGCGATCCGGCGCGCTTCCGCCTGCTGCACCGGGCCTACGACGCGCTGCGCACGGCGTGCGACCGGCGCGAGACGCGCCTGTTCCACTTCGACGCCCGCGGCTACGCGCTCACCGACGACTTCCCCACCTGGGCCGAGGGCCGACCGCGACGCCGCCTCGATCCGCACGCCCTCGCCGAGCTGCTGCGCAGAGGCGGCCAGTGAGCCCCGCTCCGCGGGATCTGCTCGGCGCAGAGGTCGCCGCCGCCAGCGCCCCGCCGTCCGCCGAGGTGCGCGCCCCAGCGAGGCGCTCGACGCCGTGCTCGGCGAGCGGACCGACTCGCCGGACGAGGTGTCGGCGACGATCCTGCGCCGGCTGAAGCAAGCCGCCGATGCGCACCTGGGCCACCCGGCGACGCGCTGTCGCCGTGCTCGCCGCCGACCCCCTCTGACTGACGCGCCGTCCGCCCGACCGAAGGTTCCACCGCTGGAACTTCCACCGCTGGAACTTCCCGCGCTGGAACTTCCACCGCTGGAACTTCCACCGCTGGCAGTTCCACGACGCCGCGTCTGCGAGGCGTGGGAGGCTGAGGCCCTGACGGCCGGCCGCCGCCCCTTGCCGCCCCGCCACGGCCAACGGTACAAGAAGCCCTGTACGCCTTCGCCGGGATGGGCGGCGCCGCGGAGGCCACTCACTCCGCTCGCGGCCAACGGGGCGTCGGTCGCTCTACCCACCTCGGACGGCCGGCCCAGCAGCTCAGAAGGTCACGAAACCGGAGAACTCGATGCTGACCGACCTGACCGTGACCGACTTCACCCTGTTCTCCCAGGCGACCTTCCGCTTCGGCGCGCTGAACGTCGTCCACGGGGCCAACAGCTCCGGCAAGACACACCTGCTCAAGCTCGCCTACAGCCTGACCTCGGCGCTCGCGCCTCGACCCAACGATCCGGCACCCGACCAGCCCACCAAGACCTACCTGGAGGCTGCGCTGGGCGCCAAGCTGGGGGCGGTCTTCAGACCGGACAAGAACAAGATCGGCCGGTTGGCGCGCCGCGTCCAAGGCACGAAGCGGGCCGAGGTCAGCGCTACCCTGGACAGCGTCGGCGAGCTGTCCTTCGACTTCTCCACCCGGAGTGATCGCGCCGTCTCGATCACCAGCGTCCCGGCGGGCTGGCTGGCGCAGTCACCGATCTACCTGCCCACCCGTGAGCTCCTCTCGATCTACACCGGCTTCGTCAGCCTCTACGAAACGCAGGTCGTCCCCTTCGACGAGACCTGGCGCGACACCTGTCTGCTGCTGGGCGCGCCCATCGCCCGGGGCCCGAAGAAGAAGGAGATCGCCGAGCTTCTGGCGCCGCTCGAGGAGGCCATCGACTGCAAGGCTCTGCTCGAAGGAGACCGCTTCTATCTCCAAATGCAGACCCCCAAGGCCAAGGTCGAGGCCGACCTGGTCGCCGAGGGTTTCCGCAAGCTGTCGATGGTCGCCCGCCTGATCGCCAACGGCAGCCTGGACGACAAGGGCTACCTGTTCTGGGACGAGCCGGAGGCGAACCTGAACGCCCAGCTGGTTCGCCGCCTCGCGCCGCTGCTGATCGATCTCGCCGCGGGCGGCGTCCAGGTGTTCCTCGCGACGCACAGCCTCTTCTTGATGCGCGAGCTGGAGATCGAGCTGACCGCGCGCGGCCGGCAGGTCGTCGACACCCGCTTCATCGGCCTCCACCCCGGGCCCGATGGCGTCGCAGTGGATCAAGGACCCGTCATCGAAGACTCCGGGGACATCGCAGTCCTCGACGAGAGCCTCGCCCAATCCGAACGGTACCTGGCCGCGGTGGAGCCGTGAACGCGATCCGCGAAGGCCAGATCGAGTGGACCTTCGACGCCGCGTGGTCTGCCACGAAGTACGATGACTGGGCCTTCTATCGCCGGCAGTACCAGCGCTGCGCGGGGGGACCGAAGGCGGTGGACATCCTCGCCCTCGGCGGCGACGGCTCGACGCTCTGGATGATCGAGGCGAAGGACGACCGCCGCAACCGGCGGGAGGCAGGCAAGGGGCCTCTCCCGCAGGAGGTGGCGCAGAAGACGCACGACACGCTCGCGGGCGTCCTCGCCGCAGCGATGAACGCGGTGGACGACGAGAAGGCGTTCGCCCGACGCGCCGTGGGGGCGCGTAATGTGCGCGTCGTCCTGCACCTCGAGCAGCCGACGCGCCCGTCGAAGCTGTTCCCTGTCGCCTTCGATCCCGCGGACGTACGACAGCAACTCAAACGGCTCGTCCGCGCCATCGACGCGCACCCCGTCGTCATGGCGACGACGTCGAGATGGCCGCACTGGACGACGACCTGGTCACCAGGCTGACGCGCCCGCGACGACCCCGGCAGCGGACGATAGGGGCGCCGAACCTGACCCGTGCCTGCGCCCGCCGCTTACCGAAGACCCCGGCCACTCCACCCGCCACCCCGCAGCCCCGCTGGCCGGCCGGAGCGCCGCCAACCCCCACTACCCCGCCCCGCCCCGCCGGCACGCCCCCTGCTTACACCGCGCGCCCATGCGCGTACTCACCCGACTCCTGCCGCTGCTCGCCCTGGTCGCCCTGCTGCCGACCGGCTGTGACGAGCCCGCCGACGACGCCCCCGCCACGGACGCCGCCGACGACCCCTTCAGCCCCGACGGCAAGGCCGACAGCCTGGGCCTGGACCCCTGCACGCAGGCCAACGTGCTGGCGCGGGTCAACCGGCTCGACCTCGACGCCGAGGGCCTGAAGGCCGACGGCGTGCACGGCCGCGCCGCGCAGAACCTGGTGACCTTCCGCGCCGGCCTCGACGGCGTGGTCGGCACCGGCGACGACCGCCGCTTCCGCGACCTGCAGGCCGTCGACGACGTGCCCTGGGTGGGCCCCGCCGCGCTGCGCCAGCTCGTCGCCGCGGCGGGCAGCCAGTGCCGCGGCGCCCAGCGCTTCGAGGTCGTGCTCACCGCGCCCTACTGCGACGTCTGCGACGCCGACGACAAGGCCGTGCTGGTGGCGCGCTCGCCGATGACCCACCGCGTGGTCGAGCTGATCGACGGCGCCCGCGAGACCGTCGACGTCGCGCAGTTCACCTTCAGCGTGAAGGCCATCGAAGAGGCGCTGCAGCGCGCCCACGCCCGCGGCGTGAAGGTGCGCGTCGCCATCGACGCCGGCCAGGACCGCGACGGCAGCGTCGCCCGCCGCCTGCGCGACGCCGGCCTGGCCGTGCGCTTCGTCCGCGGCAAGCACAACGGCAGCTACGCCGGCCTGCAGCACGCCAAGTTCCTGCTGGTGGACGACACCACCCTGCTCACCGGCAGCAACAACTGGTCGTCCACCGGCACGTCGATCAACGAAGAGAGCGCCGTCGTGGTGCACGCCGACAAGGCCGACCCCCTGCGCGCCGGCTTCGCCTGCCACTTCGAGGCCATGTGGGCCGACCGCCCCGACGACGCCGCCGCCTGCTCGGTCGACGGCCTGGTCGGCTTCACGCCCGGCGGCGGCGCCATCGATCTCATCGAGGACGCCCTGGCCGAGGCCACCACGCGCGTCGACGTGCTGATGCACCACCTGGTGTTCGACACGCTGCAGAAGCGCCTGGCCCAGGCCGCCGAGCGCGGCGTGCGCGTGCGCATCGTCGTCAACGCCGAGGATCGCGACGAGCTGCGCGGCCGCTACGTCGACCGCATCGTCGCCGCCGGCGGGCAGATTCGCTACAAGCAGACCAACGCCGAGGCCTACCAGCTGATGCACCACAAGCTGGTCATCGTCGACGACCGCGTGCTGGTCAACGGCTCGGGCAACTGGTCGGGCAGCGCGTTCTTCAACAACTACGAGAACTACGTCCGCTACGACGATCCCGCCGCCGTCGAGCCCTTCGTCGACCTCTACGCGCGCCTGTGGCAGTGGAGCCTCACCGCCGACAGCCTCGACGCCGGCCTCACCGCCGCCCAGCAGGACGCCGCCCGCACCAACACGTACTTCGGCAACCTGCACGCCCACATCCACGCCGGCGGCGGCGCCCTCGACGACGGCCACCCCGAGGTGCTCGACGACCACGGCAACCCCGAGCACGTCGAGGTGGGCGAGACCCCCGCCAAGGCCGCGCGCTTCGCCTTCGGCGTCGCCCAAGCCAGCGGCATGGACTTCATGGCCCTCAGCCCCCACGTCACCGGCGCCGACGACCCCAACGCCGAAGCCAACATGACCCCCGACGCCTACGCCGAGATCGTCGGCGCCGCCGAAGCCGCCACCCTGGCCGCCAACGGCACCTTCGTCGCCATCCCCGCCATGGAGTGGAGCACCAACAGCGCCGGCAACCACGTCAACGTGATGGGCACGCGCACGCTGGCCAAGGTCGAGACCGGCGCCTTCGACCGCCTGTACGACGAGTTCGTGAAGGACCGCCGCGCCGAGGGCGAGCGCCCCGTGGTCATGTTCAACCACCCGCGCACCTTCCGGCACAACGAGGAGTTCCTGAACGGGAGCTGGGACCAGATCTTCGGCGTGCGGCTCAGTGACCTGCCGAAGGCGAGCGAGGCGAAGAAGAAGTTCAACGACTACGGCCTCGACGACTACGCGCCCCTGCGCGACGTGCTCGAGGGCTGGATCGCCGGCACGGCGATGCCCGACGAGGCGCTGGTGAGCGCCACGCTGCGCAACGTCGCCGCGGCGACGTCGGACACGGCCCGCCTGATGGAGGTCACCGTCGCGCGAGGGACGGAGCTGGGCGGCCACACGCCGGTGAACCCCAGCCTGTCGGTCGACCCCGAGACCGGCGAGGTGTCGCGCTTCGTGAAGACGCACAGCGACTGGGACCACTACCTGCTGCACGGCTTCCGGCTGGCGCCGGCGGCGAATCACGACAACCACCGGGCGAACTGGGGGTACGGGCACACGACGCGGACGGCGGTGCAGGCGGAGGCGTTGACCGAGGAGGCGCTGCTGGGGGCCGTGCGCGAGGCGCGGGCGTACGCGACGGAGGATCCGAACCTGGAGATCGCGTTCTACGCCGGCGACCGGGTGCCGATGGGCGGGCGGCTCGGCGTGCGCGGGGCGCGGGCGACGGGGGTGTTTCGGTTGGTGGATCCGGACGCGCCGGGGGATTGGGTGGTGACGGTGTGGCGGGGGGAAGTTGGGGGCAAGGCGGTGGAGGCGGTGGCGACGTTCGATGGGGTGCCGGGCGGGGATTGGCAGGGCGTGGCGTTGGATGTGCCGGCGGTGGGGGGGTGGTTTTTCTATTTGGAGGTTTGGCAGAAGGAGACGGACGTGATGGCGTGGACGGCGCCGGTTTGGGTGGAGCGGGTGGAGTAACCTCTGGAATCGCCCAGAGCCCCCTGATGCCCCCGGTGGTTTGGCTCGGAGACTCCCGGAAGGCCGGCCAACGCAGCAGGTGCGCCATCGAGCCAGTCAGGGCAGCTTGACGAGTGCGGTTCGCGATCCCTGGGTGGCCGCTCGTCCCGAGAAGGATGCCCCTTGAGCGATACGCTCGTCCGCCAGTGGACCATCCTGTCCCTCATCCCGCGTGCGCCGCGTCGGATCGGGACCGTGGCGCTACAAGCCCGCCTCGCGGCACGCGGCGTCGCGATCGATCTGCGCACGGTACAGCGTGATCTCAATCGGCTGTCGCGGATCTTTCCGCTCCTCTGCGATGGCCGTGGGCGATCGTTCGGCTGGTCGTGGAGCGGCGACGGCGAGCCGTTTGGCGTCTCGGGCGCCGCGCCGAGCGACGCGCTGCCCCTGCTGATGCGGGGGGAAGGCCTGCCCCCCATCCTTCCGCCACCTGTCGAAGCAGCGCTCGCCCCCCACGTTCAGCGTGCCCGCGAGGTGGTGCGCGGCGGAGGCGACCCGAGGCTGCTGGTCTGGTCCGACAAGGTCCGGAGTCTCGCGCCCGGGCCCGCACGACTCGGCCCCCACACGGACGGAGCCGTGCGCCAGGTTGTCCTTCAGGGTCTGTTCGAGGATCGCTGGATCGAAGTCGACTATCGGGCACGCAACGCCCGACGCTCTCGCACCCACACGGTGTGCCCGCTCGGGCTCGTGGTTCGGGGACGCGCCGAGCACCTCGTGGTCCGCGACACCGGCGAGCCCTGGCAGCTGCTCCTTCATCGGTGCACCGCCGCACGCCTGCTCGACCTACGTTTCGAGCGCCCCGATGACTTCGATCTGGACACCTACATTGCCGGCGGCAGCCTCGGCTATCGGCTGGATCCGTCGCCGATCGATCTCGTGCTGCGCCTCGCGCCCGAGATCGCGCCCGCGGTGATCGAGGCGCCGCTGTCCATCGATCAACGGGTGACGACCGAGCCCGATGGTCAGGTCCGGGTGGAGGCTCGGGTGATGGAGACGATGGAGTTGTTCGGCTGGCTGCTGAGCCAGGGCGCGCTGCTCGAGGTGGTGTCGCCCGCCGCGCTGCGCTCCTGGGTCGCCGAGACGGCCGAGGCGGTCGCGCGGCGACACCGCGCCCGGTGAGAGCATCAAACGTCGGGGAACCATGGCTCGTTCTGGGCGGCCGACCCCAGACGATGCTTCCGGGCGCCGTCGAGCCCGGGCGCGTGTACGACGTGGAACCACGCGTCCTCCTGCAGCGCTCCGAGATCGTCGCGACCCGCGACAGAGAGCGCCCACACGATGTCGCAGTGCGCGATGACGCGCTCAGCGGACGGCAGATGGGCGATGAGCGGGTGCATATCCGGCACCTCCGCGCGGCGCGCACGAGTGAGTTGCGTTGTGAGCAGCACCGCGAGCTCTGCCTGCCGCGCGAGGTCCACGAGATCAGCCACGATGGCCACCATCGCCTCGACTCGACTGGAGGCACCATGCGGCTCGCGCACCACCTGGAGGTAGTCGACCACGACGAGCACGGGGCGCTGCGCGGACGACTCGACCTCCGCCCTGATCGAAGCGGTGTCACGGTCCTCTTCACCGAAGACCTCGAGCACGCCGCCTCCATCGGCAGCGACTCGAAGCCGCTCCGGTCCCATCACCTGGACGCGCTCGCCCGAGAGCGGATCGGCGAGCGCGTGGGCCCCCTCGGCGAGGCTGAAGTACCACGCCACCTGCGCGCGAAGGCTCGCGCGCCGTGCGAGACCGAGCGCCAGCCCCGTCTTGCCTGGTGCGGGCCGGCCGGCGAGCAGAGTCAGGCCACCGCGCGACAGCGCACCGGGTGAGTCGTCGAGCCAAGCGATGCCGGTGCGTATCGGGTCGTACCCCACGGCCCATCTCCTTGTTCCTCACCACAAGGCCAACATTGC
>JACKDN010000026.1 GCA_020633465.1 Myxococcales bacterium
CTTCAACCGCGACCTGGGGTTGCCGCCGATGCAGTTCACCGAGGTCGAGGGCGGGCTCTCGGGCGAGGCGAGCTACGGCGGCTGGGTGCACCGCTGGGACGAGCTGCCCTGGCAGTGGGTGGCGGGGCGCGAGGCGATCAACGAGCGGCGGTACAGCCGCGGCATGGCGCACCACGTGCGCGGCGTGTACCTGCTGACGCCGACGGACGGGGGCACCGCGCTGACCGTGTACTTCGGGTGGCTGCCGCGCGGCTGGGTGGGGCGGCTGCTGCTGCGCCGCGCCTTTCCGCGCATCCGCGACAAGTACGCCACGGCGCTGGCGGCGATGGCCCAACGGGCGGGCGGCGCGCCGCTGGCCCTGCCGGCGCCCGCCCGGCAGCCGCCGGCGGTGGACGCCGAGGCGCTTGCGCACGGCGCCGAGGCCCTGCGCGCGGAAGGGGTCGAGGGCGATCTGGTCGGGCGGCTGGTCGACCTGGTGCGTGAGGGCGACGATCTCGATCTGCACCGCGTTCAGCCCCTTCGCCTGGCCCGTGCCTGGCGGGCGGACGAGACGGCGGTGGTGGTCGCGCTGCTGCACGCCACCCGCATCGGGCTGTTCGAGCTGCACTGGGACGTCGTCTGCCCCCACTGCCGTGGCACGAGGGTCGAGGCGCGGTCGCTGGGCGAAGTGCCCGCCCAGGGCAGCTGCACCGTGTGCGACATCGACTTCGACACCGCCGGCACCGAGGCCCTCGAGGTCACGTTTCGGCCGCATCCGGCGGTGCGCGAAGTGCCCGAGCGCCACTATTGCAGCGCCGAGCCGGCGACCAAGGACCATGTCCAGGTGCAACAGCGGCTGGCCCCCGGCGAGCAGCGCCGCCTGGCCACCGCCCTCGGGCTGGGGCGCTACCGCCTGCGCGTGCGCGGCGCGCCCGCCGTCCACCCCGTCGACGTCGCCGAGGGCGGCGCGGCCGAGCTGCCCTGGCGCGCCAGCGCGCCGCCCGCCGAGGCCGTCACGCTGGCCCCTGCGCCCGCCCTCGTCCTGCACAACGACACGACCGCCGAGCAGACCTTCGTTGTCGAGCGCGCCGGCTGGGTCGACGACGCCCTGCGCCCCGCCCGCCTGTTCACCAACGCCACGTTCCGCGAGCTGTTCGCCGACGAGGCCCTCGCCCCCGGCGTCCAGATCGCCATGGGCGAGCAGACCATCCTCTTCACCGACATGGTGGGATCGACGCGCTTCTACGCCGAGCAGGGCGACGCGCGCGCCTTCAACGCCGTCACCGCCCACTTCCGCGAAGTGCAGGCGCTCGTCGAGGCCGAGGGCGGCGCGGTCGTGAAGACCATCGGCGACGCCGTGATGGCCGCCTTCCCGACCCCGATCGCCGGCCTGGCCTGCGCGCGGGCCATCCAGCAGACCTTCGCCGCCGAGCGCGAAGACACGCCGGTGCGCCTGCGCATCTCGCTGCACTGCGGCCCGTGCATCGCCGTGCGCCTGAACGCGGGCATCGACTACTTCGGGGGGACGGTGAACCTGGCCGCCAAGCTGCAGGCGCGCGCCGAGGCGGGTGAGATCGCCTTCAGCGACGCCCTGCGGCGGTGGCCGGGCGTATCGGACTGGCTGGCCGAGGCGGGCGCCGACGCCCACGCCGAGGTGCTGCCGCTGCGCGCGCTCGACGCGCCCGTCGACCTGTGGCGGTGGTCCCTGCACGGGACGCGCTGACGGCCGCGGCCGGGCGTGCGCCCGACCTACCGCCGCCCCACCGGCGTCGGAGACCGCTCGGCCGTCGGGGTGACGTCGCGTGGACCGAGGCGAGGCCTCGGCCCGCGCCCGGCGGGCCCGCTCAGAAGCCCGCGTTCTCGTCGGTCAGCGGCTCGCCGTCGTGCAGCTGCGCCACCGACACGTCGCCGGCCGGCCGCAGCAGCACCAGGTGGCGCAGCGTGTCCGTGTCGGCGACGACCTTGTAGTCGACCCCCGACTGCACCGGCAGCCCGTGCTCCTCGAGCACGGACGGGGTGTCCTCCTCCAGCCGCCGCCGGAAGTCGGCGTCGTCCCACGCCTTGGTCGTGATGTCCCGCCAGATGTCCTGAACCGACTTGCTCATGACTGCCCCACTTCGCCCAGAGTTTCGAGGACGCCGGCCAGCCACGCGTCGCTGACGTGCCCTTCCGCCGACGGAGTCGACGATACCTGCGCCACGTCGCGGACGGCAAGCGCGATTCTGCTGCGCTCGGCGGCGGGCAGCCCGGCCACCAGCGCGACGTTGTCCTCGACGTGGCCCGCGTCGGTGCCGGCGGCCGAGTGCACCCGAAGGCATCGGGTCGCGTCGACGCCGCGTGGCATGCATGCCTGCACCCGTGCCACGTAGGCCGCGTCGGCCCGCAGGGCCAGGCGCTCGACCGCGTGGGCGTAGGCCACGACGCCCAGCGGCAGGTCGTCGGCGGCGGCCGCCCGGAAGCGCGCCACCATCGCCTGCGCCACCGGCGGCTTCAGCGCCTCGACGACGGCCTCGGCGGGCAGCCCCAGCGCGCGCAGATCCCGCAGCGCCAGCCGGTCGTGCCCCGCCTCGTCGCGCGCCTTGTCCGCGGCCCAGTCGGCCAGCGCGTCCCGGCCCGCGGCCCGGAACTTCGCCTCGGCCGCGCGCAGGAGCCCCGGCGTGTGGGTGGTCAGGTGGTACAGGCCGGCCAGCCGCCACACCCAGCGCAGGCGCGACAGCGGGGGGGGCGCCGGGGCGCGGCCGGCGGCGCGCACGCCGACCGCGACGGCCCCCTCGAGCAGCCACCCGGTGGCCGCGCGATCACCGGGCGCGTGGGTCATCGGATCGCGGAACGGATCGGCGGCCCAGGGGTCGGGCCGGTGCAGCCAGGCGCGCTGCGGGGTGGCGACGACTACGGCGTCGGGCCCCACCGCGGCCCACTCGAGCGTCGCCGCGCCCCCCGCGCTCATGCGGCCAGCATCCGCTCGAGCTGGGCGTGCCCGGCGGCGGGATCGCGGTTCTGGTGCTCGATCAGCGCGCGCAGCTGGTCGAGCGCGCGCCCCTCTTCGATGGCCGCGCGCGCCTGCTCGACGCCCCGCTTCCAGTCGTCGACCTTGCCCAGCAGCTTCAGGCCGGCGGCCGCGTTGAGCGCCAGCAGATCCTGCCGCGGCCCGGCCTCGCGCCCCGCCAGCACCCGCAGCCCGACGCGGGCGTTCTCCTCCCGCGTGTCGGCCTGCACCACCTGCGCGTAGGTGGCCGTCGCCAGCCCGCAGTCCGCGGGCGTCAGCGTGTACTGCTCGATGCGCCCGTCGGCGTGCAGCTCGGCCACGGTCGTGGGGCCCAGGTTGCTGAACTCGTCCATGTGGCGCGCCGGATCGGCCGCGTCGCCCCCGCAGGGCACCAGCGCCCGTTGGTAGCCCAGCGTCTTCATCGCCTGCGCCACCAACCCCGTCAGCGGGGGCGCCGGCACGCCGACGATCTTGTGCCGCTCGCCGGCGTGGAAGCCCATCGGACCGGCGACGTGGATCCACGTCGCGATGCGCAGCTGGCTGAGCACCCGCCCGATGCCCATGTGCCGCAGCATGGGCGTCACCGGCGTCGTGAAGCCCAGCCGGCACTTCGCGACCGCCTCGACCTGCTTCGCGAGCGGCCCGGCGCCGTCGACGCCCCACAGCCCGAAGGCGTCGGCGGCGCCGCTGACCCCGGTCATGCCCGGCGCGCCCACCTTGTGCACGTAGCCCCCGCAGGCCGCGATGACCACCGACGCCGCGCTCGACACGTTGAAGGTCTTCAGGCTGTCCATGCCCACGCCGACGATGCCCAGGTGCGGCTCGGGCGCCTCGACCACGTGCGGGAAGCAGCGCGTCCACTCGTCGTTGTGGCTGTCGGTGAGCCCCACCAGCTCGTCCAGGGTGGGCTGCTTGCAGCGGTGCGCGGCGATCAGCGCGCCCTGCTGCAGGTCCGGCTGCTGGCCGCGCCACACCTGCAGGTAGGCGTCGCGCGTCTCGTCCCGCGTCAGATCGCCGCCGAACTGCAGGCGCACCACGAGCGCGCCGAACGCGCGCAGGGCGGCTTCGTCGTGGGGGCTCTCCATCGCTCGAGACTCCGATCAGGGTTTGTCGGGGGCCATCCTACCCCGTGTCGCCGTCGGGGCAAGCGGCGGTGGATCGAATCGACCACAGATGTCGCCGCGCGCACCCGGCCCCGCGACGGCCAGGCCCCCCAGCAGCCCCAGCGCGAACACCATCAACCCCACGACGCCCACCACCACCAGGGTCAGCGCGCGCCGGTCGTCGCCGGCGTCGGTCCCCCTCACGCGGCGGCGGGGGGCTGCAGCGTGAAGCGGAACGCGGCGCCCTCACCGGGCGCGGTGTCGACCTCGATGGCGCCGCCGTGGCGGGTGACCGCCCGTTGGCACAGCGCCAGCCCGACGCCGCTGCCGCTGGTCACGTCCGACGCCACCAGCCGTCGAAAGGGGTGGAAGGCGTCCTCCGCCAGCGCGGGATCGAAGCCCGTCCCGTGATCGCGCACGGTGATCCACCAGCGCCCCTCGACCTGCTCGGCGGACACGTCGATCCGGGGCGGCGCGTCCCCGCAGTACTTCAGCGCGTTCGAGATGAGGTTCTGGAACAGCTGCGCCGCCAGCGTGCGGCTGGCCTGCACCGTGGGCAGGTCGCCGATGTCGATCCGGGCGCCGGCGCGCTCGACGTCGCCGTGCAGGGCGTCGAGGGCCACGTCGAGCGCGGCGCGCAATGGCACGGGCTCGAGCTCCAAGGCTTGCTGACCCACGCGCGCGAGCGCCAACAGATCGCGCACCAGCGTCGACATGCGATGGGCCGACTGCCGGACCACCTCGAGATCCTGCCGCGCGCCGTCGGGCAGCGCGTCGCCGTGGTCGTCGACGATCAGGTCGATGAAGCCCTCGATCTTGCGCAGGGGCGCCTGCAGGTCGTGGCTGGCCGCCTGGGTGAACTCGCGCAGCTGCGCGTTGGCCGTCTGCAGCTGCGCGTTGGCCGCGCGCAGCTCGTCCTCGGCCTGCTCGCGCTGGGCCACCTCGGCCTCGAGGGCGGCGTTGACGCGGGCCAGGCCGGGCAGGCGCAGCGCGGTCGGGGTCACGCGCACCAACGCGACGACGGTGGCCCACGACACCACCGCCGTGATGGCCTTCGACACGCCCGACAGCCGGTACCAGGGGCGCCAGAACAGCGACGCCTCGATCAGGTGGCCGAGGCCGCAGGAGAGGATGAAGGCGCCGAAGAGCCAGAACAGGGGCTGAAAGGGCACGTCGCGGCGGCGCAGCAGGTAGAAGCCGATGACCGCGGGGATCGCGAAGTAGGCGCCGAAGATGGCGACGTCCGAGATGATGTGCAGCCAGCCGTGCTCGGCGGTCCAGAGGCCGCAGCGCCACCGGGGCGTGAAGTCCTCCACCCCGAAGAGCTGCCCGAAGAACTCAGCCATGCGCGGCGCCCCTGATCGACCCGTTTCGCATCCGCGGTGGCACGGACGCACAGACCCAGTGACAGATGCCGCTCAGCCTCGGACGTCGCGCGCCGCGCGCGCAATCGCCTCGACGCGCCGCAGGTAGGCGGGCTGCTGCGCCCGGCCGGCGCGCTCGCGCGCCTCTCTCAGCAGGCTGCTCGCTTCGTCGTCCCGGCCGGCGCGCATCAGATGGGGCAGCAGTCGCTCGACGACGTCCAGCCAGGCCGCGTCCCCGCCCTGGGTGCGCCGGGCGAGGAACTCGGCGGCCTCGAGGTGCTCGCGCTCGACGTCGGGGCGCCCCCGCGCGTGCGCCACCCGCGCCAGCAGCAGCCGCGCCTTCAGCGCGCGATCGGGCATGCCCACTCGCCCGGCCGTCTCGAGCACCCGCTCGCCCATCAGCCGCGCGGCGTCCAGATCGCCGCGGTGGGCCAGGGCGTCGGCCAGGTGGAAGCCCGAGACGGTCTGCCCGACCAGGTTGCCGGCCTGCACGGTGTCGTCGTAGACCTGCCGCTGATCGGCCACCGCCTCGTCCAGGCGGCCCAGCGACAGGTACACGAGCGCGCGGCCCGAGCGCGCGGCGCCCGCCCAGCGCGCCCGCGACAGCTGCCCCGCCCGCACCAGGGCGTCGCCGATCTCGATGGCCCGGTCGAACACCTCCAGCGCCTCTTCGTGGTGACCCAGATCGCGCAGCAGGTTGCCCAGGTCGTGCCCGGCGCGCACCAGCGCGGCGCCGTCGTCGCCGGCGCTGAGCACCGTCCAGGCGTCGCGCGCCAGCTCGAGCCCCTCGGCGGTGCGCCCCAGGCTGCGCAGCACGAAGCCCAGGGCCGAGCGCGCCGCCGCCGCCTTGACCGGCTCGGCCGCCCGCTCGAAGAGGTGCTCGGCCCACTCGAGCTCTTCCTGCGCCTGCTCCCAGTCCGACCGGTAATGGGCCACCTGCGCCAGCACCACCCGCACCTCGGCCGCCTGCCGCACGGCCGCCGCCGGCGCCCCCGCGTCGGCGACCACCGGGGCCAGCCGCTCGATGGCGGCGCGCCCGTGATCCTCGGCGGCGTCGAAGCGCCCCAGGTAGAACAGCGCGTGGGCCAGCGTCCCCCGCACGGCGGCCGCGGCCAACGCGTCGGGGCCGTCGGCGGCGCCCAGCGACACGGCCAGCGTCAGCGCGTGCACGGCCTCTTCGTAGGCCCCCAGGCGCAGGCGGTGGCGGCCCACCACCAGCGCGTGGTGACGCGTCCGCTCGGGGACCTCGGCGCGCTCCCAGTGATACAGCAGCCGCGGCCCGCTGCGCGGATCCGCGCCCTGCTCGGCCTCGAGCGTCTCGGCCGCCAGCCGGTGCAGCACGCGCCGGTTGTCGGGCAGGACCGAGCCGTAGACCGCGTCGCGCAGCAGGTGCTGCCGGAAGCGGTAGCGCACGCCGTCGGCCAGCGTCTCGCGCGCGATGAAGTCCTGTCGGGCCAGCGCGAACAGCGCGCTGTCGTCGGCGGGCCCGTCGTCGCCGAGGCGCTCGGCCACGCCGCGCCACAGCCACGCCTCGACGGTCGGCCCCACGACGGCCAGCCGCTGCAGGGCCTGCCGCTGGGGCCGCGGCAGGCGCGACACGCGCTGCAGCAGCAGGCCGTACAGCGAGTCCGGCAGCGCGAAGTGGCGCAGGGCGCCGGCGTCGGCGTTCAGCATCTGGCGCGCGGCGAGCGCCCGCACCAGCTCTTCGGCGAACAGCGGGTTGCCCGCGGCGCGCTCGTGCACCAGCGCGCGGGCGCTGGCCGACATGGGGCGCCCGTCGGCCAGCGCGTCGAGCAGCGCGTCGGCGTCGGCGGGCGGCAGCGGGCCCACCGCCACCCGGTGCACGGTGGGGTCTTCGGGATCGCTGGCGTCGCCCGTCCGCGTGACGGCGACCAGCAAGGGGGCGGCGCCGACGCTCAGGCGCGGCACGACCTGGGGCAGCAGCTGCATGCTGGCGGCGTCGGCCCGGTGCAGATCGTCGAGGACGACGGCCATCGGGCGCCCGGTCGTCTCTTCGGTCTGCCGGGCGGCGGCGCGCAGCGACAGGCTGATCAGCTGCAGGATGCGGCCCGCCATGCCTTCGGGATCGTCGCCCGGATCGTCGCGACCGACGCCCAAGAGCACGCGCGCGACGTCGGTCAGCGCCAGGAGGGCCTCGCGATCCTCGCCGCCGAGGTGGGCGGCCAGGTGGGCGAGGCGGGCGCCCGGCTCGTAGGTGGCGGGGCGCCGCTCGTCCCCGCCGAACAGCAGCTGCCTCAGCACCGACACCCACAGGCCGTAGGGCTGCAGGGTCAGCGGCTGGGCCACCAGCGTCACCGCGCGGGCGCGGGCGGCGAGGCGATCGGCCAGCGCGTGCGCCAGGCGCGACTTGCCCGCGCCGGGTGGCCCGAACAGCTCGACGACGCGCACCTGGACGTCGCCGGCGGCCACCCGCTGGTAGAGGGCCTCGAGGCGGGCCAGCTCGTCGGCGCGACCGACGAAGGGCCGGGCCGCGCCGGGCTGGCTCCAGCGGCGCGACGGCACGTCGTGATCGCGGCCGAGCTCCGACGCCTCGACCGCCTCGGCGCGCCCCTTCACCTTCAGCGATCCCACCGACCGCCACTGGAAGCGATCGCCCCCCGCGGCGCGCGCCGGCGCGCTGACCAGGATCGTGTTGGGGGCCGCCGCCTGCTGCAGCGCCACCACGACCTCGGCGGCGTCGCCGCGCAGGAGATCGGCGTCCCCCCCTTCGTCGGCCACGCGCGTGAGGGCCTGGTGGACGCCGCCGCGGACCGTCACGCCGCAGCCGAAGGGGCGCATCTCGGCGTCGATGGTGGCGCGCTGGGCGAGGATCGACAGGCCGGCGCCCAGGGCGCGGTCGGTGTCGTCCTCGGCGGCGGCGTCGTGGCCGAAGGTGGCCAGCACGCCGCGGCCCACCGTGCTGTGGACGCGCCCGCCCGCGCGCTCGAGGGAGGCGCGGAAGGCGGGGGTGATCTCGTCGACCAGCGCGTCGGCCTGCTCGGCGTCCAGGGCATAGCCGGGGGCGGCCTCGACCTGCACCACCATCGCCAGCAGGGTCACCGGGCGGCGCTCGCCCGGGCGCAGGGTGTCCTCGGTCCGGCGGCGGGTGGCGTGGGGCAAGAGCCCGGCGAGGCGGGCGGACAGGCGGGCGGCGGCGTCGCGGGCGACCGGGCGGACCGGCGTGGTGGGGCGGCCGGGCTCGCGGAAGGTGACGTCCGAGGGGGGCGAGTAGAGGGTGTCCTCGAGGCCCGAGGGCTCGGCGGGCAGCGGGGCGCCCGAGGCGACGGTGCGGCGGGCGTAGAGGGCGCCGCGGGCCTCGGCGAAGGGCTCGAGGGCGCGGGCGAAGCCGAGGGCGTCGGGGAAGCGCGCCTCCGGCTCGGGATCGAGCGCGCGGGCGAGCACGTCGGCCAGCTCGACGGGCACCTCGGGGACGAGATCGGTCAGGGGCCGGGGCGGGGTGCGGTTGTCGAGGGCGGCCAGGTAGGCCAGGGGGCCCACGGCGCCCCACGGGCGGCGGCCCGCGCCCGCGATGGCCTCGTACAGCACGACGCCGGCCGAGAAGACGTCGGTCCAGGCGCCCACGCGCAGGGTGGTGTCCGACTGCTCGAGGGCCATGTAGAGCGGGGTGCCCATCACCTCGCCGGGGCGCGTGGCGGCGTCGGTCTCGAAGTGGGCGACGCCGAAGTCGAGCAGCTTGGGCACCTCGCCCAACAGCTCGCTCTTGGCCAGGAAGATGTTCTGGGGCTTGAGGTCGCGGTGGATGATGCCCAGGCGGTGCACGCGATCGAGCACCTCGAGCACCTCGAGCATCACCCGGGCGGCGTAGCGCGGCTCGAGCGGCCCCTGCGCCAGGCGCTGCGCGAGATCCTCGCCCTCGAGCAGCTCCATCACCATGTAGGGCGTGTCGTCGGGCAGCCGGGCCTGATCGAAGATCTGCGGCAGGCGCTCGTCGCGGATGCGGCTGGTGGCCAGCGCCTCCTTGAAGAAGCGGTCGACCACGCGGGCGTCGTGGGCGAGCTCGGGCCGGATGGTCTTGATGGCGACGCGGCTGCCGAGGATCGGGTGCACGGCCTCGTACACCATGCCCATGCCGCCGGCGCTCAGCAGGCGGGTGACCGGGTACTTGCCGATCAGGGCGCCGGGGCTCAGCACCTTCATGGGGACGACCCTGGGGACGGGGGCTGCGCGACGTGGACGGTGATCGACATCGTCGACCGGGGTACCTTGCAGACGAGTCCTGTGCACGGACGCTAACAGATTCGGGCCGGAGCCGCATGACCCCCAACGTCACGCCCGACACCATGGCCGCCGTCGTCCAGCGCTGCGAGGCCCAGCTCGTGGGCTGGCGCGTCACCCGGATGCGCGAGGCGCTGGCCGGGGCGCCCCTCTGCGTCGTGGCGGCGGGCGCCACGCACGGCGCGGCGCAGCTGTGGGCGCGGCTGCACGAGGAGACCGGCCACCCGGCCTGGGCCGCCACGCCCTACGACTTCGTCGCGCGGCCCCTGCCGGCGCGGACGCGCGTGCTCGTGCTGTCGACCTCGGGGCGCCACCACGACGTGCTGCGCGCGGCCCGCCACGCGGTGCAGCGGGCGCCCACCGTGCACGCGGTGGTCTGCCAGCCGGGGACGCCGCTGGCCGACGTGCTGCGCGACGCGGGCGACCAGAACGGCGTGCTGACGCTGCGCGCGGCCGAGCCGGCGGACGCGGGGCTGGTGCCGGTGTACGGGCTGCTGCCGATGCTGACCCTGGCGGCGCGCGTGCGCGGCGTAGGGGGCCTCTTGGCCCCGGTGTTCGAGCGCGCGGAGGGGGCCCCGGTGCCGGCCGAGCGCCCGCGCGACGTCGTGGTGCTGGGGGCGGGCCTCGCGGCGCCGGCGGCCAGCGATCTGGCGGTGAAGGTGCGCGAGAGCGGGCTGTGCCCGGCGGTGGCGCTCGATCCGCGCGACTTCGCGCACGGGGCGTTCATGGCCTATCTGCCGGGCCACACGCTCGTCGTGGCGCTGGGCCTGCCGGGCCAGCGGGCCTACCTCGACCGCTTCCTGGCCGACCTGCCCGCGCCGGCCGTCCGCCTGCAGGCCACGCGCGGCGGCGTCGAGGGGGCGCTCGAGCTGTTCGCGCGGGGCGCGCTGACGCTGGCGGCGCTGGCGGGCGCGCACGGCACCTGGCCGGGGCGCGCCGACGTGCCGGGCTGGGCCGGGCGCCTCTACCACCACGCCGTCGACGACGGCTGACCCACGCGCGCGTGGACGGAATGTGCTAAACGGAGCGGCGTGAGCGCCACCTACAAGGTCAACGTGCCGGCCGAGCTGCTGCGGCTCGGCTACACCCTGCTGCGCCGGCTGGGCGAGGGCTCGACCGCCGAGGTGTTCGAGGCGCGCCACAACGCGACCGGGCGGCGGCTGGCGGTGAAGGTCAGCCGGGCCGACGTGCCCGAGGCGCCGCTGATCGTCGCGCGGATGCAGACCGAGTGGAACGTCGGCCGCGGGCTGAAGCACCCGCACCTGGTGCAGACGCTCGACGGCGGCACCTTCAGCGACGGCCGCGCGTGGCTGGCGATGGAGCTGCTGGTCGGGCACGACCTGCTGCAGGAGCTCGAGGCGCACGGCCCGCTGGCGCCGGCGCGCGCGGTGCACATCACGCGGCAGGTGTGCGAGGCGCTGCAGGTGCTGCACCGGCGCGGCGCGGTGCACCGCGACATCAAGCCCGAGAACGTGTTCCTGAGCGCCGACGGGGCGATGGCCGATCACGTGAAGGTGATCGACCTGGGCATCCTGGCGCTGCCCGAGGACGACCCCGAGCGGGCGCACGAGCCCACCGGCCACTTCATCCTGGGCACGCCGCTGTACCTGGCGCCGGAGCAGGCGCGGGGGCACGCGCCGGATCCGCGCACCGACCTCTACGCCGTGGGCGGCGTGCTGTACCACATGCTGGCCGGGCGGCCGCCCTTCGAGGGCGACGATCCGACCGCCATCGTGGCGCACCACGTCAACGATCCGGTCGACCGGCTGGACGGCCTGGTGTCCGATCTGCCGCCCAGCCTCGTGGCGCTGGTGCACCAGTGCCTGGAGAAGCAGCGCGAGGATCGGCCGAGCAGCGCGGCCGAGGTGGTGTCGGCGCTGGACCGGGTGAGCGACGACCTCGCCGGGGGCTTCCAGGAGGACGCGTCGCTGCGCGGGGCGCCGCTGCCGCCCATCCCGCCGCCGGGGCACCAGGGCGAGTGGCTGCGGCTGGCCGAGAACCTCGAGCACCTGGTCGGGCTGTTCTGGGGCAAGCAGCCGCCGGGGGATCTGGGCCGGGGGCTGACGGCGGTGAAGCGGGCGCGCAGCCTGCTCGAGCGGTCGCAGGCCGAGGCCGAGAAGCGGCGCGAGGCGGCCGATCTGGCGGCGCGCCACCGCATCGAGCATCGCGAGCGGCTGCAGCGGAAGCAGCGGCGCATCAGCAGCGCGCTGGCGCGCATGCAGGCGCGGCTGCGGGACGCCGGCGGGGCGGTCGAGGCGGCGGCGGACGCGGTGGCGGCGCACGACGAGCGCTACTTCGCGCGGCTGGCGGCGCTGCGCGAGCAGGTGGGCGAGACGGTGCAGACCACCGAGCTCGACGCGGTGCTGGCGGTGCAGACCGAGGTCGACGGGCTCTTGCGCGAGCGGACGGCGCTGACGAAGACGCTGAAAGAGGCGCGCGACGCCGAGCGGGGCGCCGCCGAGGCGGTGGCCGAGCTGAAGGGCGAGGAGTTCGAGCTGCAGCGGGCGTTCGCCGATCAGGAGCTCGAGCAGGAGGAGGACGGCTTCCGCAACGAGCAGGTCGCCGCCGCCGCCGCCGACATGCAGACCAACGCCGCGCGGGGCTTCGAGCGCGCGGCCCTGCGGCTGCTGGCGCTGTACTGCGGCGCCGTGGCGGGCGGGGCGCGGCGCGGCGGCTGATTCATCAAGGTCCGAGACGGGAGTGAGCGTGAGCGGGACGCAGAAGATCGCGGTGATTCCGGGCGACGGCATCGGCCCGGAGGTGGCGACCGCCGCCGTCGAGGTGCTGGACGCGGTCGCCGAGAAGCACGGGCTGGACCTGGACTTCGTGTGGTTCGACCTGGGCGCCGAGAAGTACCTGGCCGAGGGCGTGACGATGCCGCAGGCCACGTTCGAGGATCTGCGCGACCACTACGACGCGATCTTCTTAGGCGCGCTGGGCGATCCGCGGGTGCCGGACATGGCGCACGCGAAGGACATCCTGCTGGGGCTGCGGTTTCGGCTCGACCTGTACATCAACGAGCGCCCGGTGCAGCTGCTGCACCCCGAGCTGACGCCGTTGAAGGGGAAGGGGCCCGCGGATCTCGACTTCGTGATCCTGCGCGAGAACACCGAGGGGCTGTACGTCGGCGTCGGCGGCAACTTCAAGAAGGGCACGCCCGACGAGATCGCCGTCAACGAGATGATCAACACGCGCAAGGGCACCGAGCGCATCATCCGGGCGGCCTTCGAGTACGCGACGCGGCACGGCAAGCGGCGCGTGTGCATGAGCGACAAGGCCAACGTGCTGACCTACGCGCACGGGCTGTGGCAGCGGGTGTTCAAGGAGGTCGCGGGCGAGTACCCGGACATCGAGAGCCGGCACCTGTTCGCCGACGTGGCGGCGATGGAGCTGGTGCGGGCGCCCGAGGACTTCGACGTGATCGTGACGAGCAACATGTTCGGCGATCTGCTGAGCGACCTGGCGGCGCAGCTCGTCGGCGGCATCGGGCTGGCGTCGAGCGGCAACATCCACCCCGGACGGGTGAGCCTGTTCGAGCCGGTGCACGGCAGCGCGCCGCCGCTGGCCGGCAAGGACGTGGCGAACCCGCTGGCGATGGTGCTCACCGGCGCGCAGATGCTGCGGACGCTGGGCCACCCCGAGGCCGCGGCCGACCTCGACCGCGCCGTGCGCGGCGCCCTGGCCGACAAGCAGGTGACGCGCGACCTGGGCGGAAGCCTGGGCACGAAGGCCACCGGCGCCGCGCTCGCCGAGCGGGTGGCGAAGGGCTGAGCCCCGCCCCGGACCCGGAGCTGGTGCGGACTCGTCGCCGGACCGCACGTCCCGCCAGGAGGGCCGGGCTTTCAGCTCTCGGCTTTCGGCTCTGCCGCGACGGGCCGCACCGTTTGCCCGGTTGGCCCGCGCCTCGATCTCGGCTGGCGACTCCGTACTCGGCGCGGCGCACGGGGCCCGGCTGACCGCTGACCGCTGACCGCTGACAGCCGGTCGGAGCGACCACCAACGCCTCGTGAGCAGACCGGCGCCCTTCCCCGGGGACGCCCCGTGTGGCATCACCACTCCCATGACCGCCTTCGACACGTTGCGGCGGCACGCGCGGACCGCGCGGGCGTTGATCGGGCTGACGCCGGCGGTGCCCTCGGCGCTGGCCTTCGGGGTGGACGGGCTGGTGCGGCGGCGAGCGCGCCGGGCGCCGGACGCGCCCTGCCTGCGGACGCCCGAACGCACGCTGAGCAACGGGCGCGTGGACGCGGCGGCGGATCACCGCGCTGCGTTCTGGCGGGCGCGGGGCGTCGGGCCGGGCGACACCGTCGCGCTGCTGATGGACAACCGGATCGAGGGGCTGCTGCACCAGCTCGCGCTGTCGCGGCTGGGGGCGGCGGCCGCGCTGGTGAACACACACCTGCGCGGGGCGGGGTTGGCGCACGTGCTGGCGGCGGCGCGGGCGCAGGCGGTCGTGGTGGACGCTGCGCACGTCGAGGCGTTGAGCACTTTGGACGCGCCGCGCGCGGCTTACGCGCCGCGGGGTGTCTGGCTGGACGGTGACGCCGCCGCCGCGCCGGCCGGGCACGCGCTGCCCGACCTCGCGGCGGCCCTGGCCGAGACGCCCTTCCGACGGTCGCGGCCGCGCCTGCACGGGCCGGACAGCGTGTTCTGCTACCTGTTCACCAGCGGCACGACCGGCCTGCCCAAGGCCGCGCCCATCCGCCATCAGCGCCACTTGGCCGTGGGCGCGGCGCTGCAGTCGCTGGCCTTGTGGTTGGGCCCCGACGACGTCGTCTTCACGCCGCTGCCGCTGTACCACGCGTCGGCGCAGCTGGTGGCCTTGGGCACGGCGCTCGCGGCCGACGCCTGCTTCGCCTTCGCGCCGCGCTTCAGCGCGTCGCGCTACTGGGACGACGCCGTGGCGGTGGGCGCGACGGTGGGCGTGTACGTCGGCGAGCTGTGCCGCTACCTGGTCGCCGCGGCGCCGACGGCCGCCGAGGGCGAGCACCGCGTGCACACCTTCGTGGGCAACGGGCTGCGCGCCGACGTGTGGCCGGTGTTCCAGCGCCGCTTCGGCGTCGAGCGCGTCGTCGAGTTCTACGGCGCCACCGAGGGCAACGCGCTGCTGATCAACCGGGACGGCAAGGTGGGCAGCTGCGGCCGGCCGCTGTTCGTCGGGCCCTTCGACGGCCTCGAGCTGGTGCGCTACGACGTCGACGCCGACGCGCACCCGCGCGACGGGAAGGGCCACCTGATCCGCTGCGCGGACGGCGAGGTGGGCGAGCTGATCTCGCGCATCGGCGCGCTGCCCACCGAGCGCTTCGACGGGTATCTCGACGCCGCCGCCACCGACCGCAAGGTGCTGCGCGACTGCTTCCGGCGCGGCGACCGCTACTTCCGCACCGGCGACCTGCTGCGCCGCGACGCCGACGGCGACTTCTTCTTCGTCGACCGCATCGGCGACACCTTCCGGTGGAAGGGCGAGAACGTCAGCACGCAGGAGGTGGCCGAGGCGCTGGCGGGGGCGGCGGGGCTCGAGAACGTCGTGGTGTACGGCGTCGAGGTGCCCGGCTGCGAGGGGCGCGCGGGCATGGCGGCGGTGACGTTGAGCGCGGGCGCGCGCTTCGACGGCGAGGCCGTGTACCGGCGGGCGGTCGAGGCGCTGCCTGGCTACGCGCGTCCGGCCTTCGTGCGGGTGAGCGCGGCGCTGGATCAGACCAGCACGATGAAGTTCAAGAAGACGCGGTTGGCGCGCGAGGGCTACGCGCCCGGCGCCGACGCGCTCTACGTGCGCGACGACGCGGCCGGGCGGTACGCGCCGCTCGACGACGCGCGCCGCGCCGAGCTCGAGGCGGGGCGTCTGCGGCTGTGAGACGACGGCGGCCCGGCCGCCAGCAGGGAGGAGGCCGAGATGGGATTGCCGACACCGACCCGCGGGGTCATCACGGGCGCGGCCAGCGGGTTGGGGCGCGCCTTCGCGGTCGAGCTGGCGGCGAAGCGCGCGCGGCTGCTGCTGGCCGACGTGGACGAGGTGGGCCTGGCCGAGACGGCACGGCTGGTGCGCGACAAGGGCGGCGAGGCGCAGGTCGCGCGCTGCGACGTGCGCGACGAGGCGGCGGTGGTGGCGCTGGCCGAGCGCGCCGACGAGACGCTGGGTGGCACCGACCTGCTGATCAACAACGCCGGCGTGGCGGTGGGCGGCGACTTCGCCCAGATCCCGATGGACGACTGGCGCTGGGTGATGGACGTGAACCTGTGGGGGGTGGTGTACGGGTGCCACGTCTTCGTGCCGCGCATGGTGCGGCAGGGCAGGGGGTTCGTGCTGAACGTGGCGTCGGCGGCGGGGCTGCTGGCGCCGCCGCGCATGGCGCCCTACAACGTGGCGAAGGCGGGGGTGGTGGCGCTGAGCGAGACGCTGCACGCCGAGTTCGCCGACCGCGGGGTGCGCGTCAGCGTGCTGTGCCCGACGTTCTTCGAGACGGGGCTGCTGCGGACGGCGCGGGTGACCGACCAGAAGATGACCGGCAGCGTCGAACGCCAGATGCGGGCCAACAAGATACAGGCGCAGGGCGTGGCGCAGGCCGGGCTCGAGGCGGTGGCGCGGGGGCAGCTGTACGCGGTGCCCATGCGCGACGGGCGCATCTTCTGGCGGCTGAAGCGGGCGCTGCCGGCGATGTTCCCCGCGGTGGCCGCGTGGGGCGTGCGGGCCGCGTCACGGCGACGGCCGTCCGACGCCTCGACCTGAGGTGAGGCGGAGGCGCTGGACGCGCCGCTCTGGGGCGCGCAGGCCGCACGGCGGCGGCGCGCCGCGGGGTCGAGCGACCCCGGCGTCACGGTTCGCTGGGGCGCGGCGGCGGATCGATTCTTGCGGCGGTCGGGTCGGCGGAGGTGGCGATGAGGCGAACCGTCGGATGGGCGATGCTGGGCGCGGCGCTGCTCGTCGGCTGCGCCGCCGGTGAGACATCCGACGAGCCGGGCATCCTCGATGTCGACGCCAGCGCTGGCCCCCCGAACGGCAGCTTCGGGCCCCCCGCCAGCAAGCCCCCCGCCGCCAACCGCACCCCCGAGACGCCGAACACGCCGCCCGCCGCCGAGGATCCGTGCGGCGGCATCGGCCCCGCCGGCGACTGCCGCGGCGATCTGGTGGTCTGGTGCGCCGGCAGCCGTCTGCGCACCGAGGACTGCGCCGCGCGCCGGCTGGTGTGCGCCTACAACGAGGCCGACGCGCGCTACGCCTGCGCCGCGCCGCAGGCGGGCGAGCAGCCGCCGCCCGAGCAGCCGCCGCCCGCCGACGGCTGCGGCGGTCTGGACGGCGCCGGCCGCTGCGACGGCGACGTCGCCGTCTGGTGCGAGCAGGGCATGCTCACCCGACGCGACTGCGGCGCCGAGGGCGCCACGTGCGGCTACGTCGAGGCGCTGAACGGCTTCTTCTGCGTCCCGCCGGGCGCGCCGCCCGCCGAACAGCCTCCACCGGCCCAGCCGCCGCCCGAGCAGCCACCGCCCGCCCAGCCCCCCGGCGAGATCCCGCGCCCCGGCCCCGATCCAGCCGACTGCGGCGGCCTCGACTACGCCGGCCGCTGCGTCGGCACCGTCGCCGAGTGGTGCGGCGAGGCCGGCATCGAGCGCGTCGACTGCGCCGAGTGGGACGCCCCGTGCGGCTACGTCGACGACGAGACCGGCTACTACTGCCAGGCGCCACCCGCCGAGCAGCCGCCGCCCGAGCAGCCGCCGCCCGAGCAGCCGCCACCCGAGCAGCCCCCCGCCAACGCCTGCGGCGGCCTCGACGCGCGCGGCCGCTGCGAGGGCGACGTCGTCGTCTGGTGCGACGGCGAGGCCCTGCAGCGCATCGAGTGCGACGTGCTCGACCAGACCTGCGCCTGGGTCGACGACACCCTGGGCGTCGACTGCGTGGACCGCGCCGGCCCGCCCCCCGCCGCCGATCCCTGCGAGGGCCTCGACTTCCAGGGTCGCTGCGAAGGCACCACCGCCGTCTGGTGCGCGGACGGCCAGCGCTACAGCACCGACTGCGCCGAGCGCGCCCAGACCTGCGGCTGGGCGGGCGAGGAGGCCGGCTACTACTGCGTCGAGTGAGGCGCGGGTGTGCGCGGACGCGCGCGCCCGGCTAGGATGAGCCCATGCACGCCATCGCCCACCCCGAAGCCCACGAGCCCGTCGGCGAGCAGCGCGTGCTGCTGTCGGGTGTTTCGTGGGCCGACTACCTGCGTTTGCTCGACATCCGGGGGGACCGCCCCGTCCCGCGCATGGCCTTCCTCGACGGCACGCTGGAGCTGATGAGTCCTTCACGCTTCCACGAACGCATCGCCACGATGCTCGGCCGCCTGATCGAGCAGTACGCTCTCGAACGTGACGTGCCGCTCCATGGTTTCGGCTCGTGGACGCTACGCCGCGAGGAGGGGCTCCGCGGCGTCGAGCCCGACGAGTGCTACGTCGTCGGCCCGCCCGAGGCCGATGTGCCCGACATCGTCATCGATGTCGAGCACACGTCCGGCGGCCTGGACAAGCTCGCCATCTACGCCGCGCTCGGCGTACCCGAGGTCTGGCGCTTCGCGCGCGGCACCCTCACGTTCCATGCCCTCCGCGACGACCACTACACCGAGGTAACCCGGAGCGCCCTGCTGCCCGACCTCGACCCCGCCGTGCTCGCCGAGCTCGCCGCCCGCACCGACCAACACGCCGCGATCAAGGTCTGGCGCGACCTGTTGCGCACGTAGCATCGGCGGATCGGGGGTCGAATCGAGGGTCGTGCCAAACTAACGAACTTATTCGTCTCGATGCCCACTTTTTCGTCCCGCCAGGTGGGCAGCACAGAAGGCGCCTGGCGCCACCGTCCCCGCTGTGGTGACCTGCCCCCATGCTCGCCCCGACCGACTGGACCGCCGCCTTCGCCGACCGCCCGGCCTTCGTCACGCTCGACTCGCACACCGCCGGCGAGCCCACGCGCCTGCTCGTCGCGGGCCTCGACGAGTTGCCCGGCGCCACCATGGCCGAGCGCCGCGCTCGGTTGATGGCCGAGCGCGACGACGTGCGGCGCCTGCTGATGCACGAACCCCGCGGCCACGGCGGCATGGTGGGCGCCGTGCTCACCCCGCCCGAGCGCGCCGACAGCGACTTCGGCCTCATCTACATCGACACGCGGCGCTACCTGTACCTGTGCGGCCACGCGACCATCGGGGCCGTCACCGCGCTGGTCGAGGCCGGCGCGCTGCCCCCGAAGCCGCTGTACCGCATCGACACGCCGTCGACCCGCTTGACCGCGCGCGCGACGATCGAGGGCAGGCGCGTCACCGCCGTCGAGCTCGAGGCGGCGTGGGCTCGGGTGCACGCCACCGGTGTGGTCCTCGAGGTCCCCGGCGTCGGGCCCGTGCGCGTCGACCTCGTCCTGGCGGGGGGCTTCTTCGCGATGGTCGACGCGCCGAACCGCGACCTCACCGCGGCCAACGGCGCCGAGCTCGTCGACCTCGGCATGCGCATCCTCGAGGCCGCCAACGCGCAAGTGCAGGTGAGCGATCCCGACCTGCCCCACGTGCGCACCGTCGACGTCGTCAGCTTCCACACCCGCGAGCGCAACGCGATCATCTACGGCGAAGGCCACCTCGACCGCTCGCCCTGCGGTACGGGCACCTGCGCCAAGCTCGCCTTGCTGCACCATCGCGGACACCTCGACGTGGGCCGCTTCACCGAGAACCGCGGCCCCCTCGACACCGCCTTCGTCGGACGCGTGGTCCGCACCCTCGCCGTGAGCGGCGGACCGGCCATCGTGCCCGCCGTGCGGGGCAGCGCTCACGTCACCGGCGTCCATCGCTTCGTGGTCGCGCCCGACGACCCGTTCCCCGCGGGGTTCCTCGTGGCCGGCGTCGAGTTGGGCTCGGCCTGACGGAAAAGTGAAAGAAGTGGGCTAGTTCGTTCGAAAGTGTGGCACGACCCCGCCGGCGCCTCGCCAGTTTGACTTGGTCCGGTGTCGGCTCTAGCTTAGTCTACATGGCCGGACGAGGTGACGCTTGATTCAGGTGAACATCCACGAGGCGAAGACGCAGCTGTCGCGGCTGCTGGCGCGGGTCGAGGCGGGGGAAGAGGTGGTGATCGCCCGGGCGGGGCGGCCCGTGGCGCGGCTGTCGGCGGTGACCGTGGCGCCGGGCGAACGGCGGCTGGGGCTGGACGCCGGTCTCTTTCGGGTGCCGGACGACTTCGACGCGCCCCTGCCGGACGAACTGCTGGACACATTCGAAGGATGAGAATCCTGCTCGACACGCAGGTGTGGCTGTGGATGGTCAGCGAACCCACGCGCCTCGCACCGGCGGCCCGGGCGGCGCTCGCGAACCGAGACAACGCGCTGCTGTTGTCGGCCGCCAGCGTCTGGGAGATGGCGATCAAGTACGCGCTGGGCAAGCTGCCTCTGCCCCAGCCGCCCGCGGACTTCGTGCCGCCCCGCCTGGTGCGCGATGGCGTCGAGCCTCTCGCGGTCGAGCATCACCACGCGGCCTACGTGGCCACGCTGCCCCTCCATCATCGTGATCCGTTCGACCGCCTGCTCGCGGCGCAGGCCGTGACGGAGCGCCTGGTCCTCTGCACGTCCGACCCGGCGCTGGCCGCCTACCCTTGTGAGCGGCTGCCCGCCTGATCCTGGCCGTCCGGGGTCGGGGCAAAGAAACGAACGAACTCGCCTCGGTGCCCACTTTTCGGGCCGCTTCACCGGCGCGCGAGCAACTCGAACACAGCCAACGCCAGCAGCGCGCCCGCGACCAGGGCCCAGAAGAGCCCGCCACGCCACAGCTCGACGCCCAGCCACATCAGGGCCAGCACGACGAACGCGACGCGACGCCACAGCGGTGCCAGGAAGTCGGAGCTCTGCATCCGCGCGAGCATCGGCCGGACCCCGCGCGCGGGCAAGCCCCGCGCGGCCGGCTCAGGGCGGCAGCCGCTCGATCGACACCACGTCGCGCGCGTCGGGGTGCTCGGCGGCGGTCCAGATGCGGTCGGTGTGGCGCTCGTAGTACAGGTCTTCGCAGCCGTACACCCACGCCGAGATGCGGCTCTCGAGGCCGGGGCGCGTGCGGTACAGCCGTCCGAGGCGCCCGGCCTGGCTGGACGACGAGATGTACGTGTCGCCGTCCCAGGTCAGCGCGCCCTGCATGCGCGTCTGCGCGCCCACCGCCGCGTCGGTCGCCCACACCCGGCCGCCGCCGTCCCCGACGAGCCAGCCCGTCTCGGGGTCGACGGGCCAGCGCGCCAGGCGTCCCAGCGCGTCGTCGGCGCGGTACTCGCCGGTCACGATCTGCGGCGGCGTGGCGCTGCGGTCGAGGCCCGCGAACGAGAACCGGATCGGGCACGCGTCGCCCGCCAGGCGGTAGCGCGCGACCTCGAGCGCCACGTACCGGTAGCCGTGCGCGTCGATCCGGCCGGCCGCCGCGCCGATGCGGTCGCGATCGTCGGTGTCGGTCACCTCGAGCACCCGGCCCAGGTCGAACACGCGCAGGCCGCCGGTGGTGTCGGCGACGTACAGCCAGTCGCCGAACCACACCACGCCGCCCGCGTGCAGCGCGCCGCCGCCGCCGGTGAGCACCGGGCCGAAGCTGTCGCCGCTCGGCTGCGCCAACAGGACGTGCCGATAGCGGATGGCCGCGGCGTCGGTCGCGTCGACCAGCGACACCCGCACCCCCTTGGCCGGCTGCACGTCGCGGTGGTCGTACCAGCTGACCAGGAACAGCCGTCGCGCGGGCCGACCGGCCTCGGCCCGCGCGTCGCTGACGCCGGTGATGCCCTGCGGGTACCAGTCGGTGGTGCCCATGTCGCCGTCGTTCCAGCGGAAGCCCTCGTGCGGGTGGTTGCGCAGGCGGTCGGCGGCGTCGGCGGTGATGCCCGCGCGGCCCTCCCGGTTCAGGTTGACCGCCTCGATGGGCAGCACGCGGCGCCCGCCGTCGCCGAGCGCCGCCAGCACCCGATCGGCGGCGGCGCGCCGGTCGTCGAAGTCGAGCGCGAAGCTGCAGTCGTGCAGCGTGACGATGTGGTGTTCGTCGACGGGCGGCAGCGCGCAGCCGGCCGCGCTGGGGCACCGGGGCGGCGCGGCGTCGGGGCGCGGCGGCGCCGCGTCGACCGCGGGGGCCGCGTCGGCGGGCGGCGGCGCGGCGTCCGGCGACGCCCGAGGTCGGCGGCCGCCGCCGCGTCCCCAGTGACCATCTGGGCGTCCCCCCGCGCAGCCCCGACGTCCGCGGACAGCGCGGCGTCGCGTGTCGGACCGGCGTCCGCCCTCGGGAGGCGCGCATCCGACCCAGCGTCCGCGCCGCGGCCCGCGTCGGTCGCGATCCGCGCGGCCGCGTCGGCCTCGACGTCGCGCTGCAGGCTGCCGCCGTCGCACCCGCCCAGCACGCCCGCCGCCAGCCACGCGACCGTCCACCACCTCGACCCGCGAGGTCGGAGCCCGCGGGGTCGGAGCAAAGAAACAAACAAAGTCGCACTGTTTGCCAGTATTGCCCGCCGGGGTCGGAGCAAAGAAACGAACAAAGTCGCGCCGATTGCTACTTTGTCGGCGTCAGCCCGCGGCCCCGCGCCCCGCGCCGCGTCCACCCCTACGCCTCGGCCGCCGGCGCGGGCTGCGCCAGCGCCTTCTGCAGCGGGCAGCTCGCCTCGACCGCGTCCCCCCGCCGGTAGCTGCCCAGCAGCCGCCGCGATCGATCCGCCAGCATGCGCCGCACCTCGCGCCGCATGCCCTTCTCGCGGGGGATCTGCATGTTGTCGTAGGCCGTCGTCTGGTGCCGCATCCACGCGATCACCGCCGCCTCGGCCCGCTGCGCCACCGGGATGCGCTGCGTCCGCGCCACCGTCCCGCTGCCCACCGGCGTCGCGTGCGTCGTCACCCGCTCGGCCACCGCCGCCGCCTCGGCCGCGTAGCGCGGGTGGAACGCCAGGAACGCCGTCACCTCGGCCCGGAACTGCCGCACGTACACTTCGTGGTCGCGCTCGCGCCGCGCCCGCCCGGCGTCCAGCTTCTTCTGGTACCCGGGCATCATCCGCTCGCGCTCGGCCCGCCGCTGCTCGCGCTCGACCACCTCGGACGGCGCCCACACCCCCCGCGAGAACGTCTTGCGCCCCTTCTTCTCCTGCACCACCCAGTGCGGCCCCGCGGCCTTCACCCGCCGCGTCACCATCGCGTCGCCCGGCGGCAGCAGCACCCACCCCTCGGGCGGCGTCAGGCGCGTGCCGTCCTCGGCGCGCAGGATGTGGGGCCTCGGCCCCGGGCTCACGGTGCGGGTCGTCTCGCTCATGCGGCGCATCCTGCGAGCCGCGCCCCGCGCCGTCAACCGGCGACCGCGTTGCCCCCCGCGGCGTCGGGCTGCCACGATGCCCGGACGGAAGGAGGCAGCCCGTGGCCGAGGACGAGGTCCAGGGTTCGCGCATGCGGCGCCTGGTGCGCATGGGCTGGTTGGGCCGCAACGCCGTGCCCCTGGCCATCAAGCGCGCCCGCCAGACGCTGCAGGGCGTCGAACTGCCCGCCCTGTCGCCCAAGAAGGTGGCCAAGCACACCCGCATCGCCGAGGAGGCCCTCGCCACCCTCGGCGATCTGAAAGGCCTCGCCCTGAAGGCGGGTCAGATGCTGTCCTACATGGACGGCGCCCTGCCCCCCGAGTACCGCCCCATCTACCAGAAGACGCTGACGAAGCTGCAGCAGGCCGCCCCTTCGATGCCCTGGTCGGCCGTCGAGCCCGTCCTGGTCGCCGAGCTGGGCGCCGTCGCCGACCACTTCGCGTCCTTCGAGCCCGAGCCCTTCGCCGCCGCCAGCATCGGCCAGGTGCACCGCGCCGTCCTGCACGACGGCGCCGAGGTCGCCGTGAAGGTGCAGTACCCCGGCGTCGCCCGCGCCATCGAGAGCGACCTGGACAACGCCAGCAGCTTCGAGGGCGCGGCCCGCGCCTTCATGACCGTGCTCGGCGGCGGCCAGACGGCGACCTACGGCAAGGCCGTCCTCGGCGAGATCCGCGCCCGCCTGTACGAAGAGCTCGACTACGCCCGCGAGGCCGCGATGCAGCAGCGCTTCGCCGACCTGCTGGCCGACGATCCCGACCTGCGCGTCCCCCGCGTCTACCCCGAGCACTCGAGCGGCCGCGTCCTCACCAGCGAGCTCATCCGCGGCCGCACCCTCGACGCCGTGCGCGCCGACGCCGACGCCGACGCCCGCCGCCGCTACGGCGAGGCCCTCGCCCGCGCCGTCGTGAACGGCCTCTACACCTGGCGCCTGTTCAACGCCGACCCCCACCCGGGCAACTACCTCTTCCCCGCCGACGGCACCGTCGTCCTGCTCGACTTCGGCTGCGTGAAGGAGATCCCCGAGGCGATGTGCGCCGACATGCGCCGCTACGTCGCCACCGCCATCCGGGCCACCCGCACCGAGGCCCCCGCCGACTGGGCCGCCTTCGACGACGCCCTCGTCGCCGCCTTCCACCTCGACCCCGCCGAGCCCACCGTCTTCCGCGTCTACCGCGAGTTCATGCTCTACCTGCTGCGCCCCATCCTCGAGGACGCCCCCTTCCACTTCACCGAGGCCTTCACCGGCGAGTCCATCGACCGCGTCCTGCAGGCCAAGTCCGAGCTGCTGTTCGAGAAGGGCCTCATCCCGCGCATCCCCAAGCTGCCCCCGATGCCGGTCGACTACACCTTCCTCAACCGCCTGCAGTGGGGCTTCTTCTCGGTGATGACCCAGCTCGACGCGCCGGTGAACATGCACCGCCTGCTGCCGCCCGAGATGCGGACGGGGTAAGCTGCGCCGATGCCGGATCCGATCGATGCCGCCGTCGCCGCCGCCCGCGCCGCCTTCGCCGCGGGCGACGCCGCCGCCGCCTTCCGCGCCCTCGAGCCCTTCGTCTCGGCCCTGCCCGACGACGAGCGCCTGGCCCTCGCCTGGTCGGCCATGCTGGGCACCGTGCCCAGCGGCAAGACCCTGGCCACCGAGGTCGAGCGCTTCGCCTGGCACTGGGGCGACCACCCCGACGTGATGGCCAACGTCTGCCGCGCCTGCGTCGCCTGGGCGGCCGAGCGGCCGCTCGACGTCGATGTGCCGGACGACGATCCGGTGGTGCAGGGCGCGCAGGCGCTGCGCCGTTGCCTCGAGGACGTCCGGCGCGTGCCGCGGGCGGCGCCGCTGTTCCTCGAGCTGGCGCAGGGCCTCACCGCGGCGGGCCCGCGCTGGGACGACGACGCCCTCGAGGCCTTCGAGGCGGCGCTCGACCTCGCGCCGACCTCGGTTCCCGGCTGGCTGGCCGTCGCGCGCCACCACCTGCGTCGCCGCCGCTTCGACAAGGCACGCGCGGCCGCCGAGTACGCCGCGACGCTCGAGCCGCCGAACGATCCGGTCCACTGGATGCTCGGGGTCACCGCCACCGCGGTCGGTGACGGCGCCGCCGCGGCTGACGCCTGGCGCGCGCTGGGTCACGACGTCGGTACGGGCGACGACGGCCTGCCGCTGCTCGAGGCCCCGCCCGTCGAGATCGTGGTCAGCGGCCGCCTGCCCGGCGGCGCCGAGGCGCCCGAGCGCGAGGCCGTCGAGGTCGTCTGGGTGAAGCCCCACAGCCCCTGCCACGGCCGCCTCGTGACGCCGACGGTCCACGCGCTGCCCGTCGACTTCGACGACCGCGTCCTGTGGGATCCCGCCCCGCTCACCTTCCGCGACGTCGATGGCCGCCGCGTCCCCCGCTTCGACGCCCTGACCGTCCTCGCGCCCGGCCGCGCCGCCACCTGGCGCCTACGCGGCACCCAGCCTGCGCGCGGCGCGTTGGGCGCCCTCGACGCCCATCTGCCCGCCGGCTGCTTCGTCTACGTCCACGACGAGCAGGTGATGGGCGGCCGCGACGCGCAGGCCATCGAGGGCAAGCTGGTCGCCCCCCGCGCCCTCGACCGCGCCGCCGTCGAGGCCCACCTCGCCGCCGCCGTCGCCCGCGTGCCCGACGTCACCGCGGAGCTGCGCCCGTGAGCGGCGTCGACAGCACCCAGGATCTCAGCGGCCGCGTCGTCAACAGCCAGTTCCGCCTGCTGCGCAAGCTGGGCCGCGGCGGCATGGGCGTCGTCTACCTGGCCGAGCAGATCGGCATGGACCGCCAGGTGGTGGTCAAGGTGCTGCACGCCGAGCTGGTGGCCGGCAGCGACACCGCCGGCGCCCGCTTCCAGCGCGAGGCCAAGGCCGTCGCCCGCCTGAACCACCCGCACATCGTGCAGGTGCACGTCTTCGGGCAGATGGAGACCGGCCAGCCCTACCTGGCCATGGAGTACGTCGAGGGCCACACGCTGACCGACCTGATGATCGGCAGCGGCCGCCTGCCCGAGGCGCGCGCGCTGCGCATCGTCGAGCAGGTGTGCGACGCGCTGGTCGAGGCCCACGGCGCCGGCCTGGTGCACCGCGATCTGAAGCCCGACAACATCATGCTGGCCGACCGCCACGGCAACCGCGACTACGTGAAGGTGCTCGACTTCGGGCTGGCCAAGATGGTCGACGCCGAGGAGCGCGCCGGCGTCACCCACGACGGCGCCATCTTCGGCACGCCGCGCTACATGTCGCCCGAGCAGGGCCGCGGCGAGAAGGTCGACGCGCGCACCGACCTGTACGCCCTGGGCGTGGTGCTCTACGAGATGCTCAGCGGCGTGCACCCCTTCGAGGCCCGCAGCACGCTCGACTTCCTGATGAAGCACGCGTCGGCGCCGGTCGTGCTGCCCAGCGCGCGCTTCCCGGATCTCACCCTGATGCCGCGGGTCGAGCAGATCCTCAAGACCTGCCTGGCCAAGGATCCCGCCGACCGCTTCCAGTCGGCCGCCGAGCTGCGCCGCGTCGCCCGCGAGGCCCTGCGCGACCTGCCCGACTACGCGCGCGCCGCGCCCACGCCCGCGGGCCCGGTGGCGCACCGCTCGAAGGCGCGTCGGTGGCTGCCCGCGGCGGTCCTCGTGGCCAGCTTCGCCGTCACGCTGGGCGTCATCGCCCTCGTCGCTCGGCCCCGACGCGCCGACGACCGACGCGGGCGCGTCGCCGCCGCCCCGAAGGACGCCGGCGCCCTCACCGCGCCCCACGCCGCCGACGCGATCGCGCGCCCCCCGGCGCCGACGCCGCGCCGAAGCGCGCCGCCCTCGACGCCGGCGTCCGCCTCGACGCCACGGCCCGGCCTGTCGGCCCGCTGGACGCCGGCCGCCGCCTCGACGCCACCTGGCCCGCCCGCGCGGACGCCGCCCGCCGCCTCGACGGCGGCGCCGTCCGCGACGTCGCCCCGCCCGTCCGCACCGTCACCGCGACGGCCACCGGCGACCGCGTGCCCGACGTGGCGCCCCCCGTGCCCACCGCCGACGATGGCGGCCTCACCGCCGACGTCCGCCCTCCGGTCCAGGCCGTCGACCCCGTCGTCGACGCCGCCGCGCCCGCGCCCAAGGGCCCGCCGCTGAAGGCCGGCGACCCCATCGAGGGCCTGCCGCGCCCGGTCAACTCGACCCTGCTCTACACCAGCCCCCAGGCCGTCGCGATCCGCGTCACCGACCCCGCCCAGCAGGTGCTCGCCTTCTACCTGGCCCAGCTGCCCAAGGTCTTCGGCCCGGTGACCCGCATGCCCAACGGCGTCCAGATCACCGATCCCAAGGCCCCCTACACCTTCGTCAGCTTCAGCCGCGACGCCACCGGCGACCTGCTGGTCGTCGGCATGCGCAACGCCCTCGTCGAGCCCCCCGCGCCCCAGCGCACCGACGCCTTCGGCGTCACCCTCATGCCCGGCTCGCGCGAGATGTTCCGCGGCCCCTCGATGGTCACCGCCACCGTCAAGGGCAACGCGAAGCAGGTGTTCGACTACTACGCCAGCCGCTACGGCAAGCTGCCCGGCGTCATGGTGTTCCGCCACGAGGACAACGACCCGCCCACGATGGCCCTGATGGGACAGCAGGCCGACGTCGCCTGGAAGATGGTGTCGGTCAACCGCTACGACGCCGGCGGCAAGGACGTCTGGATGGTGGCGGTGATGGGCAAGGCCGAGTAGTCGTCACCGCCGCCGGCGGTTGACGGCGCGCACGGCCAGCCACGCTCCCAGCGCGGCGGCCAGCAGCACCCACATCAGCAGGCGGTGGGCGGGCATGTGGCCGGCGCCCTTGCGCACGTAGATGGTGTCGGCCGCGCCCGGCGGCGAGGCGATGGGGCCCTCGGCGGCGACGAAGGGCGCCAGGGCGCCCTCGGCCAGCAGATCGGCGCCGTCGGCGCGCAGCTTCGCTTCGAAGGCGGCCTGCTTCTGCTGGTACGCCTCGCCCTCGGCCAGCGCGGCGCGGTGCTCGGCGCGCAGGGCCTCGATGGGCTCGCCCAGGTCGGCGGCGATGCGCTGCATCCGGCCCTCGATGCGCTGCGCCCAGGTGTCGCGGATGCGCGCGTCGGGCCAGAACCGATCCTTCAGATCGAGCGCGCGCGCGTAGGCGGCGAACGCGATGCGCCGCTGCTCCATGCGCTCCATCACGTCGCCCAGCGCCGCCGCCGAGTGCGGGTTGGCGCCGCCCCCAAGCATCCACATGCCCAGGACGCCCAGCACCGGCTCGTCGAAGGGGGCGCCCTCGGCGTCGGCCCCGGTGACCTCGGCCCAGTCGGGCGCGGGCACCAGCCGCGGGATGCGGTCCTGCCGCGTCGCCCAGCGTGACTCGAGGTCGGTGTTCTCGCCCGTCACCAGCGCCTCGACCCCCCACATTCCCCGGTAGTCGGGCCGGATGGACGGCGGCGGCGTCTCATCGAGGTCGGCGCCGAGCGCCGTGAAGCGCAGCAGCCAGTCGGGATCTTCGATGGCCCGCAGCAGGTGCTTGCCGAGCACCACCTGCCAGCGCTCGCGGCCGAAGTGCGCGCCGGGGTTCAGGCGCACGGCCTGCCGCACGAAGCCCAGCCCCTCGACCAGCATCGCCTTCGCTTCGGCGTCGCCGCGCAGCGCGCCGCCGAAGCCGCCGTGGATCAGCACCGTGCCCAGGTTCGCGTAGGTGCGGTACCAGGCGCGCTCGGGCGGCGAGAGCTGCTCGGCGCGGGTGACCATCTCGCGGTAGGCGGCCAGCGCGTCGGTGCGCTCCGGCGGCAGCTCGATGTGGGGCCAGCGGCGCTCGACCAGCGCCTTCTTGCGCCGCATCACGGCGATGGCCTCGGCCGGCCGGTGCAGCCGATCGAGGGCCACCGCCTGGTCGTCGAACAGGTCGAGCACGTCGGGCTCGAACAGCCCGGCGGGGTCGGTGGCCTCGACCTGCGCGATGCGCGCCTTCGAGCGCTCGACGACGGCCTCGTGCCAGGCGGGGCCGTGCTTCGGGAAGCGCTGGTGGACCACGTCGTAGACCATCGCCAGGCGCAGCGCGGTGCCGTCGGGCGTCAGCGCGATGCGCCAGGGGGCGGGGTAGGCCTCGATGGGGCCCTTCTGGACGAAGCCGTACAGCGCGGCGCCCAGGAAGCCGAGGACGCCGAACAGCGTCGCGACCACGCCCACCCGCACCACGCGCCCGACCGACGTGCTCACTGCGGCCCGCGGGCCGCCGCCCGGAACGCCAGCGCCAGCAGCAGCGCACCCACCCCGACGCCCAGCGAGGACAGCAGCAGGCCGCCTGCGGGTTCGTCCGCCTCGATCGCGGGCAGATCGTCGGGGTACGCCCCGCGGAACTCCTGCTCGGCGCGGCGCACCTCGAAGTCGTTCAGGCAGGCGTGCGCGACGCCGCCCAAGAGAGGCGTGGCCATGATCATCAAGACGAAGAACGCTGCGCGCATGCGGACCTCCGGCGGTGGCGCGCTCCATGGTGGCGGAAGCGCGGGCCTTCGACCACGGCTTCGCCCGCCGAGTTCCTTTCCTACCTGTTCGTAGGCCACATCGGAGCGATCCTACGACGACGTAGGAAATCGACGACGCGGCGCGGCAACCGGGCGGCACACGCGTTGCTATCCCGCCCCCCGTCACCCCATCCACGGAGCCTCGCCTCAATGCCCATCGACAGCGGAGATACCACCTGGATCCTGGTCTCGTCGGCCATGGTCCTGCTGATGACGCCCGGCCTCGCCTTCTTCTACGGCGGCCTGGTGCGCGGCAAGAACGTCCTCAACACGATGATGATGAGCATGGTGGCGATGGGCCTCGTCGCCATCCTCTGGGCGCTCGGCGGCTACTCCCTGGCCTTCGCCCCCGGCAACGCCTTCGTCGGCGGCCTCGACTTCCTCGGCTTCGCTGGCGTCGGTGCCGCACCCCTCGAGGGCCAGACCATCCCCCACGCCCTGTTCGCCACCTTCCAGATGATGTTCGCGGTCATCACCCCGGCGCTCATCAGCGGCGCCGTCGTCGAGCGCATGAAGTTCAAGGCCTACGTGCCCTTCATCGCCCTCTGGTCGATCCTGGTCTACGCGCCCTTGGCCCACTGGGTGTGGGGCGGCGGCTGGCTGGCGGCGGACGGCGCCCTCGACTTCGCCGGCGGCACCGTGGTGCACGTCAGCGCGGGCGTCTCGGCCATCGTCGTCGCCCTGCTGGTGGGCGCCCGCGCCGACCACAAGAAGCGCGCGCCGCGGCCGCACAACGTGCCCTTCGTCCTGCTGGGCGCGTCGATGCTGTGGTTCGGCTGGTTCGGCTTCAACGCCGGCTCGGCCCTGGCCGCCGACGGCATCGCGGTCAACGCCTTCCTCACCACCAACCTCGCCGCGGCCGGCGCCCTGGTCGCCTGGACCACCATCGAGACCTTCAAGTTCGGCCGCCCCTCGGCGGTCGGCGCGGCCACCGGCATCGTCTGCGGCCTGGTCACCATCACGCCCGCCTGCGGTTTCGTCACCCCGATGGGCGCCATCGCCATGGGCGCGCTGGGCGCGGTCGGCTGCTTCCTCACCATCCAGCTGATGCACAAGGTGAAGCGCCTGGACGACAGCCTCGACGTGTTCGCCTGCCACGGCATGGGCGGCATCCTGGGCTCGATCCTCACCGGCGTCTTCGCCACCACGGCGGTCAACCCGAACGGCGCCGACGGCCTGCTGTACGGCAACGCCGGCCTGCTGTGGACCCAGACGGTCGCGGTGCTGGCGGCCGGCGCCTACGCCGCGGTGGGATCGGCGGTCATCCTGCTGCCCATCCAGGCGCTGATGGGCCTGCGCGCCGATCCCGAGAGCGAGGCCGAGGGCCTCGACGTCGGCGAGCACGCCGAGGGCGCCTACGAGTCGGGCACCATGCACCCGGCGCCCGAGCGCGCCGCGCTGGGCGGTATGCCCGCGGCGGCGCCCGCGCTGGCCGAAGAGCTGGGCTGAGCTCGAGCGGGCTCAGCCCAGGTAGGTCTTCAGCTTCTCCCAGTACATCGCGTGCCACCCGCCGTCGATGTGCCCCGCCTGATCCGCCGGCAGCGCGTCGTGCACCAGCGTCAGCCGCGTGCCGCCGTCCGCCGCCGCCAGCTCGAAGCGCACCACCGAGTAGTACCCCGGCGCCCAGTTGCCAGCGCGCCACGCCTGCACGATGCGGGCGGCGGGCTCGAGGTCCAGCGTGTAGCCGGCGATCTTGCCGTCGTAGGCCTTCCACGCGCCGCCCGGGCGGGCGTCGATGGTGGCGGCCTCGCCGGTGAAGGCGGCGTGCTGATCGCTCTTCAGCAGGGCATCGTAGACGCGGCTCGGCGGCGCGGGCAGCGTGACTTCCTGGCGGACGGTGGCCATGGTGGCTCCTCGGTCTGGGGCCCGTTCGACGGGCCGGTTGAAATCATTTAACGAGTTGGTTAAACGTTATCGCGATGCCGCCGTCAAGCCCTGAATCTGCAGCCGCCGACGACGCCCGCCTGGATCGGGTGTTCTCGGCGTTGGCGCACCCGACGCGCCGCGCCCTGCTCGCGCGGCTGGCCGACGGCCCCGCTTCGGTCACCGAGCTGGCGGCCCCCTTCGCCGTCTCGCTGCCCGCGATCAGCAAGCACATCAGCGTGCTCGAGCAGGCCGGCCTGCTGCAGCGCACGCAGTCGGGCCGCGTGCACACCTGCGCCCTCGACGCCGCGCCGCTGCGCGACGCCGCCGACTTCGTCCAGCGCTACCAGGTGTTCTGGACGCAGACCCTCGACGCCCTCGCCGCCTACGCCGAGGCGACGGCGCCCGAGCCGGAGTCCGACTGATGGCCGATCTCGCCCTGGTGGTGCGGCGCACCATCCGCGCGCCCGCCGACCACCTCTTCGCGCTGTGGACCGAGCCCCGCCACCTGACCGCCTGGTGGGGCCCCGCGCACGTCACCTGCCCCGAGGCGCAGGTCGACCTGCGGGTCGGCGGCGCCTACCGCCTCGCCAACCGTCTGCCCGACGGCTCGACGGTGTGGATCCACGGCGAGTTCCTCGAGATCGAGCGGCCGCGCCGGCTGGTCTACACCTGGGTCGTGGGCGACGTGGCCGTCTACGGCGCGCCCACGCGCGTGACGGTCCGCTTCGAGCCGCGGCCCGAGGGCGCCGAGGTGGTGGTCGTGCACGAGCGCATCGCCGACGAGGCGACGCGGGACTCGCATCAGGCGGGGTGGCGGGGCTGTCTCGAGGGGCTGCAGGCGCTCGCCGAGGCGGCGGGCTGAGGCCCGGCGCTACTCGCCGCGGCCGGCGATCGGCACGGTGACCACGCCGAAGTCGCCGACGCCGACCTGAACGTCGCCTACGATCTGGCCGACGTTGGCCGGCGCGAAGCGCAGCTGGATCCGCAGCCGGCGACCCTCGGCCACCCGCAGAGGCAGCGGCAGCTCGCCCACCCCCTCGCCGATGCCGCCCAGCGGACCGCCGCCCGCCGGGTCGAACACGATGACGGCGAAGGCCGCGGGATCGAGGCTCATCCCGAGCGCGCTCACCTGGAAGAAGCCGTCGCGGGCCTCGAAGGTCACGTCGAGCGTCTTGGTCGTGCCGAGGGGGACGGCGCCGAAGTCCACCGACGTGGGCGCGACGAAGGGCGCCGCCTCGCCCGACACCACGCAGGCGCCGTCGCGCCAGCCGCAGGCGGGGTCGTTCTCGCAGGCGGCCTGCTCGTGCTCGGGGCAGAGCACGACGCTGCCGTCGCCCACGGCGACGTCGGGCACGATCACGGCGTCGGGCACATCGAGGCTCATGTCGAGGGGCGCGCCCATGTCGGCGGGCGGCGAGAGATCGGGCGCGGCGTCCTGCCGGCCGCTGCCGCACACCAGCTCGTCGCCGCGCTCGGCGCAGGCGCGCGTGCCGCACACGGTGGTGCCGGCGCACGCGCAGTCCGGTCCGTCGGCGCCGCACTCGGGCGGGGGATCGACGCAGGCCACCGCGCCGTCGGGCCCGTAGCAGCTGAGCTGGCCGGCCGAGCAGGCGTCGTCGGCGGTGCTGCAGGTCAGGTAGCCCGTCTCGCGGATGGACGGGGTGCCGGTGTCGGTGTCGTCGGCCTCTTCGATGCAGCCGCCGAAGGCGATGGGGGCGATGCAGGCCAGCAGGCAGGTCAGTCGGCGGATCATCGGTCGATCTCCTCGTCCACGTCGGTGGGGGCCAGGGCGAAGGTCAGGGCGTAGTTCTGGTGCGCGCCGTCGCGCAGGGCCTCTTCTTCCGTGTCGCCGCACTGCCGGCGCAGCTCGCGCGCGAGGCGGTCTGCCAGCTGCTCGACGCGCGCGGGATCGGCGACGAACGACAGGGTGCGGGCCAGCGAGGGTCCGGGGCCGTTGAGGAAGCGGCTCACGACGGCCGCCGCGATCACGTCGAGCTGGTGGTTCAGGCCGTCGATGCGCGCGGCGAGCGCGTCCTCGACCAGCGACACGTAGGCGCGATCGACGACGAAGGTGTCGTCGCCCAGCGCGCGCACGCGGCCGCTGCCGACCAGGCCCTCGACCGTGCGGCGCACGTCGTCGGGCGGCGCGTCGAGGTCGGCGGCGACCGCCTCGACCGTGCGCGCCTCGCCGAGCGCGTCCTCGACGCGGCGCGCGAACTCGACCTCACGGGCGGGCGCCAGGAAGTCGCCGCGCAGCTGCTTCTCCAGCGTCGCGACGGTGCGCGGCGACATGTCCAGCGCGCGGGCGATGTCGGTGTGCGGCAGGCCGCGGGCCAGCCGGAGTTCTTCGAAGTAGGCCAGCCGGCACAGCGATTCGAGCGCCTTGAGGGGCAGCCGGAAGCGCCGGGCCAGCCGGACGGCGGGGCGCAGCAGGGCGTAGACGAGACGCCGCTGCAGGCCGGTCGGGCTGGGGGGTGGGGTGTTCATGGGGTGGAGTGTGCAGGATGGTGGTGGTTGGATGCAAATTTTTGCGTGTTGATTGTTGTGGTTTGCGTGGTGGGGGTTGGGTCGTCGCGGCGGCCGGGCGTTGCCGTTGCCGTTGCCGTTGCTGTCGCCGAGGAGCCCCGCAGGGTCGGTGGGGTGGGGGTCGGAGCGGCGAGGGGGAGGGCGAGGGCACGGTCAAGGTCAAGGTCAGGGGTAGGGGGCGCGGCCTGCGGGCGTTGGGGTGGGGTCAGGGGTGGGGGCGCGGCAGGGGGAGGGCACAGTCAAGGTCAAGGTCAGGGGCAGGGGCGCGGCCTGCAGGCGTTGGGGTGGGGTGAGGTGGGGGGGCGGGGGGGGAGGGCAAGGGCGAGGGCAAGGGCAAGGGCAAGGGTGGCGCGGCCTGCGGGCGTTGGGGTGGGGTGAGAGTGGGGGGGCGGCAGGGGGAGGGCACAGTCATGGTCAAGGTCAGGGGCAGGGGCAGGGGGCGGCCTGCGGGCGTTGGGGTGGGATCCGGGCGGGGGGCGCGGCAGGGGGGAGGGTACGGTCAAGGTCAGGGGCAGGGGGGGCGCGGCCTGCGGACGTTGGGGTGGGGTGAGAGTGGGGGCGCGGCTTTCGGGCACGGGCACGTGCACGGGCACGTGCACGTCGGGGGGGCGGCCTGCGGGCGTTGCGGTGGGGTGGGCGTGGGGGGCGCGGCAGGGGGCGCGGCGCTTGTTGGAGGCGTGCTACTCCGGCGGGATGTAGCAGGTGAAGTCCTCGTCGCAGATGTACCCGTCGTCGGTGCGGCACTGCTCGTCGGACTGGCAGCCGACCAGGCACACCGGCACGGCGAAGTCGTCGAGATCCCAGCAGGTGCCGTCGCCGGGGCAGTCGAAGTCGTCCTCGCACTCGATCGAGCAGTAGCCCTGGGGCAGGACGTCGACGCAGACGCCGTCGGGGCCGCAGTCGGCGTCGCGATCGCAGGGGCCGCCCAGGTCGCCGGCGATGGGGCCGCCGCCGCAGGAGGCGGCGCCGGCGCAGTCGGCGTCTTCGCAGTCGGTGCGGCCGTCGCCGTCGTTGTCGACGCCGTCGATGCAGAAGCCGACCTCGTCGGCGCGGCACACGCTGACCAGGGGGTTGCGGCGGCAGCTGTTGTCGTCGCAGTCGGTGAAGCCGTTCTCGTCGTCGTCGCGCCCGTTGTCGCAGGCCTCGTCGGTGTTCTCGACCGGGCCGCAGACGGTCACCCACGGGTTGCGGGCGCAGGCGAAGTCGTCGCAGTCGGTGTGGCCGTTGCCGTCCTGGTCGATGCCGTCGTCGCACAGGGCGTCGCTGTTCTCGCGCGCGCCGAGGCAGACGGTCACCGCCGGGTTGTAGGTGCAGTGGTAGTCGTCGCAGTCGACGAAGCCGTCGCCGTCGTCGTCCAGCCCGTTGCTGCACAGGACGTCGCCGGTCTCGGTGCCCTCGGCGGGGGGCGGCGTGCTCGCGTCGGGGCGGGCCAGCGCGCCGTCGGCGCCTGGGGCGGCGCCGTCGGCGCCCGGCTGGGCCGCGTCCTGCCCGGGCACCGCGCCGTCGGGCGCGGGCGGCGCGGCGTCCAGATCGCCGGGGCCCGCGTCGCCGGCAGGCGGCGCGGCGTCAGGAGCCACCGCCGCCCCCGCCCGCGTCGTCGACCGGCGGCGCGGCGTCCGGCGTCGGGCCGGCTCCGCGGTCGGGCGTGACCGCCGCGTCCGCCGTCGGCACGGGCGCCGCGTCGGCGATCACCCGCGCGTCGCGGATGCGCGCGTCCACCGGCGTCCCGCCCTCGTCGTCCTCGTCATCGCAGCCGACCACCAGGGCCGACAGCAGCATCGGGAGCAGCGCGTAGCGTTTCATGGCGGCGCACCCTAGCGGAACCACCCCGTCGCCGTCAGGTCGAAGTGCGCCCTGGGGTCAGGGGGTCAGGACGCGCAGCGCGCGCGCGACGCGGGCGGCGACCGCGGTGGCGGCGGCGCGGTCGCTCAGCAGATCCTGCCGGACCTCGAGCTCCAGGTGCGGCGCGCCCAGCGCGCGGCCGTGGCGCTCGATCGCGTAGATCAGCCCGTTGCGCCCGCTGTAGGGCGCGTTGAGGGCGGTCGCGAAGCCCTCGGCGCGCAGCGCCTCGGCCAGGCGCGCGGCGTCCTCCTCCAGGTCGTCGAACAGCACGCCCACCTCCATCGGGCGGGGCGCGCCGGCGAAGGTGGGCGTGAAGCTGTGCACGCTGACGAAGTACGCCGGGCCGCGCGCCAGGCGGCGGCGCGCCGTGGCCTCGACGGCCGCGTGGTAGGGCCGCCACAGCGCCTCGAGCCGCGCCTCGATGGCCGCCGCCGCGAGCCCCTGGTTGAAGCTCACCGGGTGTCCGTCGCAGTGCGTCACCACCAGCGACGGGCTGTCGGGCGGCCGGTTGGGATCGACCAGCAGCCGACTGAAGTCGCTCAGCACGGCGACGCCGTCGGTCAACTCGACCAGCGCCTCGGTCACCCAGGCCGCCCCCGGGTCCCAGCCCCAGTGATCGTCCAGCACCGCGCGGTCGGCGGCCGTGGCCTCGACGCCCACCAGCCGGTTGCTGGCGTGCTCGCAGCTGAGGAACGGGCCGGCGGCGCGGTCGGGATCGCCGACGACGCGAAAGGGCGGGCGGTGGGGCATGGCGTGCTCCGCGCGGGCGTGCGATGAGAGGGCACGGTACACGGGCGCGGCCGCCGCGGAACAGCGCCCGGGCGACCGCGGTTGTGCGACCCGACCTCGGAGGCCCATGGATCCACCCGCGCCCCGCGCCCGCCGATGGCCGCGCCGCCTGCTGCTTTTGATCGCCGCGGTCGGCGTCGGCGCGGGCGCGTCGGCCCTCGGCGTCGAGCCGCTGCTGGCCGACGCCGTGCGGCGCGAGGCCGCGGCGCGCGGCGTCGCGCTCGACTGGGCCACCCTGGACTGGCGCCTCTCGCTGACCGAGCGCGGCCTGCGCGTGACCCTGCGCGACGTGCGGGCGGACACGCGCCGCGGCGCCGTCGAGGCCGACGCGCTGGTCGTGTTCGTCCGCCTTGCCCGAGGCGCGGCCCGGCCGCCTCTCGGCGCGCGGCGTGCGGCTGCCCGCGCGGCCCGAGGTCGCCCTCGAGGTCGTCGACGCCCAGCCCGCGCCGGGCGGCTGGCGCGGGCGCGCCGAAGGCACCCTGACCGACCGTCGCCTGCAACGGCCGCTGCCCTTCGTGGCCGAGGGCGGGCTGATCGACGGCGCCGTCGCGCTCGAGCTGACCGGCCCCACCGGCCCGCTGCTGGTCGAGCAGCCGGTCGCCGGCGGCCACGTCACCGTGCCGCGGGTGCGAGTGCAGCGCGCCGACGGCGTCTGGCGGGCCGAGGCGCCGATCGGCGCCGTCGCGCGCGGCTGGGCCCTCACCGGCGCCGATCTGCGCGTTGAGCGGGCCGACGGCCGGTGGCGCCTGAACCTGGCCGGCGGGCGGCTGCGGCGGCTGGCCCTCGAGCCTGCCGGCGCCGCGGCGGACGCCCCCTCGCCCGGCGCCGAGGTCGACGCGCTGCTCGACGCCGTCGAGGTGCACGTCACCGATCTCGACCTGCGGCTGACCGACCCCCGCCTGCCCGCGCCCTTGGCGGTGACCGTCGAGGCGGCCCGCTGGGCGGACGGCGTCGGCTCGCTGACCGCGCGCACGCTGGGCGGCGTCGTCGAGGTGCTCGCCGACACGGCGGGCCCCGATCACCACCCGCGCGGGCTGGACGTCGTCGTGGCCGACCTCGACGCGCGCAGCCTGGCCACCTGGCTCGGTCGCGGCGCCGAGCACGTCGCGGGGCGCCTGGACGGGCGCCTGACCGCGTTGGCGCTGGACGAGGCGCTGCCCGGCCCGGCCTGGGTGCGGCTGGAGGCGGCCGTGCGCGAGGGCGTCGTCGACCACCGCGGGCTGGCCGAGGCGCCGGTGGACGGCGTCGACGGCCGCGTCACGCTGGTCGGCGCCTGGCGCCCCGACCTCGCCGGCTGGACGGTGCCCGAGGTCGAGCTCGCGCGGGGCCCCCTGCGCGTGCGGGGCGCCGCGCGCCTCGACGACGCCGACGTCGCGCCCCGGCTGGGTCTCGAGCTGGCCGTCGATCCCATCGACTGCGCCGCCGCCTACGCCGCGGTGCCGCGCGCCCTGCTGGGCCCGGTGGCGGGCGCGCGGCTGCGCGGTACGCTCGCCACCCGGGCCACCCTCGACCTGCCCCTGTGGGACGCGCGCCACCTCGACCTGAAGCTGATCGCCTTCGACGACGCCTGCGCGGTCGACGATCTGGGGCTGTCACCCGCCGATCTGCCCGGCGCGCCCACCCTCGAAGGCCGCCCCGTCGACGCCGAGCGGGCGCGCGACGTGGCCTGGCTCGAGGCCGACTTCGTGCGCGCCGTCCCCGAGGCGCGCCGCCCGGTCCAAGTGGGCCCCGGCGCGCCGGGCTACGTCCCGCTCGCCGCGCTGCCGGACCACGTCCGCGCCGCCATGTGGCTCAGCGAAGAGGTCGGCTTCGCCCGCGGCAACGCGCTCAGCGCCCACCTGATCGAGCGCGCCCTGAAGCTGGATCTCGAGGCCGGCCGCTTCGTCTACGGCGGCAGCACCATCACCCAGCAGCTGGTGAAGAACCTGTTCCTGCAGCGCCGTAAGACGCTGGCCCGCAAGGTGCGCGAGGCGGTCATCGCCGCCCGCGTCGCCGACGCGCTGCCCCGCGACCGCGTGCTCGAGCTGTACCTCAACTGCATCGAGTTCGCGCCGGACGTCTACGGCATCGGCGCGGCCGCCGCGTACTACTTCCAGAAGCCGGCCAGCGCGCTCACCGTGCCCGAGGCGGTGTTCCTCGCGCGCATGAAGCCGCACCCGCGCTTCGGTCCGGTGATGAAGCGGCGCGGCTCCACCGGGCACGCGGTCGCGTGGCACAAATACAACGGCAACATCTTGAATCGACTACAGAAAGTGGGCGCGGCCTCGGCCGAGGCCGTCGCGGCCGCGCGGGGCTTCGAGCTGCGCTGGGCGCCCGACGGCACCTACCTGGGCGACCGGCCCGACGACGGATGATTGCGACGCGCCGGGTGACGGCGCAGGGTGGGGTGATGGCCGCGGACACCGAACATCTCGAGGCGCTGGCTGCGCTGCTCGCCGGCGGGGCCGAAGCGTCGGACGCGCTGGCCGTGCTGCAGCGCGCGGGCGGCGCGCCCGGGGCCTGGGCGCGGGCGCTGGCCGCGGCGGCGCGGGCGGGTGATCTGGGCGGGGCGCTGGCGCAGTCGGGCGCGGTCACGCCGGGCGAGGTGGCGGCGGCCGGCGCGCGCGCGGCACGTCGGTACGGCGAGCGGGCTGCGGCGCGTGGTCGCGGCCCGGCGGCGGTGGGCGGCGCGCCAGCGCGCGCTGCTCGGCGCCCTGGCGCTGCCGGGGCTGCTGGTGCTGACCTCGGCGGTGGCGGTGCGCCTGGTGTCGGCGGTCTTCTTCGGCAGCGGGCTGGGCGCGATGGTGGTCGACGTCCTGCCCTTCGGCCTGGCCGTCGTCGCGGCGCTGCTGCTGCGGGGCGAGCCCGCGGCCTGGTGGGCGCGCGTGCCGGGCCTGCGCCGCCTGCACTTCGCCGCCGCCGAGGCCTCGCTGGCCGAGGGCATGGCCGAGGGGCCGCCCCAGGAGGCGTTCGCCGCCGCCGCCGGCGAGGATCCGCTGGGTCGGGCGGCCGCCGACGCCGCCACGCGCTTGCGGCAGGGCGTGCCCCTCGCCGAGGCGCTGCCCCGCCCCCCGCTGATCAGCGACGGGCTGGCGCTGGCGATGCACACCGCGACCGCGCTGGGCGACGGCGAGCGCCTGCGCGTCTTCGCGCAGCAGCGCCGCGCCGAGGCCGCTCGCGGGCGCCTGCTGGCCGTCAAGGTGCTGGCCTGGGGGGCGGTGGTGTTCGCGACGCTGCGCAGCCTGGGGGCGGTGGGCGACGCTCAGCTCGGCGGCATCCTCGATCCGCTCGGCGGGCAGCTCGAAGGCGGCGACGCCCAGGAGTTGATGCGGCTGTTGGAGGGTGGGGGGCTGTGAGTCGCGGGGCGCCTGTTGCGCACGGAGGGATCGAGGGACGTGTGTCATCGACGGCACCGTTCCAGACGCGAAGAATCAACGATTTCCGAAGGGGACTCCTTGCTTCCGCGACGCCGGGCCGCGCATTCGGCGCGTGCACGGCGAAGTGCCCGAGACGTGCGACAGGGCTCCTAGGCGAGGGTCAAGGCGCCGCGAAGATCGCTGATGAACCGGCCCAGTTCGGGCCGGCGCTTGCCAGCCCGATAAGGATCCATGGCCGAGACGATGTCTGCCGCAACCTCCTGCATCGGTGTCGTCAGCACCGGGAAGTTGGCCGCGGCCATCGTGTTGTGGAGCAGGTCTTTGTAAAGGCCGCGGCTCTTCCGCTCGGGCTCGGGCGGCGGCGCGCAGCCCACGACCTCCGTGAAGGCTGCCGGGTCGGCCATTGCCCATCGTTCGATGTACGGATCGGGGCACCCGAGGACGGCCTGGGGAAAGAGTGATCGGTCCAGAACGCGCTCGATTTGCTGGGCGCGACCGTGCGGTCCGTAGCTGTTCGCGTCGATCGTCACCACCAGGAGGTCGGGGATGCCCGCCTCCAAGCGATTGCTTTGCAGCCGTTGCCAGACCTTGAGCTCTTCCAACGCCCGGGACGCTCCGCCTCGGCCGCACTGAAGTCGAACGTCGACGAGGAGCCCAGCCTCGTTTGCGAGACGCTTGATGAGTGCGCCTACGAAGGCTTCGTGCGCTTCGTCTTCGCAGTAGACGTCGACTCGTTTCGACCGCTGGTCAGCCATCAATCCAACCGCGCTGGTAGACCGCGGTCAGCAGCGCCTCCTCGTCGGGGTCGCGAAGGGCCTTGGCTGCCTCGGAGTCCGCCAACAAGGGAAGATCCAAGTGAAGGGGCTCGATGGTGGTGGCCCGGCTTCGAGCTGCGACCTTGAGAATACGAATGTCATCGCGCTCTTCATCGGCCTGAGCAAGGCGGGCCACAGCCGCGGCAAATCGAGGAGAGTGCGTCGTCACGACGACCTGCCGATCTTGGCGCCGAGCCATGTTGACGACGAGCTGAGCCACCGTGTCGATACGGCGAGGATGTACACCGTTCTCGGGCTCCTCGAACGCGATGAGACGGCCGCTGCCGGGGCTGGCGGCGATCGCGCAGAGCGCCAGCAGGCGCAGGGTGCCTTCTGACAGGACCCGGGACGAGAAGGGGGTGCCGTGCTGCTTGACGACGACATCGAGTGTAGCCCGTGCCGGATCAAGGTCGACGTCGAGGCCATCGATGGGCAGCATCGTCGCGAGTGCTCGACCGATGGCCTTGAAGTACCGCAGCGTTGACGGGTCGTTCTTCAGGCCGTGCAGGAAGGGTGCAATGAACTCCCCGCGCGCGCCGATGTGATCGACCTCGCGGGGTGGTTGAGCCGCGCGCATCGCACTCCGCGGGTCGAGGTAGTAGATGCGCCAAGCGCCCAGTTCGGCACGCAGGCGGTCGAAGTCGGGATAGCGGCGGTCGCCACTGAACTGCTGGTTCGAGGCGACGGTGTGGGGGAGTCCGATGTCTTCTCGGATTGGAGCGCCGGGACGGCTCAGGTGGCGCACCAGGAGATGCGTTGGTCGGCTCGAGTCTTCGCCGTCGCCGCGCGCCGTCTCGATCCGAGGTCTGAAGCCCGACCGTGGCTCTCCGTTGGCGCCCAGGCGGGTCATGTGCTCCGAGGTGACCGCCAGCGTCCCGGTCGCTGGTTCGATCGCGACGCCTACTCCGTACCGAAGGCGATGGGCGTCCGGTGGCCCCTCGACCGTCAGATCTGCTTCCAGCGCCATTTCGATGCGAGCGCGCTCGAGTTGCTCGGCCAAGCCGCCTCTCGGCAGTGTGAAGCCCTCGAGGGGATAACCTCGCAGCGCCCCTTCGAATGCATCGACGAGGGTGCGCTCGGTGACCAGACGGGACAGGAGAACGAGCGCCTCGAGGAAGTTGCTCTTCCCGGCCGAGTTCGGACCGATCAGGACCGTCAATCGACCCAGCGGGACGTCGACATCCTGCAGCGACTTGAAGCCGCGAACTCGGATGCGCTCAAGCATGGTCGCGAGTGTGCACTGATCCGAGGCGCGTCGCCATCAAGTGCTGGTCGGGGCCTACCGCCAGGTGGCCTCGTGGCGCGCGATCTCGGTGGGCAGCAGGGCGGTCGAGCGCGCGAAGCCCGCGCGGTCCTCGCCGGCCTCCCAGGTGACGCCGCGGCCGGCGCCCTGCACGGTCAGCTTCCAGTTGAAGGGCGTGCCCACGGGGAGCGCGACCTCGCCCTGCCAGGTGGGGTAACTGTCGGCGTCGGTGCCCAGCTTGACGCCGTCGCCGCCCCCGCCCCAAGCGCCGAGCGCCGCGTGATCGCCCAGCACGACGGCCGACTCGCCCCACGCCGTCTCGGTGTCGAAGGCCACGAAGCCCACCGGCACCGTCGGCCAGCCCTCGGCCGTCAGAGCCGCGTACACCTTCTCGAAGGTGGGCTCGCCCTCGTCGCGCGCGCTGTCCGCGGCGTACCGCTTCAGCACGCGCAGCCACTGGCCCAGGTACCGCCGGCCGGTGGCCCCGTCGTCCAGCCGCGCGCTGTCGATGAACAGCATGCTCTCGGTGTTCTTGGCCACGCGCCGGTCGCTGCCCAGCGCCGAGTAGCTCCAGTTGGCGGCGTCGGCCACCACGCGCACCCGGCGTCGGCCCAGGATGGCCACCTTCTGGTGCATCGCGGTGAAGTCGTTGGCCCGGTTGATGCCCTCGTAGACGTGCACCCCGGCGCGGCGCAGCCGATCCTCGGTGTCGTCGTCGCGGTACATGCGGTTGCCGTACGCGTCGACGCCGTCGGACTGCTTGCGGTCGGTGATCACGTAGACCGGCACGCCGGCCTTGGCCTTGTCGCCCAGCAGCTCGACCAGCGAGCGATCGACCCCGGCCGCGCGCACGTCGCGCAGCGAGAAGACGGCCAGCAGGATCTGCTCCTCCTCCTCGGCGATCCACCGCAGCAGCTGCGTGCCGGCGCGGGGGCCGGACTTCGCCGGCGTGAACAGCACGTTGACCGCGGCGGCGTCGTTCCAGCTGTTGGCGGCGCCCTCGCCGGCCAGCAGCCGGTCGTAGTGCGCCGCGTACTTCGCGGTCAGCGTGGGATCGTTGATCAGGTGCAGGGTCTCGTCGTTCAGCAGCGCGCTCGAGCCCGGGTTCTGGCTGCCGGTCAGCAGCGTCCGGCCCGCCGGCGTCTCGAACAGGCGCGTCTTCAGGTGCATCAGCCCGCTGGTCTTCACCCCGATCAGATCGTAGGTGACGCGCTCGTCCTTGCTGAGCGCGTCGCGGTCGAAGGCCACCTCGAAGCCGCGGCCGGCGAGGTACTCGTCGATCTGGTTCCAGGGCTTCTCGGGATCGAGCTGGTGCGCCTCGATGAGGATCTGCACGTCGACGCCCTTGTCGGCGGCGTCGGCGAGGCGCGCGTAGATGTCGGGGTGGCTGATGTTGTAGCAGGCGTAGCGGATCCGGTACGGGTTCTCGCCCTCGGCGGTCGGCGCGTCCGCGTCGGCCGCGCGGGCCGCGATGACGCGGTCGATCAGCGCCATCTCGAGCGCGAAGTTGGGATCGTCGGGCGCGAAGAGCGCCTCGAAGGCCACGTCGAGGTTCGCGTCGGCCGGCAGCGGATCGTCCACGCTGGGCGACGACACGCCGTCGATCTTGCCGCCGACCAGGCTGACCGGGCCCTCGGCGGGCACGCCGGGCACCTCGGCGACGGGATCGGGCGTGGCCTCGTCCTCGCCGCAGGCGGCGAGCGCGACGCAGAAGGGCAGCAGGTACGGCCAGCGCGGCATCGGACACCTCCCCGTGACGGCGCCGCCCCAAAGCAGCGACCGTGCCACGCGCGCGGGCCCTTGGCGGCGCGGCGGCCCCTGGCCAGCGCTCTGGCGACTGGCGCCCGCGGTGGCCACCGGCGGACGGCGGTGGAATTCGCGCGCGATTGGCGGTAGACGGTGTGCCGACGCCGGCTCGGCGTCGCGAACCCGGCGGCCGCCACGGCCCACCGAATGTTCGCGCCCCGCGCCCGTCGAGCGAACCCGAACCGCACCGCGAGGACGCCCTTGAAGCGACTTCTTTCGACGAACCGCCTCTCGATCGCCCTGCTGCTGCTCCTGGCCCCGACCCTGGCGATGGCCAAGGCCCACGGCCCCCTCACCGCCGAGCAGCGCGCCATCTTCCACGGCACCGCCGAGGATCCCCCGCCCGAGAAGCTGGACGCCACCCGCAAGGATCTCGAGGGGCGCCACTACCTGTCCGGCGACGAGCGCAACCTGCACCTGTTCTACGAGCACGTGAAGGATCTCGGCGGCGGCTACATGGGCGTCGGCAGCGATCAGGCCTATATGTTCGCCGGCTGGCAGAAGCCCGAGTTCGTCTGGCTGAGCGATTACGATCCGTGGATCAAGTGGGAGCACATGGCCTACCACGCGATCTTCGAGGCCTCGCCCGACATCAAGACGTTCCGCAGCCACTTCGCGCGCAAGAACGTCAAGCAGACCATCAAGTTCCTCGAGGAGCACTACAAGGATCACCCCGAGCAGCGGAAGGTGACCTTCGTGTTCGCCAACGCGGCGCACAAGATCGCCCGCCGTCTGCGCCGGCTGAAGAGCTGGGCCAAGAAGTACAAGGTGCCCAACTTCGTCAGCGACGAGGCGCAGTATCAGTTCGTGCGCGATCTGGTGATGGAGGGCCGCGTACGGCCCATGCGCGCCAACCTGCTGGACGACGAGGGCCTCGTCGGCATCGCCGAGGCGGCGCGCAAGCTGGGGGTGCCGATGCGGGTGATGTACCCGTCGAACGCCGAGCAGTACTGGCCCTTCAGCGACCAGTACAAGGCGAACATCCGCGCGCAGAACTGGGACGACAAGTCGGTCATCGTGAGGACGCTGGGCATCAAGCACTGGAACGACGACTACCACTACATGGTGCAGCCGGCGCAGAACTTCCTGCGCTGGCTCGAGGCCGATTTCATCAAGGGGATCAAGCAGGTGTACCCCTGGAAGCGGCCCAAGGGGCCGGACGAGATCCCCTTCAGCGTGGTGAACGACGATCCCGAGCGGGCGCGCCCGAAGAAGCGGAAGAAGTGAAGGCGCTGACGCTGTTGGGGGTGCTCGTCGTGGTCGGCCCCGGGCTGGCCCGGGCCGAAGGCGAGACGTGCACCTACGAGACCTACGCCTGGAGCGTGAAGAAGAAGAAGGGCGTCGGACACACGACCGTGCGCAAGCAGCGGTCCGAGCTGACGGCCGAAGAGAAGGATCCCGACGATCCGCGCTGCACGGTCTGCTCGGAGGATCAGACCACGGTGCGCGTCGACGGCCTGCCCGCGGTGACCGTCTGCACGCACTACGCGGCGCAGGTGGAGCAGGCGCTGACCACGATCCGCGACTCGAAGCAGTTCGACGTGAAGAAGCTGGTGGGCTACCGGGTGGGCCGCACCCGCGGCCGCGTGGTCGATGGGCTGCGCACGCAGTTCAGCAACCACAGCTATGGCACGGCGATCGACATCAACGATCGGCAGAACGCCCTCTACAACCACTGCCGGACGAAGGGCGTGCCGCAGACGGCCGCCGACATCGCGCACTGCAAGCGCGGCATCGGCGGCCACTGGCGCCCGAAGAAGGCGCCGCGGGTGACCATCCGCGAGGGCGACGTGGTGCACCGCGCCTTCACCGCCTTCTGGAAGTGGGGCGGCGCGCGCACCGACAAGATCAAGGACTTCATGCACTTCTCGTTGACGGGCGAGTGATGCGGCCGGCGCTTCTCGGCGCCGCCTGCCTGGTCCTGCTCGCCGCCGCCCCCGCCATCGCCGGGGCGCGCCAGCATCAGGTGAAGGCGGGGGAGATCCTCGGCGCCATCGCGCAGCGGTACGGCTGCAGCGTGGCCGAGCTGAAGGTGGCGAACCAGCTGCCCAGCGATCTGATCAACATCGGCGACACGCTCGAGATCCCGGCCTGCACCGGCGCCAAGGGGCGCGCCCACACGGTGGCGGCCGGCGAGTACCTGGGCGTCATCGCGTCGGGCTACGGGTGCACCGTCGACGAGGTGAAGAAGGCCAACCGGCTGAAGAGCGACCTGATCAACGTCGGCGACGTGCTGCGCATCCCCGTCTGCGAGGGGACGCCGGCGCCGCGCGCGGTGAAGCGCGGCAAGAAGCGGGGCAAGGGCAAAGGCAAGAAGCGCCGGGCGCCGCGGCTGGGCAAGCACAAGCTCGACACGCAGCGGCTGGCCGATCTGATGGCGAAGCGCGGCTTCCACCCGCCCGGCGACTTCAAGGCGCTGATCGTCGAGTACACGCTCGACCGCGGCCAGCGGCGGGTCGTGCGCGAGCGCCCCTTCGACTGGCGCCACACGAGCGACGACAGCAACGACTGGAACCCGGCGTCGACCATCAAGTTCTTCGCCGCCGTCGGCGCGCTCGAGGTGCTCAACGCGCGCGGCTTCAGCCCCAACGCCATCGCCGAGTTCTACGACCGCGGCGGCAAGAAGCGGCGCAAGTATCGCGTGGCGGATCTGGTGACCGACGCCCTCGTGAAGAGCGACAACATCGCCTACAACCGGCTGGTGCAGCTGGCCGGCTACGATCGCCTCAACGGGGTCATCCTCGGCAAGCGGCGCGGCATGAGCGGCAGCGGCATCCACAAGCCCTACGAGCGCGGCCGCTGGGTGCCGATGACCGGCCTGACCACCTTCCGCGAGACGCCGAAGATCGTCATCCGGCAAGGGAAGCGGGTGCGCACGGTGCACGCGCGGGAGAGCAAGAAGGAGTACACCTGCAAGTACTCCGGCGCCTGCACCTCGCTGCAGGATCTGGCCGAGAACATGCGGCGGCTGATGCTGCACGAGCAGATCCCCGCGGGCGAGCGCCACCGCATCGGGCTGCGCGAGCTGCGGGTCATCCGCAAGGGGCTCGAGAAGAAGCGGAAGCGCGGGATGGAGTTCGTGCGGGCGATCGAGAAGGCGTTCAAGCCCGGCGAGATCCACATCTACCACAAGCCCGGGTTCGCCGGCGGCTGGTACAGCGACTGCCTCTACATCTACAAACATCGCTCGCGGCGGCGCTGGATCGTCGCGGCCGCGGGCCACCCGGGGCGGGGCAGCCTGTCCTCGGCCGGCCGGGTCATCGGTGAGATCCTGGCCAACGAGGAGCTGTGATGTCGTTCGCCCTGTCCGTCCTGCTGCTGGCGGCGCCCCCCGCGCCCCCGACCGCGTTGCCCTGCGCCGACGCGCCCCCGGCCGGCATGGCCTGCGTCCCCGGCGGCCCCTTCCTGCGCGGCACCGACAAGGGCCAGAAGTCCGCGCGCCCGCAGCAGACGGTGTGGGTGCAGACCTTCTACATGGACGTCGACGAGGTCACGAACGCGCAGTACGAGGCGTGCGTGAAGGCGAAGAAGTGCAACCCGGCGGGGCCCCTGTACCGCGACTTCTCGCGGCCGCAGCAGCCCATCAACGGGCTGAACTGGTTCGACGCCGTGAAGTACTGCGAGGCGCACGGCAAGCGGCTGCCCACCGAGGCGCAGTGGGAGAAGGCGGCGCGCGGTCCGGACGGCGAGCTGTACCCCTGGGGCAACGCGCCGGCCACCTGCGAGCGGGCGGTCATCAAGGACGAGCGCGGGCGCAGCTGCGGGGTGAAGAAGCGGGGGCAGCACCCCGAGAACGGGCGCACCTTCGAGATCGGCACGCGGCCGCCCGGCCGCTACGGCCTGCGCGACATGGCGGGCAACAGCTACGAGTGGGTGTACGACTGGTTCAGCCCCAGCTACGCCGAGTGCGGCGAGGCCTGCGCGGGCGTCGATCCGCTGGGCCCGTGCGAGGGCAAGTCGCCCTGCAAGGGGCACCGCGAGCGCGGCGTGCGTGGCGGCTCGTGGTACTGGGGCGGCGACCACGCGACGGGCTTCTACCGCCGCGCCTACAAGCCGTCGAACAAGCCGGCCCACCACTTCGGCTTCCGCTGCGCCGCCAGCGTCGAGCAGGCCGCGGCCCTGCCGAAGGCCGCGCCCGCGGCGCCCGAGAAGGAGTAGCGCCGGTGCGCAGCCTGCTGGCCGTGCTGCTGCTGTCGACCGGCGCCCTGGCCGCCGACGCCGGCGTGAAGCCGAAGGAGGCGCGGGCCGACGCGCCCGCCGAGTGGTCGGCCAAGACGCCCGTGGTGCTGCTGGGCCTCTGGACGCTGGACGTGCCGGCGACGCTGGCGCGCGAGCCCGGCTTCGCCCGCCTGCCCGAGCTGCAGAAGGCCGAGGCCCTGGTGTCGGTGCAGAAGATGATGGGCACGCTGACCTACAGCTTCGCCGCCGACGGCGCGGTGACGGTGGCGCAGGGCGACGCCGAGCAGACCCAGCGCTTCACCTACGGCCAGGGCAAGGACGGCTGGATCTGGCTGCGCACGAAGGCCGAGGCGGGCGCCCCCGACGGCGTGCTGCGCGCCCGCGTCGTCGCCGGCCACCTCGAGGTGGCCGATCTGAGCGGCGGCGTGATGGTGCTGAAGCGGCCCTGAGGGTGGCCAGCGCACCCGACGGCGAGGTGGTCGCCTGCGACGCGACCGAGCTGGCCGCGCGGGTGGCGCGGGGCGAGCTGACCTGCCGCGCCGTCGTCGAAGCGCACCTGTCGCGTATCGAGGCGGTCGACCCGGCCGTCAACGCGGTCACCGTGGTCCTGGCCGAGCAGGCGCTGCTGGCCGCGGACGCCGCCGATCGGTCCGGCGGCGGGGGGCCGCTGCGCGGGGTGCCGTTCACGGTCAAAGAGAACCTCGACTGCCTCGGCGCGCCGACCACGCACGGCGTGCGCGCGCTGCGCGGGGCGCTGCCCTACGCCGACGCGCCCGCCGTCGAGCGGCTGAAGGCCGCCGGCGCGCTCTTGATCGGCCGCACCAACCAGTCCGAGATGGGCCTGCGGCTGTGCACCGACAACCCGCTGCGCGGCCGCACGCGCAACCCCTGGGACGCCGCGCGCACCGTCGGCGGATCCAGCGGGGGCGACGCCGCCGCCGTGGCCACCGGCATGGCGCCCCTCGGCCTGGGCAACGACATGGGCGGCTCGCTGCGGGTGCCGGCGCACTGCGCGGGCGTGGCGGCGCTGAAGCCGACGACCGGCCGTGTCCCCTACGCCAGCACCCTGCCGCCCTTCGACTACGGCTTCACCGGGCAGGTGATGCGGGTCGACGGCCCGATCGCGCGCAGCGTGCGCGATCTGCGCCGCGTGCTGGGCGTGCTGGCCGGGCGCGACCGCCGCGATCCCCGGTCGGTGGACGCGCCGCTGGTGGGGCCGCCGCCCGACGAGCGCTGCGCCGCGCTGGTGACAAGGCTGCCGGGCGAGCCGCTGCCGCCCTCGGCCGAGCGCGCGGTGGTCTGGGCCGGCGAGCGCCTGGCCGAGGCAGGCTGGACCGTCGAGCACGTCCCGCCGCCCGAGCCGGAGCGGACCCAGCAGGTGTGGGGGGGCCTCTTGGCGCTCGATCTGGCCGCCCAGCTGCCCAGCCTCGAGCCCTTCGTCTCGCCGGCGCTGCTCGGCCACTTGCGCCGCCTGATCGCTTGGGGCGAGCAGCGCGGCGACTCGCCGTACGCGCTGCACGTCGAGCGCAGCCGCCTGGCGCGGGCGTGGTCGGGCTTCTTCGACGCGTGGCCGGTGGTGATCGGCCCCACGTTGGCCGCGCCCATCTGGCCGGTGGACGCCGATCTCGATCCGGTCGAGGGGTTGCCGCTGCTGGACCGAGCGACGCGCTTCGTGCTGCCCGCGAACCTGCTCGGTCTGCCCGCGGTCACGCTGCCGGTGGGCCTCGACGATGGCCTGCCGCAGAGCGTCCAGGTCATGGCCGATCTGTGGCGCGAGGATCTGTGCTTCGAGGCCGCCGAGGTGATCGAGCGCGCGGCGCCGCGCCTGACGCCCGTGGATCCGCGGGGCCCCGCTCCCCGCGCAGGCTGAGCGCCCGGCCCGACCCCCGGGCGACCCTCGCCGCGGGCGCACGCTGCCGACCGGGACGCCACAGGTTGCAGCGCTACAACTTGCAGCGCTACAACTTGCAGCGCTACAACTTGCAGCGCTACAACTACCTTGAGGCGGCGTCGTTCGTGCCCGCCTACGGGCCGCGCGAGCGGCTCTTGACCTACGGCACGTTCGGGGGGCTGCCCGGTCACCTCGCCACGGTCGATCCGGGGCGCGACTTCACGGCCAACGCCATCGCCCAGCTGCTCGAGCCCACGGCGCGCCTCTTCGACGAGGCGCAGCACGTCCTCGACGGCTTCCACGGCGAGTCCGAGGTGCACTACTCGATCCTGGCCGCGATCGCGCGCGGCGAGAACACCTGGAAGGGCATCACCCGCCGCACGGGCAAGAGCTCCGGATCACTCAGCCGGCCCCTGCAGTGGCTGATCGAGATGGAGCTCGTGCGGCGCGAGGTGCCGATCACGGTCGACCGGCCCGACCGCACGCGGCGCGCGGTGTATCGCCTCGCCGATCCCCACCTGTCGTTCTGGTTCCGCCTCGTCTCGCCGCTCATCCAGTCGGGCACGGCGTTGGTCGTCCCCCCGGCCGAGGTGTGGGCCACGCACATCGAACCGAAGCTGGACGAGCACATGGGGGGCGTCCTCGAGGAGGTCGCCCTGAGCTTCGTCCGCCGCGGTGAGGGGCTGCCGTTTCGTCCTCACCGGGTCGGCCGGTGGTGGGCGACGGCGCCCGACGACGAGGTGGACGTGGTGGCGATCGGCCCGGACGGCGAGCTGCTGGTCGGTGAGTGCAAGTGGGGCGCGGTCACCGCGACGCACGTCGAGGCGCTGCGTCGTCGTGGCCGGCGCATCGCGACCGAGTTGGGAGGCTCCCGCGGGATCTCGCACGCCGTGTTCACCGGGCGGCCCGTCGAGGACGCCGCCGTCCGGGCTGCCATCGCCGCCGGCGAGGTGCTCCACTTCGACCTGGCGGCGCTGTTCGGCGCGGACTGACGCGGATCACACCCGCTCGATGGCCCGGCTGCCCTTCGCGACGCGGAAGGCGATGGTGGACGCCCCGCCGGTGTAGTCCGGGTCGCGGATCGCGTCGCTGGCGATGTCGTGGAAGGTCACGTCCATCGCGTCGGCCGAGACGGCCACGGTGGCGAAGCCGTAGCCCGTGTTCTGTGTGTACGCGAAGTGCGGGTTCGTCTCGAGCACCAGCGCGTCCATCATGTCGACCAGCTCGCTCAGGCCCAGGGCGCTCAGCAGGGGGTCGGCGTCGACGACGCTCTTGGTGATCTCCTGGAACGAGCGCGAGCTGATGCCCGCGCAGACGAACTCGACGGCGGTGGGGTCGCCCTCGGTGTCGAAGTCGGGGCGCAGGTGGGCGGCCTGCCACGCGTGCAGGTCGCCGGTCAGCACCACCAGATCGTCGACGTCGCGCAGGGCCTCGAGGATCTCGGCGCGCTCGCTGCGGTAGCCGTCCCACTGGTCGACGGTGAAGTAGAACAGGTCGCGGAAGGACTCGGGCACCGTCTCGTACCCGGACAGGTCGACGGCGAACTGCGCCTGCATCACCTCGTTGCCCCACACCTTCCAGGTGGCGTCGCTGCCCTGGATGGCGCCCAGCAGCCAGGCCTTCTGCTCGGCGCCCAGCATCGTCGGCATCGCCGCCGCCTCGAGCGGATCGAAGCCGTTCTTGAACAGGAACTGGCGGCTGCCGAGGGCGCTGTTCATCGAGGTCTTGCCCACCGCGTCGTTGGTGGGCCCCTCGGGGATGAGGTGATCGTCGCGGTAGCTGCGCTGGTCGGTCAGGAACACCTCGAGGTGCTTGCCCCAGCGCATCGTGCGGTAGATCTGCAGGTCGTCGGGGAACTGCGCGCCGGCCATGCGGTCGAGGTCGACCGGCTGGAACTCGAACCACGCCCGGCTGGCCGCGGTGCGCCGGGCGGTGTCCTGCTCGTCACCCTGCGCGCCGTTGAAGTGCGTGCTGTGATCCTGCCAGCTGTCGTCGGCGAACTCGTGATCGTCCCAGATGGCGACGAAGGGCAGCCGCTTGTGGGCGCGTTGCAGCTGCGGATCGCCGCGGTACTGCTTGTACAGCGCGCGGTAGTCGGCCAGCGTCAGCGCCGCCTTGGCCATGCCCTCGTCGTCGAGGTCGAGCCCGTCGGGCAGCGTCACGCGGCGGCCGTCCGCCTCCTGGAAGCGCGGATCGTCGGCCGTCTCGTAGATGTAGTCGCCAAGGAAGAGCACGAAGTCGAGGTCGTCGGCCTGATCGGCCAGCACCCGCCACGCGTGGTAGTAGCGGCCGTTGTAGTCCTGGCAGCTGGCGAAGGCGAAGCGCGGCGCGGCCTCGGCGTCGGCCGCGGGCGCGGTGCGGGTACGCCCCGCGTCGGACACCACGCCCTCGGCGCGGAAGCGGTAGTGGTAGGTCGTGCCCGGCTCGAGGTCGGTCACCTTCAGCCGCACCGTGTGATCGCTGTCCGCGGTCGCCTCGACCTCGCCCTGCGTCACCAGATCGGTGAAGGCCGCGTCGCGCGCCACCTGCCAGGCCACCATCGTCGCCGACTCGGCCGCCACCCGCGTCCAGAGGATGACGCTCGAGGGGCTGGGATCACCCGACGCGAAGGCCTGCGGGAACACGCGCGCGATGTCCTCCGGCGCGCCCTGCATGCCGAAGCCGGGCTCGACCCCGGCGTCGCCCATCGGCGTGTCGTCGTCGCCCCCGTCGTCGCAGGCGGTGAGCGAGGCGAGCGAGCCCGCCGCCACCGTGGTCATCGTCAGCTTGAGAAAGGTGCGGCGATCGAGGCCGGGGCGCACACGACGCATGGCAGAACCTCCGGGTGGGCAGGCGCCGGGCGAGCATAGAGAGGGCGGCGCCTGGGGCGCAACGCTGCTCAGGGCGCGCGCGGCGCGAACACGGCCTGCTGCACCGGCCCGTCGTTGATGCGGTAGCGCGCCACCACGCGGACGTCCTCGGCGCCCGACGCCCCGAGGATCCAGTCGGCGTAGCCCTGCAGGAAGTCGCGGTGCTCGCGCCAGCTCTCCCAGTAATACCCGGGCGCGCCCGCGAACCAGTACTCGGTGGCGCCCACCATGGGGTACTGCCGCCACCGCCCGCCCACCTGCGCGCGCGTCTCGGCCTGCACCACGACGATCTCGCGGAACATGCGGAACGCGAAGCGATCGTCACCGCCCAGGTACGGCCGCGCCAGCAGCGCGGCGTGCAGCGCCACCAGCCCGCCGAGCGCCGCGACGCGCAGGGCCGGCCGGGGCGCTGGCGCCGGCCGCTCGGCCGCGGGGCGCCGGCCGAGGCCCGCGGCGATCGCGACGCCCGCGCCCACCGCGGCCAGGTTGACCGGGGGCAGGGGATACAGCTCGAAGGTCCAGCCCAGCGCGGCGGCGGCCAGCGCGAAGGCCAGGCCAGCCCCCAGCCAGCGCCACGCGGGCTCGGTCGACGGCCGCGGCACGGCCTCGGCGTCGAGGTACAGCACGTACCCGGCGAGCATCAGGTAGCTGAAGCAGCGCACCGGCATGACGATCTCGATGCCCACGTGCAGCAGCACCCCCAGCGCGATGGCCCAGCGCCGCAGCGGCCGCACCCACAGGCCGACGACGAGGAAGGCCTCGAGCCCCAGCGTCGCCCAGGCGGCCACCGGGTAGGCGACGGGCGGCACCGCCGCGTCGATCGCGCCCCACACCGGCCCGTAGTGCAGCAGGCTCTCGCGCATCACCAGCCCGTCGAGCCAGGCCGGATCGAGCTTGGTGATCACCGCCGCCGCGTACACCCCGCTGAACAGCAGCCGCAGCGCCAGCCGCGGCCACGCGGGCGCCGGCGCGCGGACGCCCCACGCGGCCACCAGCGCCAGGCACCACAGCAGCAGGTACTGGTTCGACGTGTAGTGGCGTTGGTCGGCCAGGAAGGCGGCGCCGTAGCCGGCGAGCAGCGTCAGCGGCGCCCAGCGCCCGGCCGGGCGCAGCACCATCCAGGCGGCGGCCGCGGCCATCGCCGCCAGGGCCACGTGAGCCAGCAGCAACGTGTCGTCGGTGCGGTCGAGGACGGGCAGGCCCGGCAGCCAGGGCAGCCGGAACGCGTCGGGCGGCCGCAGCGCCATGGCGGGCACGTGCACCGACAGCAGGTCGCGCAGCGCCGTCACGCCCAGCAGCGCGACGAACGCGCGGCGCCAGACCGGCGCCTCGTCGCCCACCACCGCCGCCGCGCGGTTCAGGGGGCCACCGCCGCCGGGCCGGGGATCTGCGGGCTGCCCTCGCCCAGCAACATCGTGCGCACGTGCCGCACGACGCCGGGACCCTCGACCTGCAGCGTCACCAGCTGCGGCCCGTCGGCCGGGCTGACGCTGGGCGCGAACACGAGGCCCGCCTGGGCGCCGCGCTGGACGATGGCCAGGTGCTCGGCCAGCCCGACGCCGCCGATGTCGTCGACCACCTGCCAGCCGTCCTCGGTGTCGGCGACGACCGAGACGATGCCGTCCTCGAGGCGGCTGACCAGCGCTGTCTCGCCGTCCGGCGCGAAGCGCACCTGCCGCAGATCGCCCAGGCCGGTCAGGCGCGTCACCTCGACCAGCGTGTCGCCCTCGATCTTGGCGACCATCAGCTGGCCGCCCTCCTCGCTGAAGGGCGAGCCGTTGGGGATGAGCACGGTGCGCCCGTCCCCGGCGATGCCGATGCCCGCCGAGTCGACGAAGTCCCCCCACAGATCGGCCTGGCCCACCTGCCGCCAGCCCTGCGGGCCGCGCGCCAGCAGGCGCAGATCGAAGTCGTCGAAGGGCTCGAACGCGGTCTGCCCGCCCAGCAGCACCGCGCGATCGGGCATGCCCGGCACCAGCGCGAACGAGTCGGACAGGCGCAGGCTGAAGTGGGGCGGCTCGGGCTTCAGCGCGCCGTCGCAGCCGATGCCCACGGTGTAGACGCCGCTGTCCTCGTCGACGTCGGCGAACACCGCGTGGGCGTACAGGCCGTCCGGATCGATCACCAGATCGGCGGCGCCCGCGCCGGGCAGGCCCACCGCGTCGATCAGCGTCACCTCGTCCGCGTCGTCCACCGCCAGGATCGCCAGCGTGCCGTCCTCGCCCAGCACCAGGGCGAAGCGGCCCGAGGGGACGAAGGCGATGCGCTCGGGGCGGAAGCCGACGTCGATGCGGGCGCCGGGGGTGAGATCGCCGTCGGGCTCGACGGCCCAGGCGCTGACCTCGGTGCCGTCCTCGCCGGGCACCGCGCCGAAGGGGTGGCCCACCAGCAGCACGCGGGGGAGATCGGGATCGGGATCCGGGCCGAGCGCGCAGCCGGGGTCGATCGGGGCGGCGTCGGGCGGATCGGCGTCGGGCGGCGTCGGTCCGCCCCCGCCGTCGAGATCGGGCGCGGGCGCGGCGTCACCGGCAGGGGGCGCGGCGTCGGCGCGTGGCCCGGCGTCCAGCGGCCGCTCGGCGGCGCCTTCGTCCCGATCGTCGGCGGGCGGATCGGCGTCGCGCCCGGCGCGCCGCGGGCCGACCTCGTCCGGCTCGGTGAGGGCCCCGAGATCGTCGCAGGCGGTCAGGGCGAGGGCGGCGGTCAGCAGCAACCGGGCGGTGTTTCGCATGGCCGGCATGCTAGCAGCCTGTTGCACATTCGGGGCACTTCGCCTGCACCTGCCGCACCTGCCGCGGCTCGCCGCGGCGTCTCGCCGCGGCCGCGGCACAACGACACGGGGTGGTGACGTCCGGCGCTCGCCCGACCGGCAGGCGCCCAATTCGGCCGATCGCGCCGGGTCGTCGAGGTCGATCTGTTACCTGGGTGTAACCATGTCACCCGACGCGTTCCCCCTGCGTGCCCGCTTCCCGCGCCCGGGGACCGAATCCACCGAAGGCGCGGTTGGCACGCCCTTTGATCGAGGGTGCCGGCGCCGGCCGTCGTCGGCGGTGCCCGACGTCGGTGAGGCGTCGGTGCCCACGCACCACGGACCGGAGGAGCCCCATGAACCCGATCGAACGCATCCTCGTCCCCGTCGACTTCTCGCCCTGCTCGCGCCTGGCGCTGCAGTACGGGATCGACATGGCGCAGCGGTTCGGCGCCTCCCTGACCGCGCTGCACGTCTACGAGCCGCCCCACTACGTCGGCGACGTGATGGTGCAGCTGCCCGAGAAGACGTCGGTCACGGTGCACGAGTACGTGCGGCGGCAGTCGGCGCAGCTGCTCGACGAGCTGATCGACACGACCGCGGGGCTCGACGAGGTCACCTTCGAGCGCCGGCTCGTGTCGGGCGTTCCGCACATCGCGGTGCTCGACGCGGCCCGCGAGATGAAGGCCGACCTCGTCATCATGGGCACGCACGGGCGCACCGGCCTCTCGCACCTGCTGATGGGCAGCGTCGTCGAGAAGGTGCTGCGCCAGGCCCCGTGCCCCGTCCTCGTCGTCCGCGACGCCTATCCCGAAAAGTCCCGCTGAGCCACCGAGGCGATCACCATGGATGTGCTGTTCATTTTGCTGCCCATCGCCCTGGGCTTCGTTCTCGCCGCCGTCTTCGTCTTTGCGTGGGCGGTGCGCGACGGCCAGTTCGATGACCTCGAGACCCCCGCGCTGCGGGCGTTGCTCGACGACCCCCGCTCGACGGACGAGGAGGTGAAGCGTTGAAGGTCGAGGAGTTCCAGTACGACGACAAGATCGTACGCAAGTTCGTCGTCGCCACCGTCGTCTGGGGCGTCGTCGGCATGTTGGTCGGGTTGATCATCGCCTTTCAGCTGGTCGTGCATCAGCTGAACTTCGATCTGCCCTTCCTGACCTTCGGCCGCCTGCGCCCCTTGCACACGAACGCGGTCATCTTCGCGTTCGTCGGCAACGGCATCTTCGCCGGCGTCTACTACTCGACGCAGCGCCTCCTGAAAGCGCGGATGTTCAATGACGGCCTGTCCAAGTTCCACTTCTGGGGCTGGCAGGCCATCATCGTCTCGGCGGCGGTGACGCTGCCGCTGGGCATCACCACCAGCAAGGAGTACGCGGAGCTCGAGTGGCCCATCGACATCGCCATCGCGGTGGTCTGGGTCGTCTTCGCCATCAACTTCTTCGGCACCCTGGTCAAGCGGCGCGAGCGGCACCTGTACGTCGCCATCTGGTTCTACATCGCGTCGATCGTGGCGGTGGCCCTGCTGCACATCGTCAACTCGCTGGCCCTGCCGGTGTCGATCCTCAAGAGCTACTCGATCTACGCGGGCATCCAGGACGCCCTGGTGCAGTGGTGGTACGGCCACAACGCGGTGGCCTTCTTCCTCACCACGCCCTACCTGGGCCTGATGTACTACTTCATGCCCAAGGCGGCGCAGCGGCCGGTCTACAGCTACCGCCTGTCGGTGGTGCACTTCTGGTCGCTGGTGTTCCTGTACATGTGGGCCGGCCCGCACCACCTGCTGTACACCTCGCTGCCCCAGTGGGCCCAGACCCTGGGCACCACCTTCTCGATCATGCTCATCGCGCCGTCGTGGGGCGGCATGATCAACGGCCTGCTCACCCTGCGGGGCGCGTGGGACAAGCTGCGCACGGATCCGGTGCTGAAGTTCATGGTGGCGGCGATCACCTTCTACGGCATGTCGACCTTCGAGGGGCCGATGATGTCGCTGAAGTCGGTCAACGCGCTGAGCCACTACACCAACTGGACCATCGCTCACGTCCACGCGGGCGCCCTCGGCTGGAACGGCTTCTTGACCTTCGGCATGTTGTACTGGCTGGTGCCGCGCCTGTGGGGCGCCAAGCAGCTGCACAGCACCAAGATGGCCACCACCCACTTCTGGCTGGGCCTGGTGGGCATCGGCATGTACGTCCTGTCCATGTGGGCCGCCGGCATCGCCGAGGGCCTGATGTGGAAGGAGTTCGACGCCGACGGTCGCCTGGTCTACGCCACCTGGGCCGACACCCTGCCGACGCTGAACCCGATGTACTGGGTGCGCGGGCTGGGCGGCACGCTCTACTTCGTCGGCGTCATCATGATGGTGGTCAACCTGTGGAAGACCGCCAAGAGCGGTACGCCGGTCGATCAGACCGACGCCGCCGCGCCCCTGCCCGAGCCGGCCGGCGCTGGCGCCGGCGGGCTGCACCGGCTGCTCGAGGGCAAGCCCCTCACCTTCACCGTGCTGACGACGGTGGCGGTGGCCGCCGGCGGCGCCTTCGAGATCATCCCCAGCCTGCTGATCGACAGCAACGTGCCCACGATCGCGGCGGTGAAGCCCTACACGCCCCTCGAGCTCGAGGGCCGGGACATCTACATCTCGGAGGGCTGCTACAACTGCCACAGCCAGCACGTTCGCCCGTTCCGCGGTGAGACCGAGCGCTACGGGCCCTACAGCAAGGCGGGCGAGTTCGTCTACGACCACCCCTTCCAGTTCGGATCGCGCCGCATCGGGCCCGATCTGCACCGGGTGGGCGGCAAGTACCCCGACGGCTGGCACTACCGCCACATGATCGACCCGCGCGACACCAGCGAGGGCTCGGTGATGCCGTCCTACCCGTGGCTGGCCGACGATCCTCTCGACCTGAGCATGACGCAGGCGAAGGTGAAGGCCATGACCGTCTTCAACGTGCCCTACAGCGACGCGGACGTCGCCAACGCCGTGGAGAACGCGAAGGCGCAGGCGGCGGCCATCGGCAAGCGGCTCGAGGATCAGAAGCTGCCGAACGCGCAGGACAAGAAGATCGTGGCCCTGATCGCCTACCTGCAGCGCCTCGGCACCGACATCCGCGCGGAGGGGGCGCAGTGAAGGCCGAAATCCTGTCGCAGACCGACTACCTGACCTACCCGCTGATCTCGGTGGTGCTGTTCGTCGCGATCTTCTCGGCGGCGGTGCTGTGGGTGTTCCGACCGGGCAGCCGCGAGGTCTACGCCAAGCGGAGCATGATGGTGTTCGACGACGAGAAGGGGACGAGCCGATGAGTCAGGTCAACGACGAGCTGCTCGACCACGAATACGACGGCATCCGGGAGTACGACAATCCGCTGCCGCGTTGGTGGCTGGGCATCTTCGTCATCTCGGTCGTGTTCTCCGTCATCTACGTCCCCTACTACCACTTCATGGGGGGCCCGCATCAGGAAGACGAGTACGCCGCCGAGATGGCCGCGGCGGCGGCGAGCGCGCCCAAGGTCGAGAAGCTCGACGAGGCCGCGCTGCAGAAGATCGCCGCCGATCCGACACGGATTCAGGCCGGAAAGGCTCTCTACGACAAGCACTGCGTCGCCTGCCACACGGCGGACGGCGGCGGGCTGGTCGGGCCGAACCTGACCGACAAGTTCTGGATCCACGGCGGCTCGCTGACCGACATCGTGCACACCATCACCGAGGGCGTGCCGGAGAAGGGGATGATCAGCTGGAAGACCCAGCTGTCCGCCGAGGAGATCCGGTCGGTCGCGGCCTTCGTCAACACCCTGCGGGGCACCACCCCCGCCAACCCCAAGGCCCCCGAAGGCGAACCCTACGAGGGGTGACGCCCCCGGGGCCCCGAGCCCCGCGGGAGGGAGAGCGATGCCGCTCGCCGAGAACGACACCGTCAGCACACTGGGTGACCGCGGCCAGCGCATGTGGCTCTACCCCCTGCGGGTGGCCGGCCGCTTCGTCAAGGCGCGCACCGCGGTCGCCTACGTGCTCATCACGCTCCTGCTGATCGCCCCGTGGATCGATGTGCTTGGGCACCCGGCCATGCACTTCGACATCCCGCACCGGCGCTTCTACTTCTGGGGCCTGACGCTGTTCGCGACCGACGCGAACTACCTGATGTTCCTGTTCGGCGGGTTCATCTTCGGCATCTTCTTCTTCACCGCCCTGCTCGGCCGCGTGTGGTGCGGCTGGGCGTGCCCGCAGACGGTCTTCCTCGAGTCGGTCATCCGCCCGATCGAGCAGCTGATCGAGGGCCAGCCCAGCCAGCGCAAGAAGCTGGACGCCGCGCCCTGGACGGCGGGCAAGGTGTTCAAGAAGGTGCTCAAGTTCACGGCCTTCCTGGTGGTGTCGGGGGCCATCGCGACCACCTTCACCGCCTACTTCCTCGGCCGGGACGGTGTCTTCGAGGCGCAGGCCGATCCCTTCTCTCATCCGGTGGGCACCACCATCTTCATCGCGATGACCGCGGTGCTGATGTTCGACTTCGGTTGGTTCCGCGAGCAGACCTGCATCGTCGCCTGCCCCTACGGCCGCTTCCAGTCCGTGCTGATGGACGCGGACTCGCTGACCATCGCCTACGACGCCGGGCGCGGCGAGCCGCGCGGCAAGCCGAGCGACAAGGACGCCGGCGACTGCATCGACTGCAAGAAGTGCGTGGTGGTGTGCCCCACCGGCATCGACATCCGCAAAGGCATCCAGATGGAGTGCGTCAACTGCACCGCCTGCCTGGACGCCTGCGACAGCATCATGGACAAGCTCGGGCGCGAGCGCGGGCTGATCCGCTACACCTCGCTCAACGCCCTCGAGGGCCGCAAGCTGCGGCTGCTGCGGCCGCGGGTGATCGCCTACGGCCTGGCCCTGGTGGCCATCGCGGTGGGCTTCACCACCGCCGTCACGATGCGCGAGCCGGTCGAGATCGCCGTCACGCGCATGACCAACGCGCCCTTCGTCGTCCTGCCCGACGGCCGGGTGCAGAACATGATGACGCTGCGCATCTCGAACAAGACGGCCGAGCCGCGCACCTTCTCGGTGGCCGTGGTCGATCCGCCTCGGGGCGAGGCGATCAGCCCGGTCGAGACGCTCGTGGTGCAGCCGGGGCAGGTGGGCAAGTTCCCGCTGCTGCTGATTCGGGACAACCCGAACGCCGCCAGCAGCACCTTCACCCTGAAGATCGAGGACGATCACGGCTTCGCGCAGGAGGTGGGCACGCCCTTCCTGTCGACCGAGCCGGACGGAAAGGACGCGACGTGAGCGAGAACGACCGCCCGACGAAGCGACCCTTCAACCCCTGGCCCTGGGGCATCGGCCTGGGCCTGATGGTCGTGTTCGTCGCCAACGGCATCATGCTGTACATCGCCAACCGCGAGAAGCCGGTCATCGAGACCACGCGCTACTACGAAGAGGGGCTCGAGTACGATCGCGTCATGGAGGCGCAGCGCGCGTCGGCGGCGCTGGGCTGGAGCGCGGCGGTGGAGCTGGTCGAGGACGGCGTGCGCTACGAGCTGCGCGATCGCACGGGCGGCGCGGTGACCGGGCTGCAGGGCGCGCTGGCGATGCGCCGCGCCGACACGACGGCCTACGACGTCGAGGCCGCCTTCCAGGAGATCGCCCCCGGCGTCTACCTCGGCCCGCGGGCCAAGGCGCGCGGCCTGTATCGCCTCGACGCGCGGCTGGACAACGACGCCGGGGCGCCCTGGGTCGACCAGCGGAAGCTGTACGTGCCATGACGCTGTGGGCCGTCCTCGCCGCCAGCCTGGTGGGCAGCCTGCACTGCGCGGGCATGTGTGGCGGCTTCGTGATGCTGTACGCCGGGCCCGAGGGTGGGGCGGCGCGGCACGCCGCGTACAACGCCGGCCGGCTCTTGGCCTACGTGGGCCTGGGCGTCCTGGCGGCCTTCGTCGCCGGGCAGGTCGACCTCGCGGCCGAGACGCTGGTGGGGGCGCGCCGCGTGGCCACCGTCGGACTGGGCGTGGTGCTGGTGTTCGTGGCCCTGCGCGAGTTCGGGTTGCTGCGTCGGCGCGGCAAGCTGGTGCAGATCGAGGATCGCCCGGGCCTGGTGGCGCGCCTGCAGGCCCGCGTCGGCCGCCTGTCGCGGCGCCCGGGCATCACCCCTGCGCTGATGGTCGGCCTCTTCTCGGCCGTGCTGCCCTGCGGCTGGCTGTGGAGCTTCGTCGCGGTCGCCGGCACCACCGCCGATCCGCTGGCGGGCGCGGCCGTGATGGCGGCCTTCTGGGCCGGCACCGTACCGGTGCTGCTCACCGTCGGCGGCCTCGCCACCATCCTCGGCAGCCGCATGCGCCGCTACGCCCGCCCCTTCGCCGCCGCCACCATCCTGGCCGCGGGCGTCTGGGCCCTGGCCGGCAAGTGGGCGCCGATGACCACCGCCAGCGGCGACGCGGCCCCCGGCCACCATCACTGCGGCCCGCATCAGCCGGGTGATCCGGTCGAATGAACGCGCGCGCGGAGCCGACGCCCACCGCCGATCCGACGCCCTGCGCGCACTGCGGCCTGCCCGCGCCCGCCCCCGAGGGCGACGCGCCGGCCTTCTGCTGCAACGGCTGCCGCGCCGTCTACGCGATGATGCGCGACGTCGGCCTCGACGACTTCTACCGGCTGCGCGATCGCATGGGCGAGGCCCCGGCCGGGCGGCCGGTGGACGACGCGCCGGGCGACTACGCGCACTTCGACGACGCCGACTTCCAGGCCCGCTTCGCGCCCGACGGGCGCAGCATCGAGCTGCACGTCGACGGCGTCCACTGCGCCGCGTGCGTCTGGGTGATGGACCAGCTGCCCCGCGTGGCCCCCGGCGTCACCGACGCCCGCCTCGACTTCGGGCGCGAGCGCCTGCACCTGGCCTGGGATCCCGAGCGCACGCGGCTGAGCGACGTGGCGGCGGTGCTGCACGGGCTGGGCTACGCGCCCTCGCCGGTGGGCCTCGAGGCGGAGCGCGCCCGGCGCGCCGCCGGCCGCAGCGAGCTGATCCGCATCGGCGCGATGGCGGCCGTGGCCGGCAACGCGATGATGGTGGCCGCGGCGCTGTACGCCGGCGCCTTCAGCGGCATGGAGGCGCGCTTCGAGCGCTTCTTCGAGTGGGTGTCGCTGATCCTCGCGGTGCCCGCGGTCACCTACGGCGCCTGGCCCTTCTACCGCGGCGCCTGGTCGGGCCTGCGCATGCGCGTGGCCCACATCGACCTGCCCATCGCGCTGGGCATCGGCGCGGGCTTCCTGTCGAGCCTCTGGGCCACCCTCACCGGCCAGGGCGAGGTCTACTACGACTCGGTCACCGCCCTCGTCTTCCTGCTGCTGGTCGGGCGCTTCGTGCAGACGCGCGGGCAGCGGGCGGCCCTCGGTCGGGCCGAGCTGCTGGCGGCGATGACCCCCGGCTCGGCCTGGCGCTGGGACGGCGGCGACTGGGTGCGCGTGCCGGCCGGCGCGGTGCGCGTCGGCGATCGGGTGCGGGTGCGCAGCGGCGAGACGGCCCCGGTCGACGGCCGCGTCCTGACCGGGCACGGCCACTTCGACCAGAGCATGCTGACCGGCGAGTCGCGCCCGGTGCCCGCCGGCCCGGGCGACAGCGTCTTCGCCGGCACGGTCAGCGTGGGCGAGGTGCTCGAGGTCGAGGCCACAGCCTCGGGCGCCGAGACCCGCCTCGGGCGCCTGGTCGAGCTGATCGAGCGCGCCGAGGCCGAGCGACCGCCCCTGGTGCAGCTGGTCGATCGCATCAGCGGCGCCTTCGTGATCACCGTGGTCGCCCTGGCCGTCGCGGGCGGCGTCTGGTGGTGGTTCCACGATCCCAGCCGCGTCTTCGACGTCGTGGTGTCGATGCTGGTGGTGTCCTGCCCCTGTGCGCTGGGGTTGGCGACGCCGCTGGCGCTGGCGGTGGCGCGCGGGCGCGCCGCGGGCATGGGCGTCCTGCTGCGCAACACCGCCGCCATCGAGCGCTTGGCCCGCGTGCAGCGCGTGTGGTTCGACAAGACCGGCACGTTGACCGCCGGCCGCATGCAGGTGACGCGCGCCTGGCTGCCCGCCGAGTGGCGCGGCGCCGTCGGCGTGCTGGAGCGGGGCTCGACCCACCTCATCGCGCGCGCGGTCGCGGCCTGGGCGGGCGGTGAGGGGCAGGCCACCGACGTCGTCGAGACGCCGGGGCGCGGCATCGAGGGCACCGTCGGGGGCCACCGCGTCCGCGTCGGCGGCCCGGACGTGGGTGATCGGTTCGCGCCGCAGCTGGCCGACGTGCTCGCCGCGGGCGAGACGCCGGTGGCGGTGCACGTGGACGGGCGCCCGGTGGGGCTGATCGCCCTCGGCGACCGCGTGCGCGACGACAGCGCCGACGCCATCGCCCGACTGCGCGCGCTGGGCCTGCAGGTGGGCCTGCTGAGCGGCGACCACCCGGCGGTGGCGCGCGCGGTGGGCGACGCGCTGGGCCTCGAGGACGCGCTCGGCGGGCACACCCCCGAGGACAAGGCGCGCGTCGTCGCCGAGGGCGGCGCGGCGGCGATGGTGGGGGACGGCTTCAACGACGCGGCCGCCCTGCGCGCGGCCTCGGTCGGCGTCGCCGTGCACGGCGGGGCCGAGGTGGCGATGCAGGTGGCCGACGTCTACCTCGATCGCCCGGGCCCCACGGCGGTCGTCGACGCCCTCGAGGGCGCCCGCCGCACGCTGGCCGTCGTGCGGCGCAACCTGGTGTTCTCGCTGTGCTACAACGCCGTCTTCGCGACGCTGGCGCTCACCGGACACGTTTCGCCCCTGGCGGCCGCGATCCTGATGCCGATCAGCTCGCTCACGGTCGTCGCCTCGTCCACGCTGGGCCGGACGTTTCGACGGCGCGAGCGTGGGGCTTGACCCGAGCCGGGTCGGCGCGCGATCACAACGAACCGGCCGCGCCGCTGCGGCGCAGCCCCGGCCGTGAGGTGTCGATGCGCATTCGAGAGCTGATGACCCGCAACGTGGTGACGCTCAACGCCCAGGCCGACCTGGAGCTGGCCGAGGGGCTGATGCAGGTCATGCGCATCCGGCACCTGCCGGTCGTCTCGGGCAACCGCCTGGTCGGCCTCGTCACCCACCGCGACCTGCTGCGGGCCGCGCTGTCGACCCTCGGCGCCCACAGCCCGGCCGAGCACGCGGCGCACAAGGCCACCATCACCGTCGCCCAGGTGATGCGCGACGACGTCGCCACGGTCGAGCCGGACACCGACGTGCGCGACGCCATCGCGCAGATGCGGAAGCACAAGTACGGCTGCCTGCCGGTGGTCGACGGCGACGGCGATCTGGTGGGCATCGTCACCGAGGCCGACTTCCTGCACCTGATGCAGGCGCTGCTCGAGCGCGTCGAGAACTTCGACCTCGCCTCGCTGCGCACGCTGGCCAGCGAGCTGCGCGCCGAGGCGATCGGCGAGCAGGACGCGCTCGACTGATCGCCTCGCGGGCACCCAGCGCCCGACCGCGCCTTCCCGCCCAGGCGATCTGCGGCCCCCGTGGCAGGGCCATCCCACGACCCCCTTTCGTCGGCGCGCGTTCCGTCGCACCATGGGCGGCATGGCGCACGAAGACGACGACACGCTCGGCTACGACGAGGACGACGAGCCGACCGAGGTGGACCTGCGGCCGCCGCTGTTCGCGACCGCCAGCCTGCGGCGCGACGCGCGCGGACGCACCCTCGACGGCCGGCCGCCCGCCCCCAGCGTCCTCATGTCGCAGGGCAGCGCGGGCGGCACCCCGGCGCGGTGGCAACGCCCGGTGCACACCATCGAGGGGCGGCTCACCGGCGCCGCCTTCACGCACGTCGGCATGGTGCGCAGCGACAACGAGGACGCCTACCTCGTCTGGCCCGACGCCCACCTGATGGTCATCGCCGACGGCATGGGCGGGCATCAGGCCGGCGACGTGGCCAGCCGCGTCGCGATCGAGTGCCTGCGCGATCACCTGGTGCGCGGCGGGGTGCCCATGGCCATCGAGGCCGCGCAGGAGCGGGTGGTGGACGCGGTGCACGCGGCCCACGGGCAGATCACCACGCTGTCGGGCGCGTCCGAGTCGCTCAAGGGCATGGGCACCACCCTGGTGGTGCTGTGGATCATCGGTGACGAGGCCCTCGCGGTGCACGTCGGCGACAGCCGCCTGTACCGAGCGCGCGGCGGTCAGCTCGATCAGATCACCGGCGACCACTCCCTCGCGATGGAGCTGAAGCGGCGCGGCATCCTCGACACGCAGGGCATGCAGGCCTTCCGGCACAAGAACGTGCTGACGCAGGCGCTGGGGGGCAAGGAGGCCCTGAAGCCCGACGCCGCGCAGTTCACGGTGCAGCGCGGCGATCGCTTCCTGCTGTGTACCGACGGGCTGTCCGATCTGGTCGACGCCGACCGCATGCGCGCGACGCTGACCGGGGCCCAGCCGCCCGAAGAGCAGGCGCGCGAGCTGACCGAGGCGGCCCTGGCCGAGGGCGGACGCGACAACATCACGGTCGTGGTGGCCCACATCGACTGATCCTGCCGCCGGAAACGGCGGTCGTCGGTCAAGCGACGCGCTCGGGGTTCCGTAGGAGGAAGGCATGGTGCCTTCCGCCGACCGCGCCGTCGTCGTCGACCCCCTCACCGGGGTGCCCACCCGGGCCCGCCTGGCGGCGGCCATCGCGGGGCTGAAGGCGGCCGAGACCCCCTTCGCCCTCATGGTGATCGACGTCGATCACTTCAAGAGCGTGAACGACGCCTTCGGCCACGCGCGCGGCGACGCCGTGCTGGTGGAGGTGGTGGGGCGCCTGCGCAGCGCCCTGCGCGACGGCGACGATCTGTTCCGCTACGGCGGCGACGAGTTCGTGCTGCTGGTGCGCGAGGCGGGCCCCGAGCGCGCCGAGGCGGTCGGCCGCCGGCTGCTGGACGCGGTGCGGGGCCGCGCCTTCGAGGGCGCCCCGCCCCTGACCGTCACCCTCAGCATCGGCGCCGCCTGCTTCCCCGGCGACGCCGTGGACGACGCGGCGCTCTTCGAGCGGGCCGATCAGCGCCTGCTCGCGTCGAAGCGCCGCGGCCGCGACGTGCTGACGGCCGAGGACACCCCCGCGCCCCCCGACGGCCACGCCGACGGTCCGGCCCGGCTGATCGCGCGGGACGGTGCCCTCGAGCGCGCCCGCGCGGCCGTGTTGACGCCGGGCGACGGCGTCGCCGCGCTGCGCGTGGTGGGACCGCGCGGCGCCGGCTTCAGCGCCTTCCTCGACGCCGTCGGCCGGATCGCGCGGGCCGCGGGCCGCTCGACGCTGCACCTGCGCCCGGCGCCGGGCACCCGCTTCCGCGCGCTGGGCGCCCTCGACGGCGCGCGGCTGTCCGGCGAGCGGGGCGAGATCACCGCAGAGGTCACCGCCGCGCGCCTGCGCGCCTGGGCCGAGGCGTCGCGCGCGCCCCGGGTGGTGCTGATCGACGACGTCGCCGCGGTCGACGAGGCCACGCGCGCGCTGCTGGCCGAGCACCTGGCCGACGCGCGCGATCCGGTGACGCTGGTGGTGGCCGCGCCGGACGGGGACGGCGCCCTGCTGCCCGCTGGCACCCGACCGGTCGAGGTGGCGCTGGCGCCCTTCGACCCCGAGTCGGTGCGCCAGTGGGCGCGCGGCGCGCTGCGCTGGGAGGCGCCCGCGGCCTTCATCGACTGGCTGTGGCGCCACACGGGGGGCCTGCCCGCGCGCCTGGAGCGGTTGGTGGGGCGCCTGCGCAACGAGGGCGTGCTGGCGTGGGGCGGCGGCGGCTGGGTCCTGCGCGGGGCGTGGCGGTCGGCGCCCGCGGCGAGCTGGGCGCGCCCGCCGGCGGGGCTCGACGTGGCCGGCCCCGACGGCCTGCTGGTGGGCCGCTGCAAGATGGTGCGCCGCATCGCGAAGGCCCTGCGCGAGGGCGAGACCGTGTCGCTCGTGGGGGGCGGCGGCGTGGGCAAGTCGCGGCTGGCGCAGCAGGTGGCCCTCGAGGTGGGCCCCGGCCTGCGCGAGGGCGCGCGGGTGGTGGTGCTCGGCGCCGACGGCGCGCACACCTGCACCGCCGACGCGCTGGCGCAGGCGCTGCACCTCGAGGCCCCCGACGAGCCGTGGGCGGCGGTCGTCGACCACCTGGTCGGCTGGGCGGGCCTGCTGGTGGTCGACGGCGCGGACGCCGCGCCCGATCTGCGCCGCATCGTCGACGCGGTGCGCGCCCGGCGCGGCGCCGCGCGCCTGCTGCTGACCAGCCGCGCCCCGCTGCACCTGGCCGGCGAGATCGCCCTCACGCTCGGCGGCCTCGACTGCGAGGCGGGCGCCGTCGCTCTGTTCCGCGCGCGCGCCCGGCGAGCCGGGTGCGCCCTCGACGACGGCCCGGCGGTGGACGACGCCATCGCCGCCATCTGTCGGCTGGTGGGCGGCCTGCCCCTGGCGCTCGAGCTGGCCGCCGCGTGGACCCCGCTGGTGAGCCTCGAGGCGCTGGCGGCCGCCATCCGCGAGAACCTCGGCTTCCTCGAGCAGGCGCCCGGGCACACCGGGGGGCTGCGCTCGGTGCTCGACTGGTTCTGGAGCCAGCTGGGCGAGGCCGAGCGCCGGGCGGTGTACGCGCTGGCGGTCTTCCGCGGCCCCTTCACGGCCGAGGACGCGCGCGCCGTCGCCGAGGCCTCGCCCTTCCTGCTGCTGGGGCTGCTGGACCGCGCGGTGATCGCTCGCCGCCCCGACGGCCGCTACGAGATGCAGGATCTGCTGGCCCAGGACGCGCGCGCGCGCCTGCAGGCCGACGCCGCGCTGGGCGACGCGGTGGCGCGCCGCCACGCGGGCCGCGTCGACGCCGGACTCGAGGCGCTCGCGCCCGCGCTGCTGCGCAGCCCGGGCGCCGCCTTCGGCGCCATCGAGGCCGATCTGGACAACCTGCTGGCCGCGTGGCGCTGGCTGGTCGCGACGGGCGATCCCGACGACGTGCTGCGCCGATGGCTGGCGCCGCTCGAGAGCTACCTCGAGGGGCGGCAGCGGCTGCGCCTGGGCCTCGAGCTGTTCGAGTCGGCCGAGCGCGCCTTCCACGCGGTGGATCGGCCCGCGCTCCGGGCCGCGCTGGCGGCGGCCCGGTGTCGCATGTTGTTCCGGCAGGGGCGGCTGGGCGAGGCCGAGGTGGCGGCGCGCGAGGGGGTCGCCCGGCTGCCGCCCGACGCGCCGGCCGCCCTCGTGGGGCAGCTGCACAACCGGCTGGGGGCGGTGCTGCAGGTCCGGGGCGATCGTCCGGGGGCCCGCGGGCACTTCGAGCGCGCGCTGGAGGCGTTGGGCGGCCAGGAGGACGATCCGTCGCTGCCCAGCGTGCTGGGCAACCTCGGGCGGCTGGCGCAGGAGGAGGGCGATCTCGAGACGGCGGTGCGCTGCCTCGAGGCCTGCGTCGACCGCGCGCGGGCGCAGGGCGATCGGCGCTCGGTGGCGGCCTCGCTCAACAGCCTGGGGGTGATCGCCTACGACGCGGGGCAGCTGGACCGCGCGAGCGCGCTGTTCCACGAGAGCCTCGAGCAGTGCCGCGCGATCGGCTTCCCGGTGCTCGAGGTGTACGTCCTGGCCGGGCTGGCCGAGGTGGCGCAGGCGGACGGCGATCACGAGCTGGCGCTCGCGCGCGCCGAGCGAGCCGGCCGCCTGGCCGCCGAGGGGGGCAACCTGCTGATGCAGGTGCACGCGGACACCCTGCGGGGCCGCAGCCTGGGCAAGCTGGGGCGGGACGACGACGCCGAGGCCAGCCTGCGCGCGGCGCTGCAGCGCGCCCTGGCGTTGGGCAGCCCGCCGCCGGTGCTGCGCGCGCTGGGCGTGATGGCCGAGCGCGCCGCCGCGCGGGGTCAGGCCGAGCGGGCGCGCGCCCTGGCGGGCATCGTCTGGGCACACCCCGCCACCGACCGCCCCCTGCGGGCGGCGGTCGAGCCGATCGTCGAGCAGCTCGGGGGCATCGAGCCCATGCCCGACGCCCCCGCGCGGCTGGACGCGGCCGCCCGCGCCGCGCTGTCCGGCTGATGCGGGTCAGTCGCCCTCGGGCGCCTTCACCGGCACGGTCAGATAGCGCAGCCCCGACTCGGGGTGCGGCGCGGGCAGGTGGCCCGCGCGCACGTTCACCTGCACGCTGGGGTACAGCAGGCGCGGCGCCGCGAGCGTGGCGTCGCGGGCCTGCCGGGCGGCGACGAAGGCGGCCCGGTCGAGGTCGGCGGGCAGCTGCACGTTGCTCTTCTTCGAGGCCCCGATGGTGGTCTCCCAACGCACCGGGCGGCCATCGGGCTGGTAATCGTGACCCACGAAGACGCGCGTGTCGTCGGGCAGCGCGTACAGCTTCATGATCGAGGCGTACAGGTCGTCCGCGCTGCCCGCGGGGAAGTCGCAGCGGCCGGTGCCCTGGTCGGGCATGAACAGGGCGTCGCCGGTGAACACGGCGTCGTCGAAGCGGTAGGTGGCGCAGGCCGGCGTGTGGCCGGGGGTGAAGATCGTCTCGAAGCGCAGCGCGCCGGCCTCGACCACCTCGCCGTCGCGGAGCAGGCGGTCGAACTGGCTGCCGTCGGTGGCGAAGTCGGCGCCGAGCTGGAAGACGCCCTTGAACACGGTCTGCACGTCGGTGATGCGGGCGCCGATCGCGACCTTGGTGTCGGGGAAGTGGTGCTTGAAGTACTGCGAGCCGGACAGGTGGTCGGCGTGGGCGTGGGTCTCGAGCACGTAGTGGACGCGCAGCTCCTTGCCCTTCACGAAGTCGATGACCGGGCGCAGCGTGCTCGTCGAGGTCTTCGAGCCGATCGGATCGTAGGCCAGCACCGGGTCGATGAGGACGGCGTCGCGGGTGGCGGCGTCGTAGACGACGTAGGTGAGGGTGAAAGTGTCGGCGTCGTAGAAGGTCTCGATCTGCATGGGCACTCTCCGTGGGGGTGGGGGAGGCGGCGGGCGCCGCTCGGTGGGGTAGTGCCGCGGGGTCGGGGAAGTGTGTCACCGGTCGGCCGGCCGGGCCGAGACGGCGCGCCGCCGGATAACACGGCGCGCGGCTTGCCGGATCGGCGGCGACCCACTAGTCTTCCACCCTGACCCGACGGGAGGAGTGCGCGTGTCGAACGTCTCGGTGACCACCGGTGGTCGGAACCGCACGGGCGGGCTGCGCACCGGGAAGAACGAGACGCGACTCGCCACGTCGACCGCCGGCGAGCAGGGGGTCACCGACAGCGCCGACGAGCGCGGGGCGCTGCGCACGCTGCCCCGTGAGGGCGACATCGATCGGGTGCAGGTGCGGGCGGGCGGCGCCGAGCGGGTCGACCGCCGGTCCACCTCGAATCGCCTGCGCCTGGCCAGCGAGCACCTGGGCCTGGCGCAGTCGGCCGAGCACACGCTGACGCAGGGCGCGCGGGCGCTGGCCCGCATCGACGCCCTGGCCGCCGAGGCCATCGCCGGGCACATCAGCCGCGATCGGGTGGACGAGGTGCGGGCCCTGGCGCTCGGCCTGCGCGACGCCGATCGCAGCGACGCGCTGCGGCGGGCCCGCCTGCTGATCGAGGATCGCCGCGGCCGCCCCGCCAACGTGCTGCCCATCGACGACGCCAACCTGTCGCCCGAGGCCCGCGAGAAGCTCGAGCAGCGGCGCCTGGAGGCCCTGCCCCCGATCATCGAGCTGCGCGTGGCCGACGTCACCGACGCCACGGTCGCTTCGACGACGCGGCAGTCGCTCGGCGACGCCGTCGTGCGGACGGCCGAGCTGCTGACGGCGGTGCGCAAGCTGGGCGCCGAAGCCGCCGAGGCCAGCGCCGAGCTGACGACCGAGTTCTCGGCGGCCCGCCCGCCCCCGCGCCACCGGCGCGCGCTGCGCGGGCGCAACGCCGCGTCGCACTCGGCCCGACAGCTGGCGCGCATCACCGCGTCGCATCCGAAGCTGGCGCTGGCCAGCCAGCCCTTCGTCTCGGTCGAGTCGGCCCTGCGCGTCCTCGAGTAGCGCGCCGTCAGCCGCGCCGGCGCCGCGCGACGAGCCCCGTGAGCAGCAGCAGCAGACCGCCGAGGCCGGCGGGCGCGCGTCCGGGCGCCGCGCCGCAGCCGTCGTCCTGGGCGGTGGACGTCGGCGGGGCGGGGGCGCGCGCGTCGAACCCCAAGTCGTAGGCGACGAACGCGTCGATCCGGCGGCCGCCCGGCGGCCGGGCGTCGCGGATCGGGCCGGCGTCCCTGCCCGGGGCGGCGTCGAGCACGGCGGCGGCGTCCGGGGTCGCGTCGTCGGCGGCGCGCGCGTCGGGCCGGGCGTCGGTGCCCCCGCCCGCGTCGGCACCCGCGTCGGCCGACGACGCGTCGACGCGCCCGCGTCGGGCGGCGCGCCGTCGCTGGGGACCGCCGCGTCGACGGGCGCGGCGTCCACCGCGACGGCGGCGTCCGCGGGCGGCGCGCCGGCGTCCGGCAGCGGACCCACGGGGGGCAGCGGGGGCAGCGGGTCGTCGCAGAAGGCCGCCGCGCCCTCGGCCTGCCCGGGGCACGCCCCGCCCGGCGGCTGGCCGGGGCACAGGTGATCGCAGCAGCCCTCGCCCCTCGACGCGCCGGGGCAGGACCAGCGCTCGACGTCCTCGTAGCGCTCGAAGACCCCGCGCCAGGTACGCCCGAAGTCGTCGCTGCGCCCCAGCACCCACGGGCCACCGAAGAACACCTGCGTGCAGCCCCACAGCCGGTCGCTGTCGGGCTGGCGGGTCAGACAGCCGAGGCGCTCGATCGGCGTGGGCTCGGCCGCCCACGTGCGGCCCCCGTCGGCGCTGCGTCGCAGGCCCTCGAAGGGCGCCAGCAGCAGCGCGCGGCGCCCCGCCTGGTCCATCACGAAGGTCAGCGGGAAGTCGGGCACCGCCGTCACCCGCGCCCAGCGCGCGCCCGCGTCCTCGCTGCGCAGCACCAGCGTCTCGGGGAACTGCTCGACCGACGCGAACAGCACCTGGCCGTCGGCCGGCGAGCCGCCCAACAGCGTGAAGTCGGCGGGGCTGCGGGCCTCGGCGGGCAGGGCGAGGGGCGTCCAGGTGCGACCGCCGTCGGCGCTGGTCAGCGCCCCGACGTCGGCCACCGCCCAGAGGCGCTCGGGATCCGCCGGCGAGCGCAGCAGCTGCCGGAAGCGGCCGCGCGCCCCCTCGCCGGCCGCCTGCCAGCTCCAGCCGCCGTCGGTCGTGCGGAACAGGTCGTTCTCCAGGTCGAAGGCGTCGGTGGCCACCACGGCCTCGTGCGGGCGCGTCGGGTGCACGCTGACCGCCCGCACCGACTGGCCGGTGAGCGGCGGCGGCGCCGGGTGGTAGCCGCAGCCGTTGTCGAAGGTGAAGAAGGTGCCCTCTTCGGTCGACAGCAGCCAGCGCTCGCCCGCGGCGCCCAGGACGCCGATGCTGCGGATGCCCGCGCCGGGCGCGACGGCGTCCTCGCACAGCCACTCGACCACGCCGTCCGAGCGCCGCGCGTACAGGCCCTGGTTGTCGGTCAGCGCCCACACCGCGCCGGGCAGCTGGGCGGGGAACTCGATGCGCAGCACCTGCGGCTGGCCGCCGTGGGCCGCCGCCGTGCCGGGGCCGAGCGCGCCCGCCAGCAGGATCGTCCACATCACCGCGCGCCGCACCGTCACCCTCCGAGCCGTCGACGACGCCCGCAGCATGCGCGCCCGCCCCGGGCTTTCGCCAGTCTGCATCCTCGGCGCCCCCTCGTGCATCCACTGTTCGCTTTTGTGGAGAGTTTGTTCACGTGTCGCGGTCGCCGCGCACCGACACCACGAGGTCACGATGCCCCAGTCCAAGCAGCGCGCCCCCGCCGAACCCCCGTTCTACGCGCGTACCCGCCTGCCCACCGCCCACGGCACCTTCGACGTCCGCGTCCTGGTCGACGGCGAGGGGCGCGAGCACCTCGCCATCTCGGTCGGGCAGCTCGAGGGCGCGCGCGGCCTGCCGGTGCGCGTCCACTCGGAGTGCCTCACCAGCGAGGTGCTCGGCTCGCTCAAGTGCGACTGCAAGCCCCAGCTCGACGCCGCGCTGGCCGCCATCCAGGCCGCCGGCCGCGGCGCGGTGCTGTACCTGCGGCAGGAGGGCCGCGGCATCGGCCTGGGCAACAAGATCCGGGCGTACGCGATGCAGGAGGCCGGCCTCGACACGGTCGACGCCAACCGCGTGCTCGGCTTCGGCGACGACCTGCGGGACTACGCCGTCGCGGCCACGATGCTCGAGGCGCTGGGCGTCGAGTCCGTCCGCCTGCTGACGAACAACCCGCTGAAGATCGAGGGGCTGCGCGACGCGGGCGTCGACGTCGAGGGCCGCGATCCGCTCGTGACCGGCGTCAACCCGGTCAACCGGGGCTACCTCGAGACCAAGCGCGCCCGCATGGGGCACCTGTACGCGCCCGTGCGCCCCGAGGCCGGGCAGCCGGCCTGATCCGGCGCCCGCCTCGCCCGCGTGCGTGAAAGCTGGACGCCGGGGCGCCGGCCCCGCACACTGGGGCGAGCCGCCGCACCGGGCGGGGCGGGAGCCGACGGGAAGAGGCCATTGAGCAGCCGCACTCAACGCGTCCTGGTCATCGAAGACGATCAGACCATCGCCGACGTCATCCGCCTTCAGCTCGAGCAGGACGGGCTGACCGTCGAGGTCGCGCCGGACGGCGCCGCGGGGCTCGAGGCGGCCGCCCGCGAGCACCCGGACATGATCGTCGCCGATCTGCTGACGCCGCGCATGCACGGCTACGAGGTCATCCGCCGCATCCGCGCGTCCCACGGCACCTGCCGCATCCCCATCCTGGTGCTGTCGGCGCAGGCCTACGCGGCCGATCAGCGCAAGGCCATGCAGATGGGGGCCGACGCCTTCCTGTCCAAGCCCTTCGAGCTCGACGAGCTGGGCCAGACGGTGCGGCGCATCCTCGACACCATGCGGGTACGCTTCTGGGGGGTGCGCGGATCGATCGCCACGCCCGGCCCCGAGACGGTGCGCTACGGCGGAAACACCCCTTGCGTGACGGTCGAGACGGGCGAGCACCAGCTGATCCTCGACGCCGGCACGGGGCTGCGGAAGCTGGGCCTGACGCTCGCCGCCGAGGCCCGCGGCAAGCCGCTGTCGCTGTCGATGCTGATCACCCACACCCATTGGGATCACATCCAGGGCTTCCCGTTCTTCGTGCCCGCCTTCGTGCCCGGCAACCACATCGAGGTGCACGGGCCGCCCTCGGTGGACAAGCCGCTCGAGAAGGTGCTGCGCGGCCAGATGGATCCCGAGTACTTCCCGGTCAGCCTCGGTGACATGGCGGCCGACATCGAGGTGCACGAGATCCGCGAGCGCAACTTCACGGTGGGTGGCTTCGCCATCACCGCGCGCTACGTGAACCACCCGGGCGTGACCATGGCGTATCGCATCGAGTGCGACGACCGCGTGGTGGTCTACGCGACCGACATCGAGCCCTACAAAGCTCAGCTGAGCGACGCCTCGGACACCGACGGGCGGCGCGCCGAGTTCGGCCGGCAGCGCGACGCGGATCTCATCGATCTCATCCGCGGCGCCGACCTGTACATCGCCGACTCGCAGTACTCACCCGACGAGTATCAGCGCAAGCGCGGGTGGGGCCACAGCTGCTATCTGGACGCCGTCGAGCTGGCGCTGCAGGCCGAGGCCAAGCGCATCGCCCTCTTCTCGCACGATCCGATGCACGACGACGACATGGTCGACGAGAAGCTGCGCACCTGTCTCGAGGTGGTGGCCGAGAAGGGCAGCGACCTGCAAGTCATCGCGGCGGCCGAGGGGCGCATCGTCGAGCTGGTGCGCGACGACGCCTGACGGGCGAGCGCCCGGCGCCGATCCTCAGTCCACGTCGTCGTCGCTGATGTCGTGGCCCTTCAGCTTCTCCCACAGGTTCTTGCGCGAGATGCCCAGCATCGACGCCGCCTTGACCTTCTTGCCGCCGGCCATGCGCAGCGCGCGCAGCAGGTACTCGCGCTCGAAGGCCTTGATGGCGCTGGCCAGGGGCTCGAGCGTGTCCGACTCCTGCGTGGCGTCGAGATCGGCGTCCGGCCCGGCGACGTCGCGCGGCAGGTGCCACATCTGCAGCTCGCCGCCCCGGGCCAGCACCACCGCGTGCTGGATGGCGTGCTCGAGCTCGCGGACGTTGCCCGGGAAGGGGTGGTTGGTCAGCGCCGCCCACGCAGCCGGCGAGATGCTCGGCGGCTCGTCGGGATCGGGGGCGAAGCGGCGGAGGAAGTGCTCGACGAGGATGGGCAGATCGGCCCGCCGCTCGCGCAGGGGCGGGGCGGTCAGGTCGAGCACGTTGAGGCGGTAGTAGAGATCCTCGCGGAAGGTGCCCTCGTGCACGCACTTCTTCAGATCGCGGTGCGTCGCCGAGAGGATGCGCACGTCCACGCGCATCGGCGTGCTGGTGCCCAGCGGCTCGAACTGGCCCTCCTGCAGCACGCGCAGCAGCTTCGCCTGCGCGGGGAGCGGGATCTCGGCGACCTCGTCGAGGAACAGCGTGCCCCCGTCGGCCACCTTGAACCGGCCGTCGCGCCGCCGCACCGCGCCGGTGAAGGCGCCGCGCTCGTGGCCGAAGAGCTCGGCCTCGATGAGGGTCTCGGGGAAGGCCGCGCAGTGCACCGCGACGAAGGGCTTGTCGGCCCGCGGGCTCAGCTGGTGCAGGCGGCGCGCGATGAGCTCCTTGCCGGTGCCGCTCTCGCCGAGGATCAGCACCGGCGCTTCGGTCTCGGCGAAGGTCTCGATGCGATCCATCAGGCGCGTCATCGGCGGCGAGTCGCCGATGATCTGCCGCGCTTTCTCCTTGCGGGCCAGCTGCTTGCGCGCGTCGGACAGCTGCCGCTTCAGCTCGTGGCGCTCGGCCAGCCGCGACAGCCGCACCAGCAGCTCGTCGGTGTCGAACGGCTTGGTCAGGTAGTCCCGCGCGCCCTCCTTGAGGGCCCCGACGGCGTCCTCCACCGCGCCGTACGCGGTCACGAGGATCACGTCCGTCTCGGGCGCCGTCTCGCGGATGCGGTGGAAGAGGGACAGCCCGTCGAGCTTGGGCATGCGGATGTCGGTGATGACGACGTCGAACACCCGCTTCTCGAGCAGAGTCCACGCTTCGGCGCCGTCCGCGGCGACGGACACCCGGTAGCCCGCGTCGCTGAGCGCATCACCGATACTGAGCCGAATCGTGGGCTCGTCGTCCACGAGCAGGATGTCGAGCATGATGTCCCTCGAAGTCGAACGCGGAGCCCCCGTGCAAGGTCTGCACCACCCTGCGCCCCACGCGCGGGCCGGTGCGTCGGCGCCCCGCCGGTAACCGGACGGGGCGGCGCGTCACCATAAGGGAACGGCGGCCCGAGATGTAGCCGGAAACGTTGCGGCGGCACGGTGTTTGATAGCTGCCGCACGGATGGCGGACGCATTGCCGATGGTGAGCGAGGGGATCGTGCGGCGCTACGCGGCCGACGCCGGGGGCTTCGTGCCGGTCGGCGAGCACCGGCTGGACCCGGCCTTCGGCCCCGCCGAGCTCGCCGGCTGCCTGCGCGAGGCCGCCGCCCGCGCGCCCGACGCCCCGCTCGCGCTCGAGCTGGCGGTGCCCTTCTGTTGGCATCGCTGCGCGCATTGCACCTGTGACATCGTCGTGGCCCGGGATCGGACCCGCGCCGACGCCTACCTCGACCGCCTGGGCCGCGAGCTGGCCTTGGCGGCCGACCACCTCGGTCCCCGGCGCGCGGTCGGCTCGGTCTTCGTCGGCGGCGGCACGCCGACCTTCCTCGACGACGCTCAGCAGGACCGCCTCTGGCGGCTGTGGACGGCGCACTTCGAGCCGACGCGGGACGCCACGCTGACCATCGCGGCGAACCCCGCGGTGACCAGCCTGCCGCAGATCCGGCACCTGCGCGCCGTGGGCTACACCCACCTCGTGCTGGGCGTGCACGACCTGGACGACGCCGTGCAGGCGGCCATCGGGCGCCACCAGACCTACGCCCAGACGCGGGCCTGCCTGGATCTGGCGCGCGGCGTCGGCTTCACCGGCGTGACGCTGGATCTGGTCTTCGGGCTGCCGAAGCAGACACCCCGCAGCTGGGCGACGACGCTCGAGCGCGTGGCGGCGCTGCAGCCCGATCGCGTGGTCTGTCGGCCCTTCGACTACGACCCCGTCGCCCGGCCCAACCACCAGGCGCTGCTGCGGCCGGCGCTGCCGGATCGCGGGGCTGCGGTGGATCTGCAGCGGCAGGCCTGGCAGGCGCTCGGGGCGGCCGGCTATCGCGCGGTGGGCCTGGATGTCTTCGTCGCGCCGAGCGATCCGCTGGCCCGCGCCGCCGACCGCGCCCGCGACGTGTTCGGGTATCGCCCGGGCGCCGCCGTCGAGCGGGTGGGGGTGGGCGTCGGGGCCCGCACGCGGCTCGACGAGGCGGTCGCCGCCAACCCGGTGGCGCTGGCCCCGTGGGCGCGGGCGCTGGACGCCGACCACCTGCCGACGGCCGGGGGACGGCGGCTGAGCGCGGCCGACCGCCGCCGCCGCGACCTTCTCGAGCGGCTCGCCTGCGACCTCGAGGTGCGGCTGACGCCCGCCGAGCTGGACGCGGCGGGCGACGCGCTGGTCGACCTGGTGGCCGACGGGCTGTGCAGCGTCGGCCCGGATCGGCTGGCGCTCGAGCCGGCGGGTCGCTTCTTCGTCGGCGCCGTCGCCGCGCTGATCGACCGCATCACCACCGCGACGCAGGCGCCGAGCGCCAGGGGAGGCGCCTCGTGAGCGAGGCCGACGTCCGAGCGCCCGCCTGCGACGGCGCCTGTCCGTCCGCGCGCGCGCTGCACGACCTGCGCTACGCGCTGGATCAGGCGTGCGTCGTCGTGTGGACCGACGCCGCCGGTCGCATCACCGAGGTCAACGATCACTTCTGCCGTCTGTCGGGCTACGGCCGGGACGAGCTGATCGGCCAGACCCACGCGCGGGTGAACTCGGGGCTGCACCCGCCCGCCTTCTTCGCCGACATGTGGGCGACGATCGGCGCCGGCCGGGTGTGGCGGGGCGAGCTGTGCAACCGCCGCAAGGACGGCGCCCTGTACTGGACCCACACGGTGATCGTCCCCTTCGCCGGCGCCGACGGGCGCCCCGAGCGCTACCTGGCCATCCGCCGCGACATCACCGAGCGCAAGCGCACCGAGGACGATCTGGCGCTGGCGGTTCAGCGGCTGGAGGATCTGAACGATCAGCTGGCCGGCGAGCAGGCGCGCCTGGTGCAGGCCGAGAAGCTCTCGTCGGTGGCGCTGCTGGCCGGCGGGGTGGCCCACGAGATCAACAACCCGCTCGGCGGCGTGATGGCCTGCGTGCACGCGCTTCGGCAGGACAAGGTGCCCGAGGCGCGGCGCGCGACCTACTTCGACACCGTCGTGGACGGCCTCGAGCGCATCCGGTCGATCGTCTCGGCGCTGACGCGCTACGCGCAGCCGGCGTCCCCCTCGTCCGGCGCGGTGTACCCGGCCGATCTGTTCGACGAGGTGATGGAGGTGGTCGGGCCGACGGTCAAGCAGCGGCGCCTGAACGTGGTGCGCCCGGTGGGCGAGGCGCCGCCGGTCGACGGCGATCACGGCCAGCTGGTGCACGCGCTGGTCAGCGTGACGCTCAACGCGCTCGACGCCTCGCCGCCCCGCGGCACGGTGTCGTTCTCGGCCGAGCGCGACGGAGATCTGGTGGGGCTGCGGGTGTGCGACCAAGGGCCCGGCATCGGCGCCGAGATCGTCGACCGCGTGTGCGATCCCTTCTTCTCGACCAAGCCCGAGGGCGAGGGCACCGGGCTCGGCCTCAGCGTCGTGATGGGCATCGTCCGCGCGCACGGCGGGCGCCTGCAGTTCGGCCACGCGCCCGGCGGCGGCGCGGCCGTCACCCTGTGGCTGCCCGCCTGGCACCGGGCGCCCTGACCGCGCGCCGCATCCCCGCGCGGGGTTCGGGAATCCGCTGTCACGACGTCCCCGAGCGCGAGGCCGGCGGGCGACCGACGTCCGCGGCCGATGAGCGCCGGGGAGTGCCGACGTGGGGGATCGACCGTTGGGGCCGAGTGCCATCGGCGCGGCGGCGCTGGTGGCTGGCGCGGCGATCCTGTTGGCGCTCGCGCCGCGCCCGCCGGTGGACAACACGGTCGGCCGCTGGCTGCAGGACGACGCCGCGCCCCGCGCGGCCTACGCCGACCTTCAGCGCCGCTTCGGCAGCGACGACGTGCTGGTGGTGGCCGTGCACGGCGCGGACGCGCTCGACGCCCTGCGCCGCGCGGTCGACCTGCAGACCGCGCTGGGGGCCGATCCGGCGGTGACCCGCACGCTGGGGCCCGCGGACGCCTGGCCCGACGCGGTGGCGCTGCTGCTGGACGACGATCTGGGCGGCGCCGAGGCCTTGGCGCGCCTCGCGCCGCGCTTCGCGGGTCCGCTGGGGCGCGCCCTGCGCCTCTTCGAACCCGATCGGGCCCGCGCCGCGGTGCTGGCCTTCCTGCCCTTGACCCCGGCCGCGGATCGCGCGCGCCTCGAGGCGCTGATCGATCGGCACCGCGCGTCGGCGCGGGCGGCGGGCGCGACGGTGCGCGCGGCGGGCGATCCGCTGCTGAACCTGGCCCTCGACCGCGCGGGTCGCCGCGTCGACCAGGTGGCGCTGCCGGTGCTGGTGGCGCTCTGCGTGGGCCTGCTGCTGGCGGTGACGCGCTCGCTGCGGCTCACCGGGGCGGCGCTGGCGCCGGTGGGGCTGGGCGTCTTCGCCGCCGAGGGCGCCCTGGGCATCGCGGGCGGCACCTCGAACCTGGTGGTCGACATCGCCAAGCCGCTGCTGTTCGTCCTGCTGCTGGCCGGCGCCCTGCACCTGATCGTGGGCTGGCAGGACGCGCGGCGGGCCGGGGTGCCGGCCGATCGGGCCGCGGCGCACGCGCGGCGCACGCGCGGCGCCGGCGTCGCGCTGGCGCTCGTGACCACCGCGGTGGGCTTCGGCAGCATGGCGCTGTCGAGCATCGGGCCGCTGCGCACCTTCGGCGCGGTGGCCGCCTTCGGCCTGCTGTTCGGCGTCGCGCTGCTGCTGGTGCTGCTGCCGGCGCTGCTGGATCGGCTGGCGCGTCCGGCGCGCTTCGAGGGCGCCGCGGGCCTCGCGACGCCGGCGATCGGCCTCGTGTCCTGGGGCGCGCGGCACCGCGGACCGATCGTGGCCGCGTCCCTGGTGGTGGTGGCCGCCGGCGCGTTCGCGTTCCGGCGCCTGCCGATCGAAGCCGACGCGCTGACCTACTTCCCGGCCGACCACCCGGTGCGCGCCGATCACGAGGCGCTCGAGGCGGCGGGCTTCGGCCTCTTCACCGTCGAAGCGGTCGTCGACGTCTCGGGCGAGCCGCTGCAGCTCGCCACGCTCGCCCGCCTGGACGCCTTCGGACGCGCCGCCGCCGAGCTGCCCGCGGTGCAGACGGCCCTGGGCCTGCCGCTGCTGCTGCGCGAGGCCAGCGTCCGATCGGGCGGGCCCGACGCGCTGCCGCAGGGGCCCGTGCTGGCCGACGCCCTGGCGCAGGCGAAGGCCCAGGCGCCGCTGGTGGACGAGGCGGGGCGCGCGCTGCGGCTGTCGATGCCGATCGCCGCCCTGGATCCCGACGCGCTCGACGGGCTTCGCGCCGCGCTGCGCGCCCGCTTCGCCGAGGCCTTCGCCGGCACCGACGCGCGCCTGACGCTGACCGGCCGCTATCCGCTGCTGCTCGAGACGCAGCGCGCCCTGCTGAGCACGCTGGTGCGCAGCCTGCTGGCGACGGCGGTGGTGATGGAGCTGGTGCTGCTGCTCGCCCTGCGCCGTGTGCGGCTGGCAGTGGCCGCGCTCTTGCCCAACGCCCTGCCGGTGTGCCTGAACTTCGTGATCATGAGCCTGGCCGGCATCCCGCTCGACGTGGGCACGGCGATGACGGGCGCGGTGGCCCTGGGCATCGCGGTGGACGACACGCTGCACTTCCTCCTGGCGTGGCGAAAGGGCGGGCGCGAGGCCGCCGCCCGAGGCACCGGCCGGGCGCTGGTGCTGAGCACGGTGGTCATCACGCTGGGCTTCTTCACGTTGCTGCCCGCGGAGTTCGGGCCCACGCGACGCTTCGGGCTGTTGTGCGGCACGTCGATGATCACCGCGCTGCTGGCGGATCTCGTGGTGCTGCCCGCGCTGCTGGGGGGCCGCGACGGGCCGCCCGGCCGGGGGTGAGCGATCAGCGCAGGGCGGCCAGCGCCCGGCGCAGGCAGGGATCGCGGCGCCCGCGATCCTTCAGCAGGGCCGCGGTCTCGTCGTCGCCCAGCGCGACGAGGCCGTCGACCGCGGCCGTGCGCACATCGCAGTCGCGGCTGTCGAGATCGGCGCGCAGCGCGGCGCGGCGCGCCCGCACGGCGCGGCCGCCGTGGGCCTCGAGGGCGGCGACGGCCCGCCAGCGCGCGCGACGGACGGGGTGGGCGGCGGCCTGGGCCAGGGCGTCGTTGGCCCGCCCGGCGAGGGGCCCCGCCAGCAGGGCGAGCGCGGCCTCGGCGCGCCGGTAGCGCAGGGTGCCCACGACGGCGGGCACCACGCGGGGGTCGGCCGCGAGGGCCGGATCGGCCCGCAGGGCCTCGGCGAGGGCGTCGAGGCCGGTGCGGACGTAGCCGGTGCGCAGGCGGGCCAACCCCTCGGCCAGGTTCCAGGCCGCGGTGCGGCGCGCGGGCGCGCGGGCGCGAATCCAACGCAGGGCGGCGTCGGGCTGATCGCCGTCGACCAGGGCGTGGGCCACGGCGGGCGCGTCGAAGGCGGTGGACACGACGGAGGCCGTCGATCGCGACGGCGTCTCCCCGGCGAACGCGACGACGAGCGCCGCGGCGGCCAGGCCCGCCGGCCACCACCGCGTCGGTCGGCGGGCCTGCGCCGAGGCCACCGGCGGGCGCGCGGGTAGCGGCGCGGGCGGCGGCGCGAAGGCCGGGGGGGCGCCTTCGAGGTGCGCTTCGAGGGCGCCCAGCACGCCGATGGCGTCGGGCCGGTCGACCGGATCGCGCTGCAGGCAGTCGGCCACCAGCCGGCGCAGGCGCTCGGGCACGGTGTCGGGCAGCGGGTTCGGGCGCCCGTGCGCGACGTTGTAGAGCACCTCGGGCACGTCGTCGCCCGCGAAGGGCTTCTGGCCGGCCAGCAGGTGCCAGAGGATGGCGCCGACCGCCCAGATGTCGGCCGCGGTGGTCGTGGCCTGGCCCAGCGCCTGCTCGGGCGCCATGTAGTCGGGCGTGCCCAGCACCTGCCCGGTCATCGTCAGGCGGGGGCTCTTCGCGGCGGGCAGGTTGGCGATGCCGAAGTCGACCAGGCGCAGCAGGGTGGGGCCGCCCACCAGGGGCTGCAGCAGCAGGTTGGCGGGCTTGAGGTCGCGGTGGGCGATGCCGGCCGCGTGCGCCTCGACCAGCGCGCCCACCACCGGGGCCATCAGGCGCGCGGCCTCGTCGGGCGGCAGGGCGCCCTCGCGGGCGAGGCAGGCAGAGAGGGGCTCGCCGGCGACGAGCTCGAAGACCAGGTAGGGGCGGCGGTCGGCCAGCAGGCCGAAGTCGAAGAGGCGGACGACCGACGGGTGCGTCAGGGCGGCGGTGGCGAGGGCCTCGCGCTCGAAGCGGGGGGCGTGGCGGCCCAGCGCGCGCTGCAGCACCTTGAGGGCCACCGGGCGGGCCAGGCGGAGGTCGGTGGCGCGGTAGACGAAGGACGTACCGCCCAGCGTGATCAGGCCGTCGACGCGGTACTGGCCGGCGACGACGGTGCCGGGGCCGAGCGGATCTTCGGCGTCGTAGGCGCGGGCCGGCTGCATGCCCCTCTCCCCGTGAAGGCGAACAAAGCGAACATATCAAACGAGAGGGGGCGGTGCACGGCGTTCACCTGGGCGGCGACGTGGAAGATGCGGAAAGGATTGAGGAAGTGGGCGGATGGGCCGGGCGGGCGGGCGCCTTAGCAGCAGCCGCCGCCCGTCGGCCCGCAGGCGCGCGGCGCGGCCGCGGCGCGGGGCGCAGTGGCGGCGGGCGAGCCGTACTGGGCCGCGGCCATCGTCGGACCGCAGGGGAACGGCCCGAAGTGCACCTCGGCCGCCCCCGCCACCTCGAAGAAGGGCGCGAAGCGGGTGCCGCTCAGCATGGCGGCCGTGTTGCGGCACACGCGCTCGGGGCGCCCGATCTCGAAGGCGTGGTGGTCGTCGAGCCAGAACACCTGGCCCGTGCCGAGGACGCCGCCGCGGTAGGTGGCCGTCTGGCCGTAGTCCTCGCACTGGGGATCCAGATCGGCCAGCTTGATCAGGCGCAGCGTGGTCGACTCGAAGCGCGCGGCGCCCACCTTGGCCTCGATGTCGGCGTTCTGGATGGTGATCGGATCGGTGCTGATGGCGCGCGGATCGAGGAAGCCCGCGCGGCGCGCGAGGGCCTCGAAGTCGGCGCGGTACATCGCGCCGCCGAGGCACTCGCTGTGCAGCAGGGGATCGAAGGCGACGGCGTCGGGCAGGCGGCGGTCGCAGAACACGTCGCTGAAGTAGAACTCGCCGCCCGGCTTCAGGACGCGGAACACCTCGGCCAGCACGAGGTCCTTGCGGGGGCTGAGGTTGACGACGCAGTTCGAGACGACCACGTCGACGCTGCCGTCGGCGATGGGCAGGGGGCGCAGATCCTCGATGTAGCCCTGATGGAAGGCGACGTTGGCCTGGGCGTAGCCGAAGCGGTCGGTGTGCCAGGCGACGGTGTCGCGGGCCACCTGAAGCTGGCTGTCCGTCATGTCGACGCCGTGCACGAAGCCGTCGGCGCCCACCAGCTGGCTCAGCAGGTAGACGTCGCGGCCGGTGCCGCAGCCGAGGTCGACGACGGTGGCGCCCTCGACGGCCTCGGGGATGGGGAAACCGCAGCCGTAGAAGCGGGCGAGCACGTCGTCGTGCACGTTGGCCAGCCGGGCGGCCAGGAAGGGGGGCGGCGCGCCGGTCGCGCAGCAGGCGTTGGTGGCCAGATCGGCGCTCTTCTGCAGAACGCGCCCGTAGTAGTCGCGCACCCAGGCGCGGACGTCGTCGTCGGCGGCCATCGGGACCTCCTGTCGGGTCAGGGCGTGGTGGGCCGAGAAGCCGGCGCCTTCAGGCCGGCTTCCAGGGCGTCGAGATCGGGGACGAGGGCGGGCGCCAGCGCGCGGGCGCGGTCGAGATCGGCCTTGCTGGCGGCGCCGGGGCCGCGCGCCTGGGCGCGGGCGGCCAGCGCGAGGGCCAGCACCAGCGTGGCCTGCTCGGTCAGCAGGGGCGAGGCCTTCTTCAGGCCGCGGGCCTCTTCGAGCGCGCGCACCGCCAGGTCGAAGTCGCGCTGACCGATGGCCAGATGCGCGGCGGCGTAGTCCTTGCCGCCGACCAGCTTCTCGAGGCCCTGAGGCGGCGCGCCGGCGGCCACTGCCTCGGCGCGGCCGACGGGATCGAGGCGGTCGAGCGACAGCTTGATCTCGGTGTCCGGGCCGTCCTGCACCCACGCGATCGTGACGCCGTCGCGCTGGAAGTACCGCGTCTGGCGGCCCACCGCGCTCAGGCGGGCGTCGGGCGGGCCCAGGCCGCTCTGCGCCTCGAGCTCGAACAGCGCGCGCGGCGGCGACACGTCGGTGGGCGCGCGCTCGGTGTCGAAGCGCAGGGCCGCCGACGCCAGCTTGCCGTCGACGAAGTAGAAGTCGGCCGCGGCGGGCAGCGCGAAGCAGCCCGCCTTCGCGTCGCAGGTCCAGGTCAGCTGGGTGATGCGGCCGCGCGTCTGCTCGGCCCAGGTGGCGGCCTCGGTCTTCTTGCCGACCGGCGCGAAGGCGGCCTTCACCGCCTTCACCGGCGCCCCGAGCTCGACGCCGTAGAGCGACCGCGCCTCGAAGGTGGGCGCGGCCAGCACCAGCGTCAGCAGCGGGAGCGCGAGCGAGCCCATCACAGCACGCAGGCCAGCACCCCGAAGCAGGCGAACTGATCGCCCATCGCCATCGCCGCGGTGTCGATGATGCACATCAGCGCGGCGCGGGTGCCGGCGGGATCGTTGGCCAGGTTGTTGTTGCAGTCCATGTTCCACATGGGCTCGCCGCCCTGGATGAAGCCGTCGAGTCCGCAGCCCACCATCGCCTCCCAGGCCTCGGCGCATTCGTTGCTGGGATCGGCGAAGCAGGCTCCGATGGCCTCGCCGTCGCACATCGCGCCGCCCACGCAGTCGCTGACCGCGGCGGGGTAGGTTTCGTCGCGCAGCACGGCCGCGCCGGCGCAGTCGGTGTCGCAGCCGGCGCGGTCGGCGTACAGGGCGCCCTCGCCCTCGCCGATCAGGCCGGCGCAGGCCTCGACGGCGTCGCAGGCCGTGCCGCACGCCTCGGGCACGTCGGCGGCGGCCTCGAGACACATGGGCAGCTCCTCGCAGGTGGCCCGGCCGGCGCAGGCGGCCTGCACCGGGGCCTCGGCGGGCTCGGGGATGCAGTCGCGCTCGCAGAGGAAGGTGTCGATGTCCTCGTCGCAGGTGTGCTGCGCGCCGCACAGCGCCTGGCAGGCGGGGCTGGCGGGCTCGACCTCGGCGCCGACGCAGTCGGCCACCGGCGCGCAGCCGTCGCCGCGGCGGACGGCGTTGAGCACGCAGGCGGCGTCGTCGACCGGCACGCCGGGATCGGCGCAGGCGGCCGCGCAGGCGTCGCCGTCGTCGTCCAGGCGGCAGCGGCCCAGCTCGGCGCAGTAGCCGGCGCAGTGGGCGTCGGCGGCCACCGCGTCGACGCAGCCCTGCAGATCGGCGCAGGCCGCGTCGGGGGCGGCCGCGGCCAGGCAGTCGGCCGCGCCGTCGAAGGTCAGGCCGTCCTGGCCCGTCAGGCCGGCGCCGCAGGCCTGCACGCAGGCCAGCACGTCGGCCTCGGGCGCGCAGTCGGCCTGCAGGCGGCACCACGACAGGCAGGCGGCGCCGCCGCTGGGATCCTCGGCGCAGGCCTCGCGGGCGTCGCAGCGGCCGGCGGCGGTGACGCAGGCCAGGTGCGGCAGGAAGGCGGCGGGCTCGACGAAGTCGCGGTCGTCGCAGGTGCGCAGGCAGTCGGCCTCGTCGGCGCCGCAGGCGACCAGCGGGGCGCACAGCGCGGCGCAGTCGGGGGCGGGCGGTGGGACGCAGCGGGTGACGCCGTCGCAGGTGGCGGCGGCGTCGACGCAGGCGCGCTCGGCGCGCACGCGGGCGGTGTCGAAGGCGGCGGCGCAGCGCTCGGCGCACCCGTCGGCGCCCTCGACGGCGCACTCGGCCTCGCGGGCGCAGATGCGCGCGCAGACGGCGTCGGCGTCGGCGTTGGCCTGGCAGGCGGCCACCTCGTCGCACGAGCTGCCGGCGGCGCAGCGGAACAGGGGCGCGAAGGGCGCGAGCTGAGCGGGATCGCCGCTGGTTTGGGCCGCGAGGCAGGCCTCGGTGCACTCGAACTCGGTCTGGCCGTCGGGCAAGAGGCCGCAGAGGTCGCTGACCAGGCAGTGCTCGGTGCAGCCGCCCTCGGGCGCGGGGGCGGGGTTGAAGCAGGCGTAGGGCGGCTCGGCGCAGCGCTCGGTGAAGTGCTCGGTGAAGCAGTCCACGGCGCCGTCGGCCAGGGTGCGCAGCAGATCCTCGGCCTCGGCCTCGCAGTCCTCGGTCGACAGGAACTGGCAGTCGGCGTTGGCGGCGCACATCTCGGCGATGGTCGCGTCGCCCACGATCGGCCGCACGCCGAGGGCGTCGCAGGCGGCGACGGCCTCGCAGTCGTCGGCGTCGGTCAGGCACTGGCGGCGCTGCGCGCGGCGGCGCAGGAAGACGGGGTCTTCCGAGGCCGGCGGCTGGGTGCAGGCGATGGCGCAGTCGACGACGTCGAGATCCTCGTCGCAGGCCGCGCTGTTGTCGCAGATGGCGAGGCACTGCGGGTCGCGGGCCTCGATGAGGCAGCGGGCGAAGTCGACCTCGTCGCAGGCCCCGTCGACGACGGACTCGCCGCAGCTGCGGATGCGCGCGCCGAGGTCGATGTCGTCGCAGGCGGTGGCGCAGTCCGCCACGCCCTCGAACCCGGCGGGCAGCCGGAACTCGACCTCGCAGGCGTCGGCCGCGGCGCACACCTCGGGGCAGGAGGGCTGCGGCTTGGGGGGCACGGCGCACTCCTGCAGGCGATCGCAGTCGGTCACCTGCATGCAGGCCAGGTAGCTGCGGAAGCGCATGTTCTCGGTGGCGTCGGCGCAGGCCGACATGCACTGGGCGGCGTCGTCGGCCCACAGGTCGGGCAGGCGGCCGCAGGCCTCGTAGACGCCGCAGATGCCGGCGCAGTCGTCGATGTCGCGGATGAGGCCCGCGTCGGCGGCGGCGTCGGGGCCGCCCGTGTCGGCGCCGGGGCCCCGGTCGGGGCGGGGCCCGCCGTCCGTCGGCCCGCCGTCGAGGGCCGCGTCGTTGCGCCGCATGGGCACGTCCGGCTCCATCTGCATCGGCTCGCCGCCGTCGTCCCCGTCGTCACACGCCCACAGCCCCGTCGAGGCCAGACCCATCGCCAGCGCGATCCACCACCGCATGCTCGAAGCTCCCCACACCGGCGGGCGCACCGCCGGCCGTTTCAACCGAGGCGCAACCATACAATCCAGACCCCGATGGCTGCCACCACCAGCGAGGTCGCGAACAACACGACGAGCCCGAGGCGCACGCGGCGGTCGTCGGCCGCGGGCTCGGCCTCGCCGCGCAGGCGGGCCTCGAGGGCCGTCAGCAGGTCCGGGTTGGCCAGGGCCAGGCTGCACAGGCGCAGGGCCGGCTGGCCGCCGCGCTCGAGCACGAGCGTGCGCGGCTGCTCACCCGGGCGGGGCCGCCGGCCCCCCCGGCAGTCCTTGGCGGTGGGCCGCTCGCTGCGCGTCGCGGTGACCTCGGCGTAGGCCAGCTCGACCGGGCGCGGGCCGGTCAGGCGCAGGCGATCGGCGAACAGCTGCGCGCGCCAGCGGCCGCGCCGGAACACGCGCCAGGCGCCGTAGGACGTCGGCGGCAGCAGCAGGGCGGCCCAGCCCGTGGTCGTCAACGTCACCGCGAGCGCGCCCACGCCCAGGAGCGCGGCGCCGCCGCCGAGCATCCACTGCAACGAGGCCAGGTGACTGGTTTGGCGCAGGGGGCGGGGCGTCAGCGGACCCGGCGCAGGACCAGCGCCTGCAGGAAGACGCGGCCGCGACCCGCGCGGCGGAACCAGCGGGCCTCGCCCAGGGCGTCGCGGATGGCCGGATCGTCCTCGGTGAGGGTGCCGGCCTCGACCAGCGCCCAGGCGCGCCGCATCGTCTGGGTGTAGAAGCCGTCCCAGAGCTCGGGCTGCAGCGGCACCTGGTGCACCACCTCGTAGCCCGCGGCGCGCACCACCTGGTGGTAATCGGCCAAGGTGCCCAGGGGCTCGACCATGCGGGCCTCGAGCGGCCCGCGCACCTCGGCCGGCGCGTCCTTGTTGACGACGCCCGGGTAGGTGACCGCCAGGTTGCCGTGCAGGGCCACGACGCGCCGCCACAGGGTGAGGGCCTGCTTCAGGCCCAGCGCCAGGGCCGCGCCCTCGGCCAGGACGTACTTGAAGGCGCCGTCGGGGAAGGGCAGGGCGTTGTAGCTGGCGGCGACGGGCGCCACCAGATGCCCGGCGCCGCCCTCGTCGCTGCGCTGCCGCACCAGCGGCAGGTAGCGCGCGTCGCTGTCGACCGCGATGATCTTGCAACCCCGCGACCGCGCGATCCACGTCGCCCGGTCACCCGAGGCGCAGGCGAGATCGAGGATGCAGTCGTGGGCCTTGATGGGGAACTGCGTCAGGTAGGCCGACGTGAAGGTCGCCCCACCGGGCTCGCTCCGGGGCAGCTTGGAGAAGAACTCGAAGCGGTCCACGCGACCGGGACTCCTGGCCGTGACGGCGGGGCCCCGGACCGGGGCCGCCTCCGTCTAGCAAACCCTCAACGGCTGCCGATGTCCACATAGTGGGCGTCGAGCGACCCCACGTACTTCTGGGTGGGGCGGTAGATGCGGTTGTCCTCGAGCTGCTCGAGCCAGTGCGCCGCCCAGCCCGACACGCGCGCGATTGCGAAGACCGGCGTGAACAGATCCACCTCGATGCCCAGCTTCTCGTAGACGAGGCCGCTGTAGAAGTCGACGTTGGGGTAGATGCCCTTGTCGCCGAGGCGCTCGGCCGCGACCTCTTCCAGCTTGTGGGCGATGTCGTACAGCGGCGTCGAGCCGTGGCTCTCGAACAGATCGTGCGCCATGGTCTGCAGCACGGTCGAGCGCGGGTCCTTGACCTTGTAGACCCGGTGCCCGAGGCCCATGATCTTCTGCTTGGTCTCGATCATGTGGTCGAGGAAGCCGGGCACGTCGTCGACCGAGTCGATGGTGTTGAGCATGTGCAGCACGCGCTCGTTGGCGCCGCCGTGCAGCGGGCCCGAGAGCGAGCCGATGGCGCCCGCGATGACCGAGTAGGGGTTCGCCAGCGTCGAGCCGACCACCCGACCGGTGAAGGTGCTGGCGTTGAACCCGTGCTCGGCGTGCAGGATGAGGCACACGTCGACGAGGCGCGTGACCTTCTCGTCCGGCTTCTCGCCGGTGACCATGTAGACGAAGTTCGCCGCGTGGTTCAGCTGCGTGTCGGGCGCGATGATCGGCTTGCCCTTGCGGATGCGATCGAAGGCCGCGACGACCGTGGGCATCGAGGCGATCAGGCGCAGCGAAGCCTTGCGGTTGCCCTCGCGCTCGGTGACGTCCATCTGCGGGTAGAAGGCGCCGAGGGCGGCCGTGGCCGCCTGCAGGGCGACCATCGGGTGGCCGTCCTTCGGCAGCGCCTTCAGGATGTCGATGACCCCGTCCGGGATGGCCCGCAGGCTCTTCAGCTCGGCGTCGAACGACTCGAGCTGGTCCTTCTTGGGCAGCTCGCCGAACAGCAGCAGGTAGCTGACCTCTTCGAAGGAGCTCTTCTCGGCGAGCTCCTCGATGGGGATGCCGCGGTAGCGGAGGATGCCCTCCAGCCCATTGATGAAGCCGATGGCGGACTTGGCCGCGACCACACCGGCGAGACCCGGCACGAACTCACTCATGACGCCTCGTCTCCTTCCCCAACCGAAAGCAGGCCGCCGTCGACCTGAGCGCGCGGGCGCGCGCCAAAAGGCGGACCGGACGGCGCGGTATATAGCAGAGTCCAGCCCGGATGATAAGTCCGCTGGTGCGCGCCGCTCAGTATGGGGGCGGGACGGTGCGGTAGCGCTCGAACAGGGCGCGCTGCCGGTGCCCTTCGGGCGCCTGCGCGCCGCTGATCCACACCTGCTCGGCGCGCGTCGACAGCTCGAAGGGATCGCCGCTCCACACCACGAGGTCGGCCACCTGGCCGGGGGCGACGCGGCCGCGATCGGTCAGCCCGGCGAGGGTGGCCGGGGTGGTGGTGACCGCGCGCAGGGCGTCGGCGTGAGGCAGGCCGGCGCGCACCGCGTTGCCGGCCCACTGCCGCAGCTTGCGCACGTTGTGCGTGCTGAAGGTGCTCAGCGCGATGGGCACGCCGGCGGCGGCCAGCTTCGCGGCGGCGTCGGCGCGCGCGTGGATGCGATCGAAGTCGCCGGGCAGGTTGGCGGAGGGATCGAGCACCACCGGCACCTTCGCCGCGGCCAGCGCGTCGGCGACCAGCCAGGCCTCGGTGCCGCCGACGACGATCAGCTTCACCTGCTGCTCGGAGGCGAAGCGCAGCAAAGCCTCGATGTCGGCGGCGCGGTGCACGTCGACCGCGAGGGGCAGCTCGCCGCGCACCACCGGCAGCAGGGCCTCGAGATCCAGCCGGCTGGCGGCCAGGCGGCGCAGGCGGGCGCCCTCGAAGTCGCGCTTCTTGGCGGCGTAGGTGCGCGTGTCGTCGAGCAGCTCGCGCAGCCGCAGCAGCGCCTCGCCCCGGCTGGCGTGCTCGCCGCCGCCGAAGCGAGCGGCCATGGCGACGCTGGGCCGCAGCACGCGGCCGTTCAGATCGATCGCGGCCGCCTGCCCCGCGATCAAGCCCCCGCCCGGGGCCGACACCACCGCGGTGACGCCGTGCGCGCGTTGGATGGCCAGGGTGGGGCTGCGCGGGTTCAGGGCGTCCACGACGCGGAAGGCCGCGCGGACGGGATCGTCGCCCCCGGCGTCGAGGTCGACCGACTCGGGCACGCCCCAGATCTCGGCCGCGCCGAGCCCGGTCCAGGCGTCGATCAGGCCTGGGGTGATCACCTTGCCCTGCACGTCGATCACCGTGGCGCCGGCGGGCGGCGTGAGGCCCACGCCGACCGCGGTGACGCGCTCGCCGTCGATGACCACCGTGGCGCCCTCGAGCGCGGGGCCGTCGCCGGGGTGCACGGTGGCCCCCACCAGGGCCACCACGGCGGCCCACGTCGTCACGAGCGCGCTCATTGGCCCACCTCGAAGTCGCTCCAGGGCGGCTGCGGCGCGTCGGCGTCGTGCCGCAGGATGCCGTCGACGAACACCTTGCGGGCGCTGGCGTAGATGCTGAAGGGGTGGCGATCCCACACCACGACGTCGGCCATCTTGCCCACCTCGAGCGTGCCGGTCTGGTCGTCGATGCCCAAGGCCCAGGCGGGCTCGGCGGTGATCCAACGCAGCGCCTGCAGCTCGGTCAGCTTCACCCCGGCGTGCTGGCCCGCATAGAAGGCCTTGGCGGCCTCCTGGTTCATGCGCTGGATGCCCTCGGGGCTGTCGGTGTGCAGGATACCGCGGCCGCCCTGCTCGGTGATCAGCGCCAGGTTCTGCTCGATGCCGTCGTAGGCCTCGACCTTGAAGCCCCACCAGTCGGCCCAGGTGCTGACCGCCACGTCCTTCGCGGCGAGCACGTCGCGGATCTTGTAGGCCTCGACCGCGTGGTGGAACGACCGGATGCGGAAGCCGAACTCCTCGGCCACCTTTAGCTGCAGCAGCATCTCGTCGGCGCGGTAGCAGTGGATGTGGACGAGCACGTCGCCGGCCAGCGCGGCGGCCAGCGTCTCGAGGGTCAGGTCGCGCTTGGGCGGCGTCACCGGCACGTCCTCGCCGTCCTCCTTCTTGGTGGGGTTCTTCTCCCACTCGGCCCAGTCGCGCGCGTAGCGGCGCGCGGCGATCCACTGCTCGCGCATCAGGAACAGGCTGCCCATGCGGCTCATCGGCATCTGGCCCTTGCCCTTGCCGTACACGCGCTTCGGGTTCTCGCCGCAGGCCATCTTCAGGCCGTCCTTGGCGCCCGGGAAGCGCATGGCGCGGGCCGAGCGGCGCGGGTGCAGCTTGAGCACCACGCCGCGGCCGCCCATCAGGTTGCCGCTGCCGGGCAGCGCCTGGATGGTGGTGACGCCGCCGGCGACGGCGCGCTGGATGCCGGGATCCTGGGGCCAGAAGGCCTCCTCGGCGCGGACGCCCGCGGTGATGGGGCGGGTCATCTCGTTGCCGTCGGCGTGGGCCCAGGTGCCGGGCTGGGGGTAGACGCCCAGGTGGCTGTGGGTGTCGATGAGGCCGGGGGTGACGAAGCCGCCGGCGGCGTCGACCACCTGCTCGCCCTCGGCGGCCGCCGGGGCGTCCCCTTCACCGAGGGCCTCGATGCGGCCGTCGCGCAGGCGCAGCCAGCCGCGCTCGAGGCGCGGGCGCGCGGGATCGGCCGTCAGCAGCGTGGCGTTCGTGATCAGGATCGGCGGCGGGTCGAGGGTGGTCGGCACGAGCGCCCCGGGCTCGACGGCCACCGGGGGCTCGAGCGGCACGGGCGTGCGGGCCTTCGATGTTTGGGTCTGCGTGCCGCCGCAGCCCGCGAGGGCCAGGGCGAGCAGCCAGGCGAATCGCATGCGCTCTCCTCGATGGGCTCGCGCGGCGGGGCGCGGACCGGGTCAATCGTCGGCGGGCTCCGGCAGGGGCCACTGGACGTCGACGGTGGTGCCGCGGCCGTCCGAGTGCAGCTGGACGTCGCCGCCGCGGTGGCGCGCGTGCCGGCGCACCATGGCCAGGCCCACGCCGCTGCCTTCGACGTCGTCGCGCGGGCGCAGGGTCTCGAACAGCCGGAACACGCGATCGTGGAACTTGGGCAGGATGCCGGGGCCGTCGTCGGCCACCTGGATGGAGAGCTGACGGCCGCCGTGGGTCAGCGCGAGACGGACGTCGACGCGACCGACGTCGCGATCGTGGTGGCGCACGGCGTTGGACACCAGGTGGGCCAGCACGTCGCGCAGGGCGCGCGACTCGACCTCGATGGTGCCGTCGGGCCCGTCGTAGGCGACCTCGATGCCCGCCGGCGGGTTCACGCGGCGCACGACGCGGCGGAACAGGTCGGGCAGGTCGACCGGCTCGGCGCGCTGGGGGCGCGTGCCCACGCGCGCGTAAGCGAGCAGATCGTCCAGCAGCTGGCTCATGCGCTTGACGCGCCCTTCGATCAGCTGGGTGTGCTCGCGCACGGACTGCGGATCGTGGGCGTCCTCGGTGAGCCAGCGGGTGAGGTTCTCCATGCCCCGCAGGGGCGTGCGCAGATCGTGGCTGGCGACGTACGCGAAGGCCTCGAGATCCTCGTTCGAGCGACGCAGGCGCAGCTCGACGCGCTTCGACGCGGTGACGTCGCGCGCCGTGCCGACCACGCGATACACCGGGCGGCCGGCGCGGCGCATGGGGCGGGCCGAGGAGTTGAGCCAGCGGACCTCGCCGTTGGGGCGCACGAGGCGGAAGTCGAGGTGGTCGCCGTCCTCGTCCGCCCAGGCGAGGTGGGCCTCGAAGGCGCCGCGGTCGTCCGGGTGGACGCGCTCGATCCAGGCGCGGGGGTCGAGGTAGGCCTGCGCGCGGGGGATGCCGATCAGGCGCTCGAAGGCCGGGCTGAGGTACTGCAGGGTGCGGGTGCGGGGGTCGTGCACCCAGAAGAGGTCGTCGCCGTAGGCCACGAGCTGGGTCTCGGCCTCTTCGCGGGGGGGCAGCAGGCGGACGAAGACGCCGACGTGCGCGGGACCGACGCGCCACAGGTCGATGGCGTAGGTGGTGTCGGCGATCTCGATGGGGTCGAGCTGCCGCGGGCGGCCGGTCTCCAGGACGCTGGCGAAGGCCTCGGGCAGGTGGGCGTCGGTCAGGCGCGGGTAGACGTCCGACAACATGCCGCCGACCTTCTTGCGGGTGCTGGGGTCGAGCCCGTCGCAGGCGGCGTTGGCGTAGGCGAGGCGGTAGTCGTGCGGCCCCGGGCCCACGTGGTGCCACACCACGATGGGGTGGACCAGGGATTCCAGGATTTGGCGCGCGTCGTCGTCCATCCCGCCGCCCGTTGCGAGGCCGGGGGGCATGCTGCATGATGCGGGGCGGGCTGGCAAGGAGTCGGGCAGGTGGGCAGACGACCGATTCGGCTGTTCATGGTCGAGGACGACGAGATCGACGTCCGGTGCATGCGCCGGGGGTTGAAGCGGGCGGGCTCGCGCCTGCCGCTGCGCGTGGCGCGCGACGGCGACGAGGCGCTGGCCGCGCTGCGTCGGGAGGAGGATCCGGGGGGCACGGTCGTCGTGCTCGACCTGCAGATGCCGCGGATGAACGGCCTGGAGTTCCTCGCCGCGCTGCGCTCCGACCAGCGGCTGCGCGGCACGCCGGTGTTCGTGCTGACCACGTCGGACGCGCCCGAGGATCTCGAGCGGGCCTACGAACACCAGGTGGCGGGCTACGTGATGAAGCGCGACGCGGGGGACGACTTCGAGCAGATGGTGACGCTGCTCGACCGCTTCTGCGCGGTGGTGGCGCTGCCGGATTGACGGGTCGGCAGAGACAGTCCGCGGGCTGCGCGGCCCGCGGCGTCCGCGACGCCGCCCAGCAGGCGCCCTGGTCCGATCGCGCTGTCGTCCCCCTTCCGCGGACCCTGCAACAGTGTTTGGATGGCCGGCTGAGCCCACGCGGCAGAAGGAGCCACCGATGACGGAGCCGACCACGATCCTCGAGAGCGCGCTGCGGTGGGAGCGGGAGATCCCGAACCACGCCTTCATCGTGCAGCCGATGGGCGGCGCCTTCGAGAACGTCAAGACGTACACCTGGGCCCAGATGATGGACGAGGCGCGCCGGATGGCCGCGTGGATCCAGGCCCAGGGCTGGGCGCCCGGCAGCGCGATCGCCCTGTGCTCCAAGAACTGCGCCTGGTGGGTCATGGCTGATCTGGCCATCTGGATGGCGGGCCACGTCACCGTGCCGATCTACCCCACGCTCGACGAAGAGACCGTGCGCTACATCCTCGAGCACAGCGGCGCGAAGATGCTGTTCGTCGGCAAGCTCGACGCGGTGTGGGACGTGATGAAGGCCGGTGTGCCGGACGACCTCGTGCAGGTGGCGTTCCCGCTCTCGCCCGAGGGCCCGTACCAGCGCTGGGACGACATCATCGGGCGCGTCGAGCCGCTCCGGGACGTGGCCGAGCGCGAGCCGGACGAGCTGGCCACCATCATCTACACGTCGGGCAGCACCGGGCGGCCCAAGGGCGTCATGCACAGCTTCCGCGGCATGTTCGTCTGCACGCGGGGCCTGGCGGACGCGATCGACCTGTTGGAGGGCGATCGCTACCTGTCCTATCTGCCGATGGCCCACGGCATGGAGCGTTGGCTGGGCGAGTGCAGCTCGCTCTACAACGGCAAGGGCCAGCTGTACTTCGCGGAGTCGATCGACACCTTCGTGCGGGACCTGCAGCGCGCCCGGCCCACGGTCTTCCTGTCGGTGCCGCGGCTGTGGGCGAAGTTCCAGCTCGGCGTGTTCGCGAAGATGCCGCCCCAGAAGCTCGACTTCCTGCTGAAGGTCCCGATCCTGGGGAAGATCGTCGCGAAGAAGGTGCTGGCCGGCTTGGGGCTGGGTGAATGTCGCATGGCCGGCAGCGGGTCGGCGCCCATCCCCAAGGAGCTGATCGAGTGGTACAAGCGCCTCGGCCTCGAGCTGCTCGAGGGCTACGGGATGACCGAGAACTTCAACTACAGCCACATCAGCAAGCCCGGTGAGGGCGTCCCCGGGTACGTGGGCACGCCCTACGACGACGTGCAGGCCCGGATCGCCGACGACGGCGAGATCCAGGTGCTGAGCCCGGGGGCGATGCTCGGCTACTACAAGCAGCCCGAAGAGACGCAGGCGACGTTCACCGAGGATGGCTGGCTCAAGACCGGCGACCGCGGCGAGATCGACGGCGCCGGCCGCTTGAAGATCACCGGCCGGACGAAGGAGATCTTCAAGACCAGCAAGGGGAAGTACGTGGCCCCCGCGCCGATCGAGAACCTGTTGAACAACCACCCGCGCATCGAGCTCGCCTGCGTCGGCGGCTCGGGTTTTCCGCAGCCCAGCGCGGTGATCAAGCTGAGCGAGGAGGCGTGGAAGCAGGCCCAGGGCGGGGGCAAGGCCGAGATCACCAAGGACCTCGAGGCCCACCTCGCGGCGGTCAACGCCCAGCTACCGAACTTCGAGCGGCTGGACTTCGTGGCCGTGGTGCCCGAGGACTGGCTTCCCGAGAACGGCTTCTTGACGCCGACCATGAAGATCCGGCGGGGCTCGATCGAGAAGGCCTACAGCCCCTTCAACGACGACTGGTACGGCCGCAAGGAGAAGGTGGTCTGGCACCAGCCGGCCGCCTGAGCGGCGCGCCGGTTGCGGCGGCAGGACGGACGGCCCTGCCTCATCTCCGCGCACGGTCGAGCGGCGGCTCGGCCTCGTCGAGACCGTTTCGCAGGGCCAGGGGAGGGTGGTTCTGCGATCGTCCTGACCCCCAGGCGCCTCGCGGCGGTTTCCTCGTCCCGGTCTGCCCGCTATCCTCCACCCATGGCGACCTCCGGGACCGACAACTCCACGCCCGAAGATCGCCGCCGGCCGGCGGTCGACGATCGGCTGGTGGCGCCCGAGTCGCGCTTCGAGATCTCCGACGGGAAGGTGGTGTACGTGGCGCCGGCGGACGAGCCCCACGGCACGCGGCACTCGAAGGTGGCCGCCCTGGTCGAGGCCCACGCGCGGGACGACTTCGACGTCGCGGTGGACATGCTGACGCGCACGTCGGTGCTGGACGACATGGCGCCCGACGTCAGCGTGTTCCCACGTGCGCGCGATCCGGAGACCGACGGGCGGCAGATCGAGCAGATCGTCTTCGAGATCTGCAGCACCGAGCGGCTGCGCGACGCGGGGGTCAAGGCCGCGAAGCTGGTGGGGCGCGGTGTGCGCCGGGTGTTCGTCGTTGACGTCGAGCGTCGCCGGGCGCTCGAGTGGTCGACGGCCACCGAGAGCTGGCAGATCCTCGGACCGGACGAAGTGATCACCGACAGCGCCCTCGCCGCGCCGCTGCCGGCCGCCGCGCTGGTGGACGCCGCGAAGGCCGACGACGCCGTGGCGCGCGCGCTGCTGGTGAAGGGCAACCCGGTGCTGGTCAGCGCGCTGCGCGCGAGCCACGACACGGGCGCGGCGGAAGCGCTGGTCGAGTCAGTCCTGGCGGTGCTTCAGGCGCGCGGCCTGACGGTGCCGAATGACGTCGAGACGCGGGTGCGTTCGACGCGCGAAGTGACGGTGCTGCACACGTGGTTGAGAAGGGCCGCCACGTGCGGCGACGCCGACGGCCTGTTCGAGTAGCAGCGAAGGCTTCTCGGCGGGGCTCGGCGCTTGCCGGACTCTCGGGTTGGGGGATACCTTCCGAGCATGGACGTCGAGGCTCGATTCGTGGTCGATTTCAAGGTGCGGAGCGGCAAGCCCTGCGTCCGGGGAACCCGGATCACGGTGCACGACATCTTGGAGTATCTGGCCGGCGGCATGTCCGAGGACGCGTTGCTCGACGACTTCCCTAGCTTGGCGCGGGAGGACATCCGGGCGTGCCGAGAGTTGGGTCGCTCTTCGCCCGGCGCGGCGTCGTGAGCTGTGGGCTCGGACGATGAAGCGAGTCGTCGAGGCGCTCTACGAGCAGGTCATCGTCTCCTTCCAACAGGCCAAGTCGGAGCGTCGAGACCTCTACGACCTCGGTTGGAACGCGGGCTCAGCGGAGCTCGACCTGTTGGGCGACGTGGAGCTCTACGGCGACGCAATCGCGGGACTCTCAACGCACATCTCCAGGCGACGGGGGCCTGCTGACCGGGCAGCGATTCTCTCCAAGCTGGAGGCCGCATCCCTCTTCGCGTACCCGGCGCTGACCGACTTCGTGCTCACGCGAGGGGAACGGTATCCGAAGTTGCAGAGGCACTTGCTGCTGCTCGAGTGCCTTCGCTCGGCTTGTTTGGTTGCCCTCTCCGACTCGATCGAGGAGTCGGGCTGACGCCAGCCCGATCGTCACCCGTCCCTGCGCTCAGGCCAGCTTGCGGCTCAGCGCGCGGGCGGACAGCAGGAACACCAGCACGCCCATCCCGCCCAGGGCCACCAACTGCGGCGCCAGGTCGGCCCAGCCGGCGGCTTTGAGCAGGACGCCGCGCAGGATCTCGACGAAGTGGCGCACGGGGTCGAGCAGGGTGGCGTACTGCAGCCACTCGGGCATGTTGGGCACCGGGCTCATGAAGCCGGACAGCAGCACCATGGGCAGGATGATGAAGAAGGCTGCCATGAAGGCTTGCTGCTGGTTCTTCGCCAGGGTGGCGACGAGCAGGCCCAGGCCCAGGGTGGTCAGCAGGTAGAGGGCGCCGGCGAAGGCCAGCAGGAACAGGCTGCCGCGCAGGGGGACGTCGAAGATGGCGGCGCCGGCGGTGACGACGAGGCCCAGGTCGAGCATGCCGACCACCGCGTAGGGCAGCGTCTTGCCCACGACGAGCGCCGAGGGGGGCAGGGGGGTCACCAGCACCTGCTCGAGCGTGCCGGCCTCCTTCTCGCGGGCCAGGCCCATGGCGGTGACGATGAAGGTGACCACCAGCAGCAGCGTGGCGGCGACGCCTGGCACGAAGTACACGCGGCTGTCGAGCGTGGGGTTGTAGAGCACGCGGGGGCGCACGTCGGGGCGGCCCATCGTGGGCACGGCGCCGCGCTCGCGGAGGCGCTGCAGGCCGCGCTGCAGCGCGAAGGCCTCGACGGCGTTGCGGGCGACGATGGCGTGGTTGGCGTTGCTGCCGTCGGTCAGCACCTGCACCGGGGCGGGGCGGCCGGCGAGCTCGGCGCGGGCGAAGCCGCGGGGCAGCACCAGGGCGACCTCGGCCTCGCCGGCGACCAGGGCGGCGACGCCGTCGGCGGCGACGGGGGACCGCTCGACGACCTCGAACAGCTCGCCGGCGGTGAGGTCGGCCGCGAAGTCGCGGCTGGCGGCAGTGCGGTCGGCGTCGACGATGACGGTGGGCAGGCCCTCGACCTCGAGGTTCACCGCGAAGCCGAGGACCGTGAGCTGCAGCAGCGGCGCGATCACCAGCACCACCAGCGTGCGCTTGTCGCGCAGCGTCTGGCGCACCTCCTTGCGGGCGACGGCGAGGGCCTCGACGCGCATCTCAGGCCCCCACCACGCGCTGGAAGCGCTTGATCGACAGCGCCAACATCACCGCGAAGAAGGCCGCGATGGCGCCGCAGTCGGCGGCCACGGCGGCGGGGCCGTTGCCGCGCAGCAGGATGGCGCGGAGGGCCTCGACCAGGTGGCTCGCGGGGAAGACGTTGGCCAGCACGCGCAGGGGCAGCGGCATGTGCTCGATGGGGAAGATGAAGCCCGACAACAGCAGCGCGGGCAGCAGCGTCGTGATGACCGCGACCTGCGAGGCCAGCATCTGGCTGCGGGTGACGACGCTGATCAGCAGCCCTTGCCCCAGCATCGCCAGCAGGAACAGCGAGGCGACGCCGAACAACAGCAGCAGGCTGCCGCGCACCGGCAGGTCGAACAGGGTGACGCCGGCGGTGAGCACCAGCAGCACCTGCACCAGGCCGAGCACGAAGTAGGGCGCCAGCTTGCCGAGGATGATCTCGACGCGGCGGGTGGGCGTGGCGAACAGCTGCTCCATGCTGCCGCGCTCGTACTCGCGCGCGACGGTGAGCGCGGTCAGCATCACCGCGATGATGACCAGGATCAGCGCCATCAGGCCGGGGATGATGAAGATGGTGCTGCGCAGGGCCGGGTTGAACAGGGCGCGCGAGCGCACGGCGTAGGGCAGGCCGCCGGGCACCTCGACGCGCCCGATGGCGATGGCGCTGGCATAGCCCATGGCGACGGCGGCGGTGCTGTTGTCGGCGCCGTCGACCAGGAGCTGCACGGGCGCGGGCTCGCCGCGGCGCAGCGCGCGGGTGTAGTCGTCGTCGATCACCAAGGCGGCGCGGGCGACGTCGCGGCGCAGCAGCGGGACGGCGGCCTCGGCGCTGGGCGCGTCGGCGACGGGCACGAACAGGTCGCCGGCGGTCATGCGGCGGGCCAGGGCGCGGCTGTCGGCGGTCTGGTCGCGGTCGACGACGGCCAGCGGGATGTGATCGAGGTCGAACGAGATGGCGTAGCCGAACAGCAGCAGCAGCACGACCGGCAGCAGCAGCGCGAAGGCGAGCATCTGCGGATCGCGGCGGATGTGGGCCAGCTCCTTGACGGCCAGGGCGGCGGTGCGGATCAGCGCGGGGCGCATCAGGCGGCCTCCCGCCCGACCAGCTCGAGGAAGACGTCCTCGAGGTTGGGGGTGGTGGGCTCGACGCGGGGGTCGGCGACGCCGGCGTCGGCCAGGCGCGCGGTGAGGGCGTCGGCGTCGGCGAGGGCGGCGTCGGGATCGAGGCGGACGCGCAGGCGGCGGCCGAAGGGCTGCAGGCCGCGCACGCCCGCGGCGCCGTCGAGGGCGCGGCGCAGGTCGGCCCGCGGGGCGTCGCCGTCGATGGTGAAGAACACGCCGGGCACCAGGGTGCGCTTCAGCTCGGCCGGGGTGTCGAGGGCCTCGAGGCGGCCGTCGACCATCAGGCCGACGCGGCCGCAGTACTCGGCCTCGTCGAGGTGGTGCGTGGTGACGAAGACGGCGGTGCCCTCGGCGGCGACCGCGCGGATGTCGCGCCAGAAGGCGCGGCGGGCGTCGGGGGCGACGCCGGCGGTGGGCTCGTCGAGGAACAGGATGCGGGGCTGGTGCAGGCGCGCCGAGGCCAGGGCCAGGCGCTGGCGCAGGCCGCCGGGCAGGGCGCCGGTGAGCGTGTCGCGGCGGGCGTCGAGGCCGCTGTGCTCGAGGGCGTCGCGCACGCGGCGGCGGCGCTCGGCCCCGCTCAGCCCCTGGGCGCCGGCGAAGAACTCGAGGTTCTCGGCGGGCGTCAGGTCGAGGTACAGCGAGAACTTCTGCGACATGTAGCCGATGGACCGCTTCACCGCGCGCGGATCGCGGGCGATGTCGTGGCCGGCGATGGTGGCGCGGCCCTCGGTCGGCGCCAGCAGGCCGCACAGCATGCGGATGGTGGTGCTCTTGCCGGCGCCGTTGGCCCCCAGGTAGCCGAAGATCTCGCCGGGCTCGACCTGGAAGCTGACCGCGTCGACGGCGGTGAAGTCGCCGAAGCGCCGGGTCAGGCCGTCGACGTCGATGAGCGCGCTCATGGCCGGGCCTCTACGCTGTCGGGATCGCGCAGCAGGGCGAGGAAGACGTCCTCGAACTCGGCGTCGACCGGCTCGACCTCGGCGCCGGGCACCAGCGCGTCGAGGTCGGCGCCGGCGCGGGCGACGACGCGCAGCGCGGCGCCCTCGGGCGAGACGGCGAGCACCTCGTCGAGAGGTGCCAGGCAAATCTCGGCGGCGTCGCGATCGTCGACGGTCAGCCGCACGGTGGGGTGGCGGAAGCGGCGCACCAGTTCGGCGGGCGGACCCTCGGCCAGCAGCTTGCCCTCGTTCAGCAGGCCCACGCGGTGGCAGCGCGCGGCCTCGTCCATGTAGGGCGTGGCCAGGACGACGGCCATGCCGTCCTCGACGAAGGCGTACAGCAGATCCCACAGCTCGCGCCGGCTGACCGGATCGACGCCGTTGCTGGGCTCGTCGAGCAGCAGCACCTTCGGCTGGTGCAGCAGCGCGCAGGCGAGGGCCAGCTTCTTGTACATGCCGCCGCTGAGCGCGTCGGCGCGGCGATCCCGGAAGCGGCCCAGGCGGGTGATCTGCAGCAGCCGGTCGGTGCGCTCGGCGCGGGCCTTGCGCGGCAGGCCGAACAGGCGGCCGAAGAAGGCCAGGTTCTCGTCGATGGTCAGGTCGCCGTACAGGCTGTACTGCTGCGGCATGTAGCCGATGGCTGCGCGGGCGGCGCCGGCGCCGATGGTCAGCGCCTCGCCGTCCAGCCGCACCGCGCCCGCGTCGGGCGGCAGCAGCCCGGCCAGCATGCGCATCGTCGTCGTCTTGCCGGCGCCGTCGGGGCCGACCAGCCCGTACAGCTCGCCCGCCTCGACGGCCAGGTCGAGGCCGTCGACGGCGGCGCGGTCGCCGTACCGGCGCACCAGCCCTTCGGCCTCGAGGGCGAGGCTCATCGCGGACCCTCCGTGCCCGGCACGGTCACCTCGACCGGCATGCCCGGGCGCAGGGCGCCGTCGGCGTTGGCCAGGGTGACGTCGACCGGGTAGACCAGCCGGTCGCGGTCGCTGCGCGTCTGCACGTTGCGCGGCGTGAACTCGGCCTCGACGCCGACGCGCGCGATGGTGCCGGTCCAGCTCCGGTCGGGCCAGGCGTCGGCCTTCACGGTGACCTCGCGGCCCGGCTTCGCCTCGGCTAGCTCGGCGTTGGCGATGTAGAACGAGGCCGTGACCGTGCGGGTGTCGATGACGGTCAGCAGCGGGAAGCCGGGGCGGGCCAGCTCGCCCGGTTCGACGGCGCGCGTCTGCACGTAGCCGTCGGTGGGGGCCTTCAGCACGCACTCCGCGGCCAGCGCCTGCGCGCGGGCGAGGCCGGCGCGGGCGCGGGCGACGTCCTGGCGCACGGCGGCGGCGCGCGCCTGCGCGGCCTCGTGCTGCCGCGTGGCGGCCTCGATCTGCGCGCCCGCGGCGTCGCGCGTGGCCCGCGCGGCGCGGATCTGCGCGTCGATGGCGCGGGCCTCGGCGGTGAGCGAGGCGGCCATCGTCTGCGCCTCGTCGAGCTGGTTCTCGGGGCGCCGCCGCCCTTGTGCAGCGTCTCGACCCGCTGCGGCCGTGCGGCGCGCCGAGCGCCGGCGGGCGTCGACCGCCTCGTGCTTCGCGCGCGTGCCCTTCACGCCCGCTTCGGCGCCGGCGGCTTGCGCCTTCGCGGCTTCCACCGCTGCGCCCGCCTGCGCGGCGGCCGCCTCGGCCGCGTGCACGCCCGCCTCGGCCGCGGCGACGGCCGCCGTGGCCTCGGCGACGGCGGCCTCGGGCTCGGTGCAGTCGAGCTCGACCAGCACCTGGCCGGCTTTCACCGCGTCGCCCTCGTCGACCCGCACCGCGATCACGCGCGCGCCCAGCCGGGGGACGATGTCGACGCGCGTGCCCTCGATGGTGCCGCTGCTGCCGGCGGGCCCCTCGGCCTCGCGGCGCTGCTGATCGAGCTGCCAGTAGAGGACGCCCGACAGGGCCGCCACCAGCACCACGAAGATGCCCACGAAACGCTTCATCGGTCGGACTCCAAGGCGACGCCGTCGGCGCGCAGTCGGTCGGCGCGGGCGCGGGCGGCGTCGAAGCGGGCGCGCGTGCGGGCCAGGCGCGCGCGGCGTCGAGGCGATCGGCCGCGCGCTCCAGGTCGAGGTGCGTGGCGGCGCCGGCCGCGCGGGCCGCCTCGGCGGCCTTCAGGTACACTCTCGGCCGCCTCGACGCTGCGCGCGCGCGGCGTCGGCCGAGGCGCGCGCCGCGTACAGCCGCGCGGCGGCCTCGGCGCGCGCGCGGGCGGCGTCCTCGTCGGCGGCGCGGGCGCCCCGCCTCGAGGGCGTCCACCTCGGCGTCGAGCTGGCGCGCGTGGCGGCGACGCTGGTCGCCGTCGAAGAGGGGCCAGGTGAGCTGCGCGCCCACCTGCCAAGCGAGGCCGGGATCGGTCTCGACGAAGGTGCGGGGATCCTGCCAGGCGCCGCTGGCCTTCACGTCGAGCGTCGGCCAGAACGCGCGGTCGACCGCCTCGCGGCTGTGCCGCCGAGCCCGCGCGACGGCGCGCAGACGCGCCACGCCGGGCGGCGGCTCGGCGGCCTCGGCGGGATCGGCGGCCAGCGCGGGCAGCGGGTCGGCGAGCGTGATCGCTTCGCGCGCGGGCAGACCCAAGAGCAGCCGCAGCGACTCCTGCGCGCGCGCCGCGCCCGCCTCGGCGTCGGCCAGGCGAGCTTCGAGGTCGGCGACGCGGCTGTTCGCGGCGGCGACGTCGATGTCGGCGGCCATGCCGGTCGCGCGCCGCGCCTCGGCGTCGGCCCGCGCCTCGCGCGCGGTGGCCAGCGCCTTGGTGGTGACGCGCTGCACCTCGGCGAAGAAGGCGGCCGCGGCGTAGGCGTTGCGCACCGCCCAGGCGAGCTCGGCGGCCCGGGCGCGGGCCTCTTGTCGCGTGGCGTCGGCCCCCGCCTCGGCCGCGGCATGCATGGCCGAACGCTCGCCGAAGTCGAGCGCACGCCAGCCCGCCTCGAGGCCGACGGCGCCGGTGTAGCGCTGGCCGATCTCGCGCTCGAAGCTCAGCGGCGCGGCCGCGCCCGGCGGCGTGAGCCCGGTGTCGATGGACAGGGTGGGCACGGGCCCCTGCGCGGCCACGCGCCCGAAGGCCTGCACGCGCGGCAGCCACGCGCTGCCCACCCGGTCGGCGCCGGCCTCGGCCGCGTCGACCGAGCGCTCGGCCGCGGCCAGCGCCGGGTGCCGCGCCAGCACGCGCTCGACCGCGGCGCGCAGGGTCAGGCCGTCGCCCGGCGTGGCGGGCGCCAGCAGCGCGACGGCGAGCGAGGTGGTGAGGACGAACATGGGGAGCCTCCGGTTCGGGCCGCCACCTTGGCAACGGCCGTGCCACGCGCCCCGCCGCGGCACGGCGGGCCGAGAGCCGCGGCGATCGTCAGGCGGGCCGACAGGGGGTGTCGGTTTGCCTTACACCACAGCGGGAGATGGAGCAGGGCGTCCGAAGACGTGCACGTGCACGTGCCCGTGCCCGTGCCCGAAGCCGCGCCCCCACTGTGCACCGCTGCACGACGCGCGCAGGCCGAAGGACCCTTGACCTTGACCTTGACCTTGACCTTCCCCAAAGCCGCGCACCCAGCCTCGACACGGCACTGCGCGCGCAGGCCGAAGCCAACGCGTCCCCACCTCTTCCTTTCCAGCACCTCCATCTTCGATCGAAGTCGGACCCCTCGGACTGAAACGCCAGCGTGGCCTGCGCGCCTTGCGACGGCGCGTGCGCAGGTGCGCGGCGGGGAGGTCAAGGGGATCGCGGCCTGCGCGCGTCGCGATGGCGTGTGGGCGGGGGCGCGGCAGGAAGGGCACGGTCAAGGTCAAGGTCAAGGTCAAGGGGTTCCCGATCGATCCGTCCGCTTCGGTTGCTGGTGGTGGCTCGGTTGGGTCGGGCACGCGCACGGGCACGGGCACGGGCACGTCCTCCGGCTCCCACGTCGTGCGGGACCGGGCGTCGTCGAGCGCCCTGCTTGGGGTGTCGGTTTCCTTTACATTGAGACCGCGCGCGGCCGCGGAGCGCTGGGCCGCGGGGCTCGGCCGGGCCTTTGCAGAGGCGTCCGGCGCGTTCGCCGGAGGCCTCCATGGCGCAGCCCGACACGTCGATCCTCGAGAGCCGCTTCGCGCACGAGTTGGCCGGCTTCGTCACGCTCATCGGGCGGCTGCGCACCGCGGCGTTGGTGCTGCTGACCACGCTCGGCCTGGCGCTCTGGTGGGCGGGCGATGGGGGCTGGCGGCTGATCGTCCTCGCTCTCGCCGGCGTCGCGCTGGTGGCGTCGCTGCTGATCGAAGGGCGCGCGCCGCAGGTGACGCCGGGCCTGCTGGTGCGCCGCGTGGGCACCGTCTTCCTCTTGCACACGGCGATCATCGCGACGACGGGCGGCGTCGAGAGCCCGGTGCTGCCGGTCTTCGTGCCGGTCAGCGTGGTGCTGGCGGTGGCCATCGGCCGTAAGACCTGGGCGGCGGTCGCCGCGGGCGTGCTGTCGGTCACGGTGCTGCTGTTGTTGGCGCTGCGGCTGACCGGGGTGGCCGAGATGGCCGTGCCGCAGCTCATCCGGATCGCGCCCACCGCGCCCTACGATCCGCTGTTCCTGGTGACGACGGCCCTGGTGATGACGCTGATCCTCACCGTCGGCGCCTCCATCGGCGTCGTGCTGCGCCAGCACCTCGACCGGGCCGCGGCGGCGGTGGCCGAGGCGCGGGCCGAGACGCTGGCGACGCTGAAGGCGCAGCACGACGAGCTGGGCGAGCTGTCGAGCGCGTTGGCGCACGAGCTGAAGAACCCGCTGGCCGCCATCCACACCCTGAGCGACCTGGTGGCGCGCAAGCTGGCGCCGGGCAGCCGCGAGGCCGAGCAGATGGGCGTCCTGGTGGGCGAGGTGCGGCGCCTGGGCGGCATCCTCGACGAGTTCCTCAACCTGTCGCGGCCGGTGCGCGGCCTGGCCGCGGTGGACGTCGAGCCGGCGCAGGTTGTGGGGCGCGTGGCGCGGCTGTACGAAGCCACGGCCGCGGCGCGCGGCGTGACGCTCGAGGTCGACGTGGACGCCGCCGGCCCCCTGCGCTGTGATCCGCGCAAGGTGCAGCAGGTGCTCATCAACCTGGTCGAGAACGCGCTGCACGCGCTGGGCGCCGGCGGCCGCCTCTGGCTGGGCGCCCGGGCGGCGGGCGAGGGCGTCGCCTTCACCGTGCGCGACGACGGCCCCGGCCTGCCGAAGGAGCCCCGCGCCCGCCTGTTCGAGTCCGGCGTCACCACGCGCTCCGATGGCAGCGGCCTGGGGCTGACCGTCGCGCGCGCCATTGCCGCACAGCACGGCGGCGAGCTCACGCTGGACGACGCGGACGGCGGCGGAGCGCTGGCCACCCTGACCCTGCCCCGCCACCCGCCCGCGCTGGAGGACGCCCCGTGAACCCGAAGATCCTGATCGTCGACGACGAGCCGGCCGTGCGCTACGCGCTGCGGGCGCTCTTGGAAGAGGAGGGCTTCGCCGTCGACGAGGCCCCGGACGGGCAGGCGGGGCTCGAGCGGGTCGAGGCGGGGGGCGTCGACCTCGTGTTGAGCGACCTGCGCATGCCCAAGCTCGACGGCATGGGGCTGCTGGACGCGGTCGTCGCGCGGCCGCGCGCGCCGAAGGTGATCCTCATCACCGCGCACGGCAACGAGCGCGCGGCGGTCGAGGCGATGAAGCGCGGCGCCATCGACTACTTCGCCAAGCCCTTCGACAACGACGAGATCGTGCGGGTGGTCCGGCGCGCGCTCGAGACCGCGCGGCTGACCGACGAGAACCGGCGGCTGCGCGCCGAGCTGGCGCTGGCGCGCCACATGGTGTTCGAGAGTGAGGCCATGCGGTGCGTCGCCGAGCGGGTCGAGCGCGCGGCCGGGCGCGACGTGACCGTCCTGATCACCGGCGAGACGGGCACGGGCAAGGAGCTGGTGGCGCGGGCGCTGGTGCGTGCGTCGGCGCGGGCCGACCGGCCCTACGTGCGCTTCAACTGCGCGGCGCTGACCGACTCGCTGGCGGAGGCCGAGCTGTTCGGCCACAAGGCGGGCGCCTTCACCGGCGCGGCCAAGGCGCGGCGGGGCGTCTTCGGCGAGGCCGACGGCGGCACGCTGCTGCTCGACGAGGTGGGCGAGCTGGACCTGCGCATCCAGGGCGCGCTGCTGCGCACGCTGCAGGACGGGGAGATCCGCGCGGTCGGCGCCGATCGGTCCGAGCGCGTCGACGTGCGGCTGGTGGCCGCGACCCACCGCGACCTGCGCGCCGAGGTCGAGGCCGGGCGCTTCCGGCAGGACCTGTACTACCGCCTGAACGTCGTCACCATCCACCTGCCGCCCCTGCGCGAGCGCCCCGAGGACGTGGCGCCGCTGGCCGAGCACTTCGCCCGCCGCTTCGGCGCCCAGTTCGGGCTGGCCGACGTGCGCCTGGCCCCGCGCCTGCTGCGCCGCCTCGAGGCGATGCCCTGGCCGGGCAACGTGCGCGAGCTGGAGCACGTGGTCGAGTCGCTGGTGGCCCTGGCCGACGGCCCCGCGATCGACGACGTCGCCGACCTGCACGAGGCCGCCGACGGCGCGCCGGCCCTCGACCTGAAGGCCCGCGTGGCCCGCTTCGAGAAGCGGGTGGTGGGCGACGCGCTCGCCCGCGCCGGCGGCAACCAGAGCGAAGCCGCCCGCCAGCTCGGGGTCAGCCGCGTGACCCTGATCGACAAGCTGAACAAGTACGGGCTGCGCTGAGGCCGTCTTCTCGATCCCGCGGGTCCTCGAGACCCACCGGCTGTCAGCCCGCCCGTCACGCTGGGACGTTCAGCGGACCAACGGGTCCGAGGCACTTCGGCGCTGATCCCCAGCCTGTTCACTCACCCGCGTCGCGCGTCACGGCTGCCGACGTCCACGGATCCTCTGGGCAGCCCGTCATGGAGAAATAGATCGCGCCACAGCCCTCCGCGCCTTCGAAGGGGATCACGACTGGCTCGCCCGTGTCGGTCCAGTGTCCGGTCACGCGGCCGCTGGCGACGGGGCCGACCGGAGGACGCGCCTCGTAGTCCCATCCGCGTGACCATAGGACGGCAGGAAGGAGCTCGGTAAACGTCACCGTACCCTCGAACGTGCGGCAGTCGTCCCAGCAGTAGCTGCCGTTCTCGACGGTCGCACTGGCGGTTTCGATCACGTCCTCCGACCAGCGAACCGGGACGAAATACTCACCATGACTGCTCGATACGTCGCTACTTAGGCATTCCCTCTGGCCATAGCCGAGCCTCAGCACCAGGTACCAACCGTGACCGCTCGACAATCCGTGGCCGTCGGAGCAGAGGAACTGGGCGCTTGGTGCGGTGATGCGCGCCACCGTACCCATGTCGGCACCGGCGGTGTCGCCGTCACCCGACGGGAGCACGTCGGCCGGCGCCGTGGCGTCCACCGCCGACCCCAGGTCGAGGCCCATCTCGGATGGCGTCGCCGCGTCGGTGGGTTCGTCGGACACCTGGACGCAGCCACCGGCCAGCGCAGCGAGGGCGCCGATCGCGATGGTCGCCGGCGTGGGCAGACGGCGCTTCGGTACACCTCGCCCGGACGGGCGCGGGAGCAGCGAACGAAACAACAGAGTGCCCTTTCACCCGGAGCAACTCGCTGTCTACGCCTCCTCTCCGCCCCTCGTCAAGTGCACGGGATGGGCCAGAACGCATACCCAAGCGGGACGCGGACGTCGCGCGGCCGCGCGCTCCGAAGTGATCCTCATCACCGCGCCCGCCATGGGACTGCGCGACGGTCGAGGTCAGAACCCGCACACCTCGAGGCCCCGCTGCACGGCGGGGCGGGCGAGCACGCGCTGCACCCAGGCGTCGACGCGCGGGAAGTCGGCGTAGCCCACGTAGTCCTTGCCCTCGTAGAACTCGAGCGAGGTGATCCACGGCACGGTGGCGATGTCCGCGATGGTGTACTCGCCGACGAGGTAGTCGCGATCTTCCAGCCGCGCCTCGATGACGCCCAGCAGCCGCGTCACCTCGGCGCCGTAGCGCTTCTGTCCGTAGTCGTCGGTCTTGCCCTTGGCGAACTTGTAGAAGTGCCCGAACTGCCCGAACATCGGCCCCACGTGGCCCACCTGGAAGAAGACCCACTGCAGCACCTCGTTCTCGCCCCGCGGATCGGTGGGCAGCAGCTTGCCGGTCCGGCGCGCGAGGTAGTGCAGGATGGCGCCCGACTCCATGATCGCGATGGGCTCGCCGCCGGGGCCGTTGGGGTCGAGCAGCGTCGGGATCTTCGAGTTCGGGTTCAGCCGCACGAACTCGGGATCGAACTGATCGCCCTCCATGATGTCGATGCGGTGCGCCTCGTAGGGCAGCCCCACCTCTTCGAGGGCGATGCCCGCCTTCTTCCCGTTGGGCGTGGCGAGCGAGTAGAGCTGGATGCGGTCGGGGTGCGCCGGGGGCCAGCGCGAGGGGAACAGGTCGGTGTGCACGGTGCGTCTCCGGTCGGTGGCGAGCGTGGGCCTCGGCGGTCGGCCACTCGGCCTGCCGACGCAACCGGCAGACGCCGCCGGGGGGCGTGAGGTTGCGTGGGGACCGGCGCCGCGCGAACATCCCGACCCATGGTCGACCACTGCCCAGCGTGCGCCCACGTGGCCGCCGCCCCGCTGCTCGACGATCGCCAGCCGCTGGCCACCTTGGCCTGGCCGCGCAGCGAGGCGGCGGCCCGCGCGATGCCCGCGCTGCCGCTCGACTTCGTGCGCTGCGTCGACTGCGGGCACGTCTACAACCGCGCCTTCTCGTACGACGCCGTGCCCTACGGCGACCAGCCCAACCGCATGTTCAACGCTGGCGTGGGCTGGTCGGGCTTCGTGCGCCGGCTGGTCGGGCGCGCCCTGGACGGCCTGCCCGAGGCGCCCACGGTGGTCGAGATCGGCTACGGCGACGGGCACTTCCTCGCGGCGTTGGCGGCGGCGCGCCCGGGCGGCCGCTACGTCGGCTTCGATCCGCACGGCGCGCAGGCCGCCGATGACGCCCTCGAGCTGCGCGCGGCCCTGTTCGAGCCCGCGTCGCACCTGCCCGAGCTGCGCCCGGATCTGATCGTCGCCCGCCACGTCCTCGAACACCTCGAGAGCCCGCTGGCCCTGCTGCAGCGCGTCGAGGCGGCCGCCGTCGCCCACGACCTGCGCCCGCTGGGCCTGCTCGAGGTGCCCTGCGTCGACCGCCTGTGGGCCACCGGCCGCACGGTCGACCTGTTCTACGAGCACGTCTCGCACTTCACCACCGCGTCCTTCGGCCGCATGCTGGCGCGCAGCGGGGCCGAGGTGATGGCGGTGGAGCACGGCTACGACGGCGAGGTGGTCTTCGGCCTGGCGCGCTTCGGCGTCTCGTCGCAGCAGCGCGACCACGCCGCCGAGGCCGCCGCCTGGCGCGCCGCCGCCGCCGCCGCGCTGCCCACCATCCGCGCTCAGCTCGACGAGCTGGCCGGCGCCGTCGTCTGGGGCGGCACGGGCAAGGCCGCCGCCTTCCTCAACCGCTACGGCCTGGACGCCGCGCGCTTCCCGCTCGTGGTCGACTCCGATCCCGCCAAGGTGGGCACCTTCGTCCCCGGCACCGGCCAGCGCATCGCCTCGCGCGACGCCCTGCGCGGCCGGCCCGACGCGGTGGTCATCGTCCCGTCCCAGTGGCGCGCCGCCGACATCGTCGCCGAGATGGCGGCCGCCGGCCTGACCGCGCGGCAGGTGCTCATCGAGCACGCCGGCCGCCTGATCGACTTCGCGCGCGACCCTCACCCCTACACCCGGGAGGTCGAGTGAGCCTGCGCATCCTCGTCACCGGCGGC
>JACKDN010000027.1 GCA_020633465.1 Myxococcales bacterium
GAACACGCCCAGCTCCATGAGGATGAAGAGCCACACCAGCAGCCCGCCCGGGGGATAGGCCAGCGCGCGGGGGGCCGCGTGGGTGGTCGGGAGGTCGGCGGCGTCCGCTCGGATCATGTGCACCTCGTCGGTCTGCGCGCGTCGGCCGGCGTCCATCGGCGCGCGGCCACGCGAGCCAGGGACGCGCCCTGAAAGCAATGCGCGTGCCGGCCTTCGGTCGTGCGTCGTCCGGCCGGGGGACACGGGGCCCGGAGCGCCCTGGGCGCTGGCGCCAGATCCGGGCTCGCGCGGGTGAGCGCCGGAGGGACAGCGGGGTGGCCTGCGGCAATTCGCCGCGGCCACACGCGTCACGCCACCCGGACGCCGCGCGCCGCGCCCGCTACCGCGCGCGGATGATGCGGGTGTAGAAGCTGCCGCCGCCGCGGTCGTCGCGGATGGCGATGTAGAGCGTGGCCTCTTCGCCCGGCGTCGCGGGGGGCACGATGGACGTCTCGAAGTCGGTCACCGGGCCCAGCGGGGTGTCGCTGTCGAGCTCGGAAGCGCCCAGCTCGGCGCCCTCGGTGACCCAGAACTGCACCTCGAAGGTCTCGTCGAGGATGCGATAGCCGGGCGTCTCGTCGGCGCTGGTGGGGAAGGTGGGCACGGGATAGGTCTCTTCGATGCGCTCGCGGTCGAAGATGGGCTCCATGGGCACCTCGCGGCCGGCGGGCAGCTCGATGACCTCGCCGTCCATGATCGACAGCGCCTCGTCGAAGCGGATGCCGTCCAGCGTCGGGTTCTGGTTGGGCAGCTTGGGCGGCGGGGGATCCTGGCCCTCGCCCCGCGGCACGAAGGGCACGTTGTAGGTGACCGTCTTCGCGACGTGCTCGGTGGGATAGCCCGGCTGCACGATGATGGCTTCGAGCGTCACGAACAGGCCGCCGAAGCCCTGGAAGCTGTCTTCGCTCAGCCACGTGTTCAGCTGCGCGGCGGTGGGCGTGAAGGTCAGCGAGAAGGTGCCGGGCGGGCTCGTCAGCGAGGCCACCTTGGTCACCGTGTTGTCGGGATCGTCGCAGCGGCGCGACTCGATGGTGAGGCAGGCGATCACCTCGATCTGCATCGGCGTGGTCATGTCTTCGGGGTTCACCACCAGGTAGTTCACCTGCACCGGCGCGGGATCGGCGGTGACCTTCAGCACCAGCCCCTCGTCGGCGCCGTCGGCGACCGCGACGAACACCTCGGGCGGCTCGGTCTGCACCGCGATGGGGCGCAGGTCGACGACGATCTCCTCGGGCTCGAAGTCGCTGCAGCCGGTGGCCAGCGCGGACACGGCCAGCAGCGCCATGACGGGCAGCGTTCGCTTCGTGTCGTGACGCATCAGAAGCTCCCCCGCACGCCGAAGCTCGGGAACACGGGCAGGCCGCGCACCTTGGCCGAGTTGCGGAAGCGATAGTCGTAGGTCGTGAACTCCGGGTTCTCGGCGTTGTAGACGTTCTGCAGGTCGAGGAAGGCGGCCAGCTCCCAGGCCTTGAAGATCCACGTCCGCTCGATGCGCAGGTCGAGCTGGTGGAACAGCGGCTGACGCGTCGTGTTGTCGTCGCCCTGCAGGCCCCGGTAGAAGCCCTCGTCGCCGTCGTAGGTGTCGCCGACGACCGGCGTGTCCGCGTTGCCCGAGCCCAGCCGGAACCGCAGCCCCGTCTCCCAGTTGCCCGGCCACTTGTAGCTGGCCACCACGACCATGTTGTGCGGTTGGTTCAGGCGCCCGCCGCCCCCGGCCTCGCCCGCGCCGCCCTGACCGCCTTCCTGGCCGCTGTCGGCCTCGGTGAACGCCAGCGTGTAGCTGATCCACCCGTACAGGCGGTCGGTCACCTCGTGCTTCAGCAGCATCTCGATGCCATAGCTCTGGCCGGTGCCGGTGCTCTCGAAGCGCGCCGGGTTGATGCTGGCGAAGCCGCTGTCGCCGCCCTCGACGGTGACCGAGTCGGAGCGTTCGGCCAGGTCGTGCCGGCGCGACCAGTAGCCCTCGACGTCGAGCGTCAGCGCCTCGGTCAGCTTCCACTCGAAGCCCAGGCCGTAGTGCTCGGCCCACTCGAGGTCGAGGTCGGGGTTGCCGAACTCCTCGTCCAGCCGCCACTCGGGCGGGGCCTGGCTGAAGATGCCGGCGCCGCCCTTCAGCGTGAACGCGTCGGTCAGCGCCCAGCGCGCGTTGACGCGCGGATCGGCGAAGAACCGGTTCTGGTCGAAGTAGCGATAGTAGTCGGTGCGCACGCCGGGGATGAGCGTCACCGGGCCGCCGCCAGGGGCCCACTCGACCTCGCCGTAGATCGCCGCGCCGTTGAGCAGGATGCTGCGCTCGAGCTCGTCGGTGGGGCGCGAGCCGAAGCCCGCGGCCGGGTGCGGGCGGTAGTTGCTGGTGCGCAGGGGTACGTCGGCGCTGAGGATGACGTAGCGGCCCAGCAGGTCGAGCCCGGTCCGCACGACGACGTCGTCGGCGGCCTGGATGCGCAGGTCGTGGCGCAGGCCGAACTCGACCACCGTGCCGTCGGCCTGCACGCGGCCGGCGTCGATGCCGGTGAAGTCGACGCCGACCACCGGCGACAGATCCCACTCGACGGCGTCGGTGGGGTGGGCCTTCCAGCTCAGCTTCAGCCGGTGGAAGCCCAGCGCCGCGTCGACGTCGGCGTTGGCCCCGGACTGATCGCCGGGGTCGCCCACGACGGTGAGATCGTCGTGGCTGCCGAACACCAGCAGCGACAGCCGATCCTTGCCGCCCAGCTTGTGGTTCACCCGCGCCTGGTAGTCGTAGTAGACGGGCAGCACGGTCGCCAGCGGCGCGTCGCTGACCGCCTCGCCGAAGCGCAGGATGGTGTCGATGTAGCTGCGGCGGACGGACGCGCTGACGCTGGTGTCGTCGGTCAGCGGGCCCTCCATGTAGAGGCCGGCGTCGAAGAGGTCGATCTCGGCGCTGCCGTGCCACTCCTTGGGCCAGGCCACGCGCGTCTCGACGTCGATGATGCCGCCGATGGCCCGGCCGTAGCGCACCGAGAAGTTGCCGGGGAAGAAGTCGATGCGCCCCAGCATCTCGGGGGGCAGCACCGAGGGGCCGCCGGCGAAGTGGTACAGCAGGGGCACCTCGTGGCCGTCGATCATCACGGCGGAGTCACCGGGCGAGGTGCCGCGCACCAGCAGCACGCCCAGGATGTACGGCGTGCGCGCCAGGCCGGGCAGGTTCTGCACCACGCGAAGGGGATCGCCGAAGGTGCCGGGCACCGTGCGCAGCTCCTTCTGGTCGAGCGTGCGGCGGGTGAGGCTGGTCTTCTCGCGCTCGCCGCGCACGATGGTCTCGAAGGGCGACCGGCGCAGGCGCTCGAGGCGGAACTGCACGTCGACCTCTTCGCCCTCGGCCAGGGTGAGCGTCACGACCTCGCGGCGGTGGTCGGGCGACGTGGCGATGAGCTCGATCTCGCCCGGCTCGACGCCCTCGAGCGTGAAGCGGCCGGTGGCGTCGGCCAGCACCTCGACGCCCTGCGCGGGCACGCCCACCGGCGCGCCGGGCACGGGCGCGCCGGTGCCCTTCTCGCGCACGCGGCCCACCAGGCGCGCGACCGGCTCGGCCTCGGCCTCTTCTTCGGGGGGCGGCGCCTCGGGCACGAACTTGAAGCGATAGGTGAAGCCGATGCGGATGGGGGCGGGCTTCCCGTCCATCTCGGCCGGGCGGAAGACGAACTGCTTCGCGGCCTCGATGGCGGCCTCGTCGAAGCCGTCGCCCACCGGCTCGCCCTGCAGCACGGCGTCGGTGACCTTGCCCTCGGCGTCGATGGTGAGGATCAGCTGCACCGCCGCCTCGCGCTGCGTCGCCTTCGCGGCCTCGGGGTAGGAAGCCTCGACGAACTGCACCAGCTCCGGCGGGCGCGTCAGCACCGGCGCGGGCGGCGGCTGGGCGGCGGCCTCGGCGGCCTCGGCCTCTTCGTCGCCCAGGCGCCGCGCGCCCTCCTGCGCCCACGCCGGCGTCGCCAGCGTCAGCAGGGCGGCGCAGGCCAGCAGCGCGCGTCCCGGTGTCACTCGAAGTCGAAACATCACTCGATCACGAAGTGGAAGGTGTAGGGGATGCGCACGGCGACGGGCGTGTCGCCCACCTTGGCCGGCGCGAAGCGCAGCTTGCGCGCGGCCTTCAGGGCCTCTTTGTCCAGCACGGGGTGCAGCTTCTCGACCAGCGTCGCCGACCGTACCCGCCCGTCGGCCCCGATCTCCAGGGCCACGACCACGCGCCCCTCGATGCCCTGCCGCTTGATCTCGGGCGGGTAGACGGGCTTCACCTCGCGCGTCACCCGAGGCAGCGACGTCACGCCGCTGACCGGCACCGGCGCCTCGCCCGGCTCCTCGGCGTCGCTGCCGCCCGCCGGCTGTGGCCGCCGCTTGCGCTCACCGGTGCCCCCCGCCGCCCCGTAGCGCTCGCCGTCGCGCTGCCCGCCCTGGGGCACCGCGATGCCGCCCTGCCCGGGGCCGGCCGTGGCCACGCCCTCGAGGTTCAGCCCCATCAGGGGCGGCGGGGGCGGCGGCTTCGGCTGATCCGGCGGCGGCGGCGGCTGGTTCGGGGGCGGCGGGGGCTTGGGCTTCTCGGCGCGCTTCTTCTTCGCCGGCTTCTTGTTCGGCGGCGGCGGCGGCTCCTCCTGCACCACCGGCTCGCGCGGCACCTCGGGCTCGGGCGGCGGGGGCGGCGGCTCGACCTCCTCCTCCTTCGGCGGCGGCGGCGGCGGGGGCGGTGGCGGCGGCTCCTCCTTCACCACCACGTTCACCGGCACGATCACCTTCTTCTCGTGGGGCGGCGGGCGCACCGCCACCAGCCCGGCGCCCAGCGCGCCGTGCACCGCCAGGCTGCCCAGCAGCAGCACCAGCCAGGGCGTGCGGCGCTCGAGCAGCGCGAGGCCCGTCTTCGTCACTGCAGCCCCTCGACGGGGGGGGCGCCGGACTTGATCTCGAGGCCGAAGCCCCCGACGCCGGCCAGGCGCAGCACGTCGATCACCTCGGCCACGCGGCCGTAGTCCACCTTCTTGTCGGCCGCGATGATCGCCTTGCTGGCGGCCTCGCCGTCGGCGCCGTCGCGCGCCTTGGCGCGTTTGGCCAGCGCGGCCAGATCGAGCTGCTCGACGCCGACCCAGATGCTGCGGTCGGCGCGGATCTCGACCACCAGGGGCACCTCGTTCACCGGCTCGCCCGAGGCGCCCTTGGGCAGCTCGGCCTCGAACATCTGCCGCCCGATGAACTGCCCGGTGACCATCATGATGATCAGCAGCACCAGCACCACGTCGACCAGCGGCGTGACGTTGATGCCGGCGACCACCTTGCCGCGGCCGCCCTGCGGAGCGCCGGCCACCCCTCAGCCCTCGGCGCCGGCGTCCGCGGGCGTCGCCGCCGGGCCGCCGTCCGCCAGCGCGACCAGCTGATCGACCTTGCGCAGGAAGCCGTTGTAGGCGGCCAGCGCGGGGATGGCGACGAAGATGCCGACGGCGGTGGCCACCAGGGCCTCCGAGATGCCGGCCATCACCACGTCGGCGCCGCCGTTGGCGTTGCCCACCAGATCGTGGAAGGCGCGGATGATGCCCAGCACCGTGCCGAAGAGGCCGATGAAGGGGGCGTTCGAGCCGACCGACGCGAGGAAGGTCAGGTTCGACTCGAGGGTGACGCGCAGGCCGGCCTCGCCCTCTTTGTCGCGCAGGGCGCGCAGGGCCGAGGGATCGCGGAAGGCGCGGCGGTAATAGGTGATGCGCTCGATGATGAGGCCCACGGACACCAGCGACATCAGCACCAGCAGGTAGAGCACCCACTCGGCGCCGATGAGGGTGATGTCGAGGAAGAACTCGGTCAGCAACGCTGCTCTCCTGTGGGGATGAGTCGGGGCGCTCCGGGGTAGATACCGAAGCGAGGGTACGGGCTTCAACGGGGCGGCGGTGGGGGAAAACGTGAAGACGTGTGTCGGGGGGGCGGGGGGCCGTGTGATGGGCTGGGGGCGGCTCGGCGACGGCGACGGCGACGGCGACGGCGACGGCAACGGCGACGGCAACGACGTGCCTGGCCGAGCGCCGGGGCGATCGCCCGTGGTGTCGGGGTTGCGGGGTTGTGTCGGGCGGGGCGGGGGTGCCGTATGATGCGCGGGCACGCGGAGGGGCCATGGCGGACGCGAAACTGGCGGAGCTGATCGCGCGCAGCCTGCTCGACCTGGAGCTCCGGGCGCAGCTGCTGAAGGATCCGGCGGGCGCGCTGGCGGCCAACGGGGTGGAGGCGACGCCCGAGCGGCTGGCCGAGCTGGCGAAGCTGGACGCCGCCGAGCTGGATCGCATGGGCAAGCTGCTCGAGCGCCGCTTCCTGGGATCACGCGGCAAGGAGTGATCGGGCGCCTCCTCACGCTGCATCGGCGTCGGCTGGTGGTGAAGATCACCGGCCTGTCGGTGGTGCTGGTGTGCCTGACCATCCTCTACTTCGCGCTCGAGACCTACGACCGCGAGCGTTGGCTGAACCAGGCGCGCTTCGGCAAGGGGCTGCAGCGCATCGTGCAGGTGGCGGCGCTCGACCTCCGCGCCGAGGACGTGCTGGCGAGCACGGGCGACGGGCCCGAGGCGCGGCGGGCGCTGCGGCGGCTGCAGCGGACCTTGCGCGACATCCGCCAGGTGACCGAGTTCGGTCCGCAGGACGCGCTGTTCGTGGTGCGCGTGCCCGATCCGGACGCCTTCGAGGGGCTGGACGAGGCCGCCTACTCGGCCGACGGCGCGCCGACGGCGGCGCTGCCCCTGGCCATCGCCCACACGCCCATCGATCCCGACGCGGTCGACGAAGAGACGCTGATGGGGCCGGCCTTCACCGCGCTGGCCGACGTCGAGCCCGAGCCCGGGCAGCAGGTGCGCTTTCACCCCGACGCGCGCGCGGCGGTCTGGCGCGCGGTGACCGGCGGCGACAGCAGCTACAGCAGCCTGTACGAAGTGCCGCGCGGCGAGCGCATCAACGGCTTCGCCGCGCTGAAGACGACGCCCCCCGACGGCGGCGAGGGGCGCGTGGTGGCGCTGCTGGTGGCGCAGCAGGATCTGTCCGACATCTTCGACGCGCGCTGGGGCATCTTCTGGGACGTCATCCTGCGCTCGACCGCCGTGGTGCTGCTGGCGATGCTGCTGGGCGGCTTCCTGTCCCGCAACATCGGCCGCGCCCTGCAGCGCATCCGGCGCGGCGCGCAGGCGATCAAGGAGCAGGACTACACCCACCGCGTCGACGTGCGCCGCGACGACGAGCTGGGTTTGGTGGCCGAGCAGTTCAACGAGATGGCCGCGACGCTGGCCCAGCGCGTCCAGCTGCTGAAGTTCGTGCCGGCCTACACGCTCGAGGCGGCCATCCGGCGGACGCGGGGGCAGTCGCTCGAGGTCGAGGCGCTCGAGGGCACGATCATGTTCAGCGACATCCGCGGCTACACGACGCTGTCGAGCGGCATCTCGGCCGAGCGCGTGGTGGAGATGCTGAACGTGTACCTGCGCCGGCAGGCCGAGATCCTCGCGCGGCACGGCGGCGTCATCGACAAGTTCATCGGGGACGCCGTGCTGGGCGTGTTCATGGGCGACGACCACGCCGGGCGCGCGGTGGCCTGCGGCCTCGAGATTCAGGCCGCGGTGCGGGCGATGAACGCCGAGCAGGCCTTCGACATCCCGATCCACGTCGGCGTGGGGGTGGCGTCGGGCAACCTGGTGCTGGCCGAGATCGGCAGCGAGGAGCGTCGCGAGCGGACGCTGATCGGCTCGGTGGTGAACCTGGCGTCGCGCCTGTGCGGGCGCGCGTCGGCGCACGAGGTGCTGGTGGACGAGGGCGCGCGGCTGGCGCTGGGCGAGCGCCTGGTCGTGGCGCGGCGCGAAGAGATGGAGCTCAAGGGTTTCAGAGGGTTACGGCCGGTGTTCGTCGTGGCCGATCTGCAGAGGGACGCCGGCGATGCGCCGGCCGAGGCGACGTGATGAGACGACAGGTAGGCGGCTGGGCCGTCGGGTTGATGATGCTGACGCTGCTGGCGGCGCCGGGCGCCGCGCGCGCCCAGTCGTCCGACCCTTGGGCCGGGGCCGGCCTGGGGCTCGGGGGCATCCTGGCGATCGCCGTCGGCGGTGGGCTGCTGACCACGATCCTGATCGGCATCGACGTGGTCGACGACCGCACGGTCTCGCCCGCGCTGCGCAACGTCGCCCTCGGCTGCGCCGGCGTGAACATCGCGTTCGGCACCACGGGGCTGATCCTGACGGGCTACCTCGACGAGGAGGACGCCGATCTGAAGCCGGTGCTGTACAGCGTCAGCGGCGCGGTGCTCGCGCTGGGGCTGGTGGGCGGCGGCTTCGCGCTGGCGGCCGAGCCGTGGGCGACGAAGGACCCACAGGGGCAGGCGCTGCGCCTGGCGCCCACCCCCGGGGGCGCCGCGGCGGTGTGGACCGGGACCTTCTGACCGCGCCGGACCGTCGGATCGGCCGGCCGCTGCTATGATGCCCGGCGGCGCCACCCTTCACGACGGCGCGCCGAGCCACGTCGATGCGTATCGAGTGCCCCGCCTGCGCCCGCGGCTACGACTTCCCGGTCGAGCTCCTCGTCGACGACGGGCTGCCGGTGCGGTGCGCCGCGTGCCAGGCCCCCTTCGTGCTGGACCGGGCCGGGGTGCGGCGCGCGACGCCGCCGCCCGCCGCGGCGCGCACGCGGGCGACGCCGCCGCCGGCGGCGCGGATCGCGCGGCGTACGCCCCCCCGCCAGACTCGCCGGCTGAGCCATCGGCCGCCGACGACGTGTGCTACCGCGTCATCCGGGGGCGCGCGGTCGCCAGCGCGCCGGCGCGGCCCCGCCGGCTGGCGCGCGTGGCGCCCAGGACGAGCGCCGGACCCGCGCCGCCGCGGCGTATCATCGCGCACGCGGCGCGCCTCGGCTCGCCCCCTGACCGCCGAGCCCGGCCCGGTGGCGGCCGACGCGCCGCTCGAATCCGCGGGCGGCGCGCGCGCGACGACCGTGGATGGCGTGGGCGGCGGGCGGGGCGCTGCTGACGGCCTCGGCGGGCTTGCTCTCGTGGGTCGGCCCCCCCGCGTCGACCCACGAGGCGCCCGCCGTGCGGCTGACCTCGCCCGCCCCGCCGGCCGCGGCGCCCTCGGGCCGGGTGACCACGCGCATCGTCACCGTCGAGCCCCTGCCCACGCAGCGCGCGGTCGCGGTGTACGGCCAGATCGTCAACGACACGGCCGACACGCTGGATCCGACCCGGCTGGTCGTCGAGCTGCGCGCGAACGGACAGCGCCAGCGCCTGCGCACCGTCTGGTGCTGCGACGCGCTGACGCCCGAGCAGGCGGCGCCCGCCGCCCAGGACCCCCGCCACCCGCACTACGCGCACACGCGGGATCCCGCGACGCTGACCCGCGTCGAGCCGGGCGTCATCCAGGACTTCACGGTGGTGTTTCCGTCGGTGCCGCCGGCGCTGCTCGAGCAGCCGCTCGAGGCCACGGTCGAGCGGGTCGTGGCGCCGCAGGCCGGGGGATGAGCCGGTCGCGGGACCGGCCTACTCGAAGTTCTGCACCGCCCAGAAGTCGCCGCGGCCGGCGTCGTAGAAGCCGCAGGCGACGCGGCTGAAGCGCGGGTTGGTCATGTTCAGGTAGTGGCCGTGCCGCTCGAAAGGCTCGCCGGGCCCCTCGTCCCACATCTGTTGCAGGCACACGCCGATCACGTGATCGACGCCGTTGTAGCCGGGGCACTCGTTCTGGCCGAAGCCGCCCTGCGGGCAGATGTGGGCGCGGAAGCCGGCGTGGGCGCCGCGCGTGCTGTCGTACTCGGCGTGCTGATCGGCGCAGGCCTCGCCCTCGATCCAGCGCTGCAGCGGGGGCAGGCACTGGCACTCCATGCGGAACTGGTTGATGCGCGCGACGCAGTCGGCGGCGGGATCGCCGGTCGAGGGCGGGGGCGCGGGGCGGCAGTTGGGCAGCGGGCCGTCCAGCGGGCCGTCGGCGCAGTGGGCGGGGACGCCGGGATCGGGGGGCTGCACGGGCGGCGCGGCGTCGACCGGCGGCGGCGGGGGCGGGGCGGCGTCGACGGGCGGGGGCGGCGGCCGGCGGGCGTCGATCGCGGGGCGCCCGGCGTCGAGGGACGGTCCGGGCGGCGGGGACGCGTCGAGGCGGGGGGACGGGGCCCCGGGCGCGGCGTCCGCGGGCGAGGCGCCGAGATCGGGGCCGCGGACGACGCCGCGGAAGGCGTCCACCGCGCCGCCGTCGCCGTCGCCGACGAGCACGCGCACGCGGGGCGCCTCGAGCACGCCCTCGCAGGCGGTCAGGGGCAGCGTCAGCAGGGCGAGCAGGGCGGCGCGGCGCACCTCGACAGGGTGCCGGAACCGATCGGGCAGCGCAAAGGCGGCGCGGCGGCGAACGGGCGCTACTCGCCCAGCGGCACGTAGCGCGTGTGGCAGGCCGCGCACGTCGCGGCCAGATCCTCGAAGGCCCCGTCCACGGCGTAGGCGTCCTCGGCCCGGGCGGCGGTGGCCAGGTCGCGCGCGCGCTCGCGGAGGGCGTCCTGGACGGCGAAGAAGGCCGGCGGGATGGTGGCGTTCAGCGTGTCGGGCGCGTCGGCCAGCGGACGCGCGATGCGGGGCTCGGCGGCGATGAGCGTGGCGATGCGCGCCGTCTCGTCGAAGCGCCGGGCGCGGACGAAGCTGAACAGATCGCCCAGATCGCGCGCGTGGCGGCCCATGCGGGGGCGCAGCAGGGTGCGCACGGCGTGCGACAGCTCGACCTCTTCGAGGGGCGGCGGGGCGGGGCGCGTGGTGGGCGGGGCATCGTTCGCCGGGTGGGTGCCGCAGCCGGCGAGCAGGGCGGTGAGGGTCAGCAGGAGCAGGGCGCGCATGGTGCCTCCTCGGCCTGTCCGTGGGCGAACCAAGACGCGTGCCGACGGCGGCGCCGCGTCGCGTGGGGGGCGAGGTTACCAGGCGGTGTCGGGGGCGTCGCGCTTCAGGACCGCAGCGGCACGCCCATGAGCACCCGACGGTGCGCCGCGCGCAGCCGCTCGCACAGCGTCGCCGGATCGACGCCGCGGCAGGCGGGCAGCGGGTGGGTGGTGCCGTCGGTGATCAGCTCGACGCGCCCGGCGCGCACCACCACGTCGCGCACGGCGCTCCACGGCACCAGCGTCGCTTCGCTCTCGCGGTGGCGCACCAGCACCCCGTCGACGCGCACGCCGACGCAGGTGTCGTCGGACAGCACCCAGATGGCCGACGCCACGGCCAGCACCATGCCGCTGGCCACGGCGCCCAGGCCGACGACCAGCATGGTCAGCGCGAAGGCGTCGGTGTTCAGCTGCCCGTGCAGCCGGTGGATGCCGTGCGCCGCGGCCAGCGAGCCGGCCGTCACCAGCAGCACCGCGGCGGCCCACGGCGCGGCCAGGCGCCGCCGGGGATCCGGGCGGAACCACTCGACGTCGAGCGCGTGCAGCTCGGCGGGCGGGACGGGTCGCATGGGGCGAGCAGGCCACGGGCCGGTGGGTGAGGGCAATGGGCACCCGGCGCCTACAAGCGCCACCTCAGCCCGGCGGCCAGCCACGCGTTGGCCACCGTCGACACGCCCGTCTCGACCTCGGCCCCCGCCTCGACGCGGCTGGTCTCGAGCACCGTGGCCAGCGGGCCGCCCTCGACGCGCAGCGACAGCCCGCCGTAGAGGATGCGCTCGACCGCGAGCAGGGCGCCGAAGCTGCCGGTCCAGCTGGTGCGCGTGGGCCGGTCGGCGGCGTATTCGTGCTGGTGCCAGGCGGCCTCGCCCAGGATGCCGAAGGACAGGCTGATCCAGTCCAGGTCGACGAAGCGCTGCAGCGTGAGGCCGACGCCCAGCTCGGTGTGGGTGCGGGCGAGGCCCTGATCCTCACCGTCGGCCTCGTAGCGCGCGCCGCGTACCCGCAGCGTCGGCGTCAGCCACCGGGTGTCGACGCCGTACTCGAGGATCAGGTGCGGCGCGGCCGGCTCGCCGTCGACCACCGCGTCGCGGTAGGCCGCCATCACGCCCAGGCCGTGGATGGCGACCCGCTCGCCGCCGCCCTTGCGCACCAGCCGGTCGTAGCGCGTGGCCTCGGCCTTCAACCCCTTCAGCGCCACGGTGCTGCCCGGGCGCAGGTTCACGTCGTAGGTGAAGTAGGCGTCGGGCCGGCGGTGCTGCACCGTGTAGCGCCGCGCGGGCAGCGCGACGTGCGCCTCGGCGCGCGGCGGCTTCAGCTCGGCCACCAGCCGCCCGTCGTTCGCGTCGCTGACCAGGTACAGCGCGGGCTCGTCCAGCACCAGCTGCGCCAGGCGCGCGTCGGCGTCCAGGCGCGAAAGCACCATCGCGCCCTTGCCCTTCATGTCCACCGCGAAGGTGGGGTGCTGCAGCGACTCGGTGCGGCCCGAGGCGCGCACCGTCTCGTGGTAGGCGTAGTCGTAGGCCTCGTCCAGCGTCACCCGCGCGTCGCTGTCGGCGTCGGCGGCGCCGCGCAGGCCGGCCACGAAGTAGTGCGTGAAGAACGAGCCGCGCAGGCGATCGGACTCGAGGCTCGACTCGCGCGCGGTGCTCGACGTGATGACCGCCATGCCCTCGACGTCGGCGGCCTCGACGAAGCGCATCTCGAACGACGCCGTCATCTGCACGCCCTTGACGCGCGAGGCCCCGCCCGAGCGGCAGGCGTCCAGCAGCAGCAGGCGCGTGCGCGTGCCGGCGGCCTTCACCGACTCGACCAGCTCGAGCAGCGGCAGGTGCGTGCCGTCGAGGTGCAGCGCGTTCGCGTCCGAGTGGCCCGAGTAGTACACCACCAGCGCCGAGGGCCCGGTGCCGGCGTCGCGCGCGATCTCGGCCTTCAGGTCGACCAGCTTGCGCCGCACGGCGTCGGCCTTCTCGCCGGCCATCAGCGTGATGCGCCCCGAGGGCACGCCGCCCACGTCGTGCAGGGCCTCGATCATCGTGCGGGCGTCGTCCTCGGCGTACAGCAGGCCGATCTCGTCGGGATCGCCGTGGTTGTTGCCGATGGCCAGCACCCACGTGTTCTCGGGCAGCGCGGCGGCGGGCGTCACGAGGCCCAGCAGCAGGACGAGCGCGGCGAGCAGCCTCATCGGGCCTCCTTCACCAGCTCGAAGGCGGTGGTGCGGCACGCCGCGGGGCAGCGGGGCGCCGCCTTCGGGCCCGCGCTGGTGCAGGTCGGCTCGACGTCGGCGGGGCACAGCACCAGGTGCAGCGTCTCGCGGCCGGGCTCGCCGTCCAGCCGCACCGCGCCGGGCAGCGCCTGCGCCTTGCCTGCCGGCAACACCGGATCGGCGTGGTGGCCGGGCAGCGGCCACGCCGTGTAGAGCGTGCCGTCGCCCTCGACGCCGACGATGGCCACGCGGCCGGCCTCGGGCAGCGTCGCGACGAACCGGATCTCGTCGTCGGGGCGGAAGACGTCGCCGCTGACCATCGGCTGCGCGCCGTCGGCGGTCTTGCGCGCCACCTCGAGCGCCAGGCTGCCCTTCACGCGCACCAGGTCGGGATCGGCGCCGATGGGCGGGGGATCGACGCCCTCGCCGGGCCGCGTCACTACGAAGATCAGCGCCGCCGCCGCCGCGCCCGTCGCCACCAGGGCCAGCCCGCGCAGGTCGAAGAAGCCCTTCAGCCGATCGAGCAGCCCCGGCTTCGCTTCCGCCGCCGCGGGCGCCGGCTTCGCCGCCTCGGCGCCGGCGAGGATGCGCGCGAACATCGCGTCCGCGTTCAGCCCCGGCACCGCGGCCAGCCCGCGTCGCGCCTCGGTGACATAGGCCTGGCACTGCGCGCAGCCCGCGCAGTGGGCCTCGACCTCGGCGGCCCGCGCGGCGCCCAGCACGCCGGCGATCCACTCGTCGAGGGCCAGCTCCGAGGGGTGCTCGGGCTCGCGATCGAGCAGCGCGTCGAGATCGAAGTCGCTCATCGGGAGGCTCTCAAGCTGCGCCGGTCTGGGCCTTGGCCCAGGTGCGGAACGAGGACAGAAGGTAGGCCAGCGAACGCACCGAGATGCCCATCAGATCGGCCGCCTCGGTCTGCGAGAGCTGGTCGACGTAGACGTAGGTGACGGCTTGCGCCTCCTTGTCGTCGGCCTTGGCCAGCAGGGCGCGCAGCGTGAGCATCGCGTCCGGCGTGCGGGTGTCCGTCGGCGGCGGCGGCGGGTTCTCCTCGAGCAGCTCGCGCCGACGCTTCCGATCGCGCATCAGGTTCAGGCAGTAGTTCGTCGTCGTGCGGTACAGCCACCGGATCACATGGCCGTGCTGCAGCAGATCGAGGTTCTGCGACGCGCGGATGAAGACCTCCTGCATCGCCTCCTCGGCGTCGGCCGGGTTGCCCAGCAAGCGCAGCGCGCGCCGGTACACCTGCTGGCCGTGGGCGTCGAACAGACCCCTGAGCTGCTGCTGGTCCGCGTTCACGGCGGGAGTCTCGCACGGCGTCGTGGCATTGAGCTACCGTCGGGTGACTGGGCTGCATATCGGCCTCCGACCGACTGAACCGCGAGCCGCGCGATGTCTGCAAAAAAGACCGCAGTTCTTCTTCGACGCACGGCGATGGTGCTCGCGCTGGGCGGCTGCGGTGATGCGCTGCCGCCGTCGCGGTACGCGGGCGAGGTGCTGTTCAGCTACCCCGACTTCGTGCTCAGCCGGCGGCCCGACGAGGACGTCACCCGTCCGCGCTACGCCGTCTTCTTCGCGCGCGAAGACGGCGAGCCCGTCGAGCTGGCCAGCTCGTCGCGCCCGTTTCGCCCGGCCGTCGGCGTGCTGAACCTGTTCAGCGCGCCCCCCGCCGAGGCCCTGGCCGTCAGCACGGGCGGCGGACGCTACGCGGTCGGCTATCTGAAGTCCTACGACGATCTCGACGGCGACGGGCAGCGCGACGCCGACGAGCCCTTCCTGGGCTCGGCGACCCAGGGCTTCCTGTACGCGCCGACGCCGCTGAGCGCCGAGACCTCGCCCTTCGGCAAGCCCGTGCCGGCCGGCTATCACCTGATCCGCGTGCCCCCGCCGTGCACGCCGACGCCGCGCGGCGACGCGCGCTGCGGCGTGACGTTGGGCGACGCGTGCGACGACGACGCGCCCTGCGAGGGGGGCGTGTGCCTCGACGAGAACCCATTCTGGCGCGGCGGCTACTGCGCCATCGAAGCGACGCCCGAGGCCTGCGCGCCCGAGACCGGCGTGCGCGTGGTGATCGAGCGCCGCGGCGTCGGGCAGGCGCTGTGGCTGAGGGCGTGCACCACGGACGCCGACTGCCCGACGACCGACCCGCACTTCTGCGACCCCGCGCTGGGCGCGTGCTACCCCGAGGACGGCTACGAGCTGGACCTGGACCGGGGCGGGCCCACCGTGTTGTGCGAGGATTCCGAGGACGACGGCGGCGAGCCGGGCGGAGGCCCCGGGGGCGGCCCGCCGCCGCCGCCACCACCACCGCCGCCGCCGCCGCCGGACTGAGCCTCAGGGCGGCGGCTGGCAGTTCAGGCCGGCGACGTCGGCGCTCCGGGCCGGCACGGCGGTGAAGGCGAGGGGCAGCACGTACCCATCGCAGTCGTCGCCGGTGCAACGCCCGTCCACGCAGCCGAAGGCGGTGAGCTGGGCCGCGCTGCAGGCACCGAGCAGCGGGCACAGGTCGAGGGGCGGCTGGCTGGCGCTCTCGAGCAGCGTGGCCAGGCCGCCGGGTCGGCCCACCGTCGAGGCCTCGGCGTCGCGCCCGGACATCACCAGCGTCAGCGTGCCGGTCATGGTGTCGCCGTCCACGCGGGCGCGGAACGTGACGCCGCTGAAGTGGGTGTTCACCGGCGCGCCGTCGAGGGCCACCTGCCCCGAGTCGGCCAGGCTGCACACGAGCGGGATCTCGCCGCGGTTCGCCACGCGGGTGCGCGCCCGCACCACCATCCGGTCCATCGGAACACACGGGTCGTCGCCCAGACCCGCCCAGCGCAGCCGGCCGTTGCCCAGTCGGCCGGTGCCGATCTCGATGTTCCAGTCGCCGTCGCTGTTCACGTCGAAGCCTTCCGGCAGCGCCAGCACCATCAGCGCGTTGCCGCCGGCGGGCGCCAGCGTGGCCGCGAAGACGGCGTTCAGCAGGATGGTGGCCTGCGACTCGAGCTGCAGCGCGGCCTCGCTGATCAACAGGTCGTCGCAGTCCAGGGGCTGGTCGGTGGCGCAGGCCTCGACCAGGCCGTTGACGCACTGCCCGCTGGTCGCGCGGTCCTGAGCGCCACCGCACGCCGCGCGCTCGTCGGCGGTGGTCGCGCGGAAGTCCGGTCCGACGCGGCAGGGCTCGGCGTCGTCCAGGCTCGGCGCGCACGCCACCGGCACATCGGGCATGTCGGGCGCGCAGGCGCCGCCGCCCTCCGGCACCGTGCGGGCGCAGCGGAAGCCGACGTCGCTGCCGGCGAGGCTGTCGAAGTACCAGGTCCACCCGGCCGTGGTGGATCGCCAGTTGCCTGCCTCGTAGACGGGCCCCCGCACGGTGCGCAGGCTGTCCAGGCCGGAACGGTCGCAGGCAGGGCCGACCGGATCGTTCGGGTTCAGGCCGGCGTAGTTCTCCGGGTTCCAGTCGAAGACCCACTCGCCGACGTTGCCCGCCATGTTCAGCACGCCGTCGGGGCCCTGACCGTCCACGTTGGCATAGACCGGCGCGGGGCCGACCGGCTGGTCGGTGCAGTCGTCGTCGGGCCGCACGGTGGCCAGGCAGGCGGGACGGGGCCGAACCGTCTCGGCGTCGGGGCAGATGGGCAGCGCGTCGACGCCGACGCACAGTCCGGGGATGGGATCGTCGTTGCCTTCGGGGCGGCAGCACTGGCTGTCGAGGCAGACGTTGGGTTCTTCGTTACCCCACGGGTACGCCCGCTGTGCGCCCCCGCCGCGCGCGGTCAACTCCCACTCGGCCGAGGTGGCCAGCCGCTTGCCGGCCCAGGCGCAGTAGTCGCGCGCCTGGCACCAGGTGAGGCCGGTCGCCGGCGCGTCGGCGTCGAACGGCGCGCCGGCGGCACGGGCCGGCGCGCAGCCATCCGGCTCGACGGGCCGCGGCTGCGCGAAGGCGCCGGCGTCGCGGGCCTGTCGGTAGGCCCGACCGGTGGGGGGCAGGCAGCAGCCGTCCAGCACGCACGCATGGTAGGCGCGCATCGAAACCTCTTCGCGGTCGACCGCGAACGCGTAGTCGAGGTTCACCCGTAGCGGCTCGGCGTCCCCCTCGGCCGTCGACGCCGCGGGCGGCGGAGACGCCTCGACGAGGGGTGGCCCGAAGCCGTCGCAGTCCTGATGGGCGCGACAGAACCCGAAGGGCTGGGGGGCGTCCGAGACGTCGATCGAGGCCATGCAGGGATCGGGGCCGACGATGGTGCCGTCGACCAGCCCGTCGTCGTCGTCGTCGAGCCCGTTGTTGCAGATCTCGACGCGGCGGCACCCCTCACCCTCCGGCACGCTGCCGTAGGGGCAGGCGACGGGGGCGCAGGCGGGCACGTCGTCGGCGCGCGGCGCGCAGGTCCAGGCCGTCGGCGCCGGATCGGGCGCGCAGTCGGCCAGGCACTCGCGGTAGGCGACGTCGGCGGTCTGCTGGCAGGTGAGGCAGTCGGCGGCGTCGACGCAGCCGGCGCAGTCGGCGCGCGTGCCGGCGCAGGCGGCGCGGCAGCAGGCGCAGGCGTGGGCGCCGCCGCGGCAGCCGACGGCGCCGTCCGCGCAGCGGCCGTCGTCGTCAGGCGGTTCGATCGCGCAGCGCGCCCGGTCCGCGACCGCCGGGTGGGCCGGCGGCGCGTCCGCCCGCTCGCCGGCCTCGTCCACGTCGCCGTCGCAGTCATCGTCGGTCAGGTTGCAGTCGGCGTCGGCGGGCGGCGCGGGCGGCACGCACGCCCACTCGCCGCCGACGCACAGCCGCACGCCGACCCCGCAGGCGCCCAGCGCGCCGGGGACGCCGCAGGCTGCGCACTCGGCCTCGATCTCTTCATCGGTGTCGCCGTCGCAGTCGTCGTCGAGGCCGTTGCACTGCTCGGGCTGCGGAGCGCACGCGTCGGGCGTGGCGTCGACGCTCGCGTCGGGCGCGGCGTCGACGTGCGCGTCCGGGGCGGCGTCGGCGGCCATGTCGGGCGTGGCGTCGGCGGCCTCGGCGTCCGGTGTCGCGGCGTCCGCCGTCGCGGCGTCCGTGGTCACGGCGTCAGGGCGCCCCGTCGGCGACCGGCGCGCGGCGTCGTCGCTCGGCGCGGCGTCGAGCAGCGCCGCGGCGTCGGCTCGCGCGCGTCGGCAGGCGCGGCGTCCGCCAGCGCCGCGTCGGCCGGCGCGGCGTCGGCCGGCGCGGCGTCGGCGGCCGGCAGCGGGCGACACGCGCCGGTCGTCAGCTCGCAGGTCTCGCCCTCACCGCACTCCGACGGATCGCTGCAGCGAACCGACGGGAACTCGAGGCAGCCGGCGAGCAACACCAAGGCGCCGACCACCGCGGTCGCGCCACGCGGCCACCTCAAAACCGGCCACCCAGGGCCACGCCGTCCGCGGTCGGGGCGATGTGCACGGTGTCTTCGGGCCAGAAGAGCAGCGTCAGGCCGGCCCCGACCAGCGGCACGGCCAGCCCGCCCGCGATCCAGGCCCCGGTCGTCGAGCTGTCGAAATCGTCTTCGAGATCGGCGCGTTCGCCGCGCCGGGCGTAGCTGGGGCCGACGTCCTCGGCGTCCGACGCGGCCGTCGACGCCTGCCAAACGAAGACGCCCGCCACCGCGGCGCTGGCGGCGCCGGCGCCCACCAGTGACCAGGCCAGCCAGCGCGACGACGGCTCGGCGGGCGGCGGGGGCGGCGCGGCCGTCACGGCGGGCGGCGCCTCGAGGCGCTCGAGCTCGATGGCCAGCGCCCGGCTCTCGCCCAGCTTCAGGTGCACCTTCTCGACGCGCTCGGCGTGCCCGGGCAGCGTGAAGCGCAGCACGTGGGGTCCCGCGGCGACGCGGACGCGCAGGGGCGTGGGATCGGCCAGGGGCTCCTTGGCGCTGTCGAGGTACACCGCCGCCCCCACCGGCGTGGTCGACAACACCAGCTCCGGCTGGCGCTCGGCGATCTGCTTCTCGAGGCCCGCGATCAGCGGGCCGAGGTCGTCGCCCGCCGGCTCCAGCTCGACGTATCGCCGGTAGTACCCGACGGCCTCCTCGAGGCGACCGAGTCGCTCGAGGGTACGACCCAGGTTGTAGGCCAGCTTCGCCGAGGTCGGGAACAGGTCGAGCGCGCTGCGGAACTCGGCGGCCGCCTCGTCCAGCTTGCCCTCCCGGTACAAGGTACGGCCGATCACGTAGCGCTGCTGCGCGAGGGCGGGCGCGCCCTCCTCGAGCTGGGGCTGTGCCGCGGCCAGCCGCGGGCCCGCGAGCATCGAGCCGAAGAGGACGAGGACGCCGAACACGGTACGCATACCGGCCATGCTACGTCACGCGCCGTGGTCGGGGGCAAGCTCGTTCTCGCGAGGTGTCGAACGGCGCCCTGCTCGACGCCGACATCGCGTCGGCAACACGGGTGGATCGGGCGCGGTCGATGTGCTAGACCGCGCCCGATTTCGCGGCCGGCACCCCGACCGCTCGCAGCCTTCGAGGAGTCCTCTCATGCGTTCCATTCGTGCTCTCGCGCCCCTGCTGGTCACCTTGCTGGCCGCCTGCGGCGCCCCCGACGACAAGAGCCAGCCCGTCGATCTCGGCGACTTCCACGTCGAGCCGGGCACCGAGGCCAAGGCCGACGGCGAGGGCCCGCTGCAGGGCGATCTGGCCTTCGGCGACACCGCCGTCGCCTCGCTGTCGCGCCAGCTTCCGTTCCACTACTGGCTGCTCGAGGCCACCGAGGGCGACGCGGCCCTGCTCGACCTGGCCAGCCGCGAGGGCGGCGACACCTTCCTCGTGCTGTACGGCGAGGACGCGCGCGGCCGCTGGAACTACCTGGGCCACAACGACGACTGCAGCTCGGGCACGCTGAACAGCTGCCTCGAGGTCGCCTTGGCGCCCGGCCGCTACCTGGTGATGGCCAGCAGCTACGACTACATGGCGCGCCGCCGCCGCCCGGCCTTCGAGTACCACCTGACCGCGCGCTGCCGCGCCGAGGACGGGCGCTGCGGCCCGAACGTCGAGGTGCTGTGCGGCAGCCGCGGCCTGCCCCCGTGCGCCGAGGGCACCTTCTGCGATTGGCCCGAGGGCGCCCTGTGCGGCGCGGCCGATCACCCGGGCGTCTGCCGCCCGGTGCCCGACGCCTGCGCCGAGATCTACGCGCCGGTGTGCGGCTGTGACGGCCGCACCTACGGCAACGCCTGCGCGGCCAACCAGCACGGCATCTCGGTCGCCGAGCAGGGCGAGTGCCCCCGCCCGGGCAACGGCGAGGGTGAGATCTGCGGCGGCATCGCCGGCTTCCAGTGCGCCGAGGGCCTCGAGTGCGACATGAGCGCCAACGAGTTCTGCGGCGCCGACCTCGCGGGCGTCTGCCGGATCGCCGAGCCCCGCTTCTGCACCCGCGAGTACATGCCGGTGTGCGGCTGCGACGGCCGCACCTACGGCAACCAGTGCGAGCGCCGCGCGGCGGGCGTGCCCCTCGATCACACCGGCGCCTGCGAGGGTCCGCAGCCGGGCAGCGAGGGCGCCACCTGCGGCGGCATCGCCGGCCTGCGCTGCGACCGCGGCCTGGTGTGCGACTACAGCGGCAACGAGGCCTGCTACGCCGACGCCGCCGGCGTCTGCGCCCCCCAGGTCGAGATCCTCTGCACCCAGCAGTACGACCCGGTCTGCGGCTGCGACGGCGTGACCTACGGCAACGCCTGCCTGCTGCGCGCCGCGCGCGCCGCGTTCGCGCACGACGGCGAGTGCCGCTGAGCCCCACGCTCGCGCGAGCCCGAGCCGCAGCCCACCCTCCCTCCGCGACCGTCGGCGCCCCCGGCGCGCCGATCGCGGCCCCCACCCTCGACGTTCCCATCGGCCCCGCGTCGCTCGACGGTGAGGGTGCGCCCCGTTGGCCGATGATCTAAGCTGGCCACCGGGGGCAGGGGGGCGGCGACCGGCATGAAGGGCCCGGATCCCGGCGACGGTGAGGCCTTCGAGGCCTTCTGGCGGCGTTGCGACGGCGACACGCTGGCCCGTGGCTGGGTGGCAGGCACGACCTTGGGTGGATCGGCCGGCGAACTGCCGGCGGACGGGCCGGCGCTGCCGCCGCTGGCGCTCGAAGGCGGCGCGGGCGCGGCCGAGTACGCGCTCGGCCCGGTCATCGGCGAGGGCGGCGTCGCCGTCGTGCTGTCGGCGCGGCAGCTGCCGCTCGAGCGCGAGGTGGCGCTGAAGTGCCTGCGGGCCGAGCGCGCCGAGGCGGGCGCGACGCTGGTGCGCGAGGCGCGGCTGGCCGGGGCGCTCGAGCACCCCAACATCGTCCCGGTCCACGCGCTGGGCGCGGGGCCGGACGGCGCGCCCGTGCTGGTGATGAAGCGGGTCGAGGGCGCGCCCTGGTCCGAGCTGCTCGCCGACGCCGAGCATCCGCTGTGGGCGGCCGTGGGCGACGCGACGCTGGCCCCCAACCTCTCGATCTTCCTTCAGATTTGCCGGGCTGTGCACTTCGCGCACGATCGCGGCGTGGTGCACCTGGATCTGAAGCCCGAGAACGTGATGGTGGGCGCCTACGGCGAGGTGTACGTGGTCGACTGGGGGCTGGCCCGGCGCGTGCCGCCCGGCGTCGACGGCGTCGAGCACCGCGGCGCGCCGCTGGGCACGCCGGGCTACATGGCGCCCGAGATGCTGGGCGGGGGCGGCCGGCTGGGGCGCCTGACCGACGTGTACCTGCTGGGCGCCGTGCTGCACCGGGTGCTGGCCGGCGCGCCGCGCCACACCGGCGCCACGCTGCGGGCGCGCCTCGAGAGCGCCCACCGGTCGGCGCCCTTCGACTTCCCGCCGGACGTCCCGGCGCCGCTCGCGGCCCTGGCCAACGCCGCGACGGCGGCCGATCCGGCGGCGCGGCCGCCGTCGGTCGACGCCCTGCGCCGCGCCGTCGAGGACTTCCTCGCGCACCGGACCTCGATGGATCTGGCGGACGAGGCGGCCGCGCGGGCGGCGTCCCTCGAGGCGGCCCTGGCCGCGGGCGACGCCGAGGCGATCGACGAGCGCTTCGCCGCCTGCCGCTATGGCTTCGACGCGGCCCTGCGCATCTGGCCAGGCAACGAGGCGGCCCGCGCGGGCCTGCAGCGCGTGGTCGAGCGGATGATCGAGCACGACCTCGCGCAGGGCGATCCGCGCTCGGCGGCGCGGCTGCTGCCGGCCCTGCCCGAGGCCCGGCCCGCGCTCGCGGCGCGGGTCGAAGACGCCGCCGCCCGGGCGGCGGGGGCGGCCGCCGAGCTGGTCCGGCTGCGCGCCGTCGAGCGGGCGCACGACGCCCGCCTGGGGCTGGGTGTCCGCCGCGTCACCCTGCCCATCATGCTCTTCGTGCTGGGCGTGATGCCGGTGGTGGTCGGGCTGCTGCGCGCCGACGACCTGCTGTTGGCCGATCCCGGCCCCCTGCGGCGCGCCGTGGCGCCGGTCGTGGTGGGCCTGTTCGCCTTCGCGGTGCTGCGCTGGCGCTGGCGGCGTGCCGGCCCGCTGAACCTGTACAACCGCCGCCTGCTGGGGCTGCTGCTGGTGACGACGGTGGGCCTCGCCGTCAGCTGGCTCGCCGCGCACCTCGAAGGCACCCCGCTGCCCACGACGGTCGTGCGCAACATGCAGCTGGTCACCATCGGCCTGGCCTGCAGCGCGGTGACCTTCGAGCGGCGGCTCGTGCCGGCGGCGATGCTGATGGGCGTCGGCTCGTTGGTGGCCGCGCGCTGGCCGGCCTACGCCGAGGTGTGGGTCGGCCTGGCCAACACGCTGGGCTTCGTCGTCACGGTGGGCCTGTGGCGGCGCATGGCGCCCGCCGACGCTCAGCCCGGCTGACCGATCTCGCGCAGGCGGCGCCGCAAGGCCGCCGCCGACACCTCGAGCTGCGCCACCATCGCGTCGAGATCGCCGCCGCAGGCCGCGTGGGCGGCGCGCACCTCGTCGGCGCTCAGCGCGGCGGCGGTGCGGACGCCGGGCGTCCGCTCGATCAGGCCGTACAGGGCGGTCCGCGAGATGCCCAGCGCGCGGGCGGTGGCCTTCAGCTCGTAGCGGGCCGCGCGCAGGGCCGCGCGCAGGGTGTCCGGCTCGATGGCGCTGGCGGGGCGCTGCACGCTGGGCGGCGCGTCCGCCGGCGGCGCGCCGATCAGGCGCTCGAGCTCGCCGCGATGATCGACCACGTCGGCGTCGAGGTGCATCGTCAGGAGCTGCCGCACCACGTTGCGAAGCTGGCGCACGTTGCCCGGCCAGGGGGCGCGGGCCAGCGCGGCGACGACGGGCGCGGGCAGCCAGGGGGCGCGCGGATCGGGCGCGTCGACGCGATCCCGCTCGCCCAGCTCGTCCAGCAGCGCCCGCGCGAAGTGCAGGGTCAGGTGGGCGACGTCCTCGCGGCGCGCCCGCAGCGGCGGCACGCGCACCTCGAAGCCGGCCACACGGTGCAGCAGCGGCGCGCGAAACCGGCCCTCGTCGGCGGCGACGGCCAGGTCGACGTCGGTGGCCGCGACCAGCCGCACGTCGACGGCGCGCGGATCGCGGCCGCCCACCGGCGTGATCTCACCGCTCTCGAGGGCGCGCAGCAGCATCGGCTGCACGTCGGGCGGGGTGTCGCCGATCTCGTCCATGAACAGGGTGCCGCCGTCGGCGCGGGCGAAGATGCCGTCGTGGGCCGCGGTGGCGCCGCTGAACGCGCCGCGGCAGTGGCCGAACAGGGTCGAGGCGGCCAGGGTGGGCGCCACGGCGGCCATGTTGACGGCGACGAAGGGCCCGGCGGCGCGGGGGCCGGCGGCGTGCAGGGCGCGGGCGACCAGCTCCTTGCCGCTGCCCGTCTCGCCCGACAGCAGCACCGCGCCGGTCAGCGTCGCGACGCGGCCGAGGGTGCGGCGCAGCACCTCGATGGCTTCGCTGTGGCCCACCAGCCCGAGCGGGTCGCCGGGCGTTGGGGCCCGCGGGCGGCGCCGGTGCAGCAGCAGGGCCACCCGGTCGGACAGCTCGAGCACCACGCCGTCGTCCAGGCGCGCGGCCGGCACGGTGCAGGTGTCGGGGACGACGGCGCCGTCGACCCGCAGCGCGGTCGACGTGCCGCCCGCCCGCAGGGTCCAGCCCAGGGTGCCGGCGTCGACGATCTCGATCGGGCGCCGGCTGAGGAAGGGATCGGCCAGCGGGGCCGCCGCGTCGCCCTCGCCGAACGCGGGCTCGAGGCGGGACAGCGGGGTGGTGCGATCCCGCAGCCAGGCGCGATCACCCACGCGGCGGGGATCGGCGTGCCACAGCACCGTCAGCAGCGGGGCCGGCTTCACGGCGCGCCGCCGCGCGCGGCTCGGCGGCGCCAGGGTCTCGCTGTCGAGCGGGTCGGCCACCCGCCGAGTCTACCCCGCCCGGCGCGCCGGCGAACACCCGTTGGGTTCGCTCACTCGGGGCAGGTGAAGAGGCCGGGGGTGGGCGCCTCGAACCCTGTCAGACCAGGCTGAGCAGGAAGCCCACCGACACCACGACCGCGGCGATGGCCGGCGCCACCAGCGCGCCGACCGCGGCGCCCGCGCCCGGCCCGGCCCAGTGGCCCTGCTGCGTGGGCCGCAGCAAACCCGGCAGGCTGTCGATCAGCACCGCGCGGTCGGGCCGCGCCGGATCGTAGAGCAGGGGCTCGAGGGCCTCGTCCCGCAGCTGCGACGGCTCGGTGGTGCGCGCCTCGACCCGGTGCGTGCGCCCCCGCTCGTCTTCGAACTCGAAGGTCATCGCGACGACGTAGCGGTTGTTGATGCGGGTGTTCGTCTGCCGCGAGTCCACCAGCCGGCCGCCGGTCGCGCGCCCCTCGCTCAGCAGGCGGACGGTGCGCCCGCCGCGGACGAGGTTCGCGAAGGCGAAGCCCAGGCCGATCAGCGGGAAGGGCAGGCAGATCAGCGTCACCCACCAGGGCATCGTCGCGTCGCGCATGCCGACGATCCGGGCGCGCGACGGATCGCCGGGCAGGTACTCGACGGTCACCGGATCGCCCGCCGAGAGCCCGTGGGCGGTCGCGTACGAGGCGCCTTCGTAGCGCGCGCCGTCGACCTCGTAGACGAAGCCCGTCTCGACGACCGGCTGGTCGTTCACCTGGGTCGACGTCTCGCGCCAGCCCAGGGCCTCGCCGGAGACCGTGGGCAGGTGCTCGGCGAAGGCCAGATCGTACGACTCGGACAGGGCGCCGAAGACGACGACGAAGACGCCGCCGAAGGCCAGCAGGCTCCAGCCGATGATGCCCAGGGGGCCCCCCAGCCGAAGCCGAATGCGGAGTGAGATCGGCACGTTGCGTGGTGGGCGCGCCAGGGCGGCCAGCCGCGCCTCGCCGCTCACGGCAGCACCTCGGGGGCGGCCGCGCCGTCCGGCCGCCCGTCGCCGTCGCTGTCGAGCGCGAAGCGCACGACGCCCGGCAGAGGGGTCGCGGCGGCGCCCGGGTTCTCGGCCTGATCGGGGAAGGGCGGCAGCGCGTGGTTCGACAGGAAGCTGCCGTCGTCGTTGACCAGGAAGGCGACGAGGTCGATCGCCGCGTCCGGGGGCACGGGGGTCAGCGCGTCGACGCGCTCGGGGTACAGGGCGCTCAGGGGCAGGTGCACCTCGAGGCCGATGTCGGCGCCGCCCGCCGCGGCGCGGTCGGTGTCGGCGCGCGCGCGCTCGTGCACCGCGACGGCCGCGGGCAGCCAGGCCAGGTCGTCGGGGCTGCCGAAGCGGCCGCTCAGGCCGCGCAGCCCGCCGCCGGGCACGAGCTGCTCGAGGCGCGGCTCGGCGCCCTGGGCCAGGACGATGGCCAGCTCGGCCCCGAAGCCGTCCACCGGCGGCGCGGTGACCGGCGCGGCGGTCAGCACCGCGTCGGCGAGACCGTCGCGGTCGCTCAGCGCGCCCCGCAGATCGGCCACGCCGGTGCCCGCGCCGGGATCGACGTCCACCAGCACCACCACCGCGTTGTGCGCGCGCTCGAAGCGCCCCTCGATGCCGACGGCCAGCGTGTGCGGATCGACGTCCAGCCGCAGCGCGTCGAGCTCGTTGAAGCCGTCGCCGAAGCCGGCCGGGTTGGTCTGGACCGTGGCGGCCCAGCGCAGGTCGGTCAGGTGGCCGTCCGGCACCAGCGCCGACGAGGGCGGTCGCACGACGCCGCCCTCGAGCGGGGCGCGCAGCACGTCGTGCAGGCGCGCCAGATCGGCCTCGGTGCCGTCGAAGGTGGCCGCGCCCGGGCCGCGGGCCCACACGGTGACACGGCGGTTCGTTTCGCCCGGGGCGCCCCAGGTGACGTCGGGCAGCGCGCCGCCGCCGCCGCCGCCGCCGACCTCGAGGCCGCCCACCTCGCGATCGCCGGTCACCACGAGGGTGACGTCGTCGCGATCGTCGGCCCAGGCGCGGGCGGCGTCGAAGGCCGCGTCCAGGGCCGCGACGGCGTCGACGACGCCCTGCAGGTCGCGCGCGGCGGCGGCGCGCCCGACGTGGTCGGCGCGCACGACGAGGACGAAGCCGCCGGCGCCGTCCGCGTCGAGGTGGCGGATGGCGGCCTCGACCATGGCCTCGAGGGTGGGCTGGGACGCCGGCCGGGCGCCGGGCGGCGCGAGCGCGTCGCCCGCGAAGAGGCCGACGAGGCGGCCGTCGGCGTCCGGGCGGGCGGTGTCGAGGGCGGCCGCCGACTCGACGATGGCGTAGCCGGCGCTCATGAGCGCGCCCAGCAGGCCCTCGTCGCCGCGGTCCGAGTCCGGGCCCATCGGGCGGAACGCGCGGGCGCCGCCGCCGAGCATGACGTCGGGCCCCAGCCGCGCGAGATCGTTGGCGACGCGCTCGCCGGTCAGGGCGTCGGCGCTGTGCAGCGCCCAGGCCGCCAGCCCCGGATCGGTGAGGGCGCCGGTGGTGACGAGGCCGGTGCGCCAACCGCGCATGCGGGCGCGCTCGAACAGGTTGGTCAGCGGCGTGCCCGCGCGGTCGACGCCCAGGTGTCCGTTCAGGGTGGGGCGGCCGGTGGCGAGCACCGTGGCGGCGGCGGGCGCGTCGGTGACGCCCGACAGGCTGCTGGTGCGCAGGAAGGCGACCTGGGGCAGGGCCTGGAAGCGCAGGCGGTCGGCGGCGCCGGTGGCGGCGCGGCTGGCGGCGGCGACGTGGCCCGCGCCCATGCCCGCGCCCACGAACAGGACGACGCTGGGGCGGCGGGCCGGGGGCGCGGCCTGGTCGGGGGTGAGGGCGGCGTCGGCGACCGGCGCGGCGTCGAGGCGCGGCGCGGCGTCGAGATCGGGGGCGGCGTCGGGTGGCGGCGCGGCGTCGGTCATGGGCGCGGCGTCGGACATGGGCGCGGCGTCGGACATGGGCGCGGCGTCGAGCCTCGGCCCGGCGTCGAGCACGGCGGCGGCGTCGACGCCGGGGGCCGCGTCGGTCGACGCGTCCGGATCGGCCGCGGCGCCCTGGTCGAGCGGGCGGGCAGCGTCGGGCCGCCCGCCGTCCGGGCCGGCGTCGGCGGGGCTCGAGGTCGCGTCCATCATCGCCGGCACGACGCCGCCTCCGTCGTCCACCGGGCGGTTGGTCCGGGCGTCGGTGGTCGGGGAACGCGGACCGTCGGGGTAGGTGACCCCTGGGTCCATCTCGGTGGCGCACGCCCAGGCGAGCGCCGCCACGGCCAGGAGGCGGACGCGCATGGCGGCCATGATACGAGCGCCCCCCCGGCGGGGAAAGCTCGCGTCCGTGGTCGCGACGCGGCGCGCCGCGAGGCCTGGAAACTCACCGGCATTTCGGCCACCCTGTGGGCCGTGCCCGACGAGACGCCCTGCCGCGCCTGCCGCGCCCCGGTGCCCGCCGAGCACCGCTACTGCCCCTACTGCGGGTCTGATCAGCTGCACGCGGGGCTCGAGCCGGGCGCCGTCGTCGACGGCCGCTACCGCATCGAGCGGCGGCTGGCGCGCGGCGGCATGGCCGAGGTGTTCCTCGCCGAGCAGCTGGCCATGGGGCGCCGCGTGGCCCTGAAGGTGCTGTTCGCCGAGCACACGCGCGATCCCGCGGCGCTGGCGAGCTTCCGCCGCGAAGCCCAGGCCGCGAGCCGCCTGAATCACCCGAACACGGTGACGGTGCACGACTTCGGCGAGACCGCCACCGGGCGGCTGTACATCGCCATGGAGTACATCGAGGGCCACGAGCTGGCGACGATGATGCACGCGGGCGAGGCGCTGACGTGGCGCCGCCTGTGCGATCTGTTCGTGCAGGTGTGTGCCTCGCTGCAGGACGCGCACGGGCGGGGCGTGGTGCACCGCGATCTGAAGCCCGAGAACGTGATGGTGGTGCGCTCGAGCGACGGCCGCGAGCGGGTGAAGGTGCTCGACTTCGGCATCGCGCGGCTGGTGGTGGACGGCGCCGAGCCGCAGACCGATCGGGTGTACGGCACGGCCGAGTTCATCGCGCCCGAGCTGCTGCTCGGCGGCGAGCCCTCGCCCTCGAGCGACATCTACTCGCTGGGCATCATGCTGTACGAGGCCCTGACCGGGCGCCTGCCCTACGAGGCCACGAACACCGAGGCGCTGCTGCAGGCGCACGTCTTCAGCCAGCCCTTGCCCTTCCGGGCCCTGCCCGATCGGCCCATCGGCGTGCCGGTCGAGGTCGAGTCGCTGGTTCTGTCGATGTTGGCCAAGGCGCCCGATCGCCGCCCGCCCAGCATGGAGGCGGTGGCGAGGGTGCTGTCGGCTGCCCGGGCCGCCACGACGACGCCGCCGGCGCCCGGGGCGACGTTGCCGCCGGCGATCACCGGCGTCGACGACGGGCCGGCGGTGCGGCGGCTGCTCGAGCGGCTGAACCAGTCGACCGGCTTCCCCACGTTCGCCGCCAACGTCGCCGCCATCAACCGGGTGTGCGGCGATCCGGGCGCCTCGGCGAACGATCTGGCCGAGGCGGTGCGGCGCGACTTCGGCGTGACCGAGAAGCTCCTGCGCCTGGTGAACTCGGCCTTCTACCGGCGGCACAACGCCCCCGTCTCGACGGTGCACCGGGCCATCGTGGTGCTCGGCTTCGAGCAGGTGCGCCGCGCCGCGCTGAGCCTGATGTACTGGTCGATGCTCGACCGCGAGGGGCGGGCCGACGAGCTCGACGCGACGCTGGGCGCGGTGGCCAGCGGGCTGGTGGCGCGCAGCCTGGCGCCGAGCGTCGAGGGCGTGGATCCCGAAGAGGCGTTCGTGTGCGCGCTGTTCCAGCGCTTCGGGCGGCAGCTGGCGATGCACTACCTGGCCGACGATCTGCCGCGGTTCCGGCGCGCGGTCGAGGTGGACGGGCTGGACGAGCGCCAGGCCGCCGAGCGCACGTTCGGGCTGGACTTTCGGGCCCTGGGCGCGGCGATGGCCGAGCGGCTGGGCTTCCCCGACGCCGTGGTCGCCTCGATGGGCTCGCTGGACGAGGCGACGCGGCGCAGCCCGCGCACGGCCGGCGAGCGGCGGCACGCGCTGGCGCTCTTCTCGAACGCGCTGGTCGACGCGTTCGCGGACGCCGATCCGCTGGATCGCGACGCGACGCTGCGCGCGCTGGCCGCGCGCTTCGGGGGGCCGCTGGCGTTGGGGCCGGATCAGTGCGTCGAGGTGCTGGTCGACGCGGCGGCGAGCCTGGCCGAGGACTGGGCCGACGCGGACATCGACCTGGCCGAGTCGCGGCTCTACCGCGCGATGGAGCGGGCGGGCGACGGGGCGGGCGATCTGCTGCGGCTGGCGCTCGAGCGGGTGCGCCACGCCTTCGATCGGGGGGCCGCCGTCGAGGCGGTGGTGGCGCAGGCGCTGGCCGGCTTCGTGGACGGCGCGAAGTTCAGCCGGGCGCTGTTCTGCCTGAAGAACTTCAAGGACGGGACGATGAGCGCGCGCATGGGCGTCGGGCAGGAGGCGCGCGCGCTGGTGCCGCGCTTCCGGTTCGACGTCAGCGGCGACGACGACCTGCTGCGGCGGGCGCTGCTCGAGGGGCAGGATCTGGTGGTCGAGGACACGCGGCTGCCCAACGTGCGCGGGCGGCTGCCGGCGTGGTACCTGCGGGACGTGGCCGGGGCCGCGTTCGTGCTGTACCCGGTGCGGGTGCGCGGGGTGGCGGTGGGCGCGTTCTACGCCGACGAGGTGAAGCCGCGACGCGATCCGCCGTGGCTCGAGCCCGGGCGGCGCGACGCGCTGGCGCAGATGCGCGATCTGGTCGAGCGGGCGCTGCAGCGCGTGGGCGGCGCGCGGCCCGCCGAGTGAGAGCCGGGCCGGTTGCGTCGCGCGGCGGGCGGTCGCATCCTCGACGCGCACCGCCCACCTGGGAGTCCGCCATGGCCTACGACGAGCACCTCGCCGACCGTCTGCGCACCGCGTTCGCCACCGTCGGCGAGCGGGCCATCGAGAAGCGCATGTTCGGCGGCATCGCGTTCATGGTGAACGGCCACATGACCTGCGGGCTGAACGGCGACCAGCTGATGGTGCGGGTGGGCAAGGACGCCCACGACGACGCCGCGAAGCTGCCCCACACGCGGCCGATGGACTTCACCGGGCGCCCGATGCGCGGCTACCTGTTCGTCGACGCCGAGGGCTTCGACGACGACGCCGATCTCGACGCGTGGGTGGCGCGGTGCCTGGCGTTCACGAAGACCCTGCCCCCGAAGTGAGCGACGGGACGTACCGCACGCTGACGGGGCCGAGCCGGTACGAGCTGGATCCGGTGAAGGCCTCGCGCTTCGTCGCCACGCTGGATCACGTCACCACCGAGGACGAGGCGTTGGCGGTGGTGGCCGCGTGCGAGGCCGAGTGGCCCGACGCCTCGCACCACTGCTGGGCCTACAAGCTGGCCGGCGGCCGCACGCGCAGCAGCGACGCCGGCGAGCCCGGCGGCTCGGCCGGCCGCCCGATCCTGGCGCGCATCGAGGGCAAGCAGCTGGCCGACGCGGTCGTCGTCGTCAGCCGCTGGTTCGGCGGCACCAAGCTCGGCGTCGGCGGCCTGATCCGCGCCTACGGCGCCTGCGCCGGCAAGGCCCTCGACGCCGCCGACGTGCGCGTCGTCCCCCGCACCCGCGCCCTGCGGGTCGAGCACGGCTACGAAGACACGGCGGCCGTGCAGACCGTGCTCGCGGCGGCCGGCCTCACCCCCCTCGACGCCGACTACGGCGCCACCGTGCGGCTCACCCTGGCCGCCCCCGAGGCCACCGCCGACGCGCTGGCGCAGCGCCTGATCGACGCGACCGCCGGCCGCGCGGTCGTCGAGGCGGCGGAGCCGGGCGCCGAAAAGTAGACAAAGTAGGCAGGTTCGTCCGTTTGTGTGGCACGACCCCGGTGGTGGGGGGTCACCAGCCGGGGGGGACGCGGTAGCCGGCGCAGCGCTCGAAGCCGGGGTCGCAGGCGGCCTCGCGGCAGTCCAGGCAGGTGAGGTAGTCCGCCCAGGTGCAGGGCAGGAAGCACGCGGAGAGAATGCAGGCGACGAGCTCGCCGACGCAGCCGCCGCAGGCGGGCGAGAACGTGGTGTTCATGCGCACGCAGTCGACGATGCAGCGCTTCTCGCCGAGGCAGCCCACCGTGCAGGCCGTGGCGAGCTCTCTGAGGTCGATGCCGTTGCCGAGCTGCAGCTCGTCGGCGGCGTTGGTGCAAGCGCCGTCGCCGACGCGCTCGAGGGCGCCCGGCGCGACGGCGCAGACGTCACCCACGCAGATCCGCCCGGCGGGACAGTCCGCGTCGTCGCGGCAGGTCCCCGGCGGCGGATCCGGTGCGCGCGCGTCTCGCGGAGGCAGTTCGGCGTCGGCGTTCGGCGCACCGGCGGCGTCGGGCAGCGCGCGATCCGGCTCGCCCCCCGCCTCGGCGTCCAACGATCCGGGGATGGGGACGACGATGAAGCCACCGTCGGGGGTCGGGTCGACCAACGGCTGGACCTCACCGACCTGCACGTCCCCGTCGGCGCAGCCCAGCGCCGCCAGGCACACCCACAGCAGGACGACGACACGGCCTCGAAGCGGGGGTCGCCAGGGGCCATCCACTCGGCGAGGCGGAACGGACAACCGAGTCCCCGAAATCTGAAGGTGCGGTGGGCAGGGCACCAGAATCGTCAGGTCCAGGCCCGCGAGATCCCTGCACGCGCCTCGCGAGGTGGCCCGCGACTACGATAGGCCGGCGCTGCCCCTCGTCGCAAGCTGGCGGCCGCCCGTCACGCGCGGCACGAAGGCGCGGCGATCACGGGACGCAGCGCTCGTCTTCGCAGAGGCCGCCGGGGCCGCGGCCGGCCGGGCGACCCGCGGGGGGACCCAAGGGTGGGCGAAGTAGGCAATTTCGTCATTTTGTGTGGCGCGACCCCGGTGGGCGAGGCCAAGACTGGCCCCGTGGGTCTCCACCCCGCGGGTCTGGTGCAGCGCCTGGTCGACTCGACAGCCGACCGCGCGGTTATCGAGACCCGCGAGGCGGGCGCCAAAAAGTAGACAAAGTAGGCTGATTCGTCCGTTTGTATGGCACGACCCCGGGCGCAGCGCCGCAACGGCTGGCGTGGGAACGTGGTGCTCACTATCCTGCGGGCATGCTGAACGTCGCCCCCGACCTGCCGCCGATCGCGCTCGACGCGGCTGGTGTGGCGCGGGTGGGCGGCACCCGGGTGACGCTCGACTCGATCGTCGCCGCCTTCGATGCGGGGGCGGCCCCCGAGGATCTCGTGACGGCCTACCCGAGCCTCGACCTGGCGACGGCCTATGCAGTGGCCGCCTACATCCTCAGGCACCGGAACAGCGTCGACGCCTACCTGGCCCAGCGCCGGTCGGCCGACGACGCGGCGCGCGCCTCCGCCGAGCAACGCTGGCCGGCCGCGGATCTGCGGGCTCGCCTCGAAGCTCGGCGGCGTGGAACCTGAGCCCCGCTGGCGGCTGCTCGCCGACGAGAACCTGCACGGCGGCATCGTCCGCGGCGTGCTGCGCCGCCTGCCCGATGTCGACTTTCAGCGCGTCCAGGACGCCGGACTGCGCGGCGCCAGCGACCCGGCCATCCTCGCCTGGGCCGCGCAGGCCCAGCGCGTCGTGGTGAGCCACGACGTCGCTACCCTGGCTGACGCCGCCTTCGACCGCATCGCGACGGGCCTTCGGCAACCGGGCGTGTTCCTGATCAACGCCCGGGTCCCCCTCGGCGAGGCCATCGACAGCCTGGTGCTGGTGCTCGAGTGCAGCACGCCCGCCGAGTGGGCGTCGCGCGTGACCTACCTGCCGTTGCGCTGAGGCGAGCGGCCACCGGTCCCGAAAAGTGGACAAAGTAGGCCAGTTCGTCCGTTTGTGTGGCACGACCCCGGGTGCTGGGCGCCCCGGGCGCTGGGGCGTGGAACGACCCCCGGGCGATCCCGAGCGCTCGGCGCGCCGGCTCAGGGGACGCAGCGCTCGTCTTCGCAGAGGCCGCCGGGGCCGCAGTCGACGTCGCGGATGCACTCGGGGCTGCTGAGGGGGGCGCAGACGCCGAAGACGCAGCTGCCGCCGGCGGCGCAGTCGCTGTTGCGCTGGCACTGATTGAAGGGCGCGGTGCAGATGCCGTTGGTGCAGCGGAAGATCGGGATGATCTGCTGACAGATGGCGTTGTTGTCGCAGCGCACGGCGTCGACGCAGTTGCCGCCGACGCAGGCCGCGCCGTCGTTGCACGCGTCGACGTCGGCGCAGCGGCCGTTGAGGGGCTCGCAGGTGGCGCCCTCGCAGATCGAGTCGCCGTCGCAGTCGGCGTCCGCCTCGCAGAAGTCCTCGCGCTGCACGCAGCGGCCGTCGCGGCAGCGCTCGCCGGCGCGGCACTGCGCGTCGACCGAGCACTGGGGCTGCACGCACACCTGGCGCTCGCAGATGAGCGGGCTGCGGCAGTCGCCGTCGCCGCGGCAGCTCAGGTCGTCCTCGACGCAGCGTCCGACCTCGCACACCAGCCCCGGCGCGCAGTCGTTGTTGCGCGTGCACTGCGGCACGCCGCACCGGCCGTCCTCGCAGATCAGCTCGCCGGGGCACTCGGCGTCGGCCTGGCACTGCGGCGGCCGGCACACGCTGTCGATGCAGATGGCGTCGCCGTCGCAGTCGACGTCCACGCGACACCGCTGGCCCGCGAAGCACTGGCCGCCCCGGCAGATGAAGCCCTCGCCGCACTCGGCGTCGCGCACGCAGCCCACGTCCACGCAGGCGCCATCCACGCAGCGGCCCTCGGGACAGTCGGCGTCGTTTCGGCAGTCGACCAGCGGCGCGACCTCGATCAGCACCGTGCCGATCGCCGGCGTCTCGTTCCAGCTGTCGACGAACAGGAAGTAGTCGCCCGGCTGCAGCAGGTCGAACGCGATGCGCGACGTCACCCCCTGCTGGCCGCCGTCGTCGTCGCACGCGAGCTCGCTGCCCGCGTCGTCGCAGCTGCCCCGCACGTAGATCAGCGAGTCGGTCCCGCCGCGCAGGTTGATCGTCTCGAAGTTCACCGCCGCGGGCACATCGAGCGTCAGCCGGAACACCTGCTCGCTCGCGTTGCCGCCGCACTGCCCTCGGTACCCGTCGGGCAACCCCGTGTTGTCGAAGTCGAACTGCCCACCGCGCGGGCCGACCTCGATCACCCGGTCGTTGCCCCGGCACACGCTGTCGACCTGGCACACGCCCATCACGCACACCGCGCCCTCGGGGCAGTCCCGGTCGACCTGGCACCCGTCCAGCACGCACGTCCCGGTCGCCTGGTCGCACCGCTCGCCCGGATCGCAGTCGCCGTCGTTGCGGCAGTCGACCGGCTGGCCGATGCACTGCCGGTTGATGCACTGCTGGCCCGGCCGGCAGTCCCCGTCGTTGCGGCACCCGCCGACGTCCGCGCACCGCCCCTCGACGCACTGCAGCCCAGCGAGGCACTCGGCGTTGTTGCGGCACCCCGGCTCGCACGCCCGCGTCCGCGGGTTGCACCAGTTGCCCGGCGGGCAGTCGATGTTCTCGTCGCAGCCCATCATCACGTCGGTGCACTGGTTCGCCTCGCAGATCTGCCCCACCGGGCACTGATCGTCGGCCCGGCACCCGGGCAGGCAGATCCGGTTCCGGCAGATCTGCCCCGGCCCGCAGTCGCGATCGCCGCGGCACGTGCCGGGCCGCTCGGCGCACTGCCCGTTGATGCACAGCTGCCCCGACGCGCAGTCGAGGTCGACCCGGCAGATGATCGGCGCCGCGACGCACTGGTTCGCCCGGCACACCTGGCCCTCGGGACACTGCCCGTCGGCCTGGCACCCGGGATCCGGCGAGCAGAACCCGAACTCGCACACGTTGCCCGGCCCGCAGTCGACGTCGCGCCGGCACTCGGGCGGCGGCAGGGGCACGCACGTCCCGGCGATGCACGCCTCGAAGTCCGCCGCGCAGTCGGCGTCGTTGCGGCACCCGTTCGGCGTCACGCAGACGCCGTTGTCACAGATGTTGCCGTCGATCGGGCAGTCGAAGTCGCGGCTGCAGAAGAAGGGCGGGATGCACCGCCCGCCCGCGCAGCTGAACCCGTTGCCGCAGTCCTCGTCGACGCGGCACACGACGGGCACGCAGGTGCCCTGGTCGCAGCGCTCGCGCGCCGCGCAGTCGCCGTCGGCGAAGCAGTCGGGCCGCGGCCGGCACAGGTTCAGCCCTTCCTGGCAGAAACTCCCCTCGTCGCAGTCGAGGTCGTCGATGCAGAAGTCGATCGGCCGGCACAGGTCGCCGATGCACCGCTCGGACTGCCCGCAGTCGGCGCGCTCGCGGCAGAAGTTCTCGTCGACGCAGGTGCGGTTGAAGTCGTCGCACACCTGCCCCAGCGGTTCGCAGTCGGCGTCCCGCGCGCACCGCCCGGTCTCGACGCAGCGGAACCCGCTGCACGAGAACAGCGGCGGGCAGTCGCCGTTCACGCGGCACTCGCCCTGGAACACGCACAGCCCGTCGATGCAGCGCTCGCCAGCGGGGCAGGGGCGCCCGTCGTCGCACTCGAAGGCGGGCACGCACACGAAGTCGAGGCACTGCTCGCCGGGCGCACAGTCCCGCGCGTCCTCGCACTCGCCGACGAACACGCAGCGCCCGCGCGCGCACTCGAAGCCCGGCCCGCAGTCCGGGCCCACGCGGCACTCCACGATGGGCTGGCACTGGAAGTTCTGGCAGCTGAACCCGCCCGGGCACTCGGCGTCGTCGCGGCACTCACCGGCGAAGATGCACCGCCCGTTGCGGCACTGCTCGCCCGGCCCGCAGTCGTCGGCGCCGGTGCACTCGGGCACCGGCACGCACTCGCCGTTCACGCACCGCGCGCCCGGCCCGCACTCCTGGTCGCCCATGCACATCACCGCCGGCACGCACCGCCCGTCGCGGCAGATCTGGTCGGCCGCGCACGGCCGCCCGGGCCCGCACTGCTCGACCGGCACGCACTGGAAGTCGGCGCACACCGCGTTGGGCGGGCACGCTCGGTCGTCGCGGCACTCGCCGATGAAGATGCACACGCCCGCGCGGCACGCCTCGGCCGGCCCGCAGTCGCGATCGGCCCGGCACTCGGGCGCCGGCACGCACTGGCCCTCGTCGCACACCTGCCCGGCCGGGCACTGCGCGTCGACCACGCACCCGACCGCCACGCACCGCCCGTCGTCGCCGCACACGAAGCCCGGCCCGCACTCGCCGTCGTTGCGGCAGCCCACCGGCCCGCCGGGGAAGCACTGGCCCAGATCGCAGCGCTCACCCGGCGCGCAGTCGCTGTCGCGCCGGCACTCGAGCGGCGGCGGCTCGATGCAGATGCCGAAGACGCACTCGACGCCCGGCGGGCAGTCCCGATCGAGCTCGCACTGGTCGCCGATGCGGCAGCGCCCGTCGAGGCAGGCCAGCGGCTCGGGACAGTCGTCGGGCGCGCGGCACTCGAACTCGGGGAAGCACTGGTTCGCGATGCACACCGCCCCCGGCCCGCAGTCGCCGTCCTGCATGCACCCGTCGAGCACGCAGCGCCCGAACTCGCACTGCTCGCCCTCGGCGCACTCGCGATCGTTCACGCAGCCGGCGGGCACGCACACGTCGCCGATGCAGCGGTTGCCCGGCGGGCAGTCGCCGTCCACCTGGCAGCCCGGCGGCTGGAAGCAGCGGTTGCCCCGGCACTCGGCGCCGATGGGGCAGTCGCGATCCACCCGGCACTCCACCGGCAGGCAGGCGCCCTGCACGCAGCCGAGCGGCGGCGGGCAGTCGGCGTTCCCGTCGCAGGGCCGCGGCAGGCACGCGCCGTCGATGCAGATCGTGTCGTTGGGGCAGTCACCGTCGCCCATGCAGCCGACGATCACGCACCGATCGTCGATGCAGCGCTCGCCGTCGGCGCAGTCGGCGTCGAAGCGGCAGTCGGGCACGAACACGCAGCGGTTGGCCTGGCAGCGCGTGCCGAACGGGCAGTCGCGGTCCTCGCGGCACTCGGGCGCCGGCACGCACTCGCCGTCGGTGCACTCCCAGCCGGGCCCGCAGTCGACGTCCCGGCGGCAGCCCACCGCCTCGCACAGCCCAAGGACGCACTCGGTGCGCGGCGGGCAGTCGGCGTCGTCGAAGCACTGCGGCCCGAAGATGCAGCGCCCGTCGGTGCACTGGAAGCCGAAGGGGCAGTCCGGGTCGACGTTGCACTCGACGAACGGAATGCAGCGATTTTGCTGGCAGATCTCGTCGGGCGCGCATTCGAAGTCGTCCCGGCACTCGGGATCGAAGCGGCACACGCCCGCGTCGCAGACGAAGTCGGGGCGGCACTCGCGATCGTTGCGGCACTGCGGCGCGTTGACGCAGACGGTGTCCTCGCAGATCTGCCCGCGCGGGCAGTCCTGGTCGCCGCGGCAACCGCCGGCGATGCACTCGCCGCCGACGCACAGCTCGCCGGCGGCGCAGTCGCGATCCTCGCGGCAGCCCATGCCGCGCACGCAGCGCTCGGCCTCGCAGACGAAGCCGGCGGGGCACTCGCCGTCGTCCTGGCACTCGGGCTGGGGCACGCACAGCGCGCCGCGGCACTCGAACCCGGCGGGGCAGTTGTCGTCGTCGAGGCACTCGACGCAGGTGCCGTCGGGCGCGCACAGCAGGGGCGCCGAGCAGTCCTCGGTGTTCGAGCAGCGGTCCTCGACGCAGGCGCGCGTATCGAGATCGCAGCGCTGGCCGGGCGCGCAGCTCGCGTCGCCCCGGCACCCGGGGCGGCAGAGGCCCTGCGCGACGTCGCAGTAGTTCCCGTCGGGGCAGCCCTCGTCGGCGCGGCAGGCGTTGGGTCCGGCGTCCGGCGTCGGCGGGCACAGGCCCGCGTCGTCCGGGTTGGCGCACACGGGCGCGCAGGCGTCGCCCACGCACTGGCCCACGCAGGATCCGTTGACGCAGGCGGCGCCCTGGGGGCAGGGCCGCAGGTCGTCGCACTGGCCGGGCAGCTGGTCGACCGCGATGCAGACGTCCGCGATGCAGGTGCGGTCGCTGGGGCACAGCCCCTCGACGCACGCCGGCCCGGGCAGACACCGGTCCCCCACGCACGCCTGCCCGTCGCCGCAGTCGTTGTGGCTCTCGCACTCGAGGTTCGAGCGGCCGCAGCCCCCCAACAGGGCCAGCAACGAGAGTGACGGGAGCAGCAGCGCCAGGCGGTTCATCGGAGCATCTCCGGCGGCGGGGGGTTCATCTCAGTGGATCGGCGTTCGAACGCGGTGCCCGGCGGCGAGTGGTGCATCCCGGGCCCGCCGAGGTCCGCGCGGTGAGCCCGGCTGAACGCTGACCGCTGCGAGCTGACAGCCCGGTCGACTCGGCGAACACGGCGGGGGACTCCATCCATCTCAGTCGGCCTCGAGCACCAGGAACTCGACGCGGCGGTTCTTGGCCCGACCCCGCGAGGTCAGGTTGGGGGCGATGGGCCGCTCGGCGCCGTACCCCTTCGACTGCACGCGCTCGGCGTCCACGCCCCGCGACACCAGGTACGACTTTACGGACCGCGCCTGTCGTTCGCTAACGGCCACCAGCTCGTCGGGCACGCCGCGCGCGTCGGTGTGGGCGTTGACGCGCACCTTGCGCACCTGCGGGTTGTTGTTCAGCTCGATGGCCAGATCGTCCAGCGCGCGCTTCGACGCGTCCGTGAGCGTGTCCCCGCGCGTCTCGGTGAACTCGATGGGGCGCGCCACCGAGATGCCGCGGCTCGACACCGTCGCCAGCCCGCGCCCGCCCGACGGCACCGGCGCGACGCTCGGCCGCCCGCGCTTGCTCGGCGCGCGCTTCGCGGCCCGCGTGCCCGCGCTCGACTTGCCCTTCTTCATCGGCACGCGCAGGGACGCCGTGCGCTCGGCCTCGACCTCGACGGCCTTCTCCACGTCGGCGAAGCCCGCCGTGAAGATGCGCGCCGTGTACTTGCCCGGCGGCACCTCGGCGCGGAAGGGCGTGTCCGGCGTCGCGTCACCGCTGACCTCGCCCACCTCGACCGACGCGCCCATCGGCTTGCCGCGCTCGTCGAACACCCGCACCTCGACGCTGCCCTTCTTGGCCTCGGGCAGCTTCTCGAGCTTCAGCTGGACGCTCGCGTCCTTGCCGGCCTCGACGCTCACCTCGGCCTTCGCGCTGTCGTAGCCCTCGGCGGCGGCCTGCACCCGCACCTTGCCGGGCGCGAACCGATAGCCGGCGAAGCGGCCCTCCTCGTCGGTCAGCTGCGCGCTGACGCCGCGCTGCCCCGGGTAGGTGATCTCGGCGTCGCCGATGGGCGCGCCCGACTTCGCGTCCACCACGCGCCCGGTCAGCACGCCCTTCGGCTCGGCGGCGGCGGGCGGCGGCGCCTCGGCCTTCACGGCGCGCTCGATGACCCGCGGCCGCGGATCCAGCGTGTAGGCCACGCTGGTCACCACCATCCAGGGCGGCTCGCTGGGCACGCCGGTGAAGTAGGCGTCGCTCAGGCCGAAGCGCACCGCCAGCTCGAGCGCCAGCTCGGGCAGCGGGAAGGCGCGGACGCCGGGGGTGATCGAGTGCGGCACCGACGCGAAGGCGAACTCCTGCGAGCCCGCGCCCATGCGCTCGAGCTGCACCAGGAAGGGGGTGCCGATGCGGTACTCGAGGAAGGGCGCCACCCAGGGATCGACCGGCGCCTCGAGGCCCAGGCCGATGATGAAGCGGTCGTAGCGGGCGATCTGCAGGCCGAACTCCTGCACGACGCTGGGCTCTTCGGGCTGGTCGGCGAAGACGGCCTCGCTGTTCTCGACGTAGTAGCTCAGGTCGAGGTGCACGCGCAGGGGCGCGGTGTTCGTGCGAGCGAGGTCGAAGGTGGTCAGCGCGCGGAACTCGGCGCTGGTGCCCTCGCCGCTGAAGCCGCCGCCCAGGCCGCTCAGCAGGCGCACCGAGGCCGCGGCGCCGACGGCGACGTTGTCCGACACCCACAGGCCGCCCTTGAGGCCCAGGGCCAGATCGCCCTGCGTCTGCAGCAGCTCGGGCTCGCCGGCGTCGTTCGTGTTGCTGGTGCTGCGCACCGACAGGAAGGCCTCGACGTTCTCCTGCGGCGTGTAGGCCAGCGAGAAGTCGGTGCCGGTGAAGTCGTTGGTGGCGCCGTCGACCGGGAAGTCGTCGGCCGAGAACAGTCCCAGGCTGAAGCGCAGCCGGAACGTGCCCTCGGGGCCGGGATCGGCCGACCACACGCGGTGCAGGCCGGTCGGGCCCTCGACCGCGGCGGTGCGCTGGGCCACCGGCACGGCGGCCTCCTCGGCGGCGGGTGCGGCGGCCTTCGCGGGCGCGGGCCCAGGCGCGGCGCCGGGCGCCTCCTGGGCGACGGCGATCGCCGGCAACAGAAGGGCCAGCAGGAGCGGAGAGCGGTGCGACATACCACGTACCCGGACGTCGGAGACGCGGCACTCTAACAAGGGGCCCTCCTATGCGGCGAGTTCGGGCGCCCGGCCGCGCGGCGCGGGGCGATCCGAGGTACGCAGCCGGCCGGGTCCGATGTGCTCACATCGCGGCGTAGCGCGGCACCAGGGCCAGGGCGCGGGGCGCCTCGGGCACCACCTCGGGGGCCTCGTCGGCCAGGCGGGCGTACTCCTGCCGCAGGAAGCGGCGGGTCAGGCGCTCGAGGCGGTTGAAGCCGATCAGCGTCACCGCGTGGGCGGTCGACGTGACGCGACCGCGGCCTTCGTAGAGGACTTCGGCCGTCTCGATCACGGCGTCGGCGAGGGGCCCCACCGCGTCCAGCAGGCGGCCCAGCCGCACCGCGTTGGACCGGGGGTCGTTCAACAGGGCCAGAATCCGCCGACCCACGAAAACACGGTCCGATACCGTCGAGACAGCCAGAGCGCTCATGCTCATCCTCCATGAAGTGCCGTATTGCCGCGTCCTTGCGGCGACCCACCCAGTCCATCGACCGGGGCGGGGTGATCGTGAGAGAAAACTTGCGACGTTATCCGGCGAGTGGGAGGTGGCGTGGCCGACGAGACCGACGAGGACGGGCGCGTCGCGCGCCTCGGACGCTGGGCCGGTCCGGTCGTCGGCGCGGTCATCTGGGCGGTGCCCGGCGGCACCCTCGAGCCCGAAGCGCAGCGCCTCGCCGCGCTGACCACCTGGATGGCGATCTGGTGGATGACCGAGGCCCCGCCCGTCGCCGCCACCGCGCTCTTGCCCCTCGCGCTGTTCCCCTGGCTGGGCATCCAGAAGGCGGCCGAGGTGGCCCCCAACTACGGCCACGACCTCATCTGGCTGTTCTTCGGCGGCTTCCAGCTGGCCTTCGCCGTCGAGCGCTGGGGCCTGCACCGCCGCATGGCCCTCTTCCTCGTCACCCGCCTCGGCACGCGCGGCGACCGCCTGGTGCTGGGCTTCATGGTGGCCGTCGCCCTGATGTCGATGTGGCTGCTGAACACCTCGACCACCCTGATGATGCTGCCCGTCGCCATGGCGGTGGCCGTCGCGATCGAGGGCCCCGACGCCGGCCCCTTCGGCAAGGCGCTGATGCTGGGCATGGCCTACGCGGCCAGCGTCGGCGGCATGGGCACCTACGTCGGCACCGCGCCCAACGGCGTCTTCGCCGGCGTCGCGCGCAAGATGGGCGTCGACATCCCCTTCGCCGACTGGATGCTGTTCGCCGCGCCCCTCTCGCTGCTGCTGGTCGGCCTGATCTGGCTGTACCTCACCCGCTTCGCCTTCGCCGTGCCGCGCGCCGATCTGCCCGCCGACCACCCCGCGCGCGTGGCGCTCGACGAGGATCTCGGGCCGTGGACGGCCGGCCAGAAGCGGGTGGCGCTCGTCTTCGGCCTCGCGGTCGCCCTCTGGATCGGCCGCCGCTGGATCCTCGCGGCCTTCGGCTACGGGCCCAAGGACGTCACCGACGCCACCGTGGCCATCGTCTGCGCCGTCGCGCTGTTCGTCGTGCCGTCCGGCCAGGGCGAGCCCCTGCTCACCTGGCGCGAGAGCGGGCGCACCCCCTGGCACATCCTGCTGCTGTTCGGCGGCGGCTTCGCGCTGGCCGGCGGCTTCGAGCAGACCGGCCTGTCGCGCTGGCTGGGCGAACAGCTGGCCGCGGTGGCGACCCACCTGCCGCTGCCGCTCACCGTCCTGGCGGTGGTGCTGTTCGTCACCTTCCTCACCGAGGTCACCAGCAACACGGCGACCGCCACGGTCCTGCTGCCGGTGATGGGCGGCCTGGCCGTCGCCCTCGACCTCAACCCCGCGCTGCTGATGCTGCCGGCCACGCTCGCGGCGTCGTGCGCGTTCATGCTGCCGGTGGCGACGCCGCCCAACGCCATCGTCTATGGCAGCGGGCGCGTCAGCATGGGCGACATGGCGCGGGCGGGCGTCGGCCTCAACCTGCTGACCGCGGTGGTGATCTCGGCGTGGGTGCTCACCTGGGGGCGGTGGACGCTGGGCCTGTGAACGCCTCAGCCCGGCGCGCGCGCCCAGGTCAGCAAGGCCAGCAGCGCCGCGGCGATGATCCCCAGCGCCCAGCGCCACGCGCGGCGCCGGCGGGCCGCGGCGACGCGCCGATCGCGTCGCTGGTGCAGCGCGCGGGCCACGTCGCGGGCGTCGAGCCCCAGCGCGCGGGCCACGCGGCGCGCCTGGGCCAGGTCGACCTCGTCGTCGGTGTCGGCCGCGCTCACGGCGCGTCCGCTCGGCCAAGGGCCGGCACGGAGCCTGTCGGCATGGTGTCCCCCCCACGGCGACTCGGGGGGGCAACCATCGGGCGCGTCGTCGCGTTCCCGCCCGGGCGCTCGTCGCGCGTGGGGGGCCCCGCGAAGCGCCCCGACGGTGCGACGGGCCGCTACTCGGCGGCCTTGGCGCGCCGCGTCTGCTTGCCGCGCCAGCGCCTCCACGCGTGCCCGTCGCCGCCCTGGCCCTCGGCCAGCCGCAGGTCGGCCGCGGCGGGGTCGACCACGCAGGCGTCCCAGGCGGGCGCGCGGTCCGAGCCGCTGTAGGCTTGGTCGTTGGTCGTCTCGAGGATGTCCTCGAAGCGGTTGATGCAGAAGGCCGCGAAGCCCGTCGCGCCCTGCTTCGTGGGCCAGGCGTAGGCGATCCAGTCGACCGCGCCCGGGGGCACCTCGCCGCCTTCCGTGATCGCGCCGCCGGGCGTGCGCACGAAGACGGCGAATCGATAGCCGCTGACGTCGGCCGCCGCGCCCTGCGGGGTGTCGACCAGCGCGCGGAAGGGCGTGCGCAGCAGCTCGGCCTCGAGGGGCGGCTGCACCGGACGCGCGCCCGAGAGCTCGGCGATCAGGCCCGCGCGCCCGTACCCCGCGACGAAGGTGTCCTGCGCCCACAGCAGCGTGCGCAGCGTCGACACCGCGGTGCGCTCGGCCGCCTTCTGTCCGGCGATCACGATGTTGGGCGCGGCGGCCTTCAGCGTGAACACGGTCAGCAACGCCAGCGGCGCGCCCACCGCCGCGCCCCAAGCGCCCGCTCGGGCGGGCCCGCCGACGCCGCGCAGCAGGGCCGCGATGCCGAGCCCCGCCCCCAGCGCCAGCGCCAGCGCGCCCCACCCGGCGGCCCAGGGCGCACCCAGCGCGGCGAGCAGGACGGCGGCGGCGGCGAGGCGGGGCGGCGTCATGGCGCGGCAGGATACGCCGCCGGCCGCGTGGCTCCAAGGACGCGGTGCGCCCCCGACGCGCCCCGCGCGCCCTCGGGCGCCCCTTCTTGAAGTGCCTGGACCCCTGATTTATCGTGCGCCGTCATGCCGCAGCCCCACCTGGAGATCGGCCCGGTTCCGTCCGTGGCCGACGTCGAGTTCATCGAGCGCCTGGGCGAGGGCATGGGCGCCGGTCGCTTCAAGGCGCGGCTGGCCGAGGACGATCGCCCGGTGGTCTCGCTGCTGCTCGAGGACGGCACGCGCATCGACCGGCAGGCCTTCGCCGACTGGGCGCATCGCCTGGGCAAGCTCGATCACCCCGGCATCCCGCGGCTGATCCAGCTCGAGCGCGTGCTCGAGCCCGCCTACGCCGCCTTCGAGTACATCGACGGTCAGAACCTCGAGGTGCGGGTCGCCCTGCGCGGCAAGGGCCTGCCCGAGGTCGAGGCGCTGGCGGTGGTGATGCAGGCCGCGGCGGCCATCCAGGCCGCCCACCGCGCCGGCGTCGCCCACGGCTTCCTGAACCCCCGATCGATCATCCTCGCGCCGCGCGACGGCGGCATCGACGCCGTCCGCGTCGTCGGCTGGTCGCCGGCCACCCGCGTGTTCGAGCAGGCCGCCCGCGACGACGTGCGCGGCCTCGGCCAGCTGCTCTACACCGCGATCACCGGCGTGCTGCCGCCCTCGGCCACGCGGCCGCGCGTGGGCGAGCCCCTCGACGGCGACGGCGGGGACGTCGGCGCCTTCGACGACATCCTGATGGACTGGGTGGACGTCGAGCGCGACCTGCGCGGCATGGGCGCGCCGGCGCTCCGGGCGATCAGCGATCGCAGCTATCCCTCGGTGGACGCGTTCATCGACGAGCTGCTGCCGCACTTCCGGCATCGGGTCAACGAGACGATCGACCAGATCGACGCCGATCTGTCGCGCGACCTGGCCTTCAAGGCCGAGGTGGACAGCCGGCGCGAGCGCCAGCGCGAGCTCGAGGCCAAGCTGCGCTACGTGCGCGACTGGCTGCGCGAGCATCAGCCGCAGATCGAGCGGGTGGAGGCGCAGATGGAGCGCCTCGACGCCCGGGAGCGAAGCCTGCGCGCGCTCGAGGTCGAGGTGGCGATGCTGACCGACCGGCCGGCCCGCGGGGCCTCGGTCGCGCCCCGCGGGCCGCGCCGCCCCGCTCGGCGCCGCCGGCCTGCCTGCCGGACGAGCCCCCGAGCGGCCGCGCCGCGCGCCCCCGTCCGAGCCCCCCTGGCGGCCGCCGAGACGCCCACGCCGGCGCCTGACGTCGTCGAGCAGGTGCTGCTGTCGCGCCCGACCGCGCCTGTCAGCGAGGTGCCGCCTGGGCGTCAGCGGCTGGCGCCGAAGGATCGCGCGAAGGGCGGCGAGGGCCTGCTGGTGGCCGCCATGGCGGTGGCCATCGGCGCGGGCGTCGGCGGCGCTGCGTGGTTGATGACCCGCGAGCCCGATCCCGCCGAGAAGCCGGCCGCCGAGCAGCCGGCCGCCGAGAAGACGATCGCCGAGAAGGACCCATCGGCCCCGCGGCGGCGCGCCGTCGCCGCGGCGCCGGCCGAACGCGACGCCGCGCCGCCACCCCCGCGCCCGACGCGCGCCTGGCCCCCGTCGCCGCGCCGGACGCCGCGCCGCCGCCCCCGGACGCCGCGCCGATCCCCGACGCCGCCCCCTGCCGCCTGCCCGACGCGGCGCGCGCGCGCCGCGCGCGCGCCTGTCGTCGTCGGCCCGCCGGGCCCCGCCGGCGCGCCGCCCGAGGGCATGGTCGCGGTGCCCGGCGGCGTCCTCCGCCCGCACCTGTCCGCCGACGCCTTCGCCCTGCTCGAGGCGCAGTGCAAGAAGGACGTCCTGGGCGTGCGCTCGATGAACGACTGCGCCGGCATCCTCGAGACCGAGCGCGCGGCCCCGCCGGTGACGGTGAAGCCCTTCTTCATCGACGCGCTCGAGGTGTCGCAGGCCGAGTACCTGAAGTGCCGCGACGCGGGCGCCTCGTGCTACCCGCTGCACCTCACCTGGGATCTCCAGACGCAGCCGGCCACGGGCGTCACGCACGAGATGGCCGCCTTCTTCTGCGAATGGCGCGGCGGCCGCCTGCCCACCGCCGACGAGTGGCTGTTCGCGGCCGGCGGCGCCGACGGCCGCGCCTACCCCTGGGGCAACGACAGCATCGTCGTGGGCGACAAGCACAAGGCGAACATCGGCCGCGCCGGCGTGCGCGGCGGCTACCCCGAGCGCGCCGACGGCCACAAGTACGCCGGCCCGGTGGACGCCTTCGCCGATCGCAACGCCAGCCCCTTCGGCGCCTCGAACATGTCGGGCAACGTGCGCGAGTGGACCGCGACGCCCACCGAGGACGGCCACTTCGTCGTGATGGGGGGCGGTTGGCGCGACGCCCCCTACGAGCACCGCGTCACCCGGCGCGAGTCCGTCGATCCGAAGACCTTCGCCAACGACCTGGGCTTCCGCTGCGTGGTGGACGTCGGTGGGCGATGAGTCGGCGCGTGGGCCGGAGCCCGAGAGCATGAACCTGGACGAACTGCACGCCCGCCTCCGCGCCGCCTGGGGCGTCGCGCGGGCCGGCGAGGGCGCCGTGCTGCACGTGGTGGGGCCGGTGGGCGCCGGGCGGTCGACGGTGCTCGGCCGGTTCCTCGAGTCCGTCGACGGCCCCGACGAGCGCGCCGCGGTGGTCAGCGCGCGGTGCGGCGACGAGGATCGCGTGCAGTCGAGCGAGCGCGGCGTGCTCGAGGAGCTCATCGCGCGGGTCGCCGAGGGCGTGCGCGCCATCGTCGCCAGCCACGAGGGGGACGAGGCCGAGGGCGACGCGGGCGACGTGCCCTGGCTGCTGCCGGGCGCCGACTTCCTGCAGGCCGCCACCGGCATCGCCGCGCTGCCGGTGGGCGCCGGGGGCATGCCGACGCCGCCCCGCGCCCGCATCCACGCCGATCTGCTGCTGGACATCGCGCGCGAGCACCCGGTGCTGGTGGTGCTGGACGACGTGCACCGGGCCGACGACGGCACCCGCGCGCTCATCCGGACGCTGGCCGAGGCGGTGGCCGCCGACGACACCTACCGGCTGCTGCTGGTGCTGGCCAGCGCCCCGCCCCTGCGCGAGGCCGAGGCGCCGGTGGCGGTGGCCTGGACGCCCACCGGCGCCGAGGTGCTGGCCCTGGGGCCGCGCGACGCCGCCGACCTGGCCGAGCAGGCGCGCGCGCGCCTGGCGCGCTACGGCGAGCCGTCCCCGACGCTGCTGAAGCGGCTGGCCGAGGCGGCGCACGGCAACCCGATGGTGCTCGACGCGCTGGTGGGCCTGGCCGAGGGCGGCGGGGCCTTCAAGCGCAAGGGCCCGCTGGACGATCCCAAGCTGGGCGACCGCCCCGGGTTCGCCGGCCTGCACGGCCTGGCGCGCGGCCTGCTGCCCTCGGTGCCCGCGCACGTCCTCGCCGATCTGCAGGCCGCGGCCGTGGCGGGCGCGCGCTTCGAGACGGATCTGTTGGCGAAGCTGTGGTCGGTGCCGGCGGCGGCGGCGCGCCTGCGCATCGACGCGCTGGTCGCGACCGGGCTCGTGCGGCCGCGCCCCGAGCGCTGGGGCTTCGTCTCGGCGCAGATCGCCGCGCACTACGCGGCCACGCTGCCCGAGGCCGAGCGCCGCGACCTGCACGCGCGGCTGGGCGCCCTGCTGCGCGCGATGACGCGGCTCGAGGCCGGCGCCGATCGCCCCCGCACGCACCTGGACGTCACCGAGACCTGGAGCGAGAACCGGCGCCGCGATCACCGGCAGCGGGTCGAGCAGGAGCGCCTGTGGGCGGCCGTGCGCCACTTCGCGCAGGCCGGCCGCCACGCCGCCGCCGCCGAGGCCGCGGTGACCCTGGTCGAGCGGCTGTTCGAGACCAGCGGCGGCTACAGCTACCTCGCCGGCCGCTTCGGGCGCCGCGCCGACCGCGCGCGCCGCCACCGCATCTACGCCGCGCTGACCGAGGCCAGCACGCAGCTCGATCGCGCCCGCGGCGCCGGCCCCGCCGACGACGTCGACCAGGAGCTGCTGGCGATCAACGTGCGCCTGATGACCGTGCACGCGCGCTTCAAAGAGGTCATGGGCGACTTCGCCGAGGCCCGGCGCAGCGCCGACACCGCCGTCGAGCTGGGCGCCCACCTGCCCGAGCCGGCGCCGCGCCTCGAGGCGATGCGCGTGCGCGTCGAGGTCTGCTACGCGGCCGGCGAGAACAACGCCGGCCGGCAGGCGCTGGTGCAGCTGATGAACGCGCTGGCCGACGCGCCGCGCGACGACGCCGTGCGGGTGTACGGCTGGCTGGCCGAGTCGATCGGCCGCTGGGAGTGGGTGGGGCTGCACGGGCGGCTGTTCCCCTTCCTGCTCGAGCGGCTGTCGGCGCTGGGGGCCGATCGCGAGGCGATCAAGGCGCGCATGGAGTGGCTGACCGCGGCCATGGAGGTCGACGACAGCGCGGCCTCCGAGGCGATGCTGGTCGAGGTCACGCGCGAGGCCGAGCGCACCGCGCAGACGCCCTACCTGGCCGAGCTGCTGGCGCTGTACGCCGCCGATCTGCTGCAGGGGCAGGTGGACGCCCACTTCGACGCGCTGAGCGGCGAGTTCTACCCGCCCGATCTGTTCGGTGACGGCCAGGGGCCGCCCACGCCGGCGCTGCCCGAGCGGCTGGGCCGCCCGGTCGAGCTCTTGACGCGGGCCGAGGTGCTCAGCGAGAGCTCGGGCAGCAAGATCGCGCACCTGCGGGTGCTGACGACCATGCTGGGGCTCATCTACGAGACGCGCGAGCGCTTCGCCGATCTGCTCGACCGCTGGATGCCCGTGCACCGCGAGTCGCGGCCGGTGCGCCTGGCCGAGCTGCTCGATGCCCTCGAGCACGGCTTCTTCGACGTCGACCACATCGAGGCGATCAGCGAGCGCACGCTGCTGATGGCGCAGGAGATGGGGCTCGACCAGGTGCTGGCCGACACGGTCTACGAGGCCCTCGACCGCGAGCTGCCCGGCGCCGCGCGCCGCGCGGACACCCTGTTCGAGCTGACCCGCAAGGCCTACGAGCGCGTGGGCGACGCCTACGGCCTGATCACCCTGTCGCTGGTGCGCCTGCGCCACCTCGAGCAGGCCAACAAGCCCCTCGAGGACGAGATCGCCGCGGGCGTCGAGCTGCTCGACACCTACCGCGAGCAGCTCACCGCCGAGCAGCGCGCCTTCGTCCACTGGCGCTACGGCGAGCTGTTCCTCGGCCGCGACGACGGCCTCGACGACGCCGTCGCGCACCTCGAGCAGGCCATCCGCCTGTACGACCAGGTGGGCGACGTCGAGCACCTGCAGTCGGTGGGCGATCTGCTGCGCGAGGTGTACCGCAAGCAGGGCGATCTGGGCCGCTACCGCAGCCTGCGCGAGCGCTTCCGCGCCCTCGAGCAGCGCGTGCCCGGCGTCGACCCCCTGGGCCTCGAGCTGCGCGTCGAGCACCTGCTGAACCTGGCCCGCCAGGAGCCCGACGACGAGCGCGCCATCGCGATGGTCGAGCGCTGCGTCCAGCTCTTCAGCCGCATGCCCGACGGCACCACGCGCATCGACGAGTGCTTCGTCGAGATCAGCAAGATCTGCCGCCGCCGCGCCGACGAGGCGCAGAGCGAGGGCGGCTTCCACGATTGGCTGCAGCGCTCGCTGGACGCCGTGCGCGTCGCCACGCAGATCAACCGCGGTCTGAACAATTACCATCGTGTCTTCGAGGAGTTCCACGAGCTGTTCGATGACCTGCTGGGCCTCGGCGCCTACGACGAGTACCTGCGCGTGCGCGCCGAGAGCCGCGAGCTGGCGTTCGCCGTCGGCAACGTCGCCGAGCTGATGTACCTGTTCGACGAGCACCTGCAGTACGACCAGGAGACCGGCTTCGACTTCGGCCGGCTGCCCGAGGTGCGCGGCTTCTACGAGGCGCTGGTGCGCTACCTGCTGGGCCTCGGCGCGCTCGAGCAGGCCCTGGCGACGCAGCGCGCCTTCGTGCGCTTCCTGACCGCCATCGGCGAGCCCGAGCTGGCGGCCGCCTACCAGGGCCGCCGTCTCATCGGATGATCGGCCTCGTCCTGTCCCTGCTGGCGGCGCTGGCCGCCCCGGCCGCCGAGCGCACCCGCGTCGTGCAGCTGGGCCCCGGCGTCGACGGCCCCGCCGAGCCGCTGCCGCTGTACTTCGACCAGCGGCTGACCCTCGTGATGCCCGGCCCCGTACGCCTCGCGGTGCCGGGCAGCCCCGACGTCGTCACCGCGCACGTGAAGGACCAGCTGGTGGTCCTGAGCCTGGTCGACAGCGAGTTCGTCCGGGTCCGCCGGCCCACCACGAACCTCACCGTGCTCACGGTGGACGGCACCCCCTTCACCTGCCGCCTGAGCGTCGCCGCCAGCGCCGCCGAGGCGAGCCTCGACCTGGTGCGCGTGCTGCCCGATCCCGACAAGGTGCAGCGCGCCGGCCCCGAGGCCGTCGCCCTGGTCGAGGCCTGGCTGGGCGAGGGCCCCAAGGCCCTGCCCGAGGCCGTGCGCCCGGCCTTCGCCCCCCTGGCCGCGCAGGTCGACGCCCGCGCCCGCCGCCAGGTGGCCGGCTGGGTGGCGCGCGACGGCGCCGAGCGCCTGGCCGACACCCGCCGCACCAAGCGCGCCTTCGTCTACCTCACCAGCCACGGCCTGGTGCGCGTCGGCCCCTTCCTGGCGGCGCGCCTGAGCGTCACGAACCACACCCAGCCGCCCTTCACGATCGGCGCCGTGCGCCTGCGCGCGGGCGGCGCCGACGTGACCGACGCCGTGGTCGAGGTGCCCGACCGGGTCGTCGCGCCCGACGGCGAGCCCCGCGGCGTGGGCGTCCTGCTGCCGGCCGCCGCCCTGGCCGACGGCGCCGCCCTCGAGGCCGAGGTGTGCGAGGCCGACGTGGCCGGTCGCTGCGTGGCGATCGAGGTGCGGTGAACCCCACCGGCCCGCTGCGCGATCTGGTGGGCCTCGAGGTCGCGGGCCACCGCGTCGTGCGCCGGCTGGGTGAGGGCGGCTTCGGCGCCGTCTACGAGGCGGTCGATCTGGCCCTCGAGCGCCCGGTGGCCATGAAGGTGATGCGCCCCGAGGCCGCGCCCCAGCTCGCGCGCTTCCGCGACGAGGCCCGCCTGCTGGCCCGCATCAACGATCCCCACGTCATCCAGATCTTCCAGGTGGGATCGCTGCCCGACGGCAGCCCGTACCTGACCATGGAGCTGTTCGGTCAGCCGCTGCAGCGCGTCGCCCCCCGCGGCCACCCCGTGGCCCCGGCGGAGGCCGTGCGCCTGATCGCGCAGGTGTTGCGCGCCCTCGCCGCGGCGCACGGCGTCGGCGTCGTGCACCGCGACATCAAAGAGGCCAACATCCTGGTCGACCCGGCCACCGGGCAGGCCAAGGTGTGCGACTTCGGCATCGCGCGCGCCACCGAGCCGCTCGAGGACGGGGCCGAGCCCACCGCGGGCATCATCGGCACCCCGCACTACCTGGCGCCCGAGCGCCTGCGCGGCGTGCGCGACGATCCGCGCAGCGACCTGTTCGCCGTCGGCGTGGTGCTCTACCGCCTGCTGACCGGCCGCCGCCCCTTCGACGGGGCCGGCCTCGCGGGCCACGCGCTGGCGCAGCGCATCGCGACCGAGGACGTCGCGCCGCCGGCCGAGGTGCCCCGCGCCCTCGCCCGCGTGTGCGTCCGCCTGCTGGCCCGCGACGCCGATCTGCGCCCCCCCACCGCGCAGGTCGCGCTCGACGAGCTGCTGCGCGCCGTCGACGCCGCGCCCACCGCGGCGCTGGACGGCCCGACCGCGATGCCCGCGCCGCGCCGCCGCTGGGCGCTGCCGATGCTGATCGCGGGCCTCACGCTGGGTGGTGTCGCGCTGACGGTGAGCTGGAAGGCCGAGCCGGCGGCCGCCGGCGTGGCGGACGCGTCGGTCGAGCCTATCGCCCCCGACGCGGCGGTGGAACGGATGCTGGCGTCGGGTGACGTCGACGCGGCGCCCGCGCCCGACGCGTCGACGTCACCCGAGGCCGATCCACCCGACGCGCGCGCGACGCCGCCGCCTGACCCGGCGCCCCGCGGCACGCGCGCCCGGCCGCGCCCGACCCCGAAGGCGCGCCCGCGGCCCGCGCGACCTGCGACGCGCGCCCCGACGGCGCCCCTCGATCGCCGACCGCGGCGACCCACCGGTGACAGCCCGTTCGTCGAGCCGGAGCCGCCGAGCGGGCCCTGAAGGGGGCTCAGTGCAAGAGCCCGCCGTCCATGGCCGTCAGCCGCGCCCCGTGCTCGCCGCTGGCCGTCACGACTTGACGGATGCGCGAGCGGGCCTGTTGGGCGCGCTCGAGGCCCGGGGAGGGCATCGACAGATCCAGCAGCTGAGCCCCGCGGCCCATGCGGCCCCGGGTGGCGGCCAGCAGCTCGAAGGCCGGGGCCGACAGCTGCATCAGCTGCTGCAGGCCGGTCAGCGAGCGGCGCAGCTCGCCGATGCGCGGGAAGCGCTCCTCGCGCGCCGGGGCCAGCCCGCGCAGCAGCACGGTCTGCAGGCAGGCCTCGAGCCGGCGGTCCAGCCCGCCCTCGGGCAGGGTGGGCCAGCCGCTGCCGTCGGCGGGCCCGTGGGGGCTCATCGCCGGCGGCGCGACCCCGAACAACATCGCGAACAGCAGGGCGGTGGCCGCGAAGACGTCGTCACGCGGATCGGCCGGCCCCTCGCCGCCCACCTGCGGCGCGTCGAAGCGCTGGGTGCGCACCGGCAGGTTCAGCGCGCGGCCCAGGGCGCCGCGGTGCAGCGCCAGATCGACCAGCGACACGCGGTCGCGGCCGCCGGTCTGGTCGACGATGACCGAGTCGGGCGACACCGGCACCGGGAAGATGTCGTGCTGATGGGCGCGGTGCACCAGATCGCTCAGCTGCAGGGCGATGCTCAGCGCCCGCTCGATGGGCAGGCGGCCCTGGGCCTCGAGCAGGCTGGACAGCGGCGCGCCGCGGGGGCGGTCGACCACGACGAACACCTGCCCCTCGGCGTCGATGCCGGCGTCGCGGACGGTGCAGTAGGGCGTGCCCACGAGGCCCGCGCCGCGCACCATGTCGGCCTCGAGGTCGGCCAGCACCCGCGCGGGCGAGCGTCCGTCCAGCCGCGGCTGGAAGAGGGTCACGCGGCCGCCGCGCACGGTGTCGACCGCCACCGCGAAGCGCCCGGCGGGCTGCTCGCCCAGGCGGCGCTCGATGGCGTACCGGTCGGTGCCGGTCGGCTGAGTGGGCTCGCTCATCGTCTCCCCCTCCGGACGCATCAGCGTCGTGTGCGACACCGGGAGAGTCGGTGGAAGCAATGGAAGCATTGAATGGATTGGGGGTCGGCTGGGTTGTCGGTGACCCGCGGCGGCCGGCTCAGCGGCCCTCGATCTGCGCCAGCAGGGCCTCGGCGCGGCGCGTCCAGGGGGAGTCGACACCTTCGCGGCGGGCGAAGCGCAGCGTCTGACGCAGGTGCTGCACGGCCTCGTCGCGCAGGGCGGCGATGCGGGCCGCGATGGCCGGTCGATCCGCCGGCACGGCCGCGGGCAGCCCCTGGTGGGCCAGCGCGTCGGCGTGGCCGTGCGCCAGGTCGGCCATCCGGAACAGCGCGGCCGCCGACCACCCCTTGTCGCCGTGCGATAGCGTCGCCGCGTAGTGGGCGCGCGCCTCGGCCAGGTGCGTCGCCGCCACCGCGCGGGCCGCGGCGCTGTCCGGGCGCGTCGCCTGCAGCGCGGCGCGGGCCAGCTCGCCCCGCCCGAAGCGGGCCCGGCGCGGCGGCGCCGCGCACGGCGTCCTGCAGCCGGGTCCGCGCGTTCAACCCCTCGAGGGCCCGCGCCGCCGCGCGGTAGGCCCGGTCGGCGCCGGCGGGATCGTCCGCCGCGCGCGCGTCGCCCAGATCGGCGAAGGCGCCCACCTGCTCGGCCGGGGGCCGCGCCAGGATGGCCAGCATGGCGGCGTCGGTCGCGTCCGGCGCCGTCGCGCCCGCGCGCAGGCCGCCCAGCAGCCGCGCCGCCGCGGCGCGCGCCGCGTCGGCCAGCGCGCTCGGCGTCGCCGCCTCGGCCTGCTCCGACCGCAGCAACGCGCCGTCGGCGGTCGCGTGCAGGGTGAGCGTCAGCACCAGGCTCTCGCCCAGCGTCGCCACGCGCCCGGCCACCACATAGCGCGCCCCCAGGCGGCGGCCGGTCTCCACCTCGCAGTCGCCCAGGCAGGCGGTGGGATCGGTGCCCGGCGGCAGCAGCGCCAGCAGGTTCTCGCGGCTGATGATCACGATGCCGGGCGGCAGCCCGGCCGCCGCGCCCCGCACCGCGTCGGTCAGCACGCTGGCGGCGGCGTCGCCCAGCGCGGCGGCGTCGGTGATCTCGAGGACGGCCAGGCGGTCGCCGGCGGCCGGCGGCGCGCCCCAGAGGGCGACCAGCGCCAGCAGCAGCGCCGTCAGTGCGCCACCGCCTGCGAGCGAATCTCCCGGATGACCGTCACCTTGATCTGCCCGGGATAGATGCACTCGTCTTCGATGCGGTGCGCGACGTCCTCGGACATGCGCGCCGCGGCCAGATCGTCCACCTGGCGGGGATCGACCAGGATGCGCACCTCGCGGCCGCCCTGGATGACGTAGCTCTGCCGGATGCCGCGGAAGTCGGCGCAGATGGCCTCGACCTGCTCGACGCGCCCGCTGTACGACTCGATCGTCTCGCGCCGGGCGCCCGGCCGGGCGCCGGACAGGGCGTCCGCCGCCGCCACCAGGTGCGCCAGCGGCGTCGAGGGCTTCTCGTCGCCGTGGTGCGCCGCGATGGGGTGCACGATCTCGGGCGCCTCGCCGTGGGCCGTCGCGAAGGCCGCGCCGCTCACCGCGTGGCTGCCCACCGCCTCGGTCTCGGCCCACAGCACCTTGCCGATGTCGTGCATCAGCGCCGCGCGGTGCGCCGTGCGGATGTCCAGCCCCATGTCCTCGGCCATGATGCCGCACAGGTGAGCCGTCTCGATGGCGTGCTGCCACTGATTCTGCGTGTAGCTGGTGCGGTACAAGAGCTTGCCCACCAGGTACAGGATGTCCTGGTGCACGCCCTTCAGCTTCAGGATGCGCGCGGCGCGCCGGCCGGCGTCGTGCGCGATCTTGTCCAGATCCTGCGCGGCCTTCTCGGCCATCTTCTGCGCGAACTCCACCGTCGGTGACTTCGACCGCAGCGTCCGCTCGTAGGCCAGCCGGCCGATCTCGCGGGTGAAGGGATCGGGCGCGCGCAGGTACAGGACGTCGTCGTCGCGCCGCTCGAAGTCGACGTCGGTGGCCTCGGTCAGCGCCTTCAAGAGCGCCTCGCCGTCGGCCAGCACGGCCTGCCGGGCGTCCGCCTTGCTGGGCAGGCTCACCGTCGTCACCAGCCGGTTCGCGGGCAGCGCGGTGCCGTAGCGCTGGCAGGCGAGGTCGATCAGGCGCTTGGCCTCGGTCTCGGCGTGCGCCTGCGCGTTCTCCTCGAGCGCGCGCGCGGCCTTCTGGGCGGCGATGCGCGCGTGCCCGGTCAGCTCGTCGGCCAGCCGATCGATGACCGCCTCGCGCCGCTCGCCGGCGACGCGCTCGACCTCGCGGTCGAAGTCGTCCTCGAGGTTCTCGGTGCTCTTGCGGGCGTCGTTCAGACGCGCGCGTCGGGCCTTCAGCTCGTCGTACCGCTCGTCGATGGCGGTGGCGCGCGCGTCGAGGCTGGCCTCGCGGCGCCCGACGGCGGCCTCGGCGCGGTCGAGGCGCTCGGCGTCGGCGTCGAGCAGGGCCGCGTCGTCTTCGAGGGCGCGCGCGAGGCGCTCGGCGTGGGCCTCGGCCCGCCGCTGGGCGTCCGCCGCCAGCGTCGCGCCCGTCTCGCGGGCGGCCTCGACGCGCCGCTCGCCCGCCGCGCGCTCGGCCGCCAGGCGCTGCTCGGCGGCGCGCCGCTGCGCCAGCCAGGCGGCCCCCGCGGTGGCCGCCCCGGCGGCGGCCGCGGTCGCGATGATCGCGATCATGGTGCAGTTCTCCCGTCTCGGGTCGCTCGATCATGATCGAGGCCGCGGGGCCCCCGCAAGTCGCAGGGCCGCGCGGGCCGCGCCAGGCTACTGTTCGTCCTTCTCGGCGCCGGCGCTGGCGGCCTCGGCGGCGGCCGCGAGGCGCCGATAGCGTGGGCCGGCGCCCAGCTCGATGCGCCAGGCGCCGTCGACCTTGCGCAGGAAGTAGTCGCGCTGGGACGTGCCGGCCTTGGTCTCGACCCGCGCGTAGTCGCCGTGGATGGTCTCCGACACGACCTCGACCGGCGCGCCGTCCAGCGTCAGGCGCGACGCCAGGGTGGTCCACCCCTCGGCGTTGGGTTGGTTGTTCTGGCGCCAGTGGCGCTCGAGCCGCTGCACGGTGAACACCGAGAAGCGCGCCTGCACGCCGACCAGATCGCCCTGCGCCGCCGACTCGCTGGCCTCCTCGACCACCTCCATCGGGCTGTCGCGGCAGGCGACCAGCGCCAGCGCGGCCAGGCAGAGCAGGGCGCCGCGCACGGAGGCTCAGCCCTTCAGGAAGAGGAACCAGGCCGCGGCGCCCAGCCCCCCCAGGATGAGGAACACCAGGAACACGATGGCGGTCTTGCTGCCGCCGCCGCCCTCGCCCTCGGCCTCGGCCAGGGCCGCCCGCGCCTCGCGCATCTGCGTCCGCCGGGGCGCGGGCTCGTCCTCCTGGATGTTGAGCGAGAACTGCCGGCGCACCTGCGAGTCGACCACGCTGCCGTCGTCCTCGAACTTCTCGGAGCGATCACGGATGTCGTCGGTGTCGATCGAGCTCAGCTTGTCGGGATCCAGCGCGTCCATGAACCACATGGTCTCGCGGAAGCCGCCCTCGCCGCCCTCGGCCGGCTTGCCGGGCGCGCTCGGCGCGGGCGCGGGCGCCTTCGCGGGCGCGCTCGCCGGCTTGGCGAGCACCCGGCTTGGCGCGGTGGGCGTCGGCGCGGCCTGCGGGCGGGCGCGGGGGCCGGCCTGGCGGGCGCCGGCCTGGCGGGCGTCGGGGCCGGCTTGGCGGGCGCCGGGGCGGGCTTGGCCAGCGCGGGGGACGGCTGCGGCGCGGGCGCGGGCCGCGGCGCCGGCTTGGCGATCGAGGGCGCGATCGCCGTGGGCGTCGGCGCCTGCACCTCGGCCCCCATCGAGGGATCGATCACCACCGAGGGCCCCGCCGGCCGCGCCGGCGCGGGGGTCGGATCCCGCCGCGTCTGCTGGGCGGCCGCGGCCAGATCCTCGGCCGAGGGGGGCGAGAAGCTGACCATCGTGCTGGCCATGTCGTCGTCGTCGGCCGCCGCGCCCTCGCCGCTGACCTGATCGGCCGTCTCCTCGGCGGGCAGCGCGGGCGCGCCGATCAGCGTGGGTCCCATGTCGTCGCTGGGGCCCGAGCCGCCGCCGAAGGGCAGCTGCCCCGCCTCGAACGCGGCCGTCCGCGGCGCGCCGCTGGTGGGGGCCGGCGCGGGGGCGGGGGCGGGCGCCGCGGCGATGCGCGCGCCGCAGATGCCGCAGAAGTTCGATCCGTCCGGGATCTCGGCGCTGCAGCTCGGACAGTTCATCGGCAGGCTCTCCCTCCACTGTGCGCGCGCCCGCGGGGCGGTCGCGCCGGGCGCGAACCGCATGACGACCGCCCGGCCCCGCGGGGGCGTCGGGCGCACGATCCGCCGCAGCCTATCACTCCTGCCCGCGCGTGTCGTCATCGCGCGTGACCTCGCCGAGCGCGCGCGCGAGGTCGGCGAGGGCCTGCGCGTCGAGCGCCTCGACGGGCCACCGGGGCATCAGCCGCAGGTGCGGCAGGTGCGGTCCGCGGCCGTCGCCGCGCACGGCCGCGATCACGACCGACGCGCGCCACGGGCGCCGCCGCAGGGGCCCTGGCGGGGCCGTCCTCGTGACAGTGGGCGCAGCCGGCCCGGTACAGCGCCTCGCCGCGCGCCGCGTCGCCGTCCGGACGCGCATCGGGCGCCGCGAAGGTGCGCGGCGTCGGCGGCGCCGGCGGGGCCACCTCGAGCGCGGCGACCACGTCGGCCAGCGCGTCGGCGCCCAGGGCCAGGCGCGCCAGGTACCGCTCGGCGCATCGATCCACCGCGGTGGCCAGCGTGGTGGTCAGGTGCGACCACCACGCCTCGCGGTCGGCGACGCCGACGAGCGAGGGCGCCGGCCGCAGCCGATCGACCGGATCGCCGGGCACGCGGTGGCAGTCGGCGCAGGCGAGCCCGGTCCGGCCGAGGGTGCGATCGCGCAGCCGGGCGGCGCCGCGCGCGGCGTCGCCCAGGGCGCCTGCAGGCCGCGCCCGGCGTGGGCAGCAGGGGCGGCAGGCGAGGGCGGGGCTCGCCGCAGGCGAGCAGGCCGACCAGGGGCAACAGAAGTGGCCAGCGGCGCATCGCGCCAGCATAGCGGCGCTGGGGCGGGGGCACGAGATCGCGCTTGACGCACCGCGTCAGGCGCGTCACCGTGCGTCGGCCTCACTGCTGGATCGGATCCTGCAAACCGGGGCGCCGTTCGGGTCAGCCGGCGTCGGACGACCGGCCGGCCCTGCGAAAGGAGCGCCGCATGGCGTCCGTGCACGATTCGCTGGAGTGGCATACGCCGCCCGCCGCGCGCCCCGTCGTCGAGACGCGGCCGCCGGCCGAGGTGGCGCTGCATCACGCCGGCTTCTGCCATGATCCGGACGCCGCGGTGGCCGGTCTGCACCCCGCCCCCGGCTCGCGCATCCTGGTCGTCGACGCCTACGGCGGCGCCGACACCGCGCTGGCGCTGCTGACCACCGCCCCTTCGGCGGTGCGGGTGGCGGCGCTGGTCGATCAGCCGGGGGTCGAGGCGCTGCTGGCGCTCAAGAGCGCCGCCGTCGCCTGCCTCGATCGCCTCGACGCGCTGCGGCTGTTGGGCCTGCTGCGCGCCAGCCGCACCGAGCGCATCGAGGCCTATCTGGCCGTGCGCGAGGCGCTGACGCTGCCGGTGCGCAGCTTCTGGGACGCGCGGCGCAGCTGCGTCGCCGGCGGCCTGTACAGCACGTCGGCCGAGGCCGAGATGGGCCGGCTGCTGCGCAACCTGCTGTGGAACAACCTGCCCAACGACGCCTACCGCGCCATCCTCTACGGCTCGCGCGACGACCGCCTGGCCATCTTCGACGAGCGCATCGCCGGCAGCGCCTTCTGGCGCAGCGCGCTGCGCCTGTGCGCGGTGCGCGGCAGCGTGGCGCGCCCGGGTGATCGGGCGGTGGACGCCTTCACCGCCGACGATCCGGTCGCGGCCCTGCGGCGCATGGTCGACGTGGGGCTGTGGGCCAACCCGCTGTGGGCGCGCGCCTTCTGCAACGACGTCGGCGTGTTGGCCACGCTGCCCGCCTACCTGCGGCCCGAGGGCTACGCGGCGGTGCAGCGGCACCTCGACCGGCTGTGGCCCGAGGTCGAGGGCATCGAGGACGCGCTCGACGCGCAGCCCGAGGCCCAGTACGACAAGGTCGATCTGGGCAACCTGCCCGACCACCTCGACGCGCCGGAGCTGGTGCGCCTGCTGCACCGCGTGGGCGACCGCGTGTGCGTCGGCGGGGCCGTGGCCTTCACCAGCTTCCGCTCGGTGGCCCTCGCGATGCCCGCGCCCCGCGGCTTCGAGTACGACCTCGAGCGCGAGGGCTGCTGCGCCGCGCTCGACCGCGCGCCGGTGCGCGGCCGCCGCCGGGTGCTGCGCCGGGTCTGATCCGGCCGCGCGCCCGGAGTGGACGCAGGCCCCCGGCCGGCCCCATCATGGCGCGGATGCCTCGCCGCACTCACCTCGCTCGCATCCTGGCCGTGACCGCCCTGGGCCTCGCCCTCGGCGGCGCGCAGGCGGCGCCGGCCTACGAGCCGCTGGTGGACGCGCTGATGCGCAACGAGAACGCCAAGGTGCGGCTGAGCGCCGCCAAGCGGCTGGCGCGGTTCAAGGACGCGCCGGTGCTGGCGGCGCTGACCTTCGCGCTCGAGGATCCCGACGCCACGGTGCGCGCGCAGGCGGCCGATTCGCTGGGCAAGATCGGCGACGCCAGCGCCTTCCAGCCCCTGTGCGATCTGCGCCGGGATCGCGATCCGCTGGTGCAGAGCGCGGCCCGGGGCGCCCTGAAGGGCTTCGGCGGCGAGACGGCGTGCAAGGCCGGCAAGGTGTTCGTCGAGATCGAGGTCACCTGCGATCACGAGCCCTCGCGGCTGGCCGTCGAGAAGCTGCTCTTGGCCAAGGCCACGCAGAACCAGCGCATCGCGCTCGGCCGCGCGCTCGACCTCGCCGGGCAGGGCGAGGCGGGCCCCGATCCCCGCGCCGAGATGCAGGCGGGGCGGATGAAGGGGGTGGCGATGAAGGTGCATCTGACCCGCGAGGTGACCCGCACGGCCACCTCGACGGTGATCACCTGCGCGGGGGCGCAGTCCCTGTACCAGCTGCCGGACAAGGCGCTGCGGGCCTCGGCCACGCAGCGGGTGGGCCTCGATCTGGGCTCGCCCAAGGTGACCGACCAGGCCATCGACACGAACGCGCAGGCGTGTCTCGAGCACCTCGGCCCGGTCCTGTACGACGAGTTCGACAAGTACCTGCGGACCTTGAAGTGAGCGGGGAGCGACCATGAGCGCCGGACAGAAGCCCAAGCGGAAGCTGCGTAACTTCCTGCTCGACCCGCGCTTCCAGCTCAAGTACGCGGTGATCATCGCGCTCGTGGGCGGGGTGATCTTCGGCGTGATGGCGTGGCTGTTCTTCGACAAGACGCGCGAGAACACGCAGCTGGCGGTGCTGGACGAGGTCGCCGCGCGCGCCCCCGCGCCGAAGAAGGCGGCGCCGCCGGGGCCCAAGTTCACCGTCGAGACCGAGTCGCTCGCGCCGGCCGCCGACGCGCCGCCCGAGGCGGCCGCGCCCGCCGACGCGTTCGAGAAGGAGCTGGCCCGCCGGCTGGAGGCCGAGGATACCTCGACGCTGTGGACGCTGGCCGGCTTCTGCTTGCTGCTGGTGGCCCTGCTGTTCGTCGTGGGCATCCTGGCCACCCACCGCATCGTCGGCCCGATCTACGTCGTCGACCTGTACGTGCAGAAGATCATGCGCGGCGAGCCCGTGCGCCCGCGCCCCCTGCGGCGCGGCGACGAGTTCCAGACCTTGTTCCAGCGGGTGAACGACATGGCGGGCACGCTGCGCGAGCAGCGCGCCGACGACGTCCGCCGGGTGGACGAGGCGCTGCACCTGCTGAAGGCGCGGCTCGAGACGCTGGGCGAGGGGCAGGTGTCGGCGGCGCAGATGAGGGCCTGGCTGGAGGAGGACCTGACCCCCATCCGCGAGCTGGCCGAAGAGAAGCGGGCTTATGTGGAGAAGGCGTCCTGACGCCGCGCCGATCCACCCGCGGCGCCCCCTTGCCCTTGACCTTGACCTTGACCTTGCCCTGACCCCGCGAGCGCCGGCTTTGCAGCCCGGCGCGGGCTGGAGCAGGGGGGACGGTCAAGGTCGGGGCAGGGCCAGGGGGGAAGGTCAAGGTCAAGGTCAAGGTCAGGGGCAGGGGTCTTCGGGCCGGGTGCCGTTCCTGCCTCCCTGCCTCGCTCAGAACCAGCAGTAGCCGTCGCCGCCGCAGAACCAGCCGGCCGGGCAGTGGGCGTCGACGTCGCAGGCCTGGGCCGGGTAGCAGAGGCCGTCGCCGCCGCACAGGGTGCCGGCGGGGCAGTCGCGGTCGAAGTCGCACAGGGCGGCGTCGGCGTAGCACACGCCGTCGGCGGCGCAGACGTCGCCGGGGTTGCACTCCCAGTCGGCGCGGCACCCGGGCACCTCTTCGCAGACCCCGTCGCCGCGGCAGAAGTAGCCGCCCGCGCAGTCGAGGTCGCTCTGGCAGCCGGGGATCTCCTCGCAGACGCCGTCGCCGCGGCAGAAGTAGCCGGGGGCGCAGTCACGGTCGCCGCGGCAGCCCTCGAGCTCTTCGCAGACGCCGTCGCCGCGGCAGGTGTAGCCGACCGCGCACTCGCGGTCGCTGCGGCAGCCGGGCACCTCTTCGCACACGCCGTCCGCCCGGCAGGTGTAGCCGCTGGCGCAGTCGCGGTCGCTCCGGCAGCCGGGGATCTCCTCGCACACGCCGTCGGGCCGGCAGCTGTAGCCGCGCGCGCAGTCGTCGTGGGTCTGGCAGCCGGGGCGCTCTTCGCACAGGCCGTCGGGGCGGCACAGGTAGCCGGCGGCGCAGTCGCGGTCGCTGCGGCAGCCGGGGATGGGCAGGCACTCGAAGGTGTCGCTGCAGAACTCGCGCGCGCCGCAGTCGCGGTCGGCGCGGCAGGCGGGCAGGGGCAGGCAGGCGCCGGCGTCACAGAACTCGGTCTCGGCGCACTCGCGGTCGACGGTGCAGCCGCGCGCGTCGACGCAGCGCGCGCGCCCGTCGCAGTACTGGCCGTCGCCGCACTCGCGGTCGCCGACGCAGCCCGTCGACGGGTAGCAGAAGCCGTCTTCGCTGCAGTAGTCGCCGTCTCGACACTCGGTGTCGAGCAGGCAGCTTCCGCTGCCGGGGGATCGATCGTGGGGGGGTCCGGTCTCGAGATCGTCGCCCTCGAGGTGGCAGCCCGCGAAGGTGATCAGGACCAGGGAGAGGGGGGCCAGCTTGGTCAGCAGCGCGTTCATGGGGACCTCCGGGTTCGTGTTCGGTCCGCAGGACGCCCGGTCCCCACGGAAATTCGGCGGCGACGGGAATTCGCTCGGAACCCGGCGAAACCAAAAGGTTTTTAATTCTTGGTTCGGGCGGGGGGCTGGCCTATACTCCCCGGGCATGCCTTGCATCGACGGGTCGGGGTCGCGCCACCGGGGGGTGTGAGGCCGGCCGGGAGGGGGACCTCAGTGGCCGAGGAGCAGCACCGGCTCATGTCGGGCGCCACGCCCGTACCCCGCCTCGACGACCGCTACGAGCTCGTCGATCGCACGGGCTACTCGATGGGCGTCATCCCCTTCGCCACGCTGCAGAACATGATTCGCCAGGGGCGGCTGTTCCGCACCGACAGCGTCAGCAAGAACGGCGCGGCGCAGCAGCGGCTGGGCGATCTGCCCGAGTTCAGCGCCCTGTTCGACGAGCTGATGCCGGCGGCCTTCCGCGTCGACGGCACCGCGCTGCGCCCCGCGCCGGAGCTGTCGGGCGAGGTCGACACCCTGGCGCTCGCCGGCCTCTTCGGTCGCCTGTACCGCAAGCGCAGCACCGGCCGGCTGTTCGTCTGCAGCGCCGATCGCCAGCAGGAGAAGGTGGTCATCTTCCGGCAGGGCGTGCCGGTCAACGCCATGTCGAACATCGAGGAGGAGTGGCTGGGCGAGGTGCTGATCGGCCAGGGGCTGATCGACGCCGCCGCCTTCGAGCAGGCGGCCGAGCTGCGGCGGCAGAACGGCTCGCGCATCGGCTCGGCGCTGGTCTACCTCGAGAAGCTGTCGCCCCGCGAGCTGCAGCGCGCCCTGTCCGTGCAGGCCATGGAGCGCCTGCTCAACGTCTTCCGCCTCGACCAGGGCACCTTCCAGTTCATCCCCGACGACACCGCCCAGAGCGAGGACATCCTGCTGATGGCGGCGCCGCGCGACATCATCGAGACGGGCCTCGCGACCGCCCTCTCGCCGCAGCAGATCACCTCGGTGCTCAACGACTACGGCGATCCCATCCTGCAGGTCGAGGTGCCCGACGAGCTGGCCGGCGAGCTGAGCGAGGCGGATCGCGCGGCGCTCGAGGTGCTGAACACCGGGCGGCCGCTGAGCGCCTGCCTGGGCGAGATCGCCCGGCTGTCGCGGCTGACGACGGCCGAGGCGCGCACCCGCGTGCTCGCGCTGATGAAGTTCGGCGTCGTGCGCGCCGGCGACGAGGCGCTGCAGGAGCTCGAGGGGGTGCTCGATCGCCTGCAGGCGGCCGACTTCTTCAGCGTGCTCGAGGTGCGGCGCGCGGCGGGCGAGGCCGAGATCCAGCGGGCCTACGAGCAGAAGCTGCAGACCTTCGGCGCCCAGCCGCAGCCGGACGACTCGCCGGTGGTGGCGGCGGTGCGCCAGCGCATCAAGGGCGTGCTGGAGCGGGCGCGCAAGACGCTGTGCGAGCCGCGCGAGCGCGCGCTGTACGAGCGCTCGCAGCAGCTCGGGCTCGACTTCGATCAGCCCGAAGTGCGGCAGCGGGTCGAGTACGAGTACGAGATCAAGGAGGGCAAGTCGCTGCTCGCCCAGCAGCGCTACGAAGAGGCCCGCAACGCCTTCGCCAACGCGGCGCGCCTGGTGCCGGACGATCCCGAGTGCTACGTGCACATGGGCTGGGCGCAGTTCCTCGACAGCCCGCGCGACGGCGACGCCGCGCACGCCGCCATCGAGCTGGTGAACCGCGCGCTGAAGATGTCGAGCGATCTCGACAGCGCCTACCTGACCATCGGCAAGATCTACCGCCTGGCCGGCCAGACGCAGGTGGCCGAGGACAACCTCCGGCGGGCCATCGAGCTCAACCCGCACAACCTCGAGGCGCAGAGCGAGCTGCGCCTGCTGTTCACGCGGGAGCTGGACACCGGGCCCAAGCTGAACCTGTCGATGGGCAGCACGCTGGCGCGCACCCTGGCCTACGCGGCGGTCGTGTGCGTGCTGATGTACGTCGGCGCCAACCTGATCCCGGGCGGCGCCACGCAGTGGCCCGACGTCTCGGCGCAGGCCGTGGCGGCGAAGGCGCAGGAGGCCGGCGAGGCCGCGGATTTCCAGCTGCAGCTGACCCAGGCGCAGCGCGCGCGGCTTCAGCCCGAGGTCGATCTCACGGTGCCCAAGGACAAGCAGGTCATGGGCAACGTCGAGTACCACTTCATGATCGAGGACGCCTGGTGGTGGATCCGCCGCGCCCTGCTGCTGGTGCTGGGCATCATCGGCATCGCCTTCGTCAGCCGGCAGCGCGACGTCGACGTCCTGGGCGAGAGCGCCAGCTGGGCCTTCCTGGGCATCCCCTACGGCATCCTGATCGGCTTCCTGTCCTATCCACCGCCGACGCCGACCGAGATGGGGCCGGTGCTGGGCATGACGGCGTTCCACGTCGTCGCCGAGCAGATCTTCTTCTTCGGGTTCGTCGGGCGGGCCCTGATCGAGGAGTTCGAAGAGCCCCTGCCGGCCGTCTCGCTGACCGCGCTGCTCTTCGGCTTGTACCACCTGACCTTCTTCGCCACGCTGACCCTGCCCGCCGTGCAGATGGTGCAGCAGGTGCTGATGGTCAGCGCCTTCGCGGGCGGGGCCTACGCGGCGCTCCTGTGGCGCAGCGGCGGGCTCGTGGCGCCCCTGATGTGCCACCTGGCGGTGAACGCCACCTTCATGGTGCGCAGCGTGCTGGCGCAGGCTGGCTGAAAGGACTTCGACGGTGGCCACCGCGCGCATCCTGCTGGCCGAAGAGGCCGGCTTGGCGCCCTTCGCGCCCAACCTGCTGGGTGAGGCAGCCGACGCGCCGAAGGTGGTGCCGGTGCAGGACGGCGCGCGCTGCCTGACCGCGTTCACCAAGCTGGTCAAGGCGCGGCAGCCGCCGGTGCTGGTGGTGCTGGACGATCCGCTGCCGCGGGTGACCGGCCGGGGCACGGCGACGGCGATGCGGGCCATCGAGCGCGGGCTGGGGCTGAAGCCGACGCCGGTGCTGTTCTACACGGCGGAGCCCGCCGACGACTCGCTGAAGGCCCTGTTGAGCAAGCTGGGGCGGGCGGTGCACCTGCAGCGGCCCGCCGACGAGGCGCCCGCCGAGCAGGCGCGGCGGCTGGGCGTGGCGGTGGGGCGCCTCTTGGCGCAGCTTCGAGGCAAGTGATGGAACGCAAGTACTGCCCGAGCTGCGGCATGGACGTCGACCTCGAGCGCACGCTCGAGGGCAGCTACGTGATGACCAGCTGCGCGCTCTGCGGGCTGGGCCTGGGCGTCAAGTTCGCCAGCGCCGACGACGTGCGGCGCATGCAGCGGGGGGACGCCGCCGCGCCGCCGCCGCGCGGGGGCCTGGCGCGGGTGGGCGTCGTGCAGAAGGCGCAGGCCATCCAGGCCGCCGTCGAGCGCCCGACGCCGCCCGATCCGCGATCGGCCTCGGTCGAGATGCAGGGCACGCCGCCGGCGGGGTCGTCGGTCGACCAGTCGCTCGAGCGGGCGCTCGACAGCAGCGAGATGCCCGGGGCGTCGGCCGAGGCGATGCTGGAGCGCGCCGCGCGTTCCGGCGAGATGGGCGGGCCGGTGGCCCAGATGGACCGGGTGTACCTGGTCGAGGACTCGGCCTTCCTGCGTCAGGTGACGCGGGATCTGCTGAGCGGCAAGGGGCTGGCGCGCGACATCGTCGAGTGCGCCGACGGGGTCGAGCTGGTCGAGGCCTTCGCGCGGGCGGCCGCCGGCGGGCAGAAGCCCGACCTGGTGATCCTCGACGTGCGCATGCCCGAGCTCGACGGGCAGCAGGCGGCCTTCGCGCTGCGGGCCATCGAGACGGGGCTGGGCGTCAAGCGCACGCCGATCCTGTTCTTCTCGTCGATGCTGTGCGACGAGCACTTCAAGGGCGTGCTGCGCACGCTGGGCAACGCCCGCTACATCCGCAAGGCCGAAGAGGGCGACGTCGAGAAGCTGGGCCAGCGCGTCGTGTCGGTGCTCGAGCGCCTCGTGGGCGCGCGCGGCTGACCGGCGCCGAGGTCCCGATTCCGCCCTCTGCGGAATTTTCCTGGATTGGGCCCCGGCCGACGGCTACAGTGAGCGATGTTGGCGCGTGAAATGACGCCGACACGTACCTCGGGAGGGGGGTTCGACATGCGCAAGGTGTTCACGGTCTCTCTGGTTCTTCTCGCGGTCTTCGCCGCCAGCGCCGCCTGGGCGGGCAGCGCCGGCCAGCCGCCCGGCGGCACCGAGGGCGGCAGCGGGCCCGAGCCCGAGGTGCTCGCCCTGATCCTCTTCAGCCTGGTGCCGGGCGTGTTCTTCGCGCGCCGCGCGTTGGCCGCCAACGCCGAGGCCGAGAAGGTCTGACCCGCCTCACCCGGCAGGTGGGCGAGGCGCCCGCCGCGGCGGCGGGGGACGGGGAACGCTGGCCGCCGCTGATGGCCGTCGCCGTCGCGACGGCCGGGGCCCTCACCTTCCTGCCGGTCTTCTTCTGGTCGATCGAGATCTGGTTGGGCGGGGTGCTGGGGGGCGCCGCGGCTGGCCTGCTCACCGTCCCCATCTGCTTCCTGTTGGGCGCCTTGGCCGCGCGCCGGCCGGCGTGGCGCGCCGCGGTGGCGCCCCGCGCGGGCGCCGACGTCGCGCTGCTGATCTGCGGCGCCCTGGCCGCCGCCGCCCTGCTGGCCTCGTACGCCGAGCGCGACGCGTTGATGCTGCTGGGCGTGCTGCTGCCGCCCGCCGTCTGGATCTGGATCTGGGGCGCCCTCGGCTTCGGCCGCGCGCGCGCCCTCACCTTCCCGGTGCTGTTCGCGTGGTTCGCGCTGCCCTGGGAGCACTTCCTGCGCCGCGCCGTCGACCTGCCCCTGCAGGCGTGGAGCGCCGACATCGCCCACGGCCTGCTGCACGGGGCGGGCTACGCCGTGCGGTACTGGAACGACTTCACCCTCTACACCGACCGCTACTACCTGATCGTCAACGAGACCTGCAGCGGCATGAACATGCTGGTCAGCCTGAGCATGTACACGCTGGTGTTCGCCTGGGCGGCGCAGCCGTCGACCAAGAACCGGCTGCTGCTGGTGCTGCTGGTGTTTCCGGTGGCGATGCTGGCCAACGGCGTGCGCGTGGCGGCCATCTACCTGATGGGTCACTACGGCGGGAACGATCTGGCGCAGGGGTTCTGGCACACGGGCAGCGCCTACGTGATCTTCCTGCCCGTCTTCTGGTTCCTCTACGTGGTCAACGGCGCGCTGACGCAGCGCTGGCGGGCCGCGCGGCGCGCCGCCGCCGCAGGCTGACGAAGACGCCGCCGCCGAGCAGCAGCGCCACCACGCCCATCCACCAGTCGCCCCAGCGCACGAAGGGGGTCAGGTCGTCGCGCAGGCGGGCTTCGCCGTACAGCACCGCGGGCTCGAACAGGCCGAGCTGGCCGTGACGCGCGCCGGTGGGATCGATGAGGGTCGTCACGCCCGCCTGCCCGACGCGCAGCAGCCAGCGGCCGGTCTCGAGCGCCCGCACGGCGGCGCGGTTGGTCATGTGGCGCGTGATGGGCGACCAGCCGAAGCCCGCGTCGTTGCTCATGACCAGCAGCAGCTCGGCGCCGCGCGCGGCGACCGCGCGGCCGGCGTCGGGGTAGACCGACTCGAGGCAGATCAGCACGCCCAGCCTGCCGACGCGCGTGTCGAGGGGACGCCAGGCGTCGCCGGGGGTGAGGTGCGCTTCGGCGTTGGGCACGAGGCGCTTCTTGGCGTAGGCGTCGGGCGTCTCGCCGCCCGGCACGACGTAGGCGGCCAGGTTGTAGGACTGGCCGTGGCGGTTCTCGAACAGCAGCCCCGCGACGAGCACGCTGTGGGCGTCGGCCGGCGGGAAGAGGCGGCGGCGCAGGCTGGGGGTGTCGAGCACCGGGGCGCGCACGGCCGTCTCGGGCCAGACCACCAGATCGACGCCGCGGGCGTAGGCCTGGTGGCTGAGGGTCTCGTAGGTGCGCACGACGTCGCGGCGCGCGGCGGCGTCGGCGCGGGCGGCGGCGTACTGGGGGTTGGCCAGGCCCCCCTGGACGCCGGCGACGGTGAGGGGGCGATCGCCGAGGGGCGGGGGCGAGGCGGCGCCCCACGCGCCGACGGCGCCGACGAAGGCCAGCGCGGCGACAGCCGGCACGCGGTGGTCGCGGCCACCGAAGACGAGGAAGTACAGGCCGCTCTGCGCCAGGGCGACCAGCGAGCTGACGCCCAGCCCGCCGGTGATCGGCGCCAGGGCCAGCCAAGGACGCAGGGCGGGCAGATCGGCGAGGCAGCCGACGTAGCTGGCCGGCATGGCCAGGGGGCCGACGGTGCGGATCCACTCGGTCAGCGTCCAGACGAGCGCGGGCAGCAGGACGTCGTACAGGCGGCCCACGCGACCGGTCAGGGCGCGCAGCAGCAGGGCGTAGATGACCATCTGGCTGGCGGTGTAGACGCTGAAGCCGACGAACAGCAGCCAGCCGTAATTGAGGATGCCGTAGATGTGGACGCCGCCGAGCAGGCCGACCAGGCCGCCGAGGCCGGCCGCCAGCGAGGCCGACGGGGCGCCGCGCAGGGCGACGAGCAGCGGCACGTTGGCGACGAGGGCCAGCCAGCCGACGTCGACGAAGGCGGCGCCGTTGAGCAAGCCGGCGAGGCCGGCGAGCGTCCAGCGGGCCGAAGGGGCGAGCCGGCTCGCCCAGTCGTCGAGGCGGCTCACCAGGGGTTCTCGCGGACGCCGGTGAGCTCGAGGGCGGGCGCGTCGGGCAGGCGCTCGGGGGCCATCACGACGCCGCGCGCGGGGTCGAAGAAGACGGGCTGGCGGCCGAAGACGCCGGTGAGCAGCCAGGGGCCGCCGGGGCCGAACCAGAGGCGAGGCTCGGCGCCGCTCCAGGCGTCGGGCGCGGGGTGCGCGGGCAGGTCGAGGGCGGCGAGGGCCCGCGTCCAGGCCTCGGGCGTCGGCGCCGCGGGCGGCGGCGGCAGCGGGACGCCGGGGCGGTAACGATCGCGCACCTCGGTCCACAGGTCGCCCGGCCGCGGATCGATGACCCAGGCGTCGCCGTCGGGGTAGGGCGGCTGGTAGGTGCGGAACAGGCCCTCGACGACGTACTGCCGGCGCAGCTCGTGGTAGCCGGCCCAGGCCCGCGCGCCCGCGTAGGCCAGCAGCAGCGGCGCCAGCACCCAGGCCAGGCGCCGCCCGGTGGGCGGTCCGTGGGCGCTCAGGGGTCGCGGGCCAGGCGGAAGCCGACCGACACCGACACCGCCTCGGGGGCGGCGGCGTGGCGCGAGGCGGCGCGCGCGTGCAGGTCGAGGTTGTTCCAGCTGCCGCCCTTGTAGATGTGCTCGTCGCTCGGCGCGCCCGGGCGGCCGGGCACCGTGCTGACCGTCCAGTCGGCCACGCCGCCGGCCAGATCCATCACGCCGTAGGGGCTGCGATCCTGCGGGAAGCTGCCGCAGGGCTCGAGGCCGGCGGGGCCGGGGCGCGCGTGGGCGCACTTGCAGTAGGTGGGCTCCCAGGCGTTGCCCCAGGGGAAGACGCGGCCGTCGGCCCCGCGCGCGGCGACCTCCCACTCGTACTCGGTGGGCAGCCGATAGGCGACGCCGTCCTGCGCGCCGCGCCAGGCGCAGTAGGCCTGGGCGTCGTCGAAGCTGACGCCGAAGACCGGCCAGTTGGGGTCCCAGGGGATGCCGCTGGGATCCAGGGCCGGGATGGCGAAGCCGCCGTCGCGCTGCTCGAACAGGGCGCCGCCGCCCGCGAACAGGCGCGGGCTGCGGCGTTGGGCTTCGTCCCGGTCGGGCAGGGCGTTGAGGAAGTCGAGGTACTGGCGGCAGCTGACCGGCAGCCGCGCGATGCACACGTCGTCGATCTGCACGGTCTGCGCGGGCAGCGACCACGAGGCGTCGCGATCGCCGCCGATCTGGAAGCGGCCGCCGGGCACGTAGACGAAGCCCGAGCCCAGCGAGGCCTCGGTGCGCAGGCGCACCGACAGGCCGACCTCGCGCAGGCGCGGCACGCGCAAGGGCACCTGGGTGTCGCGCAGGCCGGGGCCACGCAACACCAGCAGATAGCTGCCCATCGGCAGCGGGTCGACGGTCACCGGCGTGCGGCCCAGATCGCGCGGGCGGCTGGGGGTGAGGATCTTGTCGACCTCCTCGTAGGCGAAGAGGACGGCGCGGACGCCGGGGGGATCCGTCTCGACCTGCAGGCGCCCGTCGCCCTGCAGCAAGGCCCCGTACTTGGCCGGATCGACCGAGCGCAGGACGGTCTCGGCCTGCACCATCGTCGCGCGGTCGCCCTCTTCCTCGCCCTTGCGGAAGGCCGACCAGTACAGATCGCAGAGGCCCTCGCGCGCGTCGGCGGCGTCGGGATCGGCGGTGCGCGCCTGGCGGTAGGCCTGCGCGGCGCGGGTGAAGGCCTCGACGCGCTCGCGGCGCGCGGCCTCGAGCTTCTCCTCGGCGGCCCACAGCGCGCGGCGCCGCTCGGCGCCGTCCCAGGGGGCGAGCAGCAGGCGCAGGCCCTCGACCTCGGCGTCGAGGCGCTCGACCTGCTGGGTCAGGGCCCGGTAGTCCTCGGCGTGCAGGCGCGCGGCCTGCGTCTGGCGGCGGGCGTCGCTCAGCTGGCGCTCGCGCTCGAGGGCCCCCTCGACGAAGGCCTCGAGGTCGGCGTGCAGGTCGAGGACGGTGGGATAGCGCTGGTCGAGATCCTTGGCCAGGCAGCGCATGCAGATCTCTTCGAGATCCGCGGGGATGCCGCGATCGGGCGCCTTCTCGCGCGGGGGCACCACGCGCTCGCGCAGCATCTTGCGCAGGATGGTGCGGGCGTCGCGCCCGGTGTAGGGCGGGCGCAGCGTGAGGATCTCGTAGAGGATCGAGCCCAGGCTGTAGACGTCCGAGCGCTCGTCGACCTCGTCCAGCTGTCCCAGCGCCAGCTCGGGCGGCATGTAGCCGGGCGTGCCGATCACCTCGCCGTGGCGCGTGGCCCAGCGGCTGAGGCCCTCGCGGTGGCTGGTGACCTTGTCCTCGGTGCTCTGATCGGCGCGGGGCAGGATCTTCGCCAGGCCCCAGTCCATCACCAGCACCTCACCGAAGTCGCCCAGCATGATGTTCGAGGGCTTCAGATCGCGGTGCACGACGCGGCGGCTGTGCGCGTAGGCGATGCCCATGCACACCTGCTGGAAGATGTTCAGCAGGCGGCTGCGGGTGTAGGTGTGCTGGGCGGCGGGCACCTTGCGGCGCAGATCGCGCAGCACGTCGCGCAGGGTGCGGCCGCGCACCAGCTTCATGGTGAAGAACAGCTGCCCGTCGTCGTGCACGCCCAGGTCGTAGACCGGCACGATGTTGGGGTGCTGCAGCTGGCCGGTGATCTGCGCCTCTTCGGTGAAGCGCAGCTGCATGCCCAGCTGCTCTTCGACCCCGCGGATGAGCAGCTTCATGGCGACGGTGCGGTCGATGTTGCCGTCGGTGGCCTCGACGATGCGGCCCATGCCGCCGCGGGCGATCTCCTGGCCCAGGGCGTAGCGGCCGGGGCCGTTGACCAGGACGGGCAGGACCTCCTTGCGGCGGCGACCGGCCTCGCGGGCGTCGATGCGCTGGCGCGTCTCGGCCTCGCCGCGGGCGTCGCCGACGCGGGTGACGATGCGCGGCGGCTGCTTGGGGGGCGGGTGGGCGCCGAGATCGGGCGGGGGCGGCATGGGGTCGAGGGGCACGGCCTGGCCGGGCAGCGAGGGCTGGTCGGCCTCGGCGGCGCGCGCCGCGGCCTCGATCTGCTCGAGGGCGCGGGCGGCCAGCTCGACCGAGCCGGCCGGGCTGGGCTGGGCCTCGAGGGCCGGCTCGGCGATGAGCGGGGGCAGCGCCTCGACGTTCACCCGCCGCTGAATCCGGGGCAGCGGCGCCGACACCGGGCGCGGCGGGCGGCCGCCGACGACCGGCGGGGGCGGACCCTCGGCGGCGCGCTCGTCGTCGTCTTCGTCCTCGTCGGGCGCGAGCTCGCCGACCAGCGCGACCAGCTGCTCGGGCGTGACCAGCCCCATGTCGACCAGCATCGAGCCCAACGTGCCGCCGGCGCCCATGCGCTGAACCTGGTTCAGCAGCGGCTCGGGCACGCCGAGGCGGTCGCGGACCAGCGCCAGCAGGCGCGCGTCGTCGGTGGGGGCGGCCATGGCGGGCAGGGTACCGCGGGGCGCGGATCAGGTCGATCTACTCGCCGCCGCGGGGCGCGGATCAGGTCGATCTACTCGCCGCCGCGATCCGGGGCGGGCAACAGATCGGCGACGCGCCAGACGACGTCGAGGCCGGGGGGCGTCACGGGCTGCGTCTCGGCGAGCAGGGTGACGACCTCGTAGCGGCCGGCGGGCGTGGGCGAGCGGTGGATCTCGAGGCGGCGCGCGGCGACGTCGAGCAGCCAGTATTCGGGCACGCCGGCCCGGGCGTAGATCGTCGCCTTGCGGTGGTCGAGGGCCTGCGAGGTCCAGGCCACCTCGATGGCCAGCAGCAGCTCGTCGCCGCGGACCAAGCGGTCGTCCGCCCGGTTGCCGTCATCCAGATGAACGGCGACGTCCGGTTCGGGCCGACTCGTCGGCCCGCAGTCGATGGGGCCCTGCGGCTGGACGGTGAACCCCTCACCGTAGGCGAGCGCCAAGCGCCCCACCAGCCTTGCGAGGGGGCGGATGTGCTTCGGTCCCTGAGGGCTCACTTCGATCAGCTCCCCTTCGATCAGCTCCAAGGGCTCGTCCGCGTCGATCACGCCGGCCTCGACCATCCGCTCGACCTCGGCGGCGGTGAACAGACGACGCGGCAGGCTCGGTTCGACGGCGCTCATGGGCTCACCTCCACGGTGCAGGATAGTGCCCGCCTCATTCTTCGTCGACCACGGCCAGGCCGCCGCGGGGGCCGGCGTCGGCGGCGATGCTCAGGCCGCCGCGCTGCACGTCGCCCAGGCGGCTCTGGATGGCCTCGACCGCGGCGCGGGTGGCCTGCTTGAGCTCGCCGCTGGTCAGCAGGCCCTCGCCGCGCGCCAGCAGGGGCTGCACGGCGCGCACGCTGCCGACGCGGACGAGCGCGCGGGCGGCGGCCACGGCGACCTCGACGACGTCGTCCTTCAGCAGTGTCAGCGCCACGGCCTCGGCGGCGGCCTCCTGCTTGTGCGCGGCCAGGGCGCGGGCGACGCGGGCGCGCAGGCCGGCGTCGTCGGCGGTCGAGTGGCGCACCAGCGTGTCGAGGGGCGTCGGCTTGCCGCGGCGAGTCAGGCCCTCGATCGCGGCCGCGGCGACGGCCCACGCGTCGTCGGCGGCGAGGGTCTCGAGCACGGGATCGGGCGCGGGGTGGTTGCGGGCGAGCCAGTCGATGGCGTCCAGGCGAAGCGCGGCGCTCAGCCTCTGGTCGCGCGCCGCCGCCTCGACGATCGGCGCGCCCTCGGCGCCGAGGGCCATCGCCGCCTGCAGGCGCAGCGGGGCGTGGTCGCTGTCGAGCGCGGCGCGCGCGGCGTCCTTCGCGGCCGGGTGCCGCCGCCCCACGAGCGCCTCGAGGGCGCGCAGGCGAAAGCCGGGGCTGGGATCCGCCGCGACGGCGCGCGCCAGCCGCGCGCCGGGATCGCCGCCATGATCGAGCGCGCGGACCAGCGCCAACACCTTCTGCAGCATCGCCTCCAGCTCGTAAGCGTGCTCGACGTGGCCGCTCGTGCGCGTGATCGCCTCGCCGTCGGTCACCTGCACGTCGGCGGCCAGGGCGTCGAGCACCGCGTCGCGGCCCGCGTCGTCGAGGCGCGCCAGCGTGTCGAAGCTGTCGCCGCGGATCAGCACGCGCCCGTCGAAGAAGGCGTCGCCGACCTGCAGATCTTCGCCTTTGAACAGCTTGCCGAGGGCGCTGCCGAAGCCCTCGACCGCCAAGGACAGATCGGCGGGCAGCGGGCCGCTCGCGCGGGCGCGGGTGTACGTCTGGGAGGACTTGCCGCTGCCCTGGGTGTAGCTGTCGAGCACGACGTGGACGCCGTCGACGGTGCCGGCGATCTGCGCGCTGCTGCGCCAGGTCGCCGGCGTGAAGTCGAGGCCGTGCGCGGCGGCCACCGCCTGCAGCGCGGCCTCGAAGCGCTTCTGCCGCGCGTGGGCGTAGTAGTACGCGGCGCCGGCGCCGACGAAGGCGAGGATGACGAAGGCGGCTTCCATGGCGACCTCGGAGCGGTGCGTCGCCCCCTTCTACACCGTGGGCGAGCCATCCGGCGACAGGACGCGCCGAGCCTGTTGCGCATCGAGGGGTCGAGCGGGGTGCGTCGCCGAAGGCTCGAATCAAGGCGCGGAAGCGGGACGGCACCCGGCGGCATCGCCCTGCTCTCGCGACGCCGAGTCGAGCATCCGGGGGCGTCCACCGCGAAATGCCCCGGATGTGCAACCGGCCCTCGGTCTGCTAGCATCCGCGCCTCGTTTTCGCCGGAGTCGAGTCGATGTCACCGATGGTGCTGTTCGGGGTCGCGGTCTTCATGGTGGTGCTCTACGCGATCGTGGCCCGCACGCGCCCGTCTTCGCTGGAGAACGCCCGCACGCTGCTCGATCAGGGCAAGGCGATTCACGCGCAGATCGAGGCGAAGAAGGCGCTGGCGGCGGCCGAGCGCAAGGGCGGGGCGGGCAGCGTCGAGGCCGTCGAGGCGCGGGTGGTGCTGGCGAAGGCGCAGGCCTCGGGGCACGAGCCGGAGAGCGCGCTCGAGACGCTCGAGCCGCTGTGCGCCGAGGGCGCGCCCAGCATGGACGACGCGCACCGGGCGATGGCGGTGGACGCGCTGATGGGCGCGGCGCGCGTGGCGCAGACCGACGGTCAGCGCGACGTGACCAAGGCGTGCTACGAGCGCGCGGCCGAGCTGGCCACCGACGAGAACGCCAAGGTGCTGTGCGCCGAAGAGCTGAAGCGGCTGGCGAAGGGCAAGTCACCGCGGTGGAAGGAGATCGAGGGGCAGCTGTCGGCGCGGCTGACCGAGCACCTGCAGGCCGCGGTGGGCAACGAGGTGGTCAAGAAGGCCACGCTCGACACGAGCGGCATCGGGCCGGCGGTGGCCATCGACTTCGGGCGCGAGCCCGAGGGCGACGAGGGCGAGAAGCTGCAGGCCGCCGTGCACGCCTTCCTGAGCGAGCAGGGTGTCCGCACCGCCTGAGGATCGGCGCGCCGCGTGGACGCCGCCGGCCGCGGGCCCCGCGCGGTCGGGCCGCGACGTGCCCGGCGCGCTCAACGGCAGCCGACTCTTCGAGCAGCCCCGCTACGCCGCCGAGGTGGCGCGCTTTCGCGACTTCGTCGCCGGTGACGCCCCGCTGGCGGTCGAGGTGGGCTTCGACTTCGGGCACCGCATCCTCGACCACGCGCATCGTTGGCCCGCGACGCGCTGGCTGGGCCTCGAGGTGCGGCAGCGGCAGGTCGATCGGGTGGCCGCCGAGGCGCCGCCCAACCTGCTGGCGTGGCGCGCCGACGCGCGCACCGTCTTCGCGACGCTGATGCCGGCGGGGCGGGTGCAGCGGGTGGACGTGCTGTTCCCGACGCCGTGGTGGGACGAGGGCAAGCGGGCGAAGCGCCTGCTGCTGACGGCCGACTTCCTGGCCGACGTGGCGCGGGCGCTGGCGCCCGGCGGCGTCGTGCACGTCGCCACCGACGTCGGTCCCTATTTCAGCCATGTCGAGGGCTTGTTCGCTGCGTGGGGGGCGGTGCCTCACCCGCCGGTGGGTGAGGCGCGTTCACGGCGGGAGCGGGTGTGTGCGCGGGATGGGCTGCGGGTGTGGCGGGGGACTTGGACGCCGGGCGTGGCGGTGGCCGCGGTGTCAGGCGGCGCGGGTGGCGGCGGCGACGACGTCGGGTGAGACGTCGCGCAGACAGCCGCACAGCGCGAGGCGGCGCTCGGTGAGGCGGCGCGTCACGTGCTCGACGGCGCGGGCGGGATCCCGCTCGGCCAGGTTCCAGAGGCACGCCAACAGGGTGCTGCGCTCACACGTCGGTCCACACTGATCGTCTGCATCCATGATGGCTACCCCCTGGGGAGCGCGGGGTGTCTCCGCGTCCCACTGAGGGCATCGGCGGGATCGGGGGCGGCGTGAGAGGTGGTGGGTCAATCGCGCCCGGTCAGGGGGCGTCGTCGTCGACGGGCGCCTCGTCGTCAGCGGCCTTCTCGTCCGCCGGGGCGCCGTCGTCGTCGACGCCCTCGGCGTCCGGGCCCCACAGCTGCTCGAGCTCGATGCGCAGGCCCTCGAAGCTGGGCGGCTCGAAGACGGCGCGGCCGGTGAGCGCGTGCGAGATCGCATAGCCGCCGTCGCGCAGGACCAGGCGCTCGAGGCTGTAGGTGTCGGGGTTGACGATCCAATACTCGGGCACGCCCAGCTCGGCGTACCAGTTGAGCTTCTTGATCCGGTCGTAGCGAGCGCTGCTCGGCGAGACCACCTCGATCACCAGGTCCGGGCGACCGTCGGTGACCCCCTGGGGCTCACGGCTCGTCGGGTTGTCCGCGGCGTAGTACTGCAGGTCCGGCATCACGCCGCGGTCATCGGACACGCGCAGCTTGTAGGCCGAGGCGTAGACCTGACCGGCCCGGCGGGGCAAGACCCACGACAGCAGGAAGTGGCCCAACAGCAGGATGATGCGTTCGTGTGCTTCGGTCGGCCACTCGGTCTCGATCAGCGCGCCGTCCACCAACTCGCGCGGATCGTCCTCGGGCAGCCGGACGAAGTCGTCCCAGGTGAAGCCTCGGGACGTGGGGGCGCGGGCGGGCGTGGACATGCCGATCAGTGTGGCGGGTCGGGCAGAGCGTCGCAAGGGTCAGCCCGGGAAGGCCGCCACCAGCTCCCGGACCGTCGACTCGCTCAGCAGCCCGGTCTGGCTCTTGGCCGCCTCGAGCACGTGCTCGGCCAGGCCGGGGCGATCCGCGATGCCGTGCGCCTCGAGCCAGAAGTGCACGTTCGACAGCCCGCTCATGTGGCCGATCTCGATGCTCTGCTGCTTGCCGAACCAGCCGGCGGGCACGCCGCTGTAGATCATGTCGGCCAGCAGATCGTCGCCGCGCTTCTTGGCCTTGATCACCGCCGACGCGTGCACGCCGGTGGCGGTGCGGAAGGCGTCCTCGCCCATCAGCGGATAGCTGGGCGGGATGGTGACGCCGGTGGCCTCGGCCACCACCTGGCACCACTCGACCAGGTTGCTCAGATCGTTGTCGATCTCACCCATCAGCTTGAAGTTCAGCAGCACCTGGTCGAGCGCCGCGTTGCCCACGCGCTCGCCGATGCCCAGCGCCGTGCCGTGGATGCGGTCGGCGCCGTACTCGGCCGCGAAGATCGTGTTCACCACGCCCAGGCCGCGGTCGTTGTGGCCGTGCCAGTCGATGCCGACCTCTTCGCCGGTGCCGGCGACGAGGCACTGCGTCCAGTCGATCAGGTTGCGCACGCCGTCGGGCGTCGCGTGCCCCACGGTGTCGCACAGGCACAGCCGCCGCGCGCCCTTCTCGATGGCGTTGAGGAACAGCGGCTGCAGCGTGTCCGGTCGGCTGCGGATGGTGTCCTCGGTGACGAAGGTGACGGGCAGCCCCTCCTTCGCCGCGAACGCGATGGCGTCACCGCTGAGGGCCATCAGCCGGTCGAGATCCCAGTTCTCGACCAGCTGCCGGATGGGGCTCGTGCCCAGAAACGCCATCACCTCGATGGCGATGCCCACCTTCTGGCTGATCTCGGCGATGGGCCGGATGTCGTTGATGTGCGTGCGCGCGGCGCAGCTCGGCTGGATGGACATCTTGTTGTCCACCAGGTGCCGCGCCAGGCGCGTCACGTCCTCGACGGCGCGGGGGCCCGCGCCGGGCAGCCCCAGGTCGATGCAGTCGATGCCCAGCGACTCCTCCAGCTCGAGGATGCGCAGCTTCGCCTCGATGGAAGGATCCTGGATCGACGGCCCCTGGATGCCGTCACGCAGCGTCTCGTCGTAGAACTTCAGCCCCTCGCGGGCCACCGGCGCCCGACGGCGCACGGTGTTCCAGTCGTAGACCAGCTGCTGACCGTGCCCGAGCCCCCGCCGCATCAGAGCGCCTCCACGATGACCGCGATGCCCTGGCCGCCGCCGATGCAGGCCGTGCCCAGCGCGTACTTGCCGCCGCGGCGCTTCAGCTCGTACAGCAGGTGCGCGGTGATGCGCGCGCCCGAGGCGCCCAGCGGGTGGCCCAGCGCGATGGCGCCGCCGTTCACGTTGGTCTTCTCGCGGGGCAGCTCGAGGGCCTTCTCGACCGCCAGGTACTGCGGCGCGAAGGCCTCGTTGACCTCGATCACGTCCATGTCGCCCAGGCCCAGGCCGGCGCGCTCGAGCGCGATGCGGCTGGCGGGCACCGGGCCGATGCCCATGATCGTCGGATCGCAGCCGCTCACGCCCCACTGCACCAGGCGGCCCAGCGGCGCCAGGCCCTTCTTGTCGGCGTAGGCGCGCGTGCTGAGCACCATCGCCGCGGCGCCGTCGCAGATGCCGCTGGCGTTGCCGGCCGTCACCCGGCCGTCCTTCTTGAACACCGGGCGCAGCTTGGCCAGGCCGGCCAGGTCGGTCTGCGGCCGCGGGTGCTCGTCGGTGTCGAACACCACCTCGCCCTTGCGCGACTTCAGCGTCAGCGGGGCGATCTCGTCGGCGAAGCGCCCGGCCTTCTGGGCCTCGGCCCAGGTCTGCTGGCTGCGCAGCGCGTATGCGTCGCAGGCCTCGCGGCTGATGTCGTACTGGTCGGCCAGGTTCTCGGCGGTGATCGCCATCGGCGCGCCGGTGAACGAGTCGGTCAGGCACTCCCAGAGGCTGTCCTCGAGCTGCGGGCTGCGCCCGAAGGGGAAGCCCTTGCGGCCGCCGCGCACGACGTGCGGCGCCTGGCTCATCGACTCGGTGCCGCCCACCAGCACGACCTCGGCGTCGCCGACGAGGATCTCGCGCGCGCCGCCGGTGACGGCCTCGAAGCCGCTGCCGCAAAGCCGGTTGACGGTGACCGCGGGCACCCGCTGCGGCAGGCCGCTGCGCAGGCCCACGTGACGCGCCAGGTAGATGGCGTCCTTGCTGGTCTGCAGCACGTTGCCGAAGACGACGTGGCCGACGTCCTCGGGGTCGACGCCGCTCTGCTTCAGGGCGGCCTCGGCGGCGTGGACGCCCAGGTCGGTGGCGGTGAGGCCTTCGAGGGCCCCGTTGAAGGTGCCGAACGCGGTGCGCTTGGCGCCGAGGAAGACGATGTCGGTGCCGAGGGGCTTGGTCATGGCGGGTGCTCCCGTGCTGCTCTCCGTGCGCGCGACATCATAGTCGCCCGAACGCCGATTTGAAGCCGCGCGCCCGCCGAGGGTCGCGCGCGGTGCTATCGTCGGGCGCGATGATGGGCCTCGTCTTCACCTTGGGCGTCCTGGGCGCGCCCGCCGGGTGCCCGGCGGACGCCGCGCCGAAGTCGGTGGACTGGTGGCTGGACCGCTGGGCCGAGAAGCACCCGGCCCTGCGCGGCGCGGGCGGCTGGGGCGAGTGGCCGGTGCTGCGCGTCTGCCCGGACGGCGGGTTCGTGGTCGAGGGGCCGGACGGCGAGCTGGACGTGGATCCGTCGGTGTTCGGGCCGCGGGACGATCGGCCGGCGCGCTTCTTCTGGCGGCTGTGGCAGCAGGCGCAGTCCGCCGGGCTGCCGCTCGACGCGCCGACCCTCGGGTGGGATCCGCTCCTGGGTGTCCATCTGTCGACCGACGACCTGATCGTGGTGCGCGAGGGCGTCATGCGCCGCGTGTCGCGCGCCTGGATGGACGAGGACGCCTACTGGCGGTACAGCGTGCCGCTCGAACGGGCGTCGCCGGATGTCCGCCGCGGGGTGCTCGAGGCCGCGACGAAGGCCCTTCGCGCGGCCCTGCACGATCGGTCGATGCCCGCCTCCACGCGCGCGGTGCTCGACGATCTGCTCGCCGCCGCCCTCGCCCGCGCGCCCGTGCCGGGCAACGACTTCCGGCCCGCGTGGGCCCGCGCGCGGCTGACCCAATCGGCCGCGTGGCGCGCCCTGGGCGTCCCCGAACCCGTCGCGCGGCGGTACCGTCGGGCGCTGGACGAGGCGATGCAGCTGCACGCCCAGGCCAGCTTCGTCGGGATCAGCGGCCGCGGGGGCACGCCGGAGCTCACCTACCTGGCGGACGCGTTCGGCGACACGGCGACCGTCTTGCGCACGCGCCACGCCCGCCGCTTCAGCCGGGCCGGGGCGGTGCCGCAGTGGTATGACGAGACCCCCGCGCCGTTGCTGGTGGTCGAGGTGTCTCCGTTCGAAGCGGCGACCTGGTTCGTCGACGATCGACCGGTCGCGCGCTGGGAGGCGTCGGACGGCTTCACGTCCGACGAGGTCGCCTGGCGCGCGGCCTTCGGTTTCCCCGGGCGCGCGGACGTGCGGGGCCTGCCGGACGCCTTCCCGCCGCACCTCGTCGTCACCGATCTGGAAGGCCGCGTCGAGCAGCTGATCACGCCGCACGGTCGCATCGTGCCCGAGGATCGTCGCGGAGGGTGGTACAGCGACTCGGACGGCGCCTACCCGGCCCCGGCCCAGATGGCCGCCGCGCTGCCCGACGCCGCGCACCTCGATCTGCTCGGCCAGTACCTGGTCGAGTACGTCCACGACGGGCCGGACCCCGATCTGCCCTGGCTGCCCGGCACGCTGGCACACCGCGGCGACCTTCACCAGCCGTCGGACCTCACCCTCCACGCGGTCCTCGACGGCCGCATGTTCGGGGACTGCGACGACCTGGCCGAGCTGCAGGCCGACATCCTGACCGCGCAGGGCAAGCTGCCGCAGGTCATCGGCGTGCCGGGCCACCTGGCGGTGGCTTGGGCCGAGCGCGCGGGCGACGCCTGGACGGCGTACTCGTTGACCACGGGGCCGGCCATCGCGCGCACGGCGCCGACCTTGGAAGAGGCCGTCGTCGACGTGTACCGCGAGGCCGGGCAAGGGGACTGGGTCGATCCTTCCTTGCTCGAGTTCACCGTCCGCTACGACGACGCGCCGCTCCGGACGACCGTCTTCGGCACCCCCGACTGGTTCGTGGACGGCGCCGCCGCCGACCGGGCCATCGAGCGTCAGCACGCCGAGCTGCTGGGCCTGCGCGCCCGGGCCCTGGCCGATCTCGAGGCCGGGCCAGCGCGCTCGCCGTCCGCGCTGATGCTGACGGCCGACGCCCACGCGGCCACGGGGGACTGGCCGGGGGCGGCGGCGCTGTACGCCCGCGTCGCCGCCGCGGCGCCCCTGGCCGCGGCCACCCGCCTGCGCGCCGGCACCGCCCGCGTGGGCATGCTGCTGCGCGCCGGTCAGGCGTGGGCGGCCCGCGCCGAGGCGCTGCGGATCGCGAACGAGGCGCTGCCGGCGGCCGAGCGCGAGGGCGCCGGCGGCCACGCGCTGCTGGGCGCCGTGGCGGCCCTGGGCGAGTCGCTGCTGAGCGCGCCGGGGGGCGCCCGCGACGCGGTGGCCCACCTGGCCGCGCTGGGCCCGACGCGTCTGCGCGACGCCGCCCGGTGGCGCTTCACCGGCGCGGCCGTGGCCGATCTCGAGGCCTTCGTCTTCACGGCGGTCAGCGCGCGGCGCCTGGCGGGGGCGGCCCTGGATCGTGACGCCCGCGACGCCATCGACCAGCTGCTGGACATGCTGTTCGACGGGGTGTGGTTCACCGGCGTCGCCGGCCCGGTCGAGTGGGGCACGCGCCTGGCCGCGGTCGGCAGCCAGCGCGTCTCGCGGGCCCTGCGCCCGGCCGACGAGCGGGCGCGCCTCGCGGCCCTGGCCGACGGGGCGGATCTGCCGGGGGGCGCGCCGTGGCTGCACGGCGTCGAGGATCGCACCCCGTGGATCGCCGCCGAGCCGGCCTTCTGGTGGAACGAGCTGCAGCTCGTGCTCGATCCCGTCGCGCCCACGCCGCCGAGCGTCGCCTCGGTGGCCCCGGTGCTGGACGCGATGCGCCGCGCTCAGGTCGGCGCGCGGGCGCGCGGCGTCGATCATCCGCTGGTCGACTACGCGTCGCTGGCGGATCTGGCCGACGCCGTCCTGCGCGGCGCGCCCCCGGATGTCGCGCGCGCCTGGCGGGCCGCGGTCGACGCGGGCGTCGGCGGGGGCACCGCCGTCGACACGATCGTCGACGTCGCGCGCCTCCGCCCGGCCGCCGCCTTCGGCGCCATCGCCGCGGCGCTCGGCGAGGCGCCGGGCGATCCGTCGCTGCCCCTGCGCTTGGCCTGGCGCGCGCTCGAGCGGGGCCTGCCGGCCCACGCGCAGGCCGCCGCGCGCGCCGCCGAGCCGGCCTTCGGCGCCGCCGAGCTCGGCGCCATCGAGCGCAGCGTGAGGGGTGCCGGCGCACCCCCTTTCGGCCTGCCGCTCGACCTTCGAGGCGCCGCGTCCGATTAGCCCACCGTCGGGGCTGCGGTCCCCGACCTCACGCGACGCTCGCCGGCCCGCCCGCCCCTCGCGCTCGGACCCCGCGCCCGGCGTCGAAGCGGAGACCGCATGGAGCCGTCCTCGACCCCCGCCGGTGCACCCCTCGAAGTCCTGCTGCTCGACGGCGACGCCGCGCAGGCCGACCGCGTCGCGCGGCTGCTGGCCGGCGTCGACGGCGCCGACGCCCAGGTCACCCACGTCGCCGATCGCGCGGCGGCCCTCGCCGCCCTCGACGCGCGCCGCTGCGACGTCGTGCTGGTGGGCACGGCCGACGGCGTCGACTTCATCGCCGACGCGAGCGCCCGCCGACCCGCCGTGCCCTTCGTGCTGATGTCCGACGACGACGATCCGGCGCTCGATCGCCGCGCGCTGCAGGCGGGCGCCGTCGACCGCGTGGATCGCGACGTCGCCGACGCGCGCCCCCTGCGCCGGGCCGTCCGATACGCCGCGGAGCGCGCCCACCGCGCCCGCCTCGAGAGCCGCTTCCGCGCGCTGATCGACCGCGCGCACGATCTGGTCGTGGTGGTCGATTGGTGCGGCGTCGTGCGCTTCATCAGCCCTTCGGTGCAGCGCATCCTGGGCTACGCGCAGGCCGAGCGCACCGGCACCGACATGACCAAGGACGTCCACCCCGACGATCTGCCGGTCATCTGGGGCGCCTTCGAGGAGGTCGCCCAGACCGCGGGCCACGTCGTGTCGCTGGTGCTGCGGCTGCGGCACGCCGACGGCACCTACCGCACGATCGAGATGAAGGCCTCGAACCACCTCGAAGATCCGGCGGTTCAGGGCATCGTCGTCAACGGGTGGGACGTCACCGAGCGGATCGACCTCACGGCTCGGCACATCGCGGCGCAGCGCCTCGAGGCCCTCGGCCAGCTGGCCGGCGGCGTGGCGCACGACTTCAACAACCTGCTGACCGTCATCCGCGCGCAGACCGATCTGGTGCTGATGGATCTGCCGCCCGACGGGCCGCTGACGGCCGACGTGCAGAGCGTTCAGGACGCCGCCGACCGCGCGGCGCGGCTGACCGGCCAGCTGCTGGCCTTCAGCCGCGATCAGATCATGCAGCCGCGCCGGGTGGATCTGTGCACGGTCGTGCGGCAGACGGGCCACCTGGTCGAGCGCGTGATCGGCGAGACGATCGCGGTCACCTACGACCTCGACGAGGGCGCGCCGCCGGTGGTGGTCGATCCCGGCCAGCTCGAGCAGGTGGTGCTGAACCTGGCGGTCAACGCGCGCGACGCCATGCCGGCCGGCGGCAGCCTGGTCTTCTCGGTGGGGCGGCGCGCGGTCTGCGCGCGGGGCGGCGGCGGCCCGTGGGCGGTGCTGACGGTGCGCGACACGGGCGTCGGCATGGACGCCGCCACCCGGGCCCGCATCTTCGAGCCCTTCTTCACCACCAAGTCCAAGGGCCGCGGCACGGGGCTGGGCCTGGCCACGGTGCACGGCGTCGTGACGCAGCTCGGCGGGTGCATCGAGGTCGTCAGCGCCCCCGGCGAGGGCACCGAGTTCGTCCTCTGCTTCCCGGGCAGCGCCGGCCCCCTCGACGCGGTCGCCACGCCCACCGACGCCTTCACCCTCGACGGCGGCGGCCGTCGCGTGCTGGTGGTCGAGGACGACGACGCCGTGGCGCAGGTCGCCGTGCGCGTGCTGCGCCGCGCGGCGTTCCAGGTGACGCGCGTCCGGGACGCCGAGGCCGCGCTCCTGGCGCTCGAGGCCGGCGCGGCCTTCGACGTGCTGGTGAGCGACGTCGTCCTCCCCCGGCAGAGCGGGCTGCAGCTGGTCGCCGTCGCGCGCGCCCGCTGGCCGCGCGTCCGCCCGGTCCTGATGTCGGGCTACGCGCCCGAGGAGGCGGGCGTCGGCACCCTGCCCACCGATCTGCCCTTCGTGCGCAAGCCTTTCCGGCCCGCCACGCTGGTGGAGGCGGTGCGCCGGGCGACCGGCCCGCTCAGCCCAGCGCCCACACCAGCGCCGGTACCGTGAGCAGCGACAGCGTCGTCGACACGAGCACCGCCCGGGACGCGAGGGCGGTGTCGCCGCCATAGCGCTGCGCGAACAGGCTGCCGCTGAGGGCCACGGGCATGGCCGCGATGACCAGCAGCAGCACGCGATCCGGCCGCGCGAGCGGCGCGCCCAGCGCGGCGACGCCGGCCAGCCCGGCGCCGACGAGCGCGGGCAGCACCAACAGCCGCCCCAGCAGCACGCGCAGCAGCTCCGCGGGCGCGCCGCCGCCCCGCTGGTCGGCCAGCTGCGCGCCGGTCACCAGCACCGACAGCGGCACCGTGATCGAGCCGAGCAGGTCGAGCGCTTCGATCACCGCGCGCGCCGCCAGCGCGCCCGCGCCGTCGCCCCCGCCGCCGCGCGCCAGGTCGCGCACCGGCGGCACCGTCAGCGCCAGCAACAGCCCCAGGCCCGTCGCCAGCAGCCCGGGGTTGCGCAGCAAGGCGCTCGGGCGCGCCCGCCCGCCGACGGTGATCACCCCGAGGGTCCACAGGACGAGCTGCGCGCCCACGTTGAACAGCAGCACGGTCCGCACGCCGGCCGCGCCGTACAGGCCCTGCCCGATGAGCAGCGGCAGGAAGATCCAGTTGGGCAGCCCGACGAGGAAGGCGCCGGTCGACGAGCGCGTCAGCGCGCGCCCCACCAGCATGCCCCCGGCGATGACCACCACGCCCGCCGCCGGCACCACCCAGGCCGAGCGCAGGATGGTGGGATCGACCGTGCGCGGCAGCTGCACCAGCACCAGCGCGGGGAAGGCGACGTCGACCACCAGGCGGCTCAGCGCGGCCAGGGCGCCGCCCTCGAGCAGGCGGCGCGTGCGCAGCAGCCACCCCGCCCCGAAGAGCAACAGGACGACGACGATCTTCGCCAGGACCACGTGGTGAGGCATCCGGCGAACCTGCCGGACGCCGGCCCGCGGCGCAACGCCGGCGCGCCACCGCCCGGGCACGACCTCCTCGTGCGTCGGTGCACCTTTGGCGTAGGCTCACCGCGCCATGCCCGACAGTGATCCGCCCCCGCCGGTCAGCGGTCTCGACGAGACGATCGCCGCCCTCGACGCCACGGTCGACGCGGGCGGCCTGCGGCTGGACGGCGCCAGCCGCGTCGAGCCCTCGCTGGCCAGCGCCGACACCGCCGAGCGCCGCGCCCTCGAGGCGCTGACCGAGCTGGCGAAGCAGCGGGGCGGGCCGCCGGTCGAGATGGGCGAGACGCTCGGCGAGGGCGGCATGGGCGTCGTGCGCCTGGCCGTCCAGCCCGAGATGGGGCGGACGGTGGCCGTCAAGACGGCCCGCGAGGGCGCCGCGCTCAGCCGCAGCGCGACGCTGTCGATGCTGCACGAGGCCTGGATCACCGGCGCCCTCGAGCATCCCAACATCGTGCCGGTGTACACGGTGTCGGTCGACCCAGAGGGGCGCCCGGTCATCGTGATGAAGCGCGTCGAGGGCACGCCCTGGAGCGAGCTCCTGGGCGATCCCGACGCCGTCCGCGCGCGCTTCGAGGCCGAGGACGCCGTCGAGTGGCACCTGCGCACGCTGCTGCGGGTGTGCGACGCGCTGGAGTACGCCCACGCCCGCGGCGTCGTGCACCGCGACGTCAAGCCGTCCAACGTCATGGTGGGCCGCTTCGGCGAGGTCTACCTGATGGATTGGGGCATCGCGGTGGCGCTCGAGGACGACGGCACCGGGCGCTTCCCGCTGGCCGCCGACGCGCTGCAGCTGGCCGGCACGCCGGGGTACATGGCGCCCGAGATGCTGGGCGGCGCGTGGGCCCGCCCGCCGACGCCGCAGACCGACGTCTATCTGTTGGGGGCCACGCTGTATCACGTGCTGGTCGGCCGGCCGCCCCATCAAGGCACCACGTTGTCCGCGGTGGTGCAGGCGACGGTGGTGTCCGAGCCGTCGCTGCCCGAGGGCGCGCCGCCCGATCTGGCCGATCTGGTGCGCGCGGCCATGCGTCGGCGCCCCGCCGATCGCGTGCCCGACGTCGCCGCGTTCGCGCGGGCCATCGAGCAGCACCTGCGGCGGCGCGGGGCCGCGCGGCTGGTCGACGAGGCCGAGGCGCGGCGACGTCGGCTCGAGGCGTGCCTCGCGGACGCGCCGGATCGCGGCGACGTCTACGACCTGCTCGGCGCGTGCCGCTTCGGCTTCCAGCAGGCCCTCGCGGCGTGGCCGGGGCACGCGCGGGCGCGCGAAGGCCTCGACGCCGTGCACCTGGCCGTCGCGCGCTTCGAGCTGGATCGCGGCGACGCCGCCGCGGCCGCGGCCTTGCTGCAGAGCGTCACGCAGCCCCCCGCCGAGCTGGCCCGCGCGGTCGAGCACGCCCTCGCCGAGGCCCGAGCCCAGCAGGACCGCCTTCAGGCCCTCGAGCGCGCGCTCGATCCGGCCAGCGGCCGATCGGCCATCAACTGGTACCTGCTCGTGCCCATCCTCGCGGGCGTGTTGGGGCCGATCGTCGAGATGTACCTCGACGCGCGGCCCGGCGGCGGCGCCACGCACGCCCGCAACATCGGCCGCATGGCGACGTTGCTGGTGATCACCACCGGCGCCACCTGGTGGCTGCATCGCCGCGGCGTCCAGTCCTTCCACGCGCGCGGGCTGGCCGCGGCGGGCGTGGGCGTGTTCACGGCGCTCTTGCTCATCTCGCTCCTCGGCGCGCGCTTCGGCATCGATCCCACCCGCACCCAGGCACTGTATCTGCCCGTCGGCTTCGTCGCGGTCGGTCTGTTCGCCTTCCTGGCGCGGGCCGCGCTGTGGCCGGCGCTGCTGGCCTGGATGGCGGCCCTCGTCGCCGTCGCCTACGACAGCCGCCTGCTGCTGCCGGCGGTGGCCTGGTGCAATCTGGCGCTCGGCGTGAACATCTGGTTCCTGGGCCGCCGCTACGCCGTGGAGTCCCGGGCGCGGCGCTGACGCCGTCGGCCGGGCGGCGCGACGCTCGGGGCGATCGGCGTGTCTGTCTCGTGTGATGGACGCGCGGCTTGCCTCGCCGCTCGACCTCGGGTATCAGGCGGTGGCGGGGGCAGCCGCACGCTGACGCCAGAGCCGAGCATGAAGCCGCAGCGACCCCAGAACCGCCCCCTCTCGCCGTCCGCGCTGCCCACCTCCGCCTCGCCCGCCGCGGCGATGGGCGGTGCGGCGTGCTGACCGGTCAACCCACGCTCGATCACCGCATCACCGTCCTGGTGGTGGACGACGCGGCGAGCGACGCCCGCCTGGTCGTGCGCCTCCTCGAGCGCGCCCGCGAGCCGGCCATCGTCGCCGAGCACGCGGCGTCCTACGAGGCGGGCATGGCACGGCTGGCCGAGGGTGCCTTCGACGTCTGCCTCGTAGACTACGACCTGGGCGATCGCGACGGGGTGGACTTCATCGCCGAGGCCGGACGGTGCGCGCCCGACGCGCCGATGGTGTTGCTGACCGGCCACGACGCCCACTGGGTCGATCGCCGCGCGATGCACGCGGGCGCGGTCGACTTCCTCTCGAAGGGCGATCTGGACGGCGCCTCGCTCGAGCGCACCGTGCGCTACGCCGCCGAGCGGGCGCGCCGCTATCGCGTCGAGGCCCGCTACCGCGCGCTGATCGAGCACGCCAACGACATCGTGGCCCTGATCGACGCCGACGGCCACCTGACCTACCTCGGGCCCTCGGTGCGGCGGATGCTGGGGCTCGATCCGGGGCCGCGCCTGGGGCGGCCGCTGCGCGACGCGGTGCACCCCGACGATCACACGAGGTGGGACGAGGCCGTCGGCGCTGTCCTCGCGCACCCAGGCCGCACGCGGGCGGTCACCTTTCGCGTGCGTGACGCCGAGGCCAACTGGCGGTGGCTCGACGCGGTCCTCACCAACCGGCTCGACGAGCCGGCGGTCCGCGGGGTGGTGGTGACCGCCTGGGACGTCACCGAGCGCGTCGCGCAGCAGGCCCAGATCGCGTTCCAGGCGCGCCTGCTCGACAGCGTCGGCCAGGCCCTGATCGCCACGGATCTCGACGGCGCGGTGCTCTACTGGAACGCCGCGGCCGAGCGCCTCTACGGCTGGGCGGCCGCCGAGGCCGTGGGCCGGTCGATCGTCGACCTCACGACGCCCGCCCCGGCCGTCGAGCAGGCCGAGGCCATCATGGCGCGCCTCGCGCGGGGCGAGACCTGGTCGGGCGAGTTCGGCGTGCGGCACCGGGACGGGCGCGAGTTCCTCGCGCTGGTGACCAACGCGCCCTTCTACGACGCGAACGGCCGCCTGGCGGGCATCATCGGCGCCTCGTCGGACGTCACCCCGTTCCGCGACACCGAGCGCGCGCTGCAGGAGCGCGTGAAGGAGCTGGGCGCGCTCTTCGCGGCCAGCCGGGCGCTGCAGGCCCACGACCGGCCGCTCGACGTGCGCCTGGCCGAGGTCGTGGCGCTGCTGCCGGCCGGCTTCCAATGGCCGGCGCGCACCGCCCTTCGCTTGATCCTCGACGACGGGCGCGTCTTCGCGGGCCCCGGCTTCGACGCTTCGCGGTGGCAGATCGCCGTGCCGCTGCTCGGCTCGGCGCCGGCGGGCGCGCGCTTCGAGGCCGCGCTGACCGAGGCGCCGCCGGCCGAGCCCGCCTTCCTCGACGAAGAGCATCACCTGCTGCGCAGCGTCGGCGGCCTGGTCGCCGAGGCCGTCGAGCGCGGTCGGCTGACCAGCATCCACGCGCGCACGGTCGCTAGCCTCAACGAGGCGGTGCTGGTCGTCGGCGGCGCCGGTGGGCCCCACCACGTGACGGCCGCCAACCCGGCGGTCGAGGCGATCTTCGGCTACCCACCGGGCGAGCTGGTCGGCACCTCGCCCCAACGCCTGCACGTCTCGGTCGATGTCTTCCGGCGCTTTCGGGACGAGGCGCACCCCGTGCTGCGGGCGGGCGGCGTGTTCGAGGCCGCCTTCCCGATGCGGCGGCGCGACGGCTCGCGCTTCGCGGCCGAGCAGCGGCTGTGCCTGCTCGATCCCGCCAAGGGCATCGAGGGCGGCGTCATCGCGGTCATCCGCGACGTCTCGCAGCGGGCGCGCGCCGAGGCCGAGCTGCGCGCCAGCGAGGCGCGCTTCCGCGAGATCGCCGAGCACCTCGACGTCTGCTTCTGGATCACGTCGCCCGACAAGACCCGCATGGAGTACGTCAGCCCGGCCTACGAGCAGATCTGGGGGCGCTCCGCCGACGACCTCTACGCCGCGCCGGGCAGCTGGCGCGAGGCCATCCTGCCGGTGGATCGGCCGCGGGTGGACGAGGCCCTCGCCACCCAGCGCTACGGCGACTACGCGCTCGAGTACCGCATCGCGCGCCCCGGCGGCGAGGTGCGCTGGATTCGCGATCGCGCCTTCCCCGTGCGCGACGCGGCCGGCGCGGTGCAGCGCGTCATCGGCATCGCCGAGGACGTGACCGATCAGCGCCACGTCGAGGGGCGGCTGCAGCTGGTCACCGGCGCCATCAGCGACGTCATCTCGGTGCTCGACGCCGACGGCACCATCCGCTACAGCAGCCCCTCGGTCGAGCGTCTGCTGGGCTTCACCGCGGCCGAGCTCGAGGGCGGCTCGATCTTCGAGCGGGTGCATCAGGACGACGTCGAGGCGGTGCGCGCGCGTTTCGCCGCGCTGGCGGCCGAGCCGGGGCGGGTGGCGCGCGTGCCCACCCGCGTGGTGCAGCGGGGCGGCGAGGTGCGTCACGTCGAGGCCGTGGCCACCAACCGTCTCGACGAGCCGACGCTCGAGGGCATCGTGATGATCACGCGCGACGTCACCGAGCGCGTGCGCCTCGAGGAGATGCACGCGGCTGGCCAGCGCCTCGAGGCCATCGGCCAGCTGGCCGGCGGGGTGGCCCACGACTTCAACAACCTGCTGACCGTCATCCGGGCGCAGACCGATCTGGTGCTGATGGATCTGCCGCCCGAGAACCCGCTGGCCGCCGACGTGCAGCTCGTGCAGGACGCGGCCGATCGCGCCGCGCGCCTGACCGGCCAGCTGCTGGCCTTCAGCCGCGACCAGGTGCTGCAGCCGCAGCGCGTGGATCTGCGGACCGTCGTCGAGGCCACCGGCCGGCTGGTCGAGCGGGTGATCGGCGAGCGCATCGAGGTCACCTATCGGCTGGCCACGCGGCCGGTGCCGGTGGAGCTGGATCCGGGCCAGCTCGAGCAGGTGGTGGTCAACCTCGCCGTCAACGCGCGCGACGCGATGCCCGAAGGCGGCAGCCTCACCTTCGACGTCGCGGTCGAGGCGGGCCGCGACGGCCAGGCGCAGGCCGTGCTGCGGGTGCAGGACACCGGCGTCGGCATGGACGAGGCCACGCGGCAGCGCATCTTCGAGCCCTTCTTCACCACCAAGGCGAAGGGACGCGGGACGGGCCTGGGGCTGGCGACCGTCTACGGCGTCGTGCGGCAGAGCGGCGGCAGCATCGAGGTCGAGAGCGCGCCCGGCCTCGGCACGCGCTTCGTGCTGCGCTTCAACCTGGTCGACGGGGCGATCGACAGCACGCCGCCGCCGACCCGCCTGGACGTCGACGCCGTGGCGTCCGGGCGCGTGCTGCTGGTCGAGGACGACGACGCGGTGGCGCGCGTGTCCGCGCGGGTGCTCGACCGGGCGGGCTTCACCGTCACGCGCGTGCGCAACGCCGAGGCCGGGCTCGCGCTGCTCGGTGAGGACGACGACTTCGACGTGCTGGTGACCGATCTGGTGCTGCCCAACGCCAGCGGCATCACGCTCACGCACCAGGTGCGCGCGCGGTGGCCCGACCTGGCGGTCGTGTGGATGTCGGGCTACGCGGACGAAGAGGCAGGGGCGGGGCGATCCATCCCCAGCGACGTGCCCTTCGTGCGCAAGCCCTTCCGGCCCGCCGATCTGCTCGCGGCCGTGCGGCGCGCGCGGGGCGCCGCCGAAAACACGTAACGTTTGAATTACCGTAACGGCCGTGTTACACGTTTGGCCGTGAACGCGCTCGACGCCATCGGCAACCCCGTCCGCCGCGCCCTGCTGGAGCGCCTGCGCCCCGGCCCGCAGAGCGTGCAGCAGCTGGCCGACAGCTTCGACATCAGCCGCCCCGCCGTGTCGCGCCACCTGCGCCTGCTCGAGGACGCCGGCCTGGTGACGCACGCCGCGCACGGCCGCCAGAACCTGTACGCCCTGCGGGCCGAAGGCTTCGCCGAGGTCCGGGGCTACCTCGACGCGCTGTGGAGCGACGCGCTGGCGCGCTTCGCGCTGGCCGCCGACAACCTGCCCGACGATGGAGAGTCCCCGTGATCGAGCGCACCGTCGAGGTGGCGATCGGCCCGGCGCGCGCCTTCGACCTGTGGGTGAAGCGCGTCGATCTCTGGTGGCCGCCCGGGCACCGCGTCTCGGGCGAACCCGACGGCGCCCTGCACTTCGAGCCCGGCGTGGGCGGGCGCTTCTTCGAGCGCACCGCCAGCGGGCGCGAGCTGGACTACGGGCGCGTGGTCACCTGGCAGCCGCCCACGCTGCTCGCCTACGACTTCTTCCTCGGCAGCGGCCCCGACGCCCCCACCCGCGTCGAGGTGCGCTTCGTCGCCGCCGGCGCCGGCACGCGGGTCGAGGTGCGCCACACCCGGGGCGCCCTCGCGGCCGATCGCTTCGACACCACCGTGCCGCGCTACCGCGCCTCGTGGGATCACGTCACCGCCGCCTTCGCCGCCCACGCCCGAACGATCACGGAGACGCCTCGATGAAGTACGCCGTGCGCACCCACATCGCCGCCCCGCCCGAGAAGGTGTGGCCCCTGCTGGTCGACGGGCCGGGCTACCCCGGCTGGAACCCGACCGTCGTGAAGGTCGAGGGCGACATCGCGCTCGGCGGCAAGATCAAGGTGTTCGCCGCCATCAGCCCGGACCGCGCGTTCCCGGTGAGGGTGACCCGGTTCGACGCGCCGCGGCGCATGGAGTGGACCGGCGGCATGCCCCTCGGGCTGTTCAAGGGCGTGCGCACCTTCACGCTCGAGCCCGCGGACGGGGGCACCGACTTCGCCATGGAGGAGGCGTTCAGCGGGCTGATGAAGCCGCTGATCGCGAAGTCGATGCCGGATCTGCAGCCGGCCTTCGACGACTTCGCCGCGGCGCTGAAGGCGCGCGCCGAGGCGACCTGATCCCGCTCACAGGAAGGTCGTCTCGACGCCGAACAGCGTGCGGCGCTCGATCTTGCGCAGCGGCGGATCGCGCACCACCGGGTACACCACCGCGACGGACAGCGGATCGAACACGAGGTGGACGCCGCCGCCGACCGCCCAGCGCAGGCCGGCGGGCCGCAGCTCGAGGAAGGGGCCGGTGGTGCCGGCGTCGTCGAGCACGGTGTCGTACAGCAGGATCGAGGCGCCGAGGGCCACGGACGAGCGCACGAAGCCGTCGAAGAACAGGGCCTCGCCCACCGCGGCCACGTTCAGCGCGCCCGGATCCACCGACACCCCGAACTCCACCGGCACCCACCAGTTGCGCTCGACGTGCAGGCCGGCGCGCCAGCGACCCCAGCGCCAGCCGGCGCGCACGCCCGCCCCGAGCGTGGGCACCAGCAGCGCGCCGTTCGCGTTGTCGTCGAGGGCCGAGCCGTGCCCCTCGACCGTGACGAAGGCGCGCGGCGCCTCGGCCTCCTGGGCGTCGGCCGGCGCCGCGATCAGCAGCGTCGCCAGCAGGGCGAGGGCCGGCCCGGCGCGGCGCCGGGCCAGGCCCAGCAGACCCACCAGCAGCGCCAGCGCGCCCGCCCCGCTGCCCGCCCCCGGCCGCGCGACGCAGCCCAGGTAGGGGCCGGCCGGCTTCTGCTTCGCGGTCGACAGGTAGGGGCTGTCGCAGTAGGCGTTCGAGGCGTCGCAGCACACCTCGGCCATCGCGGCGTCGTCGCCGGCCTCGATCGCGGCCGCGCAGGGCGGGTTGTACACCAGCCAGCCGCACAGATCGGGCTCGGTGGCCATGTCGTCGCATTCGGTGACGCCGCGCTCGAAGGGCGTCAGATCGTCGCGCAGCAGGGCGGCCGCCATCGCCTGCGCCAGCGCCCGGCTGCGCCCGCGGGCGCGCTCGACCATCGGCTGCACCGACGCGCGATCGCAGTCGTCGAGGGCGCCCGAGTGGGCCAGCCCGTCGCGGCTGGCACGCAGGGCGCCGTCGACGGCCTCGACGTAGTTGAGCACGTGCACGACGTGCGTGACGTCGGCGTTCCACAGCATGTGCGCGTGGGCGTCCTGCAGGGCGTGCAGGGCGCGGCCCAGGTACCAGGCGGTCAGCGAGACCGGCACCTCCACCTGCCCGTAGTGGTCGACGTAGAAGGGTTTGGCCGCGATCTCGCGCGTCTGGAAGGCCGCCGCCGCCGCCATCAACTGCTCGCGGATCAGCGCGCGGGTGCCCTTGATCGCGCTCAGATCACCGGCGACGCCGTCGTCCTCGATGCCTCGCAGCGCGTGGGCGTACTGGCCGCGGGGATCGGGATCGGCGTGGACGCGGCGCAGGGCGCCGAGGTTGAGCGTCGAGTGTCCCTCGGTGTCGGGCGAGCGCACGCCGACGATGATCGACAGCAGGAAGTACTTCTGCTGGTCGTCCAGCCCCTCGGTGCCGGGCAGGGTGACGCTGCCCAGCAGGCGCCGCACGAGGCTGTCGTCGGGCAGCGTGAGGTCGGGCGCCTGATCGATGATGCCCAGCAGGGGCTCGAGGGCCTCCGTGGTGATGCGCTCGTGGCACGACTCGCTGGTCACGGTGTCGAGGTTGTACGCCTCGGCCGCTGTCGGCAGGGCGAGTCCGGCGACGAGGATCCAGAGCGCGGGGGGGAGCGTTCGAGTGAGACACCTCACAGGTCGACCTCCGCGTAGACGTGGGCCCGGTACTGGATGTCGACCAGGGGGATGGCGCTGGGCTCGGGGATGGCCACCAGCAGGGTCAGGGGGTCGACGCCGAGGACCCAGCCGTCGAAGGGCCAGCGGAAGCCGACGGGGCGGATGTCGACGTAGAAGCCGGCGGCGGGGCCGTCGACGTCCAGCTCGGTGCCTTCGAGCAGCACGGCGACGCCGGCCCCGAGGCGCGAGCGGAGGCGGCGGTCGGCCATCAACAGCTCGCCCTCGGCGCCGATGAGCAGCTGCACCAGGAAGTCGATGTCGCCCTCGAGATCGAGCTGCTGGAAGAGGTTGCCTTCGACGCCCACGCCGGCGCCCCAGTCGCCCCAGCGATAGACGCCGTGGCCGCCGAGGGCCACCGCGCGGAACGGGCGCTGGGGCTCGCCTTCGGCGCCGCTGTAGGGCGAGACGGCCAGCTCGCCGGCCAGCGCCCAGGGCTCGGCGGCGTGGGCCGACGTCGCGGCGAGCGCCGCGATCAGCAGCGCCGCCGGCACGCCGGATCGGGGACTCGGTGGGATCACGGCCATGCTCCGGGCTGGTTCGGCCAATGGACGGTCGACGACGGGGATGCGTCCGTCAAGGCGCGCGTCGCGAGGTCGTCCGAACGGCCGGCCGGCCGACGGGCGACCGAGGCGCACCCGGTGACGCCGGGCCCTCGGACGGGCAGACTGGGCGCATGACGCCCAACTGGTTCATCGGCGCGCCCATCGCCGGCGCGGTGCTCGGCGGGTGACGCCTCAGGCGGTGGCGGGCCGGCCGGCGGCCGTGACCGGCTCGGGCCGGGCGTCGCGCGCCAGGACGCCGCGCCACGCGCCGCGGTAGCGCCACGCCAGGAAGCCGAGCAGCGCGACGAGCGCCACGGCCATCGCGGCGCCGCCGGGCGCGAGCAGCAGGTGGAAGGCGGCGATGTTCACGACGACCGGCGCCAGCAGCAGCAGGGCGAGGGGGACGAACGCGTTGCCCAACAGCAGCGCGCCGGCCAGCACCTCGGTGCCCTTGATCAGCGGGAACATGTAGCCGGTGGCGGCCAGGGCGCCGAGGAAGGCGCCCGCCTCGGGCGGCTGCGGCGGCTGGGGCATGAAGCCGAGGAAGCCGTTGAGGCCGAAGACGAAGAAGACGAGGCCGAGCAGGATGCGCGCGCCGGTGGTGGCCTTGGACATGGTGAACTCCTTGGTGCGAGGCGGCCCGCAGGCCGCGTGGTGTGACCCAAGGGACGATCCGGCGGCCCGATGCGTGACGCTGTCGTTTGGAAACGAATCGTTTCCAGGTTCGTCGAGTGCAGCGGGCGCCGCGCGCGGCCGGCGGCGCCACCCGAGCGACGTGCGCGGGTATGTGACGCGGGCCCGCGTTGACAGCGCCGCGGTGCTTCGGGCACACCGCCGGGACGCGGCGCGGACGCCGCCGGGGAGGGGAGCGATGCGCAAGCTGATGCTGATGGCCGTGGTGATCGCGAGCGGCTGGGCCTGTGACGACGACGGCGACGGGGGCACCGCGGGCGACGCGGGCGCGACGCTCGACGGCGGCGCGGGCGACGCGGCCGCGGGCGAGTGCGGCGTCGACTGTGGCCCAGGCGGCACCTGCGTGCTCGAGGGCGGCCTGCCCGCCTGCCAGTGCGATTCCGGCTACGAGCGCCAGGGCCTGAGCTGCGTCGACACCGCCGAGCCGCCCGGCGTGCCCGACGACTTCACCTGCCCGCCCCCCGGCGACCTGTCGAGCGCCGCCGCCACCCAGCTCGTGACCGGCGGCTGGGCCTACCGCCAGAACGACCGCAGCTGCGCGCTCGGCGGCGGCCGCGACATCTTCCGCTTCGGCGACGACGGCATCCTCCGCCGCTACCAGCAGTTCGGCGACGACGCCACCACCGGCAACCTGGTCTATGGCTGCTGGGCGCTCACCAGCGAGGTGGACGGCGCGCTGACGCTGGCCTGGGATCACGCCGAGGACAACCGCTGGCAGCTCAACTGCGGCATGATCGGCGGCCTCGAGGATCCCCCCTGCGGCGGCACCGTGGCCTACGACGCCGACCGCGACGGCCTGGTGCTGCAGGACCAACTGACCAACGGCGAGGTGCACGTCATGTACGCCGTGCCCGAGACCTGCACCTTCTGCAACGACCAGCCCACCTGCTGCGACCAGCCGAGCTGGGTCGAGGCCGACGGCGACGCGCTCTGCGAGTAGGGGCCGCGACGCGGTCAGGGGGCGGTCACGCGCCCTCGGGTCCCATTTCGTCGAGCAGGTCGGCGGCGATCAGCGTGCCCGCGTCGTCGAGCGTGTCGTTGTCGCCCAACAATGTGAGCGTCAGGCCCGGCTCCGCATCGAACAGCGCGGTGACCACGCTGCGCACCTCGTCCCGAATCAGCTTCACGAACGCCGCGCGGGGGTTCGATTTCGCCGCGCTGTGGATCTGCGGATTCTGGGCGAACTGCGTCTTGGCCCCCTCGAAGGCGTCGAGCGCGAACACACCCAGCGCCGAGTCGCCGCCGTACCGTTGGTTGATCAACTCGACGATCGCCGACAGCGGCGCGACGGGGGGCGCGGTCGGCGCGTTGCCGCCGCCCTCGCCCGGCTGGGTGAAGGCCTCGCCTTGGCCTGGGGCGAGGGCCATGTCCGGCTGCTGCGCGCGCTTGCGCAGCGCCACCCAGTTCACGTCGACCGCGTCGTCGGGCAGCGCCGCGGCTTCGGTCTTCTCGGGCTCGAACATCGAGGTCAGCCGCCACAGAAACCAGTACCGGGCCTCCAGTTCCACTGGGGGCGGCGTGTCCACCACCATCGAGACGAACCGGTACGCGACCCGGTACTTGCCGGCCAACCGGCGGAAGTCACGTCGAGCGTCCGGCGCCAGCTTCTCGTACGCGGCGTAGGCGGCCTGCAGCGGCACCTTCTGCGCTTCGAGCGCCGCGTCGGTCTGCGGGCCGTCGAAGGCGGCCGTGAACGCGTCGATCTGCGCCTGCGTGTAGACGCCGGCGGCGTCGAGCTGCTGGCGCAGCGCCTCGAGCGTGCTGGCGTCGGTCTCACCTTCCAGCCGCGTGCACTCGTAGTACCGCTGGAAGGCGGCGTGGACCTTCGTGCCGTCGTTGACGAAGTCGAGTACGAACGTCCGATCCTTGTGCGGCGGGTAGATCCGGTTCAGCCGCGACAACGTCTGCACGGCCTGGCGTCCCGCGAGCGGCTTGTCGACGTACATCGCCACCAGCCGCGGTTCGTCGAAGCCGGTCTGGTACTTGTCGGCCACCACCAGCAGCCGCTCGGGGCCTCGGCGGAAACGCGCGGGCAGCTTGTCTTCGGCCAGGCCACCGTTGAAGTACGACTCGGTGCGCGCGGTGCCGCCCTCGTCGTCGAGCGATCCCGAGAACGCGACCAGCGTCCCCATGCCCACGTACCCCTTCTTCTTCACGTACGCGTCGATGGCCTGCCGCATGCGCAGCGCCATACGTCGGCCGTTGGTGATCACCATCGCCCGCGCCTGGTCGTCGGGCAGCGCGTTCTTCACCTTGCGCACGAAGTGATCGACGATCACCTGCGCCTTGCGCGCGAGGTTCTTCGGGCTCTGGTCGACGTGGGCGCGCAGACGGGCGATCGCCTTCTTCTGATCCACCGTGGGATCGTCGTCGACCTTCTTGGTCAGCTTGAAGAACCGCTCGAAGGTGACGTAGCCCTCGAGCGCGTTGCGAATGAAGCCCTCTTCGATGGCCTGCCGCATCCCGTACAGGTGGGTCGGCTCGAAGATGGGCTTGCCCTGGGCGTCCTCGCCCTTCTTCTCGCCGAACAGCTCCAGCGTCTTCTCGTGCGGCGTCGCGGTGAACGCGAACAGGCTCAGGTTGGGTGGAAACTGCCGCGCCTTGGCCTTGCGCACGGTGCGCGCCTCCGGAGCGTCGGGGTCGACCTCGACGCCCTCGGGCCGCAGCGCCACGTTCAACGCGCGCGACAGCTCGCCGCCTTGGCTGCTGTGCGCCTCGTCGATGATCACCGCGAAGCGATCGCCCTCGCGCGCGTCGACAACGTCCTCGATCACGGCGAACTTCTGCAGCGTCGTGACGATGATGCGCTGCTGTCCGGCCAGCGCCTCCTTCAGCGCCTCGCCGCCGGCGTCGACGCACGCGACCTCGGCGCCGCGGCTGATGGCCCGCACGGTGTCCTGCAGTTGGCCGTCGAGGACCACCCGGTCGCTGACGACGACCACCTTGTCGAACACTCGGTGGGTCGCGTCGGTGTACAGCGCCGCCAGGTGGTGAGCCAGCCACCCGATGGTGTTCGACTTGCCCGATCCCGCCGAGTGCTGCACCAGGTAGCGCCGCCCGGGGCCGTCCTCGCGCGCGCGCCGCAGCAGCAGGTTGACCGCGTCCCATTGGTGAAAGCGCGGGAACAGGATGCGCGGCGGCAGCTTCTTGCCGGTGTCTTCGTCGGTGGGCGTGAACTCGAAGACGAAGCGGTGGAACAGCCCCAGCCACGCGTCGCGGGCCCACACGTCGCGCCACAGGTAGACCGTGCGGTTGGCCTCTCCGGGCTCCAGCGCGTTGCCTTTGCCGCCGTCATCGCCGCGGTTGAACGGCAGCCAGCGTGTCTTCTTGCCGGCCAGCCGTGTGGTCATCCACGCCTCGACGTCGTCCACCGCGAAGTGCACCAGCGCGCCGGTGCGGAAGCGCAGCAGCGGCGCGTCGCCGTCGCGCTCCGCGTACTGCGCCTGACCCTGCTTGGCGGCCGACCAGCCCGCGGTGCGGGACTTCAGCTCGACCGTGGCCCAGGGCAGCCCGTTGACGCACAGCACCAGGTCGATCGAGTCCTTCGGCCGCGTCGGATCGTGGTGCACCTGCCGCAGCGCCCGCAGCCGGTTGGCCGCGTACGCCGCGCTCAGTGTCTGGTTCGCCTCGTGCGAGGGAGGGAACTGCACCGCCTCGAGCTCGACGCCCTCGCAGTCGAAACGACCGTGCAGCAGGCCCAGCGTGCCGGCCGCGCTCCGCTTGGCCTGCAGCGCGGCGATCAGTCGGTCGTCCGCGTCGGTCGGATGCGCGGCCTTCAGCTTCGCGTAGGCGGCGGGCTGGCTGGCCTGGACGAAGGCGAGCAGATCGGCCGGCACCAGGGCCGCCTTGTCGTCGTACGGCGCGCCCGCGTCGTTGCCGAGGTAGCCGCCGTGCGCGGTCAGGTGCGCCACGACGGCCGACTCGAAGGCCTTCTCGGGGGTCGACTTCATGGGGCCTCGGCCGGGACGTCGAGCTGGCCGGTGACGGCGGCGGTGATCAGGGCTTGGCGGTACTCCTTCAGCAGCTCGATCTGCTGCCGGAGGAGGTCGCGGGCTTCATCGACTGGCTGGAGCTGGCCGTCGAGCCACTCGGCGATGGCGACCTGCTCGCCGCGTGGCGGCACCGGCGTCGCTAGTTCTCGGATTGCACTCATGCCGATGGTCCGAATGGTGGCTCCCAAGGTCAATCGCTCCAACTCAGGCGACATCGTGTCCATTACCCGCAGGAGATAGTGGTTCAGCATCTCGGGGCCGCAGACCCATCCAATGATGTGCTGGGAAAGTGCCATGGGTCGCGTCGTGATCGCCGCGAGGCCGATGGTCGCGTCGCGTGTGAAGACCACCGTTCCGGCCGGCACGAGGTGTGCCGATGAGTTCGCCATGCCACGGGGGCTGATTCTGTACGTGGTCTCCGAGATGAAATCGGCGTCTTTGAGGGTCTTCGTGTCGTTGAGCGACACCCAGGGAATGGTGCACTCGTGGTCGACCCAGTAGTCGGGCTCCGCGCGACTCGGCGTGTGGCCTGTCTCCAACTGGCAGACATACTTGACACGCCTCACCGACCAATGCGCCGGAATCCGCCCCAGCCACGCGATGCCGCTGTCCTTCAGCGGCGCGTCCGGGTTCAGGCCGCGGGTGACGGCCCGGTGGATCAGCGCGGTGCGCTTCTCGGCCAGCAGCGCGCGCAGCGCCTCCTTGGCCTGCACCAGCTCGTCGAGGGCCGCCGTTTTGCGGTCGAGGAACGCGGCGATGGCGCGTTGGGTGGGGAGGGGCGGGAGCGGTACCCTGATCTTGAGAACCTGTCCTGACGACAGGTGCTTGACTGTCGTGAAGTAGGTCAGGTCGTTGATCAACTTGAGCGGTGTGGGCAGTACGTAGAGCAGAAACCGCTGTTCGAGTCGTGGGTTCGCTCGAAGTAGGCAGAGTCGCTGGTTCAGCAGTGCAGGACCGCGGCTCCACTCCACGACCTGGAAGTCGCCGTCCATTCCGATAATCAAGTCACCGTTGGACACCCACGCTGAGGGAACCGCTGGCCCATCAAAGTAGATGGGGGCTTCGTCGGAAGCCAGGTCTCGAATCCGGATGAGCCGCAGACCGGACGCTGACGAGAAGTTGCTGGAGGGGAACGGGAACCCGTTCACCAGTGTTGACGCGTCCTGGACCCTCGCCAGTGGCCACGGACAGCCCACGAGCCACTGGGTCTCAACCTCCATCGGGCCTTCAGTGGTCGTCATTCGAATGCCACTCCGAGTTTCGCAACGATCTTGGCCTCCAGCGCCGCGATCTCCCCCTCGATCACCTCCAACGCCCGCGGCGGCTCGTACACGTAGAAGTGCCGCGTGAACGGGATCTCGTACCCCACCTTCGTCTTCGACCCGTCCACCCAGGCGTCCGGCACGTGCGGCAGCACCTCGCGCGCCATGTACGCGTCGATGTCCTCCTTCAGCGGCACGTTCTCGTAGTCGCGCAGATCGGCGTCCGGCTCCGGCCGCCCCTTCGCGTCGCGGCAGATCGCCGCCTCGGGGTCGCGCTCGCTCAGCGCGCCCTCCACCGCCGTGCGCAGCGCCTTGGGCAGCGTCAGGTCCGCTGCCTTCAGCGCCTTGGTCAGCGCCTTGCGGAACGCCGCGCGGTCGATCCACACCGGGCCGCGCAGCGTCTCGAGGACGCCGCGGATGGCCTCCTGCTGGGCCTCGCCCTCGGCGATGTCCTTCTCGATGCCGGCGGCGTCCTTCTTCTTGCGCGACGTCGCCAGCGCGGCGAAGGCGCGCTCTTCGTCCAGGCGTGTCAGCCCGTCGTCGGTGACCTCGAAGCGCAGCCGCAGCGGGCGCTCGACCGTGATGCGGCGGAAGCCGAAGTCCTCGTTGTCGAACAGCCGCGACTCGCCGGGCACCTCGGCGAACGCGTCGTACAGCCCCTTCAAGTGCGCGATGTCCTTCTCGCCCAGCTCCTTCCGCTTGTTGCCCAGCGACTTGCGCATCTTCTGCGCGCGGTCGACGCCGTTGATCAGCTGTACCTTGCCCTGACGATGCGACGGCTTACGGTTGGTCAGCACCCACACATAGGTGTTGATGCCGGTGTTGTAGAACATCTGGTCGGGCAGGGCGACGATGGCCTCGAGCAGGTCGTTCTCGAGCACGTACCGCCGAATCTCGCTCTCACCGCTGCCCGCAGCACCACTGAACAACGGCGAGCCGTTCAGCACGATGGCGATGCGCCCGCCGCCGTCCTCGACGGGCTTCAGCTTGTGCAGCATGTGCAGCAGGAACAGCAGCGAGCCGTCGCTCTTGCGCGGCAGCCCGGGGGCGAAGCGGCCCGCGTCGCCCTTCTTGTGCTCCCTGCGCACGGCCTCCTGCGCTTTCGACCAGTCGACGCCGAAGGGCGGATTGCTGATCAGGTAGTCGAAGCGGTGGCCTTCCAGGTGGTCGACGATGAAGGTGTTGCCCAGCTTGATGTTGTGGACGTTCTGCCCCTTCAGCAGCAGGTCCGCCCGGCAGATGGCATAGGACTCGTCGTTCAGCTCCTGCCCGTACACGGTGAGGCGCACGTCGCTGTTCAGGGCCAGCAGGGCCTCTTCGCCCACCGACAGCATGCCGCCCGTGCCGCAGGCGGGGTCGTACAGCTCGACGGTCACGACGCCCTGCTTCAGCTTCGCCTCGTCGTCGGCGAACAGAAGCTGCACCATCAGGCGGATCACCTCGCGCGGCGTGAAGTGCTCCCCGGCCGTCTCGTTGCTCACCTCGCTGAAGCGCCGGATGAGCTCTTCGAACAGCGTGCCCATCTGGTGGTTCGTCACTTTCGACGGGCGCAGGTCGAAGCGGCCGATGGCCTTCAGCACCTTGCCCAGCAGGCCCGCCTTGCGCAGCCGCGTCACCTGCTGGGTGAAGCGGAAGTGCTCGAAGATCTGCTGGACCGAGGGCGAGAAGGCCTTCAGGTAGGCGATCAGGTGCTTGTCGGTGTCGCCCCCGTCGTCGACCGTGTCCCAGGCCAGCTCGCCCACGTTGTAGACGGCCGAGCCCGCCGCGTCGGACAGCAGCTTGTGGTACGGGGACGACTCGCCGAAGGTCACCTGGACACCGTCGAAGGCCGTCACGGCGCCGTCGGCGTCCTTCTGCGGCGGCAGCGCCATCAACTGCGCGGCCCGCTCGCGCACCTTGGCGCGGGTGGCCTCCATGGCCTGATCCAGTCGGCGCAGCACGACGAAGGGCAGGATGACGCGGCCGTACTCGCTCTGCCGGTAGTCCCCGCGCAGCAGCTCGGCCACCTGCCAGATGCCGTTGACGATCTCACCGTGGTTCTCGGCCACGCGTCCTCCCCGAAGGTGTGTCGATGGGCGGGCACGCCCGACCGCCCCGCGCAGTGTGCCACGGAGCGTCGGGACAGGCGAGGGGCAAGCGCGCGGCGGCGGGGCCGAGGCGCTTTCGAGGCCCGGATCGTCGCGTGGTGGCCTCAGCCGGACTCGTTCGGACCGTCCTCCAGGAAGTCGGCCACGAGCGTGGACTCGGTCTCGCTGAGCATCTGGGAGACCTGCTGGATGAAGCGGCTGGGTACCGGGCGGCCGGCGTTCAGAATCTCCACGGCGTCAAAGTCGAAGGCCTCGATGTTGCGCGCGTAGAAGTAGCTGTCGACGGTCAGTCCGATGGAACGCGCGACCGAGGAGTTGCGGCGCACTTCGACCTTCGGAAACGGGTGGCGGCCCTGGCTGGTCGTGAACGCCACGAGCGCGCGGCGGTGGGTGGCGTCCACCTCGATGCAGACGCCCAGCCGCCGTTTGGTGCCTGCGGTGACGCAGACGACCTGTCTGCGTCGCACCTCGCTCACGCGTCGTGCAGCTCCCGGAACAGCGGAGCGCCGTTCGACTCGGCAGCGTCGTCGCCCGGGCGCAGGGCCGACTCGGCCCGGCGTGCGAGGGCTTCGGCCTGGGCCAGCTCGCGCTCGACATCGAAGCGGTCGGCGCGCGGGACGACGTCCTCGGGGATGGAGATCATGGGCTGTGATGCCTTGACGCGCAGGCCGTCGTACAGCGCGTCCGCGTACCGCCGCCACACGTGGGGTCGAACCCACGCCGCGTTGGAGAATGCCGGCTCGCAAAGCGCTGCGGCGACCACTGGAAGGACCACCACGAGCGCGGACGCGCGTGCCCAGCAGTGAACGAAGGGGGGGGCGAGGGCGCTGTCGGTAAGGGCTGCGATGGCGCGCGCGAAGTTCTGTGCCTCATGGTCAGGGTCGACCTCGCGTGCGGTGGCGACGGCGACCGCCAACTCGGCAGCGTGGGCGCGCGTGAGGATCGGCAGATACCTCTCGATGCGATCAGCGGTCAGTGCGTCGAGGCCCGGTGCCGACCTGCGGCGCGGGTGCTCTTCGGGATCTGGCGCGTCCGAGACGCTCGACGCGATCCTGGGATCGGCCATCGCGATCACGAGAGCGCGCATGACCTGCCGTAGCAGTTCACCGTCGTCCACGAGGTCGTCGATCAGCTCGTTCAATTGGGTCGCATCCTCGGCAGATGCGAGCAGCTTGGCCGTGGGCCGGACGGCGAGGATAACCTGCTTCAATGGGGCCCACGTGTCGATGCTGGGAACGAAGCCGGCGATCGCGTCGCAGAGCGCCCGCAGCGCGCTGAGCGGGCCAAGGGACAGGGTCGCGTTGGGGGTGCTCATGCGCGGCTCCTCGGCCCGCCGGGCGGGCGCGCTCGATATGGTACGGGGATTGGGTCGATAGCGCCAGCGGGGGCCAAGTTGGCACGCTACGTGCCGGCCTCTCGAACCCTCGCCCGTTCTGCAACGACCAGCCGACGTGCTGCGACCAGCCGCGCTGGGTGGAAGCGAACGGCGACGCGCTCTGCGAGTAGGGGCGGCGCGACGGCGGCGCCGCCCGCCGCATCCTTGTTCGACGTGAGACGACGCTTCTTCGTGGGGGCGGCGCTCGCGGTGCTGTTCATCGCGGGCGTCGGCTGGTTCGCGCCCGACGCGTGGTGGGCGATGGTGGTGGTGGGCCCGCTGGTCGGGGTCGGCGTCTACGACGTCACGCAGCGGCACAACACCATCCTGCGCAACTTCCCGGTGTTGGGGCACCTGCGCTACTTCTTCGAGTTCATCTCGCCCGAGATCCAGCAGTACTTCATCGAGCGCCACACCGACGGGATGCCGCTGAGCAAGAACCAGCGCAACCTGGTCGACGCGCGCGCCGACGGGCGGCCGGCGACGCACCCCTTCGGCACCGAGCACGATCTGTACGCGCCCTCCTACGAGGGCCTGCGCCACACGATGTACCCGGTCGATCCGCCGACGCTGCCGCGCGTGCGCGTCGGCGGGCCCGGGTGCAGCCAGCCCTACGAGGCGTCGCTGTTCAACATCTCGGCGATGAGCTTCGGCGCCCTCAGCTCGAACGCCATCCGCGCGATGAGCCACGGCGCGGCGCAGGGCGACTTCTACCTCAACACCGGCGAGGGCGGGCTGAGCGATCACCACCTGGCCGGCGGCGGCGACGTCGTCTGGCAGATCGGCACGGCCTACTTCGGGTGCCGCACGCGCGACGGTGACTTCGATCCGGACGCGTTCCGCGAGCGCGCGACGCTGCCCAACGTGAAGATGATCGAGCTGAAGCTGTCGCAGGGCGCCAAGCCGGGGCACGGCGGCGTCCTGCCGGCCGCGAAGAACAGCGAAGAGATCGCGAAGATCCGGCTCATCGAGCCCGGCACGGTGGTGCGTTCGCCGCCCGGACACCGCACGTTCTCGGACGCCGAAGGCATGCTGCGCTTCGTCGACCGGCTGAGGACGCTGGCGGACGGCAAGCCGGTGGGCATCAAGCTGTGCCTCGGGCGCGAGGCCGAGTTCGCCGAGCTGTGCGAAGCGATGAAGCGGCTCGATCTGTACCCCGACTTCGTCACCGTCGACGGCGCCGAGGGCGGCACGGGCGCAGCGCCGCTCGAGTTCCCCGACGCGGTGGGCATCCCCCTCGAGCCGGCGCTCTCGGCGGTCGACCGGCTGCTGCGCGAGCACGGCGTGCGCGACCGCGTGCGCGTCATCGCCAGCGGGAAGATCCTCACCGCCGTCTCGCTGCTGCGCGCCCTCTGCTACGGCGCCGACCTGTGCAACGCCGCCCGCGCCTTCATGCTCGCCGTCGGCTGCATTCAGGCCCAACGCTGCGACACCAACAGCTGCCCCACCGGCGTCGCCACGCAGCGTCCCGACCTGGTGAAGGGGCTGGTGGTCGAGCAGAAGAAGGATCGCGTGACGAACTACCACGCCGCGACGCTCGAGGCGCTGCGTGATCTGCTGGCGGCGTGCGGCGTCGACGATCTCGCCGACCTGCGCCCCGACCTGTTCCTCGAGCCGAATCACTGGCGTCACGGGCGCGGCGCGACCTGAACGACCGAAGGCTCACCCGCCGACGCGGAAGGGCACCGCGACGCGGCTGGCGCGCACCAGCGTGAGGGGGCCGAAGCGACGCGACTCGCCGAAGGTGAGCCCGAACCAGTAATCACCGGGGGGGAGCGTTCGATCGATCGCCGCCGGCGCGCTGTGCGGGCGGTCGGTCCAGAACGACCACGCCGGGCGCCACGGACTGCGCACCGGGGCCGGTACGATCCACGCGCCGAGCGTTCGGGGCTCCCACGGCTGGTGCGTCGGCGAGCGGTAGTCTTCGAAGCGCAGTGTCGGCCTCGGGCCGGTGATCTCACCGGGGGCGGGCGACTCGACGCGCGGCGCGCCGAACGCGGTGACGCCACCGAGCACGAAGGGCAGCGTCGTCGTTCGATCGGTCCCAAGCTCGATCCAGTAGGCGCCCTCGTCGAGAGGCGCGGCGCGCTCGGGCCCCTCGAGCTCGTAGAAGTGGCCGCCGTCGTCTTCGGGCTCGACGCTCCAGGCGCCCACGCCGGCCGCGCTGTCGAGCACCACCGCGTCGCCGCGCAGCACCCTCAGCCCCCGCACCGTGTCGGCCGCGTCGGCGACGCCGCGCACGGCGAGCTGCCAGGTGACGCCGGTGGGCTCCTGCTTGCGCAGGTGCATCACGCGCAGATCCCGCACGCCCTCGGGCAGCGCCTCGGCGGCGGGCAGGCGGCCGCCGCCCGCCGCGTAGCCCGCCTCGAGCAACGCCAGCGCGTTCGCGCGCGCCAGGTCGCTCGCGTCGGACAGCGCGAGGGTCGCGTGGACGCGCGCGGCCATCCGCTCCAGATCACCCTCGCGGTAGGCGGCGTGCGCTTCGAGCAGGGGCGCGGGCGCCTCGACGGGCACCGGGCGTGGCGGCGCGTCGGATGGCTCGCAGGCGGCCAGCATCATCAGGCAGCAGGTCAGCAGGGATCGCATCGGATGTCTCTCCGGGCTTCGTTCGGGGCCCGAGCATCGCTCACCCGGCGCGAACGAACGTCAGCGCAGCGTCAGTTATCGGCGAGCTCTCGCACCAGGCGGTAGCCGACGCCGCGCAGCGACTCGATCAGCTCGGGCCGCGTCTTCTGCCGCAGCTGCAGCACGTGCGTGTCGACGGTGCGCGTGGTGGGGAAGCTGTCGTATCCCCACACCCGGTTGAGGATCTCGTCGCGCGTGAACACTCGGCCCGGGTTGCGGACGAACAGCGTCAGCAGGTC
>JACKDN010000028.1 GCA_020633465.1 Myxococcales bacterium
GCAGCGCGCGGCCCCCGGGCGGGCGCCCGGGCTCGACCAGCCGCGCCGCCAGCAGGCCGCACAGCAAGGGTTCGGCGCGCAGCAGGCCGGTGGCCTGCCACAAGAAGCGCGCGTGATCGGGCAGGCGGCCGCCCGGGAAGGCGTCCAGGCGCTCGAGCAGGGCCTCGGCGGTGAGATCGCCGATCCGCTGCGCCAGGTGCTGTGCGCCGTCGTCGGCGCGCACGGCGGGATCGGCCAGCGCCACCGCGGCCTCGACCGGCGGCGCGGGCGACGGCGCGTCGTCGGCCGGCTCGAGGCGGGTCAGGCGCGTCTCGCTCGCCGCGGCGACGCGCGCCTGGCCGCCCTGCGTGACGGTCAGCGACTCGCGGCCCTCGAAGGTGGACCACAGGCCATCGGCGGCCAGCGCGGCGGACGCGGTGGCCTGCAGCGACTGCGTGGCGCCGGGCAGCCCGGGGGCCAGGCCGGGCACCTCGACGTAGGCCTCGCGCGTGCGCGCCACCCGATCGCCGGCCGTCGCCCAGCGCGTGCGGGCGCGCCCGAGCTGCGTGGCCTCGACGCGCGTGTCGTCGCGCCGCCGGGTGAGCGTCTCGAGCATCACCAGCCGCACCAGGTTGCGCAGCAGCGGCGGCGCGTCGGGCGCGAAGGCCGCGGCCTCGGCGCCGCCGTCGGCGGCCAGGTGCAGCACCGCCTGCTGCCCGACCAGCCGCGCGGCGTCGTCCGGGCCGAGGATCGAGCGGCCGGCGACCGTCACCTCGAGCGCGTCGATCGCGTCCACGCGCAGCACGAGGCGATCGCGGGCGATCCGGCGCAGGGTGACGCGCCCGTCGAGCGTCGTCTCGCCGCCCAGCGCGAGGCCGGGCGCGGCGGGATCGCCGTAGTCGACGCGGCCGTGGTGGAAGACGGCGTAGGTGGCGTGGGTGGGGTCGGGGGCGTCCGCGCCGTGGCGCTCGGCCGCCGGGGTCGGCCACAAGGCCCAGCCCACCGCGAGGACCACCAGCAGCGCCGCGGCGCCGAGGCCCGCGAGGGCCCCGCGGTTCACGGGAACAGGCCCGAAGCGTACGCGTCGCGCAGGACGCCCAGGGGCACCTCGACCCGGTTGCCGAACAGGTTCACCGTCTCGGTCAGGCCGTTCCAGCGGAAGATCGTGCGGGTCCACTCCTGGAACGCCGCCTCGACGTACAGCGCCAGCCGCCCGTGCAGCGTCGACAGCACCGCGTCCAGCCGCGTGTCGATGGCCAGCCGCAGATCGGACGGATCGTAGGGATCGGTGGCCACCTGCACGCTGGTGGTGAAGGGCAGGTCGAAGCCGATGAGGCGCAGCGTGGCCTTCACGCCCACCGACAGGATGGGGCCGGCGCCGATGCCCACCGACGCGAAGGCGTCGAGGGCGGCGTGCGGCGTGAAGCCCACGGTCAGGCCGGGTGGGGTGACGCACAGATCGTCGTCGGCCTCGCCGCGGCTGCCGCGGGCGCTGACCGACGCGCCGACGACGCCGGTGGCGCCGCCCTTGACCGTCAGCACCACGGGCCCGACCGGGAAGTCGGCGCGCTGCTCGAACAGCTTCTGCTCGCGGCGGAAGTCGTCGGACACGACGTTCACGCCGCCCGCGTCGGCCAGCGCGCGGGTGAGCTGCACGTCGAGGATCTCGATGTCCACCGTCCCGGTGTTGGCCGGCACGTCGGGGGGGGCGACGCCGCCGCCGTCGGCCGCGACGTGGGCGGTGGCCCGCAGCACGTCGGCGGTGCGGCCGAGCACGGTGACGTCCAGATCGGCGTAGCCGTAGGCCTCGGGCACCACCTCGCAGGTGCCGCGCGAGCCGTCGAGGAACTGCGCGAAGCCCCCCAGCGTCCAGCCGGCGCCATGGGCCAGGGTGATGTTCATCAGGTCGTTGCCGATGCGCTGCGTGTCGGCCGCGCTGTCCCCCAGCCGGGGGCGACCGTTCTCGTCGAGCAGATCGCCCACGGTGTCGCGCAGGGCGTCGAGCACCGCGTGCTGGAAGGCGTCGACGCACTGGAAGTACTGATCGACGGTGGTGGTGCTCTGCTGCCACTGGTTGCAGCTGGGGCAGTCCGCGATGGGCCACTGCTCGACGGGCAGGCCGGGCACCGGCAGGCGCGAGGGCGGGCGCAGGCGGCCGCGGCTGTTCAGCCAGCAGCTGCGGCCGTCGGGCAGCGTGGGCACCTGCTGCACGCCGTCGGCCGAGAAGACCAGCGCGCGGCCCTCCATCTGCTGGAAGCCGGCGCTGGCGGTCTTCGCGGCGCAGTTCTGCAGGGCCTCCTCGCGCTGCACGACCAGCATGTCGCTGGCCTGCTGCGCGAAGCGGCGGGGCGACCAGTCGCAGGGGCTCAGGCCGGCGTCGCGGAAGCAGCCCATGGCGCGGGCCTTCAGCAGCTCGGCCTCGAGGGCGTCGTCCAGCGCGGCCAGCTGGCCGAACTGGGTGCGCAGCCCGGCGGTGAGGCGGTCGAAGCGACGGTTGGTGATGCGCAGGTTCTCCAGCCGGCGGTCGCTGCGCCGCAGCTGGCGGGTGGGCGAGATCAGCGCGACCTCGTCGGCGCCGTCGATCACGTCGCCGAGGGGCTGCCCGTCGGGGCCGAGGATCAGGGCCACCGGCTGCAGGGCGTCGCCGGCGACCACGCCGATCTCACTCAGCACGGCGTCTCGCGCGAGGACGCGCACGCTGCGATCGGCGGCCAGCGCGCCGGCGCCGCGCAGGGCCTGACGCAGACCGTTCGCCGGCGCGCCCAGGCGCGGCAGATCGGCGTGCTGCAGGTTGACCACGCGCTGGTCGAACAGGCTGCGGCTCCACACGTCGGGCGGCGGGTCGACCAGCCAGGTCCACTCCTCGTAGCCCGGCAGCGGCTCGACGGGCAGCTCCTCGGGCAGCTCGTCGCGGACGCGCTGGGCGATGGCGTCGGCCAGCTGCTGCCGCTCGTACAGCAGCATCTGGTAGCGCTCGCCCAGCACCTGGTTGTGCTCGAGCAGCTCGTCGCTGAAGCCGGCTTCGGCGAGCTCGGTGCCCTGCGCCTGGTGCCAGGCCCAGGTGGTGTGGATGGCCTTGTCGCTGGCCGAGTCGAAGTCCTCCGCCAGGCCGTCGTCGCAGATGACCAGCCCCACCAAGCTCAGCCCGCAGCGCCCGGTGTCCGAGGGCGGGCCGCCGAGGATGACGCCCCGCTTCTCGAGCGTGAGCACCGGCGTGCCCAGCCAGGCGTTGCGCGGCTTCGCCTCGGCGCCGGGATCGAACTGCGGCGCCAGGTCGCTGCCGTCGAGCGCCTGCTGCGCGTCGCCGTGCAGCGCCCACCAGCCGGCGGCCCAGTCGGGCGGCGGCCAGAACAGGGGCAGCGGCGGGGGCGTCTGCGGCGCGCCGTAGGCGAAGGCCACGTTCCAGATGGCGCGGTAGTCGTCGCCCAGGGGCGCGATGGCGTCCTCGAAGCGGCTGAGATCGTAGAACTTCTCGTAGACGTACTCGCGGCACTCGGCGACCGACTCGCCGTTGAGCCGCCAGCGGGTGCGGTCGATGCGGTCGAGGACGTGCAGCGCCAGGGTGGGATCGGCGAAGCGATCGTAGGCGCCGTCGAAGCGCGCGCTGGCGCGGGTCCAGGTGCGCTGCTGCTGGCGCAGCCAGGTGGCGTCGCCGCCCTCGTAGGACAGGTCGGCGCGGCTGAAGGGCACCGCGCGCACCTCGTGGCGCAGCGGGCCGAGGCGATCGACGCCCGCGACCTCGTCGGCGTCGCCGGGCGTCAGCAGGGCGCCGGGCTGGTGCGTCTCGACGTAGGGCAGATCGTCGATGGCCGTGGTGCAGGTCGAGTACAGGCCGCCGCACGAGCCCTCGCTCAGATCGCCGCCGTCGGCGAGGCAGGCGGCGAAGCGATCCACCCGGTCGAGCTCGAGGCGACCGCAGACGCTCTGCAGCCAGGCCGTGTCGGCGCAGTCGTCGGCGGTGACCGCCTCGGGCGTGCAGGCCTCGGCGCAGAGGCCCTGGCCCTGCCGCGCGAACAGCAGGTCGCGCGCGCCGATCGGGGTGCGCGCGTGGGCCATGCTGTCGCAGCGATCGGCGTCGGACTGAGCGTGGGCGGGGCCGGCCAGCGCCAGGGGCAGGCTCAGCGGGAGGGAGAGAAGGGCGGACCAGCGCATGGATCGGACCCCTTTCGGCACGTCGAGGATGCCGCGCAACGTAGATCACTCGCGCGGCATTCCCGGAAACTTTCTCGCGACGCCGCGCCGGACGCTCCCCGATGGGATGCGGACGGTCGCCGGGCCCGGCCCACGAGCCGTCGCCGGTCACCTTCGCCGCGCCGTCGGCCCGCGCGCCGATCAGGGGGCGGAGGCCAGGTCGACCCCGTAGAGCAGCGCCTCGCCGTCGTCGTCGGTGAGGCGCTGCAGAAGGCGCAGGCCCGCCTTCTCGCACATACGTCGCGAGCCGTGGTTGTCGAGGTCGACCGTCGCGAGCAGGCGCGGCAGGCCGAGGGCGCGGGCGCGCTCGACGACGGCGCGCGCGGCGGCGGAGCCCAGGCCGCGACCGCGCGCGTGCGGCGCCAGCACGACGCCGAGCTCGAGCGCGCCGTCGGCCATGCGCAGCAGCGCGGCGTGGCCCGCCGGGCCGTCGCCCTCGACGACCAGCCAGGCGTGGGCGACGCGGGGGCGCGTGCCGGCCAGGATGGCGTCGAACAGGGCGCCGGCGGCCTCGGGGGACATCGCCCCACCGACGTGGGCCATGGTGTCGGCGTCCGTGAACAGCGCGACGAAGAAGGGGCGGTGGTCGGGCGCGTAGGGGGCGAAGCGCATGCCCCGAGGCTGCCGCAGGACGTCGGCGGCGCGCAACGGCGCGGGCTGAGGTAGGCTCGCGCCGTCGCACCGCGCAGCCCTCAGGAGGTCACCCATGCGCCCGATCGCCGTCCTCGTCGCCCTCGCCTTCGCCCTGCCCGCCGTCGCCGCGCCCGAGGCGCCGCCGAAGAGCGGCGTGCGCACCGAGGCCGAGGCCCAGAAGCAGGTCGCGCCCAGCGGCAAGGCGCACATCACGCACCTGGCCGAGGGCCGCAACGCGTACGTCGGCAAGCTGGTGGTCGAGGCCGGCGCGGCCATCCCCGAGCACGCCGACGACAGCGAGGAGTACATCCACGTGCTCGAGGGCACCGGCACGATCACCCTCGACGGCGAGGCGAAGAAGGTGGGGCCGGGCGACACCGTGTTCATGGCCGCGAAGGCCAAGGTGAGCTACCAGAACGGGCCGACGCGCATGGTGGCCATCCAGGTGTTCGCGGGGCCCGAGTCGGCGGTCAAGTACCAGAACTGGAAGGCGGCGCCGGCGAAGTGAGCGCGGCGAGATCGCGCCAAACGTACAGCACCGCGGGCAGATCGTCGGCGCCGACCGCGCACCGGCCGGGCGCCGCGATCACGCCGCCTTGGCGGTCGTAGAAGGCACGACCGACGGTGTTGTCGCGCAGCACCGTCAGTCCCATCGAGGTGCGACCGGCGGCGCGCAGCACGCGCGCGGCGTCGGCGAACAGCGCCCAGCCCGCTCCCTCGCCCCGATGGGCCGGATCGACGTACAGCGCCCACAGCTCGCCGTCGACGTCCAGGTCGGCGATGCGGTTCGCGCCCGCCGAGGCGAACCCCAGCACGCGGCCGTCGCGCTGCGCGACGCGGGTGACCACGTCGCCGTCGGGGGCGCTCAGGTTGGCGCGCCAGCGTTCGGTGCGCCCCTCGACCGTGAAGGCGTCGAGCGTGGCGTCGGGCATCAGGCCGCGGTACGTGGCGTGCCACGCGGCCACCTGGGCGCGGGCGATGCCCTCGGCGTCGGCCACGGTGGCGTCGCGCAGGACGAGCGGGGCGACGCTCATCGGGCGAAACGCACGCGGGCGTAGGGCGCGAAGAAGAGGAACAGCAGGATGAGGGTGTACTCGGCGCACTCGATGGCGAGGGCGCGGAAGCGGTCGGCGTCGGTCAGGATGAAGAAGGTCTGGTAGACGCAGGTGGTCGCCATCGCGCCGTAGATCACCAGCATCGCCCAGGGCAGGGCGGGCCAGGGGCGCAGGTAGCCGACGACGAAGGTGGCGGCGGCGATCGCGAGCAGGCTCCACTGCAGCGCGAGCATGGCCGGGCCGAACAGCGGGTTGCTCAGGCGCTGCCAGGGCAGGTCGTCGAAGGCCATCTCGGCGAAGCCGACCGCGGCCCAGGCGCCCAGGCCGACGTGCACCAGGACGAGCAGGGCGCCGAAGACGCGGGACGCCACGGCGAGCGGACCGGCGGCGCCGGGCGCGTCGGCGGAGAGGGGCGATGGCACGGTGGCACCTCGGGGGCGGCGACGCGGGCACGATAGGCCAGCCGCCGCGGTGCGACAAGGCGGCCAGGCGGTCAGGGCGTGCGGTCGGCCACCGCGTTCAGCAGCCGGTCGGCCAGCCCCATGAAGTCGCCGCTGCCCGTCGCGACCAGCAGCACGACGCCCGAGCGGGTGCCCTCGAGGTAGCCGACGAAGCTGTGGAAGCCGCCGGTGCCGCCGTTGTGCCACACGGTGACGCGGCCGTCGCCGCCCGCGCGGCGTAGCCAGCCGAAGCCCATCTCGCCGTGCCGCGCCGGCGGGCGCTCGAAGGTCGCCTGCGGGGCGGCCGCCCGGGCGAAGGCGGGACGCAGCGACGCGGGCGCCTCGCCGGCGGCGGCGCGCAGGAAGCGCACCAGATCGCGGGCGGTCGAGCGCAGGGCGCCGGCGGGCGCCAGCGCGCCGACGTCCCAGGGGCCGCGCTGGGGTCCGAAGAGCCAGTGCTCGTGCACGCCGCCCAGCGGGCCGTGGCCGTCGGCGAAGCGGGGCCGGTCGGCGGGCGGCACGACGAAGAGCGTGTCGGTCAGGCCCAGGGGGACGAGCACGCGGTCGCGCAGCAGGGCCGCATAGGGCTGCCCGGCGGCGCGCGCCAGGCAGGTGCCCAGCAGGCCGACCGCCGCGTTCGAGTAGGCCCAGGCGGCGCCCGGCGGCGCGTCGAGGGGGGCGTCGGCCCACCAGGCCAGCAGCGCCGCCTCGTCGTAGGCGGCGTAGGGCTGGGCCTGGCGGCCGAGGGTCTCGAAGACGTCGGCGCCGACGAGCATGTCGCCGGGCAGCCGCGGCAGCCCCGAGCGGTGGGTGCTCAGGTGGCGCAGGGTGATGGGCGTGGGATCGCCGCGGTCGCGCGGGGCGCAGGCGGTCACCGGACCGTCGGAGTTCACCTCGCCCGCCGCGTGCATCTGGGACAGCAGCACGCCGGTGAACACCTTGGTCACCGAGCCGATCTCGAACAGCGTGTCCGGCGTCGGCGCCAGGTCGGGATCGTCCCACACCCGGCCGCCCGCCACGTACACCGCCTCGCCGTCGACCAGCAGCGCGGCCACCACCGGCGGCGCGCCGAAGCGGTCGTCGACGAAGCGCTGCACCTCGGCCGCCGCGAAGGCCTCGAGCGCCGGCTCGGCCGCCGCGGCGGCGGGCAAAGCCAGCAGCACGGCGATGAGGGCGCCGGCCCGGGCCCCGCGCGGGCGCGCCGTCGCGCCGGGATCAGGGGAACGCATGCTGCGCGGCGGCCTGCACGAAGGGCTGTGCGGCCGCCTCGATGGCGTCGGGGGCGTCGCCCGCCCAGCCGCGGCGGGCCTCGGCGCGACAGCCGTCCGTGCGCATCCCGACGACGGCGCCGTAGCCCAGCAGGCCGCCGGCGACGGCGAACAGGGCCGTGCCGACCGCGATGCCGCCCCAAGCGAGGTAGCCGCTCTGATCGTCGTCGGGATCGTCGGGATCGCCCTCGTCGTCGAAGTCCTCGGGGCTGTTGGCGGACAGCAGCCACACGCCGCCGGCCGCCAGCGCGAGGCTGACGATCGAGACGGCGGCCAGGCCCACGCGCGACACCTGCACCGTCTCGTAGCGCTGCGCGGGGGCCGTCTCGAGGGCGTCGGGGTGCACCTCGACGCGCACGCGGCGCAGGGGCTGGTCGGTCACCGCCAGATCGCCCTCGAGGACGAAGATCGGCCTCGACTGCTCGGCGAGCTGGTCGGCGCAGGTCTTCTCGATGTGCGCGTCGGCGTCGCCCTCGATGGTCAGCGCGGGCTTGCCCTCGCGCGGGATCTGCTCGTCGAGCACCGTGTCGATCGAGAGCTCGGCCGCCGGCGCCTCGTCGAACGCCGCCTCGCCGACGACGACGCCGGCGAAGCGCGCGCCTCGGTCGACGGCCAGCCGCTCGACCTCGCGCACCAAGGCCGCGCAGCGCGTGGCGTCGCAGTCCGCGGGCAGCCGCAGGCCCACGCTGGCCGGCGCGGTGGTCGGCGGCGCCCCCTCGGGCTGCACCGTGGCGCGCACCGCGGGTGCGTCCGACGGGGCGGGCCGAACAGTGTAGGTGTACTTCGTACACGCGGTCAGGGGCAGCGCCGCGGCGAGCGCCAGCGCGACGAACGCCCGGTGAGCGGGGCGGTGATGCATGGGTCGACCTCCGGTCCGCGGGACAGTACACCGTTCGGCACGCGGCGGGCCATCGCCTGGGATGGGGCGGCCGCGCGCCGGGCGGTCAGCCGCCCTCGACGGCGACCACGCGCACCAGGCCGTCCCCGTCGACGGGCAGGAGCTCCGGCAGGGTGGCCGGCAGGTAGCCCGCGTCGACCTCCATCCGGTTGGCGGTGGGGTCCACCTCGCGAAACGCCTGCCCGTCGTAGAACTCGACCCAGGCGTGGGCGACCAGCGCGTCGCCTTCGACGGTCAGGCCGCTGACGACCCGGGCGGGCACCCCGGCCGCCCGCAACAAGGCGACGGTGAGCGCGGCGTACTCGCTGCAGTCCCCCTCGCCGCTCTGGAGCGTCGCGGCGGCGCCCGGATCCAGCGGGTCGATGGTGTACCGGACGTGGCGATGCACCCAGTCGATCACCCGCGCGGCGACGGCCTCGGGTCTCGCTTCGCCGAGCGACTTGGTCAGGCGCTCGGCCTGCGCCGCGATGGCCGGCGCGTTCACCTCCAGCCGTCGACTCGGCGCCAGCAGTCGGGCGCGGTCTTCGGGGCTCAGCGACGAGGCGACGGCCTCGGCCGGGGGGCGGATGGTGACCTTCAGCTCGGCCTCGTCGATCACCTCCACCCTGATCCGCGGGTTCGCGGGAAACGCCCGCGCCGCGCGGCGCGGCGCGTCGGGCACCACGAGGCGCAGGATCAGCGGAGAGTGGCGCGCCACGGCGTCGCTGCCGTAGTCCTGGATGGGCAGCTCGTCGTCCAGCAGGGCGGGCAGGGCCACGTCGCGCGCGGCCTCTTCGACCGGGACGGCGCATTCGAGCAGCGCGCGCCGCGCCACCGGATCGGCCGTCGCGAGGAACACGTCGGCCAGCAGCGCTGCCCGGGTGGCGTCATCGGCGAGGCGCGAGTAGACCTCGGCGATGGGGCAGCTGGGCCCCCGGTGGTCTGCCTGCTCGCGGCGGGCGGCCCAGCGCACGTCGGCCGGCGGCATGTTCGCCAACCCCTCGCGCAGGGCCTCGGCGCGCGGCGAGCCCAGCACCGGGCCCAGCCGGCGGAGGCCCTCGGTCACCATACGGAGCGCAGGCAGCAGGTCGGCCATGACGTCGACGTCCGCCTCGACGCGCACCACCGCCACTCGAAGCTGGTAGGGCACGGCCCAGATCAGCCGTAGCCGACCTTCGCGCACCAGCAGCGCCTGGCCGCCCGGTCCGAGGGGCAGCGTCACGGTCCGCTGCCAGATCAGCACGTCCCCCCGAGCCACGTGCGTCGCGATCATCGGGCGCATGCAGTCGGCGGCGACGCAGCCGCCCAGCCGATGGTCGACGAAGAGGTCTGCGCTGAAGCCGGGGCCTTGGAGGAACAGGCCCCTGTTCGGGCGGCGCGCCCGATCGGTGGGGGCGAAGGTCTCGAGGTCCGCGTCCCTTTGCACGACGCGCACGACGGGGCCCTGCGGCGTCGCGCGGGCAACGGCGGCGTCGAACGCGGCCGCGGTTCGCAGCCACGGGGGCAGGCGGTTCGCGACGCGCACGTCGCCCAGCGCCCGGCGCGCCGCCGACACCGGCAGCATCTCCGCCCGCGCCATCGTCCACGCCCCGACCACCAGCAGCGCCGCTGCTCCTGCCCAACGTCCGGCCATGGCCCGCTCCCGTCGCCCGGGGACGTCATAGCACGCCCGCGGGTGGGCGTCAGGCGGGGGCGCTCGACGGCAGGGCGGCCAGCAGGGTGTCGACCAGCCAGTGCAGGTGGGCGCGGCGCTCGGCGATACCCTCGGGGGAGAGGGGGTCGCCGTCCCAGGCGCCCTCGAGGGCGGGGGCGTAGGTGAAGTAGTTCAGGACGGCGCCGCTGAGGGTGACGAAGAAGTGGCGGGCGGCCAGCGGCCCGTGGGCGGGCACGGCGTCGCCGAGGGCGGCCTCGACGCCGCGCAGCAGCAGGCCCAGGTTCTGGCGGACCACGGTGAGATCGCCCCCGCCCCCGGCGATCTTGCGCTGCACCATGCGCGCGTAGCGCACGTTGTCGGCGGCGAAGTCCACGTAGGCGTCGACGACGGCGTGCAGGCGGTCGCGCAGGTCGCCCTCGCGGGCCAGGGCGTCGGTCAGCGCGGCCTCGTGGGCGCGGTAGTAGCCCTCGAGCACCGCGGCGTACAGGGCGTCCTTGCCCTCGAAGTAGTAGAAGACGGCCGCCTTGGCCACGCCGGCCTCGGCGGCCACGTCGCGCATGCTGACCGCGTCGTAGCCGCGGGCGGCGAACAGGGCGTCCGCCGCCGCCAGGATCTTCGCTCTCGCTTCGCCGTTGCGCGCCATCGGGCGTCCTCCAATCTTTTTTGACCGATCGGTTTGACCGTTCGGTCAAGTTTTGACATAAGGGGCCCATCGGCGCAAGCCAAGCAACCCCGAGCCGGGAGGAACCCATGGGCAACCCGCTGCAGAGCACGGTGCGGAAGATCAAGGGCCAACAGACGGTCAGCGGCGGCGAGATCGTCGCGCGCATCCTGGCCGAAGAGGGCGTCGACCACGTCTTCGGCATCATCGACGGCACCTACTTCGGCTTCTACAAGAACCTCGAGCCCAACGGCGTGCGCTTGATCACGCCCCGCCACGAGACGTCGGCGGTGCACATGGCCGGCGCCTACGCCCGCGTCACCGGCAAGCTTGGCGTCTGTATGGCGAGCAACGGCCCCGGCGTCGCCAACGCGCTGCCCGGCGTGGCCGTCGAGCAGGCCGAGGGCAACCGCGTGCTCCTGATCACCTCGTCCCGTCGCGAAGGCATCGCCTACCCGGATCGCGGCGGCGCCTTCCAGTTCTTCCCCGCCGTGCAGGCCATCGGCGCCATGGCCAAGCGCGCCATCGCGGTGCCCAGCGCCGATCGCGTGGCCGAGCTGACCCGCGCCGCCCTGCGCGCCTGCTGGACCGGGCGCCCGGGCCTGGTGAACCTCGAGATCCCCGAGAACATCATGAACGGCAGCTACCCGGTGCAGCCCGGGTGGTTCCGCGAGGCGGGCACCTCGCGCGTCGCCGCGCCCATCCCGCCGCACCCGGCGCAGGTGGCCGCCGCGGCCGATCTGCTGGTCGACGCGAAGCGCCCGCTGATCCACGTCGGCAGCGGCGTCGTCCACGCCGGCGCCTCGCACGAAGTCCACACCCTGGCCGCCCGCCTCGAGGCCGCGCTGTGCACCTCGTGGGGCGCCCGCGCGGCCCTCGACGAGCGCGACCGCCGCGTCGTCGCGATGCCCTTCGTCGCCGTCGTCAACCAGGCCCGCAACGAGGCCGACGTCGTGCTGGTGCTCGGCTCGCGCCTGGGCGAGACCGACTGGTGGGGCAAGGCGCCGTACTGGGCCAAGCCCGCGGATCAGAAGCTGATTCAGGTCGACCTGGACGCCGAGATCATCGGCTGCAACCGCCCGGCCGACGTCGCGGTGCAGGCCGACGTGAAGGCCTTCCTCGAGGCCCTCATCGCCGAGCTCGAGGGCCGCGCCGGCGTCGGCGATCTGTCCGGCCGCGCCGGCTGGATCAACGCCCTGCACGCGCAGGTCGAGGCCCGCCGCGCCAAGCTGGCCGGCCACCTCGACAACACGTCGATGCCCATGCACCCGGCCCACGTTCCGGTGGCCTGCCAGCGCCTGTTCGGCGACGACGCCTTCCTGGTGGTCGACGGCGGCAACACCGCCATCTGGGCCAACTTCTTCCACGAGGTGCGCGTGCCCGGCACGGTGGTCAGCACCCCCAAGATGGGCATGCTGGGCGCCGGCTGCGCGCAGCCGCTGGGCATCAAGGCCGCCTTCCCCGACCGCCCCGTCTACTGCATCACCGGCGACGGCGCGATGGGCTTCCACCTGCAGGAGGTCGAGACGGCCGTGCGCAACCGCCTGCCGGTGGTGTGGCTGGTGCTGTGCGATCGCCAGTGGGGCATGGTGAAGATGAACCAGCAGTTCGCGCTGAAGCCGCTGAAGACGCTGGTGATGAAGAGCCTGGGGCCCGACGAGACCATCAACGCCGACCTCGAGGAGATCGAGTTCGACGCGGTGGCGCGGGCCATGGGCGCCCACGGCGAGCGCGTGGCCGATCCCGCCGGCCTCGAGAACGCCATCAAGCGCGCCATCGCCTCGGGCAAGCCGGCGGTCATCCACGTGGACGTCGATCCGGTGGCGCACATGTGGGCGCCGAACCTGAAGGACTTCAAGGACATGCACGCCGAGCCGAAGGGCTGAGGGGAGGCCTGTGTGGACACCGCGAACCCACCCCGGCGGGTGCTGATCACCGGGGCCGAGGGCTACATCGGGCGCCTCTTGACCGAGGCGCTGGCCGCCGACCGCGGCGATCTGGAGGCGATCGTCGCCACCGACCTGCGCGCCCCCGAGGCGCCGGTGCCGGGCGTCATCCACGCGCCCCTCGACATCACCCGCGCCGCCGACGTGCGCGCGCTGGTGGCGAAGTACCGGCCCGACACCGTGGTGCACCTGGCGGCGGTCGTCACGCCGCGGCCCGACCAGGGGCGCGACCTGCAGCGCCGCGTCGACGTGGACGGCACGCGCCACCTGCTCGACGCCTGCGTCGCCCACGGCGTGCGGAAGCTGGTCTACACCAGCAGCGGCGCGGCCTACGGTTATCACGCCGACAACGCGCCGCTGCTGACCGAGGACGCGCCCCTGCGCGGCAACGAGGCCTTCGCCTACGCCGCCCACAAGCGCGAGGTCGAGGTGCTGCTGGCCGACGCCCGCCGCGACCACCCGGCCCTGAAGCAGCTCGTGTTCCGCGTCTCGACCATCCTCGGCGAGCGGGTGCACAACCAGATCACCGCGATGTTCGAGCGCCCGGTGGTGCTCGGCCTGCGCGGGGTGGACACGCCCTTCTGCTTCGTCTGGGACCAGGACGTCGTCGCCTGCCTGGCGCTGGGCGTGCGCGAGCCCGAAAAGACGGGCATCTACAACCTGACCGGCCACGGCGTGATGACCCTGCGCGAGATCGCCGCCGGGATGCACCGCCCCTTCGTCGCGCTGCCCCAGGGCTGGGTGCGGCGCGGCCTCGAGGTGCTGTCGAAGCGCGGCCTCAGCCCCTACGGCCCCGAGCAGGTCATGTTCCTCGCCCATCGCCCGGTGCTGTCCAACGAGGCGCTCGTGCGCGACTTCGGCTATCGCCCCCAGAAGACCAGCCGCGAGGTGTTCGATGCCTACCGCCAACAGCGCGCGCACTGACCGGGCGCCCTTCGCCGGCCGCGTCGTCGCCATCACCGGCGGCGCGGGCGACATCGGCCAGGCCCTCGGCCGCGCCTTCGGCCGCGCCGGCGCGCGCATCGCCCTGCTCGACCTGCCCGGCCCCCGCCTCGAGGCCGCGGCCGCCGGCCTGCGCGCCCTCGACGTCGACGCGCTCGGCCTGGCCTGCGACGTCACCGATCCGGCCGCCTGCCAGGACGCCGTCGACGCCGCCCGCAGCCGCTTGGGCCCCGTCGACGTGCTGATCAACAACGCCGGCCTCAGCCACCGCAGCCGCTTCACCGACACCGATCCCGCCGTCCTGCGACGGGTGATGGAGGTCAACTTCTTCGGCGCCGTCCACTGCACCCGCGCCGCCCTGCCCGACCTGCGCACCCGCGGCGGCACGGTGGTCGCCGTCAGCAGCGTCGCCGGCTTCGCCCCGCTGGTCGGCCGCACCGGCTACGCCGCCAGCAAGCACGCGCTGCACGGCTTCTTCGACTCGCTGCGGACCGAGCTGGCCGACGAGGGCGTCCACGTCCTGGTCGTCTGCCCCAGCTTCGTCGACACCCAGTTCGCCCGCACCGCGCTGAACGGCGCCGGCGAGCGCCTGCAGGGGCCCCGCGCCCTGGCCGGCCGCCCGCTGTCGCCCGATCAGGTGGCCGACGCCGTCGTCGACGCCGTCGCGCGCGGCAAGCGCCAGCGCCTCATCTCACCGGTCGCCCACGCCTCGCTGTGGCTCTCGCGCCTGTGGCCCGCCGCCTACGACCGCGTGATGCGCCGCGCCCAGCGCGAAGAGTTCGCCTGACCGTTAACCCGCGGTTAACGCGGCGCGTTCACCTGAACGTCGGGCCTGAACGCCCTTCCCCGCCTCGTGCTGCAAGTTATCGATTTCACAGGGAAGTGGGGTCGCGAGCGGGGGTGGAACACCGCTTGCGAACGCAGCCTCCGACCGAAACGCGCCGCCCCGACGGCGGCGCCCGCTCGCGAAGGAGGTCCGCGATGTTCGCCCGTTGGTCCCTGCGACTCGGCCTGCTGTCTCTGGTCGTCGCGCTCGCTGCCTGCTCGGACGACGACACCACCACCTACGTCTACGTCGACGCAGGCGCCGGCGCCGCCTGTGAGCCCGCCTGCGGGGCCTGCGAGGTCTGCGACGAGAGCGGCGACGCGCCGGTCTGCGTCAGCACCTGCGGCGCCGGGACCACCTGCCAGGCCGGCGCCTGCGTCGCCGAGGCGCCGGCCACCTGCGAGCCCGCGTGCGGCGACTGCCAGGCCTGCGACACCACCGGCGCCGCGCCGGTGTGCGTCGACCTCTGCGGCGCCGGCGCGTCCTGCGTCGACGGCGCCTGCGTCGGTGACACCCCCGCGGCCTGCGAGCCCACCTGCGGCGACTGCCAGGTGTGCGACGCCTCGGGCGAAGCCCCCGTGTGCGTCGACCTCTGCGCCGACGGCGTCACGTGCGTCGAGGGGCGCTGCGTCGCCGACGTGCCCGCCGCCTGCGAGCCGGCCTGCGGCGACTGCCAGGTGTGCGACACCGCCGGCGACGCGCCGGTCTGCGTGGATCTGTGCGGCGCCGGCAGCAGCTGCGTCGAGGGCCAGTGCCGGCCCGACGCGCTCGTCGAGTGCGACCCGGCCTGCGGCCCCTGCCAGACCTGCGACGTGTCCGCCGATCCGCCCGCCTGCCGCGATCTGTGCGGCGACGGCGCCGCCTGCGTCGAGGGCGTCTGCGAGGCGCTGCCGCCCGCGACCTGCGAGCCGGCCTGCGGCGACTGCGAGGTGTGCGACGCCTCGGGCGACGCCCCGGTGTGCGTCGACACCTGCGGACCGGGCGCCGCCTGCGCCGACGGCGCGTGCGTCGTCCTGCCCGGCCCCACCTGCGAGCCCGCCTGCGGTGACTGCCAGGCCTGCGATCTCGCCGCCGATCCGCCGGTGTGCGTGGACGCCTGCGGCGCCGGCCTCGCCTGCGTCGACGGCGTCTGCCAGGCGGGCCCGCCCCCGGCCTGCGAGCCGGCCTGCGGCGACTGCCAGGTGTGCGACGTCAGCGGCGACGCCCCGGTGTGCGTCGATCTCTGCGGCGGCGGCGAGTACTGCGACGCCGGCCAGTGCGTGCGCGGCGGCCGCCACGTCGGCTTCGAGGCCCTCGCCGGCGCCTTCGCCACCGGGCCCGAGGTGACCCAGGCCTGCCTGAACTGCCACCCGACGCAGGCCGACCACTTCGTCCAGACGGCGCACTGGCGCTGGGCGGGCCCCACGCCGACGCTGGTGGGCCACGAGGACGAGACGGGCATCGGCAAGCGCAACCTGATCAACAACTTCTGCATCGCCACCACCTCGAACGAGGCCCGCTGCACGCAGTGCCACGCCGGCTACGACTGGCGGAACGACGCCTTCGACTTCGAGGACCGCACCAAGATCGACTGCCTGGTCTGCCACGCCGAGCCCTCGCTCTACAGCAAGGCGCCGACCACCGCCGGCAACCCCCCCGCCGGCCTCGATCTGCGCCGCGCGGCCCGCAGCGTGGGCGCGCCCACCGTGGGCAACTGCGGGCAGTGCCACTTCGCCGCGGGCGGCGGCGACAACGTGAAGAAGGGCGACCTGGGCTCGGCCCTCGCCACCGCGACCCCCGACGTCGACGTGCACATGGGCCGCGGCATGAGCTGCGCCGACTGCCACGCCGGCCCCGAGCACCGGCTGCTGGGCCTCAGCGCGCACGGCGCCGTCAGCGAGGGCCGCGTGGCCTGCGCCGACTGCCACACCAACGCGCCGCACGACAACGTGCTGCTCGACAACCACGCGCTGGACGTGGCCTGCCAGACCTGCCACGTGCCGGCCTTCAGCCGCCAGCAGCCGACCAAGATGTTCTGGGACTGGGCGACGGCCGGCGACAACGGCCGCGGCCCCGGCGGCGTCCAGATGGGCGCCCTGGCCGACGGCACGCCCGTGCCGGTGTACGACGCCAAGAAGGGCGACTTCCGCTGGGAGAAGAACGTGCGGCCGGTGTACCGCTGGTTCGACGGGCGGGTCGCCCGCATGACCACCGACGACGCCTACCCGGCCGGCGCCGGCACCGAGGAGAACCCCATCGTCCTCGGGCAGCCCGTGGCCGATCACGACAGCCCGGACGCCGTCATCTGGCCCTTCAAGGACTTCCGCGGCCGGCAGGCGGTCGACCCCGTCCAGAACCTGCTGATCGTCCCGCGCCTGTTCGGCCCCGGGGGCTTCTGGGCCTCGCTGCCCGCCCCCGAGGATCACTCGCAGGAGGCCGTGGACGGCCTGTGGGCGACCGCCCTGACCGACGGCGCCCGCGCGGCCGGCCAGATCGCCGCCGACGCCAGCTACGCGGTCGGCGACTGGGCCTGGGCCTACACCGTGCTGTACCTGGGCATCGACCACGAGGTCGCGCCCGCCGCGCAGGCGCTCGGCTGCGGCGACTGCCACGACAACGCGGCCTTCGACTTCGAGGCCCTCGGCTACACCTGCGACCCGATGACCGGCGGGGCGGGGTGCGGCTCGCGCCACTGACCGGGTGGCAGACACCTCGGGGACGCCGCGCCGCCGACCTCCCCCGGGCGGCGCGGCTTCACGCGTCCTTCGGCTGAATCCCGAGTCGTTTCATCCACTTCCACAACGTGACGCGGCTGACGCCGAGCGCCTCGGCCGCGGCCGCGCGCTTGCCGCCCGTCGCCTCGAGCGCGGCCTCGATGGTCGCGCGATCGAGGCCCTGCCGGCGCTGCGGCTCCGCCGGGCCGTCGAGCAGGTGCGCGGGCAGGGCGTCGACGTCCAGCGCGTCGCCGCGGCCGAGGACGAAGGCGTGCTCGACGGCGTGCCGCAGCTCGCGCACGTTGCCCGGCCAGTCGTGCGCCATCAGGCGGCGCAGCGCCTCCGGGGTGAAGGCGGGCGACCGGCCGCGCCGCGCGCCGAGCTCGTGCAGGACGTGCTCGACCAGCAGCGGCACGTCGGTGCGCCGCTCGCGCAGGGGCGGCACGGTGATCGGCAGCACGGCCAGCCGGTAGTACAGATCCTCGCGAAAGGTGCCCGCGGCGATCATCGCGCGCAGATCGCGGTGCGTGGCGGCGATGACGCGGATGTCGATCTGCCGGGTGCGGCTGTCGCCCACGCGCTCGAACTCGCGCGCCTGCAGCACGCGCAGCAGGCGGGTCTGCGTGGCGGCCGAGATGTCGCCGATCTCGTCGAGGAAGATGGTGCCGCCGTGGGCCGCCTCGAAGCGGCCCACCCGATCGGCGACGGCGTTGGTGAACGCGCCGCGTACGTGGCCGAACAGCTCGCTCTCGAGCAGCGTGTCGGGCAGGGCGCCGCAGCACACCCGCACGAAGGGCCCGTCCCGGCGGGCGCTGGCCTGGTGGATCGCGTGGGCGACCAGCTCCTTGCCCACGCCGGTCTCACCCAGCACCAGCACCGACGCGTCCGCGCCGCCGGCCATCTCGACGACCTCGAACAGCCGCTGCATCGCCGGGTGGCGCCCCACCATGCCGTGCCGCTGCGCCCGATCGACCACCTGCCGGCGGAGCTGGGCCACCTCCGCCTCGAGCGCGGTGACGGTGCGCAGGTCGGTCACGATCTCGATGGCGCCCACCACCTCGCCCGCCGCGTCGTGGACGAGCTGGGCGTTCTTCAGCACCGGCAGGGTGGTGCCGTCGCGGCAGCGCAGGCTGCAGCGGCGGGCGCGCACGCGGCCCTCGGCGAAGAGCGAGCAGCCGCGGGCGTGCGGCGCGAGGCAGGGGCCGTCGTTGCAGGCGCTGCCCTCGAGCACCGTGCACCGCTGCTGATGCACGTCGGCCAGCGTGTAGCCGGTCAGCGTCTGCATGTGCGCGTTCCAGCCGATGATGCGGCCGCGCTCGTCGAGGGCGAAGACGCCCGAGGGGATGGTCTCGAGCAGGGCGCGCAGGCCGCCGGGCCAACCATCGAAGGTCCGACCGAGGCTGTCGGCGTCGAGCGGGGGTGAGGCGTCGGACATCGGCGGCTCCCGGATCGGCGTCGGTGGGTCCGACCGAAGCAACGCCCGGGCCGCCGCGCCGGGCGCGCCGCGCGGCGTCCCGGCGCTACGGCGCGGTGACGCCGCCCGTGCGCCTCGCCGCGCGCCCGCGCACTGGCCTATGCTGCGCGGGTGCGCGCGGCGATCCTCGTGTTGGGGGCGTGGGGGCGGTGGGCTGCAGCCTGGCGCTCGAGCTGGACGATCCGGCCCCGGCGGGCGACGCGCGGCCGGCGGTGGACGCCGCACCCGCCGCCGCCGACGCGGGCCCAGGCGATCAGCGGCGGGGCGACGCCGCCCGCCCGCGCGACGCCGGCCGGCCGGCGGACGCCGATCCGACACGGGCGGACGCCACGCCGGCGGGTGACGCCGCGCCTGAGGCCGACGCCGCGCCGGACGCCGCCGCGCTGCCGGACGCCGCGCCGCTCGCCTGCCCTGACGGCTTCGCCGGGCCGCGCTGCGATCGCTGCGCCGACGCCGCGCGCGAAGGGCCCCTGTGCGATCGCTGCGTCGATCCCCGCCGCGGGGCGCCCGCGTGCGCCGAGTGCGCGCCCGGCTTCGGCGGCGCCGACTGCGCTCCGGTGGCCGACACCGGCGCGGTGCGTGGCTTCGGCGACTGGCCGCCGACCGCGCGGCTGACGTGGGCCGACATCCCGGCTGATGGCGCGGCCGCGCGGGCGGCGGGCTGCCGCACCTGGGGGGCGCGCGGCGGCAGCGCGTTGTCGGCGCTGCTGGCCCTGACCGGCCCGCTGGCCGATCAGGTGCAGCCCGATCCGCAGGGCGACATCGCGCTGGTGCTGCTGGCCAGCTTCGCCGGGTGGATCGACGGGCAGTCCGGCAACGAGGCCAGCCCCGTCGATCTGGCCTTCTATGTCGGCGAGCGCTCGCCGGTGGGTGGCTTCCTGGTGCAGCGGCGCTCGTTCGAGCAGGGCGATCCGGCGCGCCCGCCGCTGAACCGGTTCGCCGGGGCCGACGTGGTCGGCGCGCGGCTGCGCGCGGGGCCGGCCGTCTTCCGGCTGACCCTCGACATCCAGGATCAGCTGCCCTTCTCGCTGCCCATCGAGGACGCCCGGGTGTCCGGCGCGCTGGCCGGGCGGGATGGGCCCGGCCTCGACGTCGCCGAGGGCCGTATCGAGGGCTACCTCACCCGGGACGGGCTGACGCAGACCGTCCAGGCCCTGCAGCAGACCTGCGCGCAGCCGGGGGCCCCGGCCCTGTGCGACACGGTGGCCACGCTGATCCCCCTCGATCGGCCGCCCGCGCAGGGGGCCGATCTGCTGGCCGGCCTGGTCGGCGGCTACGAGGCGCGCCACGACGCCACGGGCGCGCACCGCTGCCTGCGCGACGCCCCCGGCGACTGCAACGCGGTGGGCGTCTGCCTGCTGTTCGAGGCCCAAGGGGCGCGGGTGGTGGGCGTCGCGCCGTAACCGGACCGGCGCTGGTGCATCTGGTCGGTGTCTCGAACCACGCCGAGGGGCCGGGTGCGCATCATCGACGTCGGGCGGGCCTTCCCGCCGCACTACTACGACCAGCAGACCCTGGCCGACGCCTTCGCGGCCCAGTGGCCGGACGCGCCCCACCGGCAGCGCCGCGTCGCGCAGTTCCACGAGGCGGTGGGCGTCGGCGGCCGCCACCTGGCGCTGCCCCTCGAGCGCTACCTGAACCTCGACGACTTCGGCGCCGCGAACGACGCGTGGATCGAGGTCGGCCTGCAGGTGGGCGAGGCCGCCCTGCGCGACGCGATGGCGCGGGCGCGGGTGGACTGGGCGCGCGTCGGCGCGATCTTCTCGGTGTCGGTGACCGGGGTCGCCACGCCCAGCCTCGAGGCGCGGCTGATGAACCGCGTGCCGGCGCTGCCGCGGCACCTGAAGCGGGTGCCCATCTTCGGCCTGGGCTGCGTCGCGGGCGCGGCCGGGCTGGCGCGCGCCGCCGACTACGTCCGGGCCTTCCCCGACGAGATCGCGTTGGTGCTCAGCGTCGAGCTGTGCTCGCTGACGCTGCAGCGGCAGGATCCCTCGGTGGCCAACCTGATCTCGGCCGGGCTGTTCGGCGACGGGGCGGCCTGCGCGGTCGTCGCGGGCGCCTACGTCCCGGCCGAGGGGCCGGTCGTGGTGGCGACGCGCTCGGTCTTCTTCGACGACACCGAGCGCGTGATGGGCTGGGACATCTCGGGCGACGGCTTCCGGGTGGTGCTCGACAAGAGCGTGCCCGACGTGGTGCGCGCGCGCCTGCGGCCGGCGGTGGACGCCTTCCTGGCCGATCACGGTCGGGCGCTGGCCGACCTGGGCAGCTTCGTCTGCCACCCGGGCGGCCCCAAGGTGATCGAGGCGATGGAGACCGCCCTCGACGCGCCCCCCGAGGCGCTCGAGCTGGCGCGGCGCAGCCTGGCCGAGGTGGGCAACCTGTCGTCGGCGTCGGTGCTGATGGTGCTGCGCGACACGCTCGAGCGGCGCCGTCCGGCGCCGGGCACGCTGGGTCTGCTGGCGGCCCTGGGCCCCGGCTTCTGCGCCGAGCTGGTGCTGCTTCGGTGGTGAGCCCCAGCGTCACCCAGTGGGCCTTCGTCGCGCTGATCGGCGCGGTGGCGCTCGAGCGCCTGTTCGAGCTTCGGCTGTCGGCGCGCAACGCCGCGTGGGCCGTCGAGCGTGGCGGCGTCGAGGTGGGCCAGCGCCACTTCGGCGTGATGAAGGCGCTGCACACGGCCTTCCTGCTGGCCGCGCCGGCCGAGGTGCTGCTGCTCGATCGGGCCTTCCCCGGCGCGCTGGGGCTCGGCGCGCTGATCACCGTGGGCGCGACGATGGGGCTGCGCTACTGGGCGATCGCGACGTTGGGTCCTCGCTGGAACACGCGCGTGCTGGTGGTGCCCGGGCTGCCGGCCGTCGACGCGGGGCCGTATCGCTACCTGAAGCACCCGAACTACCTGGCGGTGATCCTCGAGATCGCCGCGCTGCCGCTGGTGCACGGCGCGTGGCTGACCGCCGTGGTGTTCTCGGTGGCGAACGCGGCGCTGCTGCGGGTGCGCATCCGGTGCGAAGAGGCGGCGCTGACGGCGCACTGCGCTTACGCCGATCGCCTCGCCGGCCGCCCCGCCCTGCTGCCGGCGCGGCGGGCGCGTTGAGGCGGATCGTCATCGTGGGCGGCGGCCCGGTCGGGCTCGTCACGGCGCTCCATGCCCGGCGGGCGGGGCACGCGGTGACGGTGTTCGAGCGGGGCGGGCCCGGGCGCGACAAGGCGTGCGGCGAGGGGCTGATGCCGGGGGGCGTCGCGGTGCTCGGGGCGCTGGGGGTCGAGGTGGCGGCCGACGGGTGGGCGCCCTTTCGCGGCATCCGCTACGTCGACGGCCCCCTCGTGGCCGAGGGCGACTTCCCGACGGGGGAGGGCTGGGGCGTGCGGCGCACCGCGCTGCACGGGGCCCTGGCGCGGCGGGCCGAGGCGGCGGGGGTCGACCTGCGGTGGGGGGTCGAGGTCGAGGGCCTCACCCCGACGGGCGCGCGCGTCGGCGGCGCGACGCACGGGGCCGATCTCGTGGTGGGCGCCGACGGGCTGCGCAGCCGGGTGCGGGGGTGGGCGGGCCTGGCGGCGCCGACTCGACGGCCGGTGCGCCTGGGCGTGCGCCGGCACGTCGCGCGGCCGCCGTGGAGCGACCGGGTCGAGGTGCACTGGGGCGACGGCGTCGAGGCCTACGTGACGCCCGCGGGGCCCGAGCGCGTGGGCGTCGCCTTCCTGTTCTCGCCGCCGACCTCCGGCGACTTCGAGGCGCTGCTGGGACGCTTCCCGGCGCTGCGGGCGCGTTTGGACGGCGCGCCCGTGGACTCGCGCGTGCGCGGCGCGGGTCCTCTGGCGCAGGGCGTGCGCGGCGTCCTGGCCGGCCGGGTGGCCCTGGTCGGGGACGCCGCCGGCTACCTCGACGCGATCACCGGCGAGGGGCTGACGCTCGGCTTCCAGCAGGCCGAGGCGCTGGTGCGCCGCTTCACCGAGGGGCGGTTGGATCGCTACGCCGCCGATCACGCGCGGCTGGTGCGCGCGCCCTTCGCGTGGATGCGGTTCATGCTGTGGTTGCGCGGCCATCCGGCGGTGCGCCGGCGCCTGCTGCGCGGGCTGGCCGACCATCCGGACGTCTTCGGCCGCGCGCTGGCGCTCAACGACGGCGCCGCGCTCGAGGGGGCGGATGTGCGCCGCGCCGCGCGGCTGTTGAGGCGCGTCGTCGCGCCGCGGTGAGGCGCGCGGCGCCGGCTACTCGGCGGCGACCTCGACCAGCCGCTGCGTGGCGTCCCGCAGGCGCTGCGCGAGGCGGTCGAGGACGATGTCCATCACCGCGTGGGCCAGCGGGTTGCCGGCCGCGAACAGGTCGTCGAAGTCGGCGCGGGCCAGCTCGGCCACGCGGGCGCCGTCGGGGCCGGCGGCGCAGGTGGCCGAGCGCAGCCCGCCGTCGAGCAGGGCCACCTCGCCGAACAGGTCGCCGCGCCGCAGGGTCGCCAGCCGCTCGATGCCGTGGCCGGGGATCTCGGCCTCGACGCCGATGGCGCCGTCGAGCACCAGATAGCAGCCGTCGGCCACGTCGCCCTGCACGAAGAGGACGTCGCCCGGATCCAGATCGCGGGGACGCAGGGTCTGGGCCAGCGTGGCGCGCTGCGCGGCGCCGAGCTGCCCGAAGAGGGCCAGTCCGTCGAACTCCTCGGGCGTCACGCCGCACCCCCCTTCTTGCCGCCGAACAGGCCGATCAGGCGCTGCCACGCGCTGGCCTTGCGCTGCGTGGCCACCGGCGACACCAGGCTGGGCGCGCGCCGCAGGCCGCGCCACTCCATCTCGAGCAGCTGGTTGGTGTCGCGCAGGCGCTCGCACATCATCAAGCCGACGTTGCGCAGCAGCTTGTACGCGCCGGGGTGTCCCGCCTCGCGCAGGCGGTGAAAGCCCGGGCCGTTGATGACGATGATGTCCGCCGGCTCGGTGACGGTCAGGCGCAGGGTGCGGGGCGCCGGCCCGACCAGGCACAGCTCGCCCACGACCGCGCCCTCGCCCAGCCGCACGACCTCGCGGGCGGGCTGACCGTCGACGGGCAGCGACAGGGTGCAGATGCCCTTCTTGACGATGTAGGCCCCGTCGGGCTTGTCGCCCACGTCGAAGACGACGTGCCCGGGCTGGGGGTAGGTGTCCAACCCCATGATCTGGAACAGATCGCCCAGCTCGCGCTCGTCGAGCCCGGCGAACAGCGGCAATGTCTTCAGGTAGTCGATCACCGGCTGCGACATGGCGGTGCGCACCTCCCGCGTCGGGTGTGCGGGCACACTAGCGCACCGCCGGGCCGCGGTGTAGCGCGGCGGCGGGGATCAGGCGGGCCAGATGCGCTTGACGCTGACGATGCGCGGCTCGTGGCCGTTCTTCACCAGCTTCTGGGCGTAGATCTTCCAGCGGCCGTCGCGTCGAACGCCGATGACGTTCACCGAGCGGCTGTCGTAGTCGTACTTCAGGCGCCCGTAGGCCTGAAGCTGGTGCTTTCGTCCCTCGCCGCGCCCTGATCGGCGCGCGTGGACCTGGAGGCCGCGCGCGGTGGGTCAGCCGAAGAGGGCGCGGTGGACGCGGCGGTCGGGGGTCAGCTCGGGGTGGAAGCTGGCGCCGACCAGGTTGCCCTGGCGCACCATGACGGGCTCGCCTTCGAAGCGGGCGGTGACCTCGACGTCGGGGCCGACGCGCTCGAGGCGGGGGGCGCGGATGAAGAGCAGGGGCAGGTCGTCGCCGTCGGCGTGGGCTTCGAAGCTGTGCACCTGGCGGCCCCAGGCGTTGCGGGCGACGTCGACGTCCAGCCAGCCGAAGCTGGGCTGGTCGGGGTGGTGCACGGCCTTCGCGGCCAGGATGAGGCCGGCGCAGGTGCACAGGACGGGGCGGTCCGAGGCGACGAAGGCGTCGAGGGCGGGGCGCAGGCCGAAGCGCTCGACCAGCAGCAGGTGCGTGGTGCTCTCGCCGCCGGGCAGCACCAGGCCGTCGAGGGCGTCCACCTGGTCGGCGCGGCGCACCTCGACGGGCTCGCAGCCGACGTCGCTCAGGGCGCGCAGGTGCGCGGCCCAGCCGCCCTGCAGGGCGAGGACGCCGACGCGCTTCACGCGCCTGCCCCCGCGCGCCGGATCGTCGGGCCGCCGCTCACCTCACCAGCCCCGCTTGGCGAGCTTCTGATCCTCGGTCAGCTTGCCCATCTCGGTGCCGGCCATCGCCTCGCCCAGCCCGGTGCTGATCTCGGCCAGCTTCTTGGGATCCTCCCAGTACGTGACCGCCTCGACGATGGCGCGCGCGCGCCGCTCGGGGTCGCTCGACAGGAAGATGCCGCTGCCCACGAACACGCTCTCGGCGCCCAGCGCCATGCACAGCGCGGCGTCGGCCGGCGTCGCGATGCCGCCCGCGGCGAAGTTCGGCACCGGCAGCTTGCCCGCCTCGGCCACCTGCACCACCAGCTCGTAGGGCGCCCCGAGGTTCTTCGCCTCGGTCATCAGCTCTTCCTTGGGCAGCCGGGTCAGCTTGCGGATGTGCCCGTGCACCGTGCGCAGGTGCCGCACGCCCTCGATGATGTTGCCGGTGCCGGCCTCGCCCTTGGTGCGCAGCATCGCCGCGCCCTCGCCGATGCGCCGCAGGGCCTCGCCCAGGTCGGTGCAGCCGCACACGAAGGGCACCTTGAACCCGTGCTTCTCGATGTGGAAGGCCTCGTCGGCGGGCGTCAGCACCTCGGACTCGTCGATGAAGTCCACCTCGAGCGCCTCGAGGATGCGCGCCTCCATGAAGTGCCCGATGCGGCACTTGGCCATCACCGGGATGCTGACCTCGGCCTGGATGGCCTTGATCATCGCCGGATCGCTGGCCCGCGCCACGCCGCCGTCCCGCCGGATGATCGCCGGCACCCGCTCGAGCGCCATCACGGCGCAGGCGCCGGCGGCCTCGGCGATCTTCGCCTGCTCGACGTTCATCACGTCCATGATGACGCCGCCCTTGAGCATCTCGGCCAGCCCCACCTTGGCCTCGAACGTCGACTTCTCCATCGGACTTCCTCCTCTCGGCGCGCCCCGGAAGCGGGATCGCGCGCCGGCTATCTACAGGGTCTGTGGCCTTTTTGAAAGCGGCGGTCGGCCGGGCGCTCAGCCCGGTGACCAGCCCTCGGGGGCCAGCTCGAAGTGCTCGAACGCGAAGGGCGGCGCCACCGTGCAGCCCACCAGCGACCAGTCGCCCGCGCTCTCGGCGGCCTGCCAGGCGTCGGCGGGTACGACCGCTTGGGGGCGCTCACCGCGCGCCAGGTCGCCGCCCAGCGTCACCGTCCGGTGCCCGTCGATCTCGAGCCGCACCGCCGCCCCGGCGTAGTGGTGCCAGGCCTCGGCGGCGTGCCGCACCCGGTGCCAGTGCGAGCGCTCGCCGCGGCGCAGCAGGAAGTAGATCTGCGTGCTGGCCGCGTCGCGGTACGTCTCGCGGAAGAAGCCGCCCTCGGGGTGCGGGCTCAGCTCGAGCGCCGCGATCACCTCGTCGGCCGTCACGTGAGCAACCTCCGGTGCACCTTGGGCGCCGGCCGACCGACGCCCGCCTCGACCGCGCCCGCGAGCCGCAACAGCAGGCTCTCGGTCCAGGCGCGGCCCATGAACTGGATGCCGATGGGCAGCCCCTGGTCGTCGAAACCTGCCGGCACCGAGATCGCCGGCAGCCCGGTCAGGTTGCCGATCGCCGCGAAGCGCATGATGCGATCGGTGTCCTCGAGGTTCGACTCGCCCGTCAGCAGCGCGTCCGCCGGCAGCTCGGGCGCGGTGCGCGCGGTGCTGGGCGTCACGATGGCGTCGCAGTGGCGCAGCGCCTCGTCGAGGTGCCGCTGGACGCGCACGCGCACGCGCTGCGCGTGGATGTAGTCGGCCTGCGTCAGCCGGCTGGCCAGGGCCAGGTTCAGCCGCACGTCGTGCCCGTACTGCCGGCGGTGCTTGGCGTAGTGCTGCGCCTGGCTGGCCACCATCTCGCTGGTGATGGTCACCATGTGGGCCACGCGCGCCAGCGCCAGGTCGGGGATGCGGATCTCGACGATGGCCGCGCCGCGCCGCCGCAGATCCTGCAGCGCCGCGTCGCAGGCGGCCACGATGGGCGCGTCGGCGTGCTCGAAGAAGGGGCGGTAGACGCCCAGGCGGACGCCGGTGAGATCGCGATCGTCCCAGCCGGTCAGGTCGACCGGCGGCTGCGCGGTGCTGTTGACGTCGTGGCGGTCGGGGCCGGCCATCACCGCGTAGGCCAGCGCGCAGTCGCGCACGTCCTGCGCCAGCGGGCCGACGTGCGCCACCGACCAGCACAGCGGCGCGGCGCCGTGCTCGCTGATGCGCCCGAAGGTGGCCTTCAGGCCGACGACGCCACACAGCGCGGCCGGGATGCGGATCGAGCCGCCGCCGTCGGCGCCCACCGCGATGGGGTTCAGGCCGGCGGCGATCGACGCGGCCACGCCCGACGACGAGCCGCCGGTCGCGCGCGTCGGATCGTAGGGGTTGCGCGCCGCCCCGTGGTGCGGGTTCAGGCCGGTCACGCCCAGCCCGATCTCGTGCATGTTCAGCTTGCCGTACAACAGCGCGCCCGCCGAGCGCAGCCGCGCGACCACCGTGGCGTCCTCGAGCGCCGGCCGCGTGCCCAGGAAGCGTGTGCCGACCGTCGTGGGGTAGCCCGCCTGGTCGAGCTCGTCCTTCACGCCGACCGGCACGCCGTCGAGCGGCCCCAGCGGGCGCCCGGCCGCGTAGCGCGCCGTCGCGGCCCGCGCCTGCGTGCGCAGGTCGTCGGGATCCCGGTTGATCAGCGCCCTCAGCGGCGTCTTGCCCTCGTCCAGCTCGGCGGCCACCCGCAGCAGCCGCTCGGCCACCTCGCTGGGCGTCGTCTCGCCCCGCCCGTACGCCTCGACGAAGTCGCTGGCCGTCTCGAAGGGCCAGTCGTCGGGGTGCGTCGCCGGCGCCGGCAGCTCGACCAGCTTCTCGCTGGCCCCGCAGCCCTCGGCGCGCGCGCGCCGCAGCAGCGGGTGCTCGGCGGCTGGGCCGTCCTCGACCTTCGCGGCCCGCAGCGCCTCGACCCCCACGTCGGCCAGGAACTTCGCCGCCAGCAGATCCCCGCCCGGCCCCTCGGCCAGCTTCACCAGCCCCTTCAGCATCAGGCCGGCCGTGCGCGGCGCCTTCAGATCGGTCAGGTCGTAGCCGTCGCTCATGTCGTCCTCCGGCCGAGCCCGACGGCTCGCTTCAGCGCCGCGCCCAGGGTCAGGCCCTCGCGCATCCCCACCCAGGCCACCCGCGCCCCGAAGGGCACGCCCAAGAGCAGCGGCGCCAACATCGCCAGCCGCCGCGCGCCCGCCCCGCTGATCATCGGCCCCAACGCGGTCAGCGCCACCATCGACACCGCCGCCATCAGGGTGAAGCCCACCCCGAAGTACACCACCGCCAGCGAGGGGCTGGCCTTCATCGGGCCGCCGACCACGCCGCTCACATGTTCCGGCGGTACTGGCCGCCGACGTCGAACAGCGCGTGCGTGATCTGCCCCAGCGAGCAGCACTTCACGGTCTCCATCAGCTCGGCGAACAGGTTGCCGCCCTCGATGGCCGTCTTGCGCAGCCGCGCCAGCGCCAGCGGCGCCCGCTCGGCGTTGCGCGCGTGGAAGGCGGCCAGCCCGTCGAGCTGCGCCTGCTTCTCGCCGTCGCTCGCGCGGATCAGCTCCACCTCGACGACGCCCTCGGGCGCCTGCTCGGGCAGGAACGTGTTCACGCCGATGACCGGCAGCTCGCCCGCGTGCTTCTTGTGCTCGTACAGCAGCGACTCTTCCTGGATCTTGCTGCGCTGGTACATCACCTCCATCGCGCCCAACACGCCGCCGCGCTGCGTCAGCCGGTCGAACTCGGCCAGCACCGCCTCTTCGACCAGATCGGTCAGGCGCTCGATGAAGTAGCTGCCCTGGAAGGGGTTCTCGTTCTTCGTCAGCCCCAGCTCGCGGTTGATGATCAGCTGGATCGCCAGCGCGCGCCGCACGCTCGCCTCGGTGGGCGTCGTGATGGCCTCGTCGAAGGCGTTGGTATGCAGGCTGTTGCAGTTGTCGGCGATCGCGTACAGCGCCTGCAGCGTCGTGCGGATGTCGTTGAAGTCGATCTCCTGCGCGTGCAGCGACCGGCCCGACGTCTGGATGTGGTACTTCAGCTGCTGGCTGCGCGGCCCGGCGCCGTACAGGGCGCGCAGGGCGACCGCCCAGATGCGCCGCGCCACCCGCCCGATGACCGCGTACTCGGCGTCGACCCCGTTGCTGAAGAAGAACGACAGGTTGCGCGCGAAGGCGTCGGGATCCATGCCCCGCGCCTTGTAGTACTCGACGTAGGTGAAGCCGTTGGCCAGCGTGAAGGCCAGCTGGGTGATCGGGTTCGCCCCGGCCTCGGCGATGTGATAGCCGCTGATCGACACCGAGTAGAAGTTGCGCACCGCGTGGTCGATGAACCACGCCTGGATGTCGCCCATCATCTTCAGGGCGAACTCGGTCGAGAAGATGCAGGTGTTCTGGGCCTGATCCTCCTTGAGGATGTCGGCCTGCACGGTGCCGCGCACCTGGCGCAGCGTCTCGGCCTTCACCTCGGCGTACTCGTCCGGCGGCAGCAGCTGGTCGCCGCTGACCCCGAGCAGCCCGAGGCCCGCGCCGTCGTGGCCGGGCGGCAGCTCGCCGCGGTAGGTCGGCCCGTCGGGCGCCAGCGTCGCGATGCGCTTCTGCGCCTCGTCCCAGCGCCCGGTCGCTTTCAGGCGCTTCTCGACGTTCTGGTCGATGGCCGTGTTGAGGAACATGGCCAGCAGCATCGGCGCCGGCCCGTTGATGGTCATCGAGACGCTGGTGGTGGGCGCCGACAGGTCGAAGCCGCTGTACAGCCGCTTCGCGTCGTCCAGCGTCGCGACGCTGACCCCCGAGTTGCCCACCTTGCCGTAGATGTCCGGCCGCCGGTCGGGATCGCGCCCGTACAGCGTCACCGAGTCGAAGGCGGTCGATAGCCGCGCCGCCGGCTGCCCGCGCGACACGTAATGGAAGCGCCGGTTCGTCCGCTCGGGGTGGCCCTCGCCGGCGAACATGCGCGTGGGATCCTCGCCGCTGCGCTTGTAGGGGAAGACGCCCGCGGTGAAGGGGAACGCGCCGGGCACGTTCTCGCGCCAGCGCCAGCGCAGCAGGTCGCCCCAGTCGCGCGTCTGCGGCAGCGCCACCTTGGCCACCTTGGTCCCGCTCAGCGTCTCGACGTGGTTGGTCACCTCGATGGCGCGCCCGCGCACGGTGTAGCTGTGCGTCTCGCTCTCGTAGGCGGCGCGCAGGGCCGGCACCGCCTCGAGCAGCGCCTTCGCTTCGGCCTCCATCTCGCCCAGGGTCGCGTCGTACAGCGCCTTCAGGCGATCGTCGCCGGCCGCCTCGCCGAAGGGCGTCGGGAACGCCGGCACGTCCTCGCCCAGCGCCTCGAGCGCCCGCCGCAGCCCGTCCGCCTTGGCCGCCAGCTTCGCCTGCGCCTCGCCCCGCGCGTGGTAGTCGCGCACCGCGGCGCTCACGTCGCTCAGGTAGCGCACCCGCTCGGGCGGCACCACCACCGGCGTCCCCTCGGCGCGCGCCGGCCGCTCGCCGGGCCCCCAGTCACCCCCGGTCCGCACGCCGATCAGCCCCATCAGGTGCGCGAACAGCGCGTCCACGCCCGCGTCGCCGAAGCGGCTGGCCATGCACGCGAACACCGGCATGTCGTCGGGCTGCCGGTCGAAGGCCTGTCGGTTGCGCTGCACCTGCTTGGCCACGTAGCGCCGCGCGTCGTCGGCCCCCTGCTTGTCGGCCTTGTTCAGCGCCACCACGTCGGCGAAGTCGAGCATGTCGATCTTCTCGAGCTGGCTGGGCGCGCCGAACTCCGGCGTCATCACGTAGAGCGACACGTCGGCGAGGTCGACCACCTCGCTGCCGCTCTGCCCGATGCCCGCCGTCTCGAGGATCACCAGGTCGTAGCCCGCCGCGGCCAGCGCCTTCAGCGCGTCGCGCACGGCGGCGGGCACCGCCGCGTTGGCCGCCCGCGTCGCCATCGATCGCATGAACGCGCGCTCGTCGGTGATCGCGTTCATGCGGATGCGGTCGCCCAAGAGCGCCCCGCCGCTGCGCCGGCGCGTGGGATCCACCGACAGCACCGCCACCGTCCGCCGCGGGAAGCGCTCGAGCGCCCGCCGCACCAGCTCGTCGGTCAGCGACGACTTGCCCGCGCCGCCGACGCCGGTGATGCCCAGCACCGGCCGCGTGGGTCGCTCGGCGAACCGCGTTCGCAGGGCGGTCAGCCCGGCCTCGTCCTCGCGCGCGTGCAGCCGCTCGATGTGCGTCAGCACCTGCGCCACGGCCACCGCGTCGCCGGCGAAGAAGGCGTCGGTCAGCCCCTCGAAGTCGGCCGGCGCCCGCCGCGCGCGCCGCATCATGTCGCGGATCATCCCGACGAGGCCCAGCTTGCGGCCGTCCTCGACCGAGTAGATGCGCCCCACGCCGGCCGCGTGCAGGTCGGCGATCTCGCGATCGGTGATCGTCCCGCCGCCGCCGCCGAACACCCCGATGTCGCCGCGCCCGCGCTCGCGCAGCCGCTGCACCATGTAGGTGAAGAACTCCATGTGGCCGCCCTGATAGGACGACACCGCGATGCCGTGGGCGTCCTCCTCGATCGCCGCGTCGACGATCTCGGCCACCGACCGGTCGTGCCCGAGGTGGATGACCTCGGCGCCCTCGGCCTGCAGGATGCGGCGCATGATGTTGATCGCCGCGTCGTGCCCGTCGAACAGGCTGGCGGCGGTCACGAAGCGGAGCGGCTCGGCCTCGTCGGCCGGCGCCGCGGCGCGCGCGGGCTCGGTACTCATCGGTCTTCTCCTGGGAGGGTGTCCGCAAATCCTCGGCACGTCGCCGTGCACGCCCCCCGACGACGATCTCTTCGTTGGTCGGCTCTCGAAATATCTCTGATATTCCTTCGGCCTCCCGCCTCGACCTCGTCGCCGGTGGACGCACCCGGCTCGACCGCGGATGTGCAACACCCTCTTGCGCGCGGCAGTATGGAGCGCGCTCGCCGCGACCCGCAACCCGACGTCTGATGCGTCACGGTCCCCGTGCGGCGCGCTTCGCGCTATAGATCGCCCTCATGGAGACCGCCGACCCGCTCCGCGTCTGGTTCGTCGACGACGACGAGCCCTTCTGCCTCGCCATGGCCAAGGCGCTGCGCCGCCGCGGCTTCGCCGTCCGCACCCTGCACCGCGGGCTCGAGGCCGTCGAGGCGCTCGAGGACGAGGCCGCCGAGCGGCCGCACGTGGTGGTGCTCGACCTGCGCATGCCCGACATCGACGGCCTCGAGGTGCTGCGCCGCACGCCCAACCGCAAGGTGCCCGTGGTCGTCCTCACCGGCCACGGCACCGTGCCCGACGCCGTCGAGGCCATGCGCCGCGGGGCGTTCACCTTCCTCACCAAGCCGGTCGACGCCGCCGATCTGACGCCCGTGCTGCGGCAGGCCGCCGCGCCCACCGGCGCCAGCGACGTGCTGGTGGGCGAGAGCCCCGCGACCGTCCAGCTGCGCGCCCTGCTCGACCGCCTGGCCGACGCCGACGAGCCGGTGCTGCTGACCGGCGAGACCGGCACCGGCAAAGAGGTCGCCGCCCGCTACCTGCACCACCGCTCGCGCCGCGCCGACGCCCCCTTCGTCGGCGTCAACATGGCCTGCCTGCCCCGCGATCTGGTCGAGAGCGAGCTCTTCGGCCACGCCCGCGGCGCCTTCACCGGCGCGGCCCAGCGCAAGCCCGGCCTCTTCGAGGAGGCCGGCGAAGGCACGCTGTTCCTCGACGAGGTGGCCGAGCTGCCCCTCGAGCACCAGGCCAAGCTGCTGCGCGCGCTCGAGACCCGCACCTACCGCCCGGTGGGCGAGACGCGCGAGCGCCCCTTCCGCGCCCGCCTGGTGGCCGCCACCCACCGGCGCCTGGCCGACGAGGTGGCCGCCGGGCGCTTCCGCGAAGACCTCTTCTATCGCCTGCAGGTGCTGCCCCTCGAGCTGCCCCCGCTGCGCGTGCGCAAGGACGACATCCTGCCCATCGCCCGCCACTGGCTGCGCCGCGTCGCCCACGACACCCTCGACTTCGCCCCCGACGCCCAGCAGGCCCTGCTCGACCACCCCTGGCCGGGCAACGTGCGCGAGGTGGTCAACCTGGTGCGCCGCGTCGCCCTCTTCGCCGAGGACGACACGGTGCCCGCCGCGCTGGTGCGCCGGATGCTGGCCGCCAACCCCTTCACCGCGGCCAGCGCCGCCGCCCGCCCGGTGCCGCCGGAGGCCGTCGAGGAGATCAGCCTCGAGGCCGTCGAGCGCCGCCACATCGAGGCCCTGCTGGCCCGCCACAAGAACATCACGCACGTCGCGCGCATCCTCGAGATCAACCGCCGCACGCTGCAGCGCAAGCTGAAGGCGTGGGGCCTCGATCACACCGACTTCGGCGTCGGCTGAGCGCGACCGCGCCTCGCGGTCACCGTGTCGCGGTGGGCCACGCGGGGCGCCGCGCGAAGAAACCCGGCGGGCAGGTGCGGCATCCTGTCGCGCCGCCGGCCCCCGCCTGCGCCGCCCCGAGACGCCCGCGCCCGGACCCGATCGCCGAGCCGCGTGGGGCCGCTCCCGAGCCTCCATTCCCGCCGCGGCAATTTGACGCGGCTGGTCGGCCCTGCCGCGGCAAGCCCGCGCCGGCAAAGGGTTGGACTTCGCCCGGCGCCGGTGGTAAACCCCCGCCGCCGTGCGTGGTACGCGTCTTGCCGTGCCACGCCCCGCTGCGGCCCAACGTGGGGGACGCCGCCAGCAACGGATGAACCGAGGCCCGCGCCCCACGGCGCGGGCACACCGTCGGGGTTGCCGAGCGCATGAGCAACGAACAGCACGAGCCCGAGGGGTCCGCCGCACCCGAAGACGAGGTGTGGACCTTTCCGGCGTGGCACAACAAGATCCCGCCCCTGGTCTTCGGGGTCATCGGCCCGGTGGCCACGATCGCGGTGATCGGGTTGGTCTGGTACTACTTCTCACCCCAGTACACCGACGTCGGGTACATGCCCGAGCAGCCGGTGCCGTACAGCCACAAGCTGCACGCGGGTGATCTGGGCATCGACTGCCGGTACTGCCACACCGGGGTCGAGAGGAGCGCCGTCGCCGGCGTGCCGCCCACCCAGACCTGCATGAACTGCCACACGCAGATCCGCGCCAACAGCCCCCGGCTGCTGCCCGTGCGGTCGAGCTGGGCGTCGGGCGATCCGGTCGAGTGGATCCGCATCCACAAGACCCCGGACTACGCCTACTTCCAGCACGACGCGCACATCCGCGCCGGCGTGGGCTGCGAGTCCTGCCACGGCCGCATCGACCAGATGGTCGAGGTGGCCCTGGCCCAGCCGCTGTCGATGAGCTGGTGCCTCGACTGCCACCGGCAGCCGGAGAAGCACCTGCGCCCGCGCGACAAGGTGACGGTCATGGGCTACCAGGCCGACAACCAGCTGCAGCAGGGCAAGGAGCTCAAGGAGAAGTACGGGGTGAACCCGCCCGTTCATTGCTCGGGGTGCCACCGATGAGCACGCAGGACCGCCGCTACTGGCGCAGCCTCGAGGAGCTCGACGCCTCGCCGGCCTTCGAGGCCGCGCTCGAGCGCGAGTTCCCCGAAGAGGTCGAAGCCGGGACGCTCGACGGCACCACGCGCCGTCACTTCCTCGGCATCATGGGCGCTTCGGTCGCGATGACCAGCCTCGCCGGCTGCGTCCGCCGCCCGGAGCAGAAGATCCTGCCCTACAGCCGGGCGCCCGAGGACGTGCTGCCGGGCGTGCCCCAGCACTACGCGACGGTCGCGCACATCGGCCCGAACGTCATCGGCCTGCTGGCCGAGTCGCACGAGGGCCGGCCGACCAAGCTCGAGGGCAACCCGGATCACCCCACCAGCCTGGGCGGCACCGCGGCGCTGCACCAGGGCATGGTGCTCGACCTCTACGATCCGATGCGGCTGCAGACGCCCCGCAAGGGCGGCGCGCCGACCGACTGGGACGCGCTCGAGGACTTCCTGCGCAAGCACTTCCAGGGCCTGCGCGACGGCAAGGGCGGGCAGGGCCTCGCCGTGCTGTCCGAGTCGATCCCGTCGCCCAGCTTCGCGGATCTGCGGCAGCGCTTCCTGGGCACCTACCCCGGCGCGAAGTGGTTCACCTACGAGCCGATCAGCGACGACAACCAGCGCGAGGGGCTGAAGGCCGCCTTCGGCAAGCCCCTGCGCCCGTCGTTCCGCCTGAACAAGGCGCGCGTGGTGGTGTCGCTCGACAGCGACTTCCTGGGCACCGAGGGCGACACCGTCGCCAACGCGCGCCAGTGGGCGTCGCTGCGCAGCGTCCAGAACACCGAGGACGAGCTCAGCCGCCTCTACGTGGTCGAGGGGCGCTACAGCATCACCGGCACCAACGCCGACCACCGGCTGCGCATCGCGCCGTCGCAGGTCGAGGCGGTCGCCTTCGCCCTCGCCCAGGCCTTCTCGAAGAAGGGCGCGGCCATCCCCGCCGACATCATGGCGATGGCCGGCGACCGGGCGAAGAACCTGGACGCCAAGGCCAAGGCCTACGTCGAGGCGGTGGTCGACGACCTGTGGAACCGCCGCACCGCCAAGGGCGCCGAGCGTCACGGCCTGGTGCTGGCCGGCCGCAACCAGCCGCCGGTCGTGCACGCGATCACCGCCGCCCTGAACCACGCGCTCAGCGTGCAGGGCGTCACGCTGTACTACTTCAACGACTTCGGCCGCGGCCCCGACGAGCTGGGCGACTTCGCCGGCCTGAAGGCGCTGACCGAGCAGCTGAACGCCGGCAGCGTCGAGACCCTGGTGGTCATCGGCGCCAACCCGGTCTACAGCGCCCCCGGCGATCTGAACTTCAAGGCCGCGATGGCCAAGGCCAAGACCAGCATCTGCCTGTCCGACTACCCGGACGAGACGGCGAAGCTGGCCACCTGGGCCGTGCCCCGGCTGCACTTCCTCGAGGCCTGGGGCGATCTCGCGTCGACCGAGGGCACCGTGGCCATCCAGCAGCCGCTCGTCGAGCCGCTGCACGGCGGCTACAGCCCGCAGGAGCTGCTGGCGCGCTGCCTGCTCGAGCAGAAGCCCGACGGCTACACGCTGGTGCGCGACTTCTGGAAGAAGCAGTTCGCGCAGCGGCGCGGCGGCAGCAACGCGGGCTTCCACAAGCAGTGGCGGCGCTGGCTGCACGACGGCCGGATGGGGGCGCCCTTCTTCGGCAGCTTCCCCACCTACACCGGGCCGCAGGGCGCGGGCGACACGCTGCGCCGCGCCCCGCTGCCGGCCCCGACGGATCGCAGCCTCGAGGTGGTGTTCCACGAGGATCCGAACCTGTGGGACGGCCGCTTCGCCAACAACAGCTGGCTGCTCGAGGCCCCGGAGCCGATCACCAAGATCACCTGGGACAACGCGGCCTGCTTCAGCCCGGCGACGGCGCAGGCGCTGAACATCGAGCCCGAGACGCTGGTGAGCATCGACGTCGACGGCCGCAAGGTGCAGTGCGTCGCGTGGATTCAGCCCGGCCAGGCCGACGGCGTCGTCGCGCTGATGCTCGGCTACGGGCGTGACTTCGGGAACTTCCTGCCCTACCACCCGACCGGCGTGGTGGGCTTCGACGTCAACCCGCTGCGCTCGACGGCGGCCCCCTTCATCGTGGCGGGCGCCAAGGCCACCAAGTCGGCCACCCGCTACGAGGTGGCGTCGGTGCAGCGCTACGGCCACCTCGAGGGCTACGACGGCCCCGACAGCGAGCGCCGCGGCGGCTTCGGCAGCCAGGATCCCGGGCGCAACTTCGAGAAGCGGCCCATGGTGCGCGAGGCCTCGCTCACCGAGTACCGCAAGAACCCGAAGTTCGCGCAGTCGGGCATCATCCACCACGGCGAGCCGCCCCCCGAGGCGATCGTCCTGCACCCGCCGCTGAAGACGCTGTACGAGGAGAAGCAGCCCTACGACTACCAGTCCGGCTGGCAGTGGGGCATGGCGGTCGACCTCAACAAGTGCACCGGCTGCAACGCCTGCCTCACCGCCTGCGTGGCCGAGAACAACATCATGTCGGTGGGCAAGGATCAGGTGCGCCGCGGTCGCGAGATGCACTGGATCCGCATGGACCGCTACTTCGTCGGCGACAGCGCCGAGCCCGAGGTGGTGCACCAGCCGCTGCCCTGCCAGCAGTGCGAGACGGCGCCCTGCGAGAACGTCTGCCCGGTGGCGGCCACCGCGCACAGCCCCGAGGGGCTGAACGACATGGCGTACAACCGCTGCATCGGCACGCGGTACTGCGCCAACAACTGCCCCTTCAAGGTGCGGCGCTTCAACTTCTACAACTACTCGAAGGGCCAGACCGAGCTCTTCCAGATGGTGCGCAACCCCGACGTCACCGTCCGCTTCCGCGGCGTGATGGAGAAGTGCACGTACTGCGTGCAGCGCATCAACGCCGGGCGGCGCGACGCCAAGAAGGCCGCCGACGAGAAGGCGGCCCGCGCGGCGATCGACGCCATCCAGACGGCCTGTCAGCAGGTGTGTCCCGCGCAGGCCATCGTCTTCGGTGACATCAACGACAAGGACAGCGCGGTCAGCAAGGCGAAGGCGAACGATCGCAACTACGCCCTGCTGAGCGAGCTGAACCTGCGACCGCGCACCACGTACCTCGCGAAGGTGCGCAACCCCAACCCCAAGCTGGTCGGGTAGGCGGGCATGGCGCAGTCAATGAACGATACGATCTTCCCGCCGCCCCTCGTCGAGGGTGGGCACTCCTTCGGTTCGATCACCGACGCGGTGTGTCGAATCGTCGAGGAGAAGCCCACCGTCGGCTGGCTGGCGGCCTTCGGCGTGGCCAACATCGGCGCGCTGATGCTGCTGGTCTCGATCGCCTGGCTCATCTGGGAGGGCACCGGCATCTGGGGCCTGAACAACCCGGTGGGCTGGGGCTGGGCCATCGTCAACTTCGTGTTCTGGGTCGGCATCGGCCACGCAGGCACGCTGATCAGCGCCATCCTCTTCCTGTTCCGGCAGAAGTGGCGCACGGCGATCAACCGGTTCGCCGAGGCGATGACCATCTTCGCGGTCATCTGCGCCCTGGTCTTCCCGGGCATCCACGTCGGCCGCATCTGGGCCGCCTACTGGATGCTGCCGCTGCCCAACCAGATGGGCATGTGGCCGAACTTCCGCAGCCCGCTGTTGTGGGACGTGTTCGCGGTGTCGACCTACTTCACCGTGTCGCTGTTGTTCTGGTACGTCGGCCTCGTGCCCGACATGGCCACGCTGCGCGACCGGGCGAAGAACAAGATCGCGTTCTGGGCCTACGGCATGCTCAGCCTCGGCTGGCGCGGCGCCAACCGGCACTGGTCGAACTACGAGCGCGCCTACCTGCTGCTGGCCGCCCTGGCCACCCCGCTGGTGCTCTCGGTGCACACGATCGTGTCGTTCGACTTCGCGGTGTCGATCATCCCGGGCTGGCACACGACCATCTTCCCGCCCTACTTCGTCGCGGGCGCCATCTTCTCGGGCTTCGCGATGGTGCTGACGCTGGCGGTGCCCAGCCGGAAGATCTTCGGCCTCGAAGACTTCATCACCGTCCGGCACATCGAGAACATGAACAAGATCATCCTCGTGACCGGCACGATGGTCGGCTACGCCTACGCGATGGAGTTCTTCATCGCGTGGTACAGCGCCTCGCCGTACGAGGGCTTCGCGTTCGTGAACCGCGCCTTCGGGCCCTACAGCTGGGCCTACTGGATCATGGTCAGCTGCAACGTGATCACGCCGCAGTTCTTCTGGTTCAAGAAGATCCGCACGAACGTCACGATGACCTTCATCCTCTCGATCTTCGTGAACATCGGCATGTGGTTCGAGCGCTTCGTCATCACGATGTCGCTGCACCGCGACTACCTGCCCTCGTCGTGGGACTACTACGCGCCCACGATCTGGGACATGACGACCTTCATCGGGTCGTTCGGCCTGTTCTTCACGCTGTTCCTGCTGTTCCTGAAGTTCCTGCCCGCGGTGGCCATCGCCGAGGTGAAGGGCGTCCTGCCCCAGGCCGACCCGCACTGGGAGGGCTACCACGCGCACCACGCCGAGGAGGCCAGCCATGGCTGATCGCAAGAACTGGGGCATGGTGGCCGAGTTCGACAACCCGGCGCGGCTGCTCGAGGCGGCGCAGAAGGTGCGCGAGGCCGGCTACCAGAAGTTCGAGGTGTGGTCGCCCTTCCCGATCCACGGCATGGACGACGCCATGGGTCTGGGCGGCTCGAAGGTGCCGTGGATCACGCTGCTCGGCGGGCTGACCGGCCTGACCATCGGCTTCACGCTGCAGTGGTGGTCGGGCTCGATCGCCTACCCGATCGTCATCGGCGGCAAGCCGCTGTTCGCGTGGCAGTTCGGCCTGCCGGTGATGTTCGAGCTGACCATCCTGCTGAGCGCGTTCGGCACGGTCTTCGGCATGTTCGGCCTGAACAAGCTGCCGCGGCCCTACCACCCGCTCGACAAGATCAAGCGCTTCAAGAAGGCCACCGACGACGCCTTCTTCCTGTCCATCGAGGCGGCGGACGCCAAGTTCGATCTCGGCGGCAGCAAGGCGCTGCTCGAGAAGCTGGGCGGCAAGCACGTCACGCTGGTGGAGGAGTGAGGTCGATGATTCGCGGACTCAACCTCCTTCTGGTCCTCGGGGTCGCGGTCGGCGCGCTCGCCTGCCGCGGTGAGCCGGCGCGTCAGCCGCCGGTGCACCTGAACCCGAACATGGACACCCAGGACAAGTACAAGGCCTACGGCCACAGCGAGTTCTTCGAAGACGGCCGCACGATGCGCACGCCCCCGGCGGGCACCGTGGCGCGCGGCCTGCTGAAGGACAGCGACGCCTACTGGCGCGGGCGCGAGGCCGACGGCACGCCCGTCGCGCGCATGCCGATCTGCGCCGGCGAGGACACCGTCGACTGCGTGACGCTCGACCAGGCCTTCGTGCGCCGGGGCCAGGAGCGCTTCAACATCTACTGCGCGCCCTGCCACGATCCCGCCGGCTACGGCAAGGGCACGGTGGTGCTGCGCAACGCGGGCCTCGTGCCGCCGCCCTCGTACCACGACGAGACCCGCCGCGCCCTGGCCGACGGGGCCATCTTCGACGCCATCACCAACGGCGTCCGCACCATGCGCCCCTACGCGCATCAGATCCCGGTGGCGGACCGCTGGGCGATCGTCGCCTACATCCGGGCCCTTCAGCGCAGCCAGCACGCCGCGCTGGACGACGTGCCCGAGGCGCAGAGGGGGAAGCTCTGATGGCCGGCCATCACAAGACGTTCACCGACGACCCCAAGGTCGATCCGGGCGTGGTCAAGAAGGCCTTCACCGCGGCCATCGCGGTGGGCGGCCTGGGGCTGATCGCCAGCGGCGCGGCCATCGCGATGGGTGAAGAGCTGCGGCGGCAGTTCTTCTTCTCGTACCTCGTCGCGTTCATGCTGTGCCTGACCATCGCGCTCGGCGCGCTGTTCTTCACCATCATCCACCACCTGACGCGGGCCACCTGGAGCACCGGGCTGCGCCGCATCGCCGAGAACATGGCGGGCACGCTGCCGGTGCTGGCGGTGCTGTTCCTGCCCATCCTGCTGGGCCTGCACGACCTGTATCACTGGTCGCACGAGGCGGTGCCCGCGCACGATCCGCTCATCCGGCACAAGAGCGGCTACCTGTCGACCTCGTTCTGGGTCATCCGGGCGGTGGTGTTCTTCGGGCTGTGGACGGCCATCGCGCTGTTCTTCCGGCGCAACAGCGTGAAGCAGGACGAGACCGGCGACACCGCGCTGACCTTCAAGATGCGCAAGTGGGCGCCGGTGTCGACGCTGATCTTCGCGCTCAGCATCAGCTTCGCCGGCTTCGACTGGATGATGAGCCTCGATCCGCACTGGTTCAGCACGATGTTCGGCGTGTGGACCTTCGCCGGCTCGATGGTCAGCTTCTTCGCCGCGCTGGGGCTGGCCGGCCTGTGGCTGACGAAGAAGGGCGCGCTGGCCAAGACGCTGACGGTGGGCAACTTCCACGACATCGGCAAGCTGCTCTTCGGCTTCATCGTCTTCTGGGCCTACATCAGCTTCAGCCAGTACTACCTGATCTGGTACGCGAACATCCCCGAAGAGACCGCCTGGTACCTGCACCGGACGCACGAGGGCTGGGACAACATCTTCAGCCTGATCATCGGCGGCCACTTCATCCTGCCCTTCGCCCTGCTGATGAGCCGGCACCTGAAGCGCCGGCGCGCGGTGCTGGGCCTGGCCTGCGGCTGGATGGTGCTGATGCACTGGGTCGACCTGTACTACGTGATCATGCCCACCCTGCAGCACCACCTGCACTTCCACTGGCTGGACGTGACGACGGTGCTGGGCGTCGGGGGCGTGTTCGTCGCGTTCTTCGTGCGGCAGTTCGGCAAGGACGCGGCGGTCGCCCACCGCGACCCGCAGCTGATCGCCTCGATGGAGTACGACAATGCATGACGATCACCACGACGCGCCGCTGCCGCCGCCGGAGCCCGACGCCGTCGCCGGCGGGCAGGTGTTCTTCTGGGGCATCCTCAGCTTCGCCTTCGTGCTGGTCAGCATCGCCGGCCTGGGCGGCTACTTCTGGATCCAGCGGGGTCACGAGGTGACCGCGAAGGTGGGCGAGGTCAACAGCATGGCCGCGCAGGTCGAGCAGCTGCACGCCGACGCGACGCAGCGGCTGACCACCTACGCCAAGAACCCCGACGGCACCTACCGGATCCCCGTCGAGGACGCCATGAAGCTGGTCGTGCGCGACCTGAACCCGAAGCGCTGAGGGCCGCGCCGGTGCGATTCCCCGCCTCTGTCATCACCACCGTCTGCGTCGGCGCCCTCGTGGGGCTCGCCGGCACGGGGGCGGTGCGCGCGGCGGAAGAGACGCCCAACCAGATGCAGGGGGTCGACATCGTCGAGCACCTGGGCAACACGCCCCCGCTCGACCTGACCTTTCGCAACGAAGAGGGCGAGACCGTGCCCCTGTCGACCTACGTGAAGGGCGACAAGCCGGTCATCCTGACCCTGGTGTACTTCAACTGCCCGATGCTCTGTAACATGATCCTCAACGGTCTCGTCGAGGGCATGCGCGGCATCGAGTGGACGCCCGGCGAGGACTTCCGGGTGGTCACCGTCAGCATCGACTCGCGCGAGACGCCCGAGCTGGCGAAAGAGAAGAAGGCCAACTACCTGCGGCAGCTCGGCAAGCCCGAGGCCGAGGAGGGCTGGCACTTCCTGACCGGCGATCGCGACAACATCAAGAAGCTGGCGGACGCCGTGGGCTTCGGCTTCCGGTACGACGCCGACCGGATGGAGTACGCCCACGGCGCGGCCATCTTCCTGATGTCGCCCGAGGGCAAGCTGACGCGCTACCTGTACGGCATCCAGTTTCCCCCCAAGCAGCTGAAGCTGGCGCTCGTGGAAGCGGGCGAGGGCAAGCTGGGCAGCGCGCTCGATCGCTTCGTCCTGCGGTGCTACCACTACGACCCCGCCAGCCGGAAGTACGGGGTCTACATCTGGGGCATCATGCGCACCGGCGGCCTCCTGACCGTGCTGCTGGTGGGTCTGATGCTGTTCATCTTCTGGCGCCGCGAGCGCCGACGAGGGCAGGCGACCTTCGGTGAGCCCGACGACGCGCGGGACGCCAAGCGGGACGCCAGCGGCGGATCCGAGCAGGGTCTGCGGAGTGGATTGAATGGCTAGCAGCGGCTCGTTCTGGATGCCGGAGCAGGGGTCGACGATCGCCGCCGACGTCGACACCCTCTTCGACTTCATCTACTACCTGAATGTCATCTTCTTCGTGCTGATCACGGCCGCGACGATCTACTTCGTGGTCAAGTACAAGCGGAAGAGCGACGACCAGCTCGCGTCATCGAACGTCGGCCACAACACCGCCCTCGAGGCGGCGTGGACGTTCGTGCCGTTGGTGCTGGTGATCATCTGCTTCGTCTGGGGCTTCCGGGTGTTCCTCGATCAGAGCGTCGCGCCGGCGAACGCGCTCGAGGTGCAGGTGAAGGCCGAGAAGTGGAAGTGGAACTTCCAGTACTCGAACGGCTCGCAGACGCTCAACGAGCTGTTCGCGCCCGCGGGTCGGCCGGTGAAGCTGGTGATGTCGTCGAAGGACGTCCTGCACTCCTTCTTCGTGCCCAACTTCCGCATCAAGAGCGACGTGGTGCCCAACCGGTACACGTCGGTCTGGTTCGAGGCCAAGGAGCCCGGCGACTACCAGATCTACTGCACCGAGTATTGCGGCACGGGTCACTCCAGCATGTTGGCCACCGTCAAGGTGCTGCCCGCCGAGGAGTTCGACAAGGCGATGCTGAAGGGCGAGTGGCCGGGGCAGAGCGGCGAGGGCCGCGATCCGGTCGAGTGGGGCAAGGAGCTCTACGTCTCGAAGACCTGCAACGCCTGCCACAGCGTCGACGGCTCGCGGCTGGTGGGCCCCAGCTTCAAGGGGCTGTTCGGCAAGGACGAGAAGATGACCGACGGCGCCACCGTGAAGGTGGACGAGAACTACATCCGTGAGTCGATCATGGATCCCAACGCGAAGATCGTCGAGGGCTACGCGCCCGCGATGCCCAGCTTCGCCGGTCAGCTGTCGGACGGTCAGACCGACGCTCTGATCGCCTACATCAAGTCGCTCAAGTAAGGGGACTCTCGATGAGCATGACTCAGGCGGGCTTCGCCCACGAGGGCGCCCAGGAAACGAACTATCTTCAGGCCAAGAAGGGCCTGATGAGCTGGCTGTACACGGTCGACCACAAGCGCATCGGGGTGATGTACCTCGCGAGCGTGCTGTCGACCTTCCTGCTCGGCGGCGTGATGGCGCTGCTGGTGCGGGCCGAGCTGTTCACCGCCGGCGAGACCATCATGGGCGCGGACACCTACAACCGGGTGTTCACCCTGCACGGCCTGGTGATGGTGTTCCTGTTCATCATCCCGGCCATCCCCGCGGCGATGGGCAACTTCGTGCTGCCGCTGATGCTGGGGGCGAAGGACGTCGCCTTCCCGCGGCTGAACCTGGCCAGCTTCTACGTGTACTGCGTGGGCACGGTGATGGCGCTCTACGCGGTGGTGGCGGGCGGCGTCGACACCGGCTGGACCTTCTACACGCCCTACAGCGCGTCGGTGAACGGCCCGGTGGTGATGATGACGATGGCCGCCTTCGTGCTGGGCTTCTCGTCGATCTTCACCGGCCTGAACTTCATCGTGACGGTGCACAAGATGCGCGCGCCGGGCCTGACCTGGGGCCGGCTGCCGCTGATGGTGTGGGCGCTGTACGCGACGTCGATCATCCAGGTGATGGCGACGCCGGTGCTGGGCATCACGCTGCTGCTGTTGGCGATGGAGCGGGTGCTGCACGTCGGCATCTTCGACCCGGCGATGGGCGGCGATCCCGTGCTGTTCCAGCACTTCTTCTGGTTCTACAGCCACCCGGCCGTCTACATCATGATCCTGCCCGGCATGGGCATCATGAGCGAGCTCGTCACCACCTTCTCGCGCAAGACGATCTTCGGCTACCGCGCCATCGCGCTGTCGTCGATCGCCATCGCGGTCATCAGCTTCCTGGTGTGGGGCCACCACATGTTCGTGAGCGGCCAGTCGGTCTACGCGGGCATGATCTTCAGCTTCCTCACCTTCCTGGTCGCCATCCCGTCGGCCATCAAGGTGCTCAACTGGACGGCGACGCTCTACAAGGGCTCCATCTCGCTGGCCGCGCCGATGCAGTGGGCCCTGCAGTTCCTCATCCTGTTCACCATCGGCGGCCTGACCGGCATCTTCCTCGGCACGCTGGGCACCGACGTGCACCTGCACGACACCTACTTCGTCGTGGCGCACTTCCACTACGTGATGGTGGGCGGCACGGTGACGGCGTTCGTGGGCGGCCTGCACTACTGGTGGCCGAAGATGTTCGGCCGCATGTACAACGAGAAGCTGGCCACGGTCTCGTCGATCCTGTTCTTCATCGGCTTCAACGTGACCTTCTTCACGCAGTTCGTGATGGGCTCGCAGGGCATGCCCCGGCGCTACTACAACTACGTCGAGAAGTTTCAGACGCTGCACCAGATCTCGACGATGGGCACCTGGCTGATCGGCGCGGCCTTCCTGCTGATGGCGGGCTACCTGATCGCGTCGCTGAAGAGCGGCGCGAAGGCGCCGGCCAACCCCTGGGGCGCCCGTTCGCTCGAGTGGGCCATCCAGTCGCCCCCCATCGAGCACAACTTCCACGAGATCCCCACCGTGCAGGAAGGGCCGTACGAGTACCCCACCACGGTCGGCCCGGCCAAGCACTGAGGCGGAGCGCGAGACCCCGATGAGCATCGTCAAGCATCAAGTCGGTCACCACTTCTTCTCGGGCGCGCAGGAGTCCAGCTCCGCGAAGCTCGGGATGTGGTTGTTCCTCGTCACCGAGGTGCTGCTGTTCAGCGGCCTCTTCGTGGCCTACACCGTCATCAAGTCGACCAACCCCGAGATGTGGGCCGAGGCCTCGTCCCACCTCGACACGACGATGGGCACGATCAACACGATCGTGCTGATCACGTCGTCGTTCACGGTGGCGTTGGCGGTGCGCGCGGCGCAGACCAACAAGAACGGCGAGAAGAACGGGCAGCTGTTCTGGCTGCTGTTCGTCACCATCCTGCTCGCCGGCGCCTTCCTGGTGGTGAAGTACTTCGAGTACAGCCACAAGTTCCACGTCGGCATGCTGCCGGGCGAGGCCTACTTCTACGACGGCATCCCGCACGCCAACGCGCATCGCTTCTTCGGCGTGTACTTCCTGATGACCGGGCTGCACGGCATCCACGTCGTCATCGGCATGGGCGTGCTGACCTGGGTGCTGGTGCGGGCGCGCAAGGGCCACTTCTACGAGGGGTACTACACGCCGGTCGAGCTGGGCGGGCTCTACTGGCACCTGGTGGACCTCATCTGGATCTACCTGTTCCCGCTCCTCTACCTGGTGTGAAGGGACGCGTTCGATGAGCCAAGCGCACGACCACGCCCACGACGACCACGCCCACGACGCGCACCACCACGTCACGCCGATGATCGTGTACTGGGGCGTCTTCGGCGCCCTGCTGGTGCTGACCGCGGTGACCGTCTGGATCGCGCAGTTCCACTTCGGCGCGGCGAACACGCTGGTCGCCATGGCGGTGGCGACCGTCAAGGCCAGCCTGGTGGCCCTGTTCTTCATGCACCTGCTGCACGACGAGCGGCTGAACAGCCTGGCCTTCGTGTTCGGGCTGATCTTCGTGGCCCTGTTCTTCATCTTCACGCTGGCGGATGTGTACAGCCGCGGGTTCATCGACCCGATCCAGGACATCCACGGCTACGAGAAGGCGCAGGTGGCCGAGCTGCGGCTCGAGGCCGAGAAGGCCGCGCCGCCGGCGGCGGCCGCCGCGCCGGTGGATCCCGCCGCGGTGCCGGCCGACGAGCGTGCGGCGCCCGCGCCCATGGCGGCGCCGGACGCCGGCGCGCCGATGCAGGGCGCGGCCGCCGACGGCGGCGCGATGGACGAGGCGCGGCGGCCGACGGCGGCGCCCCCCGGCGAGGCGCGGCCCCCCGAGGAGCGCGCGGCCCCGGCGAGCGCGCGCGCCCCCGCGGACAAGCCCGCCGAGGGCGACGCGCCGGCCGAGGAGCCCGCGGACGCGCCGGCCGAGAAGCCCGCCGACAACGAGTAGCGGGGCGGCGTCCAGCCCGCCCCCCCGCGCCCCGCCTCGGAGGCGCCGCCAGCCCCCACCCGCTTCTTGACCATCGGGCCGCCCCTTGCGACAACGGGGGCGGCGCCGCGCGCGGCGTCTCCATGGGGGGAGAGCGTCCATGTCCGAGAAGCCCAACCGCGTGCTGCAGGGTCTGCCGTCGAGCGTGAAGATGCGCACCTACTCGCCGGTGATCTTCCTGTATCCGACCTTCATCATGAGCCTCCTGTGCGGCATCTGGGTGTCGGCCAGCGGCGCGACCATCGACGATCCCGGCTCGTCCGGCATCGCCTTCACCGCCGTCTTCTTCTTCAACCTCACCATCATCGCCTTCGACTACACGCGGCTGACCTCGGTGGTCGTGCTGTTGGTCATGGTCATCCTCGGTCTGTTGGGCACCATCTATCCCGGGTTCAGGGAATCACTGGTGCGCCTCTTCGATCAGAAGATGTTCATGGACGCGATGTTCTACTGGGTGTGGTCGGCGGGGCTGTTGCTGGTGCTCGCGGGCACCGTGATCAAGACGCGGTTCAACTATTGGGAGCTGAAGAACCAGGAGCTGTTGCACCACCACGGCATCCTGGGCGACATCGAGCGCTGGCCCGCGCCCAACATGCGGATCTCGAAGGAGATTACGGACGTGATGGAGTTCGCGCTGCTGCGGTCGGGCCGACTGGTGCTGGTGCCGCGGGGCGAGCAGCGCGCGATCGTCATCGACAACGTGCCGGGCATCAACAAGATCGAGAAGCAGATGCAGGACATCCTCAGCACCCTGAGGGTCGTCGACGGCGACTGAGTCTGCCGAACCTACGGGGATTCCCGTGCCGAGCATTCTGCTCATCACATCGGACGGCGGCGCGCGGGCCGGCCTGGCCTCGGTCTTCGGTATGGCCGGCTGGCGCGTGCAGGACGTGCCCACCGGCAGCATGGGCGCGCAGGCGTTCCGCGGGGGCCTGCCCGACGCGGTCGTCGTCGACCAGAGCCTGCCCGACATCGACGGCCTGACCATCGTGGGCGATCTGCGCCGCATCGCGAAGGGGCGCGGCGTCGTCATCGCGGCGCTCGTGGACGAGATCGATCGGGCCACCGCGGTGCAGTACGTCAAGGCCGGCACCAACATCTTCCTCGCCAAGCCGATCGACGTCGCCGACGCCTACGCGCGCATCGCGGGCAAGATCGAGGGCGCCCCGCCGCTCGAGCCGCCGGCCCTGTCGACCGATCCGCTCGCCAAGCCGGTGGTGTTGATGGCGAGCCCCTCGCTGAACGCGCGCGACACGGCCATCAAGGTGCTGTCGGACGAGTACGAGGTGGTGCACTTCGACGGCGCCCAGGGCATCAGCGGCGAGCGCAAGCAGGCCGCGGTGACGGTGCTCGACGAGGGCCTGCCGGGCGGCCTGGGCACGCTGCCGTCGCTGCAGGCGATGTTCGGCGACAGCCCGGTGCTGGCGCTGGTGGGGCGGGGCAGCGAGGTGCCCGACCACTTCGCGGCCACGCTGACGAAGCCCCTGCGCAGCACCCAGCTCGCCCGCTACGTGCGCGAGGTGACCGACCGGGTGGACTTCGGCCTCAGCCCGATGGATCAGGGCGTGGTGGTGCGGCTGCGCGACGGCTGGGAGAAGCTCGAGGACGCCGCCTTCGAGCAGGTGGTCGAGCAGATCCGCGACATCGCCACGCTGGTCGAGGGCTCGGGCCGCACGTGGATCTGCCTCACCGGCCCCTACGTGGGCTCGGGCAAGATGCGCCCGCGCTGCAAGGCGCTGCTCGAGGCCGTCAGCTACGAAGACCTCAAGGTGGGCATGGTGACCAGCCAGTCGAACACGGTGAAGGTGGCGCACGACCACCAGCTGCACCCGAAGATGGTGCACCAGTCGACGACGGCGTTCATCAAGGCGGTGGGCGAGCTGGTCTGATCCGCACGGCCGCGTGGGCGCGGCCGCACGTCAGGGCAGCTCGAAGGTGGGCTTCTTCTCGGCGTCGGCGTCGGTGGGCTTCGCTTCGCCGGGCGCGGGCTGGCCCTCGATGGGCGGCGCCGGCTCGGCCGCGGGCTTCGGGTTCTTCGCCGCGGTCGCCGCCTCGTCGAAGGTGAAGGTGCGGGTGCCCGGGTCGAAGGTGTAGATCGCGTAGGTGCCCGCGCCGTCGTAGATGATGGCGCGCTTGCCGTCGATGGCCCCCGTCTTCCAGGTGGGCACGATGGTCAGCCCCTCGGCGGTGGTGACCTTCAGGGCCTGGGCGAACAGCTCCCGGGCGCGCTCGACGCCGGGCGCGTAGGCGAAGACGCGCAGGCCGCGGTAGGGCGTCTCGACCTCGCCGTCCGACTCCTCGATCACCAGCTCGGCCTGACCGTCGGCGTCGACGTCGCGCGCGCTGGCCACCAGGCGCACGCGGCCGGGCGAGGGCTTCGAGGGGTCGATCATCGTCAGGACGACGCTGCCCGCCGAGTCGGCCAGCGCGATGGCCAGCTGATGATCGGCGCCCGCCTCCATCGTCTCGCCAGCGGGCAGCTCGCTGGGCATCTCCTCGCCCACCGGCTCGTACACCAGCGCGCAGCCGGACGGCGCGGGCTTCGCGTCTTCGCCCGGCGGCGGCTTCATCGGCAGGGGCGTCCGCAGCACCACCTTCTTCAGCTCGGGCCCCAGCTGACGGGCCAGCTGGGCCTCGCCCACCTTGCAGGCGTCCGGCGTGGTCGACTGCGGGGCGACGTCGGCGCCGCCGCCGCAGCCGGTCAGGAGCACGACGGCCAGACCGCGACGGAGGGTGCGGACCATGGGGAACCTCAGATGTTGTAGTAGAGGAAGAACTCCGACGGCGTGGGACGCGTGCGGATGTAGTTCACCTCGTGGGTCATCTTGTAGTCGACCCACGAGTGGACGACGTCCTCGGTGAACACGTCGCCCTTCAGCAGGAAGGCGTGGTCGGCCTTCAGCGCGTTGAGCGCCTCTTCCAGGCTGCCCGGGGCCGAGGGCACGTCGGCCAGCTCCTCGGGGCTGAGGCCGTAGATGTCCTTGTCGAGCGCCTCGCCCGGATCGATGCGGTTCTCGATGCCGTCGAGGCCGGCCATCAGCATCGCGGCGAAGGCGAGGTAGCCGTTGCAGGTGGGATCCGGCACGCGGAACTCGATGCGCTTGGCCTTGGGGCTCGAGTCGGCCACCGGCACGCGGATGGCGGCCGAGCGGTTGCGGCCCGAGTAGGCCAGGTTGACCGGCGCCTCGAAGCCCGGCACCAGCCGGCGGTAGCTGTTGGTGGTCGGGTTGGTCAGCGCGCACAGGGCCGGCGTGTGCTTCAGGATGCCGCCGATGTAGTGCAGGGCCGTCTCGCTCAGGCCGGCGTAGCGGTCACCCGCGAACAGCGGCTTGCCGTCCTTCCACAGGCTCTGGTGGCAGTGCATGCCCGAGCCGTTGTCGCCGTGCAGGGGCTTCGGCATGAAGGTGACGGTGCGGCCGTTGAGGCGCGCGACGTTCTTCACGATGTACTTGAACCACATCAGGGTGTCGGCCGCGTCGAGCAGGCTCGAGAAGCGGTAGTTCACCTCGGCCTGGCCGGCGGTGGCCACCTCGTGGTGCTCGCGCTCGACCTCGATGCCCACGCCCTCGAGGGTCTGCACCATGACGTGGCGCAGCTCGCTCAGCGAGTCGATGGGCGGCACCGGGAAGTAGCCCTCCTTGTGGCGCGGCCGGTGGCCCAGGTTGGGGCCGCCCTCGCTGCGCCCGGTGTTCCAGACGCCCTCTTCGCTGTCGACGGCGTAGAAGGCCGCGTTGGGCGTCTGGTCGAAGCGCACGTCGTCGAAGATGAAGAACTCGGCCTCGGGGCCGAAGAACGCCGTGTCGGCGATGCCGCTCTGCTTGAGGTAGGCCTCGGCCTTGCGGGCGACGTAGCGGGGATCGCGGCTGTAGCCCTCGCGGGTGATCGGATCCGCGATGTCGCACAGGAGCGAGAGCGTCTTGCAGTTGGTGTAGAACGGGTCGATCTCGGCGGTGGCGGCGTCGGGGATGACCAGCATGTCGCTGGCGTTGATCGGCTGCCAGCCGCGGATGGACGAGCCGTCGAAGCCGAGGCCGTCTTCGAAGGTGCCCTCCTTCAGCTCGCGGATCGGCACGCCGAGGTGCTGCCACTGGCCGACGAAGTCCATGAACTTCAGGTCGACCATCTCCACGCCGTTGTCCTTCGCGAACGCCAGCACGTCGCTGGGCGTCTTGGTCCTGCCGGGCATCGACTGTTCTCCTCTTCGGGGGTCGGTTGAGCCTCTGGGATGCGTCAGAGGGCCCGCTCGCCGCGCTCGCCGGTGCGGATGCGCACCGCCTCTTCGACGGGCGTGACGAAGATCTTGCCGTCGCCGATGTTGCCGGTCGCCGCGCCCTCGACGATGGTGTCGACCACCTCGGGCACGCGCGCCGCCGGCACGACGATCTCGAGCTTCAGCTTGGGCACGAAGTCCAGCACGTACTCGCTGCCGCGGTAGAGCTCGCGCTTGCCGCCCTGGCGGCCGAAGCCCTTCACCTCGGTGACGGTCATGCCGTGCACGCCGATCTCGGCGAGGCGCTCTTTGACCTCGTCGAACTTGAAGGGCTTGATGATCGCCTCGATCTTCTTCATGTCGCCCTCCGGTCGACCGCGCGCGGTCGTGTCGACTGCCGCGAATACCACCACGGCGCGGCCGCTGCAAGCGGTGGCGGCGGGCGAGGTCAGGCCGCGGAGGCGAGGTTCTCGCGGATGATCCGGGGGTGCCGGGCGGCGATGCGCAGCAAGGCGAGGCCGGGCCCCTCGGGGCGCCGACGCCCCTGCTCCCAGCCCTGCAGCGTCCGAACGCTGATGCCGAGCGCGGCCGCGAAGGCCTTCTGCGTCAGCCCGACGAAGGCCCGCAGATCGGCGACGTCCTGGCCGCACTCGATGCGGCCGGCGATCAGCCGTTCGCGCTGGGATCGCAACAGTGTCCGGTCGAAGTCGTCGGCGGTCAGTTCGGGGATGTCGTCGCTCATCGTCGTCGCTCCATGTGGGCCTGGTACAGGCGGCGTTCGCGCGGCGTCGCCCAGCGGGCCGAGATCACGCGGATGACGTCGTCGGCCCGTTCCGTCCAAACGACCAGAACGAGGCCCGCTCGAATCGGGCCGATGGTGATGAACCGATCCTCGATGTCCGAGTGTTGCGCGTCGTACAACTCCAGCGCCTCGTCGGCAGCTTCGAAGATCCCAATCGCCTCGGCGAAGCTCAGGCCGTGCTTCGTCTGGTTGCGGGCGTCCTTTGCGGAGTCCCATTCGAACTGCATGTCGCCATCCTAGGACTGCGAGAAGAGGTGCGTCAATGACGTATCGGCCAGTGCTCGAAGGGCGTGTCTGGCCGAGTGGGTGAGGCGAGCCCCGCGGAAGGTCTTCGGCGCCACGCCACACCGACGCCGAGCTCTACGGCGACGGCGACGGCGATGGCCACGGGGCGCTGGGGTCGGCTCGGGTGCGGTGCCGGTGGGCGCGTGGCGCTTGGGCGGGCGAGGGCGAGGCGTGGTGGTGGGGACTGGACGTTCCGGCGGGGACGGGGTACCAAGGTTTGCCGACAGGCGCGGTCATGGAGGGGGACTCGATGAAGCCGGTGCACGTGATTGCTGCGATCGGGGTGATCGGGGCGCTGGCCCTGGGGGGCTGGTACTTCTACATGGGGCAGAACCCGCCCTGGGAGGTCCGTCAGGAGCGCGGGGTCGAGCTGCCGACCGGGGGCGCGCAGCCCGCGGGTGAGACCAAGAAGATGGCGGACGCGCCGCCGATGAAGGCGGACGCGGCGGCGATGGCCGCGCCGGCGAAGATGGTCGACGCGGCGATGCCGGCGGCGGCGGACGCGGCGGCTGCGGCGGCGGATGGTGCCGCCGCGCCGGAATGACGGTCGGTTTCCGGCCCGAAACTTGGCCCCGCGGCGGGCCATCCCAACGACCATGCGGCGACTGAAGCTCGGGTTCGCGATCCTGGGGCTGGCGCTCTTCTGCGCGCTGGCGGTGTGGTTCTTCGCCCACGATCCGACCGCGCGGCGCGCCGAGCGGCTGGCCGAGCGGCCGCCGCCGGCCGACACGCCGCGCGCGCCGGCGGATCCCGACGCGCCGATCCTCGACGAGCCCGAACAACCGCCGGCCGAGTGGCCGGCCGACGCGCCGCGGCTGGTGTGGGGCACCATCACCAACCCGGCCGGCGACCCGGTGGTGGGCGCGTCGGTGCGGCTGGTGGTCGCCGGTGAGTCCGATCGCGTCGTCTACGCGGACAGCCGCGGGCAGTACCGCCTCGAGCGCGTGCCCGCGCGGCCCACGGCCCTCGAGGTGGGCGCCGCCGGCTACCAACCGACCGTGTTCGAGAAGCCGCGGCTGCCGCGCGAGCCCAAGGTGCAGTGGGACGTCGAGTTGGAGCCGGTCGAGGGCGTCTACGGCGTCATCGTGGCCAACGGGCGGCCGGTGCCCGACGCGTGGGTCAGCCTGCGGCCCAAGGGGCAGCAGCGCCGCATCCTGCACGGGCGCGCCGATCGCGGCGGGCGCTTCGCGCTGGCCTGGCCGGACGAGGACGGCGTCTACACGCTGGCCGCCTTCAGCAGCATGCACGGGCGCAAGGAGATCGACGTCTCGGAGCCCGGCGAGGTGACCGTCGAGCTGCCCGGGGGCGGCTATCTGCAGGGGCGGGTGGTCGACACGGACGGGCGGCCGGTGCCCTCGTTCTCGCTCAGCGCCGGGCCGATGACCTTCCGCGCGGGCGGGCCGCCGGCGCAGTCCTTCGACAACGCGAACGGCCACTTCCGCCTGGGGCCGATGGCGGCCGGGCGCACGCAGCTGTGGGCGGCGGCCGAGGGCTATCAGCCCGGCGAGGTGAAGAGCGTCGTGGTCGAAGAGGGGCTGGTCACGTCGGGCATCGTCGTGACGCTCGAGCCCTCGACCTACCTGACCGGCACGGTGACCGACGCGCAGACCGGGCGGCCGGTGGTCGGCGCGCTGGTGTTGCCCGCCGAGTGGCGCGCGGCGGCGCTGGCCGAGGCGGTGGGCGGCTACACGGACGAGCAGGGACGCTATCGCCTGACCGCGCTGCCGGGTCAGCGCACCAGCATCAAGGTCAGCGCGAACGGCTACCGGCCGCTGGTCGTGGGCGGCGTCGAGGGCGCGGCCGACGGCGAGGCGGTGCGCGACTTCTCGCTGATGCCGCAGCCCGAGGGCGAGCGGCCGGCGACCGAGCTGACCGGCATCGGCGCCGTGCTGCGGCCGCACCGCGAGGGCGTGATGCTCGGCTCGATCGTCGACGGCGGTCCGGCCTCGGCGCGGCTGCGCCGCGGCGACGTGATCGTGATGGTCGACGGCGAGTCGGTGCGCAACGACGTGGGCAAGGCGGCGCAGGCCATCCGCGGTGAGATCGGCACCGACGTCGTGCTGTGGGTGAAGCGGGGCGGGCGCGGCGAGCCGCAGCGGGTGGTGATCACGCGGGATCGGGTGACGATGCCGAACCCGCACGCGCCGCGGAACTGAGCGATGCAATCGGGCGACCTCTTCCGCGTTCCGCTCGGGGACGGGCGGTTCGGGGCGGGGCGGGTGTTGGGCGTGGACGGGGACGTCGTGGCTGTGGCGTTGTGCGGGGCGGTGTGGGACTGCGCGCCGGGTGAGCTGGACGTGCAGCAGACGCCGGTGGCGGTGGCGCACCTGCCGGTGCGGATCGCTGGGACCGTGGACGCCGAGGTCGTGGGGCGCGAGGCGCCGGGCGCGCCCGAGGGTGATTACGCGGCGTGGTTGGCGGCGGCCGAGCGGCCGGTGGTCGACGCGCCGCTCGCGGTGCTGGTCGGCGCGCTGATCGACCTCTGACTCAGGCGGGGCGCACCGCGTCGCCCACCTTCACCTCACCGGTGCCGACGACGTAGGCGCGCAGGCCGCCGCGGTGCACGAGCGCCTTGCGCACGGGCTGGCCGGTCAGCTTCTCGAGGTGTGCGCAGGGCTCGCACAGCTCGTAGCCCTCGATCAGGGCGTCGCCGAGGCGGAAGCGGCGGCCGACCAGGTGGTTGAGGGGCACGCCGCGCACGGTCACGTTGCGGCGCGAGCCGCCCGGCGGCAGGTCGAGGTCGTAGTCCGCGGCGGCGGCCTCGAGCGCCTCGGCCTCGATGAGCGTGATCGCGTTGAAGGGCCGCGGCGTCCCGTCGCGGGCCGTGTCGCCGAACTTGCGGTCACCCTCGAGCCCCTGGTCGGCCACGGCCCGCGCGGCCTCGACCGGCTGGGGCGCCGCTCCACGACGGGGAATCAAATGGATGGCCTCGACGCGACCTTCGAAGTTCATGGGGGCTCCGTGGGTGAGTGATCGGCGCCATCTCACCGGAGCCGCGAGCCCGACGCAAGTGGCCGCGCCCCACCTGGTCCGTGACGGGGCACCGACGTGCGAGCGTGGTGAAACGGCCGGCGTGCGGCATCCGCCGTACGTGCCTGAGCGACCGAGCCGCCCGCAGCCACAGCCCGAAGGGCGAGGCGAGGACGCGAGGATCGCGAAGGCGCGCCCGAAGGGCGCCGGCCAAGAGACTGGCGCGCACCGAGGGGTCGAGCGGGGTGCGTCACCGGAGGCTCGGATCAAGGCGCGGAAGGTCGTCGATACCCATAGGTATCGGCGTCCTTCCGCAACGCCGAGCCGGGCCTTCGGGGGCGTGCACCGCGAAGCGCCCCGAATGCGCGACAGGCTCGCGACGGGGGGCCTGGGGTGGCCGGCAGGCCCCCCAGTGCCGCGCGCTTGCGCGCGGCGGAGAAACAGTCCGTCCGGTGGAGGCTGCACCTGTTCCACCCAACCTGCGGGTCGTGCCATCGCGGCGCTGGGCGGGGCACCCGACCGACCCGGCTTGACGCGCGGGGTGCCCGCCACGATGCTTCGCCGCCGTGGACGCCCGGACCGACGAGCAGGCGACGATGTTCGCCAACCGGCTGCGCAAGAACGCGCGGCATCGCCGCAAGTGGGCGCGCCGCGCGGGCGTGTCCTGCTATCGGCTGTACGACCGCGACATCCCCGAGGTGCCGCTGGCCGTCGACTGGTACGACGGGCGGCTGCACGTCGCCGAGTTCGTGCGGCCCGACGACCGCGACGCCGACGAGCACGAGGCGTGGCTGGACGTCGTCGTGGCGCGCGGGGCCGAGGCGCTGCAGGTGGCGCCCGAGGCGGTGTACCTGAAGCGGCGGCAGCGGCAGAAGGGCGCTTCGCAGTACGAACGGCAGGACGGCAGCGGCGAGCGCTTCGAGGTGACCGAGGGCGGGCTGCGCTTCTGGGTGAACCTGCGCGACTACCTCGACACCGGGCTGTTCCTCGACCACCGGCAGACGCGCGCGATGGTGCGGGCCGAGGCCGAGGACCGCCGCGTGCTGAACCTGTTCGCCTACAGTGGCACCTTCAGCGTCTACGCCGCGGACGGCGGCGCGCGGGCGACCACCACCGTCGATCTGTCGAACACCTACTGCGCGTGGGCGCGCGACAACCTGGCGCTGAACGGCCACGACGGGCCGCAGCACCGGGTCGAGCAGGCCGACGTGCTGACCTGGCTGGACGACACCTTCGAGCGCGGCGATCGCTTCGACCTGGTGGTGCTCGATCCGCCCACCTTCTCGAACAGCAAGCGCATGCGCGACACCTGGGACGTGCAGCGCGATCACCCCGAGCTGCTGGCCTCGACCCTGCGCCTCTTGTCCCACGGCGGCGTGCTGTACTTCTCGACCAACGCGCGGCGCTTCCGGCTGGAGCCCCCGGCCGGCGCGGCGGTGACCGACCTCACCGCCGAGACCGTGCCCCCCGACTTCACGAAGCGCCCGCACCGCTGCTGGCGCATGGTGCGTTCATGATCGGACCCCTCGTTCGCCGCGACGTCTTCCCGACGGCGCGCCCGCTGTACGCCACCTGCGACGCCGGCCTCGAAGACCTGCTGGCCGCCGAGATCCGCGCCCTGGGCGTGACCGAGGTGCACCCCGGCCACCGCGGCGTCGGCTTCATGGGCGATCGCGAGGTGCTGTGGCGGGCCAACCTGTGCCTGCGGGTGGCCAACCGCGTGCTGGTGCCGCTGGCCGAGTTCGACGCGGCCGATCGCGACGCCCTGTACGCCGGCGCGGCGGCGGTGGAGTGGTCGGACTGGTTCGAGTCGAAGCGCACCATCGTCGTCGACGCGAGCTGCCACGCGAGCGCGATCGACCACACCGCCTTCGCCAGCCTGGTGGTGAAGGACGCCGTCTGCGACCACTTCCGCGAGCTGGAGGGGCGGCGGCCCTCGGTCGACAAGCGGCGCGCCGACGTACCGATCAACGTGCGCCTGGATCACGACCACTGCGTCATCAGCCTCGACAGCAGCGGGTCGCGCCTGTACCGGCGCGGCTACCGCACCGAGGCCGGGCGCGCGCCGCTGAAGGAGACGCTGGCGGCGGCGATCCTGATGATGAGCGGCTGGACGCCCGAGCAGCCGCTGGTCGATCCGATGTGCGGCGCGGGCACCTTCGTGCTCGAGGCCGGCATGATGGCGCGCAACATCCCGCCCGGGCTGCACCGGCTGGGCAAGCGCGGCGAGGGCTTCGCGTTCCAGAACTGGAGCACGCACCGCGCGGCGGCCTTCGAGCGCGTGGTGCGGGCGCTGCGCGACGACATCGAGGACAGCCTGCTGCAGCCCATCGAGGGCGGCGATCTGGACGACCAGGCGCTGGAGCTGGCGCGGCGCAACGCGAAGCGCTGCGGGCTGGCGGACGACGTGACCCTGTTCCGGCGGCCGCTGGGCGAGGCCGTGCCGCCCGAGGGCGCGCCGGCCGGCGTGGTGGTGGTGAACCCGCCCTACGGCAAGCGGCTGCGGCCAGGTGACCTGGACGGGCTGTACAAGGCGCTGGGGTACACGCTGAAGCGGCGCTTCGCCGGGTGGACGGCGCACGTGCTGGTGGGCAACGAGGCGCCGGCGCACCGCATCGGGCTGCGGCCGTCGGGCAAGATCCCGCTGCGCAACGGGCCCATCGACTGCACGGTGCTGACCTTCGACCTGTTCGCGGGGCGCGGGCCGGTGGACGCGGACGCCTGGGACAAGCACGAGGGCGATCGGCCGGCGCGCCCGCGGCGGGACGACCGGGACGACCGGCCGGCGCGACCGCGGCGGGACGATCGGGACGACCGGCCGCGCGGCGACCGGCCGCGCGGCGACCGGGACGACCGGCCGGCGCGACCGCGGCGGGACGATCGGGACGACCGGCCGCGCGGCGACCGGCCGCGGCGGACGACCGGGACGACCGGCCGCGCGCAGCGACCGGCCCGCGCCGGGATGACCAGGACGACCGCCCGCGCGGCGACCGGCCAGCGCGGCCGCGGCGCGACGACCGGGACGACCGCCCGCCGCGGCCTCGGCGGGACGATCGCGACGAGCGGCCGCGGCGGGACGATCGGACGATCGGCCGCGCGGCGACCGGCCGCGCCAGGACGACCGGGACGATCGGCCGCGCGGCGACCGGCCGCGCAGCGATCGGCCGCGCAGGGACGACCAGGACGATCGGCCGCGCGGCGACCGACCGCGCAGCGACCGGCCGCGGCGGGACGACCAGGACGACCAGCCGCGGGCGAGCGAGCGACCGCCGCGGCGATCAGGACGACCGGCCGCGCAGCGGCCGCGCGCGACGACCAGGACGACCGGCCGCGCGGCGACCGGCCGCGCGCCGCGGCGGACGACCAGGACGACCGCCCGCGCGGCGACCGGCCAGCGCGGCCGCGGCGCGACGACCGGGACGACCGCCCGCCGCGGCCTCGGCGGGACGATCGCGACGAGCGGCCGCGCCGAGACGATCGGGACGACCGCCCCCGCGCCGACCGGCCGCGGCCGCCGGCGGGCCGCACGCCCGGCGACAAGCCGCCGCCCCGCGGTCGGCCCGCGAACGTCGTGCCGCCGCGCAAGCACCGGCCGAAGCGCGATCAGGATCGCGAGGACTGATCCGGCGAGCCGGGGCCGCGCCTCACTCCAGCGGCAGCAACGCCAGCGTGTGGGTCTCGAGGCCCTCCTCGGCCCACCGCTTCTTGTAGGGCATGTCGGTGCCCAGGTCGTACCAGCCGACCCCCTCTTCGCACAGCCACTCGATCATCGCGAGCTGCACCAGGTTGCCCGGCGAGTGCTCCGCGTGCGCCTGCGCGAAGCTGACCTGCAGGCCGCGGTAGGTGTCGGCGAGGACGCCGCCGAAGACGTAGGCGAGATCCTCGTCGCCCCGCCGCGCGAAGACGGCGCGCAGGGCGCCGCGCGCCGCCAGGTGGTGCACCATGATGTCGTAGAAGTGGCGCGGGGAGCCGTGGTCGATGCCCTCGCCGGCGCGGCCCTTCCAGCTCTGCCGCTCGACGGCCTGGATGCGCGCGTAGAGCGCCGCGGGGTCGGCCTCGCCGGTGGCGCGCTCGAAGCGCACGCCAGCGCCTCGGGCCTGACGCCACGCGCGGCGCAGGTTGGCGCGGAACCGGGACGAACGGCGCCCGAGGAAGCCGTCGAAGCCGCCCTCGAGCGACGCGTTGCGCCGGGGACACGCGGGGCCCAGCCCCAGGCGGCAGTCGCGCGCGAAGGCCCGCACGAGGCCCCGCCACACGTCGGCGTGCCGGTGCAGTCCGCTGAGGAAGATGCCCGACAGGCCGTCCGGCCGGGCCGCGATCATGTGGCGCAGCACGGCGACCGCCTGCGCGGGGTCCGGGCCCAGCAGGGGCGACGCGAGCCCCCAGCCCGCCTCGAGCGGCACGGCCACCCGCGCGCCGCTGCCGCTCTCGACCACCATCAACGCGACGACGCAGTCGCCCGCGTCGTAGATGAAGGGCGCGGCGTCCGGCGCGAAGGCGCGGCGCGCGGGGAAGGTCCACGCGCTGCTGCTGCAGAACGCGTCGATGGACGGCGTGCGCGCCGCGAGGGCGTCGACGCGGTCCGCCTGCGCCTCGAGCTCGGAGAAGGTGAGCCAACCCACCGGCCGAGTGTGCCAGATGCCGGCGGACGCTGTCTCGACCGCGCCGCGCGGCCGCTCGTCCGCCCCGGATTTTCTCAGCAGTGAACGCGCGTCCGTGGTAGACCGTTGCCGGCTTTCCACCCGCCGCGGGTCCCCGCGGCGACGTCCCCGTGGAGGTCCGATGAAGGTCGGTATCCCCAAGGAGCGCTTCCCGGGCGAGCGCCGCGTCGCGGCCACCCCGGATTCGGTGCAGCGCCTGCTGAAGCAGGGCTTCGCCGAGGTGCTGATCGAGCGCGGCGCGGGCCGCGAAGCGGCCTACGCCGACAGCGCCTACGCCGAGGCCGGCGCGCGGCTGGTCGACGACGCGGCCACCGTGTGGGCCGAGGCCGACCTGATCCTGAAGGTGCGCCCCCTCGAGGAGCACGAGGTGCCCCTCGTCCGCGAGGGCCAGCACCTGATCAGCTTCATCTGGCCCGCCCAGAACGAGGCGCTGGTGAAGGCGCTGGCCGCGCGCGGCGCCACCGTGCTGGCGATGGACTGCGTGCCGCGCATCAGCCGGGCGCAGAAGATGGACGCGCTGAGCTCGATGGCCAACGTCGCCGGCTACCGCGCGATCATCGAGGCCGCCAACGAGTTCGGCAGCTTCTTCGCCGGCCAGATCACCGCGGCCGGGCGCGTGCCGCCGGCCAAGGTGCTGATCATCGGCGCGGGCGTCGCGGGGCTGGCGGCCATCGCGGCGGCCAAGGGGCTGGGCGCCGTCGTGCGCGCCTTCGACACGCGCGAGGCCGTGCGCGATCAGGTGAAGAGCCTGGGCGGCGAGTTCCTCGAGGTGGACTTCGAGGAGTCGGGCGAGGGCGCGGGCGGCTACGCCAAGGTGATGAGCCAGGCCTTCATCGACGCCGAGATGGAGCTGTTCTACGAGCAGGCCAAGGAGGTCGACATCGTCGTCACGACGGCGCTGATCCCCGGCCGGCCGGCGCCCAAGCTGTGGCAGGCGCGCGCCGTCGAGGTGATGAAGCCCGGCTCGGTCATCGTGGATCTGGCGGCCGAGCAGGGCGGCAACTGCGAGCTGACCGTGCCCGGCGAGCGCCACGTCACCGAGAACGGCGTCATCGTCCTCGGCTACACCGATCTCACGAGCCGCCTGGCCAACACCTGCAGCCAGCTGTACGCCACGAACCTGACGCACCTGCTGTCGGACATGGGCGGCGGCGCCGAGTACCACGTCGATCACGACGACGAGGCGGTGCGCGGCGCGCTGGTGCTGGACGGCGGCGAGATGATGTGGCCGCCGCCGGCCGTGGAGCCGAGCCCGCCGCCCAAGCCCAAGACCGAGGCGCCGCCCGCGAAGGTGGCCGAGCCGACGCCGCCGGCCAAGGTCGAAGAGAAGAAGAAGGGCGGGCTGCCGGTGGTCGTCGGCGTCGCGCTGCTGGCCGTGTGGCTGGGGCTGCGCTTCGGCTACACCGGCGAGGTCAGCGCCTCGAACACCTTCCTGCAGCACCTGACCGTGTTCGTCCTGGCCTGCTTCGTCGGCTGGCAGGTGGTGTGGGCGGTCACCGCCGCGCTGCACACGCCCTTGATGGCGGTCACCAACGCGATCAGCGGCATCATCATCGTCGGCGGCATCCTGCAGACCAGCGACCACCTGACGGCCCCCACCTCGTTGTTGGGCGCGGCCGCGGTGCTGCTGGCGACGATCAACATCGCGGGCGGGTTCCTGGTGACCCAACGCATGCTCAAGATGTTCCGGAAGTAGGGGGCGCGCCATGGAGACCATGCTTCTGGGCCTGGCGTTCCTCGTCTCGAGCGTCCTGTTCATCCTCAGCCTGCGCGGCCTGAGCAGCCAGGAGACGTCGCGCCGCGGCAACGTCTACGGCATCGTCGGCATGGCGATCGCCGTCGGCGCGTTGGCCACGTCCACCGAGGTCGAGGGCTACGCCATCCTGCTGCCCGCGCTCGCGCTGGGCGGCGTCATCGGCTACCTGATGGCCGCGCGCGTCGCGATGACCTCGATGCCCGAGATGGTGGCGCTGCTGCACAGCTTCGTGGGCGCCGCGGCGGTGCTGGTGGGCTACGCGAGCTACCTCGATCCGAAGCTGAACCAGGGCAGCGCGGTCTTCCTCGTCGAGGTGTTCGTCGACGTCTTCATCGGCGCCATCACCTTCACCGGCTCGGTGGTGGCGTTCCTCAAGCTGAAGGGCAGCGTCAGCGGCAAGCCGCTGCTGCTGCCCGCGCGGCACCTGTTCAACCTGGGACTGGTGACCGCGTCGGTGGTGCTGGGCGTGCTGTACGTGCAGGCCGGCGGCACCGACGGCCTGGTGCAGCTGGGCATCATGACCGTGCTGGCGGGCGTGCTGGGCTGGCACCTGGTGATGGCCATCGGCGGCGCCGACATGCCGGTCGTCGTGTCGATGCTGAACAGCTACTCCGGGTGGACCGCCTCGGCGGCCGGCTTCATGCTGCAGAACGATCTGCTGATCATCACCGGCGCGCTGGTGGGCTCGTCGGGCGCCATCCTCAGCTACATCATGTGCAAGGCGATGAACCGCTCGATCTGGAGCGTGATCTTCGGCGGCTTCGGCGGCGACTCGGGCGGCAAGAAGCCGGCCGGGCCGGCGCCCGAGGGCGAGATCGCCGAGATCGACGTCGACCACACCGTGACGGCGCTGAAGGACGCGAAGGGCGTGGTCATCGTGCCCGGCTACGGCATGGCGGTCGCCCGCGCGCAGCACGCCGTGCGCGAGCTGACCAGCCTGCTGCGCGACCGCGGGGCCAAGGTGCGCTTCGCCATCCACCCGGTGGCCGGCCGCCTGCCCGGGCACATGAACGTGCTCTTGGCCGAGGCCGACGTGCCCTACGACATCGTCCTCGAGATGGACGAGATCAACGAGGACTTCCCCGAGACGGACGTGGTGCTGGTGATCGGCGCCAACGACATCGTCAACCCGGGCGCGCTGACCGACGCGTCGAGCCCCATCTACGGGATGCCGGTGCTCGAGGTGTGGAAGGCCGAGCAGGTGGTCATCTTCAAGCGCAGCCGCGGCACGGGCTACGCCGGCGTCGACAACCCGCTGTTCTACGCCGAGAACGCGGCGCTGCTGCTCGGCGACGCCAAGGACTCGATGGACAAGCTGGTGTCCGCGCTGAAGGGATGAGGGGCGGCTTCGGCCGGGTGCCGCGCTGCCCGCGGTGCGCGCTGCACGTCCCGTCCTGCCTGTGCGCCGAGGTCGAGCCCATCGCCACCCGCACGCGGGTGGTGATCGTGCTGCACGATCGCGAGGCCACCCGCACCAGCAACAGCGGGCGGCTGGTGCCGCTCACCCTCACCGAAGGGCACCTCTGGCTGCGCGACGACGCCACCGGCGCGCTGCCCGGCCCCTGGCCGGTGGCGCCCGGCGGCCGCGCGGTGATGCTGTACCCCACCGCGGCCGAGGTGCTGGCGCCCAGCGAGACGCCGCTGACGCTGGTCGTGCCCGACGGCAACTGGAAGCAAGCGCGCAAGATGGCCTGGCGCTCGCCCGAGCTGGCCGCGCTGCCCCGCGTGCGCCTGCCGCCGGGCCCGCCGTCGAACTTCCGCTTGCGCAGCCACCCGGATCCCGCGCGCGTGTGCACCTTCGAGGCGGTCGCCCGCGCGCTCGGCCTGCTCGAGGGCGAGGACGTGCAGCGGCGCCTCGAGGCGGTCTTCGACACCTTCGTCGAGCGCACGCTGTTCTCGCGCGGCGCGCTGGCCGCCGAGGACGTCACCGGCGGCGTCCCCGGGCAGGGGCCGGACGACTAGACCTCGGCCAGGCGGCGCGCGGCGTCGGCCATCAGGGGCAGGCTGTCGAGCAGGCGGTGGCCGTCGGCGACGGCGTAAAGGGCTCGCACGCCGGGCGAGCGCTTGGCGAGGGCCAGCGCGTTCTCCACCGGCACCGTCTCGTCGTGCAGACCGTGGATGATGATCGTCGGGTGCGTCAGCACCACGTCGGCGGCGTCGCGGCACTGGGTCCACAGCGCGTAGGGCAGCATGACCTCGCGCCCCACGCCCTGGTGGTAGTACTGCAGGCTGCCCATCTCGGCCCACATGCTCATCGCCTCGTCGCCGAGCTGCTCGGACCACACCGCGTGCAGGCCGACCGCGGGGGCCATCAGCAGCACGCGCAGGTCGCGGTCGGGGCGGCGCGCGGCGGCGGCGGCCATCGCGAAGCCGCCCATGCTGGAGCCCACCGCCAGCCGGATGTCCGGATCGGCGTCGAGGGCGTCGAGCAGCACCAGCACCTGATCCTCGAAGCGCCAGCCGTTGGCGTACATGTGGGGGGCGATCACCTCGTAGCCGAGGGCCTCGCGCAGGAACCGGGGCTTGCGGCCGTTGGGCACGCCTTCGAAGCCATGGGCGAAGAGAACCTTCACGTCGTCACCTCCCGTCGGCCATCCTACGCGCATCACCGCGCGCTGTGCAGCCCGCGCGGCGTGCGCCCCCAGGCCAGCGCGATCAGCAGGGTGGTGGCCAGCGCGGGGCCGCACAGGCCGGCCGCGACGAAGAGCGCGGTCCAGCCGGTCGCCGCGTGGTGCAGGTGCAGCGCCTGCACCGCCGACAGGGTGAAGTCGGCCAGGGTGGCGCCCCCCAGCAGCAACGCCACGCGGCTGGTCGCGGGGTGGTCGCGGCGGGCCAGCGCGGCGAGGCCGCCCAGCGCCACCACCATCACCGCGTCGAAGGCCACCCAGGCGGTCTGGATGGTGGCGTGGCCGAACCACCGATCACCGTCCGCGGCGGCCAGCAGCGCGGTCCAGGGCACGAGCAGGGCGGCCAGCGCCGCCAGCGCGCGCGCCCAGCTGACGGGCCGCACGCGCTCGAGCAGGCGGTGCAGCGTGTCCACCGCGAAGCCGATCAGGCCGCCCCCGGCGAAGGCCGTCAGCACCGCGTGCAGGGTGCGCAGCCCCACCGGCCCGGGGGCGGTGACGAGGTACTGCGGCGTCCACCGGTCGGGGCGGAAGCGCGCCTTGAAGCTGCGCACGCCGGCGAAGTGGTACAGGGGCCCCAGGCGATCGTGGCAGAAGCGCAGCCCGCGCCGCAGCAGGCGATGCGGCCCGGGCGCGGTGTCGACGCCGGCCAGCGGCGCCATGCCCAGGGTGACGTAGGCGTCGCCGCGCTCTCGCGCGTCCTCGAGGGCGGTGTGGATCAGCAGCTCGGCGGTGCCGTTGGGGGCGTCGGGCACGCGGATCACGTCCTCGAAGAACCAGCCGCGGCGCGCGAACACCGGCACCGCCGCGAGGAAGCCCACCGGGCGGTCGCCCCGCTCGGCCACGTAGTAGCGGCGCGCCTCGGGGAAGGTGAAGGGCTCGAGGTCGACCATGAAGCGCATCACGCTCATGCGACGCGAGGCCAGCCAGCGATCGAGCACCGTCTCGATCTCGGCGCGGATGCTGCCCGGGTGGCGCGCCAGGTCGTCGGGCTCGATGCGGCGCACGCGCACGCCCTTGTTGCGCGCGCGGTTCACCTGGGCGCGCAGCGATCGCCGCGCCGAGCCGCTCAGCGTGTAGCGGCGCGGATCCCAGTCGGGCTGCTCGGCCACCTGCAGCGCGTCGTGGGGCAGATCGGCGGCCTCGAGGGCGGCCCGTAGATCGGCCTCGGCGCCGAAGAACGCCACCCGCATGCCGGCCGCGCGGGCCTCGCGGACGAAGCGCGCGGTGACCGCGGGCAGATCCGCCTCGGCGGCCACCGGCCGGCCCGCGACGACCCGATGGCCGGCGGCCTCGACGTAGCCCACGACCGCGTCGCCCTCGGGATCGAACCAATAGCGGAAGCCCCGCTCGATCAGCTGGAAGCCCGTCGACGCGCGCCCGTGGCGCTCGAGCAGGGCCAGCACGCGGGCCCGGTCGGCGTCCGGGGCGGGGCTGTGCCAGCGCGGCGCGGCGCTGGCGTCGGGGGCGGGCGGGCTCACGCGGGCCAGTGTGCGCCGACCCATGCGCGGACGCCACCCGGCGCCCCGGAAACCCCGTCGCGCCGCGGTCCGACGGCAAATTGACGGTCGCTGGGGGGTGGGTTAGCGTGCGACCCGGACCTCCCGGTAGGGCGCGAGCGATGCGAATCCTGATCATCGACAGTGATATCGACTTCAGCGAGCAGGTCCGCGCCCGGTGCACGGCGCTCGGCCTGGAGGCCGAGACGGTGGCGGACGGCAACGAGGGCATCCAGCTCGCTCAGCTCGATCAGCCCGCCGTCGTCTTCCTCGGCTTGATGGACGCGAAGGGCACCGGCTACGGCCTGTGCAGCAAGCTGCGGCGCCGCGTGCCCGACGTGCCGGTGGCCTTGGTCATCGACGCCGACGAGCAGGGCTCGGAGCGCCTCGAGCGCCACCGCGCGCTGCGCACGCGCGCCGACGCCTACCTGGTGCGCCCCTTCACGGCCCAGGCCTTCGTCGATCTGCTCGGCCAGCTGACCCGCGTGGCCCTGCCGGTGCCCGACGATCCGGACGCGATCGTGGGCGAGACGACGCGCGCCACCGACGACTCGCTGCTGGGCGGCAGCCTGTTCGATCCGGAGGAGCTGGCCGAGATCGAGGCCGAGGCCGACCAGGCCTTCGAGTCGCTGGTGATGGGCGGCCCGGCCAACGCCCTCGAGCCCCCGCCCGAGCCGGCGCCGGTGCCGCTCGAGGTGGGCGAGGACGATCTGGTCGCCGCCTACGACGCGGACGACGACGGCACCATGGTCATCGACATGGACGTCGGCGACTTCGACCAGGCGATGAAGGCCGCGACCGCCGGTCCGGACGAGCCCCTCCCCGACGAGCTGCCCGACGCGCCGCTGCACGCCGTGGATCCCTCGCCGCCGCCGCTGGAGGCGCCGCGGGCGCCCGAGCCCGCCACGCCGCCGCCGCCGCCCGCGGCGACGCTGGTGCCCGAGGATCCCGAGCCGGACGATCTGGACGCCTCCGTCTCGCCGCCGGCCCCCGCCGCGGCGGCCGCCGAGCCCTCGGACGATCGCACCCTGCGCAACCTGCGCGCCCAGGTGATCGAGCTGCAGCAGCAGCTGAAGCTGGCCCGCGAAGAGCTGAACCGCTGGCAGACCGAGTCGCAGCAGAAGCGCGACAGCGGGGCGGCGGCGCGGCGCGAGCTGGTCGACGTGCGCGAGCAGCTCGCCGCGCGCGAGCGCGAGGGGCTCGAGCTGCGCGAGAAGGTCACCGCCCGGGATCGCGAGCTGATCGAGCTCAGCGAGGAGCTGGACGCGGCCCGCCAACAGGCGACCACGCTGCAAGGCCAGCTGGGCCGGGCCGGCGCGCACGCCGAGGCGGTCGAGGCCGCGCGCGACGAGGCCGAGCAGGCGATCGAGGATCTCAAGGGGCGGCTCGAGGCGTCCCAGGGCGAGGCCGCGCAGCTGCGCGCCGAGGTGCAGGCGGCGCAGGCCGCGGCGGCCGAGGCGGCGGCGCAGGCGCAGGTGGAGGCCGAGCGGGCGGCGCAGGCGCACGCCGACGAGCTGGCCAACGTGCGGGAGGCGGCCGCAGCCGAGGTGGGCGCGGCGCAGACGCAGCGGACCGAAGCGGAGCAGGCCGCCGAGCAGGCGCGCGCCGACGCCGCCGCGCAGGTGACGCAGGCGCAGGCGCAGCGCGACGAGGCGGTGGCCGCGGCCGAGGCGCAGCGCGACGAGGCCGTCGCGGCGGCGCAGGCCGACGCCGCCGCGCAGATCGAGCAGGCGAAGGCGGACGCGGCCGCGGCGGCGCAGCAGGCGGCGGCCGAGCACGCGGCGGCGGTCGAGGCCCTGACCGAGACCCACGCCCAGGAGCTGCAGGGCCTGCGCGATCAGCACGAGGCCGAGCGCAAGGGGCAGGAGGCGCGCCACGCCGAGGCGGCCGAGGCGTGGGCGGCCGAGAAGGCGTCGATGGAGGCCGCGCGCGCGGCGCTCGAGGCGGCGCACGCCGAGGCGCTGGCGGCGGAGAAGCAGGCGGCGTCCGAGGCGCTGGCGGCCGAGAAGCAGGCCGGCGCCGAGGCGCTCGAGGCCGCGCGGGCCGAGGCGCAGCAGGCCGCCAACGAGCAGGAGGCCGCGCACGAGGCGGCGATGGCCAAGGCGCGCGAGGAGGCGCAGGCGCACGCCGACGAGCTGCGCGGGCGGCTGGCCAGCGAGGGCGAGCGCGCCGAGAAGGCCGAGGCCGAGGCGCGGTCGCTCGGCAGCGAGCTGGCCGACACGAAGACCACGCTGCAGGCGACCGAGCAGGCGCTGGGCGAGACGCGCGAGGCGCTGGCCGCCGAGCAGAAGGGGCGCGCCGACGACGTGGCCGACCGGGACGCGCGGCTGACCGATCTGGACGCGCAGGCGGCCGAGCACCGGGAGCGCATCGCGACGCTCGAGCGCACGGTGGACGGGCTGAACGACGAGATCGCCGAGCGCGACGGGGTGCTGGCCGAGCGGCAGCAACAGCTCGAGACCGCGAGCGGCGAGCGGGACGCGCTGCAGGCCACCCTGCAGGCGGCCGAGGCCGAGGCCGCGCGGCGCGCGCGCCTGGGCGGCGAGGTGCGGGCGGCGCTGGCCGCGGCGCACGCGCTGCTGGACGAGGCCGGCTTCGAGATGCCGGCCGAGCTGCTCGCCGACGCGAGCGACGAGGGCTGATGCGCGTCGTCGATCTGATCGAGGCCAAGCGCGACCGGGGCCAGATGGATCCGGACGCGATCCGCGCGGTGATCGCCGCCTACAGCCGGGACGCCGTGCCCGACTACCAGATGGCCGCGCTGCTGATGGCCATCTACCTCAACGGCATGTCCCCCGCGGAGCTCGCGCCCTGGACCGACGCGATGCTGCGGTCGGGGCAGGTGCTCGACCTGGGGCACATCGCCGGCGTGAAGGTGGACAAGCACAGCACCGGCGGGGTGGGCGACAAGATCAGCCTGCCCCTGGCGCCGCTGGTGGCGGCCTGCGGCGTGCCCGTGCCGATGGTGTCCGGGCGCGGCCTGGGCCACACGGGCGGCACGCTGGACAAGCTCGAGAGCATCCCCGGCTTCCGCACCGATCAGACGGTCGAGCGCTTCGTCGAGCTGGTGGGCACGCTGGGGCTGGGGCTCATCGGCCAGACCGCCGAGATCGCGCCCGCCGACAAGCGCCTGTACGCGCTGCGCGACGTGACCGGCACGGTGGCGTCCATCCCGCTGATCGCCAGCTCGATCATGTCGAAGAAGCTGGCCGAGGGCATCGACGCGCTGGTGTTGGACGTGAAGGTCGGCACGGGCGCCTTCATGCGCACGATCGACGACGCCCGCACGCTGGCCGAGACGATGGTGGCGATCGGCCAGAAGATGGGGAAGAAGGTCGTCGCGCTCTTGACCGACATGAACCAGCCGCTGGGGCGGACGGTGGGCAACGCGCTCGAGGTGCGCGAGTCCATCGACATCCTGCGGGGCGAGGGGCCGGCCGACACGACCGCGCTGACGCTCGAGCTGGCGCGGACGATGCTGTCGCTGGGGGGGAAGGATCCCGCCGAGGCCGAGCGCGCGCTGAAGGACGGCCGCGGGCTCGAGCGCTTCCGACAGATCATCGAGGCGCAGGGCGGCGATCCGAGGGTCGTGGACGATCCCGACCGGCTGCCCACGGCGACGCGCGAGGTGGTGCTCGAGGCGCCCCGCGACGGCTACGTCGGCGCCATCGACACCACGGCCGTCGGCGTCGCGGGCGTCTGCCTCGGCGCGGGGCGCGCGAAGAAGGAGGACGCCATCGATCCGGCCGTCGGGCTGACGATCGAGGCGCGCCTGGGCGACCGCGTCGCGAAGGGCCAGCCGCTGGTGCGCGTGCACCACGCCGACCGCGGGGTCGACGACGCGCTGGCCCGCCTGCGCGCGGCCTACCGGATCGACGACGCCCCGCCCACCGTGGGGCCCCTGGTCATCGACCGCATCGGGTGAGCGAGGACGAAGGAGGTCGCGTGCGCACGCGAACCGCCGGCCGACTCGGCCTGGCCGTGGCCGCCGCGCTGCTGCTGGCGCCGGCGCTGGCTCTCGCGGGCGAGCCGCTGGTGCTGCCCTCGAAGATCGACGTGCCCCTCGGCGCGCGGCTGACCAGCCTGCTGGGCATGGTGGTCATCATGGTGCTGGCCTGGGCGGCGAGCACCAACCGCCGCGTGGTGCAGTGGCGGGTGGTGATCTGGGGCGTCGGCCTGCAGCTCGCGCTGGGGGCGGTGCTGCTGCAGACCGACGTGGGCGCGGGCTTCTTCGGCGCGCTGAAGGACGGCGTCGCCAAGCTGCTGCAGTTCTACCGCGAGGGCGCGAACCTCCTGTTCGATCCGCTGATGAGCACGACCGAGGAGATGGGGCGCATCCCCTTCGCCTTCTCGGTGCTGCCCACGATCATCTTCTTCTCGTCGCTGATGGCCGTGCTGTACCACCTGCGCATCATGCAGCTGGTGGTGGGCGCGGTCGCCCGCGTGATGCAGTGGACGCTGCGCACCAGCGGCGCCGAGAGCCTGTCGGCGGCGGGCAACATCTTCGTCGGCCAGACCGAGGCCCCGCTGCTCATCCGGCCCTTCGTCGAGAAGATGACCGACAGCGAGCTGATGGCGGTGATGACCGGCGGCTTCGCGACCGTGGCCGGCGGCGTCATGGTGGCCTACGTCGGCATGTTCGGTGACCTGTTCCCGGACATGGCGGGCCACCTGATGACCGCCAGCATCATGTCGGCGCCCGCGGCGCTGGTGATCGCCAAGCTGATGCTGCCCGAGACCGGCACGCCCGAGACCGCGGGCACGGTGGCCAAGGGCGAGCGGTCGACCTACCAGAACACGATCGACGCGGCGGCCACCGGCGCGGCGGACGGGCTGACCCTGGCGCTGAACGTGGCCGCCATGCTGCTGGCCTTCGTGGCCCTCGTCGCGCTGCTCAACGCGCTGCTCACGGTGGTCGGCGGCTGGGTCGGCGTCGAGGAGCTCACCTTCCAGCGCATCCTCGGCTGGGTGCTCGCCCCCCTCGCGTGGGTGATGGGCGTGCCCTGGGACGACGCGCAGGCGGTGGGATCGCTGTTGGGTACGAAGACCGTGCTCAACGAGTTCTACGCCTACTTCGAGCTGTCGTCGCTGGTGCAGACCGGCGCCATCCGCGATCCCCGCTCGGTCATCATCGCCACCTACGCGCTGTGCGGCTTCGCCAACTTCGGCAGCATCGCCATCCAGATCGGCGGCATCGGGGCCATCGCGCCCAACCGCCGCAAGGACCTGGCGCGCATCGGGCTGCGCGCGATGATCGGCGGCACGCTGGCCGCCTTCATGACGGCGACGGTGGCCGGCATGATGCTGTGAGCGGGCTGGATGCGGCCGATCTGGACGCGGCCCTCTACGATCCCGATCCCGTCGTCCGCGACGCGGCGCGCGGCCGCCTGGCCCGCGAGGTGCCGCCCGCCGAGGTGCCCACCCTGGTGGCCCTGCTCGACGCCCCCCAGCGCATGACCCGCCGGCGCGTCGCCCGCATCCTCTCCGAGATCGACCCCGAGCGCGTCGCGCCCGCCCTGCGCGCGGCCCTGCGCGACGCCGACGCCGCGCCCCGCACCCGCGCCGGCGCCGCCCGCATCCTGGGCGTGCTGGCCGACGGCGACGAACCGGCCCTCGGCGACGGCCTCGCCGATCCCGTCGTGCGCGTCCGCCGCGCCTGCGCCCAGCCCGCGGCACCCCTCGACGCCCTGCGCGCGGCGCTCGGCGACGCGGCGCCTGAGGTGCTCGCGCGCGTGGCCGAGGCCCTCGAGGCGCGCGGCGACGTCCCCCCCCGCCCGAGGCGCTGCGGCCCGCCTTCGGCCGCCCCTGCAGGCCGCCGCGCTGGGCCGCCTGCTGGCCCGCGCGCGCCCGCCGACGCCGCGCTGGTGGCGGCCGCCCGCGCGGGCGACCCCACGGCGCTGGCCCACCTGGCCGATCCCGTCGCGCTGGCCGCGCTGCTCGACGATCACCCGGTCGAGGCCGCCTGGGCCTGGCCCGGCTGGGCGCGGCGCCGCCCGCCGATCACCGCGACCCCGCGTCCGCGCCGCCGCCGCCCGCGCCCTGCCGCCCGGCCATCACGACCTGGCGCGCCTGGTGCTCGACCCCGATCCCGGCGTCGCCTGGCTGGCCCGCCGCGCCCAGACCGGCGCCTTCGCGCCCGCCGTGCTGGCTCGGAGGCTGGGCCCCCACGCCCGCAGCGACGCCGCCTCGGCCCGCCCGCCCTACGGCCTGCGCCCGGGCGATCCGGTGCCCGCCGTCGAGCGCGCGCCGGCCGCCCTGGCCCTGTGCCACACCCGCTTCGACGTGAACCTGGGCGTGGCCGTCCGCAGCGCCGAGGCCGCCGGCCTGCGCGAGGTGGTGTTGATGGGCCGCGGTGACCTGTTCCGCAGCCCGGCGCGCGGCACCGACCTGCTGCTGCCCATCGACCACGTGCCCGATCCCGCCGCGCTGGTCGTGTGGGCCCGCGCCCGCGGCTACCAGATCGTCGCCGTGCAACAGACCCCGGACAGCGCGCCCTACCACCGCGCCGACTATCCGCCGCGCCCGCTGTTCGTCCTCGGGGCCGAGGACGAGGGCGTGCCGCCGGCCCTGCGCGCGGCCGCCGACCTGGCCGTCGAGATCCCGCTCTTCGGCGCCATCGACAGCCTGAACGTGGCCGCCGCGGCCACCACGGTCATGTTTCAGTGGGCGGTCACTCGGCGCGACACGCCGTGAGGGTCGCGCAGTCGGCGTCGGCGCCGGCCGCGCGCAGGCAGGCGCCGCTGGCCTCGATCTCGGCGGCCCGGCCGCCGCGGGCGCAGTCCACCAGGCACTCGTAGAGATCGTCCGCGCCCCCGCAGGCGTCGGCGCGGCAAAGGTTCGGGCAGTCCAGCCCCCCCACCGTCGCGTCGCGCACGCATTGGCTCACCGCGTGCCCCTCGGCGGGCGGCAGGCAGGCGTCGGCGCGGGCGACGCAGCGCAGGAAGGTGGCGCGGGGCAGGGGGTCGCGCCAGAAGGCGTCGGCGCAGTCGGCCTCGCAGGTGTCGCCGGGCTGGCGCTGGCCGCACTCGCGCAGGGCGGCGCAGTGCAGCGCGCAGGGCGGGGCGGGCGCGGGACAGCCCTCGGCCGACAGTCGCGCGCGGGGGAGGTCGGCCACGCAGTCGTCGACGCAGCCGGCGTCGCACCCCGCGCAGCGCTCGGCGCACACCGCCTCGGGGTCGGCCGCGGCCTCGCAGGCCTGCAGCGCGGCGCAGTCCGGCGCCTCGTCGCACAGCCACGGGCCGAGGCGCCGCTCGACCTCGAGCGCCGGGCCGTCCAGCAGGCCGGCGCAGGTCTGCCGGCAGGCCGCGCCGTCGGCCCCGTCGCAGGCCGCGCGCGCGGCGCAGATCGTGCCGCAGTCGACGGCGGGCGGCGGGCGGTCGAGGCAGCGCAGCGCGGCGTCGAAGTCGCAGCGCCGCGCCAGGTGGTCCAGCCCGCAGCGCAGCGCCGGCCAGCCGCCCTGCGCGAACAGCAGGCCGTGCAGCTCGACGCAGTCGAAGCCGGGCGCGTCCGGCTGGGCGGCGCGGCAGGCGGCCACCTCGAGGCAGAAGGCGTGGCTGTTGGGCAGGGTGGCCGCGCGCGTGGGCGCGTCGAGGCAGGCGGTCGCGGCGACGCAGTCGTCGTCGGCGCCGGCGAGGCAGGCCAGGCGGCTGTCCGCGCGCATCGCGGCGAGCGGATCGGGGTCGGTGGCCTGGGCCAGGCAGTCCGCGGGGCAGGTCTCGGCCCCGCGCAGGTTGCAGGCGCGTCGGACGGCGCAGGCGTCGGCGCACCGGGGCGCCAGATCGGCCAGGCAAGCGCGCCACGCCGGGGCATCGCAGGCGGCGTCCGGCGACGGGGCGCAGGCGCTGATGGGCTGGGCGGCGCGCGCGCACGCCGCGGCGCAGCCGCCGAACGGCACGGTCAGCCCGCAGGCGTCGGCGCGCGCGCAGGCGGCGAGGCAGTCGTCGGGGGCCACGGCGTCGGGGGGCAGGGCGTCGGCGGGCGGCTCGGCGTCGGGCGCGGCGTCGCGTCGTTGGACCGGGCGTCGGCGGCCGCGGCGTCCAGCGACGCCGCGGCGTCGCCGGTCAGCCGCGCGGCGTCTGCCAGCCCGGCGTCCCCCGGCGGCGCGCCGCGGTCGAGTAGACCGCGGTCGGGTGGGCGCGCGTCGGCCGGGGCGGTCGCGTCGGTGGTGGTCGCGTCGTCGGTGGGCGGCCCGGCCGAGCCGTCGTCGTCGCAGGCGCCCAGACCCAGCGCCAGCGCCAGCAGGGCGAGGCGCCGCCGCCGGCTCAACGCGACCGCTGCACGTCGAGCACCACCAGCACGATCTGCCCGGTGCCCTGCGCGTCGACCCGAATGGGGAGCGGTCCACCCGCGCCCGCGGCCTGCCGGATGTCGTCCGCGGTGATCACCACCCGCCCGACGTCGTCGTCGAGCAGCACGTCGGCGTCGCTCAGCTCGATGACGAGGCGGACGGCGTCGTTCGCCGGCACCAACGTGTAGCCGACGTCCCAGCGGGGCGCGAAGGTGTTGTTGCGCTCCACAAGCTCGATCTCGGTGGGCTCGAGGCCCGGCCCCTCGATGAACAGCACGCCGTAGGCGTCCGGCTTCTCGAGCTCGCGCACCAGGGCCGAGCCGAAGAAGGCGATCAGGCCGCCCAGGGGATCGTCGCTCTCGAGCTCGGCGACGAAGGCGTCGATCACCTCCTGCGCGACAGCGGCGCCCAGGCCGTCCCAGGGCTCGCCGCTCGCCTTCGCGACGCTCAGCAGCACCTGCTGGAGGGTCACGTCGTAGTACGTCGGGCTGACGCACTCGCCGCTCGGCAGGCACTCGTCGAAGCCCGGGCAGGGCACCTCGAGGCAGCTGGGCAGGCACGCGCTCGAGCCGAAGGGGCACACCCAGCCGTCTTGGCAAGGGGGGCGGTCGGGGTGGTCATCGCCGCACCCCGCGAGGCAGAACGAGTCCTCGCCGGCGTGCCCGCACGCCCCGCTCTCGCAGTCGCGCCCGTCTTCGCACTCGACCTGGCAGAGGCCGCCTGGCCAGGCGCCGAAGAGGCAGGTGCCCACCGCGCAGTCGGCATCGACCGCGCAGGGGCCACCCTCACCGGACAGCACCGGGCGGCACCGCCCGGCCTGACAGCTCTGCCCCTCGGGGCAGTCGACCGCCTCGTCGGTCCGCCCGTCGCAGTCGTCGTCCTCGCCGTCGCAGACCTCGGCCGGCGCGGGGCCGCAGCCGCCGCAGGCGTTGCTGACGCCCTCGTCGTTGCGCCCGTCGCAGTCCTCGTCGAGGCCGTTGCACACCTCGGCGCGCAGGGGCCCGCAGTCGCCGCAGGGGTTGCGCACGCCCTCGTCGGTGTCGCCGTCGCAGTCGTCGTCCTCGAGGTTGCAGACCTCGGCCGGCACCGGACCGCACGCGCCGCAGGCGTTCAGCGTGGCCTCGTCGACGTCGCCGTCGCAGTCGTCGTCGCGCCCGTTGCACACCTCGGGCACCTCGACGCAGGCGCCGCCGCAGCGGCCCTGCACGCAGAGATCGTCGTCGGCGCAGGGCACCTCGGGGCAGCCGGGGCCGCAGGTGTCGTCGAGGCACACCCACCCGGCGCGGCAGTCGTCGTCGGCGGCGCAGGTGGGCGCGCACCAGCCCTCGCCCGCGGCGTCCTCGGCGCAGGCGGTGCCGTCGGGGCAGCCGCCCTCGCAGTCCAGCCGGCAGCGGCCGTCCAGCACGCTCGGGTCGCAGGTGGCGGGCTCGGCGCAGTCCTCGTCGGCGCCGCAGGCGGCGCCGAGCGGCGCGACGCCGCCGTCCACGGCGGGGCCGAGGTCGCTCACCTCGGCGTCCGGGCCCGGCGCGGCGTCGGTCAGCGCGCCGTCGGCGGCCGGGGCGGCGTCCCGCGCCGGTGGCGCGGCGTCCAGGCCGCCGGCGTCCCGCCGATCCGGCCCGGGGCCCTCGCTGGCGTCGGGATCGCCCGCGTCACCGCCGGGCAGCCGCGCGTCGGGCGCGCCCGGCACGCCGCCGTCGCCCGCGCCGATCGCGGCGTCGCCGTCCGCCGCCGGCACGCAGGCCCAGGTCTGATCGTCGGCGGGCTGGCAGACGAACCCGGCGCCGCAGACGCGGGCCGCCTCGCGGCAGTCGCCGCCGCCGCTGCCCTCGGGCTGACACGCGACCAGCCCGAGGGCCAGCACGAACAAGGGACGCAGTCGCATGATCAGGGCTCCTCGCGCTCGACGCCGGCCAGGCCACCCAGCCGCTTCAGCTCGGCGAAGACGCCGCCGAAGAGCGCCAGCTCCTGCGCGTTCGGGTTGGCCCGCGCCAGCACCTTGCGCAGGCGGCGCACGAAGTGCTCGGGGCCGCGCCCCGGCGGGTAGTTCACGCTGGCGACGCAGTCCTCGATGGCGGCGAAGAAGGCCTCGCGCGCGGCGGCGGGCACCTTCGGCGGCGCCTCGGCCTCCAGGGGCGGGCCGACGGTCGCCTCGAGCGGGCGGGCCAGCTCGTAGCACACACAGGCCACCGCGTGGGCCAGGTTCATCGAGGGGAAGCGGTCGCCGGTGGGGATCTGCACCCAGGCCTGACAGCGATCCAGCTCGTGCAGCAGCAGGCCGGTGCGCTCGGCGCCGAAGAGGATGGCCGTCGGCGCGCCGTCGCCCACGCGGGCGGCGAGGCCGGCCGCGGGCCACTCGGGCGGGGCGTCGTCGCGGTGCTCGCGCCGGCTGGTGCCGATGACGCGGGTGCAGTCGCCGATCGCCTCGTCCAGCGTCTCGAAGAAGCGCAGCTCCATCGTGTCGATGGACTCGCTGCTGAACGCGCGCAGGTCGGACGGATCGAAGCCGGTGGTCGTGACCACGCGCAGGCTGCCCAGCTCGAAGTTGGCGACCGCGCGGATGGCGCCCCCGACGTTGCGGGGATCGGCCGGGTTGCACAGCACGACGTGCAGGGCGTCGCGCCTCATGGTGCGGTCAGGCCCCACCACAGGCCCCCCACGACGCCCATCAGGCAGGCCACCGCGAGGCCGATCCACAGGGCGCGCCGGCTGCCCGGCGCGGCGGGCACGGGCGGCGGCGAGGGCTGCGTCGCTTCGGCCGCGAGGGCCGGGGCGCTCGCCCCGCCGCCCTGCAGCTCGGCGAGGATGGCCTCGAGGCGGTCGCGCACCCGGATGGCCGTCGAGGGCCGATCGTCGGGGTGCTTGGCCAACAGCTGCATCACCAGATCCTCCAGCGAGTGGGGCAGGTGACGCTCGGCGGGCAGCACCAGGTTGGGCGGCTGCACCTCGTCGTTCAGCACCGCCGAGATGGTCTTGCCGGTCGCCCGCCGGCGGGTCAGCGTCTCGTAGAGCATCACGCCGAGGGCGTACAGGTCGGCGCGCTCGTCCACCGGCGCGCCGCGGCACTGCTCGGGCGCCATGTAGCGCAGGGTGCCCAGCAGCCGCCGCTGCTCGTCCCGGTTGTCGGCGTCGAGCATGGCGGCGATGCCGAAGTCGACCAGCTTCACCCGCACCGTGCCGTCGCGGCGCTCCTCGAGGAACACGTTGTCGGGCTTCAGATCGCGGTGGATGATCTGCGCCTGGTGCGCGGCGGCGAGGCCGGTGCACACCTGGATCATGATCGGCAGGGCGCGCAGCGGATCGAGCGGCGCCTCGTCGCGCAGCAGCGCCTTGAAGGTGCGGCCCTCGAGCAGCTCCATCGCGATGTAGGCCGAGCCGTCGTGGGGCTGCAGCTCGGCGTCGAAGACCGTCACCACGTTGGGGTGCGACAGCCGGGCGGCGGCGACGGCCTCGTCGCCGAACAGGCGCCGCTGCAGCGGGCTCTCGAGGAAGCGCGGGAACAGCACCTTCAGCGCCACCAGGTCGCCCACCAGCACCCGCCGCGCCGCGAACACCATGCCCATGCCGCCGACGCCCAGCACCCGCTCGATGGCGTATTTGTTGTCGATCTCGCGCCCGATCCACGCGTCCGGCGGATCGTCCCGCACCTGCGTCGCCCCGCACGAGAGGCAGTGAGTGAGGTCATCGGTCACCTGCGCGCCGCAGCGCGGACAGGCGTAGGTGGAGGATGAAGAGGACATCAGGTCGGCGGGTGTGCGAAGTTCCGGTCGGTCGCGGTTTTTGGCATTATAGGCCTCCCGATCGACCGATGGAAGGAAGGGAAGCCGTCCACCCCTGCCCTGCCTGCGGCACCGAAGTGCCCGACAATTCGACGGTCTGCCCCAGCTGCGGCTTCCACGACACGGGCGAGCCGCAGCCCTTCGAGGCGGGCACCGTCCTCGAGAGCCGCTATCGGATCGACACCGAGGTCGGCCGGGGCGGCATGGGGGTGGTGTATCGCGGCACCGACCTCACCCTCAAGCGCCCCGTCGCGATCAAGGCCATGCGCACGCAGGACGCCGACGCCTCGGTGCTGGCGCGGTTCATGCGCGAGGCCCGCGCGCTGGCGCAGGTGGAGCACCCCGGCCTGGTGCCCGTCTACGCGGTCGGGCGCGAGGGCGGCACCTACTACATGGTGATGAAGTTCGTCGAGGGCGAGTCTCTGTCGGACGTGCTCAAGGGCGGCAACCGGCTGCCGGTCGAGCAGGTGCGGCGCGTCGTCACCGAGGTGTGCGGGGCGCTCGGCGCGCTGCACCGGCACCAGCTGATCCACCGCGACATCAAGCCGGGCAACATCATGCTGGGCGCCGACGGCCGGGTGACCGTGATGGATCTGGGCATCGTCAAGGCGGTCGGCGAGCAGACCCAGACGACGTCCACCGCGCTCGGCACGCCGCGCTACATGCCGCCCGAGATGCTGACCGACGAGGACGTGGACGGCCGCGCCGACCTGTACTCGCTGGGCGTCATCGCCTACCAGGCGCTGGCCGGGCAGCCGCCCTTCGACGGCCCGACGCCCATGGCCATCCTCTACAAGCAGGCGCACGAGCCGCCGCCGCCGCTGCGCAAGCTGGCGCCCGACGTGCCGCGCAACCTCGAGGTGGCCATCGAGCGGGTGCTGGCGAAGGATCCCGCCGAGCGCTTCCCCGACGCCGCGGCCTTCGTCGAGGCGGTGCGGGCCGACGCGATCGTGCCCGGGGGCGGGGCGGGGCGGGGCAAGGGCGCGTGGGCGGCCTTCGCCGCGCTGCTGCTGCTGGTGGGCGGCGTGGTGGCCTGGTACCTCACGCGGTCGCCGCCGACCATGCCCGCCGCGCCGGACGCGGCCGCCGCCGTGGCGGTGACGCCGGTGGACGCCGCGCCGCCGCCGGCGGACGCCGCGCCCGGGCCGGTGGACGCCGCGCCCGCGCCGGTGGACGCCGCGCCGCCGCCCGTGGACGCCGCGCCGCCGCCCGAGGACGCCGCCCCCAAGCGCCATCGGCCCGTGCGCACGGTGGCGGTGCGCGTGCTGTCCGATCCGTCCGGCGCCCTCGTGCTGGACGGCGGGCGCCGCCTGGGACGCACGCCGTTGACGCTGCGCCGCCCGGCCAGCCACCGCCCGCTCGACCTCGAGCTGCGCCGCGAGGGCTACGCCAAGGCCCGCCTGCGCGTGCCGCTGGACAAGGACGGCACCGCCCGCGCCAAGCTCGAGCCGCTGTTCGAGCTCGTGCCCTGACCACGCCCACGCGCCGACTGGCTGTTTCGTGGTACACCCGGGGGCATGAGCAGCGAGGCGGTGAGATGATGCGTCGCGCGTTGTGGTGTCTGCTGGTGGCGCTCTGGCCCGCGCTGGGCGGGGCGGCCACGCCGGACGAGGTGGCGAAGGCGCGCGAGCTGAGCCGCGAAGGCGCCGAGGCCTTCCGCGCCGAGGATTACGAGAAGGCGCTGGGGCACTTCCGCGAGGCCAACCGGCTGGTGCCGCACCCCAACCTCGACGTGAACATCGGGCGCTGCTACGAGGCGCTGCAGCAGCCCGATCAGGCGCTGGTGCACTGCAAGATCGCGCTGAACGCGCCCGGCGTGCCCGCCTCGACCCGCGCGGCGGCGCAGCAGTGCGTCGACCGCGTCACCACCGCCCTCGCGCGGCCCATCCTCGAGCTGAAGACGACGCCGCCCGGCGCCACCGTGCGCATCGACGGGCGGCTGATGGGCAAGACGCCCTGGCGCGGCGGGGTCGAGCCCGGGCGGCGGCAGATCGACCTCGAGCTCGAGGGCTACGAGCCCAAGTCGTCGGTGCTGAACGCCGAGCGCGGCCAGACGTACCCCGTCGCCGAGGCCCTGACGCCGGCCGCGGTGGGCGGGCTGCTGAGCGTGGCGAGCCTGCCCCCGGGCGCCGCGGTGACGCTGGACGGCGAGCTGGTCGGCTCCACGCCGGTGCGCAGCTTCCAGCTGGCCGCCCGGAGCTACGTGCTCGAGGTCAGCCTGGCCGGCTACGCCCCGCACACGACGACGCTGACCATCGCCGACGGCGAGCACATCGAGCGGACGGTCACGCTGGTGCCGCTCGACGGGGTGGGCCCGGGCGCGGCGCGGCCGAAGTGGCCGGCCTGGGCGCTGATGGGCGCGGGCGCGGCGGCCGTGGGCGTGGGCGCGTTCTTCGGGGTCGAGGCCCTGGGCTCGCGCCAGGACGCCGACGAGCTGGCGCGCACCAGCAGCGATCCGGGCGACCGCGCGAAGTACGATCAGCTGGTCAGCGACATGGAGGGGCAGCAGGTCACCGCCGACGTGCTCATCCTGTCGGGCAGCGCGGCGATGGTCGGCGGCCTGACCTGGCTGCTCTGGCCCGAGTAACGGGCCGGCGCCGCGATCTCAGCGCATCAGGTAGTAGGCCGCGGCGGCGCCGCCGGCGATGGCCAGCACCACCCCCACCACCAGGGGCAGGTTGAAGGCGCCGGGGGTCGGGGGCGGCGGGTGCGTCGGGGGGGTCACGCCGGGCAGCGAGGCGCGGCTCGGGGGCAGCGTGGGCTGGATGTCGAGGCGCTCGTCCCCGTTGAGCAACGCCTCGAGGGCCTCGGTGGCCGAGCCGAAGCGGTGGGCCGGATCGTGGGCCATCAGGCGCGCGATGAAGTGCTCGAGGCCGGGATCGACGTCCGGGCGGTGCAGCCGCAGGGGATCGGGCGTTCCCTGCACGTACGCCTTCAGCATCTCGGCCAGCGTCGTCCCCGGGTGCGGCTTGCGGCCCGCGGTCAGCTCGTAGAGCGTCACGCCCAGCGCGTACAGGTCGGTGCGCGGCTCGAGCGTGCCGACCATGATCTGCTCGGGCGCCATGTACGCCGGGTTGCCGATCACCTGGCCGGTCATCGTGATCGCCGTCGGATCGTCGTCCTCGTCGCCCATGTGCTTGGCCAGGCCGAAGCCGGTCAGGCGCACGTAGGGGGTGCCGTCGGCGCGGCGGCCCATCAGCAGGGCGTCCGGTGAGATGTCGCGGTGCAGCACCGCCGCGCCGTGGGCCGCCTCGAGGGCGCGCAGCGCGTGCTCGGCCACCGTGCGCACCAGCGGCAGGGACAGCGGCCCCTCGGCGGCCAGCTTGGCGCCCAGCGAGCCGCCGTCGACGAACTCGAGCGCCATGTATGGCGCGTTGTCGGCGGTGAAGCCCGAGTCGTACAGCCGCACCAGGTGGTCGTTGCGCAGCCGGCCCCAGGTGGCCACCTCGCGGCTGAAGCGCGCGTGATCCTGCGGGCTGGTGATGCTGTTCTGGGGCAGCACCCGCAGCTCGACCTCGCGCTCGAGGTGGATCTGGCGGGCCTTGAAGGTGCGCCCGGCCCCGCCGCGCCGCGGCATCTCGGCCAGCAGCGCGTACTTGCCGGCGACCTCGTCGCCCGGCCCCAGCGGCTTCTTCCCGTCGTCGGTGCCCAGCGCGTAGAGCAGGTACCCGTCGTCCGGGCAGCGCTCGCTGGTCTCCGGCGGGTAGTCCTTGCCGCACATGGGGCAGATGAGCATGGCGGCTAGGGTGCCCGCGGCGCGCGGGCGAGGCAAGCACCGCGGCCGGTCCGCGTCACCGGGGCGGGCAGGCGGTCAGCCCGACCACGCCGGCGCGGTCGGCGCGCAGCGCCTCGAAGTCGAAGGGCATGATGAAGCCGGTGCAGGTGTCGGGGTTCGTGCACACGTCGCCCTCGCAGCCTTCCAGCAACAGGGGCTGGGCGAAGCAGTCCGGGCCGAGGAACGAGATGGACTGGTTGCACAGGTTCTGCGCCGACAGGCCCGCGCGCTCGAGCACCTCCCGCGCGCCCGCGCCCTCCAGATCGGGCAGGTTGCGGGAGTCGCCGAAGGTCGAGTTGGCCAGATCGTCGAGGGTGAGCACGAAGGCCAGGGTGCCGGTCAGCACGCCGCCCGCGGCGATGTGCGTCGCGCGCATGCCCAGCACGCTGATGCGCAGGCTGACCGGGGTGGCGCGGAACCACAGGCGGCCCAGGCCGCGCGCGCGGCAGACCGTGCGTAGCTGTGGGCTGCCCATCAATGTGCTGACGCGGAAGTTCAGCGTCTCGCTCGGATCGCAGACGCCCTGGTCGATGGTGCCCAGGAACGAGAGGTTGCCGTCGGCGTTGATCGTCGCGCTGCCGAAGGTGGCCGGCCACTCGCGGTCGATGTTGGCGAACTCGTCGGGCAGCCCGAACACGAACAGCGTCGAGCCGCCCTGCGGGGCCAGCGTCGAGAGGAACACCGTGTTCAGCAGCGCCGCGGCCTCGACGTCGCCCAGCAGCACCGGGGGCAGCTCGAGGCGGCTGAGCACGAAGCTGCCGCAGCCCGCCACGTCGTCGGTGGCGCAGAAGTCGCGGAAGCCGGCCGAGCAGTCGCCCGCGCCCAGCCGCTGGTCGACGCCCGGACAGCCCTCGAGCTCGCCGGCGGTCACCGCCTCGAAGTCCGGCCCGCTGCACGCCCGCGGCGGCTGCCGACCCTGGTTGCCGGTGCGGAAGTCGAAGCCCGGCCGGCAGGTGGGCTGGATCTCGGGCATCTGCGGATCGCACCAGCCCGCGTCGTCGACCGTGCGCACGCAGCGGAAGCCGAGGATCGGCGCCTGCGTCGACGAGAAGATCGGATTGCGCTCGAACAGCCCCAGCCGCTGGTACGAGCCGGTGTAGGCCTGACCGCGCGTGCTCTTCTTGTTGGGCAGCTCGTCGAAGTCGCAGGCGGGACCCACCGGCTCGTCGGTGCGCACGCCCACGTAGCGCGGGCGATCCCAGTCGTAGACCCACTCGGCCACGTTGCCGGTCATGTTCAGCAGGCCCTCGGGCGTCGCGCCGTCGACGTTCGCGTACACCGGCGCCGGCCCCGAGAAGGTGCCCGGGCAGTTCGAGTCGCCGGCGTTGTACACGCCCAGGCACGCCTGCCGCGCGCCCTGGCCCGGCTCGCCGCACACGGCCAGCTCGCCGTCGCACAGGCCCGGCGCCTGCCCCGAGAAGTCGGCCGGCGCGCAGCACTGGTCCTCGATGCAGCGCGCGGGCGCGGCGTCGCCCCACGAGAAGGCCCGGCGCGGGCCGAGGCCCATGCCGGCGCGCTCCCACTCGAACTCGGTGGGCAGGCGCTTGCCGACCCAGTTGCAGTAGTCGCGCGCCTGACACCAGCTGACGCCGGTGACCGGCAGATCGGGCAGGCGCGCCGCGGCGCCGGGATCCAGCGGATCGACCTGATCGGCGCAGCCCGCGGGGTCGTCGGGCCGCGGCGCCGCGCCGCCCGCGTCGAGGGCCGCCGACGCGAGCTGCCACGTGCGCCCCGAGGGCGGCTGGCAGCAGCCCGACTGCACGCACTCCCAGTACGCGCGGATCGACACCTCTTCACGATCGACGGCGTAGTCGTAGCCCAGGGTGACCAGCCGCGGGCAGTCGCCGGGCAGGCAGCGCGCGGCGGCCTGATCCGAGGCCTGGCGCAGGCGCGCGTTGTCCTCGCAGCCCGGCGTGTCGTCGCTCTCGCACAGGCCCTGCTGCAGCGCCTGGTCGGCGACCTCGAAGGTCACCATGCAGGGATCGGGGCCGCTGGCGGTGCCGTCGAGCACGCCGTCGCCGTCGTCGTCCTTGCCGTTGTTGCAGATCTCGACGTTGGGCTCGCACCCGCGGCCGGCCGCGCGGAAGCCCTCGGGGCAGTCGAGCGCGGTGCACTCGGCCCCGCCCTCGCCGCCCTGGCACGCCCAGCGGGTGGCCATCTGCTCGCGTCCGCCGCAGGCGGTGAGGCAGGCCTCGTGGTTGGCGGTGACGGCGACGCGGCAGTCGCCCCAGCACTGCGCGCGCGACAGCGCGTCGGGCTCGAGGGGGCAGGCCTGGGCGCAGGCCTCGAGGGCCGTGTCGCGGGTGTCGTCGCAGTTGGCGACGCAGCCGGGCTCCATGCACGCGTGGGGGGCGCCGCAGCCCACCACCCGCGGCTGCAGCGTGCAGTCGTCCACCGCGGTCGGGGCGGCGAAGCCGGGCGGCTCGCCGCAGACCGCCACCACGCGCGCCTCGTCGCCCTCGCGGGCGGGCGGCGCCTCGCCGTGCTCGTCGGTGGTGCCGTCGCAGTCGTTGTCGATCAGATCGCAGGCGACGGCGTCGGCGGGGTCGGGCAGCCAGCGCACGCACTGCAGGTTGCCCCCCACGCACAACAGCGCGCCCAGCGCGCAGGCGCCCTGGCCCTCGGCGCTGCCGCAGGGGCTGCACTCGTCGGGATCGAACTCGTCCGTGTCGCCGTCGCAGTCGTTGTCGAGGCCGTCGCAGATCTCGTCGTCGGGCACGCAGCCGGCGTCGGCGGCGTCCACCGGCGTGGCGGCGTCCCCCGCGTCGGCGGGCGGCGCGGCGTCGAGGCCGGCGTCGGGGTCGATCGGGCCGACGTCGGCGTCGCCCGGGGTGGGCCCGACGTCGTCGGGCGCCGGCCGCGCGTCGGCGTCGGGGGCCGCGTCGAGCGCGCCGGTGTCGGGCTGGACGAAGGCGTCTTCGAGCGCGAAGTCGGCCCGGGCGTCGGCGACGTCCGGCGCCGCGTCCTCGACCGGCTTCACCTGGAAGGGCAGCGGATCGTCCAGCACCAGACCGCACCCGGCCAGGGCCAGCGCCAGTCCGCAGACGAGGGAGGGGGTGCGCATGCGGCCATCCTTCGCGAAAGGCGCGGCCTGCGTCAACGACGCCGCGGGTCTCGGCCCCGCCGGGGCGCGCCGGTCAGAGGGGCAGCTTGCGCGGGTCGGTGTTCGCGCCGCACAGGATGACCCCGATCGGCCCGGGATCGCCGTCGAGCAGGCCGGCGGCCAGCGCGGCGATGCCGGCGCCGGCGCCGGGCTCGACCACCAGGCGGGCGTGGTGCCACAGCCAGCGCTGCGCCTCGAGCAGCGCGGCGTCCTCGACCAGCTCGACCCGATCCAGGCCCGCGCGGCACACCGCGAAGGTCAGCGCCCCCGCCTGCCCCGCGCCGAGGCTGTCGGCGGCCACCGACTCGATGGCGGCGAGGCGCACGGGCTGGCCGGCGCGCAGGGCGTCGTACATCGTGGCCGCGCCGTAGGGCTCGACGCCGATCACGCGGCGGCCCTCGGCGGCCAGGGTGGCGCCGGCGGCCAGCCCGCCGCCGCCGACCGCGACGACGATCGTGCGCACCTCGGGCGCGTCCTCGATCAGCTCGAGGATGGCGGTGCCCTGGCCGGCGATCACGTCGGCGTCGTCGTAGGCGTGCACGTAGTGCAGCCCCTCGCGCTGCGCCCGGTTGCGCGCGGTGCGATCGGCCTCGGGATAGCCGCCCTCGACGATCTGCACCTCGGCCGCGGTGGCCTCGAGGGCCTCGCGCTTGGCCGCGGGGGTCGTGGCGGGCACGCAGACCTGCACCGGCACGCCCAAGAGGAAGCCGGCCCAGGCGACGCCGAGGCCGTGGTTGCCGCCGCTGGCGGTGATCACGCCGTCGCGGGCGTCGCGGCCGAGGCGCATCAGCTTGTTCAGCGCGCCGCGCAGCTTGAAGCTGCCCGAGCGCTGCAGGGTGTCCAGCTTCAGCACCACGGGGCGCGCGCCGGGGCCGGTCACGGCGATGGTGGGCGTGCGGCGAATCCACGGCGCGATGCGCGCGGCGGCGGCGCGGACGTCCTCGGACGTGGGCAGATCGGTCATCGAAGGCAGCTCCGCCAGTCGGCGCGCAAACGGGGCGGGGCCGGCGCGTCCCCGAATCGAACAGGGGAAAGGAGGCCGCCCATGCGCCGCTCAGCGAGGTCGTCGGTCGAGTTGGACGGGATGTTCGGATCCGGCTGAGCGCCGCGCGGCCGGATCAGCGCTCGGGCCGGTGCCCACCGCAGAAGCCCTGGTAGCAGGGCAGGGGCGACTCGCACTGGCTGGGCCGGATGCAGGCCTCGCCGCGGCGCAGCTTGCACACCGCCTGGTGCCCCTCGATGCCCGAGCACACCTCGTTGTCGAAGCAGTCCGCGTCGTCGTCGCAGGCCACGTTGTCCTCGGCCTCGCCGCAGCTGCTGAGGCTGAGGGCGGCGGCGCACAGAAAGGCGAACACCCAGCGCATGGCATCCTCCGGCCAGAAACGGGGGCCATCCTACCCCATGGTCGGGCGCCGCGCGAGTCGGCTGCGCACCCGCGGTGAGATGGGCGCGTTTCCTTCTGCTGCGGGCGTCGTGGTCGCCGCCCTCCGCCGGCGACGACGATGTGCGCGGGGGAATCGCGGCGACGGTATATGCTGCGCCCCGTGCGTCCCTGGCCCACATCGCTGCGCGCGCGCCTGTCGCTGGCCTTCCTGCTGCCCAGCGTCGTCTTCCTCGCCGCCCTCATCGGCCTGGCCTTCGTGGCCGCGCGCGCGGTGCTCGAGGACGAGGTGGGCGAGCGCCTGCGCGACACGGCGGCCGCCACCGCCGCGCTGATGCCGACCGGCCTCGTCGCGCGCTTCCGGCCGGGCAACGATCGCACCCACCAGAACCTGCTGGCGCGCCTGCGCAAGGTGGCCGACGACGTCCAGGTGCGGCGGCTGTTCCTGGCGACGCTCGACGGCACCTCGCTGGTCGACACCGCGCCGGACGCGCCCGCGCCCGGCACCCCCGATCGGGATCTGGCGCAGGATCGCGTCGAGCTCGAGCGCGTCGCCCGCGGTGAGACGGCCGCGTCGGTGCTGTACACCGCGCTCGACGGCGTGCGCTTCAAGCGCGGCTTCGCGCCCATCGTGCACGAGGGCGAGGTCGTGGCGGTGTTGGGGGTCGAGGGCAGCGCGGTCGACTACGCGGGGCTCGACGCCTGGCGCGACTGGATGGTGGGGCTGGCGGTGCTGGCGCTGCTGGCCCTCACCGCCCTGGTGATCGTGTTCAGCCGCGCGCTGACCGCGCCCCTGCGCCGCCTGGCCCGGGCGGCCGCGCGCATCGGCGCGGGTGAGCTCGACGCGCCGATCCGCGTGCCCGGCGGCGCGGCCGAGCTGACCACGCTGGGCCGCACCATGGAAGAGATGCGGGCCGCGCTGCGCCAGCGCGATCGCGAGATGCAGATGATGCTGGGCGGCATCGCCCACGAGGTGCGCAACCCGCTGGGGGGGATGTCGCTGTTCGTGGGGCTGCTGCGCGACGATCTGGCCGGGCGCGACGACGAGCTGGCGCTCTTGGCCCGGGTCGAAGGCGAGCTGAAGGTGCTCGAGCGCATCGTCGAGGAGTTCCTCGAGTTCGCGCGCCACAAGCCCGCCGACCGCGCGCCGGTGTCGCTGCGGGCGCTGGCCGCCGAGGTCGCGGCGCTCGTCGATCTGGAGGTCGAGGTCGAGGGCGCGGCGGACGCGAAGGTCTCGGCCGACGCCGAGCAGCTGCGCCGGCTGGTGCTGAACCTGGCCCGCAACGCCGCGCAGGCCGGCGCGAAGACGGTGCGCCTGGTGCCGCGGACCGACGGCTTCGAGGTGGTCGACGACGGGCCCGGGATGACCGCCGAGGTCGCCGCCCAGGCCTTCGACGCCTTCTTCACCACCCGCGAGAAGGGCACCGGCCTCGGCCTGGCCTTGTGCCGGAAGATCGCCGAGGCCCACGGCGGCCGGCTGACGCTCGAGAACCCCGGCGAGCCGGGCGCGCGCTTCCGGGTGCGCCTCGGCTGATCAGCGCGGCAGCGGATCGGGGCTGGGCCGACCGGTGTCGACCGGGCGCTCGGCGTGCGCGGCCACCTGATCGGCCCAGCGGGCGAGGGCGTCGTGCAGCGTGGGCTCGAGGGCCGCGGTCGGCTGGCGCAGCGCGGCGCGCAGGGCCCGGGCGGCGTGGCCGCACAGGCGCGGGTTGGGCAGGCGGGCGCGGTGCAGGGCGGCGCGGGCCGACGCGGGATCGCCAGCGGCCGCGAACGCGGCGGGGCGCACGGCGTCGATCCACTCCCGCAGCCGCACCAGCCGCACCGCGTCGCACAGGCAGGCGGCCTCGTCCATGCGATCCAGGGCGTCGTGCGGGTGGCCCAGCTCCAGGTCGAGTCGCGCGAGGTGCACCCGCAGCGTCGTCGCCTCGAGCAGCCAGCGCCGCGCGTCGGCGGTCTGCAGGAGCCGCGCGTAGCGGCGCTGGGCCGTCTCGTGATCCCCGGCTCGATCGGCGGCGTGGGCGCGCACCAGCTGCGCGGCCAGCGTCCCGCGCACGGCGCCCAGCACGCGGAAGCCCCGCTCGGCCTCGCGCGCCAGGGTGCGCCCCACCGCGTGCTGCCCCTTCAGGCCCGCCACCTGCGCCAGCCCCAGCTCGGTCCAGCGCACGCCCCCCTCGTCCCCGGCGTCCTCGAACAGCGCGCGCGCCTCGGCGAACGCGTCCTCGGCCTCGCCCAGCCGCCGTTCGTCCACCAGCAGCCAGGCCAGCGTCAGGTGGCACCAGCCGCGCTCGACCGGCGCGGGGTCGTCGCCCAGCAGCGCCTCGGCGTCGACCAGGTTCTGCCGCGCCGCGCCCAGCCGGCCCGCCTGCCGCAGCAGCTCGGCCTGCACCCGGTGCGCCCGCGCGCCGGCCAGCGGCCGCCCCACCGCGTCGGCCAACGAGATCGCCCGCTGCGCCGCCAGCAGCCCGCGCTCGAGCGCCGGCTGCCCGGGGCTGAGCGCCCACCCGGCCGCCTCGATCAGCGCCTGCAGCGCCCGCCCGTGCGCCCCGATGGCCTCGGCGTGGTGCGCCCGCTCGATGCCCAGCCGCCCGCGCCCGGCCCCCTCGAGCCGATCGAGCACCGCCAGCCACCGCGTGTGCCAGCTGCGCGCCCGCTCGCCCGCGCGCGCCACCAGCCAGCGCGCGATCGCCTCGTGGGCGAAGACGAACCCGCCCAGGGGCCGGCGCACCATCAGCCGCGCCCGCTCGGCCGCCAGCAGCGCCCGCTCGTAGGGCCGGTGCGGATCGTCCGCCTTCAGCGCCTCGATCACCCGCGGCCCCAGCGGCACCTGCGCGTGCGCCAGCCCGAGCACGACGTCGGGCACCAGCGCGTCGCGCGCCGTGTGCGGCAGCGCCTGCATCTGCGCCTCGAGCAGCTCGTGCATCGACTCGGGCAGCACGGCGCCCGGCGCCAACGCCAGGCCGTCGTCGGCGGCGCGCACCAGGTGCCCGTCGAGCAGCCAGTCGGTCACCCCGCGCATCAGCGCCGGGCGGCCGTCGACCGCCTGCACGACGCGCTCCTCGTCGGCCGCGGTCAGGCCCACCCGCGCGCGCAGGTACAGGCGCAGGGCGTCGCCGCCGAGGGGCGACATGGCCACCCAGGTGACGTGATCATCGGGGGGGAAGCGGCTGCGCAGGGCCTCGGTGCCCGGCTCACCGGTGCGGGCGGTGGCGACGACGCAGACCGACAGATCGGCGTCGTCGAGGATGCGCTCGATCAGGTCGAGGCCCTCGGGCCCCGTGGCGTGGTGCACCTGATCGAGGTGCAGCACGACGGCGTCGTTGGCGGCGGCGCGCTGCAGCAGCTGCAGGAAGGTGCCCGCCACCATGTGCACCGAGCCGATCGAGCCGACCTCGACGCCGGGATCGGGCTCGTTGCCCGGCCGCGCGTGCGGGGTCGAGTCCGGGCGCAGCAGGCCGGGCAGCACGGCGTCGAGGCCCTCGGCGTCGGCGCCGGCCAGCAGCCCCAGCGCCTCGGCGCGCTCGGCGACGCCCGCGGCGTCGGTGGCGCCGGCCTTCAGCAGATCCTCGAGCGCGCCCAGCAGGCCGGTGCCCGGGGGCGCGCCGGGCGCGAAGGTGGCCCCCCAGACGCGCGCCGAGCCCCGCCGCACGACGTGCTCGACCAGCGTGTCCACCAGCATCGTCTTGCCCGCGGCGGTGGGCCCCTCGACGACGACCAGGCGGCTGCCGTAGCCCGCCACGACGGCCTGCACCGCGCGCCACAGCCCCTCGAGCGCGGGATCCTGGCCCACCAGCGGGCCGCGCTGCAGGGGCCACAGCGGGAAGGCGGCCGCGCCGGCGGCGTGCCCGTCGAAGGGCTCGAGGCGCGGGCGCGCGCGGGGCAGCGGATCGAACCAGACGGGCTCGCCCTCGAGGGCCTCGACCGTGCGCCGCACCTGGGCCGCGCTCTGCGGGCGGTCGGCCGGCGCGCGCGCCAGGAGCCGCGCCAGCAGGTTGGCCAGGGTGCCGTGATGGGGCGCGCCCCGCTCGGGCGGCAAGGGCGGCGGGGGCAGGCTCGAGCGGCGCAGCAGCAGCGCGATGCCCTGCTGGTCGGCGAAGGGCAGATCGCCGCACAAGAGCTCCCACAGCAGCAGGCCCAGGCTGTAGAGATCGCTCCACGGGCCGATGCGCCAGGGCGGCGAGTCGGCCACCTCGGGCGCCATGTAGCGCAGCGATCCCAGGTACTTCAGCGTCGCGCGCGGCCCGGTGCCCGTGTCGCTCCAGCCGTCGTCGATGCGCGCGCACCCCACGTCCACCAGCCGCACCGAGGGATGATCGCCGATGCGCGTCACCAGCACGTTGGCCGGCCGCAGATCGAGGTGCACCAGCCCGTTCGCGTGGACGTAGGCGAGGGCGTCGCAGAGCTGGCCGAGGATCGCCCGGAGGAAGCCCCAGGGCGCCTGGACCCCTCGCCAGTCGCTCAGCGGCGTGCCGTCGATCCACTCGGTGACGATGAAGGGGCCGAGGCTGTCGTGCCCCTCGTCGAGCACGCGCGCGAGGTGGGGGTGGTCGAGGCGCGCGGCGGCGAGCGCGCTGGCGCGGAAGTGGGCGACGCGCTGGGCGTCGTCGACGCCGCGCTCGAGCAGGCGCAGGGCCACCGGCAGCCCGCTGCGCTCGTCGCGCGCGGCCCACAGCACGCCCATGCCGCCGCGCCCCATCCGGTGCAGCAGCCGATAACGTCCCGCTACGCGGCGCCCTTGCGTCATGCCCCCCCTCGGCCGCTGATTGTGGCCCCTCGCCCGGGGGCCGGCAAGGGCCGCCGCACCCGCTCCGAAACCGGGGCGACCGCCGCCTTGACAGCGCGCACCGAGCATCATTAAGGTGCGCGCCCGCGCGCGGGCTGTCCCGCTCGCCCTTGCCCGGCCCCAAAGGCCGGCTACCGATGGGGAACCCCCGATGAGCGACCTTCAGGCTGACCGTTACGACGACGACGACGACACCCCCAACCGCACCTTCGTGGTGACGCTGGGCACCGACGTGCAGAACATCCACGGCCGCGATCAGGCCGTCGCGCTGGCCAAGGAGCTCAGCCGCGAGCACGACCGGCGGGTGCAGGTCGAGCGCGAGGACGGTCGGGTGCTGATGCACTTCACCAACGGCTCGCTCGACAGCTTCGTCTGGGAGACCCGCGCCGGCAAGTAGGCGCCTGCGAGTCGCCCGCCCCGCGCCCCTCGACGGCCGGCGGGTGGGCCGGCTCGCGCCCGATCGATCCCTCCGATGCGCGACGCACCGCTTGCGCGCCGACCCGGCGCGTGGGTAATCGTGACCCGACGGGTGACGGGGAGCGCATGGGAAGCAATCGCATCTTGGGGCTGTGCTGGGTGGCGGTGATCGCCACCGGCTGCGACGACGGCGCGGCGGCGCGCCGCGTGGCGGACGTCGGCTCGGCCGGTGACGCCGAGGCCGACGCCCGCGTGGGCGGCGGCGCGGGCGACGCGCGCGTGGGCGGCGGGGACGCCGCGGCCGACGCCGGCGCGCCGATCTTCGCCGATCGCGGCGTGCCGATCGACGGACAGGACGGCGGGGTGGCCGACGCCGGTCCGCCGCCGCCCTGCGCGCCCGATCCGGCGGGCCTGTGCGCCGACGCGTGCCCCGAGGGCACGCGCTGCGACGACGACTGCGCCGCCTGCGAGCCCATCCCCGGCTGGCCCTGCCGGTCGATCGACGGCGTGTGTTTCGACGCATGTCCCGACGGCCTGGTGTGCGATGCCACCTGCCGCGGCTGCGTGCCGCCGCCGCCCTCGGGCTGCTTCCTGCCGGTCGACGGCGGGCAGTGCCAGGATCGCTGCCCGGCCGGCCAGCGCTGCGCCGCCGACTGCGGCGCCTGCGAGCCCGTGCCCTGCGCGCGGGACGCGGACGGCGTCTGCGGCGGTGACTGCCCCGTCGGCAGCCGCTGCGATCCCGACTGCACGGCCTGTGTGCCCGAGACGTTGGGGGGCTGCGGCCGCGTGGGCGACCGCTGCCTCGACACCTGCGGGCCCGGCCTCGAGTGCGATCCCACCTGCACCGCCTGCGCGCCCCTGCCCGGCCTCTGCCGCGAGGCGGGGCCCGACACCTGCGCCGACGACTGCCCCCCCGGCTTCGCCTGCGATCCCACCTGCACCGACTGCCGCGATCTGCGCGACGGCGCGTGCGGGCTGGGCGAGGACGGCGTGTGCGGCGACACCTGCCCGCCGGGCTGGACCTGCGACGAGGCCTGCGCGCGCTGCGTCGAGGTGTGCCGAACCGAGGACGGCGCCTGCGCGGATCGCTGCCCCGCCGGTCAGGCCTGCGACGAGGCCTGCGGCGCCTGCGAAGCGGTCGGCTGCGATCTGAACGGCGACGTGTGCGTCGACCGCTGCCCCGAGGGCCAGGTGTGCGACAGCGAGTGCGGCGCCTGCGCGCCGGCGCCCGCGCGCTGCGCGCCCGAGGCCGACGGCGCCTGCCTCGACGACTGCGGGCCGGGCCTGGCCTGCGACCCCACCTGCAGCCGCTGCGAGCCCGCGCCCTGCGGCTTCGCGCCCGGCGGCCTGTGCGTCGACCGCTGCCCCGACGGCCAGATCTGCACGCCCGACTGCCGCGGCTGCCAGCCCGCCGCGCCCGCCTGCCGGGACGAGGGCGGCGATCTGTGCATCGACGGGTGCCCGCCCGGGGCGCGCTGCGGGCCGAACTGCGACGCCTGCGTGCCCGAGGTGGCCGAGCCCTGCGCCGAGGTCGACGGCATGTGCCGCGATCAGTGCCCCGCCGATCTGCAATGCGACGCGGACTGCGCGGCCTGCGTGCCGCGCGCCTGCTGGGCGGCCTTCGGGCTGTGCTTCGAGGACTGCCCGGCGGGGCAGGGCTGCGACGCGGACTGCGCGCGCTGCGTCGACCGGGCGCCGGCCTGCGCGCTCGAGGACGGGGTGTGCCGCGACGACTGCCCCGCAGGCCAGGTGTGCGACGCGGCCTGCGCTGCCTGCGTGGCGCCCGCCTGCGCCGCCGACGGGGATCGCTGCGTCGATCGCTGCGGGCCGGGCCTGACCTGCGACCCCGACTGCCGTCGGTGCGTGGCCCCGCGGTGAGCCCGCCGGTGCGGGTGCGGACGGCGACCGCCGCGGATCTGGACGCGATCGTCGACCGGTGGCGCGAGCTGATCGACGCGCACGCCGCGCTCGAGCCCGTGCTGTACGCGGTCGAGGCGCACGCGGCGTCCAGCTACCGCGCCTTCGTGCGCCGGCAGCTCGACGCGCACCGCGGGCTGGTGCTGGTGGCCGACCGCGGCGACGCGCGGGGGGTGGGCTACCTGATGGGCGGCGTCGGGCGCCGCGCGCCGGTCTACACGGTGCGCGAGGTGGGCATGGTGTTCGACCTCGCGGTGCGGCCGGATCTGCGCGGGCAGGGCGTCGGCTCGGCGCTCGTCGACGTGGCGGTCGAGCGCTTCGCGGGCTGGGGCCTCGACTGGGTGCAGGTGAACTTCGCGCCCGGCAACGCGCTGGCCGCGCCCTTCTGGCAGGCCCGCGGCTTCACGACGTTGCTGTCTGAAGCTTATCGGCCGATCCGCTAATCTAACGCGCGTCAGACGAAGGGAAGCCGCATGACCGAGACCGATCCGCGCGCGCTGGTGGCCGAGCTCTGCCGCCACTTCTACTTCCAGGGGTGGGCGACGGGCACCGGCGGCGGCATCAGCATCAAGCAGGGCGACCGCATCTACATGGCGCCCAGCGGCGTGCAGAAGGAGCGCATCCGGCCCGAGGACGTCTTCGTCGTCGACCTCGACGGCGCCGTGCTCGAGCCGCCCGCCGACGCGTCGCTGAAGCTGACCGCGTGCGCCCCCTTGTTCATGGCGGCCTTCCGCCAGCGCGACGCCGGCGCGGTGCTGCACGGCCACAGCCAGCACGCGGCGCTGGCGACGCTGCTTTGGCCCGAGCGCTTCCGCATCACCCACATCGAGATGATCAAGGGCCTGCGCGGCTACGGCTACCACGACACCGTCGAGGTGCCGGTCATCCCCAACACCGCCCACGAGTGCGACCTGGCCGACAGCCTGGCCGAGGCCATCGACGCCAACCCGCAGACCGACGCGGTGCTGGTGCAGCGGCACGGCGTCTACGTGTGGGGCCGCGACTGGCAGCACGCCAAGACGCAGGCCGAGTGCTACGACTACCTGTTCGAGCTCGCCGCGCGCATGAAGGCGTGCGGCATCGACCCGGCGGTGGCGCCGGAAGGAGCCCGCCGATGAAGGCGTGGTTTTTGGACGAGGGCCCCCAGGCCCACGTGGATCCGGCCACGTTCGAGGCCATGGACATCCACTACCAGGCCCTGCCGCTCGACCCCGACGTCTACCGCGAGGCCATCGATCACCTGATGCGCACGCGCGGCTACACCGCCCAGGATCTGGTCGAGCTGACGCCCGCGACGCCCGACCTGGACGCGCTCGAAGAGAAGTTCGTCGGCGAGCACACGCACCACGACGACGAGGTGCGCTTCGTGCTCGAGGGCGAGGGCATCTTCGACATCCGCGACGACGACGATCGCTGGATGCGCGTCGAGGTCACCGCCGGCGATCTGCTGGTGGTGCCGGCGAACCGGCATCACCGCTTCCTGCTGACCGACGCCAAGTTCATCCGCTGCGTGCGGCTGTTCCAGGATCCCGCCGGCTGGATCGCGCACTACCGGGACGCCGGCTGATGGCGGTGCTGCCCATCCGGATGATCGGCGACCCCGTGCTGCGCCGGCCGGCCGAGCGGTTGAGCCCCGAGCGGCTGGCCTCGGCCGAGGTGCAGGCCTTCATCGACGACCTGGTCGAGACGATGAAGGCGGCCAACGGGGCGGGGCTGGCGGCGCCGCAGGTGGGGCGGTCGTGGGCGATCGCCGCGGTGCACGTGCAGGACAACCCGCGCTATCCCTACAAGCCCAACGTGCCGCTGACGATCTTCGTCAACCCGACGCTCACCCCGCTCGACGACGAGACGGCGCTGCTCTACGAGGGCTGCCTCAGCGTGCCCGATCTGCGCGGGCGCGTGCCGCGGCACATGGCGGTGCAGGTGGACGCGCTCGATCGCCACGGGCAGCCCATCCGGCTGACCGCGCGCGGCCTGACGGCGGGCACCTTCCAGCACGAGTTCGATCACCTCGAGGGCCGGCTGTTCGTCGACCGGGTGGTCGACGCCTCGACCCTGTGCACCTGGGACAACTTCGACCGCTTTCACCGCGAGGCCTTCGTCGCCGAGGCCCGCGCGATCGTGCAGCGCTACGGCGGCTGATGCGCGTCGCGCGGGCGACGCATGCTAGAGTGCCCACCTGCATGGCAAAGCCACCCCCACTGCCCCCGCTTCCGCGGAAGCCCAGCCCCCGATCGACGGACGACGAGGGCCGCTCGTACCGCGCGATCGAGCGGGTGGCGCGCTGGCCCATCGGCCCGGTCTTCGACGGCGAGATCCTGCCCGACCACGATCGCTGCAGCATCGTGTTCCCCGAGGTGGTCGCCGGCGAGCTGGGCGCCTTCATCCAGGATCTGCGCGACGAGGTGGCCCGCAACCGGCTGCTGGTCGGGCTGCCCATCGAGGGCATCCTGCACGTCGGGCAGACCATCGACCGGAAGGCCTTCGTGGTGCTGCCGCCGGCCACCGAGAACACGCTCGAGGCGCGGGTGTCGGCGAGCGGGCCGCTGCCGCCGGTGGCCGCGCTGCAGGTGGCGGTGCTGCTGGCCGACGGGCTGACCCGGCTGCACTACCGGGTGCGCTATCTGGGCGGCCTCGAGCCCTGGACGGTGCTGCTGCCCGCCGATCGCAGCGAGTCGCTGCGGGTGATCGATCTGGGCATCCCGCGCCGGCTGTTCGCCCGCACCATCGCGCCGCCCAGCCCCTCGCCCCACTACGTGTCGGCGGCCGTGCGCGCGGGCAAGGAGCCCGGCGTCGCCGACGACATCTTCGCGCTCGGCGCGCTGCTGTTCTTCATGCTCACCGGCGAGGCCGCGCCCCCGCGCAGTCCGCCCTACGCCTCGCGGCGCCGCCCGCTGGGCCTCTTCGGCAGCTTCCTCGACGGCCTGCTGGTGCAGTCGCTGACGCCCGACGCCGCCCCGCTGCCGCTGCCCGACATGCGCACCCTGGCCCGCGCCCTGCGCGGCCTGCGCGATCTGCACCGCCTGTCGGCCGAGGCCCAGCGCGCCGTGCTCATGCTGCGCGCCGAGGGCCGCGGCGTGCGCCCGCCCCCGGTGCCCGGCGCCGAGCCCATGCCCGAGGACGCGCTCGGCTTCGTCGAGAGCGACGGCCCGAGCTTCCTCACGCAGGCCGAGCTCGAGTCCATCGAGAACCTCAGCGAGTCCGAGCTCGACGAGGAGTCGTAGGCCGGGCCCGGCTTGCTTCGCCGCCGTGGGCGCGGTATCACGCGGCCTCGGAACTCCATCGACGAGGGCACCATGGCGACGACCTACGACGTGGTCATCATCGGCAGCGGTCCGGGCGGCTACGTCGCCGCCATCCGCGCGGGGCAGCTGGGCCTGAAGACCGCCATCGTCGAGAAGGACGATCGGCTGGGCGGCACCTGCCTGCTGCGCGGCTGCATCCCCACCAAGAGCATGCTCGAGTCGGCCGAGCTGGCCGATCACGCGCGCCACGCCGGCGACTTCGGCGTGAAGGTCAGCGCGCCCGAGATCGACCTGCCGGGGGTGCACGACCGCAAGGACAAGGTGGTGCAGCAGAACGCCGGCGGCGTGGCGTTCCTGATGAAGAAGAACAAGGTCGAGGTGCTGAAGGGCTTCGGGCGCCTCGCCGGCGAGGGCAAGGTCGAGGTCGAGGGCGCCGACGGCGAGAAGACCACGGTGCAGACGAAGCACGTCATCCTCGCCACCGGCAGCGTGCCGCGGCGCCTGCCCGGCCTCGAGCCGGACGGGAAGGTGCTGCTGTCGAGCGACGAGCTGCTCGAGCTGCGCGACCCCATGCCCAAGCACCTGGTGGTGCTGGGCGCGGGCGCGGTGGGCGTCGAGTTCGCCAGCGTGTTCAAGAGCTTCGGCTGCGACGTCACCCTCGTCGAGCTGATGGACCGGCTGGTGCCCGTCGAGGACGCCGAGGTGTCGGCCGAGTTCGAGAAGGCCTTCAAGCGCCGCGGCATCCGGGTGCACACCGGCACCAAGCTGTCGGACGTCGAGCGCACCGACGACGGCTTCCGCGCGCGCCTACAGAAGGGCGAGAAGGCCGAGACGGTCAGCGGCAGCCACCTGCTGGTGGCGGTGGGCCGCGCGCCGGTGACCGAGGGCATCGGGCTCGAGAAGACGAAGGTGAAGACCGAGCGCGGCTTCGTGCACGTCGACGCGCACGGCCGCACCGACGAGCCGTGGATCTACGCCATCGGCGACATCGTCGCCGGCACGCCGCAGCTGGCCCACGCGGCCAGCCACGAGGGCATCGTCGCCGTCGAGCACATCGCCGGGCTGAACCCGCGCCCCATCGACTACGACCAGGTGCCCGGCTGCACGTACAGCAACCCGGAGATCGGCAGCATCGGGCTGACCGAGGCGCAGGCCAAGGACCGCGGCTACACGGTCAAGGCGGCGAAGTTCCCGTTCTCGGCCATCGGCAAGGCGAAGGTGATCGGCAACACGGTCGGCTTCGTGAAGATCGTCGCCGACGCGCAGTACGACCAGATCCTGGGCGTGCACATCATCGGGCCGCGCGCCACCGACCTCATCTCGGAGGCCGGGCCGCTGTTGAAGCTCGAGTGCACCGTCGAGGAGCTGGCGAACACGATCCACGCGCACCCGACGCTGGCCGAGGCTGTGGGCGAGGCCGCGCTCGAGAGACTCGGCCACCCGCTGCAAATGTGATCGGGCGATGGCGGG
>JACKDN010000029.1 GCA_020633465.1 Myxococcales bacterium
GCTGATGGCCTACCTGCAGCGCGTGGTCAACGGCGGCGGCTACATCGACCGCGAGTACGGCGTCGGCCGCGGCCGCATCGACCTGCTGGTGCGCTGGCCCTACACCGCGGCCGACGGCGAGCGCGCCTGGCAGCGCGAAGCCCTCGAGCTGAAGGTGTGGGCCGACGGCAAGCCGGACCCGCTGGCGAAGGGGCTGGCGCAATTGGACGGCTACCTCGACCGGCTGTCGCTGGAAACGGGCGTGCTGGTCATCTTCGACCGCCGGGAAGCGGCCGCCGCGATCGACGCGAGGACGCGCCGCGAGACGGCGACGACGCCGGCGGGGCGGACGGTGACGGTGTTGCGGGGATGAGTTGGGTGACCGGAGCGGTCGCCGCGGCTCGGCACGAGCGCCGGCAGGCACCCCGTCCGCCGTTCGAAACGGACCAGCGAGCGTCCCGACGCCTGCGTTCACCGGACACGGCACACGGCCACGCCGGCCACTTTGTCCAGGTTGCTGAGGGTCCGTCCCTGCGATACGGTGCGGCCGGTCAACTGGAGGCGGCTCATGTCCGACTCGGCGCCAGCACAGGGCGGCCGCACGATGCTGCGCGACCTTCGGCTGATTGACTGGAAGAGCTTCGCCGACGCAGTTCTACCGTTCGAGCCACTGACCGTCCTCATTGGCGCGAACGGCAGCGGGAAGTCGAACGCGCTGGACGCTCTGTCGTTTCTGCACCGCGCAGCGATGGGCCAGGAGCTCCCCGTGGCGCTGGACGGGGACGCTGCATCACCCGGACTGCGCGGCGGACAGGCAGGCGCACCCCGCAGTGGCTGCTCGACTTTCGAGCTGCACGTGACCGTGGGCACGGCCGATCCGGCCGTGGACTACCGCTACGAGATCAAAGTGTCCACCCAACCACGGGCTCAGCTCGTGAGCGAGGCGCTCATCGAGCTTCGACATCCCAAGCGGGGTGGCGAGCCGCGCAGCAAGAACCTCTTCTGGACCGACGACTGCGGGCCGCAAGACGCGAGCATTCGCGCTCGGACCTACAACAAGAGTCGGGGCGCGCCGCGGGACCTGAGGCGGGGGGCAGCCATCCTGGCCCAGCTGGCGAACGCCGAGCTCCCGAAGGTGGTCAGGGACGGGATCGACGCCGTCGCCGGCGTCCTGCGCGGCATCTTCGTTCTGGATCCGGTCCCGGCTCGCATGCGGAACTACTGCCGCATCACGGACGTTCTCGAGCCCGATGGATCGACGGTGACGGGTGTACTGCAGGCGGCGAAGCAGCAACACGGCCAGCGCCTCGAAAAGCGGCTGGCCAAGTACCTCGAGGCCCTTCCCGAACAGCAGATCCGAAAGATCTGGACCGACCCCGTCGGCCGCTTCGAGACGGACGCGATGCTCTACTGCAGGGAGAAGCTGCCCGGACGGCGTGAGCTGCTGACGATGGACGCGCGGGGCATGTCGGACGGCACGCTCCGGTTCATCGCCATCCTGGTGGCGATCCTCTCTCGGCCCCGTGGCTCGCAGCTCATCATCGAGGAGGTCGACAACGGTCTTCATCCCAGCCGCGCAGGTCTGCTGTTGAGCGTCCTGGAACAGGAGGGCGCCGCGCAGGGCGTGGACATCCTCGTGACCACGCACAGCCCCGCGCTCATCGACGTTCTCGGCGCGGAGCACATCCCCGACGTGGTCGTGGCGCATCGACAGCCGAAGGGTGGCTTCAGTGACTTCGTGCCGCTCGAGGACATCGACGCGCTCCCCAAGCTGTTGGGTTGGGGTCCGTTGGGCCGCCTCGTCGGGTCCGGCCGCCTCGCTTCGGCCATCGGGACGTCGGCGTGAAACCAGTCGACATCATCGACACGAGCGTCCTGTGCGTGTGGCTCGACGTGCCCGGGATGAACCGTTGCGGTGCCGGGTCGACCGCGTGGAACACCGAGCGCGCGCTCGCCGAGATGGACGAGCGGTCCGCGCGCGAACAAGGGCGCACCATGGTGCTGCCCGTCGCGTCGATCATCGAAACGGGCAACCACATCGCGCAGGTCGCCGGCGGGCTACGCTGGCCAGTGATTCAGCGGTTCGCGACGCTGCTGCGGCGCGTCGCAGCGGCGGATTCCCCGTGGGCGGCGTTCTCCGACCAGTCGGCATTGTGGGCACCCGAACGCCTCGCCGACCTGGCGGACCGATGGCCCGAGCTGGCCAAGCGCGGCGTCGGCGTCGGCGACGCCACGATCGTCGCGGTGGCCGAGCACTACGCCAACATGGGCTTCGCCGTCCGCATCCTCACCGGGGACGCCGAGCTGCACGCCACCGCCCCCTCCCCGCCCGTCACCCGCGAACGGCGGAGTCGTCGTCGCCGCCGATGACACCGCCACCGTACCCCCGCATTCCGTACCTCGTGGCGTCCGAGCGCCGCGATCGGGGGGACCGCTTGGCGGACGACGCGACGCAGCGGCGCCTGCTCTACGGTCCGGTCACCGTCGAGGAGAAGATCGACGGCGCGAACGTCGCCATCTGGCGCGAGCGAGGACGGCTCGAAGCCATGGGCCGCGGTGGTGTGGACGCGATGGACCGCGGACGCCAGATCGGCCGGCTGCGTGCTTGGCTCGGCGAGCGCCACGACCGCTTGATCTCGGCCCTTGCTCCCGGCGAGGTGCTCTACGGCGAGTGGCTCTACCGGCGCCACCACATTCAGTACACACACGCGCCGAGCCTGTTGGTCATCCTCGACCTTTGGATCGAGGGGACCGGCTTCGCCCCGATCGATCGACGCGACGCCCGAGCCACCGCCTGCGGTCTGCCCGTCCCGCCGACGCTCTTCGAAGGGACTCTGGGTGGCCTGTCGAAGCTTCGGAGTCTGCACGCGAAGGCGCGCTGGGCGGACGAGCCGGCGGAGGGGCTGGTGGTCCGCGCACAGGATGGCGAGCGCTTGTTGGCCAAGGTCATCGCCCCCTCGGCTGGGCTCCTCAGGGACACGCCCCCTCGCTGATCGTCACCCGGAACTCCCCCCGCGCCTGGTTGTACCCGTCCACCACCAGGTAGTAGATGCCCAGGTCCTGCACCACCAGCGTGATCGACGACTGCGGCGAGATGCCCGGGCCGTCGTCGCTGCACTCGATCTCGGTCTCGGGGTCTTCGCAGTCGAGGCGGGCGTGCAGCACGGTGTCGAAGGTGCTGCCTTCGGTGCTGACGCAGATGTCGCCGCTGAAGTCGGGGAGGAAGGCGAAGACGACCTCGCTGCCGGCGGCGCCGGCGCCGCAGGTGGCGCCGAGGTTGGTGGGGGCGCCTTCGGTGGTGCCGGCGCCGAAGCCGAAGGTGTCGACCAGGATGGGGTCGGCGCAGGTGCCGGCGAAGTCGAAGGACGCGCAGGCGTTGGCGAGGCAGAAGCTGCCGAAGGGGCAGTCGGCGTCGGTGGCGCACTCGCCGGCGACGCAGGCGCCCTCGACGCAGACCTCGTCGTTGCCGCAGTCGGCGTCGACGGCGCAGCCGGCGCTGGGGACGCAGGCGCCCTCGACGCAGGCTTCGCCCTGGGGGCAGTCGCCGTCGACGGCGCACTCGGCGGGGTCGTCGACGCAGACGCCGGCGTCACAGAGCTGGCCGGGGGCGCAGTCCTGATCCACGGCGCACTCGGGGTCGGCCTCGCAGGCGCCGCTGCGCAGGGCGAGGGTGTAGTCGCCGGACACGCCGTTGTAGCCGTCGACCAGCAGGAAGTAGGTGGTGTCGGCGGCGGCCTGGACGGTCAGGGCCGAGCGGTTGCCGCCGGCGATGGGGCTGTCGTCGCTGCAACCGAGCTCGGGGCCGGCGCAGCCGCCGGTGCGGGCGCTGAGGATGGTGTCGAAGGTCGACTGCGTCACGACGGCGCAGAAGGTGGTGGGCTCGAGGAAGGTGACGGCGTAGGCGTCCTCGGGGCCGCTGGACGCGGCGACGCCGCAGCCGGGCGCGACGGCGCTGACGCCCGTGGTGCGGCCGACGTAGCTGCCGTAGCGATCCACCGGCCAGGGATCGGCGCAGGTGAGCGCGGGCTCGGGCACGCAGGTGTCGAACAGGCAGACCTGGCCGGCCTCGCAGTCGCCGTCGTCGGCGCAGGCGACGGGCGCCGGCTCGACGCAGGCGCCGTCGACGCACAGCTCGGCGCCGGGGCAGTCGAAGTCGTCCTGGCACTCGGCGTCGCAGCCGTCGACCGTCGCCTCGATGAGGTACTCGTTCTCGGCGCCCAGGTAGCCCACCAGGCGCACGTAGTGGGTGCCGGCGGCCAGCGCGGTGTAGCGCAGCACCTCGTCGTCGGTGCTGGACGACGCGCCGCCCACCGGGTTCTCGGCCGGGCCGAACAGCTGCAGGTCGAGGTCACCGTCGGCGTGGTCGAACAGCGCGGCGATGTTCAGCACGCCGCCCTGGCACACGTCGATGGCGAAGGTGTCCTGGTCGCCCGCGCAGATGGCGCCGAGGGTCACGCTACCGTCCCAGTCCGTGGCGTCGCCGAAGGCGTCGTTGGGCTCCTGCGCGTCGGGCGCGCACGCGACCGGATCGCAGCCCTCGATCAACACCTCGAGGTCGTAGGCGTTCTCGGCCCCAGCCGCGCCGAACACCTCGAGGGTGAGCGTCTCGGCGCCGCCCGCCGCGGTGTAGGTGACCTGCTCGTCGTCGCTGGTCGACAGGCCGCTGTCCACCAGCAGGCCATCGCCGCCGCGCAGGCGCGCGTCGAGATCGCCGTCGGCGTCGCTGAAGCGCACGTCGACGGTCACGCTGCCGCCGGCGCACAGGTCGATGGCGTAGAAGTCCCGGTCGCCGCTGCAGATCTGCAGGCCCGCGCGCCCGCCGTCCAGCGGCGTGGCCGTCGCGGCGGCGTCGTTGTCTTCGAGCGCGTCGTCCACGCACGGGGGCGGCGCCTCGCAGGCGCCCTCGACGCACACCATGCCGGCGGGGCACTCGGCGTCGTCCTGGCAGCCGCAGTCGAACACCTCGACCTCGAGGTCGTAGTCCGCCTGCGCGTCGAGGAAGCCGAACACACGCAGGCTCCAGACGCCGCCGTCGCCCGCGTCGGCCTGCACCTCTTCGTCGTCGCTGCTGGTGTTGCCGGTGGCCACCAGGCGGCCGGTGTCGTCGCGCAGCTGCAGGTCGAGATCGCCCTCGGCGTCGCTGAACCGGATGGCGGCGCGCACGCGGCCGCCGGGGCAGACGTCGATGGCGTAGTAGTCGTCGTCGCCGGCGCACAGCGTCAGGCCGGCGCGCGTGGCGGCGTCGGCGGCCGTCTCGGGCGTGTCGTTGTCCTCGAGCGCGTCGTCGATACAGACGTTGGCCTCGCAGTCGGCGACCTCGATGTCCAGGTCGTAATCGTTCTGCGCGCCGCTGAAGCCGACGACCCGCAGGCGGTAGCGGCCGGCCTCGGCGGCGGTGGCCTGCACCAGCTCGCCGTCGGTGGCGCCGCCGCTGCTGTCGGCGAGGAAGCCGTCGGGGCCGATGAGGCTGAGGTCGAGGTCGCCGTCCGCGTGCGCGAAGTCGATCAGCGCCGTGACGGTGCCGCCGGCGCACACCTCGATCTCGTACCAGTCCTCGTCGCCGCTGCAGATCTGCAGCGCCGGGTAGCTGCCGGGATCGGCGCCGACCGCGCCGTCGGCGGTGTCGTTGGGCTCGAAGGCGTCGTCGACGCAGGGCGGGACGTCGACGCAGGCGCCCTCGACGCAGGACTGGCCGTCGCCGCAGTCGCGATCGTCGGCGCAGCCGCAGCCGGTGAGATCGACGTTCAGCGCGTAGCGGTTGGCCGCGCCGCGGAAGCCGTACACCCGCACCAGCGCGGTGCCTTCGGCCAGGTTCGTCAGGCGGGCGCGCTCGTCGTCGGTGGTCGACGCGCCGGCGGCCGTCGCGCCGTCGGCGCCGATCACCTGCAGGTCGAGATCGCCGGCCGCGTCGGTGAACAGCGCCTCGACGGTCAGCACGCCGCCGGCGCACACCTCGACGGCGTACCAGTCGTCGTCGCCCTCACAGGTGGCCAGGCCGGGGTAGCTGCCCGGCGCCAGCGCGGCGGGCGCCTCGCGCGCGTCGTTGTCTTCGAAGGCGTCGTCCACGCACACGGGCCCGGCGCAGCCGTCGACCACCACCTCGAGGTCGTAGGTGTTCTGCGCCGCGCCGTAGCCGTACACCACGGCCCGCCAGGTCGCGTCGACCGCGGACACCGCGCTGACCTCTTCGACGTCGCCCACGCCCTCGCTGGTGTCGCGCACGTTGCCGGCGCCGTCGAACAGGGCCAGGTCGAGGTCGCCCTCGGCGTCGGTGAAGCGCGCGCGCACGGTCACCGTGCCGCCCGCGCAGACGTCCACCGCGTAGAAGTCGTCGTCGGCGGGGCACACCTGCAGGCCCTCGCGCAGGCCCGCGCCCACCGGGGTCGCCGTCGCGGGCGTGTCGTTCTCTTCGTCGAGGTCGTCGACGCAGCCGGCGTCGACGCACGCGGCGTCCTCGCAGATCTGGCCCGGCGCGCAGTCGGCGTCGGCCTCGCAGCCACAGCCGTCGACGGTCATCCGCAGATCGTAGGCGTTGGCCACGTCGCCCACGCCGTAGACGCGCACCCGGTACAGCGCCTCGTCGTCGGCCTCGACCACCACGCGCTCGTCGTCGGTGACGCTGGTGCCGCTCTCGACCACCGCGCCGTCCAGATCGAGCACCGCCACGTCGATGTCGCCGTCCGCGTGGCTGAACGTGGCCCCCACCGTCAGGGTGCCGCCGGCGCACACGCGCACCGCGTAGAAGTCGTCGTCGTCGGGGCACAGGCGGCGGTCGACCAGGTTGGTCGGCGCGCCGTAGGGCACCGCGTCCTCGGCGGTGTCGTTGGGCTCGTCGCCGTCGTCGATGCAGACGTCCTCGCAGCCCTCGAGCGTGTAGTCGACCGCGTAGTCGTTCGTGGCGTCGCCGAAGCCGAACACCCGCAGGAACAGCACCTGGTCGACGGCCGAGCGCGCGCTGACGGTCTCGTCGTCGGTGACGCTGGTGCCCGAGCCCAAGAGCGTCGCGTCGGCGGTGCCGAGCTGCACGTCGAGGTCGCCGTCGGCGTGGGTGAAGCGGACGTCGACCGTCAGCGTGCCGCCCGCGCAGACGGGCAGCGCGAAGTAGTCGTCGTCGCCGGGGCAGGCAACGAGGCCCGGGGTGTTGCCGGGCTCGAGCAGGGCCGCCGCGGAGATGTTGTCGTTGGGCTCGGCGTCGTCGTCGTCGCAGGCCGGCGGCGCGTCGTCGCGCACGCAGGCGCCGGCGACGCAGGCGAAGCCGTCCGCGCAGTCGGCGTCGTCGGCGCAGCCGGGCTCGCAGCCGTCGACCGCCACCGCGACCGCGTAGTCGTTCTGGGCGCCCTGGTAACCGTAGACGCGCAGGTACAGCGTCTCGGCGCCCTGGGCGGGGTACTGCAGGCGCTCGTTGTCGGTGGGCGAGGCGGCCGAGCGCACGATGTCGCCGGCCACGTCGACGAGCTGCACGTCGAGATCGCCGTCGGCGTCGCTGAACAGGACGTCGAGCGTCAGCCGGCCGCCGGCGCACACCTCGAGGGCGTACCAGTCGTCGGTGCCGCTGCACAGGGTGAGATCGTCGGTGCGCCCGGGCGCGAGGGGGGCGGCGGTGTCGGGACCGTCGTTGGCCTCGAGCGCGTCGTCGACGCAGGCCGGGGGGGCGCCGCCGTCACCGCCCATGCCGGGTTGGCCGCCCACGCCGGGCTGGCCGCCCACGCCGGGCACGCCGCCCTGCCGGGCTCGCCGCCCTCGCCCGGCACGCCGCCCTGGCCGGGCATGCCGCCCTCGCCCGGCACGCCGCCCTGCCCAGGCATGCCGCCCTCGCCCGGGACACCGCCCTGCCCCGGCAGGCCGCCCTCACCGGGGACGCCGCCCATGCCGGGCAGACCGCCCTCGCCCGGCACGCCGCCCTGGCCGGGCATACCGCCCTCGCCGGGCGCGCCGCCCTGCCAGGCTCGCCGCCGGCGCCGGGCAGGCCGCCCTGCCCAGGCGCGCCGCCTGCCCCGGCCCGGCGTCGCGCGCCGGGGAGTTGCCGCCGGCGCCGCCCATGCCGGGCGTCGCCGCGTCCCGCGTGGTGCCGAAGTCGGCGAAGCCGCCGCCGCCGTTGGTCGCGTCGTCCGCGCATCCGAAAGTCAGCAGCGTCGCCGCCGCCACCCAAAGCCACCCACGCGTCGCGCGCATGTTCTCTCCCCGTCGGCCGGTCCTGAGCCGCGGGGGGTTTATACCCGAGCCGCCGGGATTACAAGCGATGGGGGTGCGGCGCGCCTGGAAGGGCCGCGGTCGTGGCGCCCCCCCGAGGGGGCCCGTGCCGCGGTGGTCGCGCCGATCCGATCAGCGAGGGGCCTGCCGGAAGACGGCCACCACCTGCTCCTTGTCGTTGTCGGCCACGACCTGCTGCATGCGCTCGATGGACTGCGGGCGACGCTCGGACAAGCGCGCCTGCTTGCGGCGCTTCGCGTTCTGCCGCACGTGCTCCTGCTCGGCGAGCTGCACGCCCGCCAGCGCCTCGCGCCGGCCCAGCATGGCCACGAGGCGGCCCTCGTGCACCACCGGCAGGGCCGACGCCGCCGTCTCGAGGAAGGCTTGCACGGCGCTGAAGAGATCGTCGTCGGGTGACAGCACCCGCGGCGGCAGGACGGCCCGGTCGCCCGCGCTGACCTCGGTGCCGTCGTCGGTGTACACGCGGTTGGCCAGCCACCGGAGCAGGCTGCGGTCGGACAAGATGCCGCGCAGCGCGTCGGCTTCGTCGACCACCGGCACCACCGACTGCCCCACCCGCACCACCAGGTCGATGGCTTCGTCGATGGAGTCGTTCGCGTGGACCGAGCGCACCGCGGGCGTCATCCATCGTCGAACGGTCTGTGTGGCTTGCATGGCTTTCTCCTCCGCTGGCTGAGACACACCTCTCAGATACAGCACCCGGTGCGGCGGTCGCGTCCTTGGTCGCCCGCCGGGGCCCCGCCCAGGACGAGTGACAGCGCCGAACGGTGGTCCTACGATGCGCCCATGCACAACGACACCCCGGGCCGCAGCGCCGCGGCCGTCGAGCGACGCGTTCAGGTGGTCAGCCTGGCCCTGATCGCCGCGGTCGCCATCGCCGGCGCGCTGTACTGGCTGAAGCCGGCGATGATCCCCTTCGTGCTGGCCATCCTGGTCACGCACGCGCTGGCCCCGCTGATCGAGATCCTCACCGATCGCGCGCGCATGCCCCGCTGGGCCGCCATCGTGGTGGCCCTGGTGCTGGTCGCCGGCGGCTTCCTGGGCCTCGGCCTGCTGGTGAGCACGTCCGTGCAGCAGCTGACCAGCAGCAAGGACGTCTACGAGGCGCGCATCGAGCAGCTGCTGACCGACGGCGCCGGCTGGCTGGGCGCCTACGGTATCGAGGTCGACGCCGAGCGCCTGAAGAGCCTGATGCGCACCAACATCTCGGTGGGCGACACGCTGGTGAAGCTGACCAACGCGCTGATGGCCCTGGTGTCGAACACCTTCCTGGTGCTGGTGTTCGCCCTGTACCTGCTGGCGGGGCGGCACGCCACGCGCGAGCGGGGCGGCCTGCGCGGTGAGATCGAGGGGCGCGTCCGCAAGTACCTGGTGCTGAAGCTGGGGCTGTCGGCGGCCACCGGCGTGGCGGTGGGCCTCATCCTGCTGCTGCTCGACGTCGATCTCGCGCTGCTGTTCGGCGTGCTGACCTTCGTGCTGAACTTCATCCCCAACGTCGGCAGCATCATCGCGACGCTGCTGCCCATCCCGGTCGTGCTGGTCGATCCCGGCGCCGGGCCGTGGACCATCGCGCTGGCCATCCTGCTGCCCGGCACGGTGCAGATGGTGGTGGGCAACGTGCTCGAGCCCAAGATGATGGGCGATCTGCTCGACCTTCACCCCATCACGGTGCTGCTGGCCCTCATCCTGTGGGGCATGCTGTGGGGCATCCCGGGCATGCTGCTGGCGGTGCCGCTGACGGCGGTGTTGAAGCTGCTGCTCGAGCCGCTGCCGTTGACCGCGCCGCTGGCGCGGCTGATGGCGGGGCACCTGTCGCGCGAGCCCATCGTGCTGGGGCCCGAGGGGCAGCAGCGGGCGTCCGAGGTGGTGTCTACAGATTGAGCAGGGCGTCGTCGGCCTTGTCGGTGGGATCGGCGCCCGGATCGATCACGGCCAGCCCGTCGCGGCCCACCTCGGTGGGTGGGCGCGGGCGGCCGGGGTTCGAGGTGGCCTCGGGCCGCTCGTCCGCCACGCAGCGCTCGCCGCCGGGGGCGCCGGAGAGCGTCGCGACCAGCGGGGCCACCAACGCGTTGAAGCTGCCCAGCACCACCTGACCATCGGGCAGCAGGGCCAGGCTCGACACGTCGTCGTCCAGCAGGCCGTCGTCCACCGTGTAGGTGACCATCGGATCGCAACGCTCCCCGGGCAGGCAGCCGCGCGGATCCAGCAGCGCCAGGCCGCCGCCGTCACCGCCGCAGGCGTCGAAGCCGCCCACCCACACCGTGCCGTCCCCGCGGGGCAGCACGGCGCCGATCTGATCGTCGGGCAGGCCGGTGTCGCGGCCGAACCGCGTCCAGCTGTCGTCGGCGGGATCGAGGGGCGTCCCGCCGTGGTCGAGGCGCCACAGGCCGTCCGACGTGCCGATCCACACGAGGCGATCGCCCTCGAGCTCGAGCGCCAGGGCGGCCTCCGCGAACCCCCCCGGCAGGGCGAGGCGGGCCCAGGTGTCGTCGGCCGGGTCGCTGGGCGTGCCGGCGGGATCGAGCACGACGACCGTGTTGCCGGCGGCCGACTCGGCGCCGACGTCGAAGCCGGCCAGCCAGACGTGGCCGGTTCGGTCGACGCGCACCTTCGACAGGTTGGGATCGTAGGCGCCGTCGGGATCGAAGAAGGTCCACGTGTCGTCCCGGGCGTCGGCGGGCGTGCCGGCGTGGTCGACGTGGAACAGCCCGTGGAAGGTGGCCAGCCACAGACCGTCGGCGCCGTCCGGCTGGACGTCGCTGACGCAGTTGGCGAAGCCGGCCTCGATGGTCTCGGGCTCGAGCAGCGCGCCGGGGTGGAACAGGCCGTACAGATCGTCGCTGGGGTCGTGGGGCGTGCCGCGGTGGTCGAGGAACGACAGGCCGCGGAAGGCCGCCCCGAAGTACACGCCCCCGTGCAGCGCGGCGACGGTCAGGCCGACGCGGCCGGCGGGCTCGTCCTGTTCGTACAGCCCGCCCTCGCCCTGCCAGGGTCGGCCGCGCGGCGGGCTCAGGTCTTCGAACTCGGCGGCGTGACCCCCGTAGGCCGTCACCCGGTCGTCGGCCGCGTCCAGCGGATCGTCGCCCAGGTCGTAGGCGACCAGCCCCCCTTCGAAGGTGGCCACCCACAGCAGGCGGGCGTCGGCGGCGTCGACCGCGACGTCGCTGACGTCGAACAGCACCCGCACCTCGTCGTCGCGCTCGACGGTGCGGCCGTCGTCCAGCGTGGCGATCACGCGCAAGGCGTGCAGCCCCTCGGGCCAACGCTCGGTGCCCAGGTCGACGGCCAGGCTCACCGCCCGGCCGTCCGTCCCCTCGACCGCCTCGTCGACCGGCACGTCGGCGACCTCGACGCCCTCGCGCTCGACGCGCACCGACACCACCGTGGCCGCGGTCGGCGGCGTGACCGTCAGCAGCAGCGTGTTGCGCGCGAACTTGTGCAGGTCGTTGTCGCCCAGGTTGGACAACACACGCACCGCGAGGTCGTGACCCATGGACGAGTCGTACTCCAGGCTGATGGTGCCCGGCACACCGGGGGCGGGCGGATCGGGGCGGTCCGGGTCCGGGCGACGCGGTGCGTCAGGGGTCTGGGGCTCCCCCGGGGGCTGCGGCTGGTCGGCCGTGGTCTCGACGCAGCCGAGGGCGGCGAGGCAGAGAAGAAGGACGGATGACAGGCTGCGCATGGTGGCCTCCGGGCTGGTCGGTTCGACCCGCCACCTCATCAAGGCCCGTGCCAGCGGCGTCCCGCGCCTGCCATGGGCGCGCCGCGACGTGCGTTCACGGCGCGCCCCGTGAACCGGCGTCAGGGCGGCCGCCGGAGCGATCCCATCGGCGAACCGTCGCGGCGGCGCGTGTCCGCGGGTCCGCCCCAGCCCCAGGCGACGTTGATCACGATCTCCTCGACGCTGATCAGCGTCGTCGAGCGGCTGTCCTCGAACCAGTGATAGACGTAGCCGAGCTGCCAGTCGTAGACGAAGCCGTCGTCGGTGACGCGCTGACCGACGACGAGGCCGACGCCGGGCGCGCCGTCGAACAGCTGGAACGTGGGCGCCATGTGTCCGCCGCCGCGCCAGGTGTCGCCCTCGAAGTACCAGCGGCCCTGCAGGGCGGCCCGCCAGGCGACATCGCCGTCGGCGGCGGCCCAGGGGTTGAGATCGCCGTAGGCCGCCACCGACCAGGCCGGCGACAGCGCCAGCTCGCCCTGCAGGCCGAGCCAGTCGGGCGAGAAGAGGGTGAAGCCGAGGTGCCCGGTGAGGGCCCAGCCGCGCGGATCCTCGTCGGCGCGCGCGCGCGGTGCGGCGCCGAGCGAGGCGAACACGACGAGGGCGGCGGCGGCGCGCATCTGCGGTAGTGTTCCACCGTCGAGAGGACGACGCCAACCTGCGAGGAGCGACGATGGACGAGGATCCGCGGGCGGCCTGGGTGGCCCTGATCGACACCTACGACCTCAAGCCCGATCTGCGGCTGGGCGCGGCCGAGCGTCCCGGGGCGTGGCTCTCGGGTGTCGTCGGCGGCTGCGCGGTGCGCCTGCGCGTCGATCCGGCGCCGCGGCCCGCCGTGTGGGTGCGCGTGTGCCCGAAGGGCGACGAGAACGTGGTGATGGGGCGGGTGCCCTTCCGTCTGCACGCGCGCGCCGAGCTGCCCGGCTGGCGCGGGCCAGGGACGGGCGACGCGGCCTTCGACGCCGCGGTGGCGGTGCTGCCCGAAGACCTCGAGGCGACGCGCCTGCTGCTGGACGACGCCACCCGCGCGGCGGCGCGGGCGGTGATCGAGGCGGGGGGCTGGTGCGACGGCGCCTACGTGCACCTGGGCCCCGCCGCGACGGCCGCCGCGCGGGACGCCGAGCGGGCCGCCGAGCTGGTCGAGCGCTGCGTGCGCGCGTGCCGCCGGCTGGCGCGGCCGGCGCCCGGCGTCGACGCGCTGCTGACGCTGGCGCTGAGCGACGGCGCGGGTGCGGTGGCCGGCGCGGCGCGGGCGCGCCTGCTCGAGGGACGGCGCGAGGCCGAGGTGCTGAGCGCCGTGGCGCGGCACCCCGAGGCCGATCCCCTGCCCTGGCTGCAGGCCGTCGAGCCGCGGGACGCGAGCACCATGTCGGCCTGGCTGGCCTTGGCGGGGCACAGCGACGCGCCTTGGGTCGACGCGCGGCTGGCGGCGATGTGGGCGGGCGGTCCCCCGCGAGGCACCGAGGCCGCGCTGGTGGACGCGGTGCTGGAGCGTTACGCGGCGCTGCGGGCCGAGGGGGCGCCGGCGGAGCGTTGGCGGCCCCTCGACGCGCTGATGCGCGGCGACGCGGCGGCCACGCGCGCGGCGGCGGCGAAGATCGCCGCGGGCGATCGGGGGCCCCTGGCCGACTGGCTGGCCTCGCTGCGCTTCCCCGACGACGGTGAGGTGGCGATCGAGGTGCAGCAGCCGCGCCTGCAGCTCGAGGTGTGCGAAGCGCTGAGCGCCGCGGGCCACCCGGCCGCGCCCGAGCGATGGCTGCGGCTGAGCGTCGGCGTGGACGCGCGCCTCGACGGTTCGAGCGGCGCACGGCTGCCCGCGCCGCCCGCGCGCGTGGTGGCGGCGCTGGGCGGGCTGCCCACCGAGGCGGCCGAGGCGCTGCTGGCGCGCTGGGTGGGGCACCTGGTGCCGCTCGACGACGTCGCGGTGCGTCAGCTCGCCGCGTTCGTCGCGCCGCGCGTGGGCGACGATCCGCCGCCGGCGTGGCTGGAGACGGCGCTGGCGACGTGGCCCGAGCCCACCTGGCGGCCGCTGCTCGACGCGCTGACGTCGGCGCCTCCGGCGCGGGCGGTGCCGGCGCTGATCGGGCTGGCCGAGCGTCTGCCGGCCCTGCACGACGCGGTGCTGCGCGTGCTGACGGACCTGGGCACGCCGGCGGCGGAGCCTTGGCTGCTGCGCGCGCTGAGGGCGGAGGATCCGGAGCTGCGGCGCCGGGTGATCGCGGCGCTGGCGACGTGCGGGACGCTGGGATCGCTGCCCGCGCTGCGCGAGCTGGACGGCTTCTTCGCCGAGCGGACCGTCAAGGAGGCCGTGCGGGCGGCGGTGGAGGCCATCGAGGCGCGGGGGTGGCCGGCGCGGACGGGGTGGTTGTCGCCGGCGGAGGGCGGCGGGGGGTTGAGCCTGGCCTAGGGACTGGCTCGGTGGGCCAGTTCGACCACGACGACGGCCGTGGTCGTGATCGCGGGCGCCGCGGTGAAGCGGGCGTCGGCGCGCCGTCGCCCCTCGCAGTTCAGGCTGGGGGGCCGCAGACGCCGGCGTAGAGCACCCGGTCGGTGGGCAGCAGCGTCAGGGCGCGCGCCATCCGGTCGTCGAGGACGCCGCCGAGCGGCAGCGTGCACAGGCCGAGGCTGTGGGACAGCAGGCAGAGGTTCTGCATCAGGTGGCCCGCCTCCAACAGCAGGAAGCGGGCGGCGCGGTCGCCGTACTTGCGGCCGATGGCGCGGCCGTCGCCGACCAGGATCCACAGCAGCGCGCCGCCGACGAACTGATCGGCCGACACCAGCAGCTCGCGCCAGACGGCGGGATCGGTGGGCGCGTCGAGGTGAGCCAGCGCGTGCGCCTCGCGGTCGTAATGCCAGGCGCCCGGGGCCAGCCAGCCGTCGCCCAGGACGGCCAGGTACAGGCTGAGCGATTGGAGTCCGCCGGCCGACGGCGTGGGTCCGCGCCCGACCGTCTCGTGGACGCCGAAGCCGAGGCCGAGGAGGGCGCCGAGCGTCTTCGCGGACGGGATCCGGGCGCCCAGGTGGCGCACGGAGCGTCGGCCCAGGAGCGTCGCGTCGAGGGCGGTGAGGCGGCGAGGGCGCGGCCTGGGGAGGCTCACCGTCGGGTGGCCGGGATAGCGGCGGAGCGTATGGGTGACGCCGGCAGCCTCGGCGGCCAGCGCGCCGTCGCGGAAGGCGGGCAGCGTCGCGGCGTCGAGGCGCGTGCCGTCGAGCAGCGCGAGCGCGCGGCGGTCGGGATCGTCGCTCATGGGAAGGGGTGCGGCGGCATCGCGCGCCAGGCGTCCAGGCCGCGGGGTGCCCACAGCGGGCCGCCGAGCGCGGGCAGATCGTGGTGGCCGTGCAGGGGCTGCAGGCCGGGCACGACGACCTTGGCCACCTGCCAGCGGCGCGCGACGGACGTGACGCCGGGGGGCGTCATCAGGCGGAACAGCGGGGCGCGGTGGGGGCCGAGGCGCGCGAGGAGCGTCTCGAGGTCCTCGGTGGCGTCGGCGTCCTCGTCGGCCGCGACCTCGGGCGCGCGGGCGAGGACCGTCTCGGCGAGACGGTCGGGGTGCAAGGTGTAGTAGACGGCGTGCTCGGCGAAGCCTTGCGGAGTGCCGGGCACGCCGCCCGCGCCCAGGGTGGTGCGCAGATAGCGGATGTACGGGCGGCCCTGGATGGCCTCGAGCAGGGCCTTGGCGAAGCTGCCGGCCCGCCTCTCGCGGCAGGCCGCGCCGGCGCAGACGCTGAAGCCCTCGTCGTCCTCGCCCTGCAGCAGGCAGATCGTGACGTGGGCGCTGTACGGGGTGCGGACGCGGAAGAAGCGATAGTCCAGGTGGCGCCGCTGCGCGCGCGCGACGAGATCGGGCGGCAGGGCCGCGAAGACGCGCGCGGCCGGCCAACGCTCCAGCGGATAGCTGCCCCACCAGCCGCCCATCAGCGCGTCGCGCTCGATGACCTCCTGCAGGCCGCGCAGGATCACCGGATCGCCGTGGCGGCCGCAGGCGAGGCCGGTGCTGATGGCGGCGGTGATGCGGTGCGCCTCGCCGGGGCGCGGGAAGAGGAAGGCGAAGTCCTCGGGCACCCAGCGCGGCTCGCCGTCGGCGACCCGCCGGAAGCGATACCAGCGCGTCGGCGTGGCGGCGTCGAAGGGCGCGAAGGGGAAGTCGGGGCGGGCGTACTGATCGGGCAGGTACAGCACCCAGCGTTCGGGCGGCACGGCGGGCTCGGCGAGGGGCCAGTCGGCCGCGCAGGCCTCGACGGCGCGATCGCTGGGCAGCGGCCAGGCCTGCCAACGCTCGATGCCCTCGCCCACGGTCGCCATCCAGGCCGATCGAGCGTCCCAGCCCGCCGCGCCGACGCTGGTGGGCGTGGGGCACGCGTCGGTGGGCACGAGGCTGCCGGCGAACAGGTCGACGGCGGGATCCGGCGCCCGGCGGTCGAGCGCGAGGACCCCACGGAACAAACCGGTGAAGGGGCTCAGCGCCCAGCGCTCGGCGGGATCGGCGGCGGTCACGGTCGCGGCGCTAGGCTCGAACGACCGTGACCCGGCGTCCTCCGGGTGACACCGCCACGTCGGCGTGCGTGCGATCGGCGAGGCGCCCCGACTCGGGGCGCCGGTCGAAGATCACCAGCCAACCGTGGTCGAGCCCGAGGCCCGCCAGGTAACCGTCGAGCTGCTCGAGCCCCTCGGTCAGCGGGTCGGGCGCGCCCGGCCGCCACACCTTCAACTCCATCGCCAGGGTCGCCTGCCGATACCGGACGCACAGGCCCATGCGCCCGGAGCCGATCGCGTACTCGCGCTCGATGGAGCCTCCGCCGTTGACCACTCGATGCAGGAAGGCCATGAGCACCAGGTGGGGCGCGATCTCGTGGTAGGGCGACGTGCCCAGCAGAGGCTCCCCGTGCTGTCGCCAGAAGGCGAGGAAAGCGTCGAGCAGGACGGCCTCGTCGAGGTCGCCAGCGGACGTGAGCCACGCCGGCTCGATGCGCGGGAGCGAATACTGCGCGGTCTCGGCGAGGGCCCGAGGGATGACCTCGTGGTAGATCGGGTTGGCGATCTCGACGCCGCCGTGGTCTCGGACGCGCACGAGGCCGAGCTCGAGGGCGAAGCGGACGTCGTCCGGCTCGACGCCCGCCAGGGTCTGGCCGGCCAGGATCGGCTCGATGACGCGCCGGATGCGGGGCTCGCGGAGCCGCTCGGCCAGGCTGTCGAGGTGGGTGTCCCGGCGGAGGATCAGCGCCTCCTTGGCGGCGTCGACGTGCGCGACGTCGACGGGCGTGCCGGGAGCCGACTCCAGCGACGCGACGCACTGGCGCGCCAGCGCGTTGACCAGCCAGGGCTGCCCATCGGTCAGCTCGAAGGCGCGGTCGATGGCCGCCTCGGTGAACGCCTGGCCGGTCTCCTCGGTGTGTTGTCCGTAGAGGGCGGCGACCTCGGCGCGGTCGAAGTTCCGGAGCGTGATCGACTCGGCCTTGACGTTGAAGGGCGAGCCCGCGCCGCGTCGCCCGCTACCGCCAGCGGCGAGCACGTAATCCCGAACGTCGCGCATCCCCACCAGCGCCAGGGACCACGGGAACGCCTGGGGCCGACCGGGGAAGCCATCGCGGAGCTGCCGGAGCAGCGACGAGAGCATTCGCGGGGGCAGCGCGTCCACCTCGTCGAGCAGCACCACCAGCGGCCGCTCGCTGTGCTGCGCCCAGGCCGAGAGGGCGGCGCCGATGCGGGTCCCCGGGACATCCTCCGGCCAGGGGGGCGGCTGCAGGTCTGCGGGCAGCTGCCAGCTCGCCGCGCGGCGCCAGGCCTTCAGGATCGCCGGCTCCGCCTCCGCTGGCTCGGCGAAGGGCTCGCCCACCTCCACCGAGAGCATCACCGCGGTGTAGCGCCCCTCGGCGGTCAGGTGCGCGGCCAGCTGCAGGGCCGCGGTCGTCTTCCCGGTCTGGCGGGGCGCGTGCAGCACGAAGTAGGTTCGGCTGTCGATCAGCCGACGCACTTCGGGCAGGCGCGCAAGGGGAGGCAGTACATAGTGGATGTCGGCCTGGCAGGGGCCGGCGATGTTGAAGGCGCGCATGGGGCCACCGTATTGGCCGGCGAACGGGCGGTCAACGGACGCGGTGGTCAGCGGCGGCGCCTCACCCGCGTCGCCTCACCACGCGGCGCAGTCGGGGCAGGTGGGGTCCAGCATCGGGCGGTGGGACGTGACCTCGAAGGTGGCGACCTCGACGACGTGCAGGGCGTAGACGCCGCGCGGCTGTTCGGGCGCGGCGAGGGCCGACGCCTTCCAGCGGACGAGGGCCGCGACGACGTCGAGGCCGGCCTCGGGGAAGGGCGTGGGGCGCAGGCCGGCGGGGCCCAGGTCGCCGTCGCGCAGGGCGTCGAGCAGCTCGGGTGTGGGCGACAGGCGGCGGAAGTGGCGGTCGATGCAGGTGATGCACGGCCCCGCGTCGGGCAGCAGCACGGGGCCGACGTAGGCGCGCGCGAGGGGCGCGGTGCTGACCCACAGCCAGGGCTCGCCGGCGGCCCGGCGCGCGCGGCCGAAGGCGCCCGCGGCCGCGTAGTCGAGGGTGTCCTGGCAGAGCACCGGGAGCGTTCCGACGGTGTCTTCGCCGAGGTCGGTCAAGCGTTGGACCAACGCGGGCGCGCCCTGCGGCGCCAGGCGGAGCGGCGCGGTCACCGAGAGCGTCCCCGCGGCGTCGACCAGGACGCGCTCGCCGTACAGATCGAGCACCAGGGCGCGGGCGGCGTCGCGGTGCGCCGCCTCGACCGCGACGAGGGCGTCCCCCACCCGCGCGCCCGCCTCGAAGGCGTCGAGCAGCGGCGGCCCCCAACGCTCGATGGCGTCGCCGCGCAGCGTGTAGCGGAACGCTTCGCCGGCGACCAGGCGCAGCACGCCCGGCGCGCGGACGACGGTGAAGGGCAGCGCCAGCCGCGCCCGCCGATCCTCGACGCTCACGCTGGGATACTCACGCTGGAACGCTCACTCGGCGGCGACCCCACCCAACGCGCGCAGGACGCGCGGCAGGTTGTCGCGCAGGACGACCTTGACGACGAAGTCGGGCAGGTAGGCCACGCGGGCGTCGAGCAGGTACTCGACGCGGGTGCGTTCGGGCGCCAACGCCTCGAGGTGCCAGCCGCCGCGCGTGGCGAAGCGTTCGTCCGCGGCGTCCCAACGCACCGTGCGGACGCCGCCCTCGGCCGTGTGCTCGAGCACGAGGTCGAGGGGAAAGCGCATCAACCAGAAGACCACGGCGCCCTTCAGCGTGACCGGCCCGGGCGCGACCCCCTCGAGGGTCTCGATGTCGAAGCGATAGAAGACGCTGTCGAAGGCTTGCGGCAGCTTCGCGTAGTCGGTGAGCGGGCCCCACAGCGAGTCGACGGAGCGTTCGAACACCGCGGCGCAGCGCACCGCCGTCTCGCCCTCGGCGCCGCCCGGCCAGGCGACGACCTGGCAGCGAACCCCTTGGTCGGGCTGCGTCGGGTCGAAGGGCGTCGCGGCCACGCGTGTGCCGCGCACGTACGCGATGGCGACCGTCGAGACGGCCAGCACCACCAGGCCGACCGCGACCAGCCGGCGGCGACCGGGGCTCACAGAAGGCCCAGGATGGGCAGCATCGCGAGCAGACCGATCACGGTGCCCGCGAAGGTGTATCCCAGATAGCGGCGCAACGCCCGCCGCTGCGCGCGCTCGGGGTCGGCGAAGACGCGGACCGCGTAGAGCAGCCAGACGACCAGGCCGGCGCCGAACAGCGCCGCGGGCAGCGTCACCAGCGTGACCACCAGCGGCAGCGAGAGCGCGAGATCCACGGCCACCCACGGCAGCACCGCCAGCACCACCAAAGGCCACAGCCGCCGGCGCACCTCGGGCCCGACGCCCGTGCCGTCGTCGCGCAGCGCCACCACGCCGCCGACGACCGCCCCGACCGACGTGAGGCAGCAGCACGAACAACAGCAGCAGCAGGTGCAGCACACCGAGGGCATGACCACCGACTGGGGGCCGCGCTCGGGCGGGTGGCGCTCGATGGACACACGAGGGGCGTCGCTCATGGCGGCGATGATGTCACCGCCTCGCGCGCGACGCCACGCTCATCCCGTGAAGCGCACCAGGAAGAACTGGATCTCGTTGCCCTGCCCCAGCTCGAACAGGCCGTCGCGCTCGGTGCGGGCCTGGTCTCGGCGGGCCTGGGCGAAGGCGGGGGCGGCGTCGACGTCGTGGTCGGCGGCGACGTCGACGCACACGCGGGAGTGGCCGCCGTTGTTGCCGGGCGCGCCGGGGTGGTCGACGAAGAGCAGATCGCCGGGCAGGCACGTGCGCAGCAGCTCTTCGATCTCGGCCTGCTGCGTGGGGCCGGTGAGGGCGGTGGTCTCGTCGGCCGGATCGCGGTGGTCGAGGTGGCGCACCAGCGTCCAGCCGGGCAGCGCGGCCAGGCGCGGGCCGAAGCGCTCGGCGCGGGGATAGTGCATCGTGCGGTGGTGGCGGCTCCAGTAGAAGCGGGCGTCGGGCAGGCCCGCGAGGCCGAGCACCGCGCCCGCCAGGATGTTGCACTTCCAGTAGCCCTCGTTGGCCGTCTGCAGGCCGTAGCTGACGCCCCCCGGGGCCTCGAGCGTGCCGTCGCGGCTGGCCTTCACGCCGAAGTCGGTGGCCGTGTAGCGATAGGTGGCGCCGTCCACCTCGACCTCGAGCGGCGCCTCGGGCGTCGCCGCGACGATCGCCGTGGCGAGCTGGACGATGCGCCGCGCGCCCTCGCTGACCCGGGCCAGCGGCGGCAGCGGCGCGAACAGATCGGGCGCCGGCGTGTCGGCCAGGCGATCGAGCAGCGCCTCGGCGTCGGCGCGCCCGAAAGGGCCCGTGCCGGTGAGCCCGAAGGCGGCGCGGGCGGCGTCGACGGCGGCCAGCGTCTCGCGTCCCACGACGCCGTCCACGCCCCAGACGCCCAGCCGCAGCGCCGCGGGCGCGCCGGGCAGCCGGGCGCCGACGGCCTGCAGCAGGCGCTGCGTCCAGCGGGCCGCGGCGTCGGCGTCGCCTTCGCCCACCGTACGATCACCCGCCAGCACGGGCGCGAAGTCGCCGTCGGCGCGGAGGGCGTCGACGCTGACCGGCGCGCCGACGTCGTCCGCGCGCAGCCCCGCTTCGACCAACGCCGTCCCCATCCCCTCGCCCAGCAGGTCGAGCCCCTGCGTGGCGATGGTGCGCAGGTCGCGCGCCGATCGCTCGCGCAACGCGCCCGCGTTCAGCGGCCCGAGGGGCAGCGGCCCCGCCTCGACGAGGTCACGGAAGAAGGTCGGCAGGCCCCCCATGGCAGACTCCTTTGCCCGGTGCGCCCGCAGCTTCGCCCCCGCCCGGTCGGCCGTCAACGCCCGTGCGCCGGCGCTCCGTTGGAGCTACAGTGGCCCGGCCGCTCTCCTCGAGGCGCGGCGGGCGGAGGGTCGTGCGACACGATGCCATCGATGATGACGCGCCGGCTGCGCTCGCCGGCGTCGACGTCCAGACGACCTGGGCGCCGCTGCTGGTCGAGGCGCTGCCCATCGCCGGCCTCGCCCTGCAGCACGTCGGCGTGCCGCTCGTCGCCTCGGTCACGCTGATCAACCCGACCGACGACGACTGGGCCGATCTCACCCTGTCGCTGACGGTCGAGCCGGCCTTCGCGGAGGCGGCGACGCTGCGCCTGTCCCACCTGGCCGCCGGCACGTCCCACACCTTCGAGCGGCCCGCGCTGGCCCTGGCGCCGGGCTTCCTGGCCGCGCAGGACGAGCGGACCGAGGGCCGCCTGATCGTCACGGCGGCGACCCCCGAGCGGCAGGTCGCCCGCACGGTGGCGCCGGTGAGCGTCCTGCCGCCGGCGCACTGGCCCGGCGGCTGGGTGCTGCCCGAGCTGCTGGCCGCGTGGGTGCGCCCCAACAGCAAGGCGCTGCCGCCGCTCTTGCGCGACGCCGCCGACCGCCTGGCGCGGGCCACCGAGCGCGCCAGCCTGGACGGCTATCAGTCGCGCGATCCGCGGCGCGTGTGGGCGACGGCGAAGGCGCTGTACGAGGCGCTGCAGGCGCGCGGGGTGAAGTACATCAACCCGCCGGCCAGCTTCGAGCAGAGCGGCCAGAAGGTGCGCACGCCGACGCAGGTGATCGACGAGGGGCTGGGCACCTGCCTCGACCTGGCCGTCGTGCTGGCCGCCCTGCTCGAGCAGTGCGGGCTGAACGCGTTCGTCGTGCTGGTGGCGGGGCACGCCTTTCCCGGCGTGTGGCTGACCGACTTCTCGCTGCACGAGCCGGTGCACGACGATCCGCTGCCGCTGCGCAAGCGCGTCGATCTGGGCGAGGCGCTGGTGTTCGACAGCTCGCCGGTGACCGAGGGGGTGCCCTTCGACGAGGCCCGGCGGGGCGCCGAGGCGATGCTGCGGGCGACCGACACCTTCCGCTACGTCGTCGACGTGGCCGCGGCGCGACGCTGGGGCACGCGACCGCTGCCCGGCGACGGGGGCGAGGCCCTCGCCAGCGAGGCGCCCCGCGCGGCGGACGCGCCCGCGGAGGACGAGGCGGCGCCCCCCGATCGGTGGCTGGCCGACCGCCCCGAGGCGGCGGCCAGCGCGCGGACGCGGCTGGACCGCTGGGCGGGGCGGCTGCTGGATCTGACGCTGCGCAACCGCCTGCTGAACCTGCGCCCGGGCAAGCGCTTCGTCGACCTGCGCTTCGTCGACGGCGCGCTCATCGAGCGCGGGCTGGCCGGGGGCGAGGTGTTCGAGCTGCTGCCGCGGCCGGCGCCGAGCCGGATCGCGGGCGAGGGGCTGTCGGCCGAGGCGCTCGAGGCGCGGCGGGAGGAGCAGGCGCGCGCGCTGGCCGCCGAGGGGTTGCCGTCGGGGCGCCTGCTGACCGATCACCCGCCCGCCGACCTGGACGCGCGGCTGCTCGAGCTGTACCGCCGCGCGCGCACCACCCTGCTCGACACCGGCACGGTGACGCTGTACCTGGGCGTCGGCCTGCTGCGCTGGCGCGAGGCCGACGACGTGCCGCGCGACGCCCCGCTGGTGCTGGTGCCGGTGCAGCTCGAGCGCCCGCCGCGCGGGGCGCCCTGGCGGCTGAAGGCGGCCGACGAGGAGACCCGCATCAACGTCACCCTGCTGCACAAGCTGCGGCAGGTGCTGGGGCTGGACACGGCGTCGCTCGAGGTGACGCCCACCGACGGCGCCGGCGTGGACGTGCCCCTCATCGTGCGTCGCTTCCGCGCGCTGGTGCGCGACGTGGCCGGGCTGGAGGTGATCGACACCGCCTTCCTGGCCGAGTTCAGCTTCACCAAGTTCCTGATGTGGCTCGATCTCGAGGCCAAGCGCGACGCGCTGCTGGCCAACCCGGTGGTGCGGCACCTGTTCGATCCCGCCGAGGGCGGCTTCCCGCTCGAGGCGCCGCTGGTGACCGAGGACGCCCTCGACGCGGCGCGCGGGGCGGCCGACAGCGCCACGGTGATGGAGGCGGATCCCAGCCAGCTGCAGGCGGTGCTGGCGGCGGCGGACGGGTCGAGCTTCGTGCTGCAGGGGCCGCCGGGCACGGGCAAGAGCCAGACCATCGCCAACCTGATCGCGCACGTGCTGGGCGCCGGGCGCACGGTGCTGTTCGTCAGCGAGAAGATGGCCGCGCTGGACGTCGTGCAGCGGCGGCTCGAGCGCGTGGGGCTGGGGCCGTTCTGCCTCGAGCTGCACGCGCACCAGGCCAGCCGGCGGGGCGTCGTCGAGCAGCTCAAGACCAGCTTCGCGCACGCCGAGCGGCAGGCGCCGGCGGACTGGGAGGCGCTGACCGACGCGCTGGACGCCGCCCGGGACGTGCTGAACGCGCACGCGGCGCGGCTGCGCGCGCCGACGCCCTTCGGCGAGACGACGCGCGGCGTGCTGGCGTCGATGTTCGGCGGCGACGGGCCCGCGGCGATCGACCTGCCGGGGCTGGACTTCGGGGCGCTGGACGCCGCGCAGGTCGAGGCCGCGCGGGCGGCGTGCGGGCAGGCGGCCGTGGCGCTGGCCGACGTGGGATCGCTGTTCGAGCACCCCTGGCGGGCCGCGCGGGCGACGTCGTGGACGCCGGGGTGGGCGCGCGAGGTGACGACGGCGGTGCGGGCGCTGGGCGCCGCGACCGAGGCGCTCGACGCGGCGGCGCGCCGGGCCGCCGACATCCTGCACCTGCCCGGGCCGCCGGCCACGCCGGCCGAGCTGGACGACGTCGTCGGCGTGGCCGAGCGTTTGGTGACCACGCCGGCGCCGCCCGCCGCGCTGGTGGCGCCGGACGATCACCGCGCGCGGCTCGAGCGCCTGCGAGCCTGGGCCGAGCGCGGCGCGCAGGTGGCCGCCGAGCGCGCGGCGCTGCGGGCGACCTGGCGTGACGATCTGCTGGCCGAGGATCTGGACGGGCTGCACGCCCGCTACGCGCGCTGGGCGCAGGCCTTCTTCCTGTTGGCGTTCGTGATGTTGTGGTCGGCGCGGCGGGCGCTGGGCCGGGTGGCGCAGGGGCGCCTGCCCGGCGCGACGGCGGTGCGCGACGACCTGGCGCGGGCGCGCGCGTTGCGCGCCGACCTCGCCGAGGTGCAGAGCTGGGACGCGGACGCGCGGGCGTGGCTGGGCGCGCGGTGGGCGGGCGCCGACACCGACTGGGCGGCCGTGCGCGGGCTGTGCGACTGGACCGAGGCGCAGCACCGGACGCTCTTGGCGTGGTCCGAGGCGGCCGACCGCGGGGCGGCGCTGGCGCGGGTGCGCGAGCTGGCGACGGCGCGCGCCGAGCTGGTGCAGCCGGGGGCGCGCTGCACGACGAGCTGCAGGCGCTGGGCGCCGCGCGGGCGGCCTGGCAGGCGGCGGGCGATCGCGTGGCTTCGCTGCTGGATCTGGATCGCGAGGCGGCCTGGGGCGCGGCGCCCACGCCGGCCGCGGTGCTGCGCTGGTGGACGCCGCCGAGGACGCCGGCGAGCGGCTGCGCCTGTGGTGCGCCGCCGCCGTCGCGATCCGGTCGCTGCGCGCGGCGGGGCTGGGCGCGTGGCCGAGCGGGCGCTGGACGGCGACGTCGCGCCCGCCGATCTGGAGGCCGTCGCCGAACGCTCCCTGCGCGCCGGCTGGTGGGACGCGCACCTGGACGCCGAGCCGGCGCTGGCGGGCTTCCGCGGGCTGACGCACGACGCGCTGATCGAGCGGTTCCGCGCGCTGGATCAGCAGGTGATCGCGCGCGCTCGCGAGGCCACCGCCGCCCGCCTCGCCGCGCGCGTGCCGCCCCTGCACGGCCCCGGCGACGAGCTGGCGCTGCTGCGCCGCCAGATGCAGCTCAAGGCGCGGCACATGCCCATCCGCCAGCTCTTCGGCCGGGTGCCGACGCTGCTGCGCCGCCTGAAGCCCTGCGCGCTGATGTCGCCGTTGTCGGTGGCGCAGTTCCTCGATCCCACGCTCGAGGGCTTCGACGTGGTGGTCTTCGACGAGGCCAGCCAGATCCCGCCCTGGGACGCGGTGGGCGCCATCGCGCGCGGGCGCCAGGTGATCATCGTCGGCGACAGCAAGCAGCTTCCGCCGACGACCTTCTTCGATCGCGGGGGCGACGAGGAGGCCGAGCAGATCGACGACGAGGATCTCGAAGAGACCGAGAGCATCCTCGACGAGGCCGTGGCGGCGGGGCTGCCGACGCTGCGCCTGGGGTGGCACTACCGCAGCCGCCACGAGAGCCTGATCGCCTTCTCGAACCGGCACTACTACGACGGCGAGCTGCACAGCTTCCCCAGCGCAGACGACGCGCTGCGTGGGCGCGGCCTGGAGTGGGCGCCGGTGCCGGACGGCTTCTACGACCGGGGCGGCAGCCGCACGAACCGGGGCGAGGCCGAGGCGGTGGTGGCCGAGATCCGGCGGCTGGCGGCGCTGCCCGAGAGCGAGCGGCCGACCGTCGGCGTCGTGACCTTCAGCGTCCCGCAGCAGCGGCTGATCGAGGATCTGCTGGACGAGGCGGCGGCCGCCGAGCCTGCCCTCGCGGCCTGGCTGACCGAGGGAGACGACGAGCCGCTGTTCGTGAAGAACCTCGAGAGCGTGCAGGGCGACGAGCGGGACGTGATGCTGTTCAGCGTGGGCTACGGGCCCGACGCCAGCGGGCGCGTGACGATGAACTTCGGCCCGCTGAACCGGCAGGGCGGCGAGCGGCGGCTGAACGTGGCGATCACGCGGGCGCGCGAGCGGCTGGTGGTGTTCAGCACGCTGCGGCCGACGCAGATCGACCTGGCGCGAACGCGCGCCCTGGGCGTGCGGCACCTGCGCGACTTCCTGGCGTTCGCCGAGGCGCAGACGCCGTCCATGGACGGGGCCGAGGGCGTCGCGGCGCGGCCGACGCGCGCCGAGACGGCCTTCGAGGCCGAGGTGAGCCGCTTCCTGACCGACCTGGGGCACGTCGTCCACCCGCGCGTGGGCCGGGCCGGCTACCGGGTGGATCTGGCGGTGGGCGATCCGGCGCGCCCGGGCGCCTACGTGCTCGCGATCACCTGCGACGGGCCGACCTATCACGACTGCGCCGTGGCGCGGGCGCGCGATCGGCTGCGCGAGGCGGTGCTCGAGTCGCTGGGCTGGCGCACGTGCCGGGTGTGGGCGACCGACTGGTGGTACGAGCGGCCGAAGGCCGAGGCGCGGCTGAAGGCGGCGGTCGACGCCGCGCTGGCGGCGGCGTCGGCGCCGGTGTTCGAGATGCCCGCGCCGCGGATCGCGGCCAGCGCGGCCGCGTCCATCGACGTCGACGCGGCGCTGGCGGCCGGAGCGCCCGCACAGATGCCCGACCTGCCCGCCGACTGCGCGCCCTGGCCCGGCCTGCCCGCGATCACCGGCGGCGCCAAGGAGGCCTTCTACGAGGACGCGTCGACCGCGCGCCTGCGCGCCGATCTGGCCCGCATCGCGCACCGCGTGGGGCCGGTGCAGCGCGAGGCCGCCTACCGCCACGTGGTCCAGGCCTGGGGCTTCGGCAGCCTGGGCCGCCGCATCGTCGAGCGGCTGGACGCCGTGGTGGAAGCCGCCGCCGATCCGCACGTCGCCGACGACGCCCTGTGGCCCGACCCCGGCGCCCCGGACGCGTGGACCGCGTTCCGTCCCGGCGCGCCCGACGGCCCCGCCCGGGCCGCCGACGAGCTGCCGGTGGCCGAGGTCGCCAACGCCGCCCGCTGGATCGTCGAGCAGGGCGTGTCGATGTCGCGCGACGCCGCGGTCGTGGCCCTCGCCCAGCTGTTCGGCTTCGGTCGCGCCGGCGCCAAGGTGCGCCGCCGCATGGAGGCCGGCATCGACCGCGCGGCGGCGCGCGGCGCGGTGGCGCTCGACGGCGATCGGCTGAGGGTGCCGCGCTGACGGCCGCCGCCCCGCTTGCGGTGGGGGGTGTCCCGGTGCACCCTCGGCGGCCATGAACCCGCCCGCCCTGCCCACCACGCTGGCCACGCTCGGCATCGTCTGCTGGGCCCTGCTGCCGGGCGCGACCGCGCTGTGGGGGGTGGCCGCGGACGACGTGCCCGGTGGGGTGGCGACGCTGCGGTGGACGGCCGCGGGCCTGGTGCTGCTGAGCCAGGTGGCCTGGGCCGTCGCGACGCGGCGCCCAACCCTGGGACGCGCGCTCGGCAGCGCGGTGGTGGTGCTCGCCGCGCTGGCGACGGGGGTTGCGCGGCGCGACGATCCGCTGGCGGCGCTGCTGCTGCTGGTCGTCGTCTGGGCGGCCGGCGTGGCGCTGTGGGGCTGGCTGTCGCCGGGCCAGCCGCGCGCGCGCCCGGGCCGGGACATCTCACCCCTGGGTGCCCTGGCCCTCTGGTCCATCGTCGCGGCCGCCGGCTTCGAGGGGCCGTGGGTCCGCGCCGGGCTGGCAGGCGGGCTGGCCAGCGCCGCGCTCGTCAGCCACGTCTGCACCCTGCGCGCGGGGCGCCCGGTCGCGCACCGACGCGCCCTGCTCACGCTGGCCCTGGCCGCCCTGCCCGCCCTGCCCTGGCTGCCGGCGCCGCACCTGTGGGCGCTGCCCGCGCTGGCCGTGCAGCTGTCGACGATGCCCTCCGGGCCGGCGCGCCGCTGGGTGCCGCGCGGCCTCGACCGCGCCCTCGACGCCATGCTGCTCGACCCCGCGGTGACCGTGCTGGCCACCTTCCTCGGCGGCGGCCTGCTGGGCACCGCGCTGCTGGCGCTGCCGCTCGCGACCGAGGGCGGCGGCTCGCTCGATCTCATCGACGCGGCGTTCACCGCCTTCAGCGCCGTCTGCGTCACGGGCCTGGGCGTCGTCGACACCCCCAACACCTTCGGCGCCTTCGGCGAGGCCACCCTGCTGGTGCTCATCCAGGTGGGTGGCCTGGGCATCATGACGCTGTCGACCGCCGCGCTCACCTTCCTCGGGCGCCGCCTCTCCGTCCGCCACGAGGTGACCGCCGCCCAGCTTCTGCAAGCCGAGGATCGCCGCACGATGGCGAACGTCCTGCGCCGCATCCTGCTGGTGACGGGCATCTTCGAGGGCGCCGGCGCGGCCCTGCTGACCGTGCTGTTCTGGGCGGGCGGCGACACTTTGGGTCAGGCGCTCTGGCGCGGCGTCTTCACCGCCATCTCGGCCTTCTGCAACGCGGGCTTCGCCCTGCAGTCCGACAGCCTCGTGGGCTACCAGACCGCCCCGCTCGTGCTGCTGACGATCGGCCTGCTGATCGTCGTCGGCGGCCTGGGCCCCGTGGTCATCGCCGCCTGCTGGGCGCGGGGCCGCCACGGCAAGCGGCTGAGCGTCGCCGCCCGCGTCGTCCTGTGGACCAGCCTGGCCCTGACCCTCATCGGCTTCGCCGGCTTCCTGTCGTTCGAGTGGCGCGGCACCCTCGGCCACCTGGGCCCCGTCGATCGTGTGGTCAACGCGCTGTTCCAGTCGATCACGCTGCGCACCGCCGGCTTCAACTCGATCGATCTGGCCGCCAGCCACCCCGCCACGCTGGCCATCATGTTGCCCCTGATGTTCGTCGGCGGCAGCCCGGCGTCGACCGCCGGCGGCATCAAGACCACCACCATCGCGGTGCTGCTGTTCCTGCTGCGCGCGTCCTTCGGCAACGCCGAGCGGGTGCAGCTGATGGGCCGCACGCTGCGCCCCGAGACGACGCACAAGGCGGCGGCGGTGGCCTTCCTGGGCTTCGGATCGGTGTTCGGGACGCTGCTCATGCTGCTGGCGACGCAGGCCATGTCCTTCCACGTCGCGCTCTTCGAGGCGGTGTCGGCGCTGGGCACGGTGGGGCTGACCATCGGCGGCACCGGGGCGCTGGATCTGGTGGGCAAGGTGATCGTGATCGTCGCGATGTTCGCCGGCCGCGTGGGGCCGCTGACGCTGCTGATCGTCATCGGGCGACACGGCCGCGTCGGCGCCGGCCCCGAGCTGCCGCCCATCGAAGTGGACGTGGGGTGATCGCATGGAGAAGAAGCAAGCGCTCGTCATCGGCCTGGGCCAGTTCGGCATGGCCATGGCGCGCACGCTGGACGAGGTGGGCGTCGAGGTCATCGCCGTCGACATCGAGGCGGCGCCGGTGCACCAGGCGGCCAGCTTCGCCGAGCAGGCCGTGCAGATCGACGCCACCGACGAGGAGGCCCTCGCCACGCTGGCGCCCGAGCGCCGCGAGCTGTGCATCTGCGGCATCGGCGGCGACTCGCGCGACGCGGCCATCCTGGTGACCGCCTTGCTGCGCCAGCTGGGCGCGAAGTACGTCGTGGCGCGCGCCAGCGACCGGCTGCTCGAGCGCATCCTGGGCATGGTCGGCGCGCACGAGGTCGTGAACCCCGAGCGCGCCTTCGGGCAACGCTTCGCGCGCCGCCTGGTGCAGGCCGATCTGGTCGACGAGGTGCCGCTGGGGCGCGATCTGGTCATCTCGGAGCTTCGCCCGCGGCCCTCGATGGTGGGCCGCAGCCTGCGCGAGCTGAGCCTGCCGAAGCGCTTCGGCATCACGGTGCTGGCGCTGCGCCAGGGGGCCGACGACGTGCTGCTGCCCGATCCGGATCGGCCGCTGCGCGCGCAGGACACGCTGGTGGTCGTGGCGCGACCGGGCGCCATGAAGCGCCTCGACGAGGCCTGGTGACATGCGCGCCGGCTTCGAGATCCGCGTGGCGGTGTTGGCCCTGCTGGCGCTGCAGGTGATCACGGCCCTGGGGGCGGTGGTGCTGCTGGCGCGCACCGGCCCGGCCGTCGAACGCATCCTGGCCGAGAACGACTACTCGCTGGCCGCCGCCGAGGCGATGGAGCGCGCGATCGCCAGCCGCGCGGACGGCCCGCTGGCCCCGGCAGAGCGGGACGCCTACGACGCGGCCCTCGAGCGCGCCCGCGAGAACATCACCGAGGCCGCCGAGCACCCGGTCATCATCGCGCTGGGGCGCCACCGCGACGCGCTGGTGGCGGGCGACGCCGCGGCGCGCGACGCCAGCCTCGACGCGCTGCACGCGCTGTCGCAGATCAACCGCGCGTCGATGCGCGAGCAGGATCAGCGCGCGAAGCAGCTGGCGACCGGGGGCGCCTGGGCGGTGGTGGCCCTCGCCGGCCTGGCGTTGTTCCTCGCGGTGCTGCAGGTGCGGCGCGCCAACCGCCGGCTGGTGGCCCCGATCGACGCCCTCTACGCCGTCGCGCGCGCCGTGCAGGCGGGCAACGATCTGCGGCGCTGCAGCATCGTCGACATGCCGGTCGAGCTGGCCGCCGTCGCCACCACCCTCAACGAGCTGCTCGACGCCCGCGCCACCCGCGACGCGATGGGCCGCCGCGCGGGCGCGCGCCTGGCGCAGAGCGGCCCCGCGCCGGATCGGGTGGGGCTGCTCGCCCTGCTCGACGCCGAGGATCACGGCGTCGCGCTGCTGGATCCCTACGGGGCCGTGGTGGCGGCCAACCAGGCGGGGCTCGACGCCCTCGGCGCGCTCGGGCTGCCCTCCGCCCACCTGGCCGAGGCGGCCGAGAAGGACGCGCCCGAGCTGCCACCCGGCGTGCATGTCGCCCGGCTGCGCGATGACTACGTCCGTGTCGACTTCGGCACCGTGGTGCCCCCGAGCTGACCAGCTCGGCACCCGAGCGCCAGCACGGGCGGGGGCCTCGAAGGGGTCGTCCACGGCGCTCGGCGCCCAGCGAATCCCCGAAAATGACTTGCCTCTGTGTTTGCCTCGGGTGTCTGGTGCAAACACGAAACGGGGGGATCTCATGCGGTGGACGAAGAGGGGCGCGCGCGGCGCCTGGACGGCACTCCTGACGGTCGCGTTGATCGGCGGCTGTGACGATGGCGGCGGAGGCGGCGGTGACGCGGGCGCCGACGCCACGCCCGGCGCGGGCGGCGTGCCCGGCATGGGCGGCGTGCCCGGCATGGGCGGCGTGCCCGGCATGGGCGGCGTGCCCGGCATCGGCGGTGAGCCCGGCATGGGCGGCGGGCCTGGCGTCGGCGGTGAGCCCGGCATGGGCGGCGCTGGCGGCGGCGCCGGTGGCCAGCCTGGCGTGGGCGGCGCCGGCGGCGGCGCGGGTGGTCAGCCCGGCATGGCGGCGGCGCCGGCGGTGGCGCCGGCGGTGAGCCCGGCATGGGCGGCGGCGCCGGCGGTCAGCCTGGCGTGGGCGGCGCCGGCGGCGGGGCCGGCGGTGAGCCTGGCATGGGCGGCGCTGGCGGCGGCGCTGGCGGTGAGCCCGGCGTGGGCGGCGCCGGCGGCGGAGCCGGTGGTGAGCCCGGCATGGGCGGCGCCGGCGGTGGTGCTGGCGGTGAGCCTGGCGTGGGCGGCGCCGGCGGTCAGCCTGGCGTGGTGGGGCGGCGCCGGCGGTCAGCCTGGCGTGGGCGGCGCCGGCGGTGGCGCTGGCGGTGAGCCTGGCATGGGCGGCGCTGGCGGCGGCGTGGGCGGCGCTGGTGGTGCATGGGCGGCGGCGGCAGGCCGGCATGGGCGGCATGGGCGGCGCTGGCGGCATGGGCGGCGCGGCGGCATGGGCGGCGCTGGCGGCATGGGCGGCGGGGCGGCATGGGCGAGCTGGCGGCGAGCCCGGCATGGGCGGCATGGGCGGCGCCGGCGGCATGGGCGGCATGGGCGGCGCAGGCGGCATGGGCGGCGCAGGCGGCATGGGCGGCATGATGATCGACCCGTGCATCGACGACCTCGGCGAGGACAACGACGATCTCGACAACGCGACGCCCCTCTTCGAGGGCACCATCCCGGGCCTGCAGGTGTGCAGCGGCGACGACGACTGGGGCGCGATCGCCGTCTGCGTCGGCGGCACGCTGACCGTCGATCTTTCGTTCGCCCACGCCGACGGCAACCTCGACCTCGAGCTCTTCACGGCCGACGGCATGCTGGCGACGAGCGCCACCACCCTCACCGACGACGAGCAGGCGGTGTTCCAGAGCCCGGCCGACGGCCTGGTCTACGTGCGGGTGTTCGGCGTGGACGGCGCCGAGAACGCCTACGCGCTCGCCCTCGACATCGAAGGCTGCGATCCGGTGGCCTGCGTCGACGACGCCTTCGAGGACAACGAGAGCCTCGAGACCGCGACGGAGCTGGCGCCCGGTCGCTACGACGACCTCGCGCTGTGCGACGGCGACATCTACCACGTGGCCGTCTGCGACGGCGGCACCATCATCGTCGACGTGCTCTTCGAGCGCGCGGGCGGCGACATCGACCTAGTCGTCGGCAACAACAACATCGAGACCTTCGTGGTCGAGGCCCGGGAGGACCAGGACAACCAACACGCCGAGTACACCAACGACATCGGCGCGGACGCCCGCATCGACCTCTTCATCGAGGGGCAGAACGACGCCTACGCGATGGAGATCGTGGTCGAGGGCTGTCCGGTGGACGGGGACGTGCGGCTGGCGGGCGGCGAGGCCGACAACGAAGGGCGCGTCGAGATCTTCTTCGATGGCCAGTGGGGCACCGTCTGCGACGACCTCTGGAGCCTCGGCGATATACCTCAGCACGGCCAGGCCAACGCCGACGTCGTGTGCCGCCAGCTCGGCTTCGCCGGGGCCGAGGCGTGGGACATCGCCGTCCTCGAAGGGGAAGACCCCATCTGGCTGGACGACGTGGCCTGCGTGGGCGACGAGGCCCGCCTGGCGGACTGTCCCGCGCTGCCCCGCGGTGAGGAGAACTGCGGCCACGGCGAGGACGTCGTCATCCGCTGCACCCCGGCGCCGGTCGACGGCGACGTGCGGCTCGTCGATGGCGAGACGCATTACGATGGACGCGTCGAGATCTTCTTCGACGGCCAGTGGGGCACCGTCTGCGACGACGGCTGGTCCCCGGGGGGCGAGCCCGCCAACGGCGAAGCGAACGCCCACGTCGTGTGCCGCCAGCTCGGCTATCCGGGCGCGTTGGCCTGGGACATCGGCACGCCCGCGGGCGCCGACCCCATCTGGCTGGACGACGTGATGTGCGTGGGCGACGAGGAGAGCCTCGCCGCGTGCCCGGCGCGCCCGCTCGGCGAGAACGACTGCAACCACGGCGAGGACGTCGGTGTGCGCTGCCTGCGCGAGGATCAGTGCCTCGTCGACGAAGACTGCGGCGATGGACAGGCGTGCGTCCGCAACACGTGCGAGCCGGTGGGCTGCCCGGAGGACACGCTGGAGCCCAACGACACCCGCGACGCCGCCGTCCCCCTGGCCCTGGGCGCGCACCCCGATCTGGCCCGCTGCATCGACGACGACTGGTACGTCATCGACGTCTGCGCCGGCGGCACGCTGACCCTCGACGCCCTCTTCACCCACAGCGACGGCGACATCGACATCGACCTGCGGACGGCAGACGGCGCCCGCATCGGCCTGAGCGAGTCGACCAACGACGACGAGCAGATCGTCTGGACCAACGAAGGCGACGTGGCCGAGCAGGTCTATCTGCTCGTCTACTTCGGCGACAACAGCTACGCGCTGAACGTGGCGCTCGAGGGCTGCACCGAGGTGCAGTGCGCGTTCGACTTCGAGGGCGCGGCGGCGCCGCTCGAGACGGGCGGCGACGCCCCGTGGTTCATCGAGGGCGGCGCGGCGAGCAGCGGCGACATCGGCGACAACCAGGTGTCGGCGATGGCGTTGCCGGTGTCGACGCCGCTCGGCGGCGTCGTGTCGTTCAACTACCGCGTGAGCTCCGAGGACTGCTGCGATGGACTGCGCTTCGCGGTGGACGGCCAGCTGGAGCTCTCCGACAACGTGGACAACGACTTCACCCCCTTCCAGCTCGAGCTGAGCCCCGGCGATCACCTGCTCGAGTGGTTCTACGTGAAGGACATCAGCCTGTCGGAAGGCGAGGATCGCGCGCAGGTGGACGACATCGTCGTGACCGGCGCGGCGGTCTGTGGAGCCGAAGTGCCCGCTCCGGTCACCGTCGAGGTCGCCATCAGCGGCTTCTCGATGGATCCACCGTCCGTCACGATCCGGCCCGGAGACACCGTGCGCTGGACCAACGGGGACGGCGCCCCGCACACCGCCACCAGCGGCACCAACCGCGTGCCGGACGGCGTGTTCGACAGCGGCGTGCTCCAGAACGGCCAGTCCTATGCCTTCACCTTCGACCAGCCCGGACGCTACGAGTACTTCTGCAACGTCCACGGGGCCATGAACGGCTACGAGGTGATCGTCGAAGACCCCGCCGGCGCGCCCTGATCGGCCGACATCGCCGCTGCGCCGGCCCCAGGCGCGCGGCGCGCCTCGCTTCACCACGCGAGGAGCCTGCTGCGCATAGAGGGGTCGAGCGGGGTGCGTCACCGAAAGCTCGGATCAAGGCGCGAAAGCATGACGATATCCGAAGATATCGCCTTGCTTTCGCAACGCCGAGCCGAGCATTCGGGGGCGTGCACCGCGAAGTGCCCCGAATGTGCAACAGGCTCGTAGACGCCGGCGCCTGCGCGGCCCCGGGTGCGCCGTCCGATGTCTCGGGCGGGCGCCGGCCCGACGATTTGATTGCGTGCGGCACGCTCACGGGTGTCGAATGCCTCGACGACCGGGGGATCGCACGATGAGCACCATGACGAGCGCGCGCGGCGCGTGGACCGCGCTGCTGACGGCCGCGCTGTTGTTGGGCTGTGACGACGGCGCCACCCGCGGCGGCGGCGCGGGCGGCGACGGCGGCGCGGACGCGACGGTGGGCGCCGGCGGTGAGCCGGGCATGGGTGGCCAGCCGGGCATGGGCGGCGAGCCTGGCGCCGGCGGCCAGCCGGGCATGGGCGGCCAGCCCGGCGTCGGCGGTGAGCCTGGCGCCGGCGGCGGCGGTCAGCCTGGCATGGGCGGCGCCGGCGGCGCTGGCGGTCGGCCCGGCGTGGGGGGCGCGGGTGGCGGCGGCGGTGAGCCTGGCGGGCGGCGCGGGCGGCGCTGGCGGTCAACCTGGCGTGGGCGGCGCGGGCGGCGGCGGCGGTGAGCCTGGTGTGGGCGGCGCTGGCGGCGGCGGCGGTGAGCCTGGCGTGGGCGGCGCGGGCGGCGCCTGGCGGTCAGCCCGGCGTGGGCGGCGCCGGCGGTGATCCTGGCGGGCGGCGCGGGCGGCGCGGCGGGCAGCCTGGCATGGGCGGCGCGCGGCGGCGGCGGCGGTCAGCCTGGCGTGGGCGGCGCTGGCGGGCAGTCGGCGTGGGCGGCTGGCGGCGGCGCGGGCGGTCAGCCTGGCATGGGTGGCGCTGGCGGCGGCGCGGGCGGTCAGCCCGGCATGGGCGGCGCCGGCGGTCAGCCTGCGCGGGTGGGCGCTGGCGGCGGCGCGGGCGGTCAGCCGGCATGGGCGGCGCCGGCGGCGAGGGTGGCGCGGCGGCGGCGCGGGCGGTCAGCCCGGCATGGGCGGCGCCGGCGTGGCGCGGCGGTGAGCCCGGCATGGGCGGCGCAGGCGGCGCCGGCGGCTCTGGCGGTCAGCCCGGCATGGGCGGCGACGGCGGCATGGGCGGCATGGGCGGCATGGGCGGCATGGGCGGCATGATGGTCGACCCATGCGTCGACGACATCGGCGAGGAGAACGACGATCTCGACCACGCGACGCCGGTCTTCGAGGGCAGCACCCTCGCCGGCCTGCAGGTGTGCGCCGACGACGACGACTGGGGCGTCATCGTGGTCTGCGACGGCGGCACGCTGACCGTCGACATCGCGTTCGCGGTGGCCGACGGCGATCTCGACCTCGAGCTGTACGCGGCCGACGGCACGCTGATCGACGCGGCCACCAGCGACACCGACGGCGAGCGGCTGGTGCACACCGTCGGCTTCGCCGCGCCGATCTACCTGCGTGTCTTCGGCGTGCACGGCGCCGAGAACAGCTACGCGCTCACCCTGAGCGTCGAGGGCTGTGGCCGCGTGGCCTGCGTCGATGGCGGGGGCTGCGCCCCCGACGAGCTCTGCCTCGAGGGCTTCTGCGCGCCCGCCCCCGAAGGCTCGGTGCGCCTCGTCGACGGCGACACGCCGAACCAGGGCCGCATCGAGGTCCTGCTGAACGATCAGTGGGGCACCGTCTGCAACGACAGCTTCTCGGTCGGGGACGGCGAGGTGGCCTGCCGCCAGCTCGGCTACCCGGGCGCGGCCCGCGTCTTCACCGGCGCCAGCGGCGTCGATCCGATCTGGCTGGACGAGGTGGCGTGCGTCGGTGACGAGGCGCGCCTCGTGGACTGCCCGGCCAACCCGGTCGGCGACCACGACTGCGCGCACGGCGAGGACATCAGCGTCGAGTGCCTGCTGCCCGGCGCCTGCGCGGCCGACCGCCACTGCGCCGAGGGCGAGGCGTGCTCGCCCCAGGGGGTCTGCCTGCCGGCGGGCTCCGCCTGCCTGGATGCGGCGCCGGTGCAGCTCGACGAGGTCGTCCACGGCGACACCCGTGACGGCGCGTCCGTGGACGACGGCAGCTGCGGCGGCGCGGGCGCCGAGGTCGCCCACCGGTTCGTGCCCGAGGCCGACGGCGAGTACTGCTTCAGCCTGGCCGGGTCCGCGATCGACAGCGTGGCGTACGTGCGTGAGGCCGACTGCGCCCGGCCGGACGCCGAGGTGGCCTGCCTCGACGATCTGCCCGCGCCGTGGACCCCGCAGGCCGCCGTCAGCTTCGCGGCCACCGCCGGGACGCCGTACTACCTGTTCGCCGACACCTCCCAGGGCGGTGCGTCGGGCGCGTACCGCGCGCAGGTGACCGCCGGCCCCTGCGACCTGCCGCCGCCCTGCGGACCCGCCGCGCCCTGCCCGCTGGGCTACCTCTGCAGCCCCCAGGGCGCCTGCGACCTCGGGCCCGCCACCTGCGCCGTGCCCCTCCCCAGCGGCATCGGCAGCTTCAGCGACTTCACGACGGGGCTGACCGCCGAACACCAGGGCAGCTGCGGCGGCGGGGGCAGCCCCGAGGCCGTCTTCAGGGTGCAGTCGCCGATCGACGCGCCGTTCTGTGTCACGACCAAGGGGTCGGACTTCGACACCGTGCTCTACGTGCGGTCGGCCGACTGCGCGGCGGGCGCCGAGGTGGCCTGCAACGACGACAACGGGCTCGTCACCGGCCAGGGTCAAACGTCGGCGGTCGAGGTGGACGCGGCCGCGGGCGTGCCGTACTCAATCTTCGTCGACGGCTTCGACGGCGCCAGCGGCCGCTTCGCGCTGAACATCGCGGCGGGCCGCTGCCCGCAGTTCTGCGTCGTCGACGATGACTGCCCCCTCGGCAGCGTCTGCGACGCGGCCGCCGAGGCGTGCGTCGAGGGCTGCGCCGACGACACGCGCTGCGCGCCGGGCCAGACCTGCGTCGAGGGCGCCTGCGCGGCGCTGCCGGGCGCCTGCGCGATGCCGACGCCCATCGCCGTGGGTGAGGTCGCCCTCGGGACGACGGAGGGCGCGCCGAGCGAGGCCACCGCGATGTGCGGCGGCGGCGCTCGGGGCCCCGAGCGCGTGTTCACGTTCGAGCCGCCGGCCGACGGTCCGTACTGCCTGCACACCCGCGGGTCGGACTACGACACCGTGCTGCACGTGCAGACCGGCACCTGCGGCTCGGGCACCGAGGTGGCCTGCAACGACGACCGCGCCGAGATCGCGGGCCTGCGTCAGTCGGCGGTGGACCTCGCGGCGACGGCCGGCACCACCTACCACGTCTTCGTCGACGGCTTCGACGCCGTGGGCGGCGTCGCCGAGGGACCCTTCCGGCTGTCGGTGGAGGCCGGGGCCTGCGCGCCGCCCGAGTGCTTCGAGGAGGCCGACTGTGCGGCGGGCCGCAGCTGCCAGGACAACGTCTGCGTCGTCCTCAACGCCACGTGCGACGCGCCCCAGGAGCTGGCGCTGGACACGCCCGTGCGCGGCGACACCACGAACGCCGGCCGGGACCGCAACGGCACCTGCGGCGGCAGCGACCAGTCCCCCGACCACGCCTTCGCGTTCACCCCGGCCAGCGACGGCGTCCACTGCTTCAGCCTGGCCGGCTCGGACTACGACACGGTGCTTCACGTCCGGGTCGGCGACTGCGCCGCCCCGGAGCGCGAGCGAGGCTGCAACGACGACGCGCCGCAGTTGACCGGCGAGGCGCGCACCTCGGCGCTGAACGTGAACCTGGCCGTGGGCACGATCTACTTCGCGATCGTCGACGGCTTCGACGGCGCCGCGGGCACCTACCAGCTGCGGGTGAGCGAGGGGGGGTGCGTCCCGCCGGCGCCGTAATCGGCGCCCCGGCCGCCGCCGCCGAGCCGCCCCGAACGCACGGCCGAGGCCCGACCGTTCGCTCCATCCGCACGGTTTCGCGGAATCTTCGCCATGGCTCGCCGCCCACGGCCGCCCTAGGGTCGAAGGGTCCCCACGGGGAACCCAACGGCAGCGGAGGACGGCGGTGAAGATCACGGTGGCGAAAGGCGACGGCATCGGGCCCGAGGTCATGGACGCGGTGCTCGACATCTTCGTAGCGGCCAAGGTGCCGCTCGACTACGACCTGGTCGCGATGGGCAAGCAGGTCGCGCTCGCGGGCGACGTCACCGGCATCAGCCCCGAGGCGCGCCGCTCGGTCGAGTCGACGGGCATCCTGTTCAAGGGACCCATGGAGACGCCCAAGGGCGGCGGCTACAAGAGCGTCAACGTCACCGCGCGCAAGCTGTGGGGCACCTTCGCCAACAAGCGCGTCTTCCGCACCCTGCCCGACGTGCCGACCGCCGTGCGCGCGCGCAACCTGCACCTGACGATGGTGCGCGAGAACATCGAGGACACCTACGGCGCCGTCGAGCACATGCAGACGCACGACGTCGCGCAGTGCCGCCGGTTCATCACCCGCCCGGGCAGCGAGCAGGTGCATCGCTACACCTTCGAGATGGCCGCCCGGAAGGGCGCGCGCCGCGTCACGTGCGCGCACAAGGCCAACATCATGAAGCTGACCGATGGGCTGTTCCTCGAGGCGTTCTACGACGTCGCGAAGGACTACCCCCAGATCCAGGCCGACGATGTGATCGTCGACGCGCTGGCCATGCGCCTGGTGCTGGCCCCCGAGGACTTCGACGTCGTGGTGCTGCCCAACCTCCAGGGCGACATCCTGACCGATCTGGCGGCGGGGCTGGTGGGCGGGCTGGCCTACGCGCCCAGCGCCAACATCGGCGACGGCATCTGCATCTTCGAGGCGGTGCACGGCACCGCGCCGGACATCGTCGGGCAGGATCTCGCCAACCCGACCGCGCTGCTGCTGAGCGGCACGATGATGCTGCGGCACCTGGGCCTGGTCGAGCACGCGGCGACCATCGAGGGGGCGCTCGACGTGACGCTGCGCGCGCTGCACCGTCGGCCCGACCTCGCCCAGCCCATCCCGCCCCTGCGCACCGGGCGCTTCGTCGACACGATGGTCGAGGCGCTGCGGGGCAGCCGGCCGCCGGCCCCGCAGGCGGTCGAGCGCCCCTTCGTACCGCGGCGCGAGCCGGTGATGCGGGTGACCGAGCCCGTGCCCACCACCGCGCTCGTCGGCGTCGACGTGTTCCTCGAGTCCAGCCTGGCCCCGGCCCCGTTGGCCGAGCAGCTGAAGGCGCTGGGCGGCCCGCTGGCGCTGACCATGATCTCGAACCGCGGCACCCAGGTGTGGCCCACGGGCTCGCCCCACACCGACTGCATCAACCACTACCGGGTGCGCTTCGAGGCGCCGCGCGAGGTGCCCCAGCAGGCCCTGACCGAGCTGCTCGCGCGCGCGGCCGCGGCCTTCCCCCTGTGCGGCGCCGAGTGGCTGCGCGTCATCGGCGGCCGGCGCGCCTACTCCCTCGCCCAGGGCCAGGCCGACGCGGCGGCGTGATGGGCGCGGCGCGCCGGGTCAACGCCCGTAGAGGCCGACCAGCATCTTCACCCGCGCCGCGATGTCCTCGCGGAAGGCGTCGGGGCGCGCGCGCCAGCTCCAGTTGCCGCCGGCGACCGCCGGCGTGTTCATGCGCGCGGAGCCATCGAGGCACAGCAGATCCTGCAGCGGCACGATGGCGGTGTCGGCCACCGACGCCAGGCACACGCGCACGAAGTCCCACACCAGATCGTGCCCGCTGATGCCGAAGTAGTGCCGCACGTGGTCCTGCACGTGGGGCTCGGCGGCGAGCCACCAGCCCAGCGTCGTGTCGTTGTCGTGGGTGCCGGTGTAGACGACGCTGTGCGGCACGTGGTGGTGCGGCAGGTAGACGTTCTCGGCGTCGCCGCCGAACGCGAACTGCAGCACCTTCATGCCGGGCAGCCCGACGGCCTCGAGCAGATCCCGCACCGGCTGGTCGATGAGACCGAGGTCCTCGGCCAGGATGGGCAGCGCGCCCAGCGCGTCCCGCATGGCGTCGAAGAACTCGACGCCGGGACCATCCACCCAGCGTCCGCCGCGCGCGTCCTCGGCGCCGCCGGGCACGGCCCAGTAGTTGGCGAACGCTCGGAAGTGATCGATGCGCACGCGATCGTGCAGCGACAGCGCCCGGCGCAGACGCTCCACCCACCACCGGTGGCCGTCCTTCGCCGACACGTCCCAGCGATACAGCGGGTTGCCCCACAGCTGGCCGGTGGCGCTGAACGCGTCCGGCGGCACGCCGGCGACCTCGGTGCGGTGGCCCTGCGCGTCGAGCGCGAACAGCCGGCGGTGCGCCCAGACGTCGGCGCTGTCGGCGTCCACGTAGATGGGCAGATCGCCGATGATGATCAGCTCGCGCTGCGCGCACGCCGCGCGGACGCGGTCCCACTGCCGCTGGAAGAAGAACTGGACGGCGACGGTGCGCTCGACGCTGTCGTCGAGGGCCGCGCGCGCCTCGGCCAGCGCTTTGGGCGCGCGATCCCGCAGGCCGGCGGGCCAGGTCCACCAGGCCGCCCCGCCCTGCTGCTGCTTGATGGCCCAGAACAGCGCGGTGTCTTCCAGCCAGCCGGCCTCGGCGGCCCGGAAGGCCGCGAAGTCGTCGGCCAGGCGGTGGCGCGGCCCCGCGGCCCGGAGGCGATCGGCCGCCTTCTGCAGCCGCGGCGCCTTGAACGCCTGCATCGCGCCGAAGTCGACGCGATCCGGATCGCCCGCCGGCCCCCCCTCGACGTCGCCGTCGTCCAGCAGGCCCAGATCGCGCAGATCGAACAGATCGATCAGCCACGGGCTGCCCGCGAAGGCCGACCAGCTCGAGTAGGGCGAGTCCCCCGCCCCCGGCGGCACCAGCGGCAGCACCTGCCAGGCGCGCAGCCCGGTCGACCGCAGCCAGTCGAGGAAGCGCAGCGTGTCGGGCCCGAGATCGCCGGCGCCGTGCGGGCCGGGCAGCGAGGTGGGGTGCACCAGCAGGCCGCCCCGCCGGTCGAAACGTTCGTGGGTCATCGGTGTCCGGGATCGAGGGGAGTGTTCGGGTAGCCGTCGGCGTCGCGCGCCGCGGCCTCGATGGCGCGCATGACCGCCAGCGCGACGTCCTCGCGCCAGGGGCGCGCGACGACCTGCACGCCGACCGGCAGGCCGACGCTCTCGCGGTCGATGTCGGCCTGCTTCTGCTCGATGCGATCGGCGCCGGGCAGCGGCGCCTGCACGTCGTCGGCGCGCACGCGCGTGACCGGCACGACGCCGGCCGGGAAGTCGAGCAGCGAGTAACGGAACGGATAACTCAGCGCGAGGGCGAAGTCGCCCGACTGGCGATGACTCATCGCGGGCGTCGCGTGCGGCGGGCAGATGACCGCGTCCAGATCGGCGGCCGCCCAGGCGTCGAACTCGGCGCGGCGCATGGCGGTGCGGCGCGCCGCCATGGCCCACCAGTCGGCGACGCCCTTCTCGCCCACCGCGCGCAGCAGGCGCGCCACGCGGCGGTCGCCGGTGCGCTCGAGGACGGCGGCCATCAGCCGGCGCGCGGTGCCGGGCAGCGCGAGCGCCTGGCGGCTGGGCTTCAGCTGGGGGCTCGCGGCCTCGCCGGCGAGCCGCCCGTCGACGGTGCGCCCGCCGTCGCTGGTCATCGCGGTCAGCCAGAGGAAGACGACCTCGCCGCGGTCGGGCGGCCGGAAGTCGACCAGGGTGGCGCCCGCCGCCTCGAGGGCGTCGCGCGCGGCGCGCACGGCCCGGCGGATGGACGCGGTGGGCGCCAGGTAGCCGTCCTCGTCGTACCAGCCGACGCGCAGACCCTTCAGGTCGAGCGCCGCGGCGTCCCCGATGGGCAGCGGCGGCACCGCGGGGTCGGTGGCGCTCTGGGCGACGGGATCGAGCACGCGCATCACCAGCGCCAGGTCGTCGACCGAGCGCGCCATCGGCCCGCCCTGCGCCTCGACCAGCTCCTGCCCGGCGATGGCGCCCTGCTGACCGCGCCGCGACACGCGGTCGACGGTGGGCTTCAGCCCGGCGATGCCGCAGAAGTGCGCCGGAATCCGAATGGATCCGCCGATGTCCGTGCCATAGCCCAGGGGCGCGTAGCCCGCGGCGATGGCCGCCGCCTCGCCCCCGCTGCTGCCCCCGGGCACGCGGTCGAGGTTCCAGGGGTTCTTGGTCACGCCCCAGATGGCGTTCTCGGTCTCCTGCGCCAGCAGCAGCTGCGGCACGTTGGTCTTGCCCAGCACCACCGCGCCGGCGCGGCGCAGCGCGGCCACCACCACCGCGTCCCGCTGGGCGGGGCGGCCCTGGTGGGCGACGAGGCCCATCGTCGAGTCGAAGCCCTCGAGGTCGAGGTTCTCCTTGAGCGTGATGGGCAGGCCGCACAGGGGGCCCACCTCGGCGCCGGACGCGCGCGCGGCGTCGGCGGCCTCGGCCTCGGCCAAGGCGGCGTGGAAGCGGCGCACGACCACCGCGTTGGTCGCGTCGTCGTGCGCCTCGATGCGCGCGACGAGCGCGCGGGTGGCCTCGACCGACGACAGCTGACCGCGCGCGAACGCGGCCAGCAGGTCGGTCGCCGTCATCTGGTGGATGTCCATGGCGCGCACCTTAGCGCAGCGCGCGCCCGGCGGGGAGGGTCAGGTGGGGGTCGCCGCGCGCCCTTCGACGCGCGGCGCGGCGCGCGGGGTCAGATGTTCGAGATGAAGCGATCCACGTCGCGCTCGACCTCTTCCTTCTTCTGGCCGTAGCGCTGCTGGATGCGCCCCACCAGCTCCTGGCGGCGGCCGCGGGCCTGCTCGAGGTCATCCTCGGTCAGCTTGCCCCACTTCTGCCGAACCTGACCCTTCACCTTCTCCCAGTTGCCTTCGACGCGATCCCAGTTCATGGGGGTCTCCTCTCTCGTTGTAGGCCGAGCCCGGGCGCGACGCCCTTCGCCGCGGCGGCGCTCGACGGTCGCGGCGGGACCAGTGCAGGGTCGGTGCCAGACGGCGCAACGCGTGCGCGCGCGAGAGGACCGGGGCGGGTCACCCTCGAGCGGGGCGGCCCGCCCCGCCCGCCCCTCGTGACGGTCGGCGTTCACTGTGCTAGTGCCGAAGCAGGAGGGGTGCTTGCTTCGAAGGTCGATCCCACTGGTGCTGGCGCTCACCGCCGCCGCGGCGGCCCAACCCTGCGCCGACCGAGCGCCCTGCCCGATCGGCGCGGTGTGCGCGGGGGGTGTCTGCGTGGTGGACGTGGCCGCCGACCGGGACCGCGACGGCGTGCCCGACGGCTTCGGCGACGCCCCCCGCGACGTCTGCGTCGAGGTGCCCGATCCGGGGCAGGACGATCGCGACCGGGACGGCCTCGGCGACGCCTGCGACGCCTCGGCGCCGTTCGCCCTGGCGACGCCGCGGGACGACGACGGCGACGGCGTACCCGACGCGGTCGACAACTGCGCCCTGCCCAACCCGGCCCAGACCGACACCGACGGCGACGGGCGCGGCGACGCCTGCGACCCCGACGACGACGGCGACGGCCTGGTCGACGCGGTGGATCCCTGCCCCACCCGCGCGGGCGCCACCGGCTGCGCGCCGGACCGTGACGTCGACGGCGTCCCCGATCCGCTCGACAACTGCCCCGACCGACCCAACCCCCGCCAGGACGATCAGGATCTCGACGGGCGCGGCGACGCCTGCGACGGGGACGGCGACGGCGACGGCGTGCCGGACGAGGCCGACAACTGCCCGCGCGTGGCCAACCCCGGCCAGGCGGATCGCGATCGCGACGGCGCCGGCGACGCGTGCGCGCCCGACGCCGATCACGACGGCGTGCCGGACGATGTCGACGTCTGCCCCGGCGTGGTCGACCCCGGCCAACAGGACACGGACGCGGACGGCATCGGCGACGCCTGCGACCCCGACGACGACGGTGACGGCGTCGCGGACGCGCTCGATGGCTGCCCCTCGATCTACGATCCGGCGCAGCGCGAGGCCGATCGGATCCGCGCGGGCGACCGCTGCGTCGCGGTGCGGCCGGCGCCGCCCGCGGATCGCGACGGGGACGGCGTGCCCGACGCGGCCGACGACTGTCCCGACGTGCCCGATCGCGCGCAGGTCGACACCGACGGGGACGGCGCGGGGGACGCCTGCGATCCGGACGCGGACGACGACGGGGTGCCCAACGCCGACGACGTCTGCCCCGGCGTGGTCGATCCCCTCCAGGTGGACACGGACGGCGACGGCCGCGGCGACGCCTGCGATCCCGACGACGACGACGACGGCATGCTCGACGCGGACGATCCGTGCCCGCTGCTGGGCGACGACGGGGCCGACCGCGACGGGGACGGCCTCGGCGACGCCTGCGACCTGTGCCCCGATCTGCCCGCGCGCGACAACCTGGACGCGGACGGCGACGGCCTCGGCAACCCGTGCGATCCCGACGCCGACGGCGACGCCGTGCCGGATCGCCTGGATCGCTGCCCGGGGACGCCCGATCCCGCCCAATTCGACCGCGACTGCGACGGCATCGGCGACGCCTGCGACACCGTCTTCGACCCGCCGCCGCCCGAGGTGTGCGGGGACGGCGTGGACGACGACTGCGACGGCCGCGCCGACGAGGGCTGCGGGCCCTGCGAGCCCACCTTCGTCGGGCGCGCGCCGGTGCGCTACCAGACGGCCGAGGCCGAGGCCACCCGGCCCGAGGTGGCCGCGTCGGCGGACGTCGCGATCCTCGGACGCCTGGCCGACGACGGGGTCGAGCAGGTGGCGCGCTGGACCACGTTCCAGCGGGTGAACTCGCGGGCCGACAGCCTCAGCGTGGTCGGGCGGCGCCCCGCGGATCCCGAGCGCAGCGTCGCGCCGCCCGAGATCGCCTGGGTGGGTGATCGCTTCTGGGGCGTGTACGCCAGCACCGATCCGGTGCGGCCGCGCGTGGGCGGCTTCACCTTCGGCTCCACCGGGCAGGTCACCGGCGGGCTGCCGACCCTCGCGGCCACCGCGCCGGGGCCGGTCGAGGTGGCCTGGGACGGCGGCGACACGGTGGCGATGGCCTTCTTCGACGAGGTCGCGGGCGCGCGGTCGCTGCGCTGGCAGGTGGCGGACACGGCCGGCGCGGTGCAGGCGGGGCCCTTCGAGGTGCCGGGCGTCGAGGTGGGGCCGCTCGACCGGCCGGGCGTCGCGGTGGTGGACGGGCTGGTCGGGCTGACCTGGACGGCGCGCGCGCCCGGCGACGCCACGGCCTCGCTGCTGTTCGCGGCGTACGACCTCGAGGGCGGCGCGGTGATCCCCCCGACCGTCGTGGCCGCGGACACCGACGTCGCCGCGCCCCTCGCGGGCGGCGCCGCGCGCTGGCTGCTCGCCTGGCCCAGCGGCGCCGCGGCCCTGGGCGCCGGCGTCGGCCTCGACGGCGCGCTGACCGATCTGGGGGCGCTGATCGACGCCGTCGGCGCGCCGCACGTGGCCTGGGCCGGCGACGCGTTCGTGCTGGTGGCGCCCATCGAGGTCGAGGGCGCCGTCGAGGTGGGCCTGCTGCGGGTGGCCGCCGACGGGACGCCCGAGGGGCCGGTGCACGTGCTGGCCCCGGATCCCACGACGACCGCGCGCTTCCCGCGCGTGGCGTGGGCGATCGACGGCCGCTACGTCGTGGTGTGGCAGGCGGACGACGCCGCGGGCGCCTCGACCGTCTGGGTGATCCAAGGGAGCATCGAGTGCGAGTGACACCGACCTCCGCCGCGCTGGGCCTCGCCCTGGCGCTCGCCCTGCTGCCCGCGCCGGCCCCCGCGCAGTTCGAGCTGCTCTGCGGTCCCGACGTGCCCTGCCCGCCGGGCAACGCCTGCCTGCTGGGGCGCTGCCGGCTGATCTACTGCGGCTTCGCCGGGTGCGTCTGCCGCAACGAAGCCGACTGCCCGGGCGACGACCTGCTGTGCGTCGACGGCGCCTGCGCGCGCAACTCCTGCGACACCTTGGAGGACTGCCCGCCCCAAGCGCCCTACTGCCGCGCCGGCAGCTGCCGCGCCGACTGCACGCGCGACGACCAGTGCGCCTTCGTGGGCCAGCAGTGCTTCCGTGGCGCCTGCCGCGGTGAGTGCGCGAACGACGCCGAGTGCGGCGTGGACGCGGTCTGCGTACCCGCGCCCACGAACCCGAACCGCGATCGGGAGTGCATCCATCAGGAGTGCGTCCGAGCCAGCGACTGCCGGGCGCTGGGCCTGACCTGCGAAGCGCGCCGCTGCGTCGTCGACGTGGCCGCCGACCGCGACCGCGACGGCGTGCCCGACGGCGCGGCCGACGAGCCGCGCGACAACTGCCCGGCGACGCCCAACACCGATCAGGACGACCTCGACGGCGACGGTCGGGGGGATCGCTGCGACGACGACGACGACGGCGACGGCGTGGACGACGACCACGATGTCTGCCCCCGCACGCCCGACGCTCGGCAGCGCGATGGCGACGGCGACGGCGTCGGCGACGCCTGCGATGCCGATCAGGACGCGGACGGCGACGGCGTGCCGCTGTACGCGCCCACCGGTCGCCTCGACAACTGCGCCGGGGTCGCCAATCCGGATCAGCGCGACACCGACGGCGACGGCCGCGGCGACGCCTGCGACGACGACGACGACGGGGACGGCGTGACCGATCGCGAGGATCTCTGCCCGACCGTCGCGGACGCCCAGAACCGCGACCTCGACGGCGACGGGATCGGCGACGCCTGCGCGATCGACCTGGACGGGGACGGCGTGCCGCCGGCCGTCGACGTGTGTCCGATGGTGGCCGATCCGGCCCAGCAGGATCTGGACGGCGACGGCCAGGGGGACGCCTGCGACAGCGACGACGACGGCGACGGCGCGCGGGACGACCTCGACAACTGCCCGCGGGTGGCCAACCCCGGCCAGGTCGATCGCGACGGCGACGGCGTGGGGGACGCCTGCGAGACCGACGCGGACGGCGACGGCGTCCGCGACGACCTCGACAACTGCCCGGGCGTCACCAACCCCGGCCAGCGCGATCGGGACGGCGACGGGATCGGGGATCCCTGCGATCCGGACCAGGACGGGGACGCGATCGACGACGCGGTCGACGGCTGTCCCGAGCACTTCGACCCGGATCAGGATCCGGCGGCGCGGGTGCTGGACGCCGAGGGGCGGTGCGTCGCGATCCGCTACGGCGCCGCCGACGCGCCCGGCCCCGACGGCGACGGTGACGGCGTGCCCGACGCCGCGGACAACTGCCCCGGGGTGAGCAACGCGGGCCAGCGCGATCTCGACGGCGACGGCGCCGGGGACGCGTGCGACGCGGACGCCGACGGCGACGGCATCCTGGCCGCGTCGGACCTGTGCCCCCTGGTGCCCAGCCCGCTGCAGCGCGACCTCGACGGCGACGGCCTGGGCGATCCCTGCGATCTCGACGACGACGACGACGGCGCGCTCGACGTCGCCGACGTCTGCCCGCGGGTGGCCGATCCCGATCAGGCGGACGGGGACGGCGACGGCCTCGGCGACGCCTGCGACAACTGCCCGGCGTTCGCGTCGGCCGACGTCGCGGACGCCGACGGCGACGGCGTCGGCAACCCCTGCGATCCGGATCTCGACGGCGACGGCGTGCCCAACCGCCTGGACGTCTGCCCGGCGGTGCCCGACGCGGATCAGGCCGACGGCGACTGCGACGGGCTGGGCGACGCCTGCGACGCGGTGCTGGAAGGAGCCTGCCCGTGAGCGCCTCGACGCGTCGTCATGGCCGGCGCTGGCCGTCCCCCATCCTCGCGGTCGCGCTGTGGACCATCGCCGCGCCCGCCGCGGCCCAGGACGCGGGCGCCCCGCCCGCCTGCCCCGCGGTGCCCATCGGTCGTGCCTGCCAGGTGGACGCCGACTGCGGCCCGGGCGGGCTGTGCTTCGAGGGCGTGGCCGACGGGTACTGCACCGTGCGCCGTGACCTGGACTGCTGCCCGCCGGGCGCGCGGCGCCTGGCCGGCCTGGACGTGTGCGTCGTCGACTGCGCGGTGGACGCCGACTGCCCCGCGCGGCCCGCCCGGCAGTGCACGACCGAGGGCTTCTGCTGGGGCTGCCTGGCCCCGCCGGCCGACGCGCCGATCGGCGCGGCCTGCGCGACGGACGACGACTGCGGCGGCGCGGGCTGCCTGACCGCCGTGGGCGCGTCCCGCGTCGAGGGGGGCGTGTGCACGCTGGACGTGCCGGCGCACTGCTGCCCGCCGGGCACCGGTCCGGGCCTGCTGAGCGGCCAGCGCTTCTGTCTGCCGGCGTGCCGCGTCGACGCGGACTGTGGGCGCGCCGGCTGGGGCTGCGATCACGAGGCGCTGGGCGTGTGCCGGCCGGGCGCGCACGCGCCGCCGGGCGACGGCGGCGTCGCGGGGACGGCGGCGCGCGCGGCGCGCCGCACGCGACGGCGGCGCGCCACGCGACGGCGGCGTCGCGGGGATGGCGGCGCGCGCGACGGCGGCGCGCGGCGACGGCGGCGCGGGCGACGGCGGCGCGGGCGACGGCGGCGCGGGCGACGGCGGCGCGGGCGACGGCGGACGCCGAGCGACGGCGGCGCGTCGCGCGACGGCGCCGCGCCCGACGACGCGCGGATCACGGCGGACGCGCGCGCCGACGGTGGCGCCCGCCCGACGCCGCGTCGCCCACACGCGCGCCGACGGCGCCACCGCCTGCGCGCGGACGCCGGGCACGGGGCCGCCGTCGGCGACGTGGGTGGCGCCGCCGCAGCGGGCGACGACGGCTGCGATTGCCGCGCCACCTCCGCCGCCCCCGCCCCGGGCTGGCTGGCGCTGCTGCTGTTGGGTCTGATCCGCCGGCGCCGACGCCGCGCCGAGCCCGCAGCGACCGTTCACGCGCGTCGCGACGGCGCGCCTCGCGCCCTTGCGCAGACCGACGCACGACGGCGGCCCGTCCATCCGACGGGCGCCGCCTCCCGCGACGGGCCGAGCCCGGGGCGCGCCGCGGAACCTCGCCGCCGCGAGGCTGTCCGTACCCCACCCACCCAACGGACGGAGCATGACGATGAAGGGTCGGCTGGCGCCCGCTAGTGTCCTCGCGCTGCTCGCGCTCGGCTGCGGCGACGCGACGTCGAGCGCCCCCCTGAGCGCGGCGGTGGATCCGCTCACCTGGGCCGGCGACGCGTGCCCCGACGGCGCGACGCTCGCCCCCGTCGATGACCTCGATCCGCAGCTCCGCGCCTGCGTGCGCGCGGACGATCCGAGCGTGCTGCACGGCCCCTTCGTGCGCTGGGCGCCGGACGCGGCCATCGCCGCCGACGGGCAGCGCGTGCTGGCCGGCGCGCACGCGGACGGGCTGCGCGTGGGCGTCTGGTCGCGCTGGCGACTCGACGGCGCACCGCTGGATCAGGGCGCCTACGTCGCGGGCGCGCGCGACGGCGAGTGGCTGACCTGGCGGGCCGACGGCTCGCTCGAGCGGCGCCAGACCTGGGTGATGGACCAACGCGAGGGGCCGGCGACGCGCCTGCACGCCGACGGCTCGGTCCAGGTGAGCGAGCAGTGGTCGGCCGACCGCCCCGAGGGCGAGTGGGTGTGGCAGCGGCCCGACGGCAGCGTCGAGCAGCGCGTGACGTTCAGCGCCGGCCGCCGGGACGGGCCCGCGGTGTCCTTCCACCCCGACGGCACGAAGGCGGCCGAGGGCGCTTACGCCGACGGGCTGCGCGAGGGGCCGTGGACCAGCTGGTACCCCGACGGCACCGTCGAGGCCGAGGGCGACTTCGCGGGCGGCGCGCGGCAGGGCGACTGGGCCACCTTCAACCCCGACGGCACGCCCGACGCCGCCGGCCCGTACCGCGCCGGCGTGCGCCACGGCCGCTGGACCTTCTGGGATTACGACCTGCGCGACGGCGACACCGTGCACGTCGTGCGGACCGAGGGCGAGGTGGTCGACGGCGACGCGCAGGGTGAGTGGGTGGGCCTGTACGACGCCACCGGCGAACCCTTCAGCGCGGTCACCTACGTCGACGGGCGGCGCCAGGGCGATTACGCCGACTACTTCCCCGACGGCGCGCCGCGCAGCGCGGGGCCCTTCCTCGACGACCTGCAGCACGGCCGCTGGCAGTTCTGGCACCCGAACGGCCAGCTCGCCTGCGAGGGCGACTATCACCTGGGCGAGGAGGTCGGCGACTGGGCCTGCTTCGACGAGGCGGGCAACAGCCTGCGGCCGGGAGGCAACGGCTGATGCGGGCGTTGGCTTCGTTGCTGTTGCTGGGCGGCGCCGCGCTGGCCGCGCCGCCGCTGTTCTCGCCCCCGACGGCGCTGACCGACGCCGACGCGACGCTCTCGGACGACTGGCAGGTGATGGGCTTCGACGACGACGGCGACGTCATCGGCCTGCTGCGCCGCGGCGGGCTGGCCCACGCCGATCCCGCCGACGTCGACGGCACCCTCGTGACCATCCCGGCGGGCGCGCCGGGCATCGGCAGCCCCGTCTTCACCGGCTGGGGCATGACGCACGACGACGCGGGCGTCTGGCGGGTGGGCGCGAACGCCACCCGGATGATCGCGCAGCGCATCGTCGACCTCGACGCCGAGGGCGCGACGACCTACGACCTGCCCCTCGACGCCGACGCGGACTGGACCGCCTTCGGCGAGGCGCTGCCCGGCGGCGGCTTCACCGTGCTCGGCACGCCCCGGGGCTTCTGCCTGTGGAGCGACCGGTCCGTCTGGTGCGTCGACGTCGAGGCCCGCGCCGTGCGCAAGCGCCTCGACAAGGCCCTGCTGGACGCGCACGTCCGCATCCCCGCCGGGCACTACGCGGCGGTGGCCAACTTCTTCGACACCCCGCCGTCCGACACGATCCACACCTTTTGGCACCTCGATGACGCCGTCGCCCTGCCCGACGACGGCCTGGTGGTGCTCGCGCGCGTGGGCCTGGGCTACAACGACCGGCGGCAGGTGGACGGCAGCGGCTTCACGCGCTACCTGCTGCGCCTCGACGCCGACGGCGCCATCGACATCTTCTACGGCCCCCTGCGCGGCTGGAGTGACGGACCGCGGCGCACGCCGGCCGAGGATCCCCTGAACGACGCCCAGCTCGCGTACTGGCCCGACGAGCGCGCGGTCGTGGCGAACGTCACCCGCTTCGACTACGGCTGGCAGGACATCCGCAGCCCCACCCTGCCCTTGGGCCACCCGGACAACGACCCGCACGGCTGGCGCGGCCGCGGGCTGCGCGTGTTCCCGATCGATCGCCCCGGGCGAGGCGCCATCAGCCTGACCGACGCGGTCGTGCGGCGGCTGACCTGCGAGCAGGGCGGGTTTCCCGAGAACTGCCAGAACCGCACCACGCGCGTCCTGCGGCACGGCGACGGCGGCCTGCGGGTGCTGATCCAGGCGACGCGGGGCACCAGCCAGCACGAGACGCAGATCCATCGCTTCGCCGGCGGGCGGGGCGCGCTCGATCTCGACGGCGACGGGCTGATCGCCAGCGAGGAACAGCGCCACGGCACGAGCGATCTGCTGGCGGACAGCGACGGCGGCGGCAACGAGGACGGCGCCGAGGTGGATCTGCTGGGGAGCGATCCCACCGACGCCGGCGACGACCTCGTCGCGCCCCTGCGCGCCGACAGCCCGGTGCGCTTCCTGGCCAGCCCGATGGTGCGTCTGCGGCTGCCCGACGGTCCCACCGACTGGGCGCAGACCTTCGCACCGGGCGCGCCCCTGTGCGCCCGGGGGGCGTGCTACGACGCGCGGGGCGACGTCACGCTGCGATGGGGGCTGCCCGGTGACGGCGAGGCGATGGTGGCGGTGGACAACAGCCACCTGCTGGTGTGGACCGACGACGACGCGCTGCATCGGGTGGATCTGACCGACGGGCGGCGGACGCCCTACCTGACGCTCGAGGATCTGCGGGCCGCGCTGCCGCGCAGCGACGAGGGCCGCGCGGGCTGGGGGCCGCTGGGAACCAACAGCATCACGGTGGTGCCGCTCGACGCGCACCGCACGCTGGTGGCGGGCCGCTTCTTCCCCGCGCGCGTCGTGATCTTCGAGGACGGCGCCCCGCGCACGCTGTACGACGGCGTCGAGGCCCGCTGCGCCGCCGGCCTGGGCCCCTGCGACGAGGGGCCGATGCCGGTCGCGCCCAACCTGACCCGGCTCACCGGCGGCGGCCTGCCGGTCGGGGGCGGTCTGCCCCCGAACCACGTGCCGGTCAACGACGTGTACGACATCGAGCTGACGCCCATCGGCTACGATCCCGCCGCCGGCCACTTCGTCTTCGGGGTCTTCGGCACCTGGCAGACCTGGGTACTGGGCGTGCATCCGGACCGCCCGCCCTACGTGCTGGCCACGCAGCGGGATCTGCAGAGCCTGGCCGACGCCCGGCTGCCCGACGCGCGCATCGGCCCGCCGCGCATGCCCACCTGGCTGGTGCCCACCGGACACGGCGAGGTGCTCACCGACGTCGGCCTGTTCGATCCCACCTGGGCGCCGATCGCGGCCGACCTGACCGCGCTGCGCATCGACCGGCGGCCCACGGCCGTCTGGGGCGACACGATCCTCACCGGCCACCGCAGCGGCGGCGACGAGGACGGCGCCTACGAGCTGGTGCGCGGCGGCGGCGCGCTGGGCGGCGGCGACCTGCTGGTGCTGACCCACGGCGAGACCGACTTCATCGAGGGCGAGCGCACGCGGCGCAGCGCGCTGACCCTGTACCACGGCGGCCGCAAGGGCGGCCTGCGCCGCGTCTGGACCTTCGAGGACACCGGCGCCGCGGTCGAGATCGGGGCGCTGCTCGACGGCCTGGTCGGCATGGACGTCAGCGCCGACGGCCGCCTGTGCGCCACCGATGGCGAGCACGTCGTGACCTTCTACGGCGTCGCCGAGACCGGCCTGGTGCCGCGCGTCCCGCTGTGGCGCGTGGCGCTGCCCGGCGCGCTCGACTGCGCCTTCGAGGGCGACGCGCTGCTGGGCCTCACCGCCGACGGCGTGCAGCGCTTCGAGATCGCCAGCGAGACCTTCGGCGCGCCCGCGGCGGTCGGGGCCGCGCCGGTCGACTTCGTGCGCCTGCCCGACGCCACGATCGCCGTGCGCACCGCCGGCGACGTCCGCACGCAGGCCGGCGAGGTGATCGACCTGGCCGAGACCGCCGCGGCCGCCGGCCTCGCCTTCCCCGAGCGCTACGGCCAGCCCGGCTGGCGCCCGGACGGCATCGAGGTCGAGCTCGGCGGCGCCACGCTGGTGGCGACCGATCGGCGCACCGGCCGCACCGCCGACTACGACGTGCGCCCCTTCGCCGACGCGCCCGCGCTTGCCTTCGCCGTCGTGCCCGGTGGGCCGGCCACCGATCCCTGGACCGGCGACGCGCCCATCGATCCCCTCGTCGTCCCGTTGGTCGAAGGCGGCGCGTCCCCCGACGGCGGCGTCGCCGGCGGCGACTCGAGCGACGGCGGCGGCTGCGACTGCGACGCCAGCGGGCGCGGCGCCCCCGGCTGGGCCTGGCTGCTGCTGGTGGGGCTGGGCCTGCGCCGCCGCCGCCGCGCCCTCAGGTGATCGCGGGGGCGGGCGCGGCGCTCGGGCCCGCGAAGGGCGAGCGCGGGTGCCACACCGCGATGCCGTTGAGGCACAGCGTCAGGTTGGCCGCGGCGTAGATCCAACGGTGGGCGTCGGGCCAGGCGGCCGTCGCGACGGACGCCAGGAAGAAGCCCAGCAGGCTGGGCCACAGGCGCCGCTCGGCGGCCAGCACCGTCGCCACCGTCATCAGCGCCCAGCCGAAGGGGATGAGCGCGAGCGTCAGGTCCCACGGCGCGTTGAGCGCGGCCAGCATGCCCTGCAGCGCGATGGTCTCGAGCAGCGTGGCGATCAACATGACACCGATGCGCCGGTTGACCACCGTGCGCGTCATCGACTCCCGCGCCCAGTACAGGAAGCCGAAAGCCATCACCAGCAGGGCGAGCTGGCCGTACACCGCCCGCTCGAAGGGCGCCGGGTAGGCGCCGGTGAGGGGCACAACGGTCCAGACGCCACCGAACACCAGCGCGAAGAACGACCGCGTGCGCGTGCCAATCAGAGGGTCGTGCTCGGCGCGCAGGTGCTCGGCCTCGGCCCGCTGCCGCGCCTCGTCGGCCAGCGCCGCCTCGACCCGACCGGTCAGCGCGGCGTCCGGCTCGGTCAGCTCGGCCAGCAGCGGGCGCGCGGCCGTCGGGCGGCCCTGGCTCAGCTCGCGCTCGATCATCCAGCGCAGCGCCCGCTGCAGGCCCGCGGTCGCGTCCGGGGCCTCGGGCCACACCTGCAGCGCCTGCAGGAACCCGAAGCGGCACTCGCCGAACAGCCGGTGGACGGTGGCCTCGTCCTCGGCCGCCTCGAGCGCCTCGAGCCGTTTGTGTGCCGCCGCCGCCAGCCGCAGCGCGTCGCGGTGGCGCAGATGCCGACGAAGCGCCAGCGCGAACGCCTCGGCCGACGGCGGCCGGTCCGCGGGCTCCTTGGCCAGCGCGGCGCGGCACAGCGCCACCAGCTCGTCGGGCGGACCGTCCGGGAACTCCGGCGCCGACGCGGCCGCGGCCATCAGCATCTTCATCGCGGTGTCGCCCTGGTGGGGCGGCCGACCGTACAGCAGCTCGTACAGCACCGCGCCCAGCAGATAGACGTCGGTGCGCGGCGACAGCCGCTCGCCGTGCCCGTCCAGCATCTCGGGCGCCATGTAGCAGGGCGTGCCCGCCAGGGGCCCGACGTCGCGCGCCAGCGGCAGCCGCCCCTCGGCGTCGTCGCCCAGGCTGACCGCGATGCCCCAGTCGAGCACGTACACCTCGCCGTGGGCCCCGATGCGCACGTTGTCGGGCTTCACGTCGCGGTGCACGATGCCGCGCCGGTGCGCGTGATCCAGCGCCCGCGCCACCTGCCCCAGGGTCTCGAGGTGCCACACCAGCGGCTCGTCCACCTCGAAGCGCCGCCGCACCTCGTCGGGCGCCGCGATCAGCGCCCCCCAGTCGTCGCCGGCGATGCGCTTCAGCACCACGAAGGGCCGCCCGGTCTCGTCGACCCCCATGTCGTGCACCGGCACCACGTTGGGGTGCTCGAGCGCGCCGGTCAGCCACCCCTCCTGCAGCAGCGCCACCGACGCCGCCTCGCTGGTGATGTGGGCGCGCAGCGTCTTGACCGCCACCGGCCGCCCCACCGACAGCTGCGTGGCCTCGCGCACCAGCCCCATGCCGCCCTGCCCCAGCGTGGCGCCGAAGGCCAGCGCCTCGGCGCGATCGCGGATGCCGGCCAGGCGCTCGATGGCGGCGTGCTCACCGGTGCGGACGGCCCCCAGATCGGGGCGGATGGTGGTGCGGGGGCGCGCGGCGAGCGTCTCGCGCGCCTGGGGCGGCAGCGCGGCGAACACCTGTCGCGCGGTCTCGACGGCGTCGCGCGGGGCCCCGGCCACGGCCGCGCCTCAGCGCGGCGCCAGGACGGGCGCCTCGCCCTGCCGCAGGAAGAAGCGGTGCCCGGCGGGCAGCGTGAAGGTCTGCGTCGTGCCGTCGCGGTCCGGCCAGCGCACGGTCACCTCGGCCTCGCAGGCGTCCTCGAGACCGAAGTGCAGCACCTGGTCGCGCTGCGCCCCGAAGTGGCCGTAGCCGCCGCCGACCTCCTGCACCAGCGTGCGGTCGCCCAGCGTGATCGTCACCCGCGCGCCGATGGCTGCCCGGTTGCTGCCCTCGCCCCCTTCGAGCGCCAGCTGCACCCAGTTGCCGTCCTGCCCGCGGATGTTCTCGAACAGCCGCACCTGCATCGTCTCGTAGCAGTTGTTGGGCGCCATCGCGTCGCAGCGCGCCCGCGAGTGCCCCACCATCAGGTCGAGATCGCCGTCGCGGTCGAAGTCGGCCACCGCCATGCCGTGGCTGCGGTTGTGCTCGAAGAAGTCGCTGGTCGGCACCTCGGCGAACATCGGCGCGCCCGGCGTGCTCTCGTTGTGGTACAGCCGCCCGCGGTTGCCGGGGTAGTCGGTGGCGCCGACGTAGATCTCGTCGCGCCCGTCGTTGTCGACGTCCAGGCTGCCCGCGGTGATGAAGCCCTCGTCCCAGCTCGGCGTGTCGTGCTCGAGCGTCAGGCCGACGGCGTCGCGCCCGGGGCGCACGAAGCGCACGTCGGCCTCGCCGGTGTTGTGCAACAGCTCGCCCGCGTCGGCGCCGGGCCCCGCCCACCAGTGGCGGATCTCGGTGGTGTAGAGGTCGAGGTGGCCGTCGTTGTCGACGTCCACGCACACCGTCGCGCCGCTGTTGCCGCCCAGGCGGAAGGGCTCGCGCCCGATGTCGTGGTTCCAGTTCGGCTGCGAGCACACGATGTTCGGCGGCGGCGCGTCGGCGCAGCCCTCGGCGGCGCGGTTCTGCTGGCAGAAGCAGCGCGCGAACTGATCGCCGGTCCACTCCATGTCGTCGTCGTACGCATAGCCCGACTCGACGCTCCGGTTGACGTACCGGCCGTCGGCCCCCGCCTGCCACAGGTGGTTGGGCGCGCGGCCATAGCTGCCGGCCAAGAGCTCGGGCCGCCCGTCGCCGTTGAGATCGCAGGCCGCCGCCGACCACGCCGTCGTGTGGCCGCGGGCCGCGTTGAGATCGTCCAGGTCCTCCCAAGCCCTCGTGATCAGACCGTATTCGACGGTCGCGTCGCGCAGCACGCCGGTGCCGTCGCCGCCCCACAGGCGATCCTGCAGGGGCGCGCCCAGGCCGCCCTGCGACTGCCAGAGGTCGATGTTGCCGTCGCGATCGGCGTCGACGAAGGCCGCGCCCGAGGGCACGTCCTGCAGCCGCGCGCGGCGCAGCGGGTGATCCTCGGGGGCCAGCGTGAAGTTGCCCGCGCCGTCGTTGAACAGCACCTCGCTGGTCTCGGCCACCTCGAGCATCGTGCCGTCGGGCAGCTCGATGGTCTTGGGCTCGCGCGTGTCGAGCCCGGTGTAGGCGTCCAGATCGCCGTCGTTGTCCAGATCGGCGAAGGCGACCACCTCGATCGGCCGGCCCACGCTCGCGGCGTAGGTGCCGCGCACCGCCAGGAAGCCCGACGCCTCGGCGACGTCCTCGAAGCCGCTGCCGGTGTTGCGCAGCACCCAGGTGAAGCGCTTGGGCTCGGGGCCCGACAGCAGATCCGGCTTCGGCCCGCCGCGCCGCACGACCACGTCGGCCCAGCCGTCGCCGTCGATGTCGCCCACGGTCAGGCGCGTGCCCTGCACCTGCAGCGCCGTCAGGCCCCAGTCGTCGGTCACCTCGCGGAAGAGGGCCGTGCCCGGCGTGTAGGTGGCCGCGGGGTTGCAGATCGGCGCGGGCAGGCCGCCCGGCCCGGCGTCGGCCGCCACGCCCCCATCGGCCGGCGGGCCGCCGCCGTCGTCGTCACCGCCGCCGCCGCCCCCGCCGCCCCCGGTGGTGCCGTCGGGGCAGGTCGAAGCCTGCTGGCACGCGGCCACACCGCCGTCATCGGCCGCGCCGCCGCCCCCGCCCTGGCAGCCCACCGCCGCGGCGACGAGCGCCAGCCCCAAACCCACTTCCCGTGCGCGCATCACAGCTCCCGATCGTCCGCTGGGCCGACCCCGGCAGGAGGCAAGGTGTAGCGGTCGACGCGCCCGCGGGGCAAGCCCCGGCGCCGGCCCTCTTGGCCGCCGCGCGCCGATCGCGCATCCTCGACCCCACCTCGAGCATTCTTCCAGGCACACGAAACGACCAAGGAGGCACGCATGCGCGCCCTCGTCCTGCTCGCCGGCCTGCTCATGGCCAGCCCCGCCCTCGCCGACGGGCAGCCCGTCAAGGTCACCTGGCTCGGCCACGCGACCTTCGTCGTCAAGGCCGCGTCGGGCACCACGGTGGTGATCGACCCCTTCATCACCGGCAACCCGAAGACGCCGGCCGAGCACAAGGATCTGAAGAAGCTGCAGCCCGACGCCATCCTGCTGACCCACTCGCACCAGGATCACACCGCCGACGCCGTCCCCCTGGCCAAGGCGAGCAAAGCGAAGGTCATCGGCGCGCACGACCACATCGTGTCGCTCGACATCCCGGACGAGCAGAAGGCCGGCGGCAACGTCGGCGGCGTCATCGCGGTGAAGGATCTGAAGGTGCACCTGGTGCCGGCGATGCACGGCAGCTCGCCCGGCGGGCGCCCGCTGGGCGTCATCATCGAGTTCGCCGACGGCCGCAAGCTGTACCACACCGGCGACACGTGGATCTTCGGCGACATGGCGCTGATCCAGGAGTTCTACGCGCCCGACATCATCCTGATGCAGGCGGGCGGCGGCCCCTACAACCAGCAGCCCGACGTGGCGCGCAAGGCGCTCGACCGCTTCTTCCGGCCCTCGGCGGTGGTGCCGATGCACTACGGCACCTGGCCCGTGCTGGCCGACGAGGCCGCGGTGAAGAAGGCCTTCGGCGACCACCCCAAGGCGAAGATCATGACGCCGGGCCAGACCCTGAGCCTCTGACCTCGCCCCGCTGGGCCAACCGTCCAGCCCAAAAGGGGCCGATTGGCCCATGCGCCTCGGGGGGTCACGTCCCTACGATCGGCGCCGGTCCCACGGCACCGAACCCGCGCCATGCTCGAACAGCTCGTGACCCTGTCCCCCGACGTCGCCATCGTGACGGACGCGACCGGGCAGGTGTGCCAGGTCAGCCCGCACGTGCGCGACCTGCTGGGCTACGCGCCCGAGGCGCTCATCGGCCGCCCCGTCGAGGTGCTGGTGCCGGCGGCGCGGCGCGCGGCGCACGTCGCGCACCGTCGAGCGACCGGGCCGGACACCCTGCGCCGCATGAGCCAGCGATCCGATCTGCACGCGGTGGCCGCCGACGGCCGGCTGGTGCCGGTGGACATCGCGCTGCGCCCGCTGACCCACGAGGGCCGCCCCTACGTGCTGGCGGTGCTGCGCGACGTCGGGCACCTACGGCGGCTGCAGCGAGAGCTCGAGCGCCAGGCCCACGCGCTGACCTCGGCCAACGAGCAGCTCGAGGCCTTCGCGCACGTCGTGGCCCACGATCTCAAGGCCCCCCTGCGGGCGATGCGCTTCCACGCGGCGTTGGTCGAAGAGGGCCTCGGCGACTCGCCGCCGGCCGACGCGGTGGCCTCGCTGAACCGCATCCAGGTGCTGTCCGACCGCATGGCGGTGCTGATCGACGGCGTGCTGCGGTACGCGCGGGTGGGCCTCGCCGCCGACGATGAGCCCGGCTGGGTCGACCTCCGCGCGCTCGTCGCCGACGTGGTCGAGTGCCGCCTGGTGCCCGCGGGGTTCACCATCGAGGTGGCCGACGACCTGCCGCGGGTGCGGGGCTGCCCGCTCGAGCTGCGGCAGATCTTCGCCAACCTGATCGGCAACGCCCTCGACCATCACGACGGCGGCGCGGGGCGGCTGACCATCCGCGCCGTCGCGGACGACGGGCAGCTGCGCTTCGAGTTCGCCGACGACGGCCCCGGGGTGCCGCCCGAGGACCGCGCGCGCATCTTCAACCTGTTCGAGACCGGCGAGGGGCGGGCGTCGGCGGGGGCCGGCAGCGGCATCGGGCTGGCAATCGTGCGCCGGATCGTGGAGCGTCACGGGGGTCGGGTGGACGTCCGCCCGAACGCCATGCGCGGCAGCACGTTCTGGTTCACGTGGCCGCGAGAGGAGGCGCCGTGAGCCATCCCTTGACCGACACGCTGCTGCACCCCCTGCTGCGCCACCTGATGGACGGCATCACGCGGGCCGGGCTGCCGCTGATGCTGCTGGACGCCGACGGCGTCGTCGTCGACGGCAACGCGGCCCTGGCCGACCGGCTGGGCCTCGACCTCGACACCGCCCGCGGCCGCCCGTGCGCCGACGTCGTGCAGGGGCGCGACGTGTTCGGCAACGTCTTCTGCGGCCCCGACTGCCCCGTGCTGGCCATGTGGCGCGAGGGCGTCTGCCTGCACCCCTACGAGATCGAGGCCCACGGCGTCGGCGAGCCGCGCAAGGTGACCTTCGTGCCGATCGCGGTGAAGCTGCCCGACGGCGAGGAGCCCATGCTGCTGCAGGTGGTGCTCGATCCGACGCCGGCGCAGCGCGCGGCGGAGGCCGACGATCCCGATCCGCTGACGCCGCGCGAGATCGAGGTGCTCGAAGGGCTCGCCCGCGGCCTCTCCACCCGCGGCCTGGTCGCCGCCCTGCACATCAGCGTGTCGACGGTGCGCAACCACCTGCAGAGCGTCTTCCGCAAGCTGGGCGTGCACTCCCGCCTCGAGGCGGTGCTGGTGGCGCGCGCGCGGGGGCTGGTCGGGGCGATCCCGCCCCGCTGACGGGCCGCGCTACTCGCCGGCGAAGCAGGCGTCGATGGCCGCCTCGTCGCAGGCTTGCACGTCCACGAAGCACCCGGCGAGCGCCTCGAGGGACTCGTCGCGGCAGGTCTGGGCGCACTCGGCGACGCCCAGGCACACGTCGTCGTCGTCGGGCAGGCACAGACCGCAGTCGTCGAGGGCGCGGCAGCCGTCGGCGCAGCCGTCGTCGCCGGGATCGGGCGGCGCGTCGCCGTAGCAGGCGTTGATCGGCCCCTCGTCGCACGCCTCGAGCGCGGCGAGGCACTGGTAGATCGCCTGGGCCTCGTCGGCGCGGCAGGCGGCCGCGCAGTCGTCGACGGGCAGGCAGTCGTCGTTGGCGTCGGGCTCGCAGTAACCGCACTCGTCGAGCGCGACGCAGCCGAGCGCGCAGTCGTCGTCCGTGGGATCGGGATCAGGATCGGGATCGGGATCGGCGTCGGTGCACGCCTCGATCGCCCCGTCGTCGCAGGTGGTCAGATCGCCCAGGCACGCGTTGCGGGCCTCGCTGCCCGTGTCGCGGCAGGCCTGCGCGCAGTCGGCCAGATCGAGGCAGGCGCCGCTGGCGTCGACGTCGCACAGCCCGCAGCCGTCGAGCGCGGCGCAGCCCCGCGTGCAGTCGTCTTCGTCCGGCGGGGGCCCCGGATCGTCGAAGCAGGCGTCGAGGCCCGCGTCGTCGGTGCAGGCCCGCAGCCCCGACACGCAGGACGCGATGGCCGAGTAGTCCAGGCGCTCGCACTGGTCGACGCAGCCCGGCCCGTCGAGGCACATGTCGGTCTGCGCGTCGGGCCAGCACAGGCCGCAGTCGGCCAGCCACTGACAGCCCAGGCTGCACGCATCGTCCCCGGGCAGCCCCCCGCCCCCGAACCCGCCTTCGCCGCCGAAGCCCCCGTCGAGCGCCTCGGCGTCCCCGCCACCGTCGAGGCAGGCGGGGGTTCCGAAGGCCAGCATGGCCAGCAGCGGCAGGGCGGTCAGCAGTGAGGGACGCATGGGGACTCCGGTCGGGCGGCGGGGCTCACGGCGTCAGGGCCGGCGGCCCTCTGCGCCGATCCGGTCAGCGGCGCAGATCGGGCGCGGGCGCCGCGGTGCGGCCGCGCCGACCCTCGTTCTTCTTGGCGTCGCGCTTGGTGGCGCGCGGCCCCTCGCGCAGGTAGGCCTCGGCCTGCGCCTTCAGCGCCTTGCCCTTGTCGGCCCCGAAGGCCGGGGTCAGGCGCGCCTCCGGCGCCCGCGCCAGCGCGCCGACGGTGGTGATGCCCAGCTCGGTGAGACGGTGTTGATCGCCCTGCGCGATGCCCAGCGCGCCCAGCGAGGCGCGCGAACGCGCCGACGAGTCGCCCTTGGCCTTGCCCTTCGGCCGCTTGAAGCGCTTGCCGGGGCGCAGCCGCTTGCCCGGCTTCTTGGTGGTCTTGCCCTTGGCGGCGGCCGGGGCCGGCTTGCCGGGGGCGATCGGATCGGCGTAGCCGACGGTGGGCAACGCCAGCAGCGCGGCGGCCAGCAGCAAGGACTTCACGGTCATGGGTTCCTCCCCTCGTCTCGCCCGTCCGTGCGGGCGGCGGCCGCCGACGGCGGACCGCGACAGTTTGTTCAACGCGACGGTCGATTGTCGAGCGTCGACCGCGAATCCCCTGCGGCGAGGCGCGCGTAGAGCGCCGCCAGCGTCGCCCCGGCGGCCGCGGGCGTGTGGTGCGCGCGGTAGCGCGCCTCGGCCCGCCGCGCACGTCGGCGCGCCTCGTCGGGCCGATCGAGCACCTCGGCCAGCGCGTCGCGCAGGGCGTCGGCGTCGCAGCGGGGCACCAACCGCAGGCCGCGCCCCGCGGGATCCAGATCGCGGACGCCCGCGACGTCCGACGCCACCACCGGACAGCCGCTGGCCATCGCCTCGATCACCACGCGCGGCGAGCCCTCGGTGTAGGTGGGCAGCACCAGGGCCGCCGCCGCCGCCAGCAGGCCGGGCAGCGCGTCGCGGGGCACCCGGCCCAGCACGCGGACGACGTCGCCCAGCCCGCGGCGGGCGATGACGCCCCGCACGACGCCCTCGGCCCGATCCGGCATCGGCCCCACCATCAGCAGACGCAGCCGAGGGTGCGACGACCGCAGCGCGTCGACCGCGGCCAGCAGCTCGTGCACGCCCTTGTAGCGGAAGACCGCCCCGACGAAGACCAGCACCTCGGCGTCGGGCGCGAAGCCCGTGTCGCCCGGCGCGGCCGCCGCCGGAAAGCTGGCCGGATCGATGCAATTGGGCAACGCGTGCACCCGCTCGAGGGGCACGTCGTAGGTGCGCGCGAACAGCGCGCGGTGGCCCTCGCCGAAGACGGTGAAGTGATCGGTCACGCGCGTGAGCGCGTACTCGCCGGCCAGCTGGGCCCAGTAGCGCACCTCGCGCTCGCGCCACTCGACCGGCCACCGGCCGCGCAGGGCGTGGAACCAGTCCCAGGTCGAGGCGAAGTTGCTGCTCAGGCGCACCGGCCGGCGGCGGGCGGCGCTCAGCCGCGCGAAGAGGTGCAGCATGAAGCCCTGGGTGTCGTGCAGCACGTCCACCGGCTCGCGCTGCCGCCCCCACCACCGCGCGAGCTGAAGCTGCACCCGCTGCCGCTTGCGCGGCGTCGGCCCCAGCGGCACGACGCTCAGCCCGGGCGCGCGCGGCAGCGGCCCCCGCGGCGGGTGCCCGCACAACAGCGTCAGGCGCCCGGTGGCCTCGGCCGCGTGGGCGAACATCGCCGCGCGGTCGCGGTAGGTGTCCAGGCAGTGCAGGTAGGCGACGACGTGCATGGCGGCGGATGGTACCAGCCTTGCGGGGCGGCCGCCCCTGGGACAGGATGCGCGGCCGCGGGGTCGCAGGGGTGGCCCAGGGCCGACAGGAGGGCGCGTGGAGTCTCGGGTGGTGGCGGGTCTGCTGCGGTTCGGATCGCACGGCACCCGCCTGATCGGCGCGCTCGCCGGCGAGCGCATCCCGCTGTACTACGTCTGCGAGTACCCCAAGTCGGGGGGCACGTGGCTGGGCCAGATGCTGGCCGAGTACCTCGGCGTCGACTTCCCGCAGAAGAACCGCCTGCCCATCACCCACCCCGCGGTGATCCACAATCACTGGCCCTACACGCCCGGGCTGCGGCGCGTGTTCTACCTGTACCGCGACGGGCGCGACGTCATGACGTCGCTGTACTTCCACCGCATGCGCGCGCTGCAGGCGGCCGAGGGCCGGCACCCCGATCAGGCCTTCTGGGAGCGCCACCTGGGGCGGGGCTTCGACCCCGACGCCAGCCGCCGCAACATGGCGCGCTTCATCGAGGGCGAGGTGGCGCGCCCCCGCAGCAGCCGCCTCACCTGGCCCGAGCACGTGCGGCAGTGGGCCTTCGGGCGGCCGAACGTCGTCACGCTGACCTACGAGCAGCTGCTGAGCGACGGCGTCGGCACCCTCGAGCGCGTGCTGCCCGCCCACACCGGCGAGCCCTTCGACCGCGCGCGCGCGACGGCCATCGTCGAGAAGTTCAGCTTCAAGCGGCAGACCGGCCGGCGCGCGGGCACCGAGGATCGCAAGAGCTTCCTGCGCAAGGGCGTCGCGGGCGACTGGGTGAACCACTTCGACCGGGCGGCGGGCGAGCGCTTCGATCGGGTCGCGGGCGACCTGCTGGTCGAGCTGGGCTACGCCGAAGACCGCCGCTGGTACCACGACCTGCCCGACTGACGCGGTCGCCCCGCCCTTCTGCGCGCGCCCCCTTGCCGCGGCCGCCCGGCCCCGCGATACTGCTCGCCGGGAGGGACCCCATCACGGCCGCACGCGGCCGAAGGCGTTGTCGATGGCGTTCTGGCGCGCGTCCCTTCTCCTCTGTCTGTGCACCGTCGGTGGCGGCGCGGCCAGCTTCGCGGCGCGCGCGCTGTTCGGCGGCTCGTGCCTGAAGGCCGCCTCGGCGGCGTCCGACGCCGAGCCCGCCGCCATCGTGCGCCGCCCCCCTCACTGGGAGTACGTCCACCCCCTGCTCGACTGCCGCTCGCCCCTCCGGGCGGACGGTCCGGTCGAGGGCCTGCGATCCGATCTCGAGCGCCTGGTCGCCGCGGCCACCCAGGGCGGCGTCGAGCGCGTCGCCGTCCACCTGCGTGATCTCGGCGAGGGCGGCGCGCTGCAGGTCGGCGACACGCAGCCCTTCGTGCTGCAGCGCCTGGCGCTGCTGCCGGTGATGATCGCCCGCGCGCTGCACGCCGAGCGCCAGCCCCTGTACGGCGCCGAGCGGGGCGACGTCGGCTGGGGCCGCCTGGCCCACATCACCCACGTCGACCGCGATCTGCCCGAGCTCGTGCTGCCGGTCGACCCCGCCCTGATCACCAGCGTCACCCGCGACCTCGGCTGGGACGCCGCCGATCCGGTGCCGGTGAGCGTCGTCGGGCACACCTTCGAGGTGCTGTTCAGCGCCACCTACCTCGGCCGCGGCACCTCGGAGGACGCCCTGCTGCGCCTCGCGGGCGCGCCCCGCGAGGGCATCGCCACCGGCGTGCCCGACGATCGCCCGGTCGCCCGGCTGGGCGAGCCCGGCGAGGACTGCGGCATCGTCTACCTGCCCAGCCGCCCCTACGTGCTGTGCGTGCTGACCGCCGGCGGATCCGAGGCCGCCCGCGCGGCGGTCGTGCGCGACGTGTCGACCCTCGTCTGGGCCCGGCTCGCCGCCGCCACCGAGAAGGGCTGATGGTGACGAAGCACCTGGCCTGGCTGCTGGCCGCCGGCGCGACCCTCGCCGGCGTCGTCGTCGGGTGGCGCCTGGCCGCCGAGCCGCCCGCGGCGCCCACGACGGCGTGGGCCCAACCCACCCGGCTGGTGCCCGTGCGCGCCCGCGACTTCCAGTTCAGCGGCCCCCTGATCCAGTGCGCGCCCGAGGGCGAGGTGCCCGGGCTCGACCGCCTCCGCGCCGCCGCCCAGCGCGTGCTCGACGACGCCCGCGCCGCCGGCGTGCTGAGCGACGCCGCCGTCTACTACCAGGACCTCGACCGGGGGGGCGCCTTCGAGCTGCCCGGCCAGGGCGCCTTCGTCCCGGCCAGCCTCGTGAAGATCCCGGTCCTGATCGCGGTGCTCGCCTACGAGGAGAGCGAGCCGGGCTTCATGGACGTCCTGCGTCCCTTCCCCGGCAGCGGCGAGTCACGCGGGCGCCAGATGCGTCGCCCGCTGGTCGACATGATCAAGGGCCGCAACTACACCGGCTGGCGCTTCGCCGAAGCGATGATCGTCGAATCGGACAACGTCGCCCTCGACGTGCTCGGCGGGCTGCTGCCGCGCGAGGCCTACGCGTCGGTCTACGCCGACCTGGGCATCACGGCGGCCGATCTCGAGCAGGGCCGCGCGTCGCCCCGCATCATGGGCGGCATCTTCCGCGCCCTCTACGACGCGTCCTACCTCAGCCCCGAGATGTCCGAGCGCGTGCTGGCCCTCGCGGCCCGATCGACCTTCCGCGAGGGGCTGGTGGCGGGCGTGCCGCCCCAGACGAAGGTGAGCCACAAGTTCGGCGAGTGGTCGAACGACAGCGAAGGCGCGAACTCGAAGCAGCTGCACGACTGCGGCATCGTCTACCCGCAGAGCGGCCCCTATGTGCTGTGCGTCATGACCCGGGGCCCCTCGACCGAGGCGCTGCCGGCGGTGATCCGCGACGTGTCGCGCGCGGTGCACGACGCGGTGCGGGCCGGCCAACCGGGCTGACCCGGTCGGCCCCGGCGGCGGCTCAGCCGACGCCGGGGATCCCTCGGCGGCGCCGCCGTCGCAGCCCGAGCAGCAGCAACAGCGCCCACCCCCAGCCGCCCGAGCCGCCGGCGCTGGCGTCGCAGTCGCACCCGGTGCCGGCCACGTCGTCCGGGCCGCCGTCGGCGCCCGCGCCGGCGTCGCCCCCGCCGACGTCGCCCTCGATCGGCCCGCCGTCCTCGCCTGGCTCGACCGTGGCGTCGTCGCCCGGCGCCGCGTCGTCCAGCGGCGCGGCGTCGGCGCCTGCGTCGGTCGGCGCGCCCCGTCGTCCGCCGCCGCGGCGTCGGCGCCCACGTCGCCGCCCGCCCCCGCGTCGGCCAGCGCCCCGTCTCCGGGCGTCGGCGCGGCGTCCTCGGGCGTCACCGCGGCGTCGTCCCCCGGCAGCCCGGCGTCCTCGGCGCCCGCGTCGACCGGCGGCGCCGCGTCGACCGGCAGGGCCGCGTCGGGCGGCAGGCCAGCGTCGGGCGGACACATCTCGTCGACCGCCTCGTCGCAGTCGTCGTCCACGCCGTCGCAGTTGCTGTCGTCGCCGATGGGAAAGCCGGGCTCGCAGGTGTCGGTGAAGCCGCCGCGAATGCAGCGGATCTCGCCCACCGCGGCGCAGGCGCCCACGCCGCAGGCGGTGGGCATCGTCATCGCGTCCTCGTCGGCCTGACCGTCGCAGTCCTCGTCGACGCCGTCGCAGGCCCGGTCCTCGGGCCCCGGCACGCCGGGCCGGCAGTCGCCCACCGCCTCGCCGTTGACGCACTGCGAGAACACCCGCCGGCTGCAGGCGCCGACGCCGCACGCGATGTCGTCACCGGGGTAGTCCTCGTCGACGAAGCCGTCGCAGTCCTCGTCCTCGCCGTCGCACGCCAGATCGTCCCCGATCGGCTCGGTGACCAGGCAGGTGTCCGTCGCCTCGCCGTCGATGCAGCGCAGCGCGCCCTCGCCGGCGCAGACGCCGCGGCCGCAGGTGGTGGCCGCCTCGGGGAAGTCCTCGTCCGAGGTGCCGTCGCAGTCGTCGTCGAAGCCGTTGCAGGTACGATCGTCGGGCGCGCCGCTGAACTCGCGGCACGTGTCGTTGAGGGCGCCGTTGGCGCATACCAGCCGACCACCCGCCGCGCACGCGCCCACGCCGCAGGTGGTCACCTGCTCGACGAAGGCCTCGTCGCTCGTCCCATCGCAGTCGTCGTCGACCAGATCGCACGTGGCGTCGTCCGCGGCGGGCTCGCCCTCGACGCACGAGTCGGTGACGACGCCCTCGGCGCAGGCGGTCAGGCCGTTGCCGGCGCAGGCGCCGACGCCGCAGGTGGTCGCCTGGGTGACGTAGGCCTCGTCGACGCGGCCGTCGCAGTCGTCGTCGGCCCCGTCGCAGGTGCTGTCGGGGCCGGTCGGGCGCCGGGCGAGGCAGGTGTCGACCAGATCGCCCAGGATGCAGCGGCGCTGGCCGGTGCCCGCGCACACCCCCCGCCCGCAGGTGGTGTCGGTCGTCACGAAGTCCTCGTCGATCGCCTCGTCGCAGTCGTCGTCCACGCCGTCGCAGGTGGCGTCGCCGTCGACCGCGCCGCGCGGCGTGCAAGTGTCCTGCTCGGCGCCGGCCACGCAGCGGGTGAAGCCGGTGGCCGCGCAGGCCCCGACCCCGCAGCTCGTCGGGCGCGCCGCGTAGGCCTCGTCCACCCGGCCGTCGCAGTCGTCGTCCAGGCCGTCGCAGTCGGCGTCGTCGCCGGTGCGCGGCCCGGGCACGCAGGCGTCGACCTCGACGCCCAGCTGGCAGGTGCGCTCGCCCACGGCGGCGCAGACCCCGCGCCCGCAGGCGGTCGCCTGCGTCACGTAATCCTCGTCCACTGCGCCGTCGCAGTCGGCGTCCTGCCCGTCGCAGGCCGCGTCGTCGGCGGCGGCCTGGCCCGGCGCGCAGGTGTCCTGCTCGGCGCCGCCGACGCACCGCGTCTGGCCGCTCGCGGCGCAGGCGCCGACGCCGCAGACCGTGTCGCGCACGACGTAGCCCTCGTCGACGCTGCCGTCGCAGTCCTCGTCCTCGCCGTCACAGGCCAGATCGTCGGGCGCCGCGGCGCCCGGCGTGCAGGTGTTGCGCAGCCGGCCGTTGCGGCACTCGCGCTGGCCGACGGCCGCGCAGGCGCCGATGCCGCACGCCGTGGGCGTGGCCACGAAGGACTCGTCCACCGCCCCGTCGCAGTCGCCGTCGGCGCCGTCGCAGCCGACGTCGTCGTCGGTGGCCGCCAGCGGCGCGCAGTCGTCCATCACCTCACCGCCGACGCAGCGCGTGCGCCCCTGGCTGGCGCACACGCCCTGTCCGCAGCTGGTCACCTGGGGCCGGAAGCCCTCGTCGACGCGCCCGTCGCAGTCGTCGTCCAGCCCGTCGCAGTCCGTGTCGTCCCCGGTGGGCGCCCCCGGCGCGCAGGTCGACTCGACCTCGCCGTCGGCGCACACCCGCTGGCCCGCGTCCGCGCACACGCCCTGGCCGCACACCACGTCCTCGACGACGAAGTCCTCGTCGAGCGTGCCATCGCAGTCGTCGTCGGTGCCGTCGCAGGTGGGGTCGTCGTCGCCGATCTGGTCGTTGGGCACGCAGGTGTCGCGCACCTGGCCGGCCACGCACACGATCTGGCCGGCCGCCTCGCAGGCGCCGGCGCCGCAGGCCGTGGGCTGCACCGGGAAGGCCTCGTCGATGCGCCCGTCGCAGTCGTCGTCCTGCCCGTCGCAGGTGTCGTCGGACAGCCCCGTGACCAGCGGCGTGCAGGTGTCCACGGGCGCGCCGCCGACGCAGGTCAGCTGACCCACGGCGGCGCACGCGCCCCGCCCGCACGCGGTGGCCTGGCTCTGGAAGTCCTCGTCGACGCTGCCGTCGCAGTCGTCGTCCACGCCGTCGCAGGTGGGATCGGCCACCGCCCCGGCGCCCGCGCGGCAGGTGTCCTCCGGCGCGCCGTCGGTGCAGCGCAAGATGCCCACCGCGGCGCAGGCGCCCGCGCCGCACGCGGTGGCCTGCTGCGCGAAGCCCTCGTCTGCGCTGCCGTCGCAGTCGCCGTCGACGCCGTCGCAGGTGGCGTCGCCGGGCTCGGGCGGCGCGCCCGGCGCGCACCCGTCCTGCTCCTGGCCGCCGACGCACGCGGTCTGACCCGCCGCCGCGCAGGCGCCCTGGCCGCAGGTGGTGGCCCGGGCGCGGTAGCCCTCGTCCACGCGCCCGTCGCAGTCGCTGTCGCTGCCGTCGCAGGCGCGATCGGCGTCGATCGGGTTGCCCGGGCGGCAGGTGTCGACCTGCTGGCCCGCCACGCAGCGCAGCACGCCGTTGGCCGCGCAGGTGCCCCGCCCGCAGGTCGTCGGCGGCTGCGCCCAGGCCTCGTCGACGCGCCCGTCGCAGTCGTCGTCCACGCCGTCGCAGTCGTCGTCGGCGCCGGTCGTCGGCCCCGGCTGGCAGGTGTCGCCCAGCGCGCCGCCGACGCAGGTGGACTGGCCCTGCGCCACGCAGGCGCCGACGCCGCACGCGGTGGCGCTGGCGACGAAGTCCTCGTCGGTCTGCCCATCGCAGTCGCTGTCGACGCCGTCGCAGGACGCGTCGCTCCCGCCGGGCGCCGGCGGCACGCACGAGTCGACCTGCTGGCCGCCGACGCAGCGCAGCCGGCCGTTGGCCACGCACGCGCCCGCGCCGCAGGTGGTGTCGCGCGCCGCGAACGACTCGTCCGTGCGGCCATCGCAGTCGCTGTCGAGGCCGTCGCAGACCGTGTCGGGGCCGGTGGACGCGCCGGGCGTGCACTGCTCGACCACCTGACCGCCGACGCAGCGCGTCTGGCCCTGCGCCGCGCAGACGCCCGCGCCGCAGCTCACGGCCAGCGGCGCGTAGTTCTCGTCGACGCGCCCGTCGCAGTCGTCGTCCACGCCGTCGCAGGTGGGATCGCTCGGCGCGCCCTGCCGCGGCTGGCAGGTGTCGACGAAGGCCCCCTGCCGGCACACGCGCTGGCCGTTGGCAGCGCAGACGCCGGTGCCGCACGAGGTGCCGGTGGGCGTCACGTTCTCGTCCACCACGCCATCGCAGTCGTCGTCGATGCCGTCGCACGTGGGATCGGTGGGCGCCGGGAAGCCCGGCTGGCAGTCGTTCTGCGTGCGGCCGAAGGCGCAGGTGACCAGGCCCGGCCGCGCGCAGGCGCCCGTGCCGCAGGTGCTGGCGAAGTCGACGAAGTCCTCGTCGAAGCGCCCATCGCAGTCCTCGTCGACGTTGTCGCAGGTGGCGTCGTTGGGCGAGGGCGATCCGGGCTGGCAGGTGTTCACCTCGCGGCCGCCCTCGCAGCGGCGCTGGCCCTGGCGCGCGCAGGGGCCCTGGCCGCATTGGGTGGGCAGCACGAAGTAGTCCTCGTCGACGCGGCCGTCGCAGTCGTCGTCCACGCCGTCGCACAGGGCGTCGGCCGCCGAGGGCTGGCCGGGTACGCAGTTGCGCGGCTGGCCGTTGAGGCAGGCGTCCACCTCGCGCCGGCAGGCGCCCACGCCGCAGCTCAGGCGGCCCTCGTCGGTGCGGCCGTCGCAGTCGTCGTCCTCGCCGTCGCACTGCTCGGCGTCCCCGAAGGACACCGGATCGCAGCGCAGCGCGCCATCGCGGCACGCCACGACGCCCACGCCGCACACGCCGACGCCGCCGGTGTTGCAGGCCGCGCCGCTGCCCGGGTTGTTCTCGTCCACGCGCCCGTCGCAGTCGTCGTCGAGGCCGTTGCAGATCTCGTCGACCGGCACGACGGCGCCCTGGCAGACCCCGAAGGCGCCGCCGACGCAGCTCTGGTTGCCGCCGCGGCAGGCGCCGACGCCCTGGGTGCCGGGCGGGCCGGGGTAGCAGGCGCGCGACAGCTGCTCGTCGGTGGCGTCGTCGCAGTCGTCGTCGAGGCCGTTGCACAGCTCGGCGCGCGGCTGACACGCCGCGGCGACGAGGGGATCGGTGCCGTCGATCAGCACCTCTTCGCCGTCGGTGCGCCCGTCGTCGTCCGAGTCGGCGTCGTTCGGGTTGGTGCCGTAGTCGCCCTCGACCGCGTCGGGGATGCGGTCGCCGTCGGTGTCGACCGGGCGGTAGTAGCAGACCGGCGCCTCGGCGGGCAGGTTGAACGAGGCGCTGGCCTCGTCGAGGAACACCACGACCGGCAGGTCGAAGGGATCGGCGGCCACGCGCACGAACTTGTAGACGTGGCGCCGGTTCTGGAAGCCGCGCTCGAGGAAGACGCCCGAGCCGGTGTCGTTGGTGTACAGCAGCAGGCCGTCGTCGGGCGGGAAGATGGCGCTGCGGGTCAAGAGGCGCGTGGCGGTGTAGTGGACGCCGTCGCCGCGGGCGCCGCCGAGGGTGCCGCCCACGTTGAAGTCGTTGGTGCGTTGGGTGGCGAAGCCGGCGACGGGCGTGCCCACGGTGCGCAGCAGGAAGACGTCCGACTCCAGCCCCGGGTTGGTGCCGGCGATGCCGTGCACGACGGTCAGGGTGCCGTTGGGGGCGAAGCTGGCGTGGGGCTGCACGCCGCCGTTGGTGAACATCGAGGCGGGGACGGTCGTGGTCCAGGCGCCGAAGTTCAGGTAGCTGATGCGCAGGGCGCCCTGCGTGGCGTCGCGGTGGGCGATGGCGATGGCGTCGTTCGGCCCGACCGCGACCGACGGACGCACGCCCACGCGGCGGCCGCCCACCTGGTCGGCGGTGACGATCGACCAGGTGCCGTTCGCCGCCTGGGTGGCCACCTTCAGGGCGCCGTCGTCCTCGTACACGACGGTCAGGTTGCCGCGGTAGCGGGTGACGTCGCAGCCGCCGCCCTCGACGTTGGACTCGAGGGTCGTGACGGTCCAGACGCCGGCCGCGCGCGACGCGAGCACCATGCGCTTGCGCTGGGCGTTGTGGACGCAGATGTGCACCGTGCCGTCGGCCTCGACGCGCATGCCGGTGTCCTCGACCTCGGCGGTCAGCAGGCGGCTGACGTTCTCGGCGGCGACCTCGGTGGTGACCGTCCGATCGGCCTCGATGCGGGTGTAGAGCAGCGAGCGGCCGACGCGCGCGACGCGGGCGAGGTGCATCACGCCGGCGTCGTCGACCTGGAGGCTCAGGCCGTTGCCCTCGTCGTTGTTGGGCAGGCAGACGCGCTCGAGATCCTGCGCGGCGGCGGGCGCGGCGAACAGGGCGAGGGCGACCAGCAGCGCGGGACGCATCAACGGACGCACAGGCCCTCCTCACAGGTCAGGCCGTCGAGACAGGCCGCCGCCTCGCCGCACGCGGCGCCGACGTCCACCACCGGGCGGAAGCCCACCGTCAGGGTGAAGTCGGGCAGCGCGACGCCGCCGAAGCCGTAGACGGCGAAGCGCCAGCGGCCGGCGTTCAGCTGCACCGACATCGCCGAGCAGCGGTCGACGCCGCCGTCGTCGGCGCCTTGGACGGCCTCGAAGGCGTCGCCGAGGGCGCGCTCGAGCAGCAGGAACGAGTCGCCCGGGCAGCCGCCCTCGCCGTCGCCGACCTCGGCGTCGACGCGCACGGTGTCGTCGAGGGTGAAGACGAAGTAGGCGCGCTCGTTGGCGGCGACGCCGCCGGGGAAGGTGCCGCCGGCGGTGACGTCGGTGTCCTCCTCCTCGCAGGCGGACGAGCAGCCGTCGCCGTCCTCGAGGTTGCCGTCGTCGCAGGCCTCGCCCTCGTCGAGGACGCCGTCGCCGCAGCCGGCGACGACGCAGAGGCCCTCGGCGCAGCGCAGATCGGGCCCGCAGATGGCCACCTGAGGGCCGCAGGCCTCGCCCTCCCCCACCTCGGGCTCGTAGCGCGCGCTCAGGACGTAGGCGTCGAGGCCCTCGCCGAAGAACTCGAGCACCTCGACCTCGTAGCGGCCGCGCGAGAGGATCTGGTCGATCCGCGAGCAGGGGTTGTTGTCGGGGTCGATGTCGTCGCTCTCGGCGAGCGGCGTGCGGGTCTCGTCGAACTCGACGCGCGCCAGGCGCATCAGGGTATCGCCGGGGCAGCGACGCAGGCCGTCCGAGGTCTCGAGGATCACGCGCGAGCGGGCGTCGAGGGTGAACGCGAACAGGTCGGCCTCGCCCGGCTCGAGGGCGCTCGGGAAGTCGCCGCCCGCGCTGATGTCGGTGGCCTCGATGCGGCAGTCGGCGCCGCAGCCGTCGCCGGGTTCGTCGTTGCCGTCGTCGCAGGTCTCGTTCGGGCCCAGCAGGCTGTCGCCGCAGACGTGGGCGACGCAGCGGCGCTCGGCCTCGGGGGCGTCGAGGGGGCAGTAGGCGATGGCCGGATCGCAGCGGGCGTCGACCACCGCGCAGTCCTCGCCGGCGCCGACGAGCCGGGTGGGCGCGGCGAAGGTCAGCAGGCGGCGGCCGACGACCTCGGGATCGTCGGTGCGCAGCTCGAGGAAGTAGTCGCCGGGGGCCAGGCGGTCGGCGAACCAGACGTCGCAGGCGATGGGGGCCTCGGCCATGACGCGGCCCTCGCCGTCGAGCAGGCGGCCGGAGACGACGCCCGGGCAGTTGAAGAAGCCGTCGCGGGTGACGAGCCCCACCTCGACCTCGCCGCCGGGTGGGACGGTGAGGCGGAAGACGTCGACGTCGTCGACGCTGCCGAAGCGGCTCAGCATCTGGAAGGGGCCGATGTCGGGGCGGCGCGAGTCGCCCAGCGGGGTGGCCTGGGGGCGGACGTCGTTGGGCTCGACCTCCTCGGGGCCGTCGAGGCGGCACATCGGGGTGCACAGATCGCCGTCGAGGCGGTTGCCGTCGTCGCACTCCTCGCCCTCGTCGACGAAGCCGTCGCCGCAGCCGGCCGCGCGGCAGACGCCGAGCAGCGTCTCCTCGTCCACCTCGAGGCAGCGCAGCTCGTCCTCGCAGCGGCCGTCGAGCGCGAAGTCGTGGCAGACGGCGTCCTCGGGCAGGCGGGGCACGACGCGGATCGAGAGGACGTTGGCGCCGATGTCGCCGGCCAGGGCGGCCACCTCGACGACGTAGCGGCCGGGGGCCACCCCGTCGACCCCGGCGTCGTCGATGGGGTTCAACAGCGAGCAGAGCGAGAAGGGCCCGTCGTCGTTCTCGGCCAGGGGCTGGCCATCGTCGCCGCGCAGCAGGGCCAGCAGCGTATCGCCCGCGCACCCGTAGCGATCGTCGGGCGCGAAGGTCTCGATGACCAGATCCGCCGGCTCGGTCAGCTCGAAGGCGAAGTAGTCGACGTCGTCGGCGCGATCGAGGTCGAAGGCCACCTCGGCGACGCCGTCGGCGTCGAAGGCCAGCTCGAAGGGCATGTCGAAGGCGTCGGGCTCGACGTGGACGGGGCGCTCGAGCTGGCACTCGGCGTCGCAGCCGTCGCCGGGCTCGGTGTTGCCGTCGTCGCAGGTCTCGGGATCGTCGACCCGCTCGTCGCCGCACACGGGCTCGGCCCCGCCGTCGGGCGTGGCGTCGGGCAGCGCCATGTCGGGCGCGGCGTCGCCGGGCGGCGGCTCGGCGTCGGGCGCGGCGTCGCCGGGCTGCCCGCCCGTGCCGCCCATGCCGCCCATGCCGCCCATGCCGGCCTCGGCGTCGGCCGCGACGCCGCCGCCCCCGTCCGCCATCGGCTGCCCGCCGCCCCCGTCGTCGTCACAGGCGGTCGCGGCCGCCAGCACCAGCAGCGCGATCAGAGCACGCATCGTCGAGTCCCCCTCGGGTGGCATCCCCCGGGCGCATGGTGCCCCGAGGGACCGCTCGACCACAACTCCGGGCAACCTGGGCGGGCCGCCCGCATCCACAGGGCAGGAGGTGCGCGTGCGTTCGACGTCGCCGACGATGATGCTCGAGCCGCCGCCCGAGCCGGCCCGCCACGCCGGCGGCGGGTGGTGGGCGCTGATGCTGCTGCCCTTCTTCCTGGGCGGGATGATCCTGTGGGTGCTGGGCGCGGTGTCCGAGGGCCTGCCGGGCGCCCGCTTCGCCCTCGCCTTCGCCGGCACGCTGTCCGTCGTCCTCTCGGGCGCGGCGCTGTGGCGGCTCTACCGAAGCCGGCGAGCGCGCAGCAACCTGGCCACCGTCGAGGCGCGGCTCGACCCCGAGCGCCCGCGGCGCGGCGCAACGCTCGAGGTCGAGGTGCACATCGACCCGCTCGTCGACGGCCAGCTCAACGGCATCAGCGTCCGGCTGAACGGCCAGCGCGAGGGCGAGAAGCGGCCCTTCCACCGGGGCTGGCACCTGTTCGACCACACCATGGCCCGCGGCCTGCGCCCCGGCGAGCCGGTGCGGCTGCGCCACCGCTTCGAGGTGCCCACCGAGGTGCCCGCCAGCCGCGACGGCGCGGTGCGCTGGTGGCTCGAAGTGGACGTCGACGTCGACGGGTGGAGCCCGTGGGTGTGCCGGCGTCCGGTCGAGGTGCGGGCCTGAGGATCGGGCCGGGTGTGCTCACGAGCCGTTGGACGTCTTTCCGACTGGCTGTCAGCGGTCAGCGGTCAGCGGTCAGCCGGGCCCCGGTCGCGGTGCTCGCTGCGAAACCGCCCGGCGAGCTCGAGGCGCTGGTCGTCCGGGCAGAAGGTCCGATCGCCGCAGCGGACTCGAGAGCTGGCCGCCCGACCGTCCCGCCGCGGCGTACGGTCGAGCAGCGGGACAGAACACCCGATCAGACCGGCTCGACGGGATCCACGAGGGGCTGCTGGACGACGACGCCGTCGTCCAGGCGGACGGCGGTGAGGGTGCGGCCCCACACGCAGCCCGTATCGACGCCGAGGACGCCGGGCGCGCGGTACAGGCCCAGGGCGGCCCAGTGGCCGAAGACGACCAGGCGGTTGGGGCGAACGGCGCGCGAGGCGGCGAACCAGGGCCAGCGGCCGGTGGGCAGGGCCTGAAGGGGGCCGGTGAAGCGGTAGTCCGGGCGGCCGGCGACGTCGCAGACACGGATGCGGGTCAGCGCGCCGACGGCCAGGCGCAGGCGGGTGGCGCGCTCGGCCTCGGCCCACTCGGCGCGGACGGGCTTGTGCAGCGCGCGGACGAAGTCGCGCCAGCCGTCGCCGCGCAGCTGCGCCTCCGCGCGCTCGGCCCACTTCACCGCCTGCTGGCGGCTCCAATGAGGCAGCAGCCCGGCGTGCACCACCGTGCGGTCACCCTCGACGTGCAACAGCGGGCGGTGGCGCAGCCACTCGACCAGCTCGGGCGCGTCCGGCGCGGCCAGCACGTCGTCCAGGTGGTCCTCGTCGCGCTTCCGCGTCGGCGTGCCCGCCGCCCGGTTCAGCAAAGCCAGGTCGTGGTTGCCCAGCACCGCGACGGCCGCCGGCCCCAGCCCGCGCACGAAGCGCAGCACCTCCAGCGAGCGCGGCCCCCGGTTGACCAGATCGCCGCAGAACCACACGCGGTCGACCCCGGGGTCGAACCGGATCTCGGTCAGCAGCTTCTGCAGGGTGGCGAAGCAGCCCTGCACATCGCCGATCGCGTAGACCGCCAAGCGTCCTCTCCGTCCGAAGCGGGGCGGCAGGGTAGCACGACGGGGCGCGCAGATCGCCCACGGCGAGCGCCTCGATTTGTCGGGGTCGTGCCACACTAACAAACTTAATCGACCATTTTTACAGTTTAATCGCCCCTCCCGGTGGCGCCGCCGTCGACGCCTCTGGCGCTCGGCCCTACAATGCCCGCATGTCCGACCGTGCAGCCGCGCACCGACTGCTGGCGGCCCTCGGCGAGACCTCCCTCGGCGACGCCCCGATCCTCGTTGAATCGTCCGGCCTGTTCGGCTTCGACACCGCGGTCCCCGCGCTGACCGAGGACGTCGACCTCGCGCTGCCCGAGGCGCTGGTGGCGTCACACGGCGAGGCGATCGTCGCCGAGCTGGCCGCACGCGGCTTCGACCACCCTGCCGGCTCCGCCACCTTCGTCGATCCGCGCGACGGCACCACCTTCGACTTCCTGGGCCACGGCGACCCTCTGCTGGGCGACCACATCGGCGGAAGCGGGCGCCTGAGAGTGATGGTGTTTCGCGACCTGTCGGTGCTGCTCGACGACCGGCGAACCGTGCAACGCCTCGCGCACGGCCGCGGGCTGTCGCCGGCCGGCTTCGTCGCCTCCAAGCTGCTGACGGAGCGCGCCCACAAGGGGTCGAAGGACAAGATCCAGGCGCTGCTGGTCATCGCCGAACGCGACCGCGACGATGCCTTTCGATCCGACCTCGCTGGCCTGCTGAGCCACTTCGACGCCGAACGGCTGGACGACGCGCTGGCCGACGCGCAGGGCGCGTTCATGGCGCTCGCGCACGATCCGTCCTTCCGGGACGCGGGCGCCGAAGGCTATGCCAGCGCGGCGCAGGACGCGGCGCGCGGCCTCGAACTGCTGACGCAGGTGCTCGATGGGTGAGCCGATGACCGCCGAGGCGCGGCTGCGACGTCTGCGCCGCGATCAACGCCGGGTCCAACGCGACCGGATGGCGCGCGACCTCGCCGGCCCCCTCTGGCGGCAGGTCCGCGGCGTCGTACCCGCCGTCTTCGTCCTGGCGGGTCCGCTCAGTGTGCGACGACTCATCGCGCCGCGCGAAGCGATCATCGACGCGCTCCGCCCCCACGGCATCTTCGCGCTGGACACGGCCATGCGCCTGTCCGTGGGCGGCGGCTGCCTCGCTGGTGGCGACGTGCACGCCTACGCGCCGGCCGACGCCGTCGAAGCGCTGGCCGAAGCAGGCCTGGTCGAGCCGGTGGAAGATCCCGACCGGGTGCTGGTGCGCCCCTGGCCGGGCGCACCGCGCCTGTTCGCGGTCGCCGCCGCCCAGGCGCCGCCCCACCGGACCTTGGCCGACGGCACCCGCCTCGTCACGCGCGCGCACCTCGTGCGGGAGTTGATCGGTGCGGTGGGCCTGCGCTTCGACCTGCTCGCCCCGCTGCTCGAGTTGGAGGGCTGAAGCGCCGCGCGTGACGCGACCCGTGACTCTGAGTCCTCCGAAAACACTCAGCTTTCTGCGGCGACCCGTGACTCTGAGCCCTCCGAAAACACTCAGCTTTCTGGCCAGGCGATGGTCTGGTGTCGCCGTCGACCTTGGCGGATCGGGCGTCCAGCGGGCCTGGCGAGGGTGATCGCGGCCCGGCTCGGGCGCTCTCGCGGTTCTGAAGCTGGATGGGGCGCGCACGGGTGCGCCGGCGCGGGGGCGCGCAGCGCGGTGGCGGGTTCGGAGGCGCCGGCGGCAGGGTCAGCCGTCGGCGAGCGCTCTCGGGGGTTCGCCCGACTCCGCGGACCAGAAGGGCCACGGGGCGTCGGGCGGCAGGAAGGGGCCGACGATCGGGGCGTCGTCGAAGGCGTCGTTGAGCAGGGCCGGGTAGTCGAAGCCGTCGGGCAGATCGGTCCAGGGGTGCTCGGGATCGGCGTCGTCGTGGGTGACGGCGGCGCGGCCCTGCTCGACGACCTTGGCGACGGCGGCCATGACGGCGCCGGCGCCGTCGCGGCGGGCGGTGTACGCGGCCTTCAGCAGCTTGTCGGCCAGGAGCCTGGTTCGCAGAGAGGCGTCGAGCGGGGTGCGTCACCGAAGGCTCGGTTCAAGGCGCGAGAGCCCGACGACACCCGGCGGCATCGCCTTGCTCTCGCAACGCCGAGCGGAGCCTTCGGGGGCGTGCTCCCACGTTGTCGTTGAAGGCTGGCATGGGGCTCCTCCGGGCTGTGGGCGGAGTCCTCTTTCGGACAGCGGAGGCGCGTGTTGCGCAGCGACGGTCGAATTCTCGACTTCGCGTCGTTCGGCTTTGGGCGCCCGCGCAGGCTCGGGACAGGGCGCGCCTCCTGGATCACGCCCATGGCCACACGCGGATCGCTTGTGTCGCGCAGGGCGCGTCGCGCAGGGTGGCGCGATGATCGAGACGCGGACGCTGCTGGGTGGGCAGGTGCGGGTGGCCGTGGTCGGCGCGGCGAGCGGCAGCTTGCGGCTGGACCACCCCGGCGGACCGCAGCGCGTGGCGGCCGCCGCGGCGGCGTTCGGCGTCGCGCGGGTGGGCATGGTGGCCGCCGAGTTCACGCGGCGCGTGGCCACCGCCGACGACCTGGTGCCGCTCGACGGGCCCATCTGGCGCACCCGCGCCGAAGCCGACGGGCTGCGCTGGCGCGACCCCACGCTCGCGTTCGGCCTGTCGAGCGCCGACTGCGCTACGGCGGTCCTCGCGCGCGACGGCGAGGTCGTCGCGCTGCACCTGGGCCTGCGGGGCGTGTGGCGGGACGGCGACGGGCCGTCCCTGCTGGAGACCGTGATCGCGGGCCTCGACGAGCCCGCGTCGTGGTCCGCCTGGGTGGGCGCGGCCGCGGGGCCCTGCTGTCACGGCTTCCCCGAGCGCACGGCCGCCGAGCGGGCCTTCGTCGAGCGCCTGCGCCGGGCTTGGGGCGCCGTCGGCCAGCCCCACGCGGTGCGGCACGGGCCCCGGCGCGGCTTCGCGGGCTGCGATCACCGCGCGATCGCCGTCGCGCTGCTCGAGCGCGCGGGCGTCGGCGCCCTCGAGGTCGACACCGCGTGCACCGCCTGCGCCGGCCTGCTCGATCCCGACCGACCCGGCTTCGGCGACTACTTCAGTCACACGCGCGACGTCGAGGGCACGCGGCAGCGCAACCTGGTGCTCGTGGCGCCGGCGGGCTGAGCGCCTGCCCGGCCCGCCAGCCCATGACAGGACGCCGCCGCTCTGGCAACCTGGGGCCCACCCCGCCGCGGAGGATTCATGCGCGCGCTCTCGCTGCCCCTCGCCCTCGCGCTGCTCGGCGTCGCCCACGCCCAACCGCTGGTCGTCGTCGACGCCGGGCACGGCGGGCGCGATCCCGGCGCCGTCGGCTGCGGGCTGCAGGAGAAGGCCGCCGTGCTCGACACCTCGCGGCGCCTCGGCGACCTGCTCCAGGCCGCCGGCCTGCGCGCCGCCCTCACCCGCGACGACGACACCTTCGTCGAGCTGCGCGCCCGCGCCGCCTTCGCCAACGACCGGAACGCCGCGCTCTTCTTCAGCATCCACGCCAACAGCAACGGCGGCGCGCCCGCCACCGGCACCGAGACCTGGATCGCCCGCGGCGCCTCGGCCGCCTCGGGCCGCTTCGCCAACACCGTCCAGGCCGCCATGGTGCGCGCCTGGGGCCTGCGCGACCGCGGCGTGAAGAGCGAGAACTTCACCGTCCTCACCGCCACCGCCATGCCCGCGGCCCTGGCCGAGATGGGCTTCATCAACCGCTGCGATCCCGACGCCGCCCTGCTCGGCAGCGCCAACGACCGCCAGCGCATGGCGCAGGCGATGGCCGAGGCCGTCGCGGCGCACCTCGGCGTCGACCCGCCGGATCCCCAGCCGGGCGACGACCGCGGCACCCTCATCGGCGTCGTCTTCGCCGATCAAGGCGTCGGCCTCGACGATCCCTCGGTCCGCCTCGGCGGCGCCCAGGTGCGCGTGCAGCAGACCGGCGACACCGCCCGCTCGGCCGAGGGCACCGGCGGCTGGGAGTTCAGCCTGCCGCCCGGCGAGTACACCGTCCGCGCCACCCTCGACGGCTACGCCCCGGCCGAGCGCACCTGCGCCGTCGCGGCCAACCAGCAGTCGTGGTGCTCGGTCGGGCTGCTGCGCGACGCGCCCGATCCGCCGCCGCCCGCGGACATGGCGCCGCCGCCGCCGCCCCCCGAGGACGCGGGCGTCGGGCCCGTCGTCGACGCCGCGCCCCCGCGCGTGGACGCCGCCCCGCCCGGCTTCGACGCGGGCCCCCTCTCCCTCCCCGACGCCCGGCCGCCCCTGCCGCCCCGCGACAGCGGCGTCGGCGGCCTCTTCGATCGCGGCGTCACGCCGCCGCCCCTGGGCGCCGAGCGCGAGGACGACGTCGCCGTGTCGAAGGCGTCGGGCGACGGCGGCTGCACCGCGTCCCCCGGGCACCCGGTGGCCCCCGCGGCGCTTCTGCTGCTGCTCGCCTTGCCGCTGCTGCTGATGCGTCGCCGCCGCGGCGCCGCCGCGCTGGCCCTCGTCGCCGCCCTGCCCTTCGTCGCCCGCGCCCACGTGCCCGACGTGCCCGCCGGCGGCGTCGAGCTCGCCCCCGACACCGAAGCCCTGCCCCTCGTCACCACCGGCCCCGAGCGCGTCCTCGCCCGCGGCGACTTCGCCGCCCCCCTGCTGTCCCCCGACGCCGCCCACGTGGCCGTGCCCGCCCGCGATCTGTCGACCCTCCACGTCGTCCCGGTCGCCGGCGGACCCCTCCGCGCCCTGGTCGAGGGCCCGCGCGTCGGCCACCGCCCGGTCTGGCAGGACGCCGGCACCCTCGCCTTCCGCACGCCCGGCCAGTCCGCGCTGGCCATCCCGCTGCGCGCCCGCACCCTCGACGGCGTCGAGGTCGTGCCCAAGCTGGCCGCGCCCGGCTTCCACCTGCGCCTGACCCCCGACGACCACGTCGAGCTGCGGCAGCGCGGCGTCGCGTACCGCATCAGCCCGCCCGGTGATCGCTACGTCACCGCCGTCGCCTCGCCCACCGGCGACCACGTCGTCCTCTGGGGCCTGCGCACCGGCCTCACGCTGTACCGCGTGGCCGACGGCAAGACGACCCCGCTCGGCCCCGGCGGCCACCCGTCCTTCGACCCCACCGGCCGTTGGCTGGTGTTCGAGCGCACCACCGACGAGGGCGCCGCGCTGACCGGCGGCGATCTGTTGCTGTGCGACCTGCACGACGCCGATCTGCCCCTGCGCGCCCTGACCCGCACGCCCCGGCGCATCGAGCTGGCCCCGACCCTGGCCGGGCGCACCCTCGTCTTCCTCGCCGACGACGCCCTCATCGCCGTCGACGTCGACCTGCCGGAGTAGCCATGTTCACCAAGGTGCTCGTGCCCGTCGACGGCAGCCCCGACGCCCACCGCGCGCTGGACACCGCCCTCGACCTCGCCGGTCGCCTCGGCGCCCGCGTGACGGTGCTCGAGGTGGTCGAGGACTTCGGTCCCCTGCCCGGCTACTACGAGGCCGCCCCCGAGGGCGCCGATCGCGTGCGCTGGCTGGCCGATCAGCGCTTCGAGGACATCGTGCCCGCCCTGGGCACCACCGACGTCGACTGGGATCGCCTGGTCGAGCGCGGCGACCCCGCCGACACCGTGTGCCGCGTCGCCGAGCAGGGCGCCTACGACCTGGTGGTCATCGGCTCGCGCGGGCTGTCGGCGGTGAAGCGGTTCCTGGTGGGCTCGGTGAGCGATCGGGTGGTGCACCACGCCCCCTGCCCGGTGCTGGTGGTGCGGTGAGCACGGTGGATCGGCGCCCCGAGCGCGCAACCCCGAGCGCCGTGCGGGCGGCGCGGTGATCACCCTCGCGACCATCCTGCTCCTCGCGGCCCCCGCCCCGCCGGCGATCGTCCACCTCGAGGTGCCCTGGCCCGGCGCGGCGCCCGCCGAGATCGAGGCCGGCGCCGTGCTGCCCCTCGAGGCGCGCGCGCAGCGTCTCGACGGCCTCGCCCACGTCGAGTCCACCACCGACGAGGGTGTCGCCCGCCTCCGCCTGCAGTTCGCGCCCGGCGTCGACGCCCACGCGGCGGCGCGCCGCGTCGCGGAGGCCGTCCGCGGCGTCACGCTGCCGGCCGACGCCGAGGCCCCGCTGGTCCGCACCGCGCCCGCCGGCTCGGTGCATCTGCTCACCGCCGAGCTCGACCAGGGCGAGGCCGCGCGCCGCGCCCTCGAGCGCCTGCCCGGCGTGCGCGACGTGGCGACCTGCGGCCTCGCCGATCCCACCGTGCTCGTCACCCTCGATCCTGCCCGCCAGGCCGCCTTCGGCCTCACGCCCGGCGACGTCGCGACCGCGCTGGCCACGCCGCCGCTGGCCCCGCCGCCGCCGCCCGAGGCCCTGGGTGACGCGCTGCTGCGCGCCAACCCGCTCGTCCGGCTGCGCGACGTCGCGCAGGTCGAGGTCCAGGCGCGCGCCGACTGCACCTGTCGACTCGACGGTCACCCCGCCGTGTGCTTCCGCGTCCACGCCGACGCCGCCCCGGCGTGGCCCGAGGTCGTCCGCCCCTATCGCCCGACCACCCGCCGCACCCTGCGCGTCCCCCGCGACGTCGCCGCTCGACCACCCCTCGGCCCCGGCCTGCCCGGCCTCGTCTGGCTGCCCGAGGACGGCGACGGGCGCTGGTACAGCACCGACGCCGGCCCGGCGCAGCCCGTCCCTGGCGTGCGCATCGGGCCGCCCGAGGCCGCCGACGACGCGTCCACGCACGTCTGGGTGATCGGCGCCGACGACGCCGCGCGCGCCGCTGCCCTGCGGGCCCTCGAGGCACGCTGGCCCGCCGCCGAGGGGCCGCCGCCACCGAAGCCCACGCTGGACATCCGCCCCGCGCCGTCGGCCGCGAGGCTCGGCGTCACCGACCAGGACATCGCCCGCGCACTGCGCACGGCCGTCGCCGGCAGCCCCATCGGCCGAACCACCCTCGACGGCGCCACCGCGCCCGTCGTGCTGCGCACCGGCCCCCCGCCCGACGACCCCGCGGCGCTGGCGAACCTCACGCTGACCACGGCCCAGGGCGCCCGCGTGCCCCTCTCCGCCGTCGCCACCCTGCGCCAGACCCTGGGCCCGGCCCCGCGCCGCCGCCGCGACGGCCAGCGCGCCGAGCCCCGCCGCCTGCCCGGCGTCACCCTCGAGGCTGCCCGCGCCGGCGTCGCCCAGCTCCCGCTGCCGCCGGGTGTGCGCGTCGAGGTCGTCGCCGAAACCGACGACTGATGGCTCACCCCTGGCGAGTCGGCGCCGGCCGTGAAAGACTCCCGAGAGTCACACCGCCGTCCACCGACCCCCGGGAGGCCTCATGACGCGCATCCTCGCCCTCACCCTGCTGTCCAGCGGCCTCGCGCTGACCGCCCAGGCCCAGCCCGCGTCGGCCCCGACCGCCGCCAAGTCGGCCGCCGCCCCCATCCCCGACTTCCCGATGATCGCCGTGGGGCTCACCCGCGCGGCCTGCGAGAAGGAGGCGAAGTGCGGCTGCTCGAAGGGCGTCGACGCGTGCGTCGCCATGCTCGCGGACGCCGGCGTGAAGCCCCCCACCCTCGCGTGCATCGCCCACCAGCCCTGCCCGGTCCTCTGCGAGTCCGACGACGCCGGCCAGCCGGGCACCAAGCTGCACACCGCCTGCCTGACGCCCGAAGCCACCGCGCAGGCGGCCGCCCACTTCAAGCAGAACGCCGTCGTCGCCATGTGCGCGGCCGCGCGGCGCTGCGGCTGCGAGAAGCGCACGCCGGCCGAGTGCGCGCCCTCGGTCATCGCCGACGCGCCCGACGTCAGCGGCGCCTTCTTCGCCTGTGTCAGCCAGCAGCCCTGCGAAGAGCTCTGTCATCCCAACCCCACGCGCCCGGGCGGAGGCATCCAGACCCGCTGCATGCAGCCGGCCCTCGAGGCCTCGTCCGCCGTGCAGGCCCTGCGCACCACCCAGCTCATGTTGCAGCTGAACCTGCAGATGCAGCAGCGCATGCACGAGACCACCATGGGCATCATCCGCAACATGGCGCCCAGCCCCACCCGCGTGGACGTCTACGACGCCCAGGGCAACTACCTGCGCAGCGAGTGAGCCCACGGGCGCCGGCGCGCCGGCCTTCGCCTGTGCGCGACGGCCGTCCAGCCGCCTCGCGCCGACCCTCCGGTCGATTTACCTGTCATTCCCCCCACGCGATGTGCTCTAAGGGCGCGGTCGCCGCAGCCACCGCTGGCTGTGCGATGGTCAGTCGGGCGCCTTTCGCCCGTATCGTGAGGCCATCCGGGGAAAGCCCGAGAGGCCGAGAGTGCAAGATGTCGAAGAAGTTGTTTGTGGGTGGCCTGAGCTGGGACACCACCGATGCCAGTCTGAACCAGGCCTTCGAGTCCTTCGGTGAGATCACCGAGGCCAAGGTCATCACCGACCGCGAGACCGGCCGCTCGCGCGGGTTCGGGTTCGTCACGTTCACCGATTCGGACGCGGCGATGAACGCCATCTCCGAGATGGACGGCACCAGCATCGACGGTCGCTCGGTGAAGGTGAACGAGGCCCAGGATCGGGGCCGCAGCGGTGGCGGCGGCGGCCGCTCGGGTGGCGGCCGCTGGTAGACCCTCGGGTCTGACCGGGTCGGTATCCACCGACGAGAGCGGGGCCTTCGGGCCCCGTTCTTCGTTTGGGGGGAACGAACCACCGCCCGCGGTGGAAAGATCCGCTGGGCGCCCTCGTCGGGTGCGGGCGTCTCCACCAGCCTCGGACGGTCGAACCATGCACCACGCTCGGCACCTCACCCGCGTCCTGCTCCTGCTCACCTGCCCCCTCACGCTGCCCGCCTGCAGCCCCTCGGACGCCGAGCCGGCGGCGCACGACGACGGCGGCGGCGGCGCCCCTGCCCCCTCACCCGCCGATCCCGATCGCCCGACCGCGGCGCCCTTCGAGGTGCGCTTCGACGGGTATCACGGCGACTACGACGTCGCCGCCGACGGCACCGTGCCCTACGTCTGGGGCTGGCAGGGCGGCACGATGATCCAGCCGCGGGTCGACTTCCCCGACGACGCCGGCTGGGCGGAAGGCGACCGCGTCCGCGTCCGCTTTCGCGTCGAGCCCGAGCCCGGCGGCCCGGTCGACATCCTGCCGAGCGCGCGCGAGACCGTCGTCGACATGTCCCTGTACGACGGCGCCGAGGGCCCGCTGTCCACCAGCAGCATCGAGCTGCAGCTCGGCTGGGAGGCCCTCGACGGCCTGCGACTGCGGCTGCGCGTCGACATCGAGGGCATCGACCACGTCTTCGACCGCACCGTCGTGCTGGCGCTCGAGCGGCCCGCACAGGCCCTCGCCTGTGAGGGGTTGGCCGAGGGGCTGGGCGGGCCGGGCTGCGTGTACGCCGACCTGCCGGCGCAGGTGACCATCGACGCGCTCGAGCCCGCCGACCCCGACGCCGACCCGTGCGCCGTCATCGACTACACGGTCCGCGGCCGCTTCGCACCGCAGGCGGTCGCCAGGGCGTGCTTCGACACCGCGCCGATCACCGGCCTGTTCGAGGGCGAGCAGGCCGTCACCCTGCGCGCCTCGGCCGCCTGCCTCGACCAGAACCACATCTTCCTGGGCGGTACCCTGCCGGTGCGGGCCCACGTCATGCTCCAGGGCACCTGCAACCCCCTGCCCGAGCTGACCGTGAACGCGCGCGCCGACGACTGCGCCTGCGACTGACCCCACGCTCCGCCGGGCTGCCACCGCCCGCGGCGCCCTGCTAGGGTGAGGGCCGGTGGCCCACGCGGACCGGTGCGCGACCGTCTCGTGGGGCCGGCGGAGGTCGCGATGCGAAGAACACTCGGGACCGTGCTCGCGCTGTTGCTGGCCGCGGTGGCCTGCGACGACGGCGGCGAGTCGACGGCGGGGGCGGGCGACGTCGCGGACGCCCGCGCGCCGCTCGACGCGGGCGGGGCGGGCGCGATCCCGGACGGGGGAGACGACGCCGCGGTGGCCAACGACGCGGCGCCGCGGCGCGACGCCGCGGCCGCAACCGACGCCGCGCCACGGCGGGACGCCGGGCCACAGCCGGACGCGGGCTGGTTGCCCGACGCCGCGCCGGCGCCGGACGCGATGTCCGACGCCGGCGAGCCTGGCGACGTCTCCCCGCACCGGACGCCGCGCCCTCACCGGACGCCGCGCCCGCACCGGACGCCGCGCCCGCACCGGACGCCGCGCCCTCACCGGACGCCGCGCCCTCACCGGACGCCGCCGCGGCGCCGGACGCCGCCGCGGCGCCGGACGCCGATCCTCCGACTCGAGCGCGCCCGGCGACGCCCGCCCCGCGGACGACGCCGGGCCGAGCGACGCGGCGCCGCCAGGTGACGCCGCCGGCCGCGCCGACGCCGCGCCGCCTGCGGCTGTGCGCTTCGCGGGCGGCGACGCCGAGGGCCGTGGTGCGGGGCGATCGAGCTCGCCGGCGCCGCCGTGGTGCGGGCCGACGCCACGCTGACCGTGTGCGCCGGCTCGACGATCACCGTCACCGACGGGGACGCTCGCCTCGACGTCGCGGGCACCCTGCGCGTCGAGGGCACCGCCGACGCCCCGGTCCGCATCGAGGGCCCGGGCGGCTGGGCCGGCCTGCGCATCAACGGCACCTTGGACGCCGCGCACCTGCTGGTACGCGACGCCCTGACCTGCGTGCAGGGCCTCGACGACGGCGTCGTCCGCCTGTCGGACACCCGCCTCGAGGACTGCGGCCGGGCCTTCGAGCTGAGCAACGGCGCCGAGATGCAGCGCGTCGACGTGCTGCGCGGCGCGTCGGTCATCGTCCGCGGCGGCGTGCTGCGGATGACCGACAGCACCATCGACTTCCAGCACCCGCGGCGCTCGCCCGACTGCACCCTGTTCAACGGGGGCGGCGCCGTCCTCGACCACGTGCGGTTCACCGGCTGCCACTGCCCGCTGCACGTCGCCCGCGCGCCCGAAGGCATGGTCGTCACCGCAAGCGTCTTCGACGACGCCGCCTACGCGATGATGCTGGCCCGCACCACGGCCACCCTCAGCGGCTCCACGCTGATCGGCGCGGTCGCCGACGTCCTCGACATCGGCGGTGACATCGACGCCGACCTGGCCGGCAACCACTACGGCGGGGACGCGCCCAGCGTCGAGACGGACGACCCCACCCAGTTCGGCGGCACCGACGACTGGCTCGCCGATCCGCCCGAGGGCGCCGGCCCGCGCCCCTGACCGGCCGCCGGGGCCCTTCGCCCCGCGCCGGGGCCGCGCTCCCCGCCCCCACCGCCGCCTCGCCGCGGCGCGTCGCCGGACCGCCGATTGCACCGCAGCCTGGGCCGCACCCGAACGAGGAGGCCCAGCATGTTCCACGAGACCTTCCACGACGACGGCCTCGCCCACCTGTCCTACCTGGTGGGCGACGGCGGCGCCGCGGCGGTCATCGACCCGCGCCGCGACTGCGACACCTACATCGAGCGCGCCCTCGCCCACGGCGCGCAGATCACCCACGTCTTCGAGACCCACCGCCACGAGGACTTCGTCAGCGGCGCCGTCGAGCTGGCCGCCCGCACCGGCGCCGAGATTCTTCACGGCGCCGCGCTGGACTTCGACTACGGCGAGCCGTGCCGCGAGGGCGACACCTTCCGCTTCGGTGATGTCGAGATCGAGGTGCTCGAGACGCCGGGGCACACCTTCGAGAGCCTGAGCCTGGTGCTGCGCGACTGCAGCACGGGCGACGCGCCGCTCGGTGTCTTCACCGGCGACGCGCTGTTCGTCGGCGACGTCGGCCGCACCGACTTCTACCCCGACCGCGCCGAGGAGGTCGCCGGGCTGCTGTACGACAGCCTGCACCAGAAGCTGCTGCCGCTGGGCGACCACGTGCTGCTGTGGCCGGCACACGGCGCGGGCTCGGTGTGCGGCAGCGGCATGGCCGACCGCGACTGGAGCACGCTGGGCTACGAGCGCCGGCACAACCCCCGGCTGCAGCTCGGCCGCGGCGCCTTCATCGACGCCAAGGTGGCCGAGCACCACGTGAAGCCACCCTACTTCGAGCGCATGGAGCGCATGAACCTGGCCGGGCCGCCGCGCGTGCCCGACCGGCCCCGCCCCACGCCGCTGTCGGTCAGCGAGTTCGCGCGCCACGTCGACGACGGCATGGTCGTGGTCGACATCCGCAGCCCCGAGGCCTTCGCGGGCGCGTGCCTGCCCGACGCGCTGGCGCTGCCGCTGGACATGCTGCCCAGCTACGCGGGGTGGTTCCTGCCGGCCCAGCGACGCATCGGCTTGGTGGCCGATCACGCGGACGACGCCATCGAGGCCACGCGGCAGCTCGCGCGGCTGGGCTACGACGACGTGCTCGGCTACCTGGCGGGCGGCATGACCGCCTGGGAGGTGTCCGGTCGGCCCTACGACCGCATCCGCGCCGTGCCCGTGCAGACGCTGGCGCGGCGCGGCCGCCCCGGCGACGACTACCTGCTGCTGGACGTGCGCAGCGACGAGGAGTGGGAGAGCGGCCACCTGCCCGGCGCGACGCACGCCCCCCTCGACGCGCTGACCGAGCACCTGCGCGCGCTGCCCGACGACCGGCCGGTGACCACGTTCTGCGGCAGCGGGCGCCGCGCCATCATCGCGGCCTCGGTGCTGAAGCGCGCCGGGTTCGACGAGGTCGAGGACTGCCTCGGCTCGATGGCCGCGGTCGGCGCGGCCGACGAAGACATCACCGGCGCCCTGGAGATCTGACATGGTCGCGACACTCACCGCGCTGGCCGTCGCCCTCGTCCTCGCCGCGCCCGCCGCCGGGGGCTGTCCCCGGGACGGCATCGCCGTGCAGGTCCTCGGCTCGGGTGGGCCCACGGGCGAGGACGGCCGCGCCAGCAGCGGCTATCTGCTGTGGATCGACGGCCGCGCCCGCGTGCTGGTCGACGCCGGCGGCGGCACCTTCCAGCGCTTCGCCGCGTCCGGCGCGCGCGTCGAGGATCTCGAAGCCATCGCCCTGACGCACCTGCACGTCGACCACACGTCCGACCTGCCCGCGCTGATGAAGGCCGCCTGGTTCGGCGACCGCGAGCGCCCGCTCGCCCTCTTCGGGCCCGCCGGCGGCCCCGACTTCCCCGCCACCAGCGCCTTCGTCCACGCGCTGTTCGATCCCGACGACGGTGCCTTCGGCTATCTCGGCGGCTACCTCGACGACGAGGAGGACGCCAAGCCCTTCGCGCTGTCCGTGGCCGACATCCCGGTGTCCCGCGGCGAGCCCATGACCGCCTACGACGATGAGAAGATCCGGCTCGAGACCGTCGCCGTACCCCACGGCGAGGTGCCCGCGCTCGCCTGGCGCGTGGAGATCGGCGATCGCTCGGTCGTCTTCATGGGCGACCAGCGCGCCGACCAGCAGCGCTTCTTCGATCTCACCCGTGGGACCGATCTGCTGGTGGCGCACGCCGCCATCCCGTCCGAGGCCGGCAAGTCCGCCCGCGCCCTGCACGCCACGCCCACCGCGCTGAGCAAGCTGGTGCAGGCCACCCACCCCGGCAAGGTGGTGCTGTCGCACTGGATGGGCCGCAGCCTGCATCAGCAGCGACCCATCCGCGCGATCGTGGCGAAGGGCTACGACGGCGAGGTGGTGCTGGCCGAAGACGGGCTGTGCGTCGGGCTGTGACAGGGTCAGCAGAAACAGTCCGCCTGCTGCGCGAACCGGTGCATCCCGCTGACCCTGTGAGCGTTCGCCCTCAGCTCGCGACCAGGCGGGCCTGGCGGAACAGCGCCTCGCTCATCGGGTGCTCGAGCGCCCACTCGATGCTCATGGGGCGCTCGCCTTGGTGAGACCGGAGCGTCAGCGGCCCCAGGAAGGCGAAGGGCATCGTCTCGCCGCGATCGTCCTTGCGCGTGGGCCGCACGAACAGCAGCGGCGTCACGCCCTGCTCGGCGTGGCGGACGTGGCGCTGACCCTTCGTGTCGTCCGGGCGCGTGCGGCTCTGTGACTCCCAGTGGAAGCGATCCGGCGCGATGGCGTAGTCGCGGTACATCGTGCTGGCCGAGAAGTCCTCTTCGTCCTTGTGCAGCGTGACGAACAGCAGGTTGCAGCGGCTGCGCTTCTCGAACAGGACGCCCTCGCGGGGCAGGTACAGCGTGCCGTCACGCACGTCGTCGAAGGCGGCCATGATCTCCTGGCGGCCGTAGCGGGCGTGCAGGCTGAGCGGAGCGGCGTGCGCCCAGGGCGGGGCGAGGTGATCCAGGCGATCGCGCAGCAGCGTCAGCAGGGCGCGCAGCTCGGCCAGCATGGCCGGGTGGCGCCACAGGGGCGCGAGCGCGTCCTCGCTCACGGCCTCGGCGCCGAAGAGCGTCACGGCGAGCATCATCCGCAGCCGCCTCGAGCGTTCGTCCGGTGCCCGACCGGGTGGCTCGGCGCCGGCCAGGAGCGTTCGCCAGGCGTCCAGGCGCTGCAGATCGTCGACGTGCAGCAGCCGACCCAGCGCGCGTCCCAGCGCGTCCTCGTCGGGGCCCGCGGGCGGCACGGGCAGGCCCGCCGCGCGGCGCAGGTCGGCGAAGGAGCGTTTGCGATAGATGTCGGTGAGGTCGAGCTCGGTCTCGCGCAGGAAGTCGGCCAGCGACACGTCGCCCAACGCTCTCAGCTCGCGCACCAGGCTGCGCTTGTCGGCGCCGATGGCCTGCCGAAGGCTCTCGAGGACGATCTCGCGGCTCTGGCGGTCGAACTGCAGGGCGCAGCCCGCCGGCAGCCAGGGGAAGTCGCGCTCGACCTGCCGCGTGAGGGCGCGCCGGCCCTCGCCGGTGATCGCGCGCAGCTTGCGATCGAAGCGGAACTCGCGCCGCGGTCGCCCGACGAAGTCGAGCACGGTCAGGCATCGCTTCTGCGGCGCGCGGCGCAGGCCGCGGCCGAGCTGCTGCAAGAACAGCGTCGCGCTCTCGGTGGGTCGCAGGAACAGCACCGTGTCGACGCGCGGGATGTCGACGCCCTCGTTGAACACGTCGACGGTGAAGAGGACGCGCGGGCGATCCTCGGCGTCGCCCTGCAGGGCGTGGTAGAGGCGGCGACGCTCCTCGGTGCGCTTATCGCCCGTGATGACCGCCGCCGGGATGCCCGCCCGCGTGAAGGCGCGGGCCATGTACTCGGCGTGGTGCACGCCGGCGCAGAAACCCAACGCGCGCATCGCGAGCGGATCGGCGACGTGCTCGCCGACGGCGCTGGCGACCAGGTGGGCGCGGCGATCGTGCCCGGTGTAGAGGCGGTCGAGCGCGCCGGCGTCGTAGCGTCCGCCGCGCCAGGCCACGTCGCTCAGGTCGACGCCGTCGTGCAGTACGAAGTACTGGAAGGGCACCAACAGGCCGCGGTCGATGGCGTCCCAGAGGCGGATCTCGGCGGCGACGTGGCCGCCGAAGTGATGCGTGACGTCCACGCCGTCGCCGCGCTCCGGCGTAGCGGTGAGACCCAGCAACTCGGACGGCTGCAGGTACGTCAGCAGCGCCTCGTAGGTGGGCGCCTCGGCGTGGTGGAACTCGTCGATGACGACGTGCGCGAAGTGAGCGGGGGCGAAACGCTCCAGGCGCGTGCGAAGCGATTGGACCGACGCGAAGACGGCGCGCCACTCGACCGGCTCGACGCCGCCCACCAGCAGCTCGCCGAAGCTGCCGTCGCCCACCGCGTGGCGGAAGGTGTCGCGCGCCTGGGTCAGGATCTCCTGCCGGTGCGCCACGAACAGGAGCGTCGGGCGGCGTCCCGGCCCGCACTGGCGCGCGTAGTCCAACGCCGCCACCACCGTCTTGCCGGTGCCCGTCGCCGCGACGATCAGGTTGCGATGGCGACCGTGGAGCGTTCGCTCGGCCTCGAGGTGCTCGAGGATCTCCCGCTGGAACGGCCGCGGTCGCAGCTCGAACAGCACCGAGAGCGTCGAGTCGGGCTGCGCGTGGGCGCGCGCCCGGGCGAAGCGGGCCGCGTCGAAGGCCTGGAACTCTGGATCGGACCAGTAGGTGTCGAAGGTGGCGGCGAGCTGCTCGAGCACCCGGCGGTTCTCGACCGCGCTCAGGCGGACGTTCCACTCCAGCCCGTCGTGCAGCGCGCCGTGCGACAGGTTGGACGAGCCGACGTAGGCCGTGTCGAAGCCCGAGTTCCGGTGGAAGATCCAGGCCTTGGCGTGCAGGCGCGTGGCCTGGGCGTCCTCGGCGACGCGCACCTCGGCGCCGAGCGTCTCGGTCAGATCGCGCAGCACGCGCGGCTGGGTGACGCCCAGGTAGCTCGACGTGATGACGCGCAGCCGGCCGCCCCGCTCGACGAAGGCACGCAGCCCCGCGCGCAGGGCGGCATAGCCGCTCCAGACGAGGAAGGCGCACAGCAGGTCGACGCGGTCGGCGCTCTCGAGCTCGCGCGCCAGCTCGGCGCCCAGCCGCGGCTGTTCCCGGCCGTTGGTCAGCAGGCCCGCCTCGGCCAGCGGCAGGACGGGGCGCCCGGGCGGAGGTGAAGGGGGCGTCGCGATGGCGGTCAGCACCGTCGGTCGCAGCCGGTCGCCGTCGACGACGAAGTCCCCCACCTGCGTCGCCAGCGCGCCGATGAGGTGGTTCACGACCGCGGTGCGCTCGTCGGGCTTGGCGGCCGCGAGCGCGCGCTCGACGTAGGCGGCCAGATGGCGCGCCAGGACGCGGGGTGCCTCTTCGGCGCGCAGGGGTCGGGTCTCGACGCCCGGGCGACCGGTGAGATGGGTGGCGAGCGCTTCGGTGAGGAGCGCTTCGTACAGGCCGGGGGTGGCCGCGTCGGGGTGCTTCGGTGGGGTGCCCATGGAGCCAGGCTCGAGCACACGAGAGGCCGCGTCAACCCTGTTGGGTGACCCGGATCTGCTCGCGAGCCGTTGGTGGTCGCTCCCACCGGCTGTCAGCTATCAGCAGTCAGCGGTCAGCCGGGCCCCGTACGCCATGCCGAGTTCGGGACCGCCCGGCGAGCTCGAGCCGCCTGGCTGCCGGGCAGAAGGTACAATCGCCGCGAGGGAGCTGAAAGCTGACCGCTGAAAGCTGATAGCCCGACCGTCTCTACGCGGCGTGCGGTGGAGCAACGGGTCTGCATCACACCCCCTCTCGATTGACCACCGCTACCGCAGCAGCGGCAGCCCCGGAATCCCGACCTCGACCCGCTCGACGCCGCGGGCGGTGCGCGGGGTGAACGGCGGCACGGCCAGCAGCGAGACGTACAGCGTCGTCGGACCGAACGCGCCCTGGCCGAAGGCGAGGTTCGCGTAGACCTTGCCTTCGTCGGCGACCGCCAGCTTGCGCAGGTCGCCGCCCTCGGCGGGGCGGACCCAGACGGCGCTCTCGGCGAGCATCAGGTTCGCGGTGCGATCGACGATGACGTACAGGTTGTCCTCGGCGTCGAAGGCCAGACCGTCGCCGAACACACCGAGATCGTCCGCGATCACCTCGCGCTCGCCGAAGCCGTCGAGATCGACCGGCACGCGGAAGAGCGTCGCCAGGGGCGCCTCCAGTTCGGCGACGCCGGTGTGCTGGCAGAGGAGCACCGTGTTCTCGGTCACCACCCACAGGTCGCCGGCGCGATCGAAGGCGAAGCCGTTGGGCCCGCCCTGAGTGCCCACGTCGAAGGGCAGGCGCGCGTCGACCTCGTCCTGCGTCTGGTCGAAGCGCACCAGCACGCCGGCGCAGGGATCGCTCAGGTACACCTTGCCGTCCGCGCCGACCGCGACGTAGTTGGGGCCGACCAGCGCGTTGCCCTCGCCGTCGTCGGTCAGCGCGACGCTCACCTCGCCCTCGGGCGTCACCTTCAGCAGGCCGGGGGTGCCGGGGTCGGCCACCCACAGGTTGCCGGCGTGGTCGAAGGCGACGCCCAGCGGCTCCATCACCTCGGCCCCGTTCAGGTCGACGCGCGTGGCCGTCCCGTCGGCGTCGAGCCGCAGCAGGCCGCCGGGGATGCCGACCACCAGGGCGTCCTCCGCGAAGGCGAGATCCTCGGTCGATCCCATCAACCCCTCGCCCTCGAGCCAGCCGTTGACGTCGCCGAAGGGCGTGGTGGTCAGCGGCTCCGCCAATGTCGCCGTCACCTCGACCGCCGCGCGGGCCGCCCCGACCTCGACCTGCAGCCGGTTCAGCACCGGCGCCACCCCCAGCGTCCACGCGATCGTCGCCCGCCCCTCGGCGTCGGTCTCGACGGTCATCGGCGCCGCGCCGCCGCCGCGGTCGACCGTCACGTCGAGCTGTAGTCCACCCGCCGGCCCGCCCGGCGTCGACGCGCGCAGCGTCAGGCTCAGCGCCTCACCCGCCGGCGCGTCGGCCGGCGGCTGTGTCTCGACGGTGAGGCTGATCGACGACGAGGCCTCGGCGTCGGGGCCGTCCTCCGTGCCGGGCACGGGATCCTCGTCGGGGCAGCCGGCGAGGAGCAAGGCAATGAGGAACGGGGCGGCGTGCAACGGCAGCGTGTGCGGCTTCATGGGGGGATGATGGCACGTTCCGCCCGGCGACGGTCAGCCGATCAGTCCGGAGCGCCGGCGAAGTTGGCTGTTGCTTGCCGCCAGACGATGTCGTCGCCAGGGTCCGACGAGCCGAACGTGCCGTCGGGCCCCGCGCTTGCGACGGTGAGGCCTCCCGCAGCAAACACGACGCGCAGCCGCACACCCCACGCATCGTCACGGAGTCGAACCCGCCACACGGCGACCGCGCAGCCCGGCGATCCTGCGCCGTCTCCACAGGCGTCCCAGACCATGCGCCCCGCGGCTGGCACCAATATCTGCGCGTGCGCGATGCGACCATTCTCGGCGTCAGCGTTCATCGCCCTCGCGGCGACGAAGGCGACGCCGGCAACCAACACGGCTCCCAGGGTGACCACCACGTTCTTCACTGCCCTGCCCCGCCCTCGGCGCCCGTCCTACCTGGCCTCGATGGCCGCCACCAGGTCGTCGACCATGAAGTACTGCGCCTTCTGCCGGCCAGCATGCCACACGAGGTCGCGATCCCAATAGCCCGGGCAGTCGTCCAGAAACGGGCCGGTCGGGAAGCCGTAGCTCAGCTCGAGCACCATGGGGCCGTCGGGCCCGTCGACCAGGTCGACGGCCAGACACTGGCTCTCGAGGCGGTCGGCCAGGTCGAGCGCCACCCTCACCTTGGCGAGATCGATGTCCTCGGGCGCGTAGTGCATGTCGGCGCTGCCCGACGCGCGGAAGTCGTCCGGCCGCACGCGCCGGCGCAGCGCAAAGGCGCGGCCGCCGATGGCCACGACGCGCGTGTCGAAGTCGTTGCCGGGCAGGAACTGCTGGAAGTAGGCGTACCCGCGCTCGAAGCCGCGCACGCGCTCGATGTCGTAGGGCACCACCAGCCGCCCGGTCGACCGCACGAACGCCTTCAGCCGCTCGGGCGTCTTGTCCCGCCGCAGCAGCCGCAGCTTCTCCTTCACGTACCCGTGCCGGTCGAAGGTCCGGTGCCCCCGCCCGAACGCCTGCTTCACGCGCGCCACCGCGTCGGCCCGCGTGCGCACCAAGTATACGTTCGTCGAGCCGCTGCCCCCGCGCAGCTTGAACACCTGCGGCATCGGCGCCCCCGCCAGCCACGCCAGCGCCGAGTCCTCGTCGTAGAACACGTGCGTCTCGGGGAACGGCGCCCCCACCGACTCCAGCAGGTACTTCTGGCCCACCTTGTCGTCGAAGTGCCACGCCGTCTGCCGGTTCGGGAAGACGTGCTTGCCCCCCGCCTCGAGCGCCTGCGTGAGCTGCCGCGCGAACAACCACGCCTTCGCGTCGAGCTGGTGCCAGTGCCACATCAGCGCGTCGCAGTCTGCGAGCTGCTGCACGATGTCGCTCGCGTAGCAGTTCACCCGCTTCCACGCGACGCCCCGCGCCTCGCACCGCTCGATCCAGCGCCCGCTGAACCCGGTCTCGTCGGGGTGGATGCCGATCTTCATCTCAGTCCTCACGCGCCGGCGGCCAACTGGCCGAGCACCCTATCAGACCCGCGGGGCGCGGCAATGTCCCGTGGAGCGGAGCAGCCGGCTGCCGGAGGCGCAGCGGACACGTCCGGGTCGGACTGAACGGCGCGGCGGAGCCGACGCGGGCTGGACTGGGTGGAGCGACGGGCGCAGTGCTGGCCACCGCGACAGAGCGGACTGGAGCCGGACTGGGCGCCGCGATGGAGCGGACGGGTGCTGAACTCGGCGCCGCGACGGAGCGGACGAGGGCCGGAACGAGCGCCGCGGCGGACCGGACGGGGCCGCACGGGACCTCGCGATGGAGCGGACGGATGCTGGACTCGGCGCCGCGGCGGAGCGGACGGGTGGCGCACTGGAACAGGTGCGGCCTCCACCGGACAGACTGTTTCTCCGCCGCGCGCAAGCGCGCGGCACTGGGGGGCCTGCCGGCCACCCCAGACCCCCCGGTCGCGAGCCTGTCACGCATTCGGGGCACTTCGCGGTGCACGCCCCCGAAGGCCCGGCTCGGCGTTGCGGAAGGACGCCGATACCTGCGGGTATCGACGACCTTCCGCGCCT